>WGLS01000006.1 GCA_016125455.1 Alphaproteobacteria bacterium
CCGCCGCCGACATGCCAGCCTGATGCTCCTTCAAGATCCCGATGATCTGCTCTTCGGTAAACCTGCTCTTCCTCATTCATCCGTCTCCTTATCGGAACGGACCTTACCTCAAACTGAGGGCGAATGACGGGGCAAGGTCACAGGGCATCGTGAGTTTCCCAAAGCCTCGCCAACTGTAGGCTCAAGTCGCTACGGATTTTTTCGATCTCGGCTTGCTTGCCAGTCTTTCTATTCCCGCTCGCCGATAGCGGCCCGCTGTAAACTAGATAAAAATTCATGACGTCCCTAATTGGGGCAGACATGTTGCGCAGAATTATCTGCTCATCGGTCCATTCTGGCATCTACAATAGCCTCTCTGGGTACGTCAAGTATAATATCGCCTGATGGTTGACTAGAGAACAAAACAGGAATATAGAACATAAGACGAACATATCATGCAGATCTTGCGGAAAATGGAGGGAAAAATGGTCGGAGAGATGGCCCGCGACATGGCGGGACTCGCGGTACTTTTGGCCTTGGTCGCGATTGCGCAAGCATGTGGGTTCGCTTTCGGCTGAACGCCCGTCGCCGGGAGTGATTTGATCGCGCCATGTTGCGCGATCGAGCGGAGGCGCGCGATCGAGTGGAAACAAAATGCCGGCGCGGGGCGACGAGGGCGCCGTTGATGGGCCTTGCGTAAGGCTGGCGATCGGCGCGGGCCAGGTAAAGGTCGTCGCCAGTTGGGATGGCCATTGATGGAGTGGGTGACATGACGTTTGTCCATCTGCATGCCCATTCGGCTTATTCGCTTTCCGAAGGCGCCATTACCATTGACGGACTTGCGGCTCTCTGCCGGGCCCAGGGTGCGCCGGCCGTCGCCGTCACCGACACGAACAATCTCTTTGGCGCTCTGGAAGCGTCGGAAACTCTCTCGGCTGCGGGCGTTCAGCCGATCTCCGGAACGCAACAGTCGTTCATGCCGCCCGGTTGGGCAGAGATCGAGCCCGGTTGCGCAAGGCCGCCCCACCTTGTGTTGCTGGCGCAGAACGATGCCGGTTTCCGGAATCTGATGCGGCTGTCGAGTTGCGGGTTTCTCGAATCGGTCCGTGCGGATGGTCCATGCGTCGACCTCGCCTTGATAGAGGAACTGGCGGACGGCGTGATCTGCCTGACCGGCGGGCATGACGGTCCCGTCGACCGGCTGATCCGGGCGGCCCGCGAAGACGCCGCCCGGGACCTGCTCATCCGGCTCGCGAAGGCGTTCCCTGACCGCCTCTACGTCGAGCTGCAGCGTTTTGCGCAAAGGCCCGACGGGCGTGGCGAAGCCTTTCTCCTCGACGAGGCCTATGCGCACGGCCTGCCGATCGTCGCGACCAATGAGCCATTCTTTCCGACAGCGGATGATTATGACGCGCACGATGCGCTGCTTTGCATCGCCGACGGCGCATATGTTCATCAGGAAGACCGCCGCCGGGTGACGCCTGAGCACTATTTCAAGTCGCCGGCTGAAATGGCCGAATCCTTTGCGGACCTGCCGGAGGCCGTGGCGACGACGATGGAAGTCGCCCGGCGATGCGCATTTCGCCCGCGGACGCGCGCGCCGATCCTGCCTCGGTTCGCCGGCGGTCCCGAGGACGCTGACGCGGCGGAAGCGTCGGAGCTTCAGCGTCAGGCCCGCGAAGGGCTGAGCGAACGGTTGGCCGCGTTCCCGCTTGCGGCGCCGGAGGCGGAATATTGGGAGCGCCTCGAAAGGGAACTCGGCATCATCGAGCGCATGGGGTTCCCCGGCTATTTTCTCATCGTCGCGGACTTCATCAAGTGGGCCAAGGGCGAGGGCATCCCGGTCGGACCGGGGCGCGGTTCGGGCGCCGGTTCGCTCGTCGCCTACGCCCTGACGATTACCGATCTTGACCCCTTGCGGTTCGGGCTCCTGTTCGAGCGGTTCCTCAATCCTGAGCGCGTGTCCATGCCGGATTTTGACATCGATTTCTGTCAGGACCGACGGGACGAGGTCATCCGCTACGTTCGGGACAAGTACGGTCGGGACCGGGTCGCCCAGATCATCACATTCGGCAAGCTGCAGGCGCGCGCGGTCCTGCGCGACGTCGGCCGCGTCATTGGCATGCCGTTCGGCCAGGTCGACCGGTTGTGCAAGCTTGTGCCGAACAATCCGGCGAACCCGGTCACTCTCGCGGAAGCGCTGGAAGTCGAGCCTCGGCTGAAAGAGGAGCGGGGTCGCGAGGAAATCGTCGATGCGCTGATCACCAACGCGCTCAAGCTCGAGGGCCTTTACCGGCACGCTTCGACCCATGCGGCGGGCGTCGTCATCGGCGACCGGCCCCTGGACGAGCTTACGCCCCTCTATCTTGATCCGCGTGCGGATATGCCGGCGACCCAGTATAACATGAAATGGGTCGAGCCGGCCGGCCTCGTGAAATTCGATTTTCTAGGCCTGAAGACCCTGACCGTGGTCGAGCGGGCGGCTGCGTTCATACGCGAAAGCGCGCCGGAATTCGATCCGGCGCGGATCGCCCTCGACGACCGCCGGACCTACGAGATGCTCGGCGAAGGATCCGCGACCGGCGTATTCCAGCTTGAAAGCGCGGGCATGCGGGCGACGCTGCGCGGGCTTAGGCCGGACTGCCTTGAGGATATCATCGCGCTTATCTCGCTATACCGGCCAGGGCCGATGGAGAATATCCCGACCTATATCGACCGGAAGTTCGGTCGCACGCCGATCGACTATCTTCATCCCTCCCTCGAGCCAGTGCTGAAAGAGACCTACGGCGTCATCATCTACCAGGAGCAGGTGATGCAGATTGCGCAGATCCTGTCTGGCTACAGCCTTGGCGAGGCCGATCTTTTGCGCCGCGCCATGGGCAAGAAGAAGAAGGAGGAGATGGACCGCCAGCGCAAACGGTTCGTCGACGGCGCGAAGGAGCGAGGAGTCGACCCGGGAAAGGCGTCCGGCATTTTCGATCTCGTGCAGAAATTCGCCGGCTACGGTTTCAACAAGTCGCATGCCGCCGCATACGGATGGATCGCCTACCAGACTGCTTACCTGAAGGCGAACCACCCGGCTGAGTTTCTCGCCGCATCAATGTCGCTCGACCGCGTGAACACCGACAAGCTGGCGACCTTTGTCGCTGAGGCGCGGCGCTGCGGCGTCGACGTGCTGCCGCCGGACGTGAACGCGTCTCTCCCGGATTTTTCCGTCGACCACGGGAAAATCCGCTACGGGCTTGCCGCCGTGAAGGGCGTTGGCGAGGCCGCCGTGCAGGAAGTGGTTTCGGCGCGATGCGCCAGCGGCGCCGCGTTTGCGGATCTCTTTGACCTTGCCGAGAGGGCCCCTCTGAAATCCCTCGGCAAGAGATCGTTCGAAAGCCTTGCCCGGGCCGGCGCGTTTGATCGGCTCGGCGTCGATCGGGCGGCGGCGCTAGCGAATGCGGACCTGTTGGTGCGCTATTCCGCCCGGGCTGAAGAAGAACGGGTCGATGCCCAGCGCGGCCTGTTCGATGCGGGCCCGGCCGATGGCGGGCTGGCGAGGCCGGCAATGGCCGGCGTCGACCCGATGCCGAGGGGCGATGTCCTGAACGAGGAATGCGCGGCGCTCGGCTTTTATTTCAGCGGCCATCCGCTCGACGAGTACACCGACGAGCTTGCCCGGCTTGGCGCGTCAACGTTCGCCGAAGCGATCGCCGCCGGCAAGGAGGGGCGCGAGGAGGTCGACGTGGGCGCGATCGTCAAGGGCATGCGGCTGCGCCGTTCGAAGGCAGGCAAGCCATTTGCGTGGATCGAGTGTTCGGATGCATCGGGCGACTACGAGGCGACGGCGTTTTCCGAGGTGCTGGAGCGCTCGCGGGATCTGCTTGAGCCCGGCAAGCCCGTTCTTATGCGCATTGCGGCCGAGGACCGCGACGGCGAGGTCCGCCTGACCTGCGAGGGAGTGAGGCCGCTCGACGCTGCGGCGGCGGTCGATGCGAGCCGCCTTAGGGTCCGCGTCGCCTCGCCGGAGGCGATCGACGCGCTGAAGCGGCGTCTCGATGCGGTCCGCTCGCCTGCTGGTCCGGGGGCGGGCGACGTCCACGTGATCGTCCCGATCGCGGCGGCGGACGCGGCGGCGCAAGGCCTATCGGCCGGCGCGTTCGTCGAGGTGCGACTGGGCGCGAGGGCGTTGTGCTCTCCTGCGACGCGAAGCGCGCTTCGGGCAACCCCCGGCGTGGTCGACGTCGAAATCGTCTGAGCGTGTGCTTCTGGTCCATGCAACGCCGGCGGGCGCGGCGCCTTGACGGCGACTTGACGCTGTCCGGGCGGCATTGGGGGGCATTGGGCGGCGAGACGCCGCGGAAGTGCCGGAGGGCCCGTTGTTCTAGGCCCGCGCGTTCAGGTCGTTGCGCCGGTTCGGATTCCGGCTTGAAATCCGGGCGCTTTGGCCGTATGGCCGCGCCATCTCACACGCGCCGCTTTACTTCGGTGTCGTCCGGGCGACCGCCCGGAGCGATGCATGGCGGCGCGGCGGCGAAACCGAAGGAGTTACAGACAAATGGCGTTGCCGGAATTCTCAATGCGTCAGCTGCTCGAGGCTGGCGTTCACTTTGGCCACCAGACGCACCGCTGGAACCCGAAGATGAAGCCCTTCATCTTTGGCGACCGAAACGGGGTCCACATCATTGACTTGTCTCAAACGGTGCCGTTGATGCACCAGGCGCTCGTTCGCGTTCGTGACGTCGTCGCCCGCGGCGGCCGCGTCCTTTTCGTCGGCACAAAGCGGCAGGCGCAAGCGCCGATCGCCGAGGCGGCCGCGCGCTGCGCCCAATATTACATGAATGTCCGCTGGCTGGGCGGTACGCTGACGAACTGGGAGACGATTTCCAATTCGATCCGCCGCCTGAAGGAACTCGAGGAAACAATCGATGGCGGCGCGAAGGGCCTGACCAAGAAAGAGCAGCTGATGCTCTTGCGCGAGAAAGAAAAGCTGGACGCCTCCCTTGGCGGCATTCGCGATCTTGGCGGCCTGCCTGACCTGCTTTTTGTGATCGACGTGAAGAAAGAGGCGATCGCCATCAAGGAAGCCAAGAAGCTCGGCATTCCCGTGGTCGCCGTCGTCGACACAAACTGCGATCCGGACGGCGTTGACGTGATTATTCCGGGCAATGACGACGCATCGCGCGCGATCTCGCTTTATTGCAACCTCATGGCCGATGCGGTGATAGACGGCATCTCGGCGAGCGAAGCCTCCCTCGGCGTTGACATTGGCGCGCTTGAGGAAGCGCCTGCCGAACCGGCTCTGGCGATCGAGGAAACAACTGGCGCAGCCGCGAGCGCGGACGAAACCGCCGACGCGTCCGCCTGAAGCCAAGTCGGGCGCCGGGTTGGGCGCCGGCCGAACGCTGAGACCCGGGCGGCTGACTTCGGCGGGGCCGCCGGCATCGGCGCGCTGGCCTGGACCAAGCCAGGGACGGTTGAAAGCGTCACGGTTTTTGACAAGAACGCACCGCGCGGGCATGCCCCCGCGAAGAAAAACGCGGCCCGTTCCTTCGGGACGGGCCGCCGCCGAAAACTGAATCATGATTCGCGACGGCCGCTTACGGCGCGCCGGCGTCCCCGGGCTCCGGCGACACCATCGCCGGTGAAGGCGGGCACACCAAGGAGAGGTTGAATGGCGATCACGGCGCAATCGGTGAAGCAGCTGCGCGAAATGACCGGCGCGGGCATGATGGACTGCAAGGCGGCGCTTGCCGCGACGGACGGCGATATCGACGCCGCGGTCGACTGGCTGCGAAAGAAGGGCCTCGCCAAGGCGGCGAAGAAATCCGGCCGTACGGCCTCTGAAGGCTTGGTGGCGGTCGCCGCATCGGCCGATGGCGCCGCCGCGGTGCTGGTCGAGGTGAACTCCGAGACCGACTTCGTCGCGCGCAACGAGACCTTCCAGTCGATGGTTCGCGAGATCGCAACGGCCGCGCTATCGACTGATGGATCCGTCGAGGCGGTGCGCGCGGCGGCCTATCCGGGCGCGGGCCGGACGATCGAGGAACACGTCGCGGAGATGGTCGGCCAGATCGGCGAGAACCTCACGCTGCGTCGCTCCGCCAAGGTCTCGGTCGAAAGCGGCGCAGTGGCTGCCTACATTCACGGACCGACGGTCGAGGGCGCAGGCAAGATCGGCGTGCTCGTCGGCCTAAAGTCGACTGGCGACCAGGAAAAACTGATCGCCCTCGGCCGGCAGATCGCCATGCACGCCGCCGCAACGCGTCCGCTTGCGGCGACGATCGCCGACATCGACGCCGACGTGCTCGAGCGCGAAAAGTCCGTCCTGGCCGATCAGGCGCGCGCGTCCGGCAAGCCGGAAAACATCATCGAGAAGATGGTCGAAGGACGGCTTCGCAAATTCTATGAGGAATCGGTGCTCCTTGAGCAGATCTTCGTGATCGATGGCGAAACGCGCATCGCCGACGTCATAAAGAACGCCGCCGCTGACATAGGCGCGCCGGTCGAGTTCGCGGGATTCGCCCGGCTAGAGCTCGGCGACGGGGTCGAGAAGTCCGAAGACGAAGACTGAGCCTGCCGCCGCGCGCCGGGCGAATGCGAGACAGATGGAAAAGCCCGGGTTCGCCCGGGCTTTTTCGCGTTTGGCGACGGCGAAGGGGCGGGCCGCAAAAAGGGTCGTGCGTCCGGCGCCGAAAAGGCCTATCCCGGTCGCCGTCGGGTGAGCGGATGAGTGAAGGCGAGGCGGAAAAGATGGCGAAAAGCGAGACGGGCGCCGCCACGACAAGGGCGCGCAAGCTGTCGTACAAGCGCGTCCTGCTGAAGGTCTCCGGCGAAGCGCTGATGGGCGGGGGGACCTACGGTATCGACCAGAGCGTCGTTGCGCGGATCGCGGAGGAAATCGCCGAGGCCAAGTCGCTGGGCGCGGAGATGTGCGTCGTCGTTGGCGGCGGCAATATTTTTCGGGGCGTCAGCCAGGCGGCGAGCGGCATGGAAAGAGCGAGCGCCGACTATATGGGCATGCTCGCCACTGTGATGAACGCGCTCGCGTTGCAGAACGCTCTGGAAAGCATCGGGATGTTCACGCGGATCATGTCCGCAATCGAGATGACTGCGATCTGCGAACCCTACATCCGGCGTCGCGCGATCCGGCACATGGAGAAGGGCAGGATCGTGATCTTCGCCGCCGGCACCGGCAATCCGTTCTTCACGACGGATACGGCGGCGGCGCTGCGCGCGGCGGAAATGGGTTGCGACGCCCTGTTCAAGGGCACTCAGGTTGACGGCGTTTATGACGACGATCCCAAGCGAAACCCGGACGCCAAGCGATTTGACCGGCTGTCGCACCGGGACGTCATCGTGCGTGACCTGAAGGTAATGGATCAGGCGGCGATCGCTCTGACCCGGGAGAACTCAATCCCGATCGTCGTCTTTTCGATCCAGACCCGCGGGGGCGTCGTCGGCGCGTTGACGGGCGAGGGCCCGCATACGACGATCGTCGACGAATAGCCGACTGGTCGCGCCATTGGTCACTTCCGGCAAGGGGCGCGTGCGCGAGATTGCGCTTCGGTCTCAAAGGCCCCATGACCTTGGACAGGCGCAATTCCGGCGCAATTCCGGCGCGATATTGCCGCGCAGGCACGGCTCAATAAGGATCAAGGAGACGAAAATGACCTCGGACGCCCTCAGCATCCCTGAACTCAAACGTCGCATGGAGGGCGCAATCGCGGCGTTGAAGACCGAATTTTCAGGCCTGCGCACAGGGCGCGCATCGGTCAGCCTCGTCGAGCCAATTACGGTAGAGGCGTACGGCGCGCAGATGTCGATCAATCAGGTGGCGACCGTCAGCGTGCCGGAACCGCGGATGATCACCATTCAGGTCTGGGACAAGGGCATGATCGGCGCGGTTGAGCGGGCGATCCGGGACAGCGGCCTCGGGATCAACCCGGTCGTTGACGGCCAGAACGTCCGCGTTCCGGTGCCGCCCCTGACGGAGGAGCGGCGCATCGAGCTGGCGAAAGTCGCCGGCAAGTACGCTGAGCAGGCAAAGGTCGCGATCCGCAACGTCCGGCAGGAAGGCATGCAGTCGATCAAGAAGGCTGACGGCCTTAGCGAGGATGACCAGAAGCGCAAGTCGGATGAGGTCCAGAAGCTGACGGACCAGATGGTCAAGATGGTCGACGAAGTGCTCGCGAAGAAAGAAGCGGAGATCATGCAGGTTTAGGGTTATTAACCCTGCGGCGGTATGATCGACTGGATGGCCGGACGGTTGCTCCCGGGCGTGAAGGCCAGGATACGCGGGGTGGCCGCCTCTAAGAACGGCCAGACAAAACTTGTCCCGGAGCTGGGCGTCAGCGCCGTTCCGGGGCCCAATTGAGGAGCCGATGTGACGGCGCCTATCGCTCAACGCGCATTTGCCGACCCCGGCGTAGAAGAGGGGAACGGCCCGGCCGGCAAGGATGGCGGCGAGGGGGTCCTGCGCCATGTCGCCATAATCATGGACGGCAACGGGCGCTGGGCGAAGGCCCGCGGCCTGCCGCGGTCGGCGGGCCACCGCGCCGGCGTCGACGCGGCGCGGCGCGCACTTGAGGCCGCCCGAGACAATGGCGTCAAGGCGCTGACGCTCTACAGTTTTTCAACAGAGAATTGGCGTCGCCCGGCTGCCGAGATTCGTGATCTCATGAGCCTGCTGCGCGAGTTCATCAGCGCCGATCTGCCGGACCTGAAACGCAATGGCGTCAAGGTTCGCATCATTGGCGACCGCAAGAGCCTTGATCTCGAACTGCGGGCGCTTGTCGCCCGGGCTGAGCGGGAGACCGCCTCCAACGACGCGTTCCTGCTGCAGATCGCTTTCAACTATGGCGGCCGGGACGAAATCCTGCGTGCGGCGCGAGCGCTCGCAGAGGACGCTGCGGCCGGCCGGATCGATCCTTCGGCAATCACCGAGGAAAGTTTCGCCCGGCGTCTCGATACCGGCGAGGCCCCTGACCCGGACCTTGTGATCCGGACGAGCGGCGAGAAGCGCACGAGCAATTTTCTGATTTGGCAGGCAGCGTATGCGGAGTATTTCTTTCCGGACGTTCTCTGGCCGGATTTTGACGCCAACGCCTTTGGCGCGGCCGTCGCCGAGTATTTTCGTCGCGAGCGTCGATATGGCGGCGTCGGCGGGGCCTGACGCCGGCGGTTCGCCAGGCAGTCCACCTGAAGGTTCGGCCCATCTCGCGGCTGGCGCGCCCGCTGGCCTGTCGGGCCAAACGATGATTGCTGCGAAGCCAGCGGACAGCCTCATTCTGCGAATTGCGTCGAGCGCCGTGCTCGGGCCGGTTACGATCGCGGCGTGCTGGGCCGGCGGCCCGGCGTTCGCTGCGCTTGTCGCGTTCCTGATGGTCGCAATGTGCTTCGAGTGGACGCGCATGGTCGAGCGGCGGGAGCTGACGCCGGCGTTTCTGGCCCTTGGGGGCGCAGGCGCGATCGCCATCGGCGCAGCGGCGTTTGGCGCGTTCCCGCTCGCCTATGCCGCTTGCGTGATTGCTGGGGCGGCCGGCGCAGCGTTTGCTTCGCCCGGCGTTCGCGGATGGTGCGGCGTCGCTGCGGCTTATGTGCTAGCCCCTTGCGTCGCTCTTCTTTGGCTGCGCGAGGGGGTCGAAAACGGCCGAGGGCTGACGATCCTGCTGTTCGCCGTCGTGTGGGCCGCGGACACTGGCGGCTACTTTTTCGGGCGGCTTGTCGGCGGCCCGCGACTCGCGCCGATCCTGTCGCCGGCAAAGACCTGGGCGGGGGCGGTCGGCGGGATTATCCTGGGCGGCGCTGCCGGGCTGGTCGGCGGGCGATTGTCGTTCGGGGGCGGCGATGAATTGGCCTACGCGGGCATCGGCGGGGCGCTCGGTCTGATCTCAATCCTGGGGGACATGGCGGAAAGCGGGTTCAAGCGGCATTTCGGGGTCAAGGACATGTCTGGGTTTATTCCAGGCCATGGCGGCGCGCTCGATCGCCTCGACGGGATGATATTCGCCACCAGCGCAATCGCGCTAATCATCTATGGACATATACTTCTCGCGAGGCTTTGATCCGGCGTTCTGACGGGCCGGTCGGGCGGCGGGGGGCGCGCCCGGCGACAGCAGGCGCCAAGCAGCAGGCAGCAAGCAGCAAGCGGGAACCACAAACGATGGCGAGAGATGACGCGCCCACGGCGGCTGAATTGCTTTCCCGCCAGTCCAGGTGCGCGCGCCGCATAACGGTGCTCGGCTCCACCGGGTCGATCGGCGTCAGCACCCTTGATCTCGTTGAGTTCGCCACCGCGCGGAACGATGCGGACCTGACCATCGAAGCCCTGACGGCGAACCGGAATCTCGCCCTCGTTGTCGAGCAGGCGAAAAAGTTTCGTCCTCGTTTCGTGGCGCTCGCCGACGAAAGCCTTGGCGGCGAGCTGAAATCCGCTCTGGCAGGCGAGGGCATCGAAACCGGCGCCGGGCCGTCGGCCATCATCGAGGCCGCGGCGCGGGACGCCGACTGGGTTATGGCGGCGATCGTGGGCGCCGCAGGGTTGATGCCAACCCTTCGCGCGGCGGAACGTGGCGCGGCTGTCGCCCTGGCTAACAAGGAATGCCTCGTGTGCGCCGGCGACGTGGTGAGCCGGGCGGTGCGTGCGGCGGGCGGCATGCTGTTGCCGGTCGATTCCGAACACAATGCCATTTTCCAGGTTTACGACTTTCAGAGGCCGAACAGGATTTCACGTTTGATTCTAACAGCTTCAGGCGGCCCATTCCGCACATGGTCGAAGGAGCAAATGGCGGTCGCCACGCCGGCCCAGGCCGTCGCGCATCCGAACTGGAGCATGGGCGCGAAGATTTCCGTCGACAGCGCCACCATGATGAACAAGGGCCTTGAGCTGATCGAAGCGGCGCACCTTTTCCCGACGCCTCACGACCGCATCGAGATGCTCGTCCACCCCCAGTCCGTCATTCATTCGATGGTCGAATATGTCGATGGCTCCGTGCTGGCCCAGCTTGGCACGCCCGATATGCGCACGCCAATCGCCTCCTGCCTCGCCTGGCCGGATCGGATCGAAAGCCCATCGGCGAAACTGAACTTCGCCGAGGTGGCGACGCTGACCTTCGAGGCCCCCGACCCGGAGCGCTTTCCCGCCATCCGGCTCGCCCGCGAAGCGGTCGCAAAGGGCGGGGCATACCCGGCAATGTTGAATGCCGCGAACGAAGTCGCGGTCGCGGAGTTTCTCTCGGACCGACTTGATTTCAATGGGATACCCTATGTTGTGGAGGCGACGCTTGAAGCGGCCGACCGGCTGAATGCGCCGCATTCACTGGGCTCTCTGGCCGAGGCGCTGGAGGCTGACGCCGCCGCCCGCCGCCTCGCCGAAGCGGCGGTTGCGGCGCGGGCGGCCTAGTCGGGAAGCTAATCGGGGAAGCTGGTCGGGGAAGCCAACCTGCCACCTGGCGGAGCAACCTGACCGGGCAATATGAAACGGGCTCATTGTAGTCACGGTTTTGCGTTCGGCGGCGGGCCGAAGCATGTTACGTCAGTCGCGCTCGCGGCGGCGTCAGAGATGTGGAACGATCACCGGCGCGCCGGGTTGCGTAGGGAGGCCGAATGTCGATTGCCGGATTTCCGCTGGAGCAGTTGCTCATCCTGCCGATCGCCGTGGTCGCGTTCATTGTTCTCCTTACGATTATCGTCTTTTTTCACGAGTACGGACATTTCTCCGCGGCGAGGGCGCTTGGCATCCGGGTCGACGTATTCTCGATCGGCTTTGGCAGGCCGATTGCGCGGTGGACGGACCGCAAGGGCACCGAGTGGCGCATCTCGATGTTGCCGCTTGGCGGTTACGTGAAGTTTTTCGGCGACGCCTCCGGCGCTTCCAATCCGAAAGCCGACATCGCCGGCGAGATTGAGGACGCTGCGGCGGACGACTCAGCGGAACCCTCGACGGAAGACCGGGCGCGCCCGGCGACGACCCAGTTTCCCCGCCCGGGCGAGGCGGATGGCCTCGCCTCGCGGCTGACCCCGGAAGAACGCGCCGTCTGCTTCCATTTCAAGCCGGTCTGGGCGCGCGCAATCGTCGTCGCCGCCGGTCCGATGGCGAATTTCATCCTGGCGACCGCGATATTCTGGGTGCTGCTGATCTCCTTCGGCTCCTATGTTGTTACGCCGAAGGTTGGCGAGGTTGTTGAAGACAGCGCGGCGGCGGAAGCCGGCTTTGTCGCCGGCGATCTCATCGTGTCGGTGAACGGCCGCAAGATTGCCCGCTTTGACGAGCTGACGATGACGACGCGTCTGTCTTCCGGCGAAGAGCTTCGCTTCGAGGTGGAACGCGACGGAGAGCGTCTGACGCTTTACGCGACCCCGCGCCGACAGGAGATTGACGACGCTTTCGGCAATGTGGCCGAAGCTGGCGTCCTCGGCATCGTCGGGGACGCAAGCTCCGTGACGTTCGTCAGGTACGCGCCGCTCGACGCCCTGAAAGAGGCCTCTCGCCAGGTCTGGCGGGTCATTTCCGGCACCTTGCGGTTCCTTTCACGGCTGGTCGTCGGCAAGGAGGATACGCGCCAGCTCGGCGGCCCCATCAAGATGGCCCAGTATGCGGGCCAGTCCGCGATGTCCGGGTTCGAAGGAGACGACATTTCGTTCCTGGACAGGCTGAAGGTCAGCCTTGGCAACTTCATCAATCTCGCCGCGGTTGTGTCCGTGTCGATCGGTTTCCTGAATCTATTGCCCGTGCCGGTTCTCGACGGCGGCCACTTGTTGTACTACGCGTATGAGGGGATCGCCGGTCGGCCGCTTGGGGCGCGGGCGCAGGCGATAGGGTTTCAACTCGGCATGGTGCTCCTGGCGTCGTTCATGATTTTCGTCACCTGGAACGACATCGCCAATCTTCTTTCCCTTTTAGGCTAGGTCGGAACGATGATCTCAGTTCAGTCGTCGGGGAACGTCGTCGCCGGCATGGCGGTAACCTTAATGGCTTCGCTGCGAGGCGCCGCCCTGCACACGCTCCTGCGCACTCTCCTGGCGATAGCGACCGGCGCGTGCGCGTTTTCCGTCGCCGCGGCGCAGGCCCCGGGGCCCGTTCAGGCGCCGGCTCAGGGGGCTGCGGCCGCCGGGGCTGAACAGCCGGGCGAGCACACGCCGATTATCCGGGCGATCCAGGTGCAGGGAAACCAGCGGATCGAAGCCGATACCGTCGCGTCCTACCTCGTGGTCCAGCCGGGCCAACAGGCCGATGACCAGCTGCTCGATCTCGGCCTGAAGACGCTTTTCAACACCGGGCTGTTTTCCGACGTTCAGCTCAACATGCTCGACGACGGAACCTTGCGGATCGAGGTCGAGGAAAACCCGATCGTCAACCGCGTGATTCTCGAAGGCAACAAGCGCGTCAAGGACGACAAGATCACCGAAGAGGTCCAGCTCACGGCGCGTTCGGTCTTCACCCGCGCAAAGGTTCAGTCGGACGTCCAACGGATTATCGAGGTCTACCGCCGCACCGGGCGTTTCGCCGCCGAAGTGACGCCGAAGGTGACGCCGCTCGAGCAAAACCGCGTCGATGTCATCTATGAGATCGACGAAGGCCCGAAGACCGGCGTCGCGAAGATCAACTTCATTGGCAACGAGGCGTTCTCTTCAAACGCCCTGCGCGGCGAGATCCTGACGAAAGAGAGCCGCTGGTGGCGGTTCTTTTCCTCAAACGCCAACTATGATCCCGACCGCCTCGAGTACGAGCGGGATCTCCTGCGGCAGTTTTACGCCCGCAATGGCTATGCCGATTTTCAGGTGGTTTCCGCCATCGCAGAACTCACGCCCGACCGCGAGGACTTCTTCATCACGTTCTCCGTTGACGAAGGCCCTCAGTACACGGTCGGCGAAGTACGGGTGAAAACGACGCTCGATCGCCTAGACGAAACCGCGCTTGAGAGCATCGTCCCGATCCGGACCGGCGAGACGTTCGACGGCGACAAGGTCAAGAGCGCCACGGAGTCGATCACGTTCGCCACCGGCGCGCTCGGCTACGCATTTGTCGACGTCCGGTCGCGGCTCGAGCGCAACCCCGACACTAAGACCGTCGACATCATTTTCCAGGTGAATGAAGGCCCTCGCGTTTATGTCGAGAAAATCAACATCAAGGGCAACACCCGCACCCTCGACAAGGTGATCCGGCGGGAAGTCCGGCTGGCGGAGGGGGACGCGTTCAACCGCGTGCTCGTCGACCGCTCGAAAGCCCGGATCCGCAGCCTGCAATACTTCAGCGAAGTCGAGATCGAGGAAAAGCCCGGCTCTGGGCCGGACCGCACCGAGGTCGACGTCACGGTCGAAGAGCAGTCAACCGGCTCGTTCTCGGTTGGCGTCGGCGTGTCGTCGACGGAGAATTTCATCGTCGACTTCTCGATCCAGGAACGAAACCTGATGGGCCGCGGGCAGTTCCTGCAATTGCGCGCCCAGGCCAGCTCGAGGACGCGGCAGATCGACCTGCGCTTCACGCAGCCATACTTCCTCGATCGAAACCTCGCGGCCGGCTTCTCGATCTTCAATACACGGACTGACTTCCGCGAAGTCGGGATCATCCGTAACCGGGTCGGCTTTGGCCTCAATGCCGGGTTCCAGATCTCCGAATACGGCCGCGGCAGCCTCCAGTATCAGCTCGCGCGCGACAACATCACGTTCGACCAGATCTCGAACCGGACGTTCCCGATCGGCACGGACCCGATGGACGTGCTGGTGGACGGCGCGTCGCCGACCGCGCCGCCGGTGACGGGCACGGACGCTTTCGGCGAGCCGGCATTGATCATTCAGGCGGAGACCTGCGACTTCCTCGTCAATTCGTTCTCGTCAAGCTGCTCGTCGCGCGGCCGGTTCATTACCTCACTGATCGGATATTCCGTCCAGTTTGATACCCGAGACGATCCAATCGACCCGACCCGGGGGTGGCAGCTCCAGTTCAGCCAGGGCTTTGCGGGCCTCGGCGGCGACGTGAACTACATTCGCAATGAAGGTCTCGCCGCCTCCTACCAGCGTCTGTTCGGCGGGTTTGTGCTGCGCACGCGGTTCCGCGGCGGCTACATCTCCGGCTACGCCGGCGATGACGTGCGTGTGCAGGACCGCTTCTTCGAAGGGGCCAGCACGTTCCGCGGCTTTGAGGTTGCGGGGGTGGGACCGCGGTTCATTTCCGAACAGTCGTTTATCGATCGCAATGGCCAGCTTGTCGGCACTCAGGCGATCGGCGCGAAAATCTACGCGATCGGCACGGCCGAGATCAGGCTGCCATTGCCGTTGCCGAAGGAATACGGCATCCGGGCGGCGATTTTCACCGACTTCGGCACAGTCGGCCTTGTCGACGAACGCGACAAGATCGTGAACGACAATATCAGCCTCTTCGTCGACCCCGATGGCGACGGCATCTTCGTTGAGCCAGTTCAGGACGACCTTTCGGTACGAATTTCAGCAGGCGTGTCGGTCAGCTGGGACTCTCCTTTCGGGCCGGTCCGGTTCGATATCGCCGAGGTTTTCCGGAAAGAGGACTATGACCGGACCGAAGGGTTCCGGTTCAGTGCGGGCACGAACTTCTAGCGATGGTTGCGTTCCCGGCCGGCAAAATGCGCGCGCGACGGGCGCAGGACGCGCGTGTGAACCGTTTAGGCGCAAAGCCGATGGTAAGAACGCAACTGTTTTGTTAAACGAACCCGAAATTTCGGACCGATTCGAATCGGTCGGCGCCCCGCAAAGGCGGCGATCGGCCTTGAACGTAGCGACTCCAATCAGAAGCGAGGTGTCATCGTGAATATGCGTACAATTTCATTCGGAGTCGGCGTCGCCGCGCTCGTCGCAGCAGGCTTCGCCGGCGGCGCCGCCATTTCGAGCGCCGAAGCCCAGTCGCAAGGAAAGGCGCCGGTTATCCTGATCGTTGATCGTCAGCGCCTGATCAGCGCCTCAAAAGCCGGTCAGACCATCCCTGACCAGGCGCGGGCCGTCCAGGAAAGCGTCAAAAAGGAGCTCGAGGCCGAAGCGGCCAAACTTCAGGGCGATATCGAGAAGTACCAGAAGAATGCGTCCCTTATGTCCGAAGAGGTCCGCAAGAAGACCGAACAGGACCTCGCCATGCGCCAGCAGGTTGCGCTGCCGCAGCAGGCGCAGATCATGGAACAGGCATTTGTCGCTGCAGTGCAGGCGGCCGAATCCAAGGTGCTGATCGAGACGCGGCCGATCCTCAAGGATATTGTCGACAGTCGCGGCGCGACGGTCATGCTGGACCGTTCGGCCGTCATGTACGCTGCGCCGGAAACCGACATCACTGACGCCGTCATTGCCCAGCTCGACAAGAAGTTGAAGGAAGTCGAGGTCGAGAAGATTTCGCTTTCCGACGTGATGAAGCGCCTCGAAGACGCCGCCAAGGAACGCCAGAAGAGCGCGTCCAAGAAAAACTAGAGGCCGCCTTTCGCGGACCGGCTTCCAGGCGCTCCCTCTGCTCGCGCGGCGGGAGCGCCTTCTTTTTGTCGAAGTGTCGGCCGGGCGCGAAACCCGCAAGACGAGGCCGGCAACGTCACTGCAATAGACGCAAGACGGGTCAACGGAATGCGGTTTAGTACTTTGCCGGGCAGCGCAATCCTGACCCGGGCAAAGCAGAGCGGTGGACGGCGGGCGAATCCGCTGCTTTGATCCGTCCGGTCCGCCCGGCTGCGCGCGGGTTATTCCGGATCATCAGGCCGGACCCTCGGGCCGGATCGACAGGAATGAAATGATCGATCCCCGGTTTTTTGACACGAATCCGCCGCTCCGCTTCGCTGATGCGATCAGGATTGCCGCGGCCTTGCCCCACGCCGGCGCTGGCGACGTGGAAATTGAGCGCGTTGCGCGGTTTGATGCGGCCGACCTCGGCGGCGCGGCGGTTTTCCTTGAGAGTGAACGGGCCGCCGACGCCTTTCTTGCGCGATCCGACGCCAGCAAACCGGCGCTCGTCCTTACGACCGACGCGATCGCGGCGAGGGTTGAGGACGCCGCCGCAGCGGTGGCGACCACCAGCGCGCCGCGGGCGAGTTTCGCGAGGCTCAGCGCGGCGCTGCACGTCGACCGACACGATGCGGGCGACTGCGGCTGGCGCAGCGGCGATCAGCTCGGGCTGGACGCGAGGGCCGCCCGGGTGGACGCATCGGTCCGGGTCGGGGGCGGCGCGACCATCGGCGAAGGTTCGGTCATATTGCCGAATGCGGTGATCGGGCCGAATGTGGTCATAGGCGCCGGCGTGCAGGTCGGGCCCGGCGCCGTTATCACCCACGCCTATATTGGCGACGACTGCCGCATTGGCGCGAATGTCGTCATCGGGGGTGCGGGCTTTGGAATTGTGGAAATCGACGGCCGCCCGCGCGCAATGCCCCAGTTCGGCATCGTGCGGATCGGCGCGCGGGTCGAACTTGGGGCGTGCTCGACCGTCGACCGGGCCGCGCTCGGCGAAACGTCGATCGGCGATGACACGAAGATCGATAATCTCGTGCAAGTGGCCCACAACGTGCGTATCGGACGGGGATGCGTGATCGCGGCTCATTCCGGGATCGCCGGCAGCGGAACCCTGGGCGACGGGGTTGTGATGGGCGGGCAATCCGGCGTCGGGGATCACGTGAAGATAGGCGCGGGCGCGCGGCTGGGCTCGAAATCCGGCTTCATGCGCGATGTTCCGGCCGGCGAAAGTTGGGGCGGCGTGCCAGCCATGCCGACTCATTTGTGGTGGCGAATGATGCTCTATATGCAGCGCGCATCGAGACCGAAAGCGAAAAACGGCCATGTCGACGATTGAACCGGGAAAAACGGAACTATCCGCCAAGGAGATACTCAAGCTCCTGCCGCATCGCTATCCGATGCTGCTTATCGACCGCATCGTCGACATCGTGCCGGGCGAGAGCGCCGTCGCGATCAAGAACGTGACCATGAACGAGCCCTTTTTCCCCGGCCACTTCCCGGATTACCCCGTCATGCCAGGGGTGATGATCATCGAGGCGATGGCGCAAGGCGCCGCGGCGTTTACGGCGTACGGCGAAAATCTCGATACTGAGGGAAAAGTCGTCCTCTTCATGGGGATTGAAAAAGCGAAATTCCGTCGGCCGATACTGCCGGGCGACCAGGTGCGAATTTCGATCCGCGTGGCGCACCGGCGTCCGCCGGTATGGCGCTTTGAAGGCGAGGCGCATGTCGACGGCAAGCTCGTGACCTCCGCGACCTACTCGGCAATGCTGGCCAACGCGACGATCTGAGCGGAATGGGCGCGGGCGGGATCCATCCGACGGCGATCGTGTCCGGCGGCGCCAATATCGCCGATGGCGCGCTGATTGGCCCTTATTGCGTAATCGGCGACGGCGCGACAATCGCCGCAGGGGCCGAGCTGAAATCCCATGTCGTTGTTGATGGCCGGGTGACCGTTGGTGCCCGGACGGTCGTCCATGCATTCACCACGCTCGGCGGTCCGCCGCAGCACCTCGGGGCCCTGAAGGATGATGCTGAACTTGTGATCGGCGCGGATTGCCTCATCCGCGAGCAGGCGTCGATCCACCTCGGCACGAAGGCCGGCGGCGGCAAGACGGTGATCAGCGACGGCGCGTTTGTCATGTCCGCGGCGCATATTGGCCATGACTGCTTCATTGGGCCCGGCGCGGTCGTCGCCAGCAACGCCTCGCTCGGCGGCCACTGCATCGTCGAGGAGGGCGCGTTCCTCGGCGGGCTTGCGGCGCTGCATCAACGCGTGCGCGTCGGGGCCTACGCGATTGTCGGCGGCGCCGCGGCGGTCGACCGGGACGTGATTCCGTTCGGCTCGGCCTTCGGCAACCGGGCGCGGCTTAATGGGCTTAACATCATCGGACTGAAACGCCGCGGAACCTCGCGCGATGTCATCGCCGCCATGCGCTTGGCGTACCAGGAGCTTTTCCACGGCGACGGCGTTTTCGCCGATCGGCTCGTCGCTGTCGCCGCCGCCCATGGCGAGGTCGCGGAAGTGCGCCGGATCGTCGACTTTATCGTTGAGGGCGGCGCCCGGCCGGTGCTCGGACCCGGGCGCGACTGACGCCTGCCTGACGCAAAGGAGTTGACCGCACGATGCGCTGGACGAAGCTCGGCATCATCATGGGCGGCGGCGCTCTGCCGCTGCGGCTCGCTGACGCCTGCGCGAACCAGGGCCGGCCATTCGTCGCGATCCGTCTTACGGGCTTCGCCGATCCCGCCGCCGAGGCCTATGACGGACCTGAGATCCACCTTGGCGAGGCGGGCAAGCTGGCGCGCATCCTAAAGGATACGGGCTGCGACGCCGTCACGCTGGCCGGAATTGTTCCGCGGCCCGACTTTTCTTCCCTGCGACTCGACTGGCGCGCCGCCGCCCTTTTGCCGCGGCTCCTCGCCGCGGCGGCGCGCGGGGATGGCGCGCTGCTCGACGTGATTGTCGACGCATTTGAGGGCGAGGGGTACAAAGTCATCGGCGCCGATGAAATCGCCGGCGATCTTGCCGTTCCGGAAGGCCCGCTCGGCGCTGTTGCGCCGTCCGATGACGATCGGGAAGATATCCGCAAGGCGGCGCGCGTCATTGCCGCACTCGGCCCCTTTGACGTGGGTCAGGCGGCGGCCGTCGCCGGCGGCCTTGTGCTTGCCATTGAAGCGGCCGAAGGCACCGACGATATGATCGCGCGGATTGCCTCGATGCCAGCCTCCATCCGCAGCGGCGCCCCGCGTCGGGGCGTGCTCGTCAAACGGCCGAAGCCGGGGCAGGAACTTCGCGTCGATCTGCCGACAATTGGCGTCAAGACAATCGAAGGGGCGATCGCCGCCGGACTCGCCGGCGTCGCAGTCGAGGCGCGGCGCAGCCTCCTGATGGACGCTGACGAAGCGATTGCGGCGGCGGACGCCGCCGGGCTGTTCATCTTCGGGTTCCGGCCAGAGGACGTGGCGTGAGTGACGGGAAGCCGTCGCCAACAATTCTGTTGACCGCCGTCGAGCCATCCGCTGACGCCATCGGCGCGGACTTCATGCGGGCGATGCGCGGCAGCCAGCCGGGCGCCCGATTCATTGGCTGCGGCGGCGACGCGATGGCGGCTCAAGGTCTTGTCTCGCTGTTTCCGACCTCGGAGCTGTCCGTCATGGGGCTGACGGATGTCGCCCGCATCGCCTGGGCCGCGTTCGCGAGGGCCCGCGACCTTGCGCACCTCGCCGCTGAAACCCGGCCCGACGCCGCCGTACTCATCGACGCGTGGGGGTTCTCGCGGATCGTCGCCGCGCGCATCCGGGCCCAGTCGCCGGAGACGACGCTTGTGAAGCTCGCGACGCCGCAGGTCTGGGCGTCGCGCCCAGGACGGACCGAAACCGTCGTCTCGCTGTTCGATGGCGCGCTCTGCCTGCTGCCGTTCGAGCCGGCGATTTTCGAGGCGGCGGGCGGGCGCGCCGCGTTCATCGGCAATCCGAATTTCGCCGCCGCCGCGTCGGCGCAGGCTGATGCGGCGGCATTCCGCGCGCGCCATGGCCTGAGCGCCGGCCCGGTTCTCGCCATTCTTCCGGGCAGCCGCCGGGGCGAAGTGAAGCGTCTCGCGGCGCCGTTCGGGGAGGCCGCCGCGCGGCTAGCCGGGCGCGTTCCCGGACTGAAGGTCATTGCGCCGCTCGCGCCGTCGGTTGCGGATCTCGCCCGCAGTGAAATCGCGAAATGGTCCGTACCCGTTGTGACTGTTGGGCCGGACGAAAAATACGACGCCTTCGCCGCATCGACGGCGGCGCTCGCCGCGTCCGGCACGGTGACGACGGAGCTCGCGATCCACGGCGCGCCGACCGTCGCGGCCTATCGCGTCGATCCGTTGACGGAGGCATGGGCGCGGCGCGTCATCATCTGCAAATACGCCTCGATCGTGAATATCGCCGCCGACGCGGAGATCATCCCGGAGCGGCTACAAGGCGACTGCACGGGCGCGGCGCTTGAAGCGGCGCTCCTGCCTTTCCTGGAGGACGGCGCCGTGCGGGCGCGATGGCGGGCTGAGGCCGGGGAAGTCGTCCGGTCGCTCCTTGCGCCGGGGGAGGGCGGCCTGCTGCCCGGTGAGGCCGCCGCGGCGAAAGTCATCGAGTGGGCGGGGCTGTAGCTGCTCCCGAGATAACGATCCCGCTGATCGCCTGACGCCTCGCGGGCGGTGGGTCATGCATTCCCCGGCGCTGCTCGCTGATGTCATGACGACGCGAGAACAGCTTCAACACGAATGGCGCCCACTGCTTGCCTCTCCAGATTGCATTTTGATTCGCCGTGTTGCGGTAGCGAAAAACTATCCGTATTAGCGGCGGTTGGCGCAATCAGTGCCGGTATATTGTTTTGGGGTTGATCATGAAAGTTGCGTTGCGGGGCTTCGCCGCCGCGGTTGCTTTGAGCGTAGTGGCGAGCGTTTCCGCCGCCGAGGCCGCCACTCTTTCCTTCAAGCTGACGGATACCCAGGGTTCGGCGTCGTCCGACACGGACGTCGTCCTTGAGGATGTCGCCGGTGGGGTGAAGTTCACGTATACGGTGAACGATCCGGCCAATACCGCCGATCTCGCATCGGTTTTCTTCAATGTAAGCGGCGTCACCCCAGCTTTATCGCTCGCGAACATCGCGAACGACGCCGGCGCCGTGACCGGCGTCTTCCTCAATACGAACGGCACAGGGCCGAACGGCCTTGGCGGGAATATTGGCCAGACCTTCGACATTGCGATCAAGATCGGCGAACTTGGATCAGGCGGCGACTTCTTCTCCTCGTTCGTGTTCACCATCCTCGCGTCCGGCCTCGACGTGTCGGATTTCCTTGGTCAGACCTTCGCCGTCCGTGGACAGACGGTCCGCCCACCGAATTCAACCGGCGGCGGCTCCTCCTCCAAGGAATTTGGCGTCGCGCCGGGCACGCCTGACAATGTCGTGCCGTTGCCGGCGGCAGCTTGGTTCCTGCTTACGGGCCTTGGCGGCCTGATGGCGGCAGGCCGTCGCAGCGCCGTTTAGGCGCCGGAAAACCCTCAGGATACGAAACACGCCCGGCCGTTTGGTCGGGCGTTTTTATGCCTGGATGTCAGGCCTTTGCGTCTGCCGCCTGTCAGGCGGGCATTCGTCTAGTCAGCCCGCCTGCGCCGGCGCGACACGAGGGAAAGGCCGAAGAGCCCGGACATCAACAGCGGCAGCGCCGCGGGAACCGGCACGACCGCAGGGTCGCTTGTCGAAATCAGCACCCGGATGCTTGGACTGCCTCCGTTCGGGTCAAGCTCTGCGAGCCCGGCGAAGTTGACCGTAAAGGCATTCAGCGCGGCGTTGAGCAAGACGTCGAACACGACCGCCATTTCCATGTTGAACGGCACGGCGCCGATGAGATCGCCGTTTGCGTCAGTGATCTGCCGGCTGGAGACAAGGGACATCCCTTCCAGCACATCAATGAAGAGGAAGCTGGCCTTCGGTTCGATGCCGATGTCATCGATCATTACGGCGATCTGGGCCGTGTCGACGCCGACCGCCTTGGAAACGATTGCAGACTCATCAATGACGATGTTCGCGTTCGGCGTCGTGCCGAAGTCGACCACATCGATCGTCACCGGACTGCCGCTGTCCAGCGGCGCGGCGCTGACCGTCGTCGTCGCTGCCTGGGCGCCCGACGAAACGACAAGCGCGACCGCCCCGGCGATGGCGCAAAAGATGGTCCTGGTTCTCATGGCTTCCCCCAAGCGTTCAAACGGCCAACTGGCGACGCGTCAGAGCATGGCCCCATGGCGGCCGCGGGTAAACGCCTTATTGCGCGAAGGGGCGCCGGGGTGCGCGCCTATCGCGTGAGAACGGCTTAACCATGATCCGCTGCGATTGATCCGCGCCACGAAAATTACGTCAGCTTCCGGGCTTCTCGCCCTGCCAGACGCCCTGTTTCTTCAGCGCGTCGGCGACCTCGCGCGGCATGTAGGTCTCGTCGTGCTTGGCGAGCACCTCGCTCGCCGCAACGCTGCCATCGGCGGCGAGACGGCCTTCAACGACGACGCCCTGACCTTCGCGGAACAGGTCAGGCAGGACGCCAACGAACGTGACCTGCGTTCGGTGCGCGCCGTCCTCGACAACGAAGTCGACCCGCGCATCAGCGCCTTCAGCATACCGAACGCTTTCGGCCGCCACGAGACCGCCGAGGCGGATGTTGCCGGTCGGTTTTTCGGCGGCGGCGGCCAGATCGGAGGGCGTGTAGAAATAGGCGACCGACGAAGAAAGCGCGGTGAGCGCCAGCGCCGCCGCGCCAGCCGCGACGACGAGCGATGACGAGATAAAGGCGAGGCGTTTCTGCTTCTTGTTCATTTTATCCAACTCACGATCATTTTGCTTCGCTCATGATCCCCGCGCGGCCGTTCACCCGGATGCTCACTCAGCAGGTTCCGCGACAAGCGTCGCTGTCGGCCGCGCGCCCGCAAGGAGCCGCGCAGCGCGGCGTTCGGCAAGCTCGGCGGACATGTTGACGAACAAGAGCCAGACATAGGCAAGGGTGTAGCCGAAGGCCATCAAGAGGAGCGGCCGCAGCATCGATCCGTCAATCGACGGGCCGTTGGCGCGGATGACGCTCGCCGGCTGATGCAGGGAGTTCCACCAGTCGACCGAAAACTTGATGATCGGCACATTGATGAACCCGACGAGGCAGGCCACGGCGGCGATCCGCGCGGCGCGAGTCGGCTCGTCGATCGCGCTCCACAACGCCATGTACCCGAGATACATGAAAAACAGTACAAGGACGGATGTCAGGCGCGCATCCCAGACCCACCACGTTCCCCAGGTTGGCTGGCCCCAGAGCGCGCCAGTGACAAGGGCGAGTGCGGTGAAAGTCGCGCCGATCGGCGCGGTTGATTTCGCGGCGACGTCGGCGAGCGGATGCTTCCAGACGAAGCCGGCGACGCTGGCGATCGCCATTGACGTATAGCACGCCATTGCCATCCAGGCGGCCGGCACGTGCACGTACATGATGCGAACCGTGTCGCCCTGCTGGTAGTCCGCGGGCGAAGCGACGAGGCCGAACCAAAGGCCGAGCGCGATGAACGCAATCGCTGCGCCCCCGGCCAGCGGCGCTATTTGGTTCGACAGGCGCTGGAACGCCGTCGGGTTGGCGTATCTCGTCCAGAAGCTGGCGGGTTTCGACGTCATCATTGCAGGTTGAACCGGATGGCGGCGCCGCCCGCAAGCGGCGCGATCACGACGGTAGATAGTGTCGCGGCCCCGAGGAACAACATCGGCGCTGCGTCGGCGCCGGGCGTTGCGGCGGCGACCCCAAAGATCACCGTCGGCGCAAACAGCGGCCCGATCAGGATGGTCATCAGGACGTTCGCCCGCCGCAGCGGAAACGTCAGCGCCGCCCCGATCGCGCCGGTCAGCGACAGGGCGGGCGTGCCAACGAGGAGCGACAACATCAGCGGCGGGACCGCGGCCGGCTCAATCCCTGCGATGATGGCGAGCAGCGGCGTTGCGAGCAGAAGCGGCCCCGCCGTGGTCAGCCAGTGCGCCAGGGCCTTTGCGAGCACAAGAAGACCTGGCGTGGGCGTCCGCTGGACGAGCATCTCAAGCGAGCCGTCCTCGAAGTCCGACTGGAACATCCGGTCGAGCGACAGGAGCGAGGCGAGCAACGCGGCGGTCCACAAGACCGGCGCCGCAACGCGCGACAGGACGGCAGGGTCAGGCCCCACGCCGAGAACGAAAATCAGGATAACGAGGGCGTAGAATATCACCGTCTGGGCCGCGCCGCCGCCGGCGCGAAACGCCAGGGAGACGTCCCGCGCGATGATCGCCGAAAGGCCCCTCATGCAGCCTCGCCACTTGTCGCAGGCGGAGCGGCCATGCGGAACGCTCGGGCGTCAGGCAGGTCGATCGGTTCGTGGGTCGCGACAATGGCCGATCCGCCTGCAGCGCAATGGTCGCGGATCGCGTCGGCGACGCGCGCAGCGCTTTGCGCATCCATTGATGCGGTTGGTTCATCGAGCAGCCAGATCGTCCGGGCTGAGACGAGCGCACGGGCGAGACCAAGTCGCCTGCGCTGGCCCGCCGAAAGCGCGCCCGCCTGACGCTCGCCAAGCCCGGACAGGAAAAGTCGCGCCTTCACGTCGTCGATGTCGACCGCCCGTTCGCCATAGAGGTCGGCCCAGAAGGCGAGATTGCGGTCGACGGTCCAGGGCCCTTTTGCTGCATTCTCGTGGCCGACGAAAACGCAAGCTGTCGCCGCGTTCGGCGGTTCGCCATTCGACGCCGGGCCCTGAAACGAAACGCGTCCGGCGGCGGGCGTCGCGATGCCGGCAAGCAGCCGCAGGAGCGTCGTCTTGCCAGCCCCGTTAGCGCCGCGCAGGACCACCGCCTCGCCTGGCGCCACGACAAGGTCGACGCCCTCGAACACAAGGCGACCGCCCCGCGCGCCCGCGACGCCTTCTGCAATGAGGGTGAGGCCACTCAACGCTTCGCCCCTTTGTTGACGCCTTCATCCTGAAGATCCGCCGCCGTGCGGCGGCGTGTCGAAGGGCGCAGGTCCGCAAAATGAAGGGATTTTTCGTCTCGAAGGGGGAAGGCGTCGCGAAAGGGCATCGAGCGCTAGCCAGCGGTCTTGTCGGCCCGGCCCTCGATCTCCGCGAGCCGCCGCCGCGCCCCCGCCCGCCGCCGCAGGACGTAGAAAACGAGGCCGAGAAGCGCCGCCGCCGAGATGCCATAGGCCGGCCAGACGAACGCCGCGTATCCGCCCATGGTGAGAAAGTCGTTCATGGGAACGGGGAATTACCGGGGGTCGGGGGAGGTGTCTATTGCGGCGTCTTTGCCGCGCCTGCCTTCGGGTTGCGACATCGCTAGAGCTTCCGGCTCGTTGGCGCTCCTGATTCCGTCTTCAGGCCAAATCGGCAAATTCAACGCGCCATGGTTGAAAATGCCCACAATTGTCTGTCTCGCTTGCGTATTGCGCGGCGCGCCGACCTCCATTGGTTCCGTCTGGGCGACCCGCAATTCCAGCCCGCAAAAAAAACTTATCGAACAAAAATCGACCCATAACCGTTTGTTATTCCGGCAAAATCGTCGCAATTCGCGAAATCCCATCGAACACGCCGGCGGGGCCGTTATATAGGGCCTCATGATTGCTGAACTTGGACAGCTCGCCCTTCTGTTCGCGCTAGCCGCCGCTTTGCATCAGGCCGTCTTCCCGATGATCGGGGCCGGCATGGGGGCGGGGGCGGCTGACCCGCGTCTCACGGCTTCGGCCCGCAGCGCGGCGCTGGCCCAGTTCGGGTTCCTCGCCCTCGCGTTCGGGTTGCTTGGCTGGCTGCACGCAACGTCGGATTTCTCCGTGCGCAACGTCTTCGAGAATTCCCACACGGCCAAGCCCTTTATCTACAAGCTGACGGGCGTGTGGGGGAACCACGAAGGCTCCATGCTCCTTTGGGCGCTGATCCTTGCCGGCTACGGCGCGGCGCTCGCCCTCGCTCGAAGCGGGATCACCACGCTCCGGGCGCGGACCTTGTCCGTTCAAGGCATGCTGGCCGCGGCGTTCATCGCCTTCATCGCCTTTACGTCGAACCCGTTCGACCGCCTTTCGCCAGCCCCCCTCGAGGGGCAGGACCTCAATCCCTTGTTGCAGGACCCCGGTCTCGCGATCCATCCCCCGTTTCTCTATCTCGGCTATGTCGGCTTCTCGATCGCGTTTGCATTTGCTGCGGCGGGCCTGATCGGCGGGCGGATCGACGAGGCATGGGCGAAGGAAGTGCGGCCCTGGGCGCTCGCCGCATGGGGGTTCATGACGGTCGGCATCGCGCTTGGCGCCTGGTGGGCCTATTACGAGCTGGGGTGGGGCGGTTTCTGGGCGTGGGACCCGGTGGAGAACGCGAGCTTCATGCCGTGGCTCGCCGGTACGGCCCTCATTCATTCGATCCGGGTGACCGAAGTGCGCGGCGCGTTCCGCGGATGGACGGCGCTCCTTGCTTTGCTTGCCTTCTCGCTCAGCCTTGTCGGGACATTCCTTGTCCGGTCCGGCATATTGACGTCGGTGCACGCCTTCGCCGTCGACCCGGCGCGCGGCGTCTTCATCCTTGCGATCCTCGCGGCAAGCGTCGGCGGCGGCCTCGCCCTCTTTGCCGTGCGGGCGCCGGCCCTTTCGTCGGATGCGAAATTTTCCGCAGTAAGCCGCGAAGGCGGCCTGTTCGCGAACAATCTTATGCTCGTCGCCGCGTGCGCGACGGTGTTCATCGGCACGTTCTATCCGCTCTTCGCCGAGGCGGTGGCTGGCGAGAAGCTCTCCGTCGGCGCGCCTTACTTCAATCTGGCGTTCACGCCGTTCGTATTCCTCTCGCTGCTGATGATCGGGCCGGCCGCCGCGCTGTCGTGGAAAAAGGGGCGCCTCAGCCGCGACGCGCGCCTGTTCCTGCCGGCTGGCGCCGCGGCGCTCGCCGCTGCCGGCATTGCGTTCTGGCTCGCCGCCCCGAAATCCGCGACCGCAGCCACAGGCGTCGCCCTCGCGGTGTTCGCGGCAGGGTCGGTATTCGCCGACCTGTGGCGACGGGTGCGCCCGCGCGAGACCGGCGCGTTCGCCCGCTTCGCCGGCTTGCCGAGGTCGAGCGCCGCCATGGCGATCGCCCATGCCGGGCTCGCGATCGTTGTCATCGGCGTCGTCGGGGCGGGCGTCTGGAAATCGGAAACCATCGCCTATGCCCAGCCAGGCGAGACCGTGTCGGTCGGCCGATTTGACGTCGTTCTGAGGTCGGTCGCTGAGGCGCAAGGGCCCAACTACGTGAGCCAGGGCGCAACCTTCGATGTCGTCCGTGACGGGAAGGTCCTGCAGGCGCTCGTTTCGGAGCGGCGCTTCTACCCGGCGCGCGGCATGGCGACGACGGAAGCGGCGGTTTGGACGACGCTGCGCGGCGATCTCTACCTGACGATTGGCGAGCCGGACCCGGAGCGGGGGTGGGTGGTGCGCGCATGGGACCGTCCGCTTGCCGCTTGGATGTGGGCGGGCGGCGCCCTGATGGCGCTTGGCGCGTTCGTCGGCATCGCGCCTGTCCGCCGGCGCGGCTCGCTCGTGGCGCGAACGGGAGAGGCGCCCCGCCGCCCGACTGGCGCGGCCAAAGGAGCGCCGGCTGAATGATGCGGCGTCTTTTTTTCTTCGCGCCGCTCGCGCTCTTTGTCGTGGTCGGGATGTACTTCGCCGAGGGCCTGACCCGCGACCCCGGTTACATGCCGTCGATGCTGATTGATCGGCCGGCGCCGACGTTCGACCTGCCGCCAATCGAAGGCTACGCGGAGGGCCTTTCATCCGACGATTTCGCGGGACAGGTGTCGCTCCTGAACGTGTTCGGCTCCTGGTGCGTCTCGTGCAATGTCGAACATCCGGTGTTGCTCGCCATAAAGGCCGAGGCCGTCGCCCCGATCTACGGGCTCGACTGGAAGGACAAGCCCGGGGCGGGAACGGCCTGGCTTGCGCGAAAAGGCGATCCCTATGCAAAGGTCGGCGACGACGCTGATGGGCGCGCCGCGATCGACTTTGGCGTCACCGGCGCGCCTGAGACGTTCGTTATCGACGCCGCGGGCCGCGTCCGTCACAAGCATGTCGGCCCGATCAGCCGGGAGGACTGGGAAACGGTTTTGCGACCGATGATCCTTGACCTGAAGAAACAGGCTGGCGAGTCATGACCAGACGACGCGTTGCAAGGGCCGAGGCTAGGGCCAAACCTTACCGGGCGAGGTCGTCATCCCGGACCTTCCGCAGGCGCGCCGGAACCGCGATCCTCCTCGCGGCGACGCTCGCCGCGGCGGCGGGCATGACCGGACAGGCCGCCGCCGCGCCGGACCCGGACGAACGGCTCGAGGATCCCGCGCTGGAAGCGCGCGCGCGCGAAGTCGGCCGCGAGCTGAGGTGCGTCGTCTGCCAGAGCCAGTCGATCGAAGAGTCGGACGCGCCGCTCGCCGAGGATCTGCGAAGGCTGGTCCGGGAACGGATTGCCGCGGGCGAAAGCAATGCCGAAGTGCTCGATTATGTCGCTGACCGGTATGGCGACTATGTGCTGTTGCGTCCGCCGGTGCGCGGCTCGACATTCATATTGTGGGGCGCGCCGGCCGGCCTCATTCTCCTGGCCGGCGCCGCCGGCATCATTTTTTTGCGCCGTAAGGAGACCGGCGCGCCGACGCTGGCCGAGGGCGAGGCCGTCATTGGAGAGCAAAAGTCTGGCGAGCCGGTCGCTGGCGAAAATGGCCTGACCGAAGATGAACGCCGCCGCCTTGCTGAACTGGAACTGAGGGCGCGCGACGCATGAGCATTGCCTTCATTCTGGCCGCCCTGGCGCTCGCCGGCGGTTTCGCGGCGGCAATGATCGCTCCGCTGCGCCGCGATCCGACAGGGGCCGGGGGCACTGAAAGGGCCGTCGCGTCGACCCTTTCGGCCCGGCTTGGCGACATCGACCGTGCCCGCGCCGCCGGACTTCTCGATGACGCCGCCGCCGACGAAGCGACCCTCGCCGCCCAGCGCGCCGCCCTCGCGGCGGCGGGGGACGCGCCCGGCCGTCCGGCCGCCGGCTGGCGGGCGGCGGCGGTGGCGTTCGCCGCGGTGGCGCCAATCCTCGTTGGCGCAATGTACTTTCAGGTTGGCGAGCCCGGCTATCGCGCAGGCGCGGCCCCGGCGGCGACCCCGGGGCCGGCATCCCCTGGCGGCATCGCCTCGCTGCCGCCGGCTGAGCGCCAGGCGGCGATCGAGGGCATGGTCGACGCGCTCGCGGCGCGTCTCGAAGCGGAACCGACTGACGCCGAGGGCTGGCGCATGCTGGCGCGGTCCCAGGCGGCGCTTGGCCGGCTCGATGCGGCGATCGACAGTCAGCGCCGGCTGCTGGCGCTGGTCGAAGGCGACCTCGGCGACTGGAAGAATTTCGCCGCCGCGCTGGCCACCTCCCGTCCTGACGTGCAGTTTCCCGCCGACCCGGAGTTTCTGAACGCCCTCGACGAAATCGAGGCGCGCGCGCCCGGCGACCCCCTTGTCCTGTTCTATCGCGGCGGCGCCGCGCTGAACGCAGGCGACCCGGCGACGGCTGTCGCGATCTGGAACGATTTGCGCGCCAGCCTGCCCGATGACGCCCCGATCAGGGGGGTGCTAGACGCGCTCATCGCCGACGCGGCGGCCGACGGGACTTCGGCAACGGATGGCGAATGACGCGCCCCGGCAGGGTTCTTGCTAATGTCCCGTGCGCGTCACGCGCCACGGGCTTTCCCGTTAAGGGAGAAATTGCCTTTTCGGGTGACGGCGCCGCGGCCAAGCGAAGGGGCATAGAAGCCATGGTTTTCCACCAACTGACCGGACCCGCCTTCCGTTCGAGCGTTATTGCCGGCCTCGTCGGAGCGTCATGGGCGGCGCTCGCCGCCCCTGCGAGCGCGGCGACCTACGCAGGCAACGCCGTCTCGTTGCGCGACATCACCGCGGACGTCCGCATTGTCACGGCCGAGCGCGAGGACATCGACGTGACGATCCGCCAGGGAACGGAGTTCCAGACGATCCGCATCATCCACGACGAAAAAGCCGGCCGCGTCACTCTGCAGGGCGAAGGATGGAACGATCCTGAAGGCGGCTGTTGCGACAGCCGCATCACCCGAGAGTTCGAGGCGACCGCGGACCGCGAAAAGAACCGCCGCCGCGACCCCGCCGAGGCGCGAGCCGACGCATTCAAGATGTTTCCCGTGATCGAAATCGCCATGCCGCGCACAGGCGCCGCCGAGTTCGATGATGTTCGGATGCTGATCTCGATGGGCGATCTTGCCGGCGGCGTCGTCATGGACGCCTGCTACGCCTATGGCGAAATCGGCGACCTTGAGGAAGCAGCCATTGGCATCGTCGACGGCAGTCGTCTCGTCGTCGGCGACGTGCGCGCCGACCTTGAAATCGATCTTTCCGGCGACGCCGACATCCGCGTCGGCAATGCCGGCGCCGTCGACGTTGACGTGTCCGGTTCAGGGGAGGCCGTACTCGCGACCGTCGACGGCATGCTTGACGTTTCGATTGCCGGCTCCGGCCTCGTGCGCGCCGCGCGCCTCGACGGGCCCCTGACGACGCGTATCGCCGGATCGGGCGACGTTTATGTCCAGTCAGGCCGCGCAGATCCCTTGAAGGCGATCATTCAGGGGTCCGGCTCGGTGACCTTCGAGGGCCCGGTCGGGGGCACGGACCTGCGTTTGTCGCGCAGCGCCATCGCCCGTCTCGGCTCGGTGAATGGCCGCGTCAACAAGACGGGCTCGGGGGTCGTTTTCGTGAACGGTCGCCCTGTCGACGCCGAATAGGGAAAGGCCGGCGCCGGCTTGCGTTCATCATTTGCGCCGCCGGTTGAACGGCGTCTATCCTGTTCCTTTCGCGGCGCAAAGGAGCAGGAGATGATCGGACGACGGATAATTTTGGCTGCAACCGCCGGCCTCTCGCTTGCCGCCTGCGGCGCTGAGACGCCTGCGGCCCGCCCTCAGACGACCGCTGGCGCGCCTGCTGCCGAAGAGACGTCGCCGGCGGCCCGGCTCATGGCTGCGGTCGAGGCGGAAAACACGCTGTCGATGGCGGTCCTGAAGAACGGCGAAAGGGTTTTCGCCTACGGACCGATCATCGAGGACGAACCGACCTATACCGCGTCCGTCCGCAAGAGCATCCTCGCCATGGTGATGGGCGAATGGGTCGAGAACGGGACGATCGACCTCGACGCCACGCTCGCCGACATGGGCGTCGACGACGTCGAAGGCTTGACGGACATCGAAAAGACCGCGACCTATCGCGACCTCATCGAGGCGCGGTCGGGCGTATACCATCCGGCCTCGAACTTTTCCGGCGTCACGGAGGAAGAGCCGAAACGCGGCGACCATGCGCCAGGAACCTATTACTGGTACAATAACTGGGACTTCAACGCCGCCGGCGCGATCTTTGAGAAACTGACCGGAAAATCGCTCTTCGCCGAGTTCCAGCGCCAGTTCGCCGAGCCGATGGGCCTGCAGCCGTTCGACCTTGCGCGCCACGAACGCGAACGCGAGGAGCGGACATCGGAGAGCAGTTATTTTCCGCCCTATCATTTTTATCTGTCAACGGACGATCTCGCCAGGCTCGGGCAACTGATGCTGGACGGCGGCGTCTGGGAAGGCGAGCGACTCATCTCCGAAGCGTGGGTCGATGAGATGACGGCGCTCGCAACGCCCGCAGCCGAGATGAACCCCGAAAGGCTGCGCGGCGGCGAGCTTGGCTATGGCTATATGTGGTGGGTGTTCGACCCCGCGACGGCTCGGCCTGAATTCGAGGGCGGCTATGCCGGCCGCGGACATTTCGGCCAGTACATTCTCGTGCTGCCGAGGCTCGACATCGTGATTGCGCACAAGACCGCGCCGCAGCGTTATGAGGGGCCTGAGGAATACGATGCCGTGAACGTCGACTGGGACGAGTTCATGGCGCTCGTCGACCTGGCGATTGCAGCGTATGGCGGATGAGCAGCGGCGTCTTCGACTATGAGTTCGAAGCGCCGATCGAGCTCCATGACGTTGGTTCGGAACGCTATCGGTAGAAGGTTGTCTATGCGCCGCGAACGATTCTTGCGAAACTTCCGTTGAAGGAACATCCGCGGCTTCGCGTCGAGGGCGAGATCAACGCCGTGCCCGTCGAAGCGGCGATAATGCCTGCCGGCGCGCGCAAATATATCATGTTTTCCGGCAAGACGTTGAAACTCGCCGGGGCGGCGGTTGGGGATGTTGTGGAGGTCCGTTTCGCGGTGGCGGACCAGGAAGCGGTGGCTGCGCCGCTCGATCTTGTCGTTGCGCTCAAGGCGGATAAGGTCCGCAAACGGAAATGGGACGAGGCGACGCCTGGTCGGCGAAGGGCGCTTGCCCACATGGTCGCAATCGCAAAAACCGATCCGACGCGCGCCAGACGACTTGCCCTCGTATTTGAGATTCTGGACGGCGAACGGGACACTTACGGCAATAAGGTCAGCGATCGAGGCTAGCGTCGCTGAATGACCATCCGCATGCCGCCTTTCGGGCGCAGCGTTACGCGCGCCTCCATCTCCGGCGTAAAGCCGGGGGCGAGTGCGAACCGGAACCGCCGGGCGAGCGCGGCGATCGCCATCGCACCCTCCATCAGCGCGAAGTTGAGCCCGACGCAGGCGCGGGGACCCGCATTGAAGGGCAGATACTGGAAGCGGTGGCGGGCCGCGGCCGCCTCGGGCGAAAACCGGTCCGGATCGAAATCGTTCGGCCGGTCCCACAGCCTGCGATGCCGGTGCAGCACGTAGGGACTGATGAAGATATGGGCCCCCTTGGGGATCTTCAGGACGCCGACGTTCTCGTCGCCGGCGGCGACGCGATTGAACATCGGCACGGGCGGATAGAGGCGCATCGCCTCTTCGAAGACCTGCCGGGCGTAGGCGATGGCGTCGAGATCGTCCGCGCCGATCGGCCGGTCGCCGATTCCGGCGCGCACCTCGTCGACCAGCCGGCGTTCGATGTACGGATGCAGGGCGAGGAGGTAGAAAGCCCAGGACAGGCCAATCGCCGTCGTTTCATGGCCGGCAAGAAAGAACGTGATCAGATTATCGCGGATTTCAACATCGGTGAGACGCTCCCCGGTCGCCTCATCCCGCGCCTCCATCATCAGTTGAAGGAGGTCATTTGGCGGCGCCGGATCGGCACGCCGTTCATCAAGGATCGAGGCGACCGCCTTGTCAAAGTACGCCGACGCGGCGCGCACGCGGAAATGCTTCGTGCGCGGCAGCCAGTCCGGCAGGGCGAAGTAGTCGCCGAGGTCGACCTGTCCGAAGGTGGCGAGGTATTCGGAGACCGCCCAGCCCATTTTCTCGTTGTCGACCGCAACGCGCTCGAACATCGCCCGACGAAGGACATCCAGGGTCAGGAGCATCATCTCGTGATGAAGATCGAATTCGGCCCCCTCCGACAGTCGGTCGAGTTTTTCCGCCGTCGCATCGATGGCGGCGGCCATCGCCGGGACGAGATTCCTGAGGAGGGCGATCTTGAACGCCGGCTGAATGGCGCGGCGCTGGCCTCGCCACGTCTCGCCCTCCGCGGTGAGGAGCCCGTCGCCGAGTCCCTTCCGCAGAAGGCGGTTCTGGGTGTCGGACTTCGGGAAACGCTCGTTCCGGGTCAGGATGATCTTGAGCGCGTCCGGGTCGCTGATGAAGAAAACCGGCTGGCGGGTGAGCGGGATCTCGGTTTCGAAGACAAGGTCGCGATAGGTGCGCGCCGGCCAGATATACAGCTGGTCGCGGCGGATGTGGTGGAGCATCTCGAATGGCGAGCGCCAGTTTTCGCGCGGGCGATGGCGCACAGGCGACGGCGTTGCGGCGGCATTGGCTGGTCGCGGTGTCGCCGTCATGATGTCCGTCGCCGCGGTGGTCGTGAATTGCGGCGCCCTTCGCCGCTCCGGCTGGCAGGGGCGGAGGGACTCGAACCCCCGGCCCTCGGTTTTGGAGACCGATGCTCTACCAACTGAGCTACACCCCTAAGCCGGAAGAGGACGCATAGACCGGGGCGGACGCCGTTTCAACTGACGCCTTGACCGATGCATTGGTGGGCGGCCGCCCGCCAGCGCTCTTGACGGCGGACGGAAATCGACTAAACGAGCGACTTCTCCCGAAAATCAGTCGCGACATCCGGAAATGGCGGAACCGCCGCCCTTAAATTCCGATCCTCGCGGCCCATGTTCGGCGGGAAGGCTCGTCCCACTTGGGCGGCAAGTTTGCGCGGAAGGTCCGGAACTAGAGCGATGGCTGCGAAAAAGACACCGCCGAGGCGGAAGCCGATCAAAAAAGCTGGCGCGAAGCGCCCTGGCGCTTCCAGCGCGCGCTCGCACGACGGCGAGGGCGGCGATCACGACGTGGTCGAAGGCAAGGCCGAGGAAGTGCGCGCTAAGAAACCGGGCGCATCATCGCCGCTCGCCTTCCTGCAGCAGGTCCGCGCCGAAGCCTCCAAGGTGACTTGGACATCGCGAAATGAAACCATGATTTCCACGGTCATGGTGCTGATCATGGTCGTGATTATGGCGGTATTCTTCTTTTTCGTGGATCAGACGCTGCGTTTTGGCGTGTGCACGATCCTGCCGATCGATTGCGTCTCTAGGGACGCCCTCTAACGGCGGACGGTTCGTCTCGTATTGGCTCTTCAGGAAAGGAGCGACGCTACCATGGACCACAAGTGGTACATCGTCCACGCCTACTCGAACTTCGAAAAGAAGGTCGCTGACGCCATCCGTCATGCAGCGGAAGAAAAGGGCATGTCGGAGCTTATCGAGGAAATCTTCGTCCCGACCGAGGACGTCATCGAGGTTCGCCGCGGTCGCAAGGTGAACACCGAGCGGCGATTCTTTCCGGGCTATGTACTCGTTAAGATGAAGCTCAACGACGACCTGTACCACATCATCAACGATACGCCGAAGGTCACCGGCTTCCTCGGCGCAGGCAAGAAGCCTCTGCCGGTGCCGCAGAAGGAAATCGACCGGATTCGCGGCGTGATGGAAGACGAGGCCGAACGGCCGCGTTCCACGATCACTTTCGACATTGGCGAGAGCGTGCGGGTCGTCGATGGTCCGTTTGCGTCGTTCTCCGGCGTGGTCGAGGGCGTTGACGAAGACAATCAGCGGGTAAAGGTCGCCGTTTCGATCTTCGGCCGGGCGACGCCTGTCGAGCTCGAGTATTCCCAGGTGGAAAAAGGCGCCTGACGGCTGGGCTGGCCGCTTTCAAAGCGCTCGCGCCGGCGAACAAACCTGTGCGCCCCGCGATGGTTCGCGCGCGATTTTGTCGCGTTGGCGATCACGGACGCGTGAAGGCCACGGACCCGTAAAGGCAAGGCTCCCCCTGAAACATTGCCAAATTATTCGTGAACGGCCGCCGCAATTCGGACTGCATTTTGCACCGCAATACGCGCGGTTGCGGAACCATAACCATCAGCGTCGCGTTGATCTCAAGATGCGCGGCGCGGGCGCGTCCATGGCTGAAGGCGAACTCTCTCCCTCGTCTCCGACTGGCGTCTCGCCTGCCCGGCGAAGATGCGTATCTTCCGAGCCGGGGCGCCGGTTCTCCCGATCGGCGCAATGGTCTGCGTACATCGTAAATGTGGTTAGCGCCCGCCGATCTTCTTCTCTCCCCCGTCGGCGGGCGCGCCCATATTTGTGAAAGACGCAGCGTTCAATTTCCGCAGCAGTCAGCGGGGCGTTGCGCATCTCCGGGTTGCGTCTGCCACATTTTTGCCGCATTTCGTGTTAATGTATAACATAACGGCTTGAGGGCGGCGTCTGCGCCTTCAAGTCGAGTTCCCCTCGCTGCGTATCGGCGTGGGCAGTGCGTTCGTAGCGTTCATTAGAGTTTTGTTGCGTAATGGAAGCGTCGCGCGCCGAGTCCCCCATGAGGCGCGCGGCGCTTCTTGTCGTGTTTGCGGCGCACTCCTGAAATCACACCCACACCATTGAATTTCAGCCGAATTTCGGTGCTAACTTCGGCAGTGGGGTCGGGTAGGGGCGTTCGGCATGTCAATTTCGCAGGTCCCAAAAGGGGCGGGTTCAGCATTTGCGGCGTGGGTATTTTTGTCGGCGTCGGCCGTTGCGCAGGGCGCTGGGCTGGCGCCCGTGGATGCAGACCGGGAACCTGACGCCGCGATTGTCGATTCGCTCAGTGGCGCGCAGGCTGCTGCGAGAAGCCTTCAAGAAGTCAGCGTAACCTCTACGTCCGCAGACGAAGCGTATGTTGACGGTCTCATTGCAGCGTTCATGGATGAACATGGCGCTCCGGGCTACATTGCTTCGATGGTGCGCGACGGCGAGGTCGTCTTCGCAAAGGGGTACGGCGTTGCGAATGCGGAAACCGGCGCGGCCGCAACCGGCGACGCGACGAGATTCTGGATCGGTTCAATCTCCAAGACTTTTGTCTGGACAGCCGTGATGATGGCGGTGGACCGTGGCGAGATCGATCTCGACACGGATATCAATCGCTACCTTACCTCCTACAAGGCGCCGGACGCAGACCGGCCCCTGACAATGAATGATCTGATGGCGCACCGTGTCGGCCTGGAGGACACTTATGCGATCTTCCTGCCGAGCAATGGCGACATGCCGAGGGCGGAAGCGCTGGCCGCAACGGAACCTGAACGCATCTTTGAAAGCGGCGGGCGGACGGCATATTCCAATTGGGCGACGACGCTGGCGACGCTTGTTCTCGAAGAGGCCACTGGCCGCGCCTATGAGGACATCCTGTTTGGCGACATTCTGGCCCCACTGGGGATGACTTCAACGACTCTTGACGATCGTGGGGCCATTGCAGAGCGCGTGCCTGTCGCGCGCAGCTACAGGGTGACGCCAGAGGGACTTGTCGACGCTGGCCAGCTTGATCTCGGCGCCTTCGCTCCGATCGGCGGCATGACGACAACCGCTGCGGACATGGCGAAGTGGATGGCCTTTCTGCTGGGCGAGGGCTCGCTGGGCGATGTTCGTCTGCTATCGGAGGAAACCTATGCGCTGATGCGCGAGCGAGCCTTTCGCGATCGCCTTTCAGGCGCCGACATGGCGCACGGTTTCCAGGATCTGAGGTTTCGCGACACGATCCTTTTCGGACACGGGGGATCGATCAATTCGTTTCTTTCAAGGATAACGATTGCGCCGGAACTCGGCGTCGGGATCTTTGTTTCGCAGAACAACGAGCAGGCGGGGGCGCCGCCGAACTCGATTTCACTCAAGGTCATCGACCGCGAACTTGAGCGGAAGGGCGACATGCCGTTCGATCGTATCGTGGTTCGTGGCGCGGCGGCGTCGCCCGAAGGGCCCGGCTGGTCGCCCGCCAAAGCTGACAAGGCCGCTGGTTTGGAACCCGCGAGTGACGCCGCGCGCAATGCCGAAGAGGTCGCCGGACGATATCTCGCAAATCGGCGCCCAATTACCGGCGTTGAGAGATTCCTGGGTTCGCAGGCTGTAATCGAGGTCAAGGCGTCCGGCGAAGCGATCTATGCGGACCGATTCGATGCCGCGCCGTTTCGCCGGCTTGCGCCCGACGTTTACGAGAACCGCTTCGGCAATCGCATTGCCTTTGTTCGGGACGAGGCCGGCGACGTCGCTTATCTTGCCGACCATTCCGGCACGGCGACGTGGGAGCGCGTAACCGGCCTGGGCGATCCGCAAACGTTCAATATCATTGTCGCGGCGGCTTTGGCATTTGCGGTTATGACATGGCTTGGCCTGTGGAGAAGGCTTGGCCGACCCGACGCGACGGGCGTTACCGGCAAGGCTCTGTCAGCGTTTGCCCTGCTTGCAACGGCACCTCTGTTTGCGACCGTCGGCCTGTTGATGCGAACCATCGCGCCGCTGAATGACCAATCCTATGCCGAGATTTTTGCCGCCTATCCGCCGGTAGGGATGGAAATGGCCATGCATGCGGCATCCGCGACGGCGGTGCTGGGCGGCGCGCTGCTTGCGACGATCGTCCCGGCCTGGCGTGGATCCGGCTGGTCACTGTGGCGAAAGGCGCATTACCTGCTCTTCGCGGTTAGCTACGCCGCCGCGGGTTTCATGTTCTGGCGCTGGGGACTTGCGTTCTCCTCGCATATTGGATCCTGACCGCCTGGTTGGCCTTGCGCCCGTCGCGCGCCGGGGCTATGCCGCGCGCTTCCGTGGGAGGCTCGCCGGCAAAGACCAGCCGGGGCCGTTACCGCGGTGCCTTAGAAGGCGGCGCGCGGTGCGGCGTCCAGATCACAAGGTGGAGTCATGGCGAAGAAGATTACCGGTTACCTGAAGCTTCAGGTGCCAGCAGGGGCGGCCACGCCGTCGCCGCCGATCGGCCCAGCCCTCGGCCAGCGCGGCCTCAACATCATGGAATTCTGCAAGGCGTTCAACGCCAAGACCCAGGAAATGGAAAAGGGGATGCCGATTCCGACGGTCATCACCATTTTCTCGGACAAGTCGTTCACTTTCGCGACCAAAACGCCGCCCGCGGCCTACTTCCTCAAGAAAGCGGCGAAGATCGCGAAGGGCGGCGCCACGCCCGGCCGCACGTCCGCCGGGACGGTCACGCGCAAGCAATGCGAAGAGATCGCCGAAGCGAAGATGAAGGACCTAAACGCGAACGACCTTGAAGCGGCGACTAAGATTATCATGGGCTCAGCCCGGGCCATGGGCCTACAGGTGGAGGGCTGATCGATGTCGAAGCTTGGAAAACGAATCCGCGCCGCGCGCGAGGCAGTCGATCGCAACGCGGTTCATTCGGTTGAGGATGCAGTGAAGATCGTCAAGGCGAACGCCACGGCGAAATTCGACGAGAGCGTTGAAATCGCCATGAACCTCGGCGTCGATCCGCGGCATGCTGACCAAATGGTGCGTGGCGTCGTGTCATTGCCTAATGGCACGGGCAAGTCGGTGCGCGTCGCCGTGTTCGCCAAAGACAAGAAGGCCGATGAGGCGCGCGCTGCTGGCGCGGATGTTGTTGGCGCCGACGACCTAATGGAGCAGATTCAGAACGGCTTCATGGACTTCGATCGCGTCATCGCAACTCCGGATATGATGGCCGTCGTCGGCAGGCTGGGCAAAGTTCTCGGACCGCGCGGCCTGATGCCGAACCCGAAGGTTGGCACTGTCACGCCCGACGTCGCCAAGGCGGTCAAGGACGCCAAAGGCGGCGCCGTCCAGTTCCGCGTCGAAAAGGCCGGCGTCATTCACGCTGGCGTTGGCAAGGCAAGCTTCAGCGAAGAACAGCTTGCCGAGAACATCAAGGTGTTCATCGAAGCTGTGGCCAGGGCGAAGCCGGCGGGCGCCAAAGGCGCATACGTCAAGAAGATTGCTCTTTCCTCCACCATGGGGCCGGGCGTGAAGATCGATGCGTCCTGGACCCAGTCAATTGCGCCGGCGTCGTCGAACTGACGCGCCAGTTCATTCCACTTCTGGAAGGCCCCGCTCATGGCGGGGCTTTTTCTTTGATGTCGGGGGACTCGCCCGGGATCGGCAACCCCAGCTTAACGTGGCTGTCCCATCTTCCCGATAAGTTGCGCCATTGGGAAGGGGAGGTTGCTTGGACAAGGTCTGGAACTTCCTGCTGCTTTGTCCAGCCGAGACCGAAGCTGCGCTGTCGTCATTTCTGACAGGCGTCAATCCCGACGCGCGGGTCCGACGCGCGGCAACGCCGCAGGCGCTTCGTCGGTCGGTCAAAGATCTCGACGGCGACGTCAGGTTGCTGAGCTTCCTGAATGACCTGATTGTTCCATCGGATGTGCTCTCGGCGCTAAGGCTGGCGCCTTACAACATCCACGGCGGCCCTCCCGAGTATCCAGGCTCGCATGCAAATTCGTTCGCCATTTTTGACGCAGCGACCTCCTACGGCGTGACCGCGCATGAAATTTCGCCGCGGGTCGATGAAGGCGCAATAGTCGGCGTGGAGCGGTTTGCCATGCCGCCGCGGCCTGAGCGACTCGCGCTAGCGGATATTGCATTCGCGGCCGCGATCAGGCTCTACGCTCGCGTCGCGTCGCGATGCGCAGTCAGCCGTGCGCCCCTGGCGGCGATTGGCGAAAGCTGGGGCGGTCGAAAGACCACGAAAGCTGAATTCGCTGCGCTGTGCGCCCGCATGCCATTCTGCGAAGCGGAGCGCGAGCGCCTCGTCCGCGCGTGCGGCCGGGACTTTCGCGCGACCTGTTCGGTCTGACGGGAAAAATCTGGCGGAAAGGGCTTGCTTTCTTTGGGCGCGCCTTTAAGAGCCCGCCAACGCGCTGTTGAAGCGTGATGCCCTGTCCGAGACTGCAGGCGTCGCTGGATGCGGCTTAATCTCCTGCACAGACGGTGAAGCAGTGAATGGCCGAAGACGCGAAGCGTCATCCGCCTACTGTCGACCCACGAGACCCGGATTGGACGTCGCGGTCACCTCGCGCTCGCAATAGCTTAGCTCGACCGTCAAGGCGGTCGATTGCCTGAGGAGACCGTTTATGGACCGCGCCCAAAAAGCAGACCAGGTGGAATGGATCGGCGGCGTTTTCGATGCGAATACTGTCGTCGTCGTCGCCAATGGCGGCTTGTCCGTAGCCGAAATGGAAGCGCTTCGAAGCGAGCTCCGGCAAGCCGGCGCAAGCATGAAAGTCGTTAAGAACCGGTTGGCGAAGATCGCGATTTCCGGCCGGCCCGCGGAAAAGCTGAAGAGCGTGTTTGAGGGGCCGACGGCGATTGCCTTCTCGGAAGACCCGGTCGCGGCCGCCAAGGCGGTCAAGAAGTTCGCCAAGGATAACGAACGCCTGCGGATCCTCGGCGGCGCGATGGGCATTGAAGTCATGGATGAGAAGGGCGTCGAAGCGCTCGCCTCCATGCCGTCGCGCGAAGAGCTCATCGCCTCACTTGTCCACGCGATCATGTCGCCTGCGATGAACCTCGCGTCAGCGATCGGCGCGCCGGCGTCGAATATCGCCGGTTGCATCGAGGCGATTGAGAAAAAACACCAGGAAGCCGCTTGAGGGCTTTCAAAAACCTTTTTGCTGAAACGACTAACAGACTGACAGGAAACGAAAATGGCTGACGTAAAGAAACTTGCTGAAGAACTCGTCGGACTCACGCTGCTCGAGGCCGCTGAACTCAAGAACATCCTCAAGGACGAATATGGCATCGAACCGGCTGCAGGCGGCGCGGTGATGATGGCCGGTCCGGCCGCTGACGCCGGCCCTGCGGCTGAGGAAAAGACCGAATTCGACGTGATCCTGGTCGATGCGGGCGACAAAAAGATCAACGTGATCAAGGAAGTGCGCGCGATCACTGGCCTCGGCCTGAAGGAAGCCAAAGATCTCGTCGAGGCTGGCGGCAAGGCAGTCAAGGAAGCCGCGTCGAAGACCGAAGCTGAGGAAATCAAGAAAAAGCTCGAAGAAGCTGGCGCGAAGGTCGAGCTCAAGTAGGCTCGCCAAATCGTCGCCGACCCGTTGCCCCGAGGGAAACAGCCGGAAACGGCCGGCGTTTCCCTTGTGGCAAGGGGTCTGGCTAGTGTCGGTCCACCGCCTCACGTTCCGTGGCGGCCGGGCTGTCGGGGTGGCCTTAAAGCCAACTCGCCGCAAATATTCCTTGACAGGGGGTTGCGGCATGGCTGCGGGGTCACTATCACCACGGTTCGCAGAGGTGGAGTGCGGTCCCTTTTGCGCCCGGGAATGTACGGCGACGTGCTTCGATATATCGAGATTCAAAAAATCTGACCTGAATTAGAGCCGCGATCGGGGCATCCGATCCGCGGTTTTCGTCGTTAGGCGCCGTAAGCGCCGAACGGCCCCTTATTGCGGTTTAGCGTCGAACCGATGGCCTCGGCGCAGCTAAACCGTTTGTCGGTCACGACGGCGCACGCTGCCAGCGAGCGCCGAGGCGGCGACGGTCCGTTTTGCTGACGGACGCTGGCCGCGAGGAGATCTGGAATGGCCCAAACTTTCGTTGAAAAAAAGCGGATCCGCAAAAGCTTCGGTCGGATCGGCGACGCGGCGCCGATGCCAAACCTTATCCAGGTTCAGAAAGATTCTTACGAGCAGTTCCTGCAGCGGCATATATCGGCCGCTGAGAGGTTCAACGAGGGCATTGAAGCCGTCTTCAAGTCGGTATTTCCAATCTCCGATTTCTCGGAGACCGCGGTCCTTGAATACGTCTCATACGAGTTTGAAGACCCGAAATACGACGTCGAGGAATGTCAGCAGCGGGACATGACCTACGCGGCTCCCCTGAAGGTGACGCTGCGTCTCGCCGTCTTCGAGGTCGACGAAGACACCGGCGCGAAATCAATCCGCGATGTGAAGGAGCAGGAAGTCTACATGGGCGACATGCCGCTCATGACGGACAACGGCACCTTTATCATCAACGGCACGGAACGCGTCATCGTTTCCCAGATGCACCGCAGCCCGGGCGTTTTCTTCGATCACGACCGCGGCAAGACGCATTCGTCCGGCAAACTTCTCTTCGCCGCCAGGATCATCCCCTACCGTGGGTCGTGGCTCGATTTTGAATTCGATCCAAAGGACATCGTGAATGTCCGCATCGATCGCCGCCGGAAGCTGCCGGCCACAACTCTGCTCTATGCGCTTGGCATGGATCAGGAAGAAATTCTCGATACCTTTTTCGGTCGCGTTTCGCACGAAAAGGTCGAGGGCGGCTGGACCATTCCGTTCAATCCGGATCGATACAAGGGCTCAAAGCCGGATGTTGACCTGATTGACGCCAAAACCGGCGAAGTCGTTGCGCCTGCCGGCGAAAAGGTTTCCGCCCGCGCAGCAAAGAAACTGGCTGAAGGCGGCTTGAAGAACCTTTTGATGTCGCCGGAACAAATGGTTGGCCGGTACTTCGCAGGCGACCTCGTCAATTTCGAAACGGGCGAAATTTTCGCCGAAGCAGGCGACGAGATTACGCCTGATCATCTCGAACTCCTGGACGACATCGGCGTCGACGCCTTCGACACAATTGATGTCGATCATGTCGCGATCGGCGCCTACATGCGCAATACGCTTGCGGCGGACAAAAACCGAAATCGCGAGATGGCGCTGATCGATATCTACCGCGTCATGCGCCCGGGCGAGCCGCCGACGCTCGAAACCGCCGAGGCGCTTTTCTATGGGCTCTTTTTCGACCCGGAGCGCTATGATCTTTCCGCGGTTGGCCGAGTGAAGATGAACCTTCGACTTGGGTTCCAGACGGATGACACGGTTCGTACGCTGCGTAAGGAGGATATCCTCGAGGTCCTCAAGATCCTCGCCGATCTTCGTGACGGCCGCGGCGATATCGATGACATCGACAATCTCGGCAATCGCCGGGTTCGATCGGTCGGCGAATTGATGGAAAACCAGTATCGCGTCGGTCTCCTTCGCATGGAGCGCGCGATCAAGGAGCGCATGTCGTCGGCGGAGCTCGAAACATTGATGCCGCACGACCTTATCAACGCCAAGCCGGTTGCGGCGGCGGTTCGTGAATTCTTTGGTTCGTCGCAGCTTTCGCAGTTCATGGACCAGACGAATCCGCTGTCCGAGATCACCCACAAGCGGCGCCTTTCCGCGCTCGGACCGGGCGGCCTCACGCGCGAACGCGCCGGATTCGAGGTTCGCGACGTTCACCCGACGCACTATGGCCGCATCTGTCCGATTGAGACGCCGGAAGGGCCGAACATCGGCCTTATCAACTCGTTGGCGACGCACGCGCAGGTGAACAAATACGGCTTCATTGAAAGCCCATACCGACGCGTTTCCGGGGCTAAGGTTACCGACGAAGTCGTTTATCTCTCCGCCATGGAGGAGCAACGTTTCGCCGTGGCGCAGGCGAACGCCGAGATCGACGAGAACGGCAAGCTTAAGAACGAATTCGTCAACTGCAGGGTCGGCGGCGAAGCAACCCTCGTCCCGCGTGAGGATGTTGCATATATCGACGTGTCGCCGAAACAGCTGGTCTCGGTCGCAGCGGCGCTCATTCCATTCCTTGAGAACGATGACGCGAACCGAGCCTTGATGGGTTCGAACATGCAGCGTCAGGCCGTGCCGCTGCTGCAGGCGGAGGCGCCCTATGTTGGCACCGGCATGGAGGCGATCGTCGCCCGTGATTCCGGCGCCGCCGTCGCTGCGCGCCGGCCCGGAATTGTTGAACAGGTGGACGCTCAGCGAATCGTTATTCGCGCAACGGAAGAAACCGATCCGACGAAGCCCGGCGTTGACATCTACAACCTTCGCAAATTCCAGCGCTCGAACCAGTCGACCTGCATCAATCAGCGTCCGCTCGTAAAGATCGGCGATGTTGTGCGGGAAGGCGACATCGTTGCTGACGGTCCGTCAACGGATCTTGGCGAATTGGCGTTGGGCAAGAATGTCCTGGTCGCGTTCATGCCTTGGAATGGCTACAATTTCGAGGATTCGATCCTCATCTCCGAACGCATCGTCCGAGACGACGTCTTCACTTCGATCCATATCGAAGAGTTTGAAGTGATGGCCCGCGACACCAAGCTCGGGCCGGAGGAAATCACTCGTGATATCCCAAACGTTTCAGAAGAGGCTCTGCGCAATCTTGACGAGGCTGGTATCGTCGCTATCGGCGCCGAAGTGCATCCAGGCGATATTCTTGTTGGCAAGATTACGCCAAAGGGCGAATCGCCAATGACGCCGGAGGAGAAGCTCCTCCGCGCGATCTTCGGCGAAAAAGCCTCCGACGTCCGCGATACGTCTCTGCGCCTTCCCCCCGGCGCATCCGGCACCATCGTTGAGGTCCGCGTATTCAATCGCCATGGCGTCGACAAGGATGAGCGCGCGATCGCAATTGAGCGCGAAGAGGTCGACCGCCTCGCCAAGGATCGCGACGACGAACTTGCAATCCTTGAGCGAAGCATATTCTCGCGTCTACAGACCCTGCTGATCGGCAAGGAAGCGGTTTCCGGTCCGAAAGGGTTCGACAAGGGCCTTGTAACGGAGACCGCGCTTGCGGAATTCTCTCGCGGTCAGTGGTGGAAGATCGCCCTTGCAGATGAAAGCGCTCAGGCGGAAGTCGAAGCGTTGAAGAAGCAATACGACGAAAGCCGCGACCGCCTCGAAAAGCGGTTCCAGGACAAGGTCGAGAAGCTGAAGCGCGGAGACGAACTGCCGCCGGGCGTTATGAAGATCGTCAAGGTCTTTGTTGCCGTGAAGCGCAAGCTTCAGCCTGGCGACAAGATGGCTGGTCGCCATGGCAACAAGGGCGTCATCTCGAAGATTGCGCCGATCGAGGACATGCCGTTCCTGCAGGACGGAACGTCCGTAGACATCGTGCTGAACCCCCTGGGCGTGCCGTCGCGTATGAATGTGGGGCAAATCCTCGAGACGCACCTTGGTTGGGCGTGCCGTGGCCTGGGTCGGCAGATTGCGGAAGTCGTCGAAGCCTGGGACCACGGGCACGGGACGCGCGAAGCCGTCGTCGACAAATTGAAAGACATCTATGGCGAAGACCAGCCGCTGCCGCGCTCAAACGAAGAACTGAAGGAACTGGCATCGAATCTTGAGCGCGGCGTCCCGATTGGCACGCCGGTGTTCGACGGAGCGCGTGAGCCGGACATTGTTGAGATGCTGAAGAAAGCTGGCCTTGAAGAGTCTGGCCAGGTCACGCTTTATGATGGCCGCACCGGCGAGGCTTTCCAGCGCAAGGTGACTGTGGGCTACAAATACCTGTTGAAGCTTCACCACCTCGTCGACGACAAGATTCATGCACGCTCTATTGGGCCATATTCACTTGTCACCCAGCAACCGTTGGGCGGAAAGGCGCAGTTCGGCGGCCAGCGTTTCGGCGAAATGGAAGTGTGGGCTCTTGAGGCCTATGGCGCGGCCTACACGCTGCAGGAAATGCTGACGGTAAAGTCCGATGACGTTGCTGGCCGCACCAAGGTCTACGAGGCGATTGTCCGAGGCGACGACAGCTTTGAAGCGGGCATTCCTGAAAGCTTCAATGTTCTCGTGAAGGAAATGCGCTCGCTGGGGCTCAACGTGGAATTGCAGAACGGCTAGCAGCTCGGCCGACGACAACCGGACGGCCGCTTTTGCGGCCGTCGTGCTCCCGGCTGGTGGGGCGCACGCATTTGAGTCAATTCATCCGCGGCCTGATCCACCGCGGCAATCTGGAGGTTTTTTATGTCCCAGGAAATGGTGAACTTTTTCAATCCGGCGGCCGCTCCGCCGACGTTCAACCAGATCCGTATTTCGCTCGCGAGCCCGGAAAAAATTCTCTCCTGGTCGTTTGGCGAGATCAAGAAGCCTGAGACAATAAACTACCGAACGTTCAAGCCCGAGCGGGACGGATTGTTCTGCGCCCGGATCTTCGGCCCGGTGAAGGACTACGAGTGCCTTTGCGGCAAGTACAAGCGCATGAAGTACAAGGGTATCGTGTGCGAAAAGTGCGGCGTCGAAGTCACGCTGACCAAAGTGCGCCGCGACCGGATGGGGCATATCGAGCTTGCCGCGCCCGTTGCCCACATCTGGTTCCTCAAGTCATTGCCGTCGCGGATCGCGCTCATGCTCGACATGACGCTGAAGGACGTGGAGCGCGTACTGTATTTTGAACATTATATCGTGATTGAACCCGGCCTGACGCCGCTCGAACAGCATCAATTGCTGTCCGAAGAAGAATACATGCAGGCGCAGGAAGAGTATGGCGAGGACAGCTTCACGGCTGGCATCGGCGCCGAGGCCATCCGTGAAATCCTGATGTCGCTTGACCTCGATGCAATCGCCGAACAGCTGAAGGTCGAAATTGCGGAATCAACAACCGAACTGAAGCCAAAGAAGCTGGCGAAGCGGCTAAAGTTGATAAATGCGTTCATTGAATCCGGCAACAAACCGGAATGGATGATCATGACCGTCATTCCGGTCATCCCGCCCGAATTGCGGCCTCTAGTGCCGTTGGACGGCGGCCGCTTTGCGACTTCGGATCTAAATGACCTCTATCGCCGGGTCATTAACCGCAACAACAGGCTGAAGCGGCTGATCGATTTGCGCGCGCCGGACATCATTGTCCGGAACGAAAAGCGCATGTTGCAAGAGGCTGTCGACGCCTTGTTTGACAATGGTCGTCGAGGCCGCGTCATCACGGGCACGAACAAGCGCCCTTTGAAGTCGCTTTCCGACATGCTGAAGGGCAAGCAGGGGCGGTTCCGTCAAAACCTGCTTGGCAAACGCGTCGACTATTCCGGACGATCGGTTATCGTCGTTGGGCCGGAATTGAAGCTGCATGAGTGCGGCTTGCCAAAGAAGATGGCGCTCGAACTGTTCAAGCCGTTCATTTATTCGCGGCTTGACGCGAAGGGGCTTTCTGCGACGGTCAAGCAGGCGAAGAAGCTCGTTGAGAAAGAGCGTCCGGAAGTCTGGGATATTCTCGATGAAGTGATCCGTGAGCATCCGGTTCTGCTGAACAGGGCGCCGACGCTCCACAGGCTCGGCATTCAGGCGTTCGAGCCGAAGCTAATTGAAGGCAAAGCGATCCAGCTGCACCCGCTGGTCTGCACCGCCTTTAACGCGGACTTCGATGGCGATCAGATGGCGGTCCACGTCCCGCTTTCCCTTGAGGCGCAGCTTGAAGCGCGCGTGCTCATGATGTCGACCAACAACATTCTCAGCCCCGCGAATGGCAAGCCGATCATCGTGCCGTCGCAGGATATCGTGCTCGGTCTTTACTACATCACGATGGAGAAGCAGAACGAGCCTGGCGAAGGCATGGTCCTCGGTTCGATGGCGGAGATCGAGCACGCGCTTGAGGCCGGCGTCGTAACGCTCCACACAAAGATCAAGGCGCGTTGGGAGGGAATTGACACCAATGGCGAGAACATTCGGGTGATCGTTGAATCGACCCCCGGCCGGATGAAGCTTGCCCAGCTACTGCCGAAATCCGGCAAGGTGCCATTTGAAGTCGTCAACAAGCTCCTCACCAAGAAGACGATTCAGGGTCTTATCGACGTGGTGTACAGGCACTGCGGACAGAAGGAGACCGTGATTTTTGCCGATCGGATCATGGACCTGGGCTTCAAGGAGGCCTGCAAGGCCGGCATCTCGTTCGGCAAGGACGACATGGTCATTCCTGCGGCGAAGCAGACTCTGGTTGAAGAGACGCGGTCGCTCGCACGTGATTTCGAACAACAGTACGCTGACGGGTTCATCACGCGCGGCGAAAAGTACAATAAGGTCGTCGACGCTTGGGCAAAGTGCACCGACAAGATCGCTGATGCGATGATGGCCGAAATCTCAGCCGTCCGCGTCGACGACGAATCCGGCCGCGAAAAGCCTGTAAATTCGGTCTACATGATGTCCCACTCAGGGGCGCGCGGTTCGCCGGCGCAGATGAAGCAGCTTGCCGGCATGCGCGGCCTCATGGCGAAGCCATCAGGTGAAATCATCGAAACCCCGATCATCTCCAACTTCAAGGAGGGCCTAACCGTCCTTGAATACTTCAACTCGACCCATGGCGCGCGCAAAGGCCTTGCGGATACGGCGTTGAAAACCGCGAACTCGGGTTATCTGACGCGTCGCTTGGTGGATGTCGCGCAGGACTGCATCATCCGCGACATTGATTGCGGAACCGAGAATGGAATTACGCTCGGGCCGGTCATTCAGGGCGGCGAAACCGTTGTCGATATTGGGCAGCGCGTACTTGGACGCACAGCGCTTGTTGACATCGTCGATCCGAACGACGGTGGCGTAATCGTGTCGGCGGGCGATGAAATTGACGAGTCGATCGGCGAACAGCTTGAGGCGCTCGGCTTCCAGAAGGTCCGTGTGCGGTCGCCGCTCACGTGTGAATCGAAAATCGGTATCTGCGCCAAGTGTTATGGGCGCGATCTTGCGCGCGGTTCGGCCGTCAATATTGGCGAAGCGGTGGGCGTAATTGCCGCCCAGTCGATCGGTGAACCGGGTACCCAGTTGACGATGCGGACGTTCCACATCGGCGGCACGGCGCAAGTTGGCGACACGTCGTTTGTCGAAGCGAGCCACGAAGGCGTTGTCAAGTTCGAGAACGCAAGCGTCGTGACGAACTCGGATGGCGATGTCATGGCGATGGGCCGCAACATGCTCATCAAGATCATCGACAAGGAAGGCAACGAACAGGCCTCGTTCAAGATCGCATACGGGTCCAAGCTTCGCGTGTTGGCCGGCGAGAAAATTGAGCGCGGCAAGCGTCTTGCTGACTGGGACCCGTACACTGTCCCGATCATGACTGAAGTTGGCGGCAAGGTGCGGTTCGAAGACCTGCAGGAAGGGTTCTCCGTACAGGTCGTTACCGATGAAGCGACCGGCATTGCCAGCCGCGAAGTGATGGACTGGCGAGCCAATCCGCGCGCCTCCGGCATGAAGCCCTCAGTCGTGTTGACCGATGATGAGGGAACGCCTTTGAAACTGTCGAGCGGCGGTGAGGCGCGGTACGCCCTGCCTGTCGGCGCCGTTCTTTCGGTGGAAGATGGCGATATGGTCCGTATCGGCGACACGCTTGCGCGTATCCCGACGGAAGGCGCCAAGACCCGCGACATCACCGGCGGTCTTCCACGGGTTGCAGAGCTGTTCGAGGCGCGTCGACCGAAGGACCATGCGATCATCGCTGAGGTGGATGGCCGAGTTGAATTTGGCCGCGACTACAAGAACAAGCGCAAGATCCGTATCATCCCAAGCGATGAGTCCATGGATCCCATCGATTATCTTGTTCCGAAGGGCCGCCACATTTCCGTTCAGGATGGCGACTTCATCGGCAAAGGCGAGTACCTGATGGATGGCAATCCAGCGCCGCATGATATCCTTCAGATCATGGGAATAGAGGCGCTTGCCGACTTCCTTATTGAGGAGATCCAGGAGGTCTACCGGCTCCAGGGCGTGCCCATCAACGACAAGCATATCGAGGTGATCGTCCGTCAGATGCTCCAGAAAGTGGAAATCACGGACCCTGGCGAGTCACTTTTCCTGAAGGATGAGCAGATCGACAAACTCGAGTTCGATGAAGTGAACGAGAAGTTGATCGACGAAGGCAAACGACCGGCGGTCGGCGCGCCAGTGCTGCTCGGCATCACCAAGGCTTCGCTGCAAACGCGTTCGTTCATCTCTGCAGCGTCGTTCCAGGAGACCACGCGCGTTCTTACGGACGCCGCAGTCAACGGCAAGGTCGATACGCTGGAAGGCTTGAAAGAGAACGTTATCGTTGGTCGCCTGATCCCGGCCGGCACGGGGGGCATGATGACCCGTCACCAGTTGGAGGCCGAACGCAGGGATGCCGTGCTGATTGCCGAACGCGAAAAGCGTGCGGCGGAGGCCCTGCCGGCGCCTGAAGCTGCTGGTTTGGACCTCGATGCGACGAAAGCGGAAGGTGCGGTAGAAGACGAACCCGCGGCCGCAGAGTAAGTCTGGGGCGCGGCCGGTTTTGGAAGACGGCCGGTTTACGCCGGCCGTTTTTCCTTTAGGCGTAATCCCGTCTTCTGGCCAGGATACCGGCTATGTACCGGGATCTGGTTTCGTGCATTCTGGCATGGGTGAAATCATTCATTCGCGAGAGTGCGGCGAACGCCATCGCTTCCAAGCGGTTGGGATTCTCCGCCAGATCCAGGAGAGCATCGGCTAGGGCTTCCGCGTTCCCGGGCGGTACGAACAATGCTGTCTTATCATCAGCGACACATCGATTGCCGTCTGTCGACGTTGCGATCACAGGAACGCCTTGGCTAAACGCATCGAACAGAATGCGGGGTTGCTCTTCACTTGTGCTGACGGACAGAATGACGTCGGCGCTGCTGATCAGCTCAAAGAATTCTTGACCATATGGCACGGCCCCTAGGTAGCTCACCCACTTGCGGTGCTTTGCCTGAAGAGCTTCAAACCAAGATCTGAGGGGACCGTCGCCTAGGATGACGAATTCAATTGGCGCCTTCGCATCGCGCACCAGCTCAATTGCCTGAGCAACGTCGAGCGCGCCCTTGTCCGTCACGAGCCGCGCCGCGAAAACGACGCGCAGCGGACCTTTGGCTCCACGTTCGCGGAATTTCTTCCCCAGCGCCCTTTCATCGATTAAGTCGCTTGTCTCAACCCAACAGGCCGGATTGATGAGATAATTCGGGTCACCTTCGCGAAGGAAGTATCGTCTGTAACCATCATGGGTGAAGATTCGGGCGTCTGCGTTTCTGACCGCTGGTTTCAGGAGCAACTCATAGATCTTCTCGCCGATCCGCCGGCGCAATGGCGCTTTTTGGAGATTTGATGTTCGCCAGAAGCTGGACTCGATGACGACTATCCAGACAAATCTCCTGAAGACTCGCGCCGGCAACAGATAGAAACTTAGCGGGAACGCCCAGCCGGCTCCGTCGGAATGTGCGATGTCCGTGTCTCTGAGAGCTCTCAGAACCGTCACGAAGTTTGGCAAAAAATTCCGGAGGACGCTGGTCCATCCGCCGTCATGCTTGAGTGGGATAAGCGCGAAGTCTGGTCGACCCCTGATCTCAACTGAATCCGGCGGCGGCGGCGCGGCAATGACCGGAGCGCAAAGCTTCAATCGTGGGATGTATTCGAAATGCCTGTTGAGATCCTGCGCCCAGGCCGGGTTCGTCCATAGTGACCCGGCTTCATCAACATGGACGGAAATTCGGCTGAATAGGACATATACTCCTTCGACAATGGCATACCCTTGAGCAATGGGCTTAGCGGAACCTTCGTCGGTAAGGTCGAGGTCGTTATCCTGTGCAGGTTGCTCTGCCACGGTTTGCTCCAGGAAAATCAATCAACAGGCTAATGGGATTTGACTGCTCCCGCCGGTCGACTTGGCAGGATTCTTACCCTTCTTGCGATTGGCCATGGCGTCGCGACCAGCAAGCTAGGGAAGTGAAGGCTTCAAATTGCAGAATCTGCGGATTTTGGCGCGGTCCCTATTGACCCGGTGAGATCGCACCGTTACGGAAAGCGCCGCTGGAAGGCCGGCTGTCAGTATATCTGAAACGCGGTCAGCTTCGCCGACGATTGGTTGTCTATGCGCGCGGTGTTCCACCGATTGGAGCTCCGCGGCTTGTGTCGTTTGTGGTGCTTTAGGGTGCCGGCGCGGCAGGGTAGGCCCTTTAGGGTTGCCGATGAATTAACTGACGAGTTCCTTTTGGAGAATGCATGCCCACTATTCAGCAGCTGATCCGCAAACCTCGAACGCCGCGCCGCAAGATCAACAAGGTGCCGGCGATGGAGGCAAACCCGCAGAAGCGGGGCGTGTGCACGCGCGTCTACACGACGACTCCGAAGAAGCCGAACTCGGCGCTTCGGAAAGTTGCGAAGATTCGCCTGACCAACGGCTATGAAGTGATCGGCTACATTCCAGGCGAGGGCCACAACCTGCAGGAACACTCGGTGGTGTTGATCCGCGGCGGACGTGTGAAAGACCTTCCTGGCGTCCGCTACCATATCATTCGCGGCGTCCTTGATACCCAGGGCGTCAAGGACCGAAAGCAGCGCCGTTCGAAGTATGGCGCCAAACGGCCGAAATAGGGAGCGCGCATTCGATGTCACGTCGTCACCGCGCGGAGAAGCGCGAGATTCATCCGGATCCGAAGTTCGGCGACCATACGGTCTCGAAATTCATGAATTACGTCATGGTCGACGGCAAGAAGTCGGCGGCGGAGAAGATTGTTTACGGAGCGCTCGACCGTATTGAGGAAAAGCTTCGCCGTCCGCCGATTGATCTGTTCAAGGAAGCCCTTGAAAACGTGACGCCTTCAATTGAAGTGCGTTCTCGGCGTGTCGGTGGCGCCACTTATCAGGTACCGGTCGAGGTTCGTCAGGAGCGCAAGATGGCCCTGGCGATGCGGTGGATCATCAACGCCGCACGGCTTCGCAATGAGACGACCATGGTTGACCGCCTCTCGGGCGAACTGATGGACGCTGCTCAGAACCGCGGCTCCGCTGTGAAGAAGCGTGAAGACACGCATCGGATGGCGGAAGCCAACCGAGCATTCTCGCACTATCGCTGGTAACGGAATTCAGGGAGTTCGCGCATTGTCGCGCGGAAAGTGAACGGCATGGCCCGGACGCATAACATCGAAGACTACCGCAATTTCGGCATCATGGCGCACATTGACGCCGGAAAAACGACGACGACCGAGCGCGTTCTTTATTACACCGGCAAGAGCCATAAGATCGGCGAAGTCCATGACGGCGCCGCCACAATGGACTGGATGGAACAAGAGCAGGAGCGCGGGATTACCATTACCTCAGCCGCTACGACCTGCTTCTGGAAAGATAAGCGCCTTAATATCATTGACACGCCCGGGCACGTTGATTTCACGATCGAAGTCGAGCGCTCGCTACGCGTGCTTGACGGCGCGGTGGCTTTGCTTGACGCCAACGCCGGCGTTGAGCCGCAGACTGAGACCGTCTGGCGTCAGGGCGACAAGTATCACGTCCCGCGGATGTTCTTCATCAACAAGATGGACAAGATCGGGGCGGACTTTTACCGGTCGATTGAAACCATTCATGAGCGGCTGGCGGCGAAAACCGTCATTCTGCAGCTGCCGATCGGCGCTGAAAATGACTTTGCCGGCATCGTTGATCTCATCCGCATGAAGGCCGTGGTCTGGGAAGAAGAAAGCCTCGGCGCCGCCTTCCACGACGAAGACATTCCTGCGGACCTTCTCGACAAAGCCAAAGAGTATCGCGAAAAGCTGGTCGAAATGATTGTCGATCAGGACGAAGCTGTTCTTGAGGCCTATCTCGAAGGCAATGAGCCGGATGAGGCGACAATCAAGCGGCTCATCCGCAAGGGGACGTGCGCGGTTGACTTTCATCCGGTCCTCTGCGGTTCGGCGTTCAAGAACAAGGGCGTGCAGCCCATGCTCGACGCGGTCGTCGACTATTTGCCGAGCCCCGTCGAGGTGCCCGCGATCAAAGGGATCCATCCAGACACCGAAGAGCCAATCGCGCGCAAATCTTCGGACGACGAGCCGCTTGCAATGCTTGCCTTCAAGATCATGAACGACCCGTTCGTAGGATCACTGACGTTTTGTCGCGTCTATTCCGGCAAGTTCGAACAGGGTAACTCCGTTACGAACACGGTTAAGGGAAAAAAAGAACGCATCGGCCGGATGTACATGATGCATTCGGATAGTCGTGAGGATATCAAGGAGGCGTTTGCAGGAGATATCGTTGCGATCGGCGGTCTCAAGGATACGACGACCGGCGACACTCTTTGCGATGCCGCCAAGCCGGTCATCCTTGAGCGGATGGAATTTCCCGATCCGGTGATTGAGTTGGCGGTTGAGCCGAAGACAAAGGCTGACCAGGAAAAAATGGGCGTCGCGCTACAGCGCCTCGCTGCTGAGGACCCGTCCTTCCGCGTTGCTTCAGACGAGGAGAGCGGCCAGACAATTATCAAGGGCATGGGTGAATTGCACCTCGATATCATCGTCGACCGCATGAAGCGCGAGTTCAAGGTTGAGGCGAATATCGGTCAGCCGCAGGTTGCCTACCGTGAGAGCTTCACCAAGGCGTACACGATCGATTATACGCACAAGAAGCAATCGGGCGGTTCAGGCCAGTTTGCGCGAGTCAAAATGAATATCATTCCGGGCGAGCCAGGGTCTGGCTATGCCTTTGAGAGCAAGATTGTCGGCGGATCTATTCCGAAGGAGTACATTCCGGGCGTCGAAAAGGGGATAAACTCGATTCGGGATAGCGGCATGCTGGTTGGCTTCCCGATCCTTGATTTCAAGGTGGAACTGATTGACGGCGCTTTCCACGATGTCGATTCCTCGGTGCTCGCGTTTGAGATCGCCGGCCGCGCAGCGATGCGCGAAGCAAAGTCGCATCTCGGCATGGCGCTGCTCGAGCCAATCATGAAAGTGGAAGTCGTCACGCCGGAAGAGTACACCGGCACGGTGATTGGCGACTTGAACTCACGTCGTGGCCAGATTCAGGATCAGGAAATGCGCGGCAACGCGAATGTCGTGCATGCGATGGTGCCGCTGGCGAACATGTTCGGCTACGTCAACGCGCTTCGTTCATCGACGCAGGGGCGCGCGCAATACACGATGTTGTTTGATCACTACGAACGCGTCCCGCAGGCGGTCCAAGAAGAAGTTCAGGCTAAATTGGCCGGTTAAACGGGCCGCATGAAGAAGCGCGATTGCGTCCGGGTCCGGGCGCGGCGGGCTGAGAGAGACCTAGGGTTTAGTCGTCAGGAGACGGAGAAAAGTAGATGGCTAAGGAAAAGTTTGAGCGCAACAAGCCGCACGCCAACATTGGCACCATCGGTCACGTCGACCACGGCAAGACGACCCTGACGGCTGCGATCACGAAGTATTTCGGCGACTTCAAGGCTTACGATCAGATCGACGCGGCGCCGGAGGAAAAGGCGCGGGGCATCACGATTTCGACGGCGCATGTCGAGTACGAAACCGACAATCGCCACTATGCCCACGTGGACTGCCCGGGCCACGCTGACTACGTCAAAAACATGATTACCGGGGCGGCACAAATGGATGGCGCCATCCTTGTCGTGAACGCGGCGGACGGCCCGATGCCGCAGACGCGCGAGCATATTCTCCTTGCCCGGCAGGTCGGGGTTCCGGCCATCGTTGTCTACCTTAACAAGGTCGACCAGGTCGATGACGCGGAGCTTCTCGAGCTTGTTGAAATGGAAGTTCGTGAACTGCTTTCAGTGTACGAGTTCCCGGGCGATGACATTCCGATCATCAAGGGTTCGGCGCTCGCTGCGCTCGAAGGGCGCGATCCGGAGATCGGCGAGAATACGATCAGGGAACTGCTTGCTGCAGTTGACGAATACATTCCGACGCCGGATCGCCCCATCGACAAGGACTTCCTGTTGCCGATCGAGGACGTTTTCTCGATCTCCGGTCGTGGCACAGTCGTTACCGGGCGTGTTGAGCGCGGCAAGGTGACAGTTGGCGACGAACTTGAGATTGTCGGCGTCAAGGACACGCAAAAAACGACGTGCACCGGCGTCGAGATGTTCCGTAAGCTGCTTGACTCCGGTCAGGCGGGCGACAACGTCGGTGTCCTTCTCCGCGGGATCGAGCGCGAAAAGGTGGAGCGCGGACAGGTTCTGTGCAAACCGGGTTCGGTGACGCCGCACACCAAGTTCGAAGCGGAAGCCTATATCCTGACGAAAGAAGAAGGCGGTCGCCATACGCCCTTTTTCAACAACTATCGTCCGCAGTTCTATTTCCGAACCACCGACGTCACGGGCGTCGTCACCTTGAAAGAGGGCACGGAAATGGTAATGCCTGGCGACAACGTCGAAGTGAACGTCGAGCTTATCGTGCCGATCGCGATGGAAGAGCGTCTGCGCTTCGCTATTCGCGAAGGCGGCCGCACCGTCGGCGCAGGCATCGTCGCGAAGATTTTAGAGTAGCTTTAGCGCACCCGGGAACGCCGGGCGGGCCGATTGGCGTCCGTCCGGCGTTCCTTTTTTTGACGGCGAACATTTTCGTGTCGCCAACCGATTGAGGACGACGAAGACGGCATGCAACAGAACATTCGCATACGCTTGAAGGCGTTCGACCATCGCGTGCTCGACGCGTCGACGACCGAGATCGTTCACACCGCAAAGCGCACTGGCGCACAGGTGCGCGGGCCAATTCCGCTACCGACGCGCATCGAGCGTTTCACGGTCAATCGCTCGCCGCACATCGACAAGAAAAGCCGCGAGCAGTTCGAGATGCGCACGCACAAGCGCGTGCTGGACATCGTTGATCCGACGCCGCAGACGGTGGACGCGCTGATGAAGCTCGACCTGTCGGCCGGCGTCGATGTGGAAATCAAGCTCGGGGCGTAAGAGATGCGGACCGGATTGATCGCAAAGAAAGTCGGCATGACCCGCGTCTATCGCGAGGATGGCGAGCACGTGCCAGTCACGGTTATGCTTGTTGAGGGCTGCCAGGTCGTCGGCCAACGGACGGTTGAGAAGCATGGCTACGCAGCGCTGCAACTCGGCGCCGGCGCAAAGAAGGTGAAACGGACCACAAAAGCGGAGCGCGGGTATTTTGCGCAAGCCGGCGTTGAGCCTAAGCAGAAGCTGGTCGAGTTCCGCGTCGCTGAGGGGAACTTCGTTGATGTTGGAGCGGAGATTTCTCCGGCGCATTTTCTCGAGGGCCAGAAAGTTGACGTGACCGGCGTCACGATCGGCAAGGGCTTCGCTGGCGGCATGAAACGTTGGAATTTTGGCGGATTGCGCGCTTCTCACGGCGTGTCGATCTCGCATCGATCGCACGGATCTACAGGTCAGTGTCAGGACCCCGGCAAAGTGTTCAAAGGAAAGAAGATGGCGGGCCAAATGGGCGCGCGCCGTCGGACAACACAGAACATTGAAGTCGTGCGAGTAGATGAAGGCCGCGGCTTCATCCTGCTGAAGGGCGCTGTGCCTGGGCCGAAGCAAGGCTGGGTGATGATCAGGGATGCAATCAAACGTCCCATTCCTGAGAACGCGCCGCTTCCAGCGAAAATTCTGGATCGGAGCGTGTCGGCAGGGAGTATCGACAGTCCGACGCCGGCCTCCGCCGACGCGGAAATGGTCGCCGAAGTTGCGCCGATTACGGATCAACAGGAAAAGGGAGCGGAATAATGAAACTCGACGTTCGCACCCTTGAGAACGGGTCGGCCGGATCAATTGACCTGCTGGACGAAATCTTCGGCCTGGAGCCGCGCAAGGATATTCTTCACCGAATGGTGACCTATCAACTTGCCAAGCGCCAGCAAGGGACTCACAAGGCGAAAGAACGCAATGACGTCAAGGCGACGGGCAAGAAATTCGTCCGCCAGAAGGGTTCTGGCGGCGCTCGCCATGGCGACAAGAAAGCGCCTCAGTTCCGCGGCGGCGGCAAAGCTCATGGCCCCCGCGTGCGCAGTCATGCGTTCGATCTGCCGAAGAAGGTCCGCCGGCTGGCGATGAAGCACGCCCTTTCTGCGAAATTGGCGGCTAACGAGTTGATTATCATCGACGGCGCGTCAGTGGATGAGCCGAAGACGAAAGCGTTGAAGGCTCGTTTTGACGCGCTTGGCTTTGACAACGTTCTTATCGTCGACGCGGAGATCAATGAGGGTTTTGCTCGCGCTGCGCGGAACATTCCGAATGTGGACGTTCTGCCGGTAGTTGGCGCGAATGTTTACGACATTCTGCGGCGGAACACGCTTGTCCTTACAAAGGCCGCCGTGCAAGGGCTGGAGGCCCGCCTGAAATGAGCGACTCAATCCAGCCGACCGAGAAGCATTACAACACGATCATTGCGCCGATCGTGACCGAGAAATCGACATTGGCGTCCGAGAACAATCAGGTGACCTTCAAAGTTCCGCTCGATGCGTCAAAGCCTGAAATCGCAGCCGCGGTCGAGGCGTTGTTCAAGGTCAAGGTAAAGGCCGTGAATACGTTGCGGATGAAGGGCAAGAAGAAGCTTTTCCGTGGACGGCCTTATACCCGGTCGACCGTGAAGAAGGCGATTGTGACGCTCGAAGACGGGCATTCGATCGACGTGACGACCGGTCTTTGATCGGTAGTCTGAGTTTGGAAATTCGGGGTCGACGGAAAGTCGATTCGGGTAGGTGAACATGGCGCTTAAGACATTCAATCCGACGACGCCGTCGCGCCGCCAGCTCGTGCTGGTGGATCGCAGCCACCTGTGGAAGGGGCGACCGGAAAAGACGTTGACGGAAGGCTTGACGTCCAAGGGCGGGCGGAACAATCACGGTCGCATCACGGCCCGCCGCCGTGGTGGCGGCGCGAAGAAGCTTTATCGGGTTGTCGACTTCAAGCGTCGCAAGTTCAACGTAGAGGCGAAAGTCGAACGGCTCGAGTACGACCCTAACCGCACGGCGTTCATCGCCCTCGTGAAGTACCTTGATGGCGAGCTGTCATATATTTTGGCGCCGCAACGGCTCAAGCAGGGCGACAAGATTATCGCCGGCGAGAAAGTCGACGTGAAGCCAGGGAATGCGATGCCGCTTCGGTCGATCCCCGTTGGGACGATTGTACACAATGTTGAATTGAAGCCGGCAAAAGGCGGACAAATCGCGCGTTCTGCGGGTTCGTACGTCCAGCTCGTCGGCCGCGATGGGCCGATGGCCCAGCTTCGTCTGTCCTCTGGCGAGGTTCGGCTTGTGTCGGGCGAATGCATGGCGACAGTTGGGGCCGTGTCGAACCCTGACAGGATGAACGAAAATCTCGGGAAGGCAGGTCGATCTCGCCATCTCGGCAAGCGCCCGTCCGTTCGCGGCGTTGTCATGAACCCGGTTGACCACCCTCATGGCGGCGGAGAAGGCCGTACCTCGGGCGGCCGTCACCCAGTGACACCCTGGGGCAAGCCGACGAAGGGCCGCAAGACCCGTAAGAACAAAGAGACCCAGAAGTACATCATCCGCTCGCGTCACGCGCGGAAGAAGTAGGGGCGGAAGGAAGCGAAATGCCTCGTTCAGTTTGGAAAGGCCCATTCGTCGATCGGTATCTTCTGAAGAAGGCCGAAGACGGTCAGGGTGGCGGTCACAAGGGCGGCATCAAGACATGGTCGCGCCGGTCGACCATTCTGCCGCAGTTCGTTGGACTGACGTTCAATGTCTATAACGGTCACAAGTTTGTTCCTGTACATGTGACCGAAGACATGGTCGGCCACAAGCTTGGCGAATTTTCTCCTTCGCGAACCTATTACGGGCACGGCGCCGACAAGAAGGCGAAGAGGAAATAGTCATGGGACAGAAGGCGAATAAAAGGCGCGTTGCCGAAAACGCCGCCATGGCAAAGGCGCGGATGATCCGCACCTCGCCCCAAAAACTGAATCTCGTTGCGCAGATGATTCGGGGCAAGAAGGTTGAGAAGGCGCTTGCCGACCTGACTTTCTCGCGCAAGCGCGTCGCGCAGGACGTCAAAAAGGTTCTGATGAGCGCTGTCGCGAATGCCGAGGAAAATCACGACCTTGATGTTGATGCGCTCGTTGTTGACCAGGCGTTCGTCGGGAAAAACCTTGTGATGAAGCGCTGGCGCCCCCGTGGCCGTGGCAGGGTTGGACGAATTTTGAAGCCGTTCGCCGAAATCACGATCGTAGTCAAAGAAGTTGAGGAGGCGGCGTAATGGGTCAGAAAGTAAATCCAGTTGGCCTGCGCCTTGGGATTAACCGAACGTGGGATTCGCGCTGGTTCGCGTCGACAGGGTCGTACGCGAACCTTCTCCACGAAGACCTGCGTATACGGAAGTTTCTCCATGAGAAGCTCAAGATGGCAGGCGTGTCGCGCATCATTATCGAGCGTCCGCACAAGAAATGCCGGGTCACGATCTACACGGCCCGGCCAGGGGTCGTCATTGGCAAGAAGGGCGCTGACATCGAGAAGCTTCGCAGTGAGCTGCAGAAGATGACGGCGTCGGAAACCGTGCTCAATATTGTCGAGATTCGGAAACCTGAGATCGACGCAGCGCTTGTCGCGGAAAATATTGCGCAGCAGCTTGAGCGTCGCGTGGCATTCCGGCGCGCGATGAAGCGGGCCATGCAGACGTCGATGCGGATGGGCGCGCTGGGTATTCGCGTCAATGTGTCAGGTCGTCTTGGCGGCGCGGAGATCGCGCGGATGGAATGGTATCGCGAGGGTCGCGTGCCGCTGCATACGTTGCGAGCGGATATCGACTACGGCGTCGCGACGGCGCGCACGACTTATGGTGCGATCGGCGTGAAGGTCTGGATATTTAAGGGCGAGATCCTCGAGCATGACCCGATGGCTCAGGAGCGTCGGATCATTGATGTGCAGACGGGCGCCGTTGGCCAGATGCGTGACGGCGGGCGTGGCGGTCGCGACCGCGATGCGCGCGCCGGTTAAAGGATAGGTTGGAGATCAGTCATGTTGCAGCCGAAGCGGACCAAGTTTCGCAAGATGCACAAGGGCCGGATCCACGGTCTCGCCAAAGGCGGCACGGAGCTGAACTTCGGTTCCTTCGGGCTAAAGGCAATGGAGCCTGAGCGCGTCACCGCCCGGCAGATCGAGGCGACACGGCGTGCCATCACGCGCGCGATGAAACGGGCCGGCCGTGTCTGGATTCGCATTTATCCGGATGTTCCGGTCTCGGCGAAGCCCACTGAAGTTCGCATGGGCAAGGGAAAAGGTTCGGTTGACCGGTGGGTCGCAAAAGTGAAGCCGGGTCGGATCATGTTTGAGATTGACGGCGTTTCAGAAGCCCTGGCGCGGGAAGCGTTGACGCTTGGGGCTGCGAAGTTGCCAATCAAGACGCGCATTGTATCACGCATCGGTGAATAGGGAGCTTGCTTGTCATGAATGCATCCGAAGCGCGCGACCTTTCCGTCGATCAGCTCAAGGACAAGCTCTCGCAGCTAAAGCGCGAGCAATTTAATCTGCGTTTTCAGCGGGCAACCGGACAGTTGGAAAAGACTGACCGCGTTCGCGAGTGCCGGCGTGAGATTGCGCGGGTAAAGACTATTCTGCGGGAAAAAGACGTCGCGGCTAACGCATAAGGCGGTGTGTCGCGGGCGCCGGAGGGCGCCGTTGAAAGTGTTCGAAGGAATTGGCGATGCCGAAACGAGTGATGCAGGGAACGGTGGTCAGTGACCGCAACGACAAGACCGTCGTTGTGCAGGTTGAACGGATCACGCGCCATCCGGTGTTGATGAAGACTATTCGTCGCTCAAAGAAGTTCCATGCGCATGATGCGGAGAACAAATATAAGATTGGCGATCTCGTCCTGATCCAGGAGTGCGCGCCGTTCTCGAAAATGAAACGCTTCGAGGTCATTGGCGAAGGATCCAAAGGTTAATTCGCCAAGGAGTTGAATGCCGCCGTCGCGCGACGGCGGGTTGGAATTGGTCGCGGGGGCGTGCCCCGTTTGGAGGGTCGATATGATCCAGATGCAGACAAATTTGGACGTCGCCGATAACTCCGGCGCGAAGCGCGTCCAGTGCATCAAGGTTCTTGGCGGCGCCAAGCGCAAATATGCGCGCGTCGGCGATATCATCGTTGTGTCCGTTAAGGAGGCAATCCCGCGCGGTCGCGTCAAGAAGGGCGCAGTCATGAAGGCCGTCGTCGTTCGGACCGCTAAGGATATCAAGCGGCGTGACGGTTCAGTCATTCGATTTGACCGAAATGCGGCTGTGCTTATCAACAACAACAAGGAGCCGATCGGCACGCGTATTTTTGGCCCTGTGACGCGCGAGTTACGCGCCGCTAACCACATGAAGATCGTGTCGCTTGCGCCGGAAGTTCTCTGAACGCATACGAATTAATTGGGCGCCAGCGATGGCGCTTTGGAACGACGAGAGGCTGCAATGGCGGCGAAAATAAAAAAAGGCGACAAGGTCGTCGTGTTAGCGGGCAAGAATCGCGGCGCCGAAGGCGAAGTTCTGCGGGTGCTCCCCCAGGACGATCGCGTTGTCGTATCTGGCGTGAACATCGTGGCCAAGCATCAGAAGCAGACAGCGAGCGAACGTGGCGGGATCGTGCGACGGGAAGCGCCGATTCACGTTTCAAACGTGGCGCTGTGTGTCGACGGCCGGCCGACGCGCGTTGGCTTCAAGGTTGAAGATGGAAAGAAAGTGCGCATCGCGAAGCGCAGTGGGCAGGTAATCGATGTCTGAGACGGCTTACGTTCCGCGTCTTAAGACGCTCTACCTAGAAAAGATTCGCGGCGTTCTGAACGAAGAGTTCAAATACGCGAACCCGATGATGATGCCGCGCCTTGATAAAGTCGTGATTAACATGGGCGTGGGTGACGCTGTGAACGACCGTAAGGCCGTTGATGCCGCGTACGAAGATCTCATGAAGATCGCTGGCCAAAAGCCGGTCGTGACCCGAGCCAAACAGTCAATTGCAGGGTTTAAACTGCGCGAAGGGATGGCTGTCGGCGTGAAGGTGACGCTGCGCAAGGATCGCATGTTTGATTTCATCGATCGTCTGGTGACAATCGCGCTACCTCGCGTTCGGGACTTTCGCGGCCTTAATCCGAAGAGTTTCGACGGGCGAGGGAACTACGCGATGGGCGTGAAGGAGCACATCGTCTTCCCCGAGATTGATTACGATAAGGTCGATAAGATTCGGGGGATGGACATCATTGTTTGCACGACAGCGACGTCGGATGCGGAAGCCCGCCGGTTGCTGAAGGAACTGAATTTCCCGTTCCGCGCCAACTGATGCGCGGTATACGGGCCGGCAGCGTGCTTGATGCGGTTGCCGAACGGAGGAAGTGAATGGCTAAGAAAAGCATGATTGAACGCGATAAGAAGCGTCGTCGGCTGGCGGAGAAGTTTGACGCGAAGCGTCAAAGGCTGAAGGCGGTTATTCGCGACAGCGAAAAGCCGGCGGAAGACCGTTTCGCTGCGGCGCTGGCGCTTGCTGAACTTCCGCGAAATGCTTCCAAGACCCGGATCAGAAACCGTTGCGAGGTCACAGGCCGACCGCGCGGGTTCTATCGGAAACTGAAAATGTCGAGAATTGCGCTGCGCGAGCTCGGGTCCGAGGGCAAAGTCCCCGGACTCGTCAAGTCGAGTTGGTAAGGAGATCGATTGCGATGGCGATAAACGATCCGATCGGCGATTTGATCACCCGCATCCGCAATGCGCAGATGCGTCGGCATCAGACAACGAGCGTGCCCGCGTCGAAATTGCGCGGCTGGGTTCTCGATGTGCTCGCGGACGAAGGCTACATCCGAGGCTATGCGCGCATCGAGGTGGAAGGCGCCAAGCCGACCTTCGAAGTTGAGCTGAAGTATTACGACGGCACGCCTGTTATTTCGCATATAAAGCGCGTGTCAAAGCCAGGGCGACGGGTCTATTCCTCGGTCGCGAACCTCCCGTCGGTTCGAAATGGCCTTGGCATTTCAGTCGTGTCGACGCCGAAGGGCGTGATGTCCGACAACGCTGCGCGAAGCGCAAATGTCGGCGGCGAGGTTTTGTTTCAGGTCTACTGACGATCGTCCGTTGAGCGATCGCGTGCGCGGCAAAAAGGCGGCGCAACATGAGGAGCGAGGGACATGTCCCGAATTGGCAAGCTGCCGGTTAACGTGCCGAACGGCGTGACGGTGACCGTCAACGGTCAGACCATCAAGGCGAAAGGACCGAAAGGCGAATTGTCTTTCGACGTCATGGACCTTTGCACTGTGGCGTTCAATGACAATGCCGTACAGATCCAGCCGGTCGACAAGTCCAAGGAAGCACGATCAGCGTGGGGCATGTCCCGCACGATGGTCGCGAACATGGTTCAAGGCGTCGCCAATGAGTTCACTCGGGAGCTCGAACTGGTCGGCGTTGGCTATCGAGCTCAGATGAAGGGCAACGTGTTGAGCCTTGCTCTTGGCTACAGCCATGATGTCGAATTCCCGACGCCGGCGGGCCTGACGATTGCGACGCCAAAGCCGACCGAGATCATCATTTCCGGGATTGACAAACAACGAGTTGGGCAGGCGGCAGCGGAGATCCGCGGCTTCCGGCCTCCCGAGCCGTACAAGGGCAAAGGGATCAAGTACAAGAACGAGTTCATCTTCCGCAAGGAAGGCAAGAAGAAGTAGTGCCACTGATATTGTTCGGGCGGAAGGCTTGGGCACAGGGACTGAAGAGAGGGTTTCCAAATGGCCGACATGGTGGCGCGCAACAAGCGATCGCAACGCGTACGCTCGCGGCTGAAGAAGCATTCCGGCGAGCGGCCGAGGCTGTCGGTGTTCCGCTCTTCAAAGAACATTTCTGCACAGATCATCGATGACCGTGCCGGCAAGACCCTGGCGTCAGCATCTTCGCTCGACAAGGATTTGCGCGCGGCGATCGGCAAGGGTTCGACATCGGATGCCGCAGCGGCGATTGGCAAGGCATTGGCGGAAAGAGCCGGCGAAGCAGGCGTCAAGCAGGTCGTGTTTGATCGCGGCGGCTATCTTTATCATGGGCGCGTGAAAGCGCTTGCCGAGGCGGCGCGTGAAGCCGGCCTCGAGTTTTAAGGTTAGGAGAAAGCCCTATGGCGCGTGAAGATCAACGCGGCGGCGGCGGCGGTCGCGGCAGAGGCCGAAACGATCGCGGTCGCGGAGAACGTGAAGAGCGTGACGAATTCGTCGACAAGCTCGTCGCGATCAATCGCGTAGCCAAGACCGTAAAGGGCGGCAAGAATTTCGGTTTCGCGGCGCTTGTTGTGGTCGGTGATCAGCGTGGTCGGGTTGGTTTTGGCAAAGGCAAGGCGCGCGAAGTGCCTGAGGCGATCCGGAAGGCGTCTCAGGAAGCGAAGCGCAATCTCGTCCGCATTCCGCTCAGGGAAGGCCGCACGTTGCATCATGACGCCCACGGGCGTTGGGGCGCCGGAAAGGTTCTTCTTCGTTCAGCGCCACCGGGGACAGGTGTTATTGCCGGCGGGCCCATGCGCGCCGTGTTTGAAACACTCGGCGTCCAGGATGTCGTAGCGAAGTCCGTGGGTTCATCGAACCCGTATAACATGGTTCGCGCAACGATCGATGCGCTCAAGGCGCAGGATAGCCCCCGCACGATCGCGGCGAAGCGCGGGAAGAAGGTTTCTGAAATCTTCGGCGAGCGCGGACCGGCGGCGGCGATCGAGGAAGCGGACGTTGTGACGGAAGCATCCGCGAGCTAGTGCGGTCGCGCGTCGAGAGGAATTGGCAGATGGCGGCAAAAAAGACAGTTAGGGTACGGCAGACCGGGAGCGCAATTCGCCGACCGCGCGATCAGCGTGCGACGCTTGTTGGCCTTGGTCTCAACAAGATCGGCCGCGAGCGCGAACTCGAAGATACGCCTTCCGTGCGCGGCATGATCCGCAAGGTGGCCCATTTGGTCGAGGTCGTCGAGGACTAGTATTCTCACGATGCTCGATCGCAAGGCGAGGCGGCGGGTAGCGCCGTCGCAAGTCGAAGGAAGCGATCCCATGAAGCTCAACGAACTTTCTGACAATAAGGGCGCCCGCAAGGAGCGCATGCGCATTGGTCGGGGTATCGGCTCCGGCAAGGGCAAGACCGGCGGACGCGGGGTCAAGGGCCAGAAGGCGCGGTCCGGCGTGACCGGCATTCGGGCTTATGAAGGCGGTCAGATGCCGCTCTACATGCGCCTGCCGAAGCGCGGTTTTAATAAGCCGAATGCAGTTCGTTTTTCTGAAATCAATATCGGTCGACTGCAAACGGCAATAGACGCCGGCAAGCTCGATACTTCGAAACCGATTGACAGCGATGCTCTGGTGGCTGCCGGCGTCCTACGCCGCGCGCTCGGCGGGGTAAGGCTTCTCGGAACAGGGGAGCTCACGACCAAGGTTGATGTGACCGTCTCCCACGCCACAGCATCCGCGAAAGCGGCCGTCGAAAAGGCTGGGGGTTCCGTCACGATCGTTGCCAAGCAGGTAACGGAGTAGGACAAACTTGGCTGCCAACATTGTCGGGTTGCGAAAACCGAGTGTCGTCGCCACATGCAACTCGCCTGGGTGCAGGGAAGAGCAAAAATGGCGGCGCAACGTTTGGCGCACGTCAGGCGGCAGTCGGCATAGTTAAGTCAACACTAGATTCGGCTCGCCCGTTTGCGTGTCGCGTCGAACAACGGGTTATGCGCTCATGACATCGGCAGCTGAGCAGTTTGCGCAGAACATAACCTTTTCGTCATTCGCCAAGGCGGAGGAGCTGAAAAAGCGGCTCCTTTTTACGCTCGGCGCACTGATCGTATATCGGCTTGGCACATACATCCCATTGCCGGGGATCAACCCAGCTGCCTTCGCACAGGCATTCCAGTCGCAGTCCGGCGGTCTTCTTGGCACTCTGAACATTTTCGCGGGCGGCGCCGTCGAACGGATGGCGATCTTCGCGTTAAATATTATGCCGTATATCTCGGCGTCGATTATTCTTCAGTTGATGACTGCCGTCATCCCGACCCTTGAGAAGCTCAAGAAGGAAGGCGAGCAGGGGCGTCGACAGATCAATCAGTACACCCGATACCTGACGGTCTTCCTGGCGACGATGCAGGGATATTTCATCGCCGTCAGCCTGCAGTCCAGCGTTGGAACCGGTTTGTCAGTGGTTAACAATCCTGGACCATTCTTCATTCTCACGACGGTGGTCACGCTCGTCGGCGGGGTCATGTTCCTGCTTTGGCTCGGCGAGCAGATTACGGCGCGCGGGGTCGGCAATGGCGTTTCGCTCCTGATTTTTGCCGGCATCGTTGCCGAATTGCCCAGGGCGGCGGCGGGGCTTTTCGCTCTTGGTCGCGGCGCTGGACCGTCGGGCGCGTCACTGCCTGGCGGAACCGTAATTGTCGTTGCAGCTCTTGCCCTGGCGCTTGTCGCATTCGTGGTATTCATGGAACGATCCCAGCGACGCATTCTGGTTCAGTATCCACGCCGGCAAGTCGGCATGCGGATGACGCAGGGCGAAAAATCCCACTTGCCTTTGAAACTGAACCCTTCGGGCGTCATCCCGCCGATTTTCGCATCCTCGCTCCTGCTTCTGCCTGCAACTGCCGCGGGCGCGATCGGAACGGATTCGCCGGAGGTCCTTCAGAATCTCCAGATCTGGTTTGCGCCTGGTCGGCCGCTTTACATCGCGTTGTATGCCGCGCTGATCATTTCCTTCACGTTCGTCTATACGTCCATCGTGTTCAATGTTGAGGACGTCGCTGACAACCTGAAGAAGTATGGCGGGTTCATTCAAGGTTATCGGCCGGGCCAACGCACCGCGGAGTATCTCGATTTTGTCGTCTCAAGGTTGACGGTAATTGGCGCCGTCTACCTGACAGCAGTGTGCATCCTGCCCGAGCTTTTGAAAATGGGCTCCAACAACGCGATACCGGTCTATATCGGCGGGACATCGCTACTGATTGTCGTATCCGTGACCCTTGATACGGTCGGACAGATCCAGGGTCACCTGATCGCCCAGCAATACGAGAGCCTTATCAAGAAATCGAAATTGAGGGGGAGCCGCACATGATCCTGATCCTGCTCGGCCCGCCAGGCGCTGGAAAAGGTACGCAGGCCAAGCGCATCAGGGAGGAGCGCGGCATACCGCAACTCTCTACCGGCGACATGCTGCGCGCGTCGATCGCTTCTGGATCGCTTCTCGGTAAGCGCTGCAAGGACATTATGGATCGTGGTGATCTCGTCTCGGACGAGATCATTGAGGAAATCGTGACTGAACGGGTCAAGGCTGATGATTGCCGGAAGGGATTTATTCTTGATGGTGCGGTGCGCACGGTGGGGCAAGCGGAAATGATCGACCGCGTGCTCTCAGGCCTGGGGCGCGAACTCGACGTCGTGATTGAACTCACCGTTGATGAAGATGAGCTCGTGAAGCGCCTGAATGGTCGAATTGAGGAGACCATGGCTCGTGGCGAACAGGTCCGCGCCGATGACAATGTTGAGACCTTCAGAAAGCGCCAGGCGGTCTATCGTGAGCAGACGGCCCCGCTGATCCCGTATTATGAGGGCCACGGGAAGCTGGTCCGCGTGGACGGAATGGGGACGATCGACGAAGTCGGCGATGCGATCTCAGAGGTGCTTGACGGGGTGGCGAAGAAATAGGCTTAGACAGTCAAAAATGGCGTTCCGAACGGTTGACGAGGCTGTGGCGGTAAGGCTATCAGCTCGCTTCCGCGAAATCCGGTGCGATAGTCGCGCGACGCCGTGCGCCCGGTAAGTCGGGTCCTTTTTGAGGCTGAATGGGTTGCGTTGGCCGCCTCTCTTGAGCGGCGATTGAGAGCATTGAATATCGCGTCGGGATCGGCGTCGAAGAATGGAACACGCACGGTCCCAGCTATTGCAAGGACCATGGTAAAACGGCGCTGTTGGCGCGAAGAAATTGAGGGTGAACGATGGCGCGGATCGCCGGCGTGAACATTCCAGCGAACAAGCGAGTTGAAATCGCGCTTCGCTATATCCACGGCATTGGCCCCGCCAAGGCGTCGGAGATTTGTGAGAAAGTCGGTATCCCTCGGGAGCGACGCGTGAACGAACTATCCGATGCCGAAGTTCTCCAGATACGGGAGACGATCGACGCCGGCTACATGGTTGAGGGTGACCTGCGTCGGGAGGTCGCTGTCAACATCAAGCGTTTGATGGACATGGGATGCTATCGCGGCCTTCGGCATCGTCGCGGTTTGCCTGTTCGAGGTCAGCGCACCCACACAAATGCGCGCACACGCAAAGGCCCGGCCAAAGCGATCGCCGGCAAGAAGAAATAAGGACCTGCAGGAATGGCCAAGCAACCTACGGCGGGGCGGGTGCGCCGTCGCGAACGCAAGAATATTTCTACGGGCGTCGTTCACGTGAACGCGTCTTTCAACAACACGATGGTGACCATCTCCGACGAACAGGGCAATGCCATTTCCTGGTCGTCAGCTGGCGGTATGGGCTTTAAGGGGTCACGGAAGTCGACGCCATTTGCGGCGCAGATGGCCGCTGAAGATGCCGCAAAGAAGGCGATGGAGCACGGCCTCAAGACCGTGAACGTTGAGGTCAAAGGTCCTGGTTCTGGACGAGAAAGCGCCCTCCGTGCACTTCAGGCCGCGGGTCTGACCGTTAATATGATCAAGGACGTGACGCCAATCCCCCATAACGGGTGTCGTCCGCGCAAACGCCGACGCGTCTAACGAGGATTTCGCTGGGCGGATCAGCGGCGTTCGCCGAGTTTGATCCGCACCAATTCGGCGTCGAGGCGCAAGTGACGGCGCCCCGCTTTGAAAGTCATTCGGCGAACTGCCGATGGATGGAGACTTATGACAGTCGTTGAGAAGAATTGGCAGCAACTGATCCGCCCAACAAAGCTCGAAGTTTCGACAGGGGCGGATCCGATGCGACGGGCGACAATTATCGCCCAGCCGCTTGAGCGCGGCTTTGGCCTGACGCTGGGCAACGCGTTGCGCCGCGTCCTCCTTTCGTCGCTGCAAGGCGCCGCGGTAACCTCAATTCAGATTGATGGCGTCGTTCACGAATTCTCATCGATCCCGGGCGTCCGCGAAGACGTCACCGACCTCGTGCTCAACGTTAAGCAATTGGCGTTGCGGAGCCATTCTGACGGGCCAAAGCGCCTCGTTCTCAGGAAGACCGGCCCGGGTGTCGTTACCGCTGGGGACATCGAGCAGACCGCTTCGGTGGAAATTCTCGATCCTACCCAGGAAATCTGCCGTCTCGACGAAGGGGCGGAGCTAAGGATCGAATTCACGGTTCAGACCGGCAAGGGATATGTCCCGGCAGATCGTAACCGTCCGGAGGACGCGCCGATTGGGCTGATCCCGATCGACAGCCTTTATTCTCCGGTGCGCCGTGTGGCTTACCGGGTCGAGAACACTCGCGAGGGTCAGGTTCTCGACTACGACCGACTTATTATGGACATCGAAACCGACGGTTCAGTAACGCCGGAAGATTCGGCCGCGTATGCAGCGCGCATCCTTCAGGATCAGTTGCAGATTTTCGTGAATTTCGACGAGCCTAACAAGGACACGGGTGGCGACGAGCGCGAAGAACTGCCGTTCAACCCTGCGCTCCTCCGCAAGGTGGATGAGCTTGAGCTCTCGGTCCGCTCGGCGAATTGCCTGAAGAATGACAATATCGTTTACATTGGCGACTTGATTCAGAAGACCGAGGCGGAAATGCTCCGGACGCCGAATTTTGGGCGTAAGTCGCTGAATGAAATCAAGGAAGTGCTGGCGAGCCTGGGACTCCATCTTGGCATGGATGTGCCGGATTGGCCGCCGGATAACATCGAAGACCTCGCAAAGAAATTCGACGAGTAGGAAAGTCAGGACATAAAGTCCTGCCTGATGGAGACAAGAGATGCGCCACGGTTTTGCGCACAGGAAGCTCAATCGCACGCACGAACATCGCAAAGCGATGTTCGCGAACATGGCGGCGGCCCTTATCAAGCATGAGCAGATTACGACGACCTTGCCCAAGGCGAAAGAACTTCGCCCGATTGTTGAGAAGCTCGTGACGATGGCGAAAAAGGCCGACGCGAATGGCGAGCGTCGTCTCTCGCTTCGTCGCCTTGCAGCTGCGCGTATTCGCGACGAAGGCATGACGAAGAAGCTGTTTGATACGCTTGGTCCGCGCTATGCGGAACGAAATGGCGGATACATCCGCATCATGAAGGCAGGCTTCCGGTACGGCGACAATGCCCCGCTTGCGGTTATCGAGTTCGTTGATCGCGACGAAGACGCTAAGGGCCAGGACTCAGGGCCAGTGCTGTTTCAGGATGATGACGGAGATACTGAGTAGAGGTGGCATTGATCGCCATCGGATCGAATTAAACCCGGCATTGCGCCGGGTTTTTTTTGGGCCGGCGTCAGGCGATTGGAGATAGCTTGGATCGAAATGACCTTGCCCCGTCATTCGCCCTCAGTTTGAGGTAAGGTCCGTTCCGATAAGGAGACGGATGAATGAGGAAGAGCAGGTTTACCGAAGAGCAGATCATCGGGATCTTGAAGGAGCATCAGGCTGGCATGTCGGCGGCG
>WGLS01000015.1 GCA_016125455.1 Alphaproteobacteria bacterium
ACGTCATCGAGCGCATGTTCTGCAGGCTGAAGGACTGGCGGCGCATCGCAACGCGGTTTGACCGAAACATCACCAACTTCATGGCGGCGATCACCCTTGCAGCAGCCGTCATCTGGTGGCTGTAATGAGTCCGGACCCTAGAAACGGCGCGATGTCGCATCTTCGTGGTGGTTGGCCGTGAAGAAGACCGTAGGTCTCCTGAAGAAGTTTGTTCCCGCCGCTGTTCGTATCATGGAGAGCGTGACCAGGGTGACGATTGTCGCCGTAGTAAACGAACTGGCCAGTGCTGGGGTCGAGGTTGTCGGGCCAATCAGGTTCTCGCCCACTGGTCACCAAAGCGACAAAGCGCCGCCTGCCTTGACCTCCGCAGGGGCGGAATCCGCCCATATTGCCGATGCCGGGTAGAAGAGCCGATAGTGCTTCCCCAGAGAGTAGTCCGCCCTCCTGTCCCTCATAGACAGCGTCCACGACGAGGTCTGAAGCTGAGAGTTCTGCAAATTGCACTACGCGCATCTTCGAAGCTCCAAACTCATTTCAACCCCCAGCGGCCTCGATCAGCATGGTCACCTGCCGACGTGACTTCAGCCTATTGGCAAACGCTTGTGAAGTGGCGCGTCTCGCCGGCCACCGCAGTTGCTTATCAAATGGCGACTTCGATTGCTTGTGAAAACCAACTAGACGTCGACTTTTGTGGTCTCGCAATAGTCCGCCCACGCCTGCATCATGAGCCTCCGCTTCTCGAGCGCATCCCCGCGGCGGTAGGCTCGCTCTGTCTCGTCGCCGACAACATGTGCCAGCGCTTGTTCTGCGACCTCTCGCGGGAAGCTGGTCGTCTCACCCGCCCAGTCTCTGAACGTAGACCTGAAGCCGTGCTGGCTTGCTTCGCCTGGGTAGAGCCCTGCGAGCATCTTCCTCAACGCCGTTTCTGAAACGCAGCCCTTTCCGCCCTGCGCCGGGAACACGTAGTCGCTGATCCTGTTTTCGAAGAGCGGCTTCAGGATGCCCACGGCGGCCTCGCTGAGGGGCACGCGGTGTTCGCGGCCGGCCTTCATGCGGTCAGCCGGGACCACCCACAGGCGGGCTTCCAGATCGATTTCTGACCATCTGGCGCCGCGCGCCTCGCCTGACCGGGCGCAGGTCAGTATCAGGAACTCCAGGGCGCGCGCACTTAGGGCGGGGTGGTCGCGAAGACGCGTCATGAACGCCGGCAGCTCAGGGAACGGCATGGCTGCATGATGTTTGACAGTCTTTTTCTGGTTCGGCAGAAGCGCCGAGAGGTGTCCCCGCCATAGGGCAGGGTTCTCACCGCTTCTCAGGCCCTTGGCCTTCGCGGCGTCGAGAATGCGCTCGATCCTTCCGCGCACACGGCTCGCGGTCTCGCGCTTCGTGTTCCAGATGGGTTTAAGGCAGGCGAGCACGTGATCGGTCGTGATCGCGTCTACCCGCAGGTCGTGCAGGGGCTCGGCGTAGGTCGCCAGCGTGTTGCGCCACTGCTGGCGATGCTTGGCGTTCCTGAAGTCGTTGAGATTGGCCTCGAGCCAGTCTTCGACAAATATCCCGAAGGTCGGCGCTACCTGCTCGGCCCGCAGAACGTCCTTCGGGTCCCTCGGCGGTATAGCTGCCAGTGCCGCCCTCGCCAGCTCAGCCCGGCGGCGCGCGTCTGCCAGCGTCACGGCCGGATAGGCGCCGAGCCCCAGCTCCGGCCGCTTGCCCTGCCATCGGTACCGGAAGATCCAGGAGCGAGCGCCTTTGGCCGTCACTTGCAAGTGTAGACCTCCGCCATCAGCGAGCACCTGCTCACCCTTCGCCGTCTTGACCTGGTTCGCTGTCAACTTGTTGAGGACCGCCGCCATGCTCACACCTTCTGCCTAGAGCTGACCCGCCCGCTGACCCGCCCGGCATAGCCGGTGGAAAGCGAAGGGCTGCGAAGGTGTATGCAGGTGGAGATATTAAAATCAACGTGATAGAAGGGTATCGTGAAGGGCCTCGAAGGCGTATGAGGAAGTGACGGCGGACTTCCTCTCCGCCACCCGGTTCTGGTCCAGCCAGAAACACCGGCAGTGATCCCGTCAATTGCGCGGATCTGCCGGCGCAATACGGGTGCGTTCGCTTCAGGCGGACAGCACGCGGGCCAACGCTTCGGCGACCTTGATGCCATCGACCGCGGCCGACAGGATGCCGCCTGCATAACCGGCGCCTTCTCCAGCAGGGAACAGGCCCGCGACATTGAGGCTCTGGAAATCCGGGCGGCGCTTGATACGGATCGGCGCAGATGTGCGCGTCTCAACTCCGGTCAGCAGCGCGTCTGGATCATCGTAGCGCGGTATCTTCTGGCCGAAGACGGGCAACGCCTCGCGCATGGCTTCGACGACATAGTGCGGCATCAGCGATGCAAGGTCTGCAGGGCGAACGCCCGGACGGTAGCTGGGTATTACGGTGCCAAGTGTGGTGGAGGCGCGGTGCGCCAAGAAATCGCCGACGCGCTGGCCCGGCGCAAAGTAGTCGCCGCCGCCTGCCGCAAACGCGCGTGCTTCGAGGTTGCGTTGCAGCTCGATCCCCGCAAGCGGATGTGGGCTCGGGAAGTCGGCAGGCGAAATGCCGACAACAAAGCCAGCGTTGGCATTGCGTTCGTTGCGCGAGTACTGGCTCATGCCATTGGTCACAAGATGGCCGGGTTCCGAGGCGGCGGCCACGACCGTTCCACCCGGGCACATGCAGAAGCTGTAGACCGTTCTGCCGTTCGCCGCGTGATGCGAAAGGGAATAGGCGGCCGCGCCCAGATCCGGATGTCCTGCACACGGACCGAACATCGCCTTGTCGATCCACGACTGCGGGTGTTCGATCCGGTAGCCGATCGAGAATGGCTTGGCTTCGATGTAGACGCCGCGCGCGTGCAGGGCTGTGAAGGTGTCGCGTGAAGAATGACCGATCGCCAGAACGACATGGTCTGCTTCCAGGAATTCTCCCGTATGCAGATGAAGTCCGCGAAGCCGGTGTCCGCCATCGCAGCCGTGATCAAGCTCCAGATCGACGACACGCTGTTGGAAACGGTACTCACCTCCCAGCGACTCGATCTTGGCTCTCATGTTTTCGACCATGGTCACGAGCCGGAATGTTCCGATGTGAGGATGGGCTTCGGTCAAGATCTCGGGGGGCGCGCCGGCTGCAACAAATTCACCGAGCACCTTACGGCTGAGAAATCGCGGGTCCTTGATCTGGCTGTAGAGCTTGCCGTCTGAAAAGGTGCCAGCGCCACCTTCGCCAAACTGGACATTCGATTCCGGATTGAGCTCGCTCCGCCGCCAAAGACCCCACGTGTCCTTGGTCCGTTCCCTGACAAGCTTTCCCCGGTCGAGGATGATCGGTCGCAGCCCCAGTTCAGCGAGGATCAGCGCGGCGAAAAGACCGCATGGTCCTGCGCCGACGACAACCGGGCTAAGCCGGCCCGGCGATGGCCGGGGCGCGGCAGGCCGATAGGATGTGTCGGGCGTGGGGCGGACATGAACATCGCCAGACAGGCGTTGCAGGACGCCAGCTTCGTCGCGCAGTTCAACATCCACGATGTAGACCGAAAGGATGGCCGTCTTACGCCGGGCATCGTGCGCCCGCTTCCAGACCGACCAGCTCAGAAGGTCGTCAACGCCAACGCCAAGCCGGCGGGCCAGCCCCTCCGGAAGGGCCTCGGGCGCGTGATCGAGGGGTAGCTTGAGTTCAGATATCCGTAGCATCGACGAGCGCTTAGCACTTCGGTTAAGGCCTTGCACCGGGGAAGATACTCGGGCTTGCCGGGCCGCTCGGCAGGCTAAACTCCGCATCGTTCAGCTGCTTGGGTTTCGGGTGCCAAAAACCACAATCTTGTTGTGGACGTCGTGGCCGATATCGGCGCGGCCGAGATAGGGGATGGCGTTGCGTTCGCACCAATGGGCCGCGATCTCGGACGCGGTGGATCCGAAGGCGATATCATTCTCCGGGATGGGATCGCAGCGTCCCAGACGAAGGCCGGCGAGGCCGCGCATTTCGAGGCTCGATGTGATGTTGAACAGCATCCGGTCCAGACTGTAGTGGTACTCGCCGACGTCCTCGAGCATCAGGACGTGACCTGTTAGGTCGGGCACCCAAGGGGTTCCGATCAGGTTTGCGAGCACGGTGATGTTGAACGCCGCGAAATGACCCGACGCGGACGTCGTTGGCTCAAGAACGTCCGACTCGGCGCCGCGCAGCAGAAAATCCAGCGCTCGGTGGACGGCAAGTTCGCCTTCTGGCCGGGAGATGTCTGACGGCATCGGGCCATGCGCGACCGTTCCGATCCGGTCCTTGTACAGGCTGGCCAACAGGCTGCCGGTGTCACTGTAACCCAGATAGGTTTTCCGCCGCGCTGTGGGCCCAAGACGGTGGATGGCGATATCGAGGAGCCTGCAGGATCCGTAGCCGCCCCGGGCGAACCAGACGGCATCGATCTCCGGGTCATTTGCGGTTTCCACGAGTGCATCCGCCCGCAACGCGTCCGGTCCGGCAAAGTGCCCCGCCTGCTGGAAGCACTGCGGATGGAAAACCAGCTCCAGGCGGTCTGCGCCGAAAGTTTCGCGCCCCAGTGCGGTGACTTTGGCTGCGACGCTGCGGTCTATGGCCCGGCCAGGCGCAACAATGCCTATTCTCTTACTGCGTTGAATCATTGGATCCTCCGGGCCACGATCTTAGAAAAACCGGCCAATCGCTGTTAGAGTGAAGTTCATGACGAATCACAATCGCTACTTCTTCTGCGGCATTGGAGGCAGCGGTATGTTGCCGCTCGCCCTGATCCTGCTTGACCAGGGCAATACGGTCGAGGGGTCCGACCGGTCGCTGGATCAGGGGCGGACACCCGCAAAGTTCGACTATCTGCGCAGCCGGGGGATCCGGCTTCATCCCCAGGACGGAAGTGGATTGGAAAGTCCCGACCAGATTGTCGTGGCCTCCGCTGCGATCGAAGACACCGTGCCGGATATCGCTGCGGCGATCCGTGTGGGTGCCAAGCGTCTCAGTCGAGCGGACCTGCTCTCCTCGCTCTTCAATGCCGCAGAATGCAGCGTGGGCGTGGCAGGAACCAGCGGCAAGTCCTCGACGACCGGCATGATCAGCTGGATCCTGCACCAGGCAGGAAAAAGCCCGACGGTGATGAATGGCGCCGTGATGAAGAATTTCCAGACGCCAGAAGCTTTGTTTGCCAGCTCGCTTGTTGGCACCAGCGGCATCTTCGTCAGCGAGGTGGACGAAAGCGACGGCTCGATTGCGGCCTACCGGCCGCGTGTGGCGGTGGTGTCCAATATATCGCTGGACCACAAGTCGATGGACGAACTGCGCGCCCTGTTCGATGGCTTTGCGGGACGCGCCGAAACCGTTGTGCTCAACCTGGACAATCCGGAAACGTCGCGCATGGCGCGAGCGAACCCCAAGGCCGTCACCTACAGCCTGGACGATTCTACTGCCGACCTGTTCGCCGAGAGCATCGAGGCCGCGCCGACCAGCATTTCGTTCGTGGTGCGTGATCGGAAGAGCAATGAGGCCTGTCCGATCCGGCTGGCAACGCCGGGCCGGCACAATGTCTCCAACGCGCTTGCGGCGATTGCGGCATCGATGGCTTGCGGCGTGTCCCTGAAGTCAGCGGCCGAAGCCCTCGGTTCGTTTGCGGGCATCGCTCGCCGTTTCGATATTGTCGGCACGGCTAAGGGCGTGACGGTGATCGATGATTTCGGGCACAATCCCGACAAGATCGCCGCGACGCTGCGCACCGTGAAGCAGTTTCCGGGGCGCATCCTCGTGATGTTCCAGCCGCATGGCTTCGGCCCCCTGAAGAAGATGCGCCGCGAGTTCGTGGACTGCTTCGTCGAGAATCTGGACGCCGATGATGTGCTGCTGATGCCGGAACCGGTTTATTTCGGGGGCACGGTGGATCGTTCTGTGTCGAGTGGGGACCTGATCGGAGATATCGTGGCGCGCGGCCGGAAGGCTGAAGCGCCGGGAGACAGGGAAGCTTGCGGTCGGCGGCTGCTTGAGCTGGCGGCGCTGGGGGACCGGATTCTGGTGATGGGCGCGCGGGACGATTCGCTGACGACGTTTGCGCGGGAGCTGCTGTCCCAGATTGGCGAGGGCCGGGCGAAATCGGCAGATGGGTAACGGAAACTCTCAGGCCACTCCAGGTGAAAAACTCTTCAAAAACTACTTAATTGCAACGTGTTGAATGCGTTTTAGGATCGTAACTGGTCCGTCTTGCTAGAAACCCTGTGGGGGTATAGATATCCGCGCCATGAAGTCCTGGTTCTTCACCTTGCTGGTTGTACTGTTCGGAATGGGGCAGGTCGCCTGTGCCTGCACAGCCGGTGCAGAAGCGGGTGTGCAGGTCGCGGTGGTCGAGCAAGCCCAGATTGCCGAGGCGGGGCACGAATGCCATCACGACACCCGCTCGCTGAAGACTGAAGCTCCCGCAAAGTCGCAACCGGAAGATTGTGATCATTGCAAATCGGGATCAGGCGCGCTGCAAACCGCAGCGGCCGACCTGATGCCAGCGCAAATTGCTTCGGCACCTGTAATCGCAATCCTGCCTTCGGCGGTTGTGTTTGTAGCCGCCGAAGTAACGCGTGCGCCAGAGCGTCGACTGCGATTGTGGACCGGTCCGCCAGAGCGGACGCTTGTGACCCTGAAGGTCAAAAATCTGAACTGAAACTCAGTGGACCAGCTGCGCACAAGGCGCAGTCGCTTTCGGCATGCCTGAAAGCGCAAAATCCGCGGGGCAAGTTGCTCGCGCCAAAGCCACTTCAGTTCAGGAAATTTCTCGATGAATACCCGTATCAAAGCCATCCTTTTCGCGTCGTCGTTCATGGTGGCCGCCTTGACCCCGGCCTATGCCGAAACCAATCCAAACGCTCATGATCACGGCTCGATGGCTCAAGACGACGAAGGTCGCGGCGACCATATGATCGAAGGTACAGGCTCAATTGTCGCCATCAACGCATCGACGCATCGCGTCGGCCTCGATCATGCGCCGGTGCCTGCGCTCAATTGGCCAGCCATGCGCATGGCGTTCACGGTAAGCGAAAACGTGGATCTCGGCGCCTTCAAAAAAGGCGACAAGGTCCAGTTCACGCTGCATCGCGCCGAGCGGGGCGCCTATCCGATCGTCGAGCTTTGCCTATCGTCATCCAACAAGGTTGTGCCCAACTTGTGCGCGCAGTCGAAGGACGATGGTGGTGCCCAAGACCATTCCGGCCATTGAGCCCCGGCTGAACACCCATTTCCAGAAAGGCTGATCTGATGATCCGGATTTCCCTCAGCGCCGCTGTCGCGTGCTTGCTGTCATGAAACTCAAAAGCTCGATTCTTTTTCTTGCCGGTCCAGCAGCTGCTGCACTTCTGGCAGGTTGCACCAGTGTACCTAGCGACCTGGGTCAACGTGGCGTCTCCGACCTCGCGACCGAGAGGGGGCTTGAGCCGTCCTTGCTTTCGCCAATGGATAGGGAGGCAGCTAAATCGGCACTACTGTCAGGGCCGCTGACCCTTGAATCTGCGGTCCGCATCGCCCTGACGCACAATCCGGACCTTCGAGACCGGTATGCGGCCTTGGGCCTTGCGGCGGCGGACGTCTACGAGGCGGGCCGGTTGCGCAATCCCGTCTTGTCCGCATCGGCATTGTCGTCCGATGCGGCAGGCGACGGCACCAAGACGGCGTTCGGGCTTGCGGGATCATTCGTGGACCTCGTCACGCTGTCGGCCCGGTCGCGCTACGCAAAGACCGAGTTCGAGGCGGTAAAGCAGGATCTGGCAAGCGCCGTGCTCAATACGTCGGCCGATGCGAGCGCGGCGTATTTTGCATATGCCGGTGCACGGCAGACTTTTGCGCTGCGGGAACGGATTTCGAAGGCTGCGACGCTTTCTGCAGACCTGGCGCAACGGTTCAGCGATGCCGGCAACATCACGCCGCGCGAGCTCGCGGTTGAGCAGGCGGCAGCTTCGGAAGCGCGGCTCGCCGCTCTGGACGCCGCTGCCATGTTGGCGGAAGCCCGCAATCGTCTCGGGGCCGTACTTGGCGTGTCGACCGGCGAAGCGTGGGATGTTCCTGCTCAGTTGCAGGCACTGCCGGAAATCGAAACGGATTTGCCGCACTATATCAACCTCGCTCGCGTGAACCGTCTCGATGTTTCGGCGGCGCGCCTTCGCGCAGATGCGCTTGCGGATCGAGCGGGTGTGACGGACTGGTCAAGCTGGCTTGGACCGTTGGATGTCGGCGCGGAATTCGAGCGCGAGACGGACGGGACCGAACTTACGGGTGGCGGGATCGATTGGGAGATACCCATCTTCTCGCAGAACCGGGATCAGCGGCTGCGCGCGAATGCCGAGCTTGAACGGGCTGTGATTGAAGTCGCGCGCGCAACTCTCGCGTCCGACAATGACGTGCAGCTGGCCTACGCAGCCATGACCAATGCGCGGGCGCGGGCGGAAGAGTACCGGGATCGGCTCATTCCGGCGCGAGTGGCAGCCTCGCAGCGGGCCCAGGAAGAGCAGAATTACATGCTCATCGGTGTTTTCGAGGTCGTCTCGATCCGCGAGCAGGAGTTCGACGCCTACCAGGGCTATCTTGAAGCCATTCGCGATTATTGGTTGGCGCGCACCGAACTCGCCCGCGCAACCGGAACCGCCATGCCGCTTTCGGAGCGATCGGATGGTGATGTCCTGGATGTTGAGGAATTCACCCGTCCGGCGCCGGCGATGAGTATGGACCATGGGCATCATGGGGGCCATGACATGTCGGGCATGGACGTGCTTGAGGGCGTCGATGCGTCCAGCCACGACATGACCGGACTGGAAGAGATGGAAAGTATCGAGTCGCCCGCACACGATATGATCGACAGGCCGGGCATGGATCATTCCGGCCATGAGCAGGACTCAATGACAGAAACACCTGAAGAAAGGGAAACGCCATGACGTCGCGCCGTGAATTCCTGACTTACGCCGCTACGGGCGCCGCGGTAATGGCGGGCGCCTCCAAGGCGCTTGCGCAGACCGCTGGGACAGACGACGCGCTCCATGAAATCCCTCCAAACCCGGACAAGCGCTACACGCCTGTTCGGACGCTGAACGGCTGGACCTTGCCCTACCGCCTGATTGACGGCGTGAAGGAATTCCATCTGGTTGCAGAAGAGGTGGAGCACGAATTCGCGCCGGGCAGTGTGGCCAAGTGTTGGGGGTATAATGGATCTACGCCAGGACCGACTCTTGAGGCTGTCGAAGGCGACCGGGTTCGCATTCTAGTCACGAACCGTTTGCCGGAACACACGACAATCCACTGGCACGGCCTGATCCTGCCGAGTGGAATGGATGGTGTCGGTGGACTGTCACAGCCGCAGATCGGCCCGGGCGAGACGTTCGTCTACGAGTTCACGCTGAAGCAACATGGCACACACATGTATCATCCGCATGCCGACGAAATGGTCCAGTTGGCAGTTGGCATGATGGGCATGTTCATCATCCACCCGAAGATGCCCAGCGTGCCACGGGTTGATCGTGATTATTGTTTCATCACGCACAATTGGGCGCTGCATCCTGGAACCTACCGGCCTGACCCTGCTGTGATGCAGGAGTTTGATCTCTGGACGTTCAACAGCAAAGTGTTTCCCGCCATTGAGCCGCTGGTCGCACGTACGGGCGAGCGGGTGCGGATCCGGATCGGAAACCTGTCGATGTGGAACCATCCGATCCACCTGCATGGTGTCCAGTTCCAGGTCACGGGATCCGATGGCGGGCGCTGGCCACAGTCGCAATGGCGCTCGGAAGTCACGGAGGTTGTTGCGGTCGGGCAGGCGCGTGATGTCGAGTTTGTCGCTGTGCCGGGCGATTGGGCGCTTCATTGCCATATGTCCCATCACACGATGAACGCCATGGGTCACGATGTTCCGAACACGCTGGGCGTCGATCAGTCGGGGATCGGTGAAGAATTGCAGGCGCTTCTGCCGGGCTTCATGCCGATGGGACAAAATGGAATGGCTGAACACCAGGATCACACCGATGCGGGCCACAAGGGTCCGCCCAACACGCTTGCAATGATGACAGGCAAAGGTCCGCACGGGAACATCGAGATGGGCGGCATGTTCACGGTGGTGAAGGTGCGTGACGATATCAAGCCGGGCGACTTCGGTGATCCGGGTTGGTACGAAGCGCCACCTCGGACGATCGCAGCGCGCATCAGCACGGATCCAGATTTCGGAAATCCCGTTCGCAGAAAATGAAGTCACATCTCAAATAATAGATCGGAGCACTAAACCCCATGGGGGTATAGTGCTATGGTGATGTTCTGATCGCTTGGCTCAAGCAAGGATATCATCATGGAACATTCCCATCACAAACATGAACCGTCAGCGCACGATGACCATGCATGCTGTCATGGTGCGGGCGCGCCAGGTGCTGCAGACAAGTCCTATGATCACGTGCCCGCAGACCATTCAGGCACCGTCTGGACGTGTCCCATGCATCCACAGGTGCGGGAAACATCAAATACCCGATGCCCGATCTGCGGAATGTCGCTTGAGCCTGAAACAGGTTCGCTCGACGAGGACACGCACGAACTGGACGACATGACCCGTCGCTTCTGGATCAGTGCAGCACTCGCGTTGCCGCTGCTTGTGATTGCCATGGCGGACATGATCCCGGGCAAGCCACTAGGCGCCATCTCGCACGCGTCCTGGTCGGGCGTGCTGCAGATGGTTCTGGCGACGCCGGTAATTGTCTGGGGCGCCGCGCCATTCTTTATCCGGGCCTGGAGATCCGTCATCGCGCGCAGCCCCAACATGTTCACTCTGATTGCGCTTGGTGTTGGTGCGGCATACGGATTCAGTCTGGTCGCCACTTTCGCGCCTGACCTGTTTCCGGCGAGTTTCGGGGGGCATGGCGGGCAAGTAGGCGTCTACTACGAGGCCGCAGCCGTCATCACGACACTGGTCCTTCTGGGGCAGGTACTTGAATTGCGAGCGCGCAGCGCAACGTCTGGAGCCATCCGTGCGCTACTGAAGCTGACGCCGCCAGTTGCCCGCATCATTCGCGATGATGGTTCGGAAGAGGACATCGACCTCGAACACGTTCATCCGGGTGACAGGCTTCGCGTGCGGCCGGGCGAAAAAGTGGCTGTGGATGGCGAGGTCCTCGAAGGACGCTCCAGCGTGGATGAGTCCATGATCAGCGGAGAACCCATTCCAGTCGAAAAAGGCGCCGGAGACCGTCTCACGGGTGGAACGGTGAATGGCACCGGTAGTCTGGTAATGTCTGCAACGCGTGTAGGGCAGGACACGATGCTCGCGCAAATCGTCCGGATGGTCGCTGAGGCGCAACGTTCCCGCGCGCCCATTCAGCGGTTGGCCGATACGGTCTCAGCCTGGTTTGTGCCAGCGGTCATTGCGATCTCAGTTATAACGTTCATCGCTTGGGCCATTTTCGGTCCGGATCCGGCATTGGCCTATGCCTTCGTCAACGCTGTGGCTGTGTTGATCATCGCTTGCCCATGTGCGCTGGGGCTCGCAACGCCCATGTCGATCATGGTTGGAACAGGCAAGGGCGCTCAAAGCGGCATCCTCATCAAGAATGCTGCAGCCCTCGAGACGATGGAAAAAGTCACAACGGTCATCGTCGACAAGACAGGCACGTTGACGGAAGGCAAACCCAAGCTGGTGACGATCGAGACGGTCGGTGATCGGAGTGCGGACGAGTTTCTCTCCGGTGTGGCAGCCGTCGAAGCCGGCAGCGAGCATCCGCTAGCGGAGGCCATCGTGAATGGCGCCAAGGCGCGGGACATCACGATTACGCCCGTAACGGACTTCAATTCGATCACGGGAGAGGGCGCTGAAGGGTTGGTGAACGGCCAGAAGGTCGCCATCGGAAATTCGAAAATGATGAAGCGGGTTGGCGCGTGCGATGACACGCTGGCGCTTCAGGCAGACGCCCACCGCAAGAAGGGGCAGACCGTCATGTTCGTCGCAATTGACGGCAAGGCAGCAGGCCTGATCGGCGTTGCCGATCCCATCAAGGCGACCGCGCATGAAGCGATACGGCGTCTTCACGCGCAGAGCCTGAAGGTGGTGATGTTGACTGGAGACAATGTGTCTACGGCTGAGGCTGTCGCGCGGGAGTTGGGAATTGACGAGATTCACGCCGACGTCTCGCCATCGGACAAGAACCGGATCGTCCGCGAACTTCGCGGGCAAGGTGCAGTGGTCGCCATGGCAGGCGACGGCATCAATGATGCGCCCGCACTGGCACAAGCCGATGTCGGAATTGCCATGGGAACCGGCACAGATGTGGCAATGGAAAGTGCAGGGATCACGCTTGTCAGTGGCGACATATTGGGCATCGCAAAGGCACGCGCACTCAGCCAGGCCACGATGACGAACATCCGGCAGAATCTGTTCTTTGCGTTCGTTTATAACGCCTTGGGAGTGCCGCTTGCGGCGGGCATTTTCTATCCGGCTTTTGGGTTGCTTCTCAGCCCCATGATCGCAGCGGCGGCAATGAGTCTTTCGTCTGTTTCGGTGATTGCTAACGCGCTGAGGCTGCGTAGGGTTCCGATTTAGGAGCGGAAGGACAGCCGTGGCATATCTCATCCTCAAGGTTTTGTTGTCGGGCCTGGTAATTGCGGCCGTATCGGAGATTGCCCGCAGGAGCCCCGCGTTCGGGGCGCTGGTCGCCTCTCTACCGTTGATCTCCATTCTCGGCATTGTCTGGCTATGGCGGGATACGAGGGATCCCTTGCTCATCGCCGATCACGCCTACGCCACCTTCTGGTACGTGTTGCCCAGCCTTCCGATGTTCCTTCTGGTGCCATGGATGCTTCGCCAAGGCGTCGCGTTCGGATGGTCCCTGTGCGCGGGTGTCGTCTTGACGATACTGCTTTACGCGATCACGTCGTTCGCGCTGGCGCGTATGGGCGTGAAGCTCTGATCGCGCGCCCGTTGCATAAGCTGTTTTCGATTCGGAAGGTCCGGTACGGCTTCCTTGAGGAGTATGAATGATGAAGACGGAAACGCGAGAGGCGGCCACAAAAAGACTGGCCCGGATCGAAGGTCAGGTGCGCGGGGTCGCACGCATGATCGAGAAGGACACCTACTGCATCGATGTGGTTCGACAGGTCCAGGCCGTCAAAGCGGCGCTGAGCGGGTTGGAAGCGCTGTTGCTCGACGACCATCTGGCGAGCTGTGTGGAGCATGCGCTCACCAGCGGAAATCTCGACGAGCGGCGCGCCAAGGTTGAGGAACTCGTCGCAGTGCTGGGTGGGCGCAAGAAGTAACGGGCAGCCTGCCAGCATTTCCACCGCCCTCTACGAACGCACGTATTGCTTGATGATGAAATGCTCGTTGATGGGCACGCTGTCGCTTCCTGTCGTAAATACTACAGATTCCGAGGCGCATTGTTCTGTGGCTGAATTTTGAAATTGATGGGGAACGTAACGCACGACGGACAAAGCGTCGTCTTGCCGCGACGAATTTTGGCACCAAGCTTTAATTGTTCTCATCCCCGCCTGCTGCAAAATATGCAATGCAATCTGCGCGTTCGGCCCGGATTAACGGGCGCAATTAACCTGAAAAAAACCCTGTCTGTAGTGAAGTAACCATGTCGGCGCCTTTGCGGGCGCGCTTCACAGGTTTGCTTCATGTTGTCCACGACCGTCGCCTCGGCCGACGCCGCTCTCGCCAGCCCGGCGCAACGCAGCTTCAGGGAAGTCTGCCAGGCTGCGATTCGCGTGTTCAACCTGATGGGCAAGTATCACACCGTGTTGATTGCCGTTGAGAATTGACCCTGGGAGGGCAGAAATTTCCACTGAGAACTGACCCATGTTTGAACCGGTCCCGGGCTTTGGCGAGCGGGGGACCATGGAGTGTTGGACATGGCATTATTGAGCGTTATCCGGCG
>WGLS01000026.1 GCA_016125455.1 Alphaproteobacteria bacterium
CGCCCGTCGCAATCACGAAGGGTTCGAAGAATTTCCACTCCTTGTCCGTCATCAACCCGCGAACCATCGCCGTCTCCCAAAAGACAGCGTTGAATCAGCGTTCGCGACCGTTGGGAATCCACTTTGTCAACAGCTCCTAGTCGCTTCATTTCGAATTGTCGCCAGCGTCTTCTCCGCAATTTCAAAGGATTCATGCGGCAAACTTGTCATTTCAGGTCCCCTGCGCAGGCGCCTAGCGCCAGACTCTCCGACATTGAACAATAGGAAGAAATGATTTCCGCAACATATACAGGATGCTCCCACTCCCCTTCTGCTGAAAACACATCGAATAAGTCTATGCTGAGTCGGTTCAGCCGGCCGGAGAGCGCCGGGATGCCGCTACGATCGCGGTTAGACGAGACTTTGGTCGGTCATCAAGTTTAATTGCCTTTGCGCGATTGTGCAGCCCGAGTCGACCAGTTGCCAGTTCCCTAACGCCTTTGTTTGTCTCTGCACAGAGGGTTACCTTGCTTAGGTTCTCGGCTGAAAGGAATATATGTTTGCCCGGGGCAAGTCGCGCAATTTCATCAACGCTCATCTTGGTCCGCTCAAGAACCGCAATGATTTTGAGAGGCAAGTCAAGCACTTCGCCACGCATGTGCTTGGTCCAAACACCGGTATTCGGCGCGTCGTCGCGGACCTGGGGTTTGGCTGATAGCATGACTTCCTCGATGATCGAGAGAGGCAGCACGATCCGACAGCAGCCGACAACGACTTCGTCGTGTCTTGAGAAGCCATACTTCAGAACCACTACTTTGGTCGAATCGTCCGTAAAGTGAACATTGTCAACGAGGCGCTCTAGGCTCATTGCGTCTTCATATTCGGTTTCGGCGACCCGGTACCGTTTAGGCAGATCCTTTTGTAGAGACGTCATAAGACATTCAAAGAATGGGCGGCTAAGCGACGCGTCGATTGCCGATGGCGCATATCGCTCACTGACTCGATCGGCCAGGACCGCTTCACCACTGAGGCCCATTTCGATCCAAGTATATGTGAGTTCGTTGTCGAGGTGGAATAAGATATCTCTGCTGTAGCAGTAGAGGGATTTCGGCGGCGTTGACGTTAGGAATGCCTTAAAGCTTAGAACTTCAGCGTCGACGAATTCAGGGTGCAAGGTAAATTTTGGCTCCAGCAGGAGCGCCTCCGCGATCTGCCCGGTCAGGTTCTCCGCAAATATCATGACCGTGGCATCGGGCTTTCGCCCTTCTGCTGCGCGGATCTTACGTCTGATCACAGCTCCGCCGCCCATGACGCTCATACCACCTCTCTAAACTGGGATGCCAATGGCCCAGCCATAGCCGAAAAATGAGTTACGAACTCTTAAAGTAATACGAGAAACTTACGACTGCGTCGGCAACCAAATCACAGCGCCAAAGCGCTATGCCGTCCGTTTTGGGCCGCTGTATTCGACGGCGTAGAGAGTATGACCGGCGTAACTATCATCAAGCGCAAGAAGATCATTGCCGCCGGCGGGCATCACGGCGGCGCATGGAAGGTTGCGTACGCTGATTTCGTGACCGCGATGATGGCGTTTTTCCTCCTGATGTGGTTGCTGAATGCTACGACCGAAGATCAGCGAAAGGGCATCGCGGACTACTTTGATCCTGCAATCCCGATCAGTCGGATATCTGGCGGCGGCACGGACGTGCTGTCCGGGTCGTCAATTTTTGCGGAAGACAAAGATCAAGCTGAAGATGGCGTCGGGGGGGGCAAGGGCGTGCGAGGACAATCGTCTTTGAAGGTTACCGGACCTGAAGCCGATGCCAGAGGCGGCGCTCCGGAAGCTGATCTCCAGTCAATGGCGGGACCTGAATCGCATGCTAGTGCGATCGGGCAGGACGCACTCGCTGGAGCGAACAATCAAGACGTTGCGCGCGACGCAGTGCTGGCGGCGGGCGAGGCCGAGGCGAAGAGGAAGATTGAGGAGGCAATTGCCGCTGGGGAAGGTGGCGAGCTTTCCCAGCATCTCTTCATGAGGCAAACGCCCGAAGGACTTGTTATTGAGATTGTTGATCAGGCCGACAAGCCATTGTTTGCGGTTGGATCGGCCGCGCCCTCCGAAAGTCTTAAGGAACTATTGGTGATCGTGGCCGAAGTTGTCGGTCAGGTCGTCAACGATATTTCAATTGTGGGACATACCGATGCATTGGCGTTTCAGAAGCGGAACGCCTATACAAACTGGGAGCTCTCCAGCGATCGCGCATTGGCCGCGAGACGAATTCTTGTCGAAGCTGGCGCGGCGGAATCACAAATTGTCGAAGTGGCCGGGAAAGCGGCTTCAGAGCCGCTTGTCGACGATCCGTACGCGCCGCAGAACCGTCGCATCTCAATCACGTTGCTTCGAAATTGATGCTGATTGAGCCTTTTTTGTTTAGCGGCTTTTTAAGTATTTGAAGATTATGAAACTACCTCGGACTTATCCGATAGGTCGTGAGGTGGAAAATGGGTATTTCGTCATCGCTCAATGCAGGCGTCATGGGGTTGTCTGTCAACGCTACCAAGCTTGCCACAATCTCCGAGAATATCGCAAACTCGGCAACTCCGGGCTACAAGCGTGTCGATACGGAATTTAATTCGATGGTGCTTCAGTCCGGCGCAGGCACCTTCACGGCCGGCGGCGTCCGTGCAACCACCCAGAGATTTGTCACAGAGGATGGACCGCTCCAGTCGACGGGCAACTCGACCGATATCTCGGTTTCCGGCGCAGGCTTCTTGCCGGTCACTAACCTCAATGGACTGAGTGCGGCGCCAGGCGCACGTGACCTCCTTTTGGTTACAACAGGATCGTTCCGGCCGGACGAAAGCGGCAACCTCAGAACCTCGTCGGGCCAATTCCTGATGGGATGGCCGATCGACGGCGATGGCAATGTCATTCGAGCCGCGCGAGATAGCGCGGCGGGCCTGCAGCCTATCAATGTTCGAACAACGCAGCTTTCGTCGACACCAACCACGAACATAGATCTCGGCGTGAACCTCCCGGCTACATCAGCGCAGCCGGGCGCACAAAGCGCGTCGTTCGAAGCGCCAATTGAATACTTTGACAACCTTGGCAGATCACAGGTCCTGACCGTTTCTTTCTCGCCAACAATTCCGGGCGGCGGCAATCCAAATGAGTGGACCGTTGAGGTCTACGATGGTGCGAGCAATACGCCGACCACGCCATTAGGCTCATTTACCGTTGCGTTTAGTGACACGCTGCCAGACCCAGGCACGATCACTTCAGTCACAAACGCCTCTCCGCCTTCGGCATCCGATCCGATCTATGACCCGGCGACCGGCCTCGTTACTGTTCCCGGGTCCTCTGCGGTTGCTGGCCTAGCCCGTGGGCCAATCACGCTGAACATTGGGTTGACCGATGGCACATCCAAGATAACGCAGATAGCCGCCGATTTTTCGCCGATCGGCATTACCAAGAACGGCGCGTCCGTGGGCAATCTTACCGATGTCGAGATTGGGCCTGACGGCATTCTTGAGGCCGTATTCGATAACGGCTTCCGACAGCCAATCTTCCAGGTCCCGGTAGCGGATGTTCCAAATGCGGACGGACTTGCCGCTGCTGATGGCCAAGCCTATCGAGTTTCCCAGAACTCGGGCAGCGTCTTTTTCTATGACGCCGGTACTGGCCCGGTCGGCACAACGGCCGGCTTTGCTCTTGAAGGTTCAAGCACGGACATCGCAGCGGAACTGACGGACCTTATCGAAACGCAGCGCGCTTACTCCTCGAACGCGCGGATTATCCAAACGGTCGACGAAGTTCTGGAAGAGACTGCAAACCTGAAGCGATAGGAGACGCGCGGTAGAATCTCGCGCTACGTAGAAAATGAGTATCTCGCAGGCGTTATCTACGGCTGGCAGCGGACTTGGTGCGACGTCAAAGCGGGCGAGCGTTGTCGCTGGCAATGTTTCCAACGCGCTTACGCCAGGTTACGTTCGCCGCGAAGTCTCGACAGTCGAACGCATTGTCGGCGGGCAGGGCGCTGGCGTCGACATCTCCGGCGTAACCAGGTCTCAAAATGCAGCATTGACTGCATCGCGCCGCGCTTCGGAGGCAGACAGCGTAAAGGATCAAGAGATTGCAACTGCCGAAGCCCAACTCTCGCGAGCTTTGGGCGGCCCGGACGATGAGTATGCATTCTTCAAATCCATCAGCAATCTGGAGAATGCATTCTCAGCGCTCCGCGAAACGCCCGAGTCCGCTACGCTCCAGCGAAACGTACTTGAAGCAGCAAAGGAACTAACGTCCGACTTCCATCAACTTTCGACTGAAGCAAACAACCTTCGTCTCCGTGCTGATGAAAAGATTGAACGGCAGGTGAAGGAAGTCAACGACGCGCTCCAGTCGATCGACTCGCTTAATGCGGAGATCAGATCCGGCCAGGCGTCCGGGCGCGACGTGACGGCGCTTGAAGATCAACGACAACGCCTCATCGATCGGGTCTCGGGGATCATTCCGATCCGCGAAGTTCCATCGGGCGATGGCGAAGTAAATCTGATTACGCAGGAAGGGGTTTTCCTCCTATCCGGCAGGCCCATCGAATTATCCTTCGACCGAGCGACGACGATTGGTCCGGAATCGACACTGCTGAATGGCGATGTATCCGGCCTACGGGTCGGCGATGTTGACATAACGCCTGGATCGAATGCGCAACTGGCCTTACGCGGAGGTTCGCTGGCCGCACAGTTCGCCATCCGGGATCGAATTGCTCCTGAGTTCTCGTCGCAGCTGGATGCGCTCGCCGAGGATCTAATAAGGCGCTTCTCGGATCCGGCGGTCGACCCAAGCCTTTCGGGTGGCGCGCCCGGCCTGTTCACCGACGGCGGCGCTGCGATTGCCGTCGTTCCGCCGGCTGGCGTCGCAAGTCGCATCGCGGTCAATGCAGCTGTGGACCCAGATAGCGGGGGCGCTCTCTCAAGATTTCGCGACGGCGTTGGCGCGACGAGCGAAGGGCCTGCGGGCAGCGCGACAATTGTCGACTCTCTTCTGGCGGGGCTTCGGGAGCGCCGTCCAATTACCGGCGCCGGATTTTCCGGCCTCGTTTCGGCCGTCGACGCGGGCGCTGACTTTTCATCACTACGTGCGACCGCATCGCTATCAGCCGAGCGGATTGCGACGACTTCGGCTGCGCGAACAAAAGGACTGATCGAAGCCGAACAGGAAATTTCCGCTGTCGATACCGATTTTGAACTTCAGAACTTGCTCCAGATTGAGCAGGCGTATCAGGCGAATGCGCGTGTTATCCAGATCGTCGATCAGATGCTCAGCCGTCTCTTGGAGATCTAACGGATGCAGGTATCTTCATTCCCTGATGTTCGGAAATTCAGCGCACTTCGCGAACGCGGTGCGGAGCTCAAGCGCGAAGTATCGAATGCATTTCGTGAGTTGACGACTGGGCGGCTTACAACCGAAGATTCGATCCGGAATTTGAATGGTAAGATCGGCGATGCGCACCTCATGCGTCGAGAACTGGACAAGGTCGAGATTCGAAAGGGATCGTTTTCGTTTGCATTGACGCGGGCGTCGATCGTTCAGAATAGTCTTGACCTTGTCGTAAGTTCGATTGGGTCGCTGCCGGAAGAAATCAGATCCGCAATCGGCCGCCAGGATCAAAAGTCACTTGAGATTAGCGAGCAGACGGCGCGAAGCGCCCTCGATCAGGTCGTCTCGGCGCTCAATGTCCGGCATGGTTCCAGATACCTGTTCAGCGGCGATGGCGTTGACGCGGCACCAATTGCGAGCGCCGAGACAATAATCAATTCCGTCCGAACGGCCTCGGCAAGCGCAACCACCGCTGCCGACCTCAATGTAGCGCTTGACGCATTATTTGGACCTGGCGGCGAATTCGAATCAACGCTCTATCGCGGTGGATCTGGTGAACTGCCGCCCGTTGAGATTGCCGAAGGCGACCGCGTGTCATTGTCGACGAAGGCGGACGATCAGTCGGTGCGGGACGTTATACGCGGCCTTGTCACCGCGATTGTAACGGACGACCTTGGTCTTGCCGTTTCAGAACGCGATGAAGTCCTGCGCGGATCAGGCGACTTGATGGTCAAAGGAATCGATGGCGTATCCAGGAACATTGCATCAATCGGATTGGCGGAGCAACGACTCGATACCGCCCGTATGCGTCTCATTGCAGAAGAATCGGTCCTCAATGATGCCTACAACGCAATGACCGGCAGAGATCCCTTTGATGCCGCCAGTCGCGCGCAAGAACTCGAAGCGTTGCTGCAGACGACGTACACGGTCACTGCAAGACTTGCAGCGCTCAGCTTCAACAACTTTATCCGATGACTATGCGCCATCCCGGAAAACAACGCCGCACCGCAATCATTGGCGCGCTACTCAGCGCCGCTTGCCTTACGGCATTCTGCGGCGAAGCTTTGGCTCAGTCAGGGGTTCGCGTAAAGGACCTCGTAGACATCGAGGGCGTGCGAGGAAATGATCTCGTCGGTTATGGTCTTGTCGTCGGGCTCGAAGGCACCGGTGATGGCGTTCGAAATTCACCTTATACAGAGCAAGCGCTGTCAAGTCTTCTCGAACGATTGGGCGTAAACGTTCAAGGCGAGGATTTTCGTCCCAGCAATGTCGCTGCGGTGATCGTGACTGCTACCTTGCCGGCATTCGCGCGAAGCGGCTCGTCCATCGACGTTACTGTTTCAGCAATTGGGGACGCGAGCAGTTTATCGGGCGGCACGCTTATCATGACTCCGCTCAACGCGGCGGACGGCGAAATTTATGCAGTCGCACAAGGGCCGGTGCTGGCAAGCGGCTTCGAAGCCGGCGGAGACGCCGCCTCTGTCTCGAGTGGCGTGCCGACGGTTGGCGTTGTTCCATCTGGAGCGCGTGTCGAACGCGAACTTGGTTACGATTTTCAAGCGCAACAATCACTTAAGTTGGCGCTACGTGCCCCTGACTTTACGACCGCGGCGCGCATGGAACTCGCAGTCAATAAGGCGCTTGGCGGTTCGATCGCGAAGCTCCTCGATGCCGGCACAATCGAACTAGATCTCTCGCAGTCTGAGCGCTCGCCCGCTCATCTTGTGAGTCTTGTAGAAAACGTAACCGTCGATCCCGCACAGCGTGCGAAAGTAGTAGTTGACCAGCGTTCTGGCACAATTGTACTCGGCGCCGATGTTCGCGTGGCTCGCGTGGCTATTGCGCAGGGCAATCTATCGATCAGTATCGTGGAAAGGCCGGCAGTTTCCCAACCCAATCCATTCTCGCCTGGCGGTGAAACTATTGTCGTACCGAGGACAGAAGTGTCCGTTGACCAGAGCCGCGACGCGCGTCTTGCGGTCGTCGAGCCAAACGTAACCCTTTCGGAGCTTGTCTCTGGGTTGAATGCATTGGGCGTCAGCCCACGCGAAATGATCGACATTCTGAAGACAATAAAGGCCGCTGGAGCGCTCCATGCGGAGCTTGTTGTCCAGTAAGGCCTGGCTACGGCCATCTTGCTCGAAGATCAAGGTACGGCATTACCGGATCGCAAGCCTCGCTTGCATGGTCATCTAGTCTGAAACCCGAGCGGCCGAAAGATAACGCCGTCCGTTAAGGACGATAGTGTCCTTGCCTATAGATATTCTTCGTTTTCTTCAGTCTCGAGTTCAAGAAGCTCGATCTCGCCACTGTCAACAAGCTTGCGAACTACCTCAATGATGGCGTTCTGTGCGGATTCTGCGTCCTTCATCTTAATTGACTTGAGCTTCTCAAGATCCTCTTCGAGTTGTTGTCCCATCCTTTTCGAGATGTTTTCAAAGAAAAACTCAACGGTCTTCGTCGCATTCTGACGTCCATACTTAATGGCTTGCAGGAGCAGCGCCCGGTCGGCAACCCTCACAATCGCCGCGACCGCCGACTGCGGCAGGCGATGATGAAGGTCCTGGAATGTAAGCAAAGACTGTCGGACTTCATCCGCCAATGCCGGCTCTGCACGTTCAATAAACTCCAGTACGCTAACCCGCTTGTCTTGTGGCAGGAAGTTAATCACGGTACTGAGTACGTCGCTTGGTTTCCTTGACAGGGATCTGCGACGAAGCGGTTTAAGAAATTCCTTGTTCACGGTCTTGGCGATCGAGCTGACAAAGCGTTGGTCAACCGTAGAAAGGCGCGCCATTCTCAATAGAACCGATTGAGTCATCTCTTCATCAAGCTGATCAACGATCTTGGCTGACATCTCCGCGCCAAGCCTTCCGAGTACGACGGCAACTACCTGAGGGTGTTGAGTCTTGAGATACTCAGCCAGGTCAACTTCATTCGCCTCATCAAGTTTTTCCCAAATAGACTTACCGCCTGGCGCCTCAATATCGTCAAGAACTCTGACGAGTGCATCGGAAGCAATGAAGTGCGAGAGAAGTCGCTGTGTCTCCTTGAATCCACCACGAATCTCGTCTTGCGGTCGATCCACGTCAGAAAGGAATTCATCAATGACCTGGTCAATTGCAGCACGGGGTATCGTTCTGAGTTGGGAGAATGCCCGAGCAAACGCTCGTAGGTGCTTGTCGCCAATACGTTCTACAATCGGCGCGGCCACATCAGGGCCCATAGCGGCAATCAATACCGCCGCCTTTTGAGGACTGCTCAAACGACCAGAGTTGTGGACGACTTCCACCGGCAATTCGGGTTCATCAATGGTTATAAGATCATTCATGACGTATACCCACGTACAAGTGCGGCGGCCACGACGGCCCATCCGTTAGAAAGGACGAAGAAGATCAACTTGAAAGGCAGTGAGATAACCGCAGGCGGCACCATCATCATGCCCATTGCCATCAGGATTGACGCGACTATCAGGTCAATGAGGACGAACGGCAGGAAGACAAGAAAACCGACTTCGAAAGCGTGTTGAATTTCCGACAGCATGAAGGCCGGGATCAACAGACGATAGGGGGCGGCAGTCGCATTTCCATCCGAAGGCGCGATTGAGATCGCGCCAGCATCAGCAAGTGTTGAAAGCACGTCCGAGGCGACGCGGCCTTCCATGAAAACCCGAAAAGGCTGCAACGTTCGGTCGATAGCCTGTTCCTCGGTAATGACGTTGTCGACGTAGGGCATCACACCGAGCGTCCACGCATCCTTAAAGACAGGTTCCATCACAAATAGCGTCAGGAACATGGCGAGGGAAATGATCATCATGTTCGGCGGCGCTTGCTGCAAGCCAATGGCTTGCCGAAGAATACTCAAGACCACCACCATAAACGGTAGGCAAGTGATCATCATTGCAATACCTGGCGCCAGGCTCAGGACGGTGATAACAACGAATGTCTGAACAACACGCGTTGAAAGCGGGCTGCTTCCGTTCTGATCACTGTCCGCAGGCACTACATCGGGAAATTGATCCGTAGGAGGGTCCTGAGCAAATGCTGGCGTTGCCACGAAGCAGGCAAGCGTGATCGAGACGACGGCGAAAACCATCGTCAAATGCGCTATGATCGGCGATCTTTGCGCCTCAAGCCGCATTAATCGTCACCACGCGTCACAATCTCTGTGAGTCGAACGGCAAGAACGCCCTCTTGGTCAGGCACTTCCTGCAGCTCGCCACGTGCAATGGTCCGCCCTGCAACGCGAATTTCGACCGGATCATCGATTTTGCTATCGAGGACAAGCAAGGAGTCGCGTGTCATCGCGAGAAAATCCCTGACAAGTGGCGTCGCCTTGCCGACCGACACGACGACCTCAATTGGTACGCTCATTATGCCGTCGACTGTATAGGTGTCTGGAATATCGGCTACCGAGTCCGCTATTTCAGCAGGTATATTCATGTCTGTATCATTATTCACCACTACTGCCTCAATGTCATCGAATACGCCAGTGTCTTGTTCATTTTTCATCGCGGGCACCTTCGTTTTGCGCCGTTATTTCTTGTCGTAGCGCCGCCAGGACGGAGCTCACCACGCCATTGAGATCAAGACTCGCTCCGCCTTGATCCCAGCCAATTTCGACTTCGCCTGTCGCCAGGGAAGGGTCGGGAAACAGGCCGACATGACCGGCAGCGCCGGCGTCGTCGATCAGCTCCGATAGTTCATTGATTGCATCTTCCGGAGCCCGAACGCGAAGTATGCAAGGATCTCCACCGCCAGTAGCGATTTCTGAAACTAGGCGTTCAATAAGATGCGCTGCTTCGGTTGGAAATGCCGAAGTCGCCATCGATGGTAGAAGGCTGCTAAGAACTTGTTCAAGATATTGCAGACGCTGCGTTTCCATCAAGCTGATTGCTTGATTCAGCTCCAGTGAGATGGCGGTCAGCTTGGTTGCCGCTTCTTCAAGAGCGATCGCGGCGCGCTCTGCTTCAGCGTCCGACCGTCCTTTTTCGACGCCGCGCGCGAAAGCATCCCTTTCGATTGCCTCGACGTCTATCTCGTTGGCGTCGCTTTCTTTAGCGCCATACTCCGAAAAGCGGAGCCCTCGCGATCCGACGAAATTCTCGAGTCTGATAGGGGAGGTTCTCATGCCGGTTCCTCGGCGCGATCCAGCCAAGACTTGAGCAGAGACGCTGTCTCTTCCTGCTTCGCGGCGGCAATCTCTTTCAGTTTGTCCATTGAATCCTGAGGCGCTTCGATCTCTGGAGTCGCCTCCGCCGCCGGGGCGTAGCTAATGCTTGCCGTAGGCAGCGCATCTGTCTTTGCGAGTTCGGCTGGTCGCGGTGCTGCTCCTTGGCTTAGAACGGGCTTGATTACAAAAAGCCCGATCAGCAGAGTCACGAGTGAAGGGATCAACACCTTGATCACGCCTGCTGCATTGTTTGCTAGGAATTGATTGATTGGCGAAGCCGTGACTAGAGGACCTGAGTCGACCGGCGCCTGGAACTCCAATGTTTCGACCGTGACGACATCACCTCGCGCTTCATTGAACCCGATTGCCGATTCAACGAGCAGCCGAAGTGACTCAATTTCCTCTTCAGATCGAGCTGTCGTGGAAACTACGCCATCCGGGTCGGTTTCACGAACCGCATCGACCAACACGGCAACTGACAGTCGCTTGACTGCGCCTGGGCGCTTCTCCCGTTCGCGCCTGACTTCTGAAAACTCGTAGTCAATCCGTTCGCGCGCCTCGTTGCGTTGACTCGAAGATCTTTGATCGGAACCAGCGTCGCCGTCAGGCAGATTGCTTGCAACGGTCACGGCGCCAACAGTTCCAGAGGAATTCTGCGTGATGTCAGTTGTTTCACGGCCGGTTGTAACTCGGCTTTCTGGGTCGAGGATGCGTTCTGACAATGCCTCCCTCTCCATGTCGAGTTCGAGAGCAACGCTGACGCGTGCAGATCCTGCGCCGACACGCGCTTCGATAAGTGACGTGAGCCGGGCTTCAAGTTCGCGTTCGCGTTCCGCCGCCATGCTCAAAGCTTCAGCTTCGGGCGCGCCGTCGCCGGGCCTTAGAACGACACCCCGCTCGGCGTCTATAACCGCAACTTTTTCTTCAGGGAGCCCAGCGACCGCCAAGGATACCAGGTAGCGAACCGCCAATGCTTGCTGCTTGGTTAATGGGCCACGGGCCATGCTGACAGTCACAACTGCCGAGTTTGCATCTTTATTGGCGTCGAATGACGTCCGCTTTGCCGCACCAATATGAACTCGTGCGCTCCGCACACCCGGAACCGAGAGAATGGTTCTTGCCAGTTCTCCCTCTTTGGCGCGCCAATAGGCTGCGTCAAACATCTCGGACGTAGTGGAAAATCCACTCAGTTCGTCAAGAAGTTCGTATCCCGCCTGGTTCTTTGCGGGAAGACCTTCGCGAGCTAGGGAAAGTCGGACGCTGTCTCGTTTGGATGTTGGCACGAAGATGGCGTCGCCTCGCGCCTCCGACGTGACGTCCAGTCGTTCAAGCGCCATGAGCACCTCCCCGCTGGTTTGAGGATCGAGCCCTGCATAGAGTAGCGACATCTGCGGGTTTCGGGCGGAAAACATCGAAACGCCAAATGCCGTCATCGTCGCCGCAATGGCGCCTAACAAAAGCGCCCTGCGGCTAGCGGACAGATTCGACCAAATAGTTAAAAAATTTTCCATACTGACGAAGTTGTCCAGACTGCTGTTGCCACCAAAGATGAGGAAAAGCTGCCGCCCTGATCCGCTACCCGCACGGAACGCGAATCCACGCCGCGTTACGCCTGAATGGCAATTTGAGCAGACAGCCTTAACATTAGGTTTAGGAAACGTTGCCTATACCATGGACATTCGCGGTGGCGCGCCAACGCAATCTTTATCTTGAAAGAGTGCCCACGAAATCATGTCGACTAATGATGAAGGCAAAAAAAAGGGACTGAACCCGATGGTCGCAATGGCCGCTGCGGCCGCGATCGCCGTCGCCTCAGGCGTTGCAGCGTTTGCCTTGTCGCCTGTTGGGGGCGGGGCGGCGGAGCACGAGCCTACGTCGAATGCCGACCATAAGGAACATGAATCGCATGGCGGCGCGAAAAGCTCTTCAAGCAGCGACGGTCATGGCAAGAAGAAGAAGCGCAAAGCCACGCATGGCGCTGAACTGGTCTACGTACCCATTGAGCCGCTGATCGTATCGCTCGGGCCGGAGGCGGCAGCAAAGCGACTCAAGATCACGATCGTTATCGAAGGCGACGCTGCATTCGAAGATGAACTGAAGGGGCTCGTCCCTAAGTTCAGGGATGTTCTGAATACCTATCTGAGAGCTGCAGATGCGCGAGATTTTGAATCTCCCGCCGCGATGTCGCGCGTTCGCGCGCACATAGCCAGGCGATTGAAAATCGTCGCTCCCGATGAGTCGATCGAGGGTGTTCTTGTCACCGACTTTATTCTGGATTGAAGGCCGTCATGGAAATTATCGCAGACTTTCTTCTTTTGGCGGCATCGGCGTCCGCTTGTTTTTATTGCTATGTGCTTGGTGACAAGCTTAAGAAATTCAAGGGTACAAGGAATGGGATCGCTGCAAGCTTAGCATCGCTGACGAAGTCAGTTGATGATGCGCAAACGACAATTGCGCATGCTCATCTTGCTGCGGAACAGTCTGTTGAAAAGCTTGGACCGTTACTTGAAAATGCTAAAGTGTATGAAGAAAAACTTCGTCAGGAGCTCACTGCTGTTGAGGCGGCGCTTGATGCTATTCTGGCCGCAAGAAGCGACGCAATTCGGGCCTTGATTATCGACAATGCGAATCTCACAGAGACTCTTGCAGGAGTTGATGCGACATCTGAATACGAAGACACCGCCGATAACCAACTAAATGCCGGTACGGAAGAGGAGGCCCCCGCCAAGGACTTGGGTGAAGCGGCAAGGCAAGAGCAGATTAGCGCCGCAAAGCCGACGGCATCAGAATTTGACGTCGATCTCGACGATGAAGATTTCGAGATTGAATGGAACGGATCGCAAGAGGGTAAGCCCGAGCGCGACATTATTTCGATTGCCGGAGATGTTGCATGAGACCCGGCGCGCTCCTCATCATCTCAATGGTCTTCACGCTAGCTTTCGTGACGCGAGCAATCGGTACGGTGTCCGACGTTCGAGATGGCGCGACGGCCGAAATTTCAGGCGGTAACGCCAGTCATGGAAGCGATCCCCTACCTGTGAGATCAGACGATTTCGAGCCGCCGGAGCACCCAGACGGAAATGATGCGGATTTTGTGTCACTCGCAGGAATGATCAAAGAACGCACCAATGAAATACAACGCCGAATTGATGAGTTAAATGAACGTGAGAATTTGCTTGCCGCTATCGAGTCCCGGGTTGATGAAAAACTCCAGCAACTCGCAGCGGCTCAGAGTGCGTTGGCTGAAACCGCTGCGCGGGTCGATGCGGCGTCTGAGAGAGATATCATGGCCCTGGCCGATATGTACGCCAACATGAAACCGCAACAAGCTGGCGCAATCTTCAATGCGATGGAACCAAGTTTCGCCGCAGGTTTTCTGACGTCAATGCGGCCAGAGACGGCCGCGGCGATACTAGCGGGTATGGAGCCACAGAAGGCATACGCCGTCAGCGTAATTATCGCCGGTCGCAACATGAATAACTAATTTCATCAATTGTCAGCAGAAAATTAACCCGACCTGACTAAATGATTGTTTCCAGGTAAAGCGCAGTTAATTTTTGCACGAATTGAGTCCGGTTCATGAGCGCGATAGTCGGAATAGTCGTCGTTCTTGCTATGGTCTTTGGTGGGTACATCATGGCCGGCGGCAAAATGGAGATTATTCTTCACTCCTTGCCATATGAAATGATGATCATTGGCGGCGCCGCGGTCGGAGCATTCATCGTTGCAAATGACTTCGCCACGATTAAGCATACTGGCGGTGATCTCGCTCAAATGCTTGCGGGTCCGAAGTGGAAAAAATCGGACTACCGGGATTTGATTTGCCTCTTGTATGAGCTTGTCGTTGTTGCGCGCCAGAGTCCGGTCGCCATCGAAGAGCACATTGAAAATCCAGAAAGCTCAAGTGTGTTCGGTAAGTATCCGAAGATTGCGAAAGACCATGTTTCCATAGATCTTATCTGCGATACGATACGAAGTATTATGATGAATTTCGATAATCCACACCAAGTAGAAGAACTCTTCGACAAGCAGCTGGATGCGCTTGCTGAGGAAAGTCAGCACGGAGCCCATGCGCTGCAGAATATGGCCGATGCGCTTCCGGCGCTCGGCATCGTCGCCGCCGTGCTCGGTGTCATCAAGACAATGGCGTCAATCGACAAGCCGCCGGAAGTGCTTGGTCAGATGATCGGCGGAGCGCTGGTTGGCACGTTCCTAGGCGTGTTCCTCGCGTACGGTGTTGTCGGGCCTTTCGCGACCAAAGTGGGGGCCATGCGAAAGAGCGAGCAACAATTCTATCGGCTTATCAAGGAGACGCTCGTTACCAGCCTTCAGAAGCATGCCCCGGCGATCTGCGCTGAGGTTGCAAGGCGCAATGCACCGCACCACTACCGTCCGTCATTTTCAGAGCTTGAGGATGCATTGCGGGAAATTGGGACATCGTCATGATGCGTTGCATTGCAGTCGTTCTTGCTTCGTCGTCTCTGGCATGGGGCGTTCCCAATGCCGGCGCAACCGAACGCGTTGGCGTCGCTGGCGGCGAGCATGATAAATACTCAAGGGTCGTCATTGATGCCGATAGTCGACCCTTCCGGATTGAATATGATCGGCGTCGTGCCTCGATCATTTTCCCTGGCGCTGACCTGGAGTTCGTTGTTGACCGGATTAACGCAAGTCAATCCGCTCATCGTGTCTTGAAGGCGAGGTCAGTGAAAGTTCCCGACGGCGCGAGGCTTGACTTGGAGCTGACATGCGATTGCGGCGCCAAGTTTGAGTATGCGCGTTCCGGCCGTTTGGTTGTAGACATTGCCGAAAGCTTTTCGCGCATCGATGGACTCGGTGCGCCGCGTCCGCTTGATGTCGCTTCGCGCGGTGCAGCCGATACAGCTCGAACAGAAGCTGCGCTTCCGGTGCAGGCTGTTGCGGACGAGATTCAGTCATCAACGATCGTCTCCAATGATGACAAACTAAATCGAGCGCGATCGAAGATGCTTGAGATGCTATCGCAAGCGGCAACTGAAGGGATCGTGGAATTTCGAAAGGATGCGGAACCCGACGGCCAGACAGACAGGAATTTCTCGATCGATCCGCTCCTCGTTGAGACCGAGGCGCCGGACGCGCACATTGCCAAGCCCACGCCGGAGCCGGTGACTGAAGATAGCTTCGAGACTGAGCCGCTCTCATTGAGGGCGCAGTTGCGAAGTGACTGCCGTCCGGATGACTGGTTCTTCGGTGGGGTTGAAGATGACCTGGCCAATCCAATACAGGCGGTTGAGCGGCTTCAAACTGAACTTGTTGGAGAGTTCGATGTTGTTGATATCGAAGTCCTTCGAAAACTTTACTGGAGCTACATCGTGATCGGTTTTGGAGATGAGGCGCGAGCACTCGTCAACACGTTTCCAATTTTGTCTAATGATGTGCCGTTGATGGAGGACATTGCGAGAATTATTGCCGAGCGGCCCGTCGAGTTAGATCGAAATCGAGGCGGGTTGCTCGCTGGGGATTCCTGCACAGGGTTCCATGGGTTATTTCAGGCTCTTGCCTTGGCGGAGAGTACGCCCGAAGGCCCAATCGAGTTTGCAAACCATAGCGTAGACGCAGTTTCGGCCATACCCGCCACCATGACGGCGGATGTCGCGACTAGACTTGGCCTGGCGGCCGTGAGGGCAGGCGATTGGTCGCTTGCGGGGCACTTAAAGCGAGTCGCTGAACTCGCCGGAGCGGAGTCGGGGTCGTTCCAGTTTTTGGCCGCTCACATCGACAAACATCGTGGACGCGAAGATAAAGCGCGCGCAAGGCTTCAAATGCTGGCCGAAGGTCAAACAGAACGGCAAGTTGATGCTTTGTTTGAGTTGGCGGACGCCTTCACCGAAAATGGCGAGGCGCCGCCGGAGGGGTTTGCTGAAGATATGGGCATGGTTTCCGCTATTGCTGACGATCCGTTTATTCGTCAGCGCGCGACATTGCTGGAAGCGCGTACCCTCATGAGTGAAGGTGAATTCTCATCAGCATTTAGACAGATAATCCGGACCTATCGTGAAACGCCCGGCGCGAGGCGCGGCCTTGCGGTCGCAGGTCGAGAGTTGCTTCTGAACGCAATGGACAGTGGCACCGAGGAGGCGAAACTGGCCGGATTGGATGCGTACATTGACTTTCAAGAGTTTATCGACAGCTCTGACTTGGGTTCAGATACGGAAGAATTGCATTTGGTGGCAGCAAATGTCGCGCTCGAATATGAACTGCCAAATGTTGCGAAGTATGCGCTCGAACGCGGGCGCTTGAGTGGGGAGATTGCGGAGAATGTTCGAGGGCAAATTGATAAATTGGCGAGCGTGACCTCGAGAGATCTTTCGACAATTGCGGAGGAAACCCGTGCAAGTTGGACGGAGGAGATGCAGAACATCGCGCTATCCGTCGACTCAAAGTCTGCCGAAGAAAGGGCGATCGCTGCATATCTCATGCGGCGCGATGAACTACCTACAGGAACATTGGAAGAGTTGGAAAGTACAGGCTCGGATCTAGCGACGCTCTTTTCGAACGGCAATCCAACGAAGGTAAAATCTGCAGCGGATGCGATGGTGGTCGCCAATCGCGTCGGTATCGAGCTGAAGCTTTTGCAGGGAGCGGCAGATGGCAGATAACATGATCAGTGCGGCTCTATCACGCCAGGCTGGACTGCAAAAGGAGTTGCTTGCGGTTGCCAACAACATCGCAAACGCAAACACGACCGGCTATCGAGCGGAAGGCGTCATCTTTAGCGAATATGTGAAGGCGCTTGACGGCGCCGACAGCATCTCAATGACGCGCGCGAATGCGCATTCGATTGACCTGACCCAAGGCGAAATAATCGCAACCAAAGGGCAATTCGATATTGCAATTGCCGGCGAAGGTTTCTTCCTCTTGGAGGGCAATGACGGGCCGCGCCTGACGCGCGCCGGGGTATTCGCGTTGAACGAGCAAAGTGAGCTTGTCGACCCGGAAGGGCGAAAGGTTCTCAATGAGGGGGAAGGGGCAATCGCAATACCGCAAGGCGCCAAGTCGGTGACTTTCTCGCCGACAGGCGAAGTCAGCGTGGACGGGCAGGTCCTCGGTCGCTTAGCGGTCGTTGTCGCGCCGCCTGAGGGCCTGGTCCGCGAAGGCGACAATCTCTTCCGCTCCGACGCTGAATACGAACCTGCCGAGGACTATGCCATTATCCAGGGCGCCGTTGAGGGGTCGAACGTGAATTCAATGAACGAATTCGTGCGCCTGATTGAGGTGCAACGTGCATACGAGGGCACAAAAGGCTTCCTCGACAAGGAGGCTGAGAGGCTTCGAAACCTCGTTCAGACACTTGGCCGTGCGGAATAAATTCACGAATAGCCAATCGGAGGCGTTGACATGCGTGCATTGAGAATAGCAGCGACCGGAATGGACGCGCAACAAACGCGCGTCGAAGTCATTTCGAACAATATTGCAAATATGAATACAACGGCATTCGCTACACGCCGCGCCGAGTTCGCAGATTTGCTGTATCAACAAGAACGTCAGGTGGGATCAATTTCTTCCGTAACGGGTACGATTCTGCCGACCGGCGTGCAGATGGGGCTAGGCGTTCGCTCCGCTACGGTTTCCGCCGAATTTTCTCAAGGAGCGCTTCGTGAGTCGAAAGGCGATCTCGATATCGCTATTGAAGGGCCCGGCTTCATTCAATTCAACCTTCCAAGTGGCGAGGTTGCCTATACTCGCGATGGCGCACTCAAACGCTCCGCAGAGGGTCTTATTGTAAACTCCGAAGGCTACGAGTTGAGCGACGGGGTCACAATTCCAGACGACGCGCAAAGGATCGCCATCAATGCAAATGGAGAAGTCTACGCATTCTTCGAGACAGAACCGGATGCGCAGTTACTTGGCAACATTACACTCGCGACCTTTGCAAATCAAAAAGGCCTCCGTGCAATCGGCGGCAATCTCTTTATGGAGACCGCTGCTTCTGGTGCGCCGAACATTGGAATTGCGGGGGAAGATGGGCGAGGGACTATGCGGCAAGGATTTCTTGAGGAATCGACTGTTGATGTCGTGACTCAAATCGCCGACCTGATTGAAGCGCAGCGGGGCTATGAGCTGAATTCAAAAGTGATTTCTGCTGTCGACCAAATGTTCTCGGCGACGGTTCAGGTGAGATAATGTTGAAGCAGATCGCATTGCTGGTGATACTTGCCTCGTCAAGTCCAAAAGCCGCTTTGGCAGCATTGTTAGGTGATGGTTTGTCGCCGGCTGAAATCAACTCAGCCGAGGATGCAAGGAATTCAGAGATTTCAGCAGAAGCGCCGATGCCCAACAGTCAGGAAGCCCAGCAACTGGATGACCAGCGAGTTGCTCCCGAAACTGCAACTACGCCAAAGGTCGTGGCGACGCGGAGTCTTCAGGCAGGCGACATTATCGCCGATGGAGACTTGGCGCCCGCTGACGGATACGGCGTCCCGTCGGAGGATTTTTATGGCCTCCAGGTAAGGAGGAACATCTATCAGGGAAGTATCGTGAACCGATTGGCGTTGCAGGAGCCGATCATGGTCCGCCGCAACGCAATCGTTGAGATGCTCTATCGCCGTGGTGAACTCATCATCAAAACGGAAGGTCGCGCTCTTGATGAAGGTGCGACTGGCGAGCGCGTACGTGTAATGAACATTGAGTCCAGACAAACGGTCACAGCGTTCGTCATTGGCGCGGGCCAAGTGGAGGTAGGTGGATGAAGGCGTCGCGAAAAGCCCTCATGTGTATGCTGATGGTTGCCGCTACTGGTGGATGCTCAACTCGGTTGGACCACCTTGGCAAAGCGCCGACCATGACGCCATCGGGAGCGCCGCGTGAGGCTATGCCAAGAGAGCAGGTCGCTTACGCCGCCATGAACGCCGCTCCAACTTACGAAGACGAAGTATCTGGCGTGGGTTCACTATGGCGATCTGGGCCAAAATCGCTCTTTGGCGATCGACGCGCCCGGACCATCGGCGACATTCTTACCGTGTTGATCGAGATCAATGACGAAGCTGAAATCCGAAATAGAACAAATCGGACGCGAGCCGGCGGCGAGAATTTGAACATTCCTGCCTTGTTTGGGTTGCCCGGCCTTGCCGCTGACGCGCTGCCTGGCGGCGGCACCTTGGCGCCCGCAATGGACATCCAGTCGACATCGAATTCAACCGGTGACGGCCTAATTCAACGTGAAGAGCGCATAACGTTGCGTGTGGCCGCAACTGTCGCCCGCGTATTGCCGAATGGACACCTGTTGATCGTCGGCGATCAGGAAATTAGAGTAAATAACGAACTTCGCGATCTCCAAGTAACTGGCGTCATACGGCCAGAGGATATTTCGCGACAGAATGTTATCACCTACGACAAGATAGCGGGGGCAAGGATCGAATACGGCGGCCGTGGACAATTGATGGATCTGCAGCAGCCGCGGCTAGGTCAGCAGGTCGTCGATATTGTTTCTCCATTCTGAGGTCGTTCGTGCCAAAGCTCTTTGCAATCGTGTTGGTACTGATCGGCGCTATTGGCGGCGCTGCTGGAGGGTACTTCGTAAAGCAGTCGGGTGGCAGTGCGAAGGCTCACGCCGGAGAAGCAACGAATAAAAGTAGCGCCGATGCCCACTCCGATCAGGGTCACAAGCAAGCAAAACAGCCGAAGGACGACGGTCATGGTGGCAAGAGTGACGGTGAAGCGGCATCTTATGGCTTTAATAATGGTCTGAACTATTTCAAGTTTAGTCGTCAGTTTGTAGTTCCAATTATTGTAGATGATGGCGTGAAGTCGTTGGTCCTCCTCGACCTTAATCTTGAAATGGACGCGAGCGCCGCGGAAAGCTTTTATGTGCGCGAACCAAAGCTTCGCGATGCGCTCATGAACGAACTATTGGACATTGCAAATCAGGGGCGCTTCAATGGCGTTCTCACCGATCGTCGAAATTTGGAACTGATTCGAGTAGATCTCTTGAATACCATGCACGATGTGGAGGGGGAGAGTGTCCACGACGTCTTGATTCTAGATATAATGCGTCAGGATCTGTAGTAGTTGGGACGCGTCTGGCCGTCATCGGCGTAACGTTTGTGTGCAAGTAGAAAGTCTTTAGTTTGATTTATCTAAATGAAAAGACCGACGCATCCACTTGACCGCTTATTTGCCAACCGTCATTTGATTTGGCAGAATGGCCGTCACGTTGGCGACACTTACCAGTCCGCCATCTGACAACTTCAAGCGCCATCCGTCCGCCGTAAGGCGCGCCTCTTCAACCAAGCCATTCTGTGACGCGACCGCCGATTGAACGACATCTCCGTCGCGGCGGTACTCAAGTTCGATCGTGTAGTCGCCATTGAGTACGCGTCCGCCATTGCCGTCTTCGCCTCGCCACGAATGAGTCGCGTCATTCTTTTCGAGATCAATGCGTCCAACTACGTTGCCCTCTACATTCTTTATTGCGGCGGTTACGCTATCGTAAACCGACGAGTTGGGCGCGGAAAACGAAATCGGCTCTCCTGAGAAGCGAATTTGGTCGGCGCGAGTTTCAACAGTCTTGCCAACCCATTGCGCAATTGAATTCAGATCGCCTTGACCGAGGGCGCTGGCTATTGCGTCGAGTTTAGTATTTGTTTGAATCTGTTGCTCAACTGATGAAAATGAAGCAAGTTGCTCTACAAACTGTGTCGATTCAACAGGGCTCAGTGGATCCTGCGCTTTTAGCTGCGTTGTCAGCAAGGTTAGAAAATTGTTGAAATCTGCGGCGAGTGATCCGGCCGCCGACTTGGTCGGCGGATTCAGACTGTTTGCATTATTGGATCCGGAGGTTGCGCCGCGACTTGTCGAGTTTGCAGCATTTTGGGCAGTAGACAGAGCGTCCATGTTGAAGGTCCTATCGTGTTTCAAGCGCGTATATCGACGCCCGACTGATCGGTGAATATTGTAACAGTCTTGCGCCTGGCGAGAGGCGGAGAATTAAGGCTATGCACATCGGATCCTGCCGCAATCGCGATGTGCTCAGAAACTGGCGCGGAGCCTTCCCCCGTTTGAGCGTCACGTCGTCCGCCATTGGAATACTCCAATTGCGCATCTGGAAATCCAGCATCTGCTAGTGCAGCGCGGAGATCAGCATCGTTGGCCTTCATTAGTTGACGTGTCGTGTCGTTGTCGAAGGACAGCTGCGCGACCAAGGCTCCATTCTCGCCAAAAGTCATTCGGATGTGGAGAGCGCCCAACTCCGGTGGGTCAAGATTTATTTGAACTTCATCGCGGTTCGCATTTGTTGAAATAGTTGCGGCAACCTGAGCGGCGGCGGTGCCAATGATCGACGATTGTCTTGGGGCGGGCGTCGAATCAATGTTTCGTGAAATCGAAAATAATTCTGTGGCTGCCTCGCGAGTCAATGATGAAAAATCTAGTTGTGGCTCGTATCTCTCTACGACTGGTTCAAAATCCGAAAATGAGCCCGACTTTCCCTGTGAAGTCTGAACAAATTGAATAGAGTTGGACGCGCTACTGAACGTTGCTGGGTCGATGGCTGGCCCCGCCTTTGCGGTAGACAGAGGGTTCGGCACATCCAATTCTGATGCGACATCCTCCGCGTCTATTCTGGCGTCGCCACAATAAATTACTTGCGAGTCAATTGCGACATTTAGGCGTACCGGATCCAAGTATTGGGTAGAATTTGACAGAGACGTTCCCCGAAGAGGCGGTGCGATGTCATGATGACTATTGAGGAAGGCTATTTGGCCGTCTAGCACGCGATTCGGCTGCTCAGATGTCGGTCCATTATTGCTTGGAGCGAGATCGAGGGCGCTCAATAAGAGGAAGGGATGATTGTCGCTGCCTGGTGTGCCGGAATCGATTGTGATGTCTGACGTCTGAACATTTGGCTGAGTGTAAGCGCCGAAGGTGTTACTTTCATTTGAAAAAGTTCTTAAACCGAGGGAGCTGGCATTTCCCTCCGCTGTACTTGATTGAGTGCGAACAAGTAGTGGACCTTGATAAATGTCGGTCGCGAACTGTTGGTTCTGGATTTGGTTCGCTACGGCGAATGCGTCGGGCGACCCTTCGTCTAGTCGAGCGGCTCTCAAATGAAACCTGCCAGGACGCTCTCGGGCAATCCCAGCGTTCTCGCCCATCGCTTCGTCGTTTAGGTCCTGATTGTCACTAGTGAAGGGTTCGCGAACCGTGTCGTCCGATTTGCGTGATCCTTGCGCGAAATGTTCGGCTTTCATCTGTCTGCTGAAGTCAGAGTCGCCGCTGTCCGCTTTCTCAAGATTGGATCGGGGACGTACATCGGGCGTAGAACGCGGTTCTGGCAGCACGGCGACTAACATTCGGATTCCTTTAACTCCGCGACAACGATCATTTTATACAAAAGCATTACTTTGCAGTTACGCGATGAAGAGAATCATCTCGGATCGGTGTCGGAAGGCCAACGCATGCCAATCGTTAAAGTACTTGCTCATCAAACAGCCGTTGTCGAGACGGCAAAGTCGCCGGTGGCGTCCAAGGCGGAACGCAGTGTGCCTGAGGACGAACGCTTGCGGATGAAAGCGGCTTCGCAGGAGTTCGAATCGGTATTCGTTTCGCAAATGTTAAAGCATGCGGGATTTGACAAGGCATTCGGTTCAGAGGCGCAGGAGTTCTCGCAATTCATGCTCGACGAGATTGGCGGCGAGATGGCCGTTGGGATGGAGCTTGGGTTTGCGGAGAAGGCCTATGAGCACATGATTTCTAGGTATAACGCTGGAGATGCAGACGATGGATAGTTTTCGGATCGCCGCTGTTGAACTTTCAGAAGCACTTGATGCAGAGTCTGACGTACTAGCCCTTGGCGATTTTGAAACTGCAGCCACTTACGTGGACCGAAAGCGCGGGCTTGTGGATCGCTTCGAGGCTATTGCCAAGCACGCAAGTGTGGAGGCGGTTTTCGCAGACCGAGATATACAGGGCGTCCTCCGCCGCCTATCAAGAGCTAGCCACAGGAACGAGCGGCTACTTGCCGCTGCGCGCGAGGGATTTTCCCAAGCGGAGAGGCGTGTAGCCAATTTTGCCCGTCAAGTGGGTGAGGTCGGCGTATACGGGGAAGATGGCGTTAAAGTTCAGTTTACTGAACCTCGGCCCGATAGGCGTGGGCGCGAAGCTTAGGGCGCGCCTGCGAACGATCGTACGGGTCACTATCGCGAGCGTCGCGGATTAACCGGCCATTAGTTCGAACCTCCTAAGAGATGCGAGCGGCTGAAGCCGCGCGGTGATGCCAAAACGGCTCCCGACGCGCCGAAAATGCGCGCTCTCGACGAAATGTCGGCGTCTTTCGCTGCGCGACCGCGCAGACGAAGACACTTCCCTCAACACAGACGGTCGAATGCCGTTAGTTTCAAGGAACGTACTCAAATGGGTAGCCTTCTCACCAATACTTCGTCGATGATCGCGCTGTCGACTCTGCGCGGGATCAACCAGAGCCTCGCCGACGTCCAGCAGCAGATTTCGACGGGCAAGCGCGTTGCGAACGCCCGCGACAACGCGGCCGTTTATGCGATTACATCGGTCATGAACTCCGACGTTAAAGGCTTCGAAGCTATCACGTCGTCCCTCAGCCTCGGTTCGTCTTCTGTCGCCGTTGCGCGGGGCGCTGCGGAGCAGGTGAATGAGCTTCTGCAGGAAATCAAAGGCTCGATCGTCGCTGCGCAGGAAGACAACGTCGACCGTTCGAAGATTCAGGAAGACGTTTCGCGTCTTCGTGATCAGATCAAGTCGATCGTTGGTTCGGCGCAGTTCAATGGCCAGAATCTTCTGCGCGGTTTCGACGCGATCGACATCCTCGCGTCGCTCGACCGTGATGCGAACCAGAATGTCTCGGCTTCTGACATCTCGGTCAATCGATTTGACCTCACGACGACCGCCGCGACCTGGAATGCCGCGGTCGGCTCTGACATTGCAGCTGAGGCCGTCTCAGGTCCAGCGACAGGTACGTTGAACGATACGTCGCGCAATGCAGTCTTCACCGTTGGTACGGCGGAGAACACCACCGACTACACGATTGAGATTAATGGCACTGACTATACGTACACTTCTGATGCATCCGTTGACGCTGACGAAATCATCGCTGGCCTTCGTGCGGAAGTTGAAGGCGCCGGAATCGAAGGCATCACCGTCAGCATTGATGCAGGCGCGGACACGATCACGATCGAAAATAACTCTGCTTTCACAGATTTCCAGATCCGTGGGAAAACTTCAAGCGCAACGAAGGCTAACTTTACCTTCAATGTTGATGGCGGCGGCGCCACCAACGCCGACGAGGCTGTCCAAACCCTTGAGCAACGTGCTGAGGAAATCAACATTACCTCGAGGTCGGTGCAAAGCGGCGAAGGTTATCGATTCACTGTCAACGGCTACGAAGTTCTTTACGTGGCCAAGTCCGGCGACAATGTTAATGATGTTGCCGCTGGCCTGAAAGCCGAGATTGATCGCCTGTCCCAGGCTCAGTCAGGTCTCGCAGACGTAACCGTGAACATCGTCAATTCCGGCGATCCATTGACGGTTGATGCCGTGCTGCAAATTGACAACAATAGCAGCTCCGATGTCACCCTCGCCAACGTCGCCGCGCGCGATGGCCAAGGCTCATCTGGCGGCCTTCGGGCTCTCGACTCCATCAATGTTTCAACGTCCTCCGGCGCGCAACGCGCACTTGAGAATATCGAAGGATTGATCCAGACCTCGGTCGATGCGGCCGCCACCTTCGGTTCGGCGCAGCGCCGTATCGACATTCAGTCCGACTTTATCAAGGATCTGACGGACTCGCTCAAATCTGGTATCGGCGCGCTTGTCGATGCGGATCTTGAAGCGGCGTCAGCGCAGCTGCAGTCGCTGCAGGTTCAGCAGCAGCTCGGCATTCAGGCCTTGTCAATCGCCAACCAGAACCCGCAGACGCTTCTGTCGCTGTTCCGGTAATCGAAAGCTAACGTCCACGCCTGATTATCGATCGGGCGTGGACGCCTTACCGTTAGTTTCAGGCGAGTTCAGACGGGTTTTCAAATGTACGATAGTAGTTCCGGTTTTCACGGGCTTGATCCGCATTCGGGATATGCGATGGCCACTGGCGCAACCGCGTCGGGCCGCGATGCTGAAGCTAAGATTTTCGCGCGCGTCATCGCCAGCCTGAATTCGGCGGTTCCCAAGTTTGCAAAGGGCGACATAAAGGCGATGGCGGAGGCAATTCATCTCAATGATCGGCTCTGGCTCGCTCTTTCAGTCGACCTGTTGAGCGAGGGCAATCAGCTGCCAAATGAAATAAAGTCCAATCTGCTGAATCTATCAGTCTATTCCCAAAGAATTGGACGCAAGGTGTTGCTTGGGGAAGCGGATCCGCAAGAACTGATTGACGTGAATACGTCCGTAATGCGTGGACTTCGCGGCAAGACCGGAGCTGATAAAGAGGAAGTCGCGGCGTGAGTGGGTTGGTCCTGAAGTTGCAGCCAGGCGAACAGATACTCGTCAATGGCGTTGTCATGCAGAATGGCGATCGACGGGCGCAACTCCGGATCAAGACAAAGAATGCTCATATCCTTCGGCTGCGCGATGCTATTCACCCAGATGATGCAGACACGCCAGTGAAGCGCGTCTATTACGCAGCCCAGCTGGTTGTTGCAGGTGAGGGCGACCCCGAGGCGGTTGGCGCGCTCCTTGAAAAAGACGTCGACACTTTGAGCGAGATTTTTCGCGATAGGGAAAGCAAGTCAGCGCTCTGCGCGGCAAAAGCCTATATCGTCGAAAGAAACTTTTATCACGCCATGCGTGAGCTCAAGCGGGTAATCCCGATAGAGGGAACCTTGCTTTCCGTTGCAGCGTCGAATGGCGCGAGCGACGACGTTGCTGTGGATCGCATCAAATCTGAATGCTCGGCCCAAACGTCCGCTGGCTAGGATACTTTAGCCATTGGCGCGGCGCCGACATTGGCCTCGCGCAATATGTCCGACAAGGTCGCAAACGCTTCCTCGATTGATCCGCTTTTGCCTGCCAGAAATCCGTCTAGATCAGCGTGAATGCTTAAGGCGGCATCCAGTGTTGGATCGGCTCCCCGATCGTAAAGCCCGGCCTTGACCATTATTTCGCCGTCGCGATACGCGCCTAGAAGCTTTCGCGCGTAAAGAAGCGTATGGTTTTCCGCGTCGGTAGCCGCTTCTGGCAACGATCTTGAAGCACTCTTCAACACGTCGATTGCCGGAAAACGACCACGTTCCGCTATCGTCCGTTCAAGCACAAAGTGACCATCGAGGAATCCGCGTATCGCGTCGGGCACGGGCGCGTCCATATCTCCAGCTGCCGCAAGTACGGTAAAGACGCCAGTAATGTCGCCTTTGTTGTGCGCAGCGCCTGGACCGGCCCGTTCGACCAGCGATGACAAGGCTTGAAACGTGGAGGGCGGATAGGCGCGGATCGATGGCGGTTCGCCCGAAGCGAGGGCGATCTCTCGGTGGGCATCGGCAAACCGGGTGAGGGAATCAAACAGAAATAATACGTGCTTGCCATCGTCGCGAAAGTGTTCGGCAGCAGTCATGGCAAGTTGCGCCGCCCGCTTTTTTAGAGGCGCCGGTTGGTCAGAGGTTGCCGCAAAAACGACGGTTCGAGCGCGCACGTCTTCCGTCAGAGCTTTGTCGAAGAATGCTCTTACTTCTCGGCCTCGCTCGCCGATAAGCGCAACAACGACGACGTCCGCCTCGGCGCGCGTAGCTAGGCTGGCGACGAGAGAGGATTTGCCGACGCCAGGCGCCGCGAACAGGCCGACCCGCTGTCCGCGGCAGATTGGAAGGAATGTATCGAATACGTTAAGTCCGCAGGCCATTCGTTCACCGAATCCACGGCGCAGTCCGGCGGCTGGAGGCGCCGAATCCAGTCGGCGCGGCTTGTCGCCGACCGGAGCCTTTGTGCCGTGCATGTCGTAGCCGAGCGGGTCGATAAGTTCGCCAAGCCACCTGGCGCTTGGAGCAACGACATCAATGTCGAGCAGTCGCGCGCGGTCACCGATCTTGACGCCGCGAACCTTGTTGTAGGCGTAAACGACCATTTCCGTCTGGTTCATGGCGATGATCTCACCAAGAAGCGCCGCGGATTCTCCATCAGTGGAAATGGCGTCAATTTCGACTGCTTGGCCGGCCCTCGCGATGGCGTTCAGGCCGACAACCCTGATCACCGACTGGTCTACAGCCGAGACACGCCCCCAGATAGAAGCACCACGAATCGAAGCGGCGTCGCGGGTCAGTCGTTCTGTTGACGATCTGGTCATCTCTATGGAGCCTTCATTCAGAAAGGTGATCGATTAAGGTTTATTTCAAATTTGAATTGCATGGTCGGCGTGAGTTTAACGTTAACGCACGGGCCAAAGGCCATGTTTGAAGACCTCAAGATCCTTACGGATGCTTCCGCCCTCGCGAGGTATGCGGCGAAGCGTCAGGAAGTCATCGCCGAAAACATCGCGAACGTGAATACGCCAGGATACGTCGCAAGGGACCTGGAAGCATTCGACCATGTCTTTGAAACAAGCGATCCGTACAAGGCAATTACTGAAATGCGACCAATAGAGTCTCCAAGCGCTTCGGAGCCTTCGCCGAATGGCAATACCGTATCGCTTCAGTCGGAGTTGATGCGTGGGGCGCAAAATGAAGCGCAACACGAAACCGCCGTCGCAATTTACCGCAAGGCCATGGACATACTGAAAATGTCCCTAGGCCGATAAATAGGCTAACGGCCTAGCTGAAAGGCGATCAGATGAATGTATTTGAAAAAACGTTCGCTCTTTCCGCCAGCGGAATGGACGCGCAGACCGCCCGGCTGCGCACCGTTGGTGAGAATATCGCTAACTCGGACACGCCAGGCTACCGGCGCAAGCTTGTCACGTTCCAGACCGCCTATGCACCGATGTCGCCGGACGATCCTCAACTCGTCAAGAAGGGGTCGACCATTGTTTCATCCAAACCCCTCGATGAAAGATATGATCCGTATCATCCCCTAGCTGATGAAAAAGGCGTGGTTCAGGGTTCGAATGTCAGCCTCATGACTGAGCTTGCCGATGCGAGTGAAGCGGGCAGAACGTATGAGGCGAACCTCAACATGTTCCAGACCGCCCGTCGTATGTATTCGTCGATCCTTGATCTCATCAGAAGGTAGGGCATTGAAACATGGCGATCGATACGCTCGGCGTCTCCCAAGCATACGCGGCAACCAAGAGGCTAAATGCGCCGGAAGGAAGCGATCCGGCGTCTGTACGCTCAGGATCTCGCCCGGATGCAACGACTGGCGCAAATGGGTTTGCGAACGCGGCAAGCAGCGTCGCGCTGGCTGTCTCGGAAGGCGAACGCGCTGCGAGCAAGCTTGTTGTCGGACAGGCAGACCCGCATTCCGTCATTGAGGCTCTGGCTGTCGCCGAGCTTGCGGTCGAAACCGCAGTGACTGTTCGTGACAAGGTCGTGGAAGCGTACCAAGAAATTCTTCGTATGCCGGTTTGATTGCGGATGGCGATGCAAGGCGAAATTCTCGACATTTTGCGCGAGGCACTCTGGGCCGCGGCGATGATTTCGCTGCCTATGCTTGCGACGGCTCTCATCGTCGGGATCGTCATCGGCCTTTTTCAGGCGCTGACTTCCATCCAGGAAATGACACTTACATTCGTGCCGAAACTGCTTGCGATGATCTTCACGTTCTGGTTGTGCGCAGACTACATGCTGAAGACGCTAACAGGTCTGTTCATCGACCGCATCATTCCGATGGTTGCAAGCTGAGACTGGGTCGCTGGCTCTGCCGGCATAATTCGTGATTGGAACCTGCGGTCGTGCCGAAGTTCAGCTTGCATAGTGTATTTCAACCGACAGTGTTGATGGCTATCGCGTTGATGTCGGTGATCATCATGATGATCTTGCCGATTCCGCCCTTCCTGCTTGACCTTGGGCTGACGATCTCGTTTTCACTCGCAATCCTGCTCTTCACGACGACTCTATTTATCGATCGCCCGCTCGATTTTTCTTCGTTCCCCACTGTATTGCTTGCGTCGTTGCTGCTTCGTCTTGCGCTGAACATTTCATCAACGAAGCTAATAATCGGGGAAGGTCACACAGGACCGGAGGCGGCCGGCGAAGTCATAAATGGCTTCGCGATGTTCATCATGGGCGGGAACATCTTTCTGGGCCTAGTGATTTTCTGCGTGCTCCTGATCGTGAATTTTATGGTCATAACCAAGGGTGCAGGGAGAATGGCCGAGGTCGGCGCTCGATTTGCGCTCGATGGCATGCCCGGCAAGCAGCTCGCAATAGATTCCGATGTTGCAGCCGGCGCCATCACTCATGAAGAGGCAACGCGGCGGCGGAAACTTGAACAAGAGGAAACGACATTCTTCGGATCGCTCGACGGCGCGTCAAAATTTGTGAAGGGCGACGCTATCGCAGGACTTTTGATCACGATGCTGAACCTCGTAATGGGTCTTGCCATGGGCGTCGCGGTTCACGACCTCAGTTTCGCCCAGGCCGTCGAAACCTATTCAATCCTGACTGTTGGAGACGGTCTTGTCTCGCAAATTCCCTCGGTAATTACGTCGATTGCGGCCGGTATTCTCCTTTCAAAAGGTGGCGTCACCGGATCCGTTGACCGCGCGCTCGTCGCGCAGCTCGGCGCTCACCCAGCGGCGCTGGGGACTGTGTCGGGAGCGTCACTGCTTCTAGCGCTGATGCCCGGGCTTCCTTTCATTCCTTTCATGGGCATGGCTCTCGCGTTGGGCGCGGCGGCCTTTCTGCAATGGAAAGCGCAAGCCGCCGTGAAGGACGCGCCAGATGACGCAACGCCCACAGAAGCTTCGGATCAACCAACGCTTGGCGATCTCCTTGACCTCGACGAAATTCATGTCGAGTTCTCGCCGAGCCTTATTGGCGCATTGCTCCAGGGCGATGAAGGCCTCGATATTCGTATCGAGAAGATACGGCGTCATGTTGCAACCGCATTTGGATTCATCTTGCCTGGCGTTAGGCTTACGGACAATCCGGCATTGGAACAGGGCGCCTACGCGGTCAAAATCCACGGGGTCAAGGTTGCAAGCGACCGACTGAAGGCCAAGAGCGTTCTTGTCCTGCTCCGCGATGAAGCCCCCTGCAGTATCCCCGGCCAGGATGTAAAGGAGCCGGTCTATGGCGCGCCGGCAAGATGGATCGACGCGTCTCGCGCGGAGGAGGCTACGCTATCGGGCGCAACCGTCATCACCCCTGTCGAGGTTCTCGCGACTCATCTGCTCGAGACCGTCAAGGCGAACTTCGGCAGGTTGCTAACGCGCCGCGCACTCCGACGCATACTTGATGCGGTTGGTGGCGCTTCGGACAAGGCGCGCGCCGACGAGAACCGCCGGATCATTGACGAATTCGTGCCAGAGAAAGTGCCGTTGGATCTGTTGCAATCAGTGCTACGTCTTCTGCTGGAGGAACGGGTCTCCATCAGGAATCTTCCATTGATACTCGAAGGCATCGCTGATGGCCGGGATCGAACAAGCACTGCAGACCAAATTGCTGAACATGTCCGACAGAGGCTTGGCTTTCAGATCACCGAGAGCCTCAAGGACCTGTCCGGTAGCCTCCCATTGATTCAGCTCAAGCCTGAATGGGAAGAAGTTTTTACGGAGTATGAAACGGTTACGGACGATGGCCGGTCAACTATCGCTCTCCCACCGTCAGAGTTCAATCGGCTGGCAAGTTCGGTGAAGGAGCGTCTGAATGAAGCCGCCGCCAAGGGCAAGTATCCGGCGATCGTCATCGGATCGGCGCGACGACGTTTCCTTCAGACAATCCTTAGTTCCAAGGGCGTTCGAAATCCGGTCTTGTCGTTTGAGGAACTAGGACCCGACACACGGCCAACACTACTCGGCGCGGCTTGATACTATGGACACGCTCCTTGCCGCGTTCGCGCCGCTCTTCGGAATTGCATCTAGCGAAGTTGCATCTGTCGTCGCGGTCTTTGCGCGCATTTCGGGTCTTGCCTTCCTCATTCCGGGAATTGGCGAACAGACTGTGTCGATGCGTGTGCGCCTCGCTGTCGCAATCGCGATGACGCTGGTGGTCTATCCGGCCGTCCGCCCGGTGTCGTCGCCGAGTTGGTCTACGGCGGAGCTTTTCGGCGTCTATGGGCGCGAAGCTATCATAGGGCTGGCGATTGGAATTTCGTTCCGCTTAATGATTTTTACGCTACAGCTGGCGGGGTCGATGATTGCCCAGAATACCTCCATTGCCCAGCTTTTCGGGCAGAGCGTCGCGAGCGATACCCAGACGCCGATCTCTGCGCTTCTGACCCTCGCAGGCATAACGATTGCGTTGTCTTTGGGCGTTCATGTCGACGCCGTGCGCACCATCATCGGTTCCTATGACATGTTGGCGCTCGGCCATGGCTTGCCCGTCAAAGCCTTCGGAATTTGGTTGTCGGAATCTGGCGGAGACGTATTTCGAGTGGCTCTGTCGCTGTCCGCGCCGTTCATCGCTCTTGGCATGGCCTACAATCTCATTATTGGTGCGGCGAACCGCGCAATGCCTCAGCTAATGGTCGCATTTGTTGGTGCGCCAGCGATCACCGGCGCCGGTATCCTGTTATTGGCGCTCAGCATTGGCTTTATCCTCGAAAGGTGGCGTGCGGCGACCATCGATTTTTCTTCCTTCTTCGGCTACTGACGACTGAGGCGGGACAATGGCTGACGAACAGTCAGACGACCAGGAACGATCGCACGAAGCAACGCCGCAGAAAATCCAGAAGGCGCGAGAGAAGGGCGATGTGCCCGTCTCGACGGAGGCGCACACCGCGGCAGCATATCTCGGTCTTCTTATCGGGCTATCCGTCGTCGGCGCTGGGACGGTGGAGCTTGCTGGCGCGAGGTTGAAGTCGTTCATGTCGAGGCCCGAAAGCTTTCTCGACTCCTCATTGTCCGGCGCAGCAATTTTCCGCGCGGCGACCGATATTGGCGCCGCAATACTGCCTCTCTTGCTTTTTCCGATGGCCGCTGTACTTGCGTCCTTGTTCGCCCAGAACGCATTTGCATTCGCGCCGTCAAAGCTCGAGCCGAAATTCAGCCGGATTTCGATCCCATCGAACGCGAAGCAGAAGTTTGGCCCCAAAGGCATCGCGGAATTCACCCGCAGCCTGCTTAAGCTGACTTTCGTCATTGCGGTCGCTGGCTTTGCTGCGCTTGGCGCATTCACAACGCTGCCGGGCTTCGTCCATCTCGATGCCGGTCCACTGAGCGGCGCTCTATACAAGCAGGAGCTGTCGCTTCTCGCCCTGTTTTTTGTGGCGTCTGCAACCATCGCCGCAATCGATTTGCCATGGCGGCGCTTCGAACACGCGAAGCGAAACCGCATGTCTTTTGAAGATATCAAGAAGGAAAATAAAGACTCCGAGGGCGACCCCTACATAAAATCCGCGCGGCGGGATCGAGCGCGTGCCGCTGCGCAGCGCAATCAGATGCTGGAAGTTCCGAAAGCTGATGTTATTCTGGTCAATCCAACGCACTACGCTGTCGCGCTCAAATGGGATCGGCAAAAGGGAGGTGCGCCGACCTGTGTCGCGAAGGGCGTTGATGAAGTCGCGCGCCGGATCCGCGAGGTTGCTGCGGAAGCTGGCGTGCCAATCAGACGCGATCCACCGACAACACGGTCAATTTACGAACTCGTGGAAGTCGGCGACGAAATTCGTCGGGAGCATTATGCCGCCGTGGCGGCGGCCATCCATTTTGCGGAGCGCATGCGCACACGCGCGAGAGGCTATGACTGGTCACAAAGATGACGCCGAAACAACTTGAACAACTATCGGTCGCATCTGAGCTGGCATATCAGCGAAGCCTTCGCGATCTTGCACCGATTGAGGCCGAGAGACGTCGGCTTGAAACTCTGAGGAGCAAGGCGATGGCTGACGCGCGGGCCATGTTCGCCGCGAGAATCGAGACTCCTCTCGCGGCGGCTGATCTTGCCGCTGAGGCGGCATCGCAGCATGAAGCCAGGCAGCGCGCTGCAAGAATAGACAAGGCGCTTGCGATCCTTGCGCCAAGAATAGTTGGCGCCCGTGAAGGCGTGCATCGGGCGCTTGCAAGGTGCGAGGTAGTGTCAAAGCTGAAGGAACGCGCGACGGCGGAAATCGATCGCGAGCCCGACGAGGCAACTTAACGACCTGTTAACCATGACATTCGAGCATCAGTGCGTCGGAGACGTCAACGAGAATCGTGACAACCGGCGCATGACTAGCCCTCATTGAGCGGGCGGCTGTTCGGACGTTTCCCCAAGGCGTCCGCTGCGGCCGCCCGCTTTTTCAAGCAAGTCAAAGGTTGAGAAATCCTCGAGAGTGAAGCGGGCTATCCGACCAAATCCTATCGCATTCACAAGCAACGCAAATGCCATGCATGCGACAAGCGTTGCAAGCATCATGTGGATGTAGTGGACCGGATTAAAATAGAAAGAGACAATTCCGTAGCCAACGCAACCAATGACCACCGCCAGCGCCACCGCCCACGGCGACACGTTCCTGAAGAAAATAGCGACGAAGAAAGCCGACAGGATCGGCATTGACAGCAGGCCATTGAGCTGCTGGACGAGATTGATGATTGAGTCCGCGCCCGAATAGGCCGGCACCAGCGCTACTGCTAGGGCGACAAATGAAATTGTCATGATTGTCGCGACGGAACGAACGCTTGGCGCAAACTCAAACTGCCGCTGGAAGAATGGCGCAACGTAGGCATCATGAATATCGCATACGTAGAGAGCTGCGGCCGAGTTCAATGCGCTGTTGAAGCTCGTGAGGACCGCCGCCGCCATCATCGCCGCAAAGGCGCCGGTAAGCCATGCTGGCAACACGTCGCCGACAATCCGTCCGTAGGCGGCATCGCCTATATCCCCGTACAACTTGTAAGAAACGACGCCAGGGATTGCGATAATTGCAGGGACAATCATGAGGCGGATCCCCGCGGCCGCGAACACCCCCTTCTGAGCTTCGCGAATGGATGGCGCAGCCATCGCCCGCTGCGTGATCGTTTGATTGAAGCTCCAGTAGAAAATTTGAATGAACAGCATTCCTGTGAAGAGCGTGGCAAAAGGGATTGGCGAATCCGGTCCACCGATCAACGTCAATCTTTCAGCGGGGATGCCAGAGAAATCGAAATCTATGGCCTGCAGCGCGAGGTAGACCACCAGAAGGCCGAAACCAAGGAGGCCGACGCCGCTATATGTGTCAGAGACAGCGACAGCTCTCAGGCCGCCGAAGAGGGCATAGGCGGCGCCGAGGACGGCAAATGCCGATGCAATAAATATGAGCGGCGCTTCAATATCGAACAATGACTGCATGAAGAGCGAGCCGGTGTAGAGCATGATTGGGAGATAGATGAATAGTCCGCCAAGAAGGAACAAGACCGAGATTAGGGCGCGAAGGGCCTTGCCGCCGAGCCGTTTCTCAAGCAACTCCGTCGTTGTTGTGCAATCATGCTTGTAGTAGAGTGGAAGGAAAACCGTCGCGAGTATAACGAGTCCCATGACTGCTGCAAATTCCCACCACGCTATTAATAAAAGTTGGTTCCCATTCATGCCGACAAGCTGGTCCGTTGAGAGGTTTGTCAGGGTTATTGAGCCGGCAATGTAAGCCCATGAAAGCGTGCCGCCTGCCAGGAAGAGGTCTTTCTCCTGGTCCGCCAAGTGCGATCTGGGTTCACGGCACTTTAGGTAGGTCAGCAGGCCGATAAGCGCCGTTATTCCGAAGAAGATGGCGATTTGTAGTAGGTCGATTTGCATGCCGTTGATGCCGTCAATTTGAGGTTTCAGCGATCAGTTCGGCGTCTATCGCCAGATGGAAAATGATGCTGGCGACAGGGTTTGGCCGCCCGATATGAACTCGGGGTCGTGAGCGAAGAGCTCCGCAGGCAACGTGACGTCATTCGGGCCGTAGTTAAAGGCGAACGTCAATTCCCCACTACGTCTCACCCGGACGTCTTCTGGTAACTCGACGGTCCGAAGTCCTGCCTTGGAGACAAGGCGCCCGATCAGGCTAGCGAGAAATGCTGGCTCGGGCGCGCCTGCCAGATAGTGAACGCGTCCATGCTCGTATAGAAGGCCAACCCCATCAGCTGTCTGAGCGATTGGCTTGATCTCGGACTCTACATGATCGAGCCAGATGCGACAGCCCACGTCCTGACCTTCCCATTGCCCTGTTGCAACATAGTATTCAGGAAAACTTTCGCATCGAACGACACGGATCGGAATTAGATCCTGAAGGGGACCTGGCGGCATTTCGTCAGGGATGTGGAAGACACTTGTTTTTGCGCCAGTACGGGGCCCGAAAAGCAATGCGGCGGTCGTTGCCGCGAATGCGCCAATTGCGTCCTCTGAAATGATTGGCAACGATGGACAGAGCACAACCGAATATTTTGAGAGGTCGTCGCCCGGGGCTACGATATCGATATCGACGGCGAGCCGCCTCGCCGCATTGTACCACTCGAGCAGCAGCGCAGGATAGCTCCAGCCTGCGCTCTGTCGCTCGGCCTCGAACACCCAATGCGCTTCATACGAATGAACAAGCGCCACCTTCGCCTCGACAGCCCTCGCCTCGATTGACGCAAAGTCAGCGGCGGCGCAACGCGCTTCGCCAAATCCAGGCGCCGGTTCGTTGGCTGGCGTCAGTAGTCCGGCATGCATTTGCTCCTGTCCGAATGGAACTTGGCGCCAACGGAAATAGCTGACTGCTTCGGCCGCGTGCGCCGCGGCCTCGACGCCCCAAAGGCGAACCATTCCGGGCAATGGCGCCGGGTTATGTGGCGCCCAATTCACCGGCCCGGGCTGTTGTTCAGATACCCGCCAGCGGCCTCGACCGCAGCGTCGGTAGAGGTCATGGTGAAATCCGGCGAAATCCGGATGTCCTTGGCGCATATAACGCCTCTTGATGTGGGTGGGCAGTTCAGCAAGATCAAGAAAGCCGAGTGGATAACTGTCCCAGCCAATCGCATCGAGGTCCAGGCCCAACTGGTAGTGGTCGAACTCGAAATAGAACCCCATTGCATTGTGAACAATCGGCCGTCCCGGCGAGAGTCGTCTCAATATGTCCGCCTGAAGACGATTGAAGGAAATAACTTGATCTGACGAAAACCGATAAAAATCAAGCAGGTGCGACGGATTCGCCTCAGTTACGAGGAGGTTTGGCAGGTCGACTTCCGTAAAACTCCGGTACGATTGACTCCAGAACGTCGTACCCCACGCCTCGTTCAGGGCGGACGCCGTGCCGTATCGATTGGATAGCCAGTCCCGGAATGCGGTCGCCGCGGCCGGCGAATAGCTTCGGGTGGTATTGTGGCAGCCGTATTCGTTATCGGTTTGCCATGCCGTGATAGCGTCAAGCTGGCCATATCTTTCAGCAATGGCCGTGACAATTCGAACGGTCTCGTTGCGATAGCGAGGCGACGAAAAACAATAGTGCCGTCGTGAGCCGAAGCGGCGCGGACGGCCATGCCTGTCCCAGGCGAGGATTTCCGGCGCCTCGTCGACCAGCCATTTAGGCGGCGTTGCCGTCGGCGTGCAGAGCATCACCCTGAGGCTTGCGGATGTTAGCGTGTCGATCGCGCGGTCAAGCCAGTCCCATTGAAACTCGCCACGTGAAGGCTCGATCCGCGCCCATGAAAATTCGGCAATCCGCACTTCGCGGACGCCAATCTCCGCCATGCGTCTGGCATCATCGCGCCACTGGCTTTCCGGCCATTGCTCCGGGTAGTAACATATGCCGAGGTATGGCGCGGCGGTCATTCGGTTCTCTCCAAGAGTAAAATCAGGGCCTCGCCGGCATGGCGTGGAGGATGGCTGACGCCTTGGCTCGCAAGTTCGTCGCTGGTCGCCTCGCCTCGCTCGCGTCGCTGTACGGGCGTTGTGAAGTCCAGTTCGATCACCCGCCACCGGATCCCCGCGGGAAGGTCCAGCGGCGCGGTGCGCAGCAGGATTGCTGACGTCGGTTCAGCAATACGAATGATCCGAACGAGCGCCCGCTCGCGTTTGGCGGCGACGACGACATCAATCTTCAATCCAGGATCTGCGCTATCGACGATATGGTACTCGCCTTCGACCAGCAGTTGCCGACATTCCTTCCATGCGACGACCGCTCGCTTGAGTACGTCACGCTCTTCCAGCGGCAGCGCGGAAGGATCAAGCTCAATTCCGAAATGGCCAAAGAACGCAACGGCGCATCTGAACGCCATGGTTGTCACTCGCCGGGTCCAGTGATTGGGACTCGGGCCGACGTGGGCCCCAAGCATCTCCAGTGGCACAAATTCCGACGCCGCAAGCTGAATCCGGATGCGCTCGAACGGGTCAGTCGCGTCCGACGTCCAGAAACGATCGGCGAAACCAAGGACGCCAAAGTCGATTCGTCCACCGCCGGATGCACAGGATTCGATCGCAACCTCTGGCCACTTTGTTCGAATTCGCAACAGCAATTCATATAGTCCGGTCATGGATGCTGATGCGGCTGGACGCCCCCGCGAGACCGATGGATACGACTCGCGATTGCAGTCCCACTTCAAGTACCGAATGGGTTGATCAGTCAGGAGACGATCAATCGCATTGAAGAGATAGTCGCGTACCTCGAGTTGCGATAGATCAAGAACCAGTTGATTGCGGCCCGTCGGCATGGGCAGGCCCTCCGCCTGCAGTATCCAATCGGGGCGGGCTCGAAACAGATCGCTGTCCTCGTTCACCATTTCCGGTTCAACCCAAAGGCCAAACTCCATGCCGAGCGATTCGACATGCGCCGCTAACGGACCAAGGCCGTTTGGGAATTTTTCCGGATCGGGCGTCCAGTCGCCCAGGCTCGATACCGGTCCGGCGCGCCCCTTGAACCAGCCGTCGTCGAGAACAAATCTTTCCGCGCCGACATCTGCGGCCGCGTCGGCGAGGCGCATCGCCGTGGTTTCGCCGACATTGAAATAGGCGGCTTCCCAGGTGTTGGCGTGAACCGGTCGCCGCGTGCGGGTGGGCGGTGCAATCGACCTGGCAAGGGCGTGCAGGCGCCGCGAAAGATCATTCCGTCCACGGTCCGTGACGAACAGGAAGGCCGGCGGGGACCGGTAGGTTTCGTCTTTCTCCAGAATGATTTCCCCGGGCGCCAGCCATTCCGCAAGCGAAAGTCGTTTCTCGCCGTCGCCGGTTGTTTCCACGCTTGCTTCGCTATTTCCAGACCAGGCAAGAACGGCCGCAATTGCAGGTCCTTCCGTCGCCGTCGTTCGAGCCGAAACGATCCGCAGTCTTGGCCCGCCATCGAAGCCAGGCCGCCCGCCGCGCCCGACCTTGGACCAGCGCCCCGAGACAATCTCCGCTGCGTCTCGATGTCCTTCTGCGCTCCAGGCGCCGAAAGTCGCTTCGCGATGGGTCGCCCAGTCCGGCAGAGGAAGAGAAAGCGCGGCGAGGCGCATAACCCGCATGGCCGCGTCAACGCTGTTGGAAATCGAGGTCGATGCGGAGAAACCACCCGCCGTCAGTGCGCGAATTGAGATCGCCGCCTCGCATCCGCCTCTTGTGTCGCGATACTTCAGCTCCGCATGGGAAACATCGGCGGAGACTTCGACGCACTCGAAGTCGTAGATGCCATCGCCGCCGTCGTGTTGGGCGAGGAGAGCGGGCTCTCCGAAGAATCCGAGGCCGTAGGTAGGAAACAGGCTGGATACGCTTCGGCGGTCTGGCCCGCCGGGCAACGCCGGCGGCGTCGGGACGACCCAGCCGTCGGCCGGCGCAAAGGCGCGTCCGAAATAGACAAGCTTCGGTCCGCCGTCGCTGGCGGCGATAACGAGCGTGATGTCTTCGGACGTGAGTTCAATGACTGACATTGATCGGGTGGTGATTCCTGCGGCGGTAGGAGAAACCGACACGCTTCCGCTCGGTTTGTCGAGATGTCGACTGGTCGGCGTGGCGCGCGGTCGATCTCTCGTCTAGGTTTGCGCCGAAAACAACAGAGGAAGCGATGTTCGACAAGACGAAACTGCCGTCACGACATGTCTCCATGGGGGCGTCAAAGGCCCCACAGCGGTCCTATTACTACGCGATGGGCCTCGACCAGTCGGACATCGACAAGCCGTTTGTGGGGGTCGCCTCATGCTGGAATGAAGCGGCGCCCTGCAATATCTCGCTCATGCGACAGGCGCGGTCAGTGAAAGAGGGAGTCAGGGCCGGCGGCGGCACGCCTTTCGAATTCTGCACAATTACGGTCACCGATGGCATCGCCATGGGGCATGAGGGCATGCGGTCGTCGCTCGTCAGCCGGGAAGTCATCGCCGACAGCGTCGAACTGACAATGCGCGGCCATTGCTATGACGCGCTCGTCGGCTTGGCCGGCTGCGACAAGTCGCTGCCTGGCATGATGATGGCGATGCTCCGCCTAAACGTCCCAAGCGTTTTCTTTTACGGCGGTTCTATCCTTCCAGGCTGCTGGAAGGGACGGGACGTGACCGTGCAGGATGTCTTCGAGATTGTCGGCGAACACGCCGCAGGCAGGGCAAGCGACGATGACGTGCGCGACCTCGAGCGCGTGGCATGCCCGAGCGCCGGGGCCTGCGGCGGTCAATACACTGCGAACACCATGGCGTGCGTCGCGGAGGCGATCGGCCTCGCCCTGCCATTTTCCGGCGCCTTGCCGGCCCCCGACGAAGGCCGCGACGCCTACGCCCGGGCAGCGGGGGATGCAGTGATGAGACTGCTCGCGAGCGGCTTGAGGCCGCGCGACATCTGCACCCGCGAGGCGTTCGAGAACGCCGCGGCGGTCGTCGCCGCGACAGGCGGATCAACAAACGCGGGACTGCACCTGCCGGCGATGGCGAACGAGGCGGGGATCGAGTTCACGCTTCAGGACGTCGCCGAGATCTTCCGCAAGACGCCTTATCTCGCTGACCTGAAGCCCGGCGGCCAATACGTCGCCCGTGACATGGCCGAGGCGGGCGGCATGCCCGTCTTGATGCGGACGATGCTCGATGGCGGCTATATTCACGGCCACTGCCTGACCGTGACGGGCAAGACCATCGCAGAAAATCTGGAAGGCGTCGCATTCCGGACCGACCAGAAAGTCATTCATCCAGTAACGAAACCCCTGTCGCCCACCGGCGGCGTCGTTGGCCTTGTGGGATCGCTCGCGCCTGAAGGCGCGATCGTCAAGGTCGCCGGCATGAAGAACCTGAAGTTCCGCGGCCCGGCCCGCGTCTTCGACAGCGAGGAGGCGGCGTTCAAGGCCGTCACCGAGCGTCAGTACAAGGACGGCGAGGTGCTGGTCATCCGCTACGAAGGGCCGAAGGGCGGCCCCGGCATGCGGGAAATGCTGGCGACGACGGCCGCCCTCTACGGCCAGGGCGCTGGCGACAAGGTGGCGCTCATCACCGACGGTCGGTTTTCCGGCGCGACGCGCGGGTTCTGCGTCGGACATATCGGGCCCGAAGCCGCGGACGGAGGGCCGATCGGCCTCCTCAACGACGGCGATATTGTCGCGATCGACGCCGAAGCCGGGACAATCGAGGTTGAATTGTCGCCCGATGAACTTGCCCGCCGGCGCGCCGCCTTCGCGCCGCGCGACAACAAATACGCCACGGGCGCGCTCTACAAATTTGCGCAGACTGTGGGCCCGGTTCGCCTCGGCGCCTGCACCCACCCGGGGGCGCGCGCGGAACGGCACATGTATGCGGATATCTGAACCCTTGCGTGGAAGGGTTGCTATCGAAACGCGTCCTTGCACCGTTCTCGGAGGATTTCCTTCCCTACCTTGCCCATGGCGTTGCGCGGCAACTCGTCGAGCCAGATGAACCGGCGCGGGCGCTTGAACTTTGCGAGCGGCGCGATGATGGCGGCGAGTTCGTCGTCATCGGGGCGTTCCGCGCCTGCGCCGACGAGGAAGGCGACAACGCCTTCCCCCATGTCCGCGTGCGGCGCGCCGACGACGGCGCTTTCCGCGATGGCGGCCGCGGCGTCGAGGATTTCCTCGATCTCCTTTGCGTAGACATTGTAGCCGCCGACGATGATGAGGTCTTTCGCCCGGCCTACGAGAGACAGCCGCCCGCTGTCATCAATCGCGCCAATGTCGCCTGTGCGAAACCATCCATCATCCGTGAACGCTTCCGCAGTCCTGGCCCCGTTGCGCCAGTAGCCTGCGAAGACCCCGTCGCCGGCGACCTCGACTTCGCCGGTGGCGTCGCCGTCGGCTATGCGGATCCGCACCCCGGGCAGAGGGAAGCCGACTGTACCGGCGACCCGGTCTCCGGTCAGCGGGTTGGACGTGATTATGCCGGCTTCAGACATGCCGTAGCGTTCGAGGATGCGCTGGCCGGTTCGTTCTTCGAATGCGGTGAATGTCTCGCTCGTCAACGGCGCGGACCCGGAAATGAATATTCGCACCGCGCGTGCGGCGACAGCGTCGAACGTCGGCTCTCGGAGTAACCGGGCATAGAACGTTGGCACGCCCATCATGACCGTAGCCTGCGCCAGATCGCGGGCGACCGCCGCGGGATCGAAGGCGCGGTGAAACAGAACTCGCGTTCCAGCGAGCATCGCTGCGTTCAGGGCGACGAACAGGCCATGAATGTGAAATATCGGCAAAGCGTGCAGAAGCGTATCGCTGTCGCTCATGTCCCAGGCCGCGACGAGCGCCTCGGCGTTGGTGCGCAGATTGTCGTTCGTCAGCATCGCGCCTTTCGACCGGCCAGTTGTGCCCGATGTGTACAGGATGGCTGCGAGATCGTCGCCGCGCCGGGCGACAGGCGGCAGGGTCGCCACCATCCTGGCGGCGTCAATCAATGATCCCGTTCCGTCCCTCGAAAGGGTCAAAAACGCGAAGTCCGCAGGCGCTGCTCGCGCCGGATCGCCGACATATAGCGCCGGATCGGCGTCGTTGAGGAAAAAGGCGCGTTCTTCGTCCGTGTAGGCAGTGTTCAGGGGCGTATAGACCGCGCCGCTGCGCAGCGCTGCCAGATAGAGCGCGACGTTCTCGGGCGATTTTTCGACCTGAGCGACGATCCGGTCGCCGGGCGAGACCCCTGCGGCGGCAAGCGCGCCGGCGATCCGCCCTGAGAGGCCGTCAATGTCGCGAAACGACCACGTCCGCGCTCGGTCGATCAGAAACGGCGCGTCGGGTCGTTCAGCAAGAGCGGCTGTCAGGCGGGCGTGAAAATCCCCTAGGGTCGCGACGTCATCCATGGAGTCCAGCATAACGAGTTTCTCCGACTTGTGCGCGCGCATCGCGCCGGACATAAAGGCGGTTATGTGACGCCAAGCTGAGGCGACGGAGACGCCGATGTTCGAAGACCCGACCGATGGCCCGGCAAGAGGCGAGCGCGGCCGCGCGCGGAGCAATCTCGACGCCCAGATTGCCGGCGCGATTGACCAGGCGACCGGCTGGCTCGTCGAGCGCCAGAAGCCCGAAGGCTACTGGGTCGGACGGCTCGAGACGAACGGGTGCATGGAAGCAGAATGGGTCCTGTTCCTTTGGTTCATGGGCCTCGACGACCATCACCTGCGCCCGCGGCTCGCGGCGGCGCTCCGGCGGATGCAGGCCGAAGACGGATCCTGGCGGATCTATCATGGGGCGCCGTCGGGAGACATTAATACGACCGTCGAAGCGTACGCCGCCCTGAGATCGGTCGGCGATGACCCGGCGGCGCCGCACATGGCGCGCGCGCGCGAGTGGATCGCATCGAAAGGGGGGCTACGGAACATCCGCGTCTTCACCCGCTACTGGCTGGCGCTGATAGGCGAATGGCCGTGGGAGAGAACGCCGAACGTTCCGCCGGAAGTGGTGCGGTTTCCGAACTGGTTCCCGTTCTCGATCTACAACTTCGCCCAGTGGGCGCGCGCGACGCTGATGCCGATCACGCTCCTGTCGGCGCGAAGGCCGTCGCGTCCATTGCCCGCCGATCGTCGCCTCGACGAGCTGTTCCCGGGCGGTCGCGAGGCATTCGACTATTCCTTGCCGAAAAAAGCCGGCGCGGACGCGTGGGACAGGTTCTTCCGCGGCGCGGACCGGGCGCTCCACGCCTTGCAGGGACTTGGCGCGAGCGCCGGCGTCAGCCTGATGCGCGAGGGCTCGGCGAAACTCGTCCGTGAATGGATCATCCAGCATCAGGACGCCGACGGCGTGTGGGGCGGCATCCAGCCGCCTTGGATCTATTCCCTGATGGCGCTGAGGAGCGAGGGCTATCCGCTCGAGCATGCCGTCCTCGAACGGGGGATCAAGGCGCTGGACGACCCGCGCTGGCGGCTCGATATCGACGACGCGACCTGGATACAGGCGTCGACGAGCCCCGTCTGGGATACGGTTCTGACGCTGCTCGCGTTTGAAGACACCCATGAGGACGGCCATGAAGGCGGCGAGGCGACCAAGCCTGAGACGGCGAACCAGCGGGCGATCGACCGGGCGATCGACTGGGTCCTCGACCAGCAGGTGCTCGTCCCCGGCGACTGGAAAGTGAAGGCGCCGAAGCTGGAGCCCGGCGGATGGGCCTTTGAATACGCGAATAATTTCTATCCCGATACCGATGATACGGCGGTTGCGCTCATTGCGCTTGCGCCCCTGCGCGACGAGAGGGGGGCGCGCGGCGAGCGGATTGACCGGGCGATCAGGCTCGGCGTCGGCTGGCTCCTCGGCATGCAGAGCAAGACTGGCGGCTGGGGCGCATTCGACAAGGACAACAACAAGCAGATCCTGACGAAGATACCGTTCTGTGATTTCGGCGAGGCGCTTGATCCGCCGAGCGTCGACGTGACCGCGCACATAGTCGAAGCGCTGGGCAAGCTCGGCTACACGCCGCGGCACCCGGCGGTCGAGCGGGCGCTGAATTATCTGAAAGCGGAGCAAGAGCCGAACGGCGCGTGGTTCGGCCGATGGGGCGTCAATTATGTCTATGGAACTGGCGCCGTGCTGCCAGCGCTCGAGGCGATTGGCGAAGACATGTCGCAGCCCTATGTCAAGCGCGCATCGGATTGGCTCGTCTCGGTACAGAATGATGACGGCGGCTGGGGCGAAACGTGCGCGTCTTATATGGACCCCGACCTCATCGGCAAGGGCGTCTCGACGGCCTCGCAGACAGCGTGGGCGCTGATGGGTCTCGTCGCGGCCGGCCGGCCGGAGGACGAAAAGCCGATCATTGACGGCCTGCAGTTCCTGATCGACCGCCAGAATGCGGACGGAACGTGGGACGAGCCGCACTACACCGGAACTGGCTTCCCCGGCTATGGCGTCGGCCAGACCATCAAGCTGACCGATCCGATGCTGAAGGAGCGCCTGCAGCAAGGGGCGGAGCTATCGCGCGCATTCATGATCAATTATCATCTGTACCGCCACTATTTCCCAATGATGGCGTTCGGCCGGGCGCGGAAACTGCTTGCGAAGTTCGCCGGCTGACGGCTGGCGTCCATCGATTGCGACGCGCGTGCGCGCTGCTCGAGACGAAGATGGTTTTGGCGGCTGCTCCAAGCGCGCCCAAGTCGCGCTCTTACGCCGCGGCCATTGCGCCGACGAGGCCTTCAAAGAAACGCCGGCCGTCGACGCCGCCAAGCACTTGCGAGATCGCGCGCTCCGGGTGCGGCATAAGGCCGAGCACGTTGCCGGCTTCGTTCACGACGCCGGCGATGTCGTTCGCCGAGCCGTTCGGGTTGGCGACATAGCGGAACGCGACGCGGCCTTCGGCTTCGAGCCGGTCAAGCACGTCCTTTTCCGCCGTGTAGTTGCCGTCATGGTGAGCGATCGGGAACGTGACGTACTCGCCCGCGGTCAACGATGGCGCAAACCGCGCCGCTGCGGCTTCAACCCTCATGGCAACCGGTCCGCACACGAACTCAAGTCCGGCATTGCGCAGCAGCGCCCCCGGCAGCAGCCCGCGCTCGGTGAGGATCTGAAACCCGTTGCAGATGCCTATGACGCGCACGCCCTTCGCCGCGCGGTCCGCGACGGTCTCCATCATCGGCGAGCGCGCGGCCATCGCGCCTGAGCGAAGATAGTCGCCGTACGAAAAGCCCCCAGGGAGGACGATAAGGTCGACGTCCGGCAGGTCGCGGTCGCCATGCCACGCCATGACCGGCTGGTTGCCGGTGGCGTCGCGCAGGGCCACCGCAGCGTCGCGATCGCAGTTAGAGGCCGGGAAGACGATAACTGCGGATTTCATCCGTATACGTTCCTTATTGGGCTGTGCGGCGCCGGTCGGCGCAGACGGGTCATGCGCTGATCGCGATCGAGTAATTCTCCATCACCGGATTTGCGAGCAGCTTCCGGCACATTTCCTCGGCGCGGTCCCTAGCGGCGGCTTCGTCGACGGCGTCGATTTCAAACTCGATGACCTTGCCCTGGCGCACGTTCGAGGCCTCTTGGAAGCCGAGGCCGGAGAGGGCCCCCTCGATCGCCTTGCCTTGCGGGTCGAGAACGCCATTTTTTAACGTTATTTCGATTTTCGCCTTCATCATGCGGGCCGCCATTCTCGTCGTTGTCGCATATTCGCAAACTTTACGAACCGGGTGATAGAGGGGGATACCGCCGGCCGCAATCTCGGCCGGGCAGGATTCCGATAGCATGGAACGGCAGGAGACGACGGGAGAGATGGCGATCAAGGTGCGCGCGGCCGCGCCCGCGGACGTCAAGGCGGTTTGCGCGATGGTCCGCGCCCACAATGAAGAGGCCGGCCAATCGGCGTCCAGACCAGACCCGAGGACCTTCCGGGCCCTCGCCTTCGGCAAGAACGCCTTCGTCATGTGCGAGGTGGCGGAGGTGACGGACGAGGAGGGGGCGGTGTCGGTCATCGGCCACGCCATCTGGCACGACTGTTTTTCCACGGACGACGGCACGCGGGGCGGCTATCTCGTCGACCTGTTCGTCGAGCCCGCCTGGCGGCGGGAAGGCGTAGGGACGATGCTGATGCGGGCAACCTGCCGCCGGGTGAAGGCGCGAGGCGGGTCCCACCTGTGGTGGGCGACCATGCCGAAGAACCAAGCGGGCCGTCGATTTTACGTGCAGTTCAACGCCACTGACGACCCGGCGCACGCGCACGCGGTCTATGGCGCAAATTTCCTGAAACTGGCGACCGGCCGTTAGGGCGGCCGGGCCAGGATGAACTGCGTGGCCTATTTCGCGATCGGGTCGTTGTCGGTGACTAGCACCGGCCCCTTGGCCCCCGGCGCGCCATTGTCCTTCAGGATGCCGAGCCGGCGGGCGACGTCCTGATAGGCTTCGGTGACCCCGCCGAGGCCCTGGCGGAACCGGTCCTTGTCGAGGATGAACCCCGTTTCGGCGTCCCACAGGCGGCAGCTGTCGGGGCTGATCTCGTCGGCGACGATCAGGCGCACCATGTCCCCCTCGTAGAGCCGGCCGAATTCGACCTTGAAGTCCACGAGCTTGATCCCAACCCCGGCGAACAGGCCGGACAGGAAGTCGTTGATCCTCAGCGCGAGCGACATCATGTCGTCGATTTCCTGCGGACTCGCCCAGTTGAACGCCGTGATGTGCTCCTCGGAGACCAGCGGGTCGCCGAGATCGTCGTTCTTGAAATAGAATTCGATGACAGATCGCGGCAACGCAGCGCCGGTCTCGAGGCCAAGCCGCTTGGCGAGCGATCCCGCCGCGACGTTGCGCACGACAACCTCGAGCGGCACGATTTCCACGTGACGGACAAGCTGCTCGCGCATGTTCAGTCGCTTGATGAAGTGAGTCGGGATGCCGACCCGCTCCAGGCCCTGCATCACGAACTCCGAGATGCGGTTGTTGAGGACGCCCTTGCCCTCGATCACCTCGTGCTTCTGATTGTTGAAGGCGGTCGTGTCGTCCTTGAAATACTGGATCAGCGTGCCGGGTTCCGGCCCCTCGAACAGTATTTTCGCCTTGCCTTCGTAGATTTGCTTGCGGCGTGCCATGGCGGTCGGCGTCTTTCTGTCTGGGGCCTTTGTCGGCGTCGCGGGCGACGGCGTCGGCGCCGCGTAAGCGGTGCGCGCCGCCTGGTTCGAAAAGCGGCGACGCGTCGGCTGAGCGGCGGCGTATACGCCTTCGACCGGAGCCTGAAAAGCCCCTGCGGCGCTTGACGCCGCAGTGCGGCGGCGCGCATTGCCGGGCCTTGCGGCGAGGGCTACGGTCCGACTTCCCCGCTTGGTTGATTGCTGGAACGGAACAGGAACAATGACGACCTTCGATGATCGCAAGGACAAGTTCGAGAACAAATTCGCCCACGATGCGGAGTTGCGCTTCAGGGCGGAGGCCCGCCGCAACAAGATGCTGGGGCGCTGGGCCGCCGAGCGCCTTGGGCTCTCCGGCGACAAGGCGGAGGATTACGCGACCTCGGTCATCATGGCGGATCTTGAGGAGCCTGGCGACGAAGACGTCTTCCGCAAGGTCCGGGGCGATTTCGACAAGGCGGGCGTCGCGATCGACGATGAGACCATTCGCCGCCGCATGTCGGAGCTGCTGCAACTGGCGGCCGAGGAGATCCAGAAGTCTGGCTGACCGGCGGCTTGCGGCGGGGCGATTGCCCGGCCTTCGGCAACTTGGTTGTTAGAAATATGGCCTCCCGTAATGTCGCCCCCCACGATATGGCCGAGGGCCAGTTGGCCGCCCGCCTCTTGACCGGGGCAATCAGGCCGGGGGCCTGCAAAGACGCCTGACAATACGGGCGAAGCCCTGTCCCGCAGGGACGTCAACCGGCCGCCGTCAGGCGGCGATCCAAACGGCAAGGAAACATCATGGGACGGCTCGACGGCAAAATGGCCCTCATCACGGGCGGCGCGCAGGGCCTTGGGGCCTGTTTTGCGAGGATGTTCGCTGACGAAGGAGCGAAAGTCGCCGTTTCCGACGTGAATGGCGACGGGGCCGAAGCAACGGCCGCGGCGGTGAACGAGCGGCATCCGGGAAAGGCCTTCGCGTTCCGCCATGACGTGACCTCGACGGCCGACTGGGAGGCGGCGCTTGACGGCGCGGCGGCGGCGATGGGCGGCATCAACGTCCTTGTCAACAATGCCGGCATCGGCGTCTTCGGCAATATCGAAACGGAGACAATGGAAAGCTGGCGCAAGTGCCAGGAAGTCGACGTCGATTCGATCTTCATCGGCACGCAGCTCGCGATGCCATACCTGAAGGAGGCTGCGCCCGCATCGATCGTCAACATTTCGTCCGTGGCCGGGCTCATCGCCGACGGCAACATGCTTTCCTATAATGTGGCCAAGGCGAGCGTCTGGATGATGTCGAAGTCGATCGCGCTCCATTGCGCCAGGGCGGGCTATGACATCCGCTGCAATTCCGTGCACCCCGTATTCACGCGCACGCCGATCATCGATCCGCTTGTCGCGCTCGGCGGCGGCGGGGAGGACGGCGAGTGCAAGTTGACCCGCCAGATCCCGTTGCGCCGGCTTGGCGAGCCAGAGGATGTCGGCTACGCAGTGCTTTATCTCGCGTCGGATGAATCGCGCTTCGTGACGGCCGCCGAGATCAAGGTCGACGGCGGCATAACCGCCCAGTAGTCGCTGGCGCGGGCCCCCGTCGACGGCGGCGGCGGTCGTCATTCTGCCCCGCTGAAGCTCCAGCCTTCCCGGAAACGGGTGAAGATCGCCGTGTTCCAGCCGCGCGGCGTCAGCGCCACGAGACAGCTGTTGAGGTCGACGCAGTCGGCTTCGAGGTCTGGCTTGTAGGAGCAGCGGTACTTCCACGCCTGCAGTTTCTCGCAGCCGGACTTCTGAACGCCCCTGATCCTGAACATGTTAGCCCCCACCTTGGCGCCCCAGTGAGAGCGCATGGCCGCCAGCATCTCCGCCTCCGTCGGCGCGCGGTCGATGATCGCGGCTGTCTTTGGCTGCGCCGGAGGCGCAGCAGGCGTCTTGGGCGCCGATTGCGATTTTTGTTGAACCGCCTTGTAGTTCTCGAGCGCTTCCGTCAGACCCTTCCGGGCTTCCATGCTTCGACGCGACCGCTCCATGTTCGCCGCAAAGCAAGCATCCTTATCGCCGCCAGGGACGCAGGGGTCGTTTGCGGGCCGGCCAGCGCCGAGCGACATGTCGCCTATATTGATCGACGGCGTCTTTTTCGCGCCGCCTTCCGTCAGGTGTTGCTGCCAGCGCGCCTGCAACGCCGCCGCCCGCGCTTCAGCGCGCTTGACGTTTTCGAGGTTCGTCTTGTCGATCAAACTGATATGACCGTGCCCGATCCCCTGCGACGCCTTCATGTCGACTGTCGCGCCTCTGAACGTCTCATTGAAATAGTCGATGTACGGACGGATGTCGTTGGCTGACGCGCGCTTTTCGCCGTCCCCGGACCGGCCTATCGAAAGACCGTTAGACATCCGGTAGAAGGTGGACTTGTCGGATGCCCATGCATCAAAGCTTTTTGAAAAGTTGGAATCGTTGAGCGGTTTCAAGCGGGTCTGGTCGACCATGAGAAACCCGATGTCGTGGGACGCCCGCTTGCCTTTTGCGAGGCAAGTTTTCCCTGTGCTGGTCAGCAAGACGCCTTTCCTGACCTCGACCGTCCGGGCGTACGCGGCCTCGACGCGCGGGTTTGTCGGGTCCTTCATTCGATAGCACTTCGTCGTATTGTTGAACTCCAGCTCAAGCATCGGCTGTTTGAGAGCGTACTCGTTCTGAAGGATGCCGTATTCGCCAGGCCCCATGTGCGTTTGAAGATGGCTCAGCTCGTCTGTTGCGGTGAAGCTGTATATCGTCGTCATGAAGCCAAGGCGCGGACGGGACTCTTCGGCGCTGATGATCTGGCGATCGTTCTTGTGGATCTCGTTGCAGCCTGCGGCTGCTCCGAGGACGACCAGCAATAATGCGCCTCGCGCAAGCGCGGCGAGCTTGCCGCCGGGTCTCCGCAGTCGCCCTTTTCCGGTGGTTGTCATTTGATCAGTCATTCAAGCCCCCAACGAACTCCACCGACCGCGATCGGCGCCGGCCTGCGGTCTTTGTGATCCTTTACGTTCCTTAACCTTCGCAACCCCATTGTCGGGCGTTCGGGGCGAAAATTCGACATCCGCACGACCATTTCGCCCCAAAACAGCGTATGCTTTCTTCGCGGTCGCAGCATAAGCGGCGGATTGTGATCGAGATGAGGCGCAAAATGACTGAAGAGTTCGTGACGTCCCGTCCCCCTGAACCGAAGCCCGTCGCTGAAAACTCGGCGCCGGGGGCCGACCCTTCGGCGAAACCCTCGGCCAATCCCTCTGAAGGTCCAGGCCCGACTCGCGGCCCGACTGGCGGAATGAAAGCCAAAAAAACCCAGATCGTGATCGTGGGCGGGGGTGCCGGGGGGCTCGAACTGGCGGCCCGGCTTGGCAAGAAACTTGGCCGCGAGGCCTATGACGTTATCCTTCTGGAAAAAAACCCGACCCACATCTGGAAGCCGCTGCTGCACGAGGTCGCGGCGGGCTCCCTTGACGCCAACCTCGACGAGGTCGGTTATCGCGGCCACGGCCACCAGAACGGCTACCGTTTCTTTCTCGGCGCGATGCAGGACATCGACCGCGAGCGCGGCCAGGTGGTCGTCGCGCCGCTGCTCGACGAGAACGGCGCGGAAATCATGGGCGAGCATCGCATCCGCTATGATTATCTCGTGGTCGCGGTCGGCTCGGTCTCGAACGACTTCGGGGTCAAGGGCGTCCAGGAGCATTGCATGTTCCTGGAAAGCCGGGCGGAGGCCGACCGTTTCCGGCAAAAGCTCCTGAACCAGTGCCTCAGGGTGTCGCGCGCAATGGCGCTTTATTCCCACGCGGATGAGTACGTGAAGATCACGATTGTCGGCGGCGGCGCGACCGGCGTTGAGCTCGCGGCCGAACTCTACAACGCCGCCGGCGGCCTCAAGCACTATGGACTCGAAGTGTTCGACGAAAGCCGGCTTAAAGTGACTCTGCTCGAAGCAGGGCCGCGCATCCTGCCGGCCTTGCCGGAGGAGCTTTCCGAAGCGGCGACCGAGGAACTGCGCGCGCTCGGCGTCGACGTCAGGACGAACGCCCAGGTGGTCGAGGTCACCTCCCGCGCGATGAAGCTGAAGTCCGGCGAGACCATCCCCGGCGACTTGCGGGTATGGGCGGCCGGCGTAAAGGCGCCGCCGTTCCTGAAAGAAATTGCGGGCCTTGAGACGACGCGCAGCGACCAGCTCATCGTGCGGCCGACGCTCCAGACGACGCGCGACGACCGCATCTTCGCGATTGGCGACTGCGCGCACTACAAGCCCGAAGGGGCCGAGCGCCCGATCCCGCCGCGCGCACAATCCGCGCATCAGATGGCTGACGCCGTCTATGACAACATCCTTGCGATGATCCACAAACGGCCGCTCAGGGAGTTTCGGTACAAGGATTATGGGTCGCTTGTCTCGCTGTCGCAGTTTTCGACCGTCGGCAGCCTGATGGGCAATCTCGTCGGCGGCCGAATGGCGGTCGAGGGGCGGGCGGCGCGATTCATGTACGTCTCGCTTTATCGCATGCATCTACTGGCCATCCATGGCTGGCTCCGCGGCCTGTTCATGATCCTCGTCGGCCACGTCAATCAGGTGGTCCGGCCGAAGCTGAAGCTGCACTGACGCGCCGGCCCTGTTGGGTTGATCCGGCGGCGACGCGCGCGAAGGGCGCGTTCGGCTGCGCCGGCGCATCGGTCATGCTCCACCGCCAGAGCCTAATGCGGCCGAAGCCCTGTTCGATCGCAAGGGCGCGATTCGGCACTAAACTGTTGATTCAAAACAGACAATTTGTTCGATAGATATTTTCCGCGACGCATCGCCGCACAAGGGCGCCCCCGCCAGAAACCTGCTCCGGGCAGGCTGCACCTGACGGGCAGCGCCGGACGGGCAGCGCCGGATGGGCAGCACCGGGCGGGGCAGGGTTCAGCCGTCGCGGTTCGGCATCCTGACCTTGAGGGCGCCCGGGCGGATTTCCATCGCGACATCATCGGCCGCTTCGAGCGGGTCGCCATCTATGGCGTAGGCGAACTTTTGTCCGGCGCAACCGATTCGGCACGAAGTCGAAGTCCGCACCGTCAGTCCCTCCGCCGCCTCGGTCATGCCATACAGGAAGCGCGCCAGCAGCATGGCGAACGCGCCGCCATTGCGGGATTCCGCCAGGTAGACGCTGAGGCGTCCGTCGTCGAGACGCGCCCGCAAGGGGGCAAGGTCGCGCGCGTGGGTGATCTCGTTGTTCGATACGAGAACAAGATTCGTAGAAAGAACAACCTGATCGCCGTCGGCGTTGACGTGGAAGTCTTGCGGTTCGGCGTGGAACAGCGCGTGCGCGGCGGCGACGATTGCGCCCTGCGCATCTTCGATCGTTTCCGGCTGACGCAGCGCCTCGCGGGCTTCGGCGAGGTCGGCATAGGCGCCGAACGCGATGTTGTTCAGAAAGGCGCGTTCCGCTGCATCCGGCGGCTTGACCACGCCGATGTCGACCCGGGCAACTGGCGCGGCAAGCCCGACGGAGAGCGCCTCGTCGATATCGAGGGGCAGGCCAAGGTCGCGGCAGAACAGGTTCGCCGTGCCGCATGGCAGGGGCAGGAGACAGGCGTCGCGCCCGTCCCCGGCATTGGCGCCGGAACTGGCGCCCGCCCTGGCTACAGCGCTGGCGATCGCAGCCTGGGTGCCGTCGCCGCCGGCGCAGATGACAAGGCCCTCATGCGCCTTTGCGCGCTCGATGAGGGCCGGCGCTTCGCCGGCGACGCACTCGAGGCTGACGCCCTCTCGCGCTGCGGCCTTCTCAACGGACGCGCGGATCTCTTCGACGCCGACAGCGAGAACGCCGCCGGCCTGGTCGTTGATGAGAAGGAGCGCCGTCGTCATGCCGTCTTCTCGCGCCATGCGCCGCGCCGGCGGCTGAAGGATCGTTGCCGGTGAGATATCGCGCCAGCCTCTTCGAACAGCGCAACGCGCAGGTCAAGCCGTTCATTGTCCGGGTCCCAATTGATGAAATTGCACGACGGCGGCTCGCCGCGCTGGCGAGTGGATGCGGCGGTGCCGGCGGCAATGTTGATGACCGCGCCCGATGCCGTCTCGATGAGGCGCGCGCCGGCGATATGCACATGTCCCGTCAGAACAAGGTCGGCGCCGGCCGCAGCGAAGCGCTGTAACGCGCGCTCGCGGTGAGGTATCACCGCGCCGCCCGCCGGTCCCGGCGTCGGCACGACGGGATGGTGCAGCGCGACGACTTTCAGGCCTGCCGCCGGGCTCGTTTTGGCCTTGAGCCCCTCCGCGGCGAACCTGATCTGGCGGTCGGACAGGCGTCCGAGCGACCAGTCGAGGCCGAACCTCGCCGGCCGCGCCGAGTTGAGGCCGATCATCCGTACGCCATCCACATCGAGAATGGCGTCTGTCTGCGGCGCCACATGCTCCCGAAAGCGGGCCCACGGCGCAAGGAACCGCGTCAACAGGGAATAGACAGGGACGTCATGATTGCCCGGTATCGCCAGGGCGGGCGCGTCAAACCCCTTCAGATAGTCTCCAACGGCGGCGAATTCGCGCTGGCGCCCGGCCTGGGTCAGGTCGCCGGAGACGACGACCGCGTCGACCGCGGCGGCGGCTATGCAGTCCTTCACGCGTTCAGCCACGGCGCGGTCTATGGCGCCGAAGTGCAGGTCGGATAGGTGGGCGATGCGGATTGCGACTAGTCCCCTTGCTGAGCGATTTCGGCGAGCGCCGCATGCAGCGCCTGGATGACGATTGAGCCTTCGCCGACGCTCGACGCGACCCGCTTGACCGAGCCTGATCGCACGTCGCCAACGGCGTAAACCCGCGGCCATGCGGTCTCGTACCGGGTCGGCATCCGGTCGAGCGACCAGCCGGCCTTCACGAGGTCGATGTTCGCGATCTCCGGTCCGGTCTTGATGAACCCTTTTGCATCGCGAGCGATCGCGGCGTCCAGCCAGTCCCCGCATGGCGCGGCACCAATGAACAGGAATGCGAACGACGCGTCCAGTTCCGCCTCGCCGTCGGGACCATTTATCGCAATCTTCCGCAGGCGGTCTTCGCAGCCCAGCAGGCGCGAAATCTCCGATCCCGGGTGCAGGTGGACGTTCGGCGTCTCCTGAAGGCGCCGGACCAGATACTCCGACATCGTTTCGCGAATGTCAGCGCGCCGATAAAGGATGTGCACGTTCCTGGCGTACCGGGCGAGGAAGCTGGCCCCCTGGCCGGCCGAGTTGCCCGCCCCGACAATGACGACGTTCGACCCCTGGCAGATCTGCGCTTCCATGGCCGTTGCGCCGTAGTAGACGCCGCGGCCCTCGTACTTCTCCAGATCGGGGATCGGCAGGCGCCGATATTCCGCACCTGTTGCAATGATGACGCCGCGCGATCGCAGCGTGCGGCCATCCCTCAGGGTCAGGACGTAATCGTCTCCGTCGCGAGCGAGTTCCGCAGCGCGAACCGGCGCGGCAAGCCGCGCGCCGAACTTTTGCGCCTGGACCCTGGCGCGCTCGGCGAGTTCGCGGCCGGAAATGCCCGACGGAAAGCCGAGATAGTTTTCGATCTTCGAACTCGTGCCCGCCTGGCCGCCGGGCGCGACGGCGTCGATGGCCACAACGTCGAGCCCTTCGGATGCGGCGTATACGGACGCCGCTAGGCCCGCCGGGCCGGCGCCGATCACGACGACGTCGGCGTGCGAGGCGTCCGCGAGGAGGTCGAGGCCAAGGTGTCGGCCGACTTCCTCGATCGTCGGTCGCACGAGCCGGCGCTCGCCGGTGATGAGGATCGGCGCGTCGTCAAGAGTCAGGCCGAGGCGGTCGACGATCGTCTGGGCGGCAGGGTCCTTGTCGGCTTCTACCCACAAGTGCGGCACGTCGTGCTTGTTGAGCAGGTCACGCAGCGCGAACGAGTCGCGGTCGAGGGCGCGGCCTAGCAGGATGACGCTGCCGCGTTCGCTTAGCCGCGCCCAGGCCCGGCGCGCCGCAAAGGTCGTCACGAACGCGTCAGAGAGATCGGCGTTCTCGACAAGTAGGCGCCTGAACGCCGCGACCGGCACGTGGAGCACGTCGCCAGGAATATCCATTTCGGCTGAGACGAGGGCGGGGTGGCCAGTGATCATCCCGACGTCGCCGGTGAACTGGCGCGGCTCCAGCCAGCCGACCCGGCGGCGCTCGCCGAGTTCGCTGAGATAGACGTTCAGCTGGCCGGATAGAACAACGAGGAGATCGACATCGCGCGCGCCTTCCTCGAACAGAACGTCGCCCTTGGCATGGGCGCGCATTTCGCCGAATGGCGTCAGCGCGGCGAGCTGCTCCTCCGAAAGGCGGTAGTTCTTGTCTCCGATCGGCGCGTCGGTCATCGGCAGGCTCCTGGTCAGAAATGGTCGTGCGGCGCGGGCGCGCGTTGCGGCGACCGCCCATGCTGCTTAACACGTCGCGGCGCAAGGCCGACGCAAAACCGGCGAACGAGGATCGAACATGTCTGATTCAAGATTGCGGCTGGCGCTGCAGAAGTCGGGACGTCTTTCCGAAGGCGCCTTCGACCTTCTGGCAAAGTGCGGCCTGACGATCTCGCGCGCCAAGGACAATCTCTATGGCCGCGCCCGCGAGTTGCCGATTGACGTCCTGCTGGTGCGCGACGACGACATTCCGGGCCTTGTGGACGACGGGGTCTGCGACCTCGGGATCGTTGGGGAGAACGTATTCGAGGAGCACCGCCTGTCGTCCGCGGCCGCCCCCAACGGTCCGGCCTCGGCGGTCATGAAGCTCGGCTTTGCGCGTTGCCGGCTGATGCTCGCCGCGCCGAAGGCGTGGGCAGGCGACGACGTTGCCGCCTATGAGGGCAAGCGGATTGCCACGTCATATCCGGCGCTGACCAAGGCGTTTCTCGACAGCGTCGGGGTGTCCGCGTCGATCGCGGAGATGAGCGGGTCGGTTGAGATCGCCCCGAAGCTGCGCATTGCCGAGGCGATCTGCGATATCGTTTCAACCGGCGCGACGCTGGAGGCCCACGGGCTCAAGCCAACCCAGACCGTGTTTACGTCAGAGGCGATCCTGGTGCGCCGGCCGGGCGAGTTCGCGCCTGAGCAGGCGGCCGCGTTCAACAGCCTGATGGTGCGCGTAAACGGCGTCATCGCGTCGCGTGACGCGAAGTACGTGATGCTGAACGCGCCGCGCTCGGCGGTCGACGCCATTATCGAGCTTTTGCCAGGGGCGGATTCGCCGACAATCCTCGAACTCGCCGGCCGCCCGGATGTCGTGGCCATCCATGCGGTGTGCGGCGAACAGGTATTCTGGTCGACGCTGGAAAAGCTGAAGGCGCTCGGCGCCACCGCCATTCTCGTCGCGCCGATCGAGAAAATGATGCCCTGAGGGAAGCCGCCAAAGCGGGGTTCGCGGCCGGCTTGCGCTGGAACGAAACATTGTTACAAGCCGCATTCTCGCTTGGATCGCTGCCGTAGCTCAGGGGTAGAGCACTCCCTTGGTAAGGGAGAGGCCGAGAGTTCAAATCTCTCCGGCAGCACCATTTGACAATTTTGACCCTGCAAACCTGCTAACACTTTGAAAGGAAAGGCCGTTTCTATAGTTCGATAACCGCTTTCCCGCGAGTATCGAAGCGGCTCCACAAATGCCAGTCTCAGCACTGTTTGCCTAAGGGGTAGTGAGCCATTTTCATATATATTCCAAGGACTTGAGAGAAACCGCAAGGCTAGTTCAATAGACTCTCCAAACCTGCCTGCCGGTGGGAGTGCATTCTCCGCTTTTTCGGCAAGCAGGAACTTCTCCCGTTCCAATTTTTCGACCCGTGTTTCCAGAGCACCGATCACAGACGCGCTCGACGACTCCACGATCCGGTCCAGCAGCTTGTCGATCTGGCCTTCCACATCCCTGAGCTGGGCAACGACCGCATCTTTCGCCCGGTGCGCTTCGTCAAGCCGTGCTTCCCACGCGCGCTCGAACATGGTCCTTGCTAGGACGAAGAGCCGTTTGGTCGGCTGCATGGACTTCAGGATGTCTGAAAAACCGTCCTCGATTTTTGCGCGCGGGATGGACTTGCGCTTCGACGGGCAGCCAACCGTGTCGCACAGATAATACGGGTAATGCTTCCGGCAGCCTTTGGACCATGCTGCTGTCATTGGCTGATCGCAATCGTCGCACAGCACGAAGCCACGCAACGGGAAATCGGAACTGAAATCCCGTCGCGCCGCAGGGCGGCCACCTTCTTTCAGGTTGCTCAGGATGCGCTCATGCGTCTCGAAACCGATCAGCGGTTCATGGTGGCCTTTGCGCAGACTGACGGCCCACGTCTCCGAATGCACGTAGCCCGCGTAGAGCGGGTTTCTGAGCATCTTCGTGATCTTCCATGCTCTGATCCCGCCGTTTGGCAGGTCCTTGGGGAACTCCGGCTTGCTTTCTAGGAAGCGCTGCACTTCGGCCTGAGAGCAGAAGCGTCCGATAGCGTAGCCTTCGAGGGCTTCCTGAACGTGCTCCGCCAGCAGGCCGTCAGGGACGAGCAGCTTTCCATGGATTTTGTCGGCAGCGTATCTGTACCCGACGGGAGCATGAAAGACCCAGTAGCCCTTCTCAAGCCGGGCCACCATCTTCTGCTTCACCTGCCTCCGGTTCTGTTCGCGCTCAAGCTGGCCTTGCGCAGCGATCACGGTTTCGATGAAGCGGCCTTCGGGCGTGTCCTCGAACTTGAAATTCAGGCATTCCACCAGTGCTCCGCGCTCAGCAAACTCGCGGCGCAGCTTGATGTGAAACTCCGTATCGCGAGCAAAGCGTTTCAGGTCATCGAAGATGACGACATAGTTGCGGTCTTTCTGGGCGTCGAGAAACGCCAGCATCGCCCGCATGGCCGGGCGCTTCATGAAATCGCCGCCGCCGGAGATATCGTCCGGGAACACCATCTCGACGGCATATCCGCGTTCTTCCGCGTATTTGCGGCAGCGATGCTCCTGGCTCTCCAGCCCGTGACCCTTTTCCTTCTGCTGCTTGCTGGACACACGGCAGTAGATCAACGCCGGGATGGGCGTAACCTTTGCGGTCTTGTCTGGTGCCATGAATCCTTCCTTTCTCGTACCGGCGCTATGGTTCCGGCGCGTCTTCCCGTCTGTCGAATTTTCCGATGCCCTCCCAGTCTAGCGAATCAGCGTCGGCATGGGAACTTTGATCTTGCTTTGTTCCGACCTTTCCACAGGCCTGTTGCGCCGCATGCACCCCAAACCCCAACTCGACAAAGGCCACGATGATCGACCACAGCGCTGTGATGATCTGTTCCTTTTCGGCGTCCGAAAGCTCGGGATCGTCGAACAGGTCCTGATAGTATGCAACATCGAGTTGGAGGTTGTGCCGGACGGTCTTGCCGTGCTCGCGGGACAAAGCCTCGCCCAGCTGCGGCAGATGTTCGGTTTCGAAGTCTTGTGTCACGCAAATGCTCCCCGCTTCAGCAATGCACCGCATGCTGATTAAGTGAATTTTCTTATTTGATAATAGAGCATCGGATCACCCATCAGGGGTGATAGTGGCGACTTTTCGCTGCAACGATGCTGCACAATCTTATATTTAGATTATACCGCACAGAGTCGGCGCGGCGCAAATCCATGATTGCTTTATGTGGTAGAGCGCAACCTAAATACATGCGCTGTATTGCTGCGTTTCATCGCGATATTTCGAAACGAGCAGCGGCGTACCCGTTCAATCTTGCAAAACTATGCTGCGCTTCGAGCGCATCATGTGCGTCTCGCAGAGAGCTGCGCAGGAGCGCGATGCGGCGTTCGTTCTCTCTCAGCGATGCCTTATGCAAAACCGATGTCTCGGGACCGTTTGGGGTAAGCCGGGCATGTGTCTGCGGCGTTGCTCGCTCCCGCAGACGTTGAAGCAGCTCCGCCTTCGTTACGATGGCGGAGCTGCCTGAATGTTCGTGTACGGATCGGCTCACCTGTCGCGTTCGCTGCGATTGCGGCGGCGGGGCTTTTCGTCCCGTTCCTCTTCCAGACGTTCCATCGGCGTGCGCAGCACGATGCGGCCATTGACCGGCACGGAATCCAGGACGACGGTATGACCTTCGCCGTCCTTGTGCGGAAAGGCTGCACCAACACGGTTGAAGTAGGATTTGTCATCCCGTCCGTCCTTCGCATGGAAGGCTTCGAAGCTGGGCATCTTCTTCTCTGAACGATCACTCATGATTTTCTCCGTGAATTAGGAGGGTCGATAGCCCTCGATAAAGGACCAGGTGCCGGACGCATATTGCGGATAGTGTGCAAATTGCTGCGGCACTGTCCCAGTGATCACCCTCGCACGGCGTTCCCCCCGCCTTGAGGGGATAAGGACGGAATCATGCGGCGGGTGGAACGGATTGGGCAGGAAGCGGCCCGCAAAATCCTCCCGTGTGTAGTAGGGATGTTTCTGCGCGAAGACGGGTTTGAGGTTCTTGCCCGATAAGAAGAGGATTTGCCGGTCCTCCGGCATCGCCAGAACCTCTTCGGGCATCATCAGCGCACGCGCCTGTTTGGTGCGGTTTTCTTCCGCAAAAGCGTGGAACTTCATATCGGCGTAGGCCGTGAACGGATCGCCGCCGTTCATGATGCCAAGCGCAGCATTGAGCTTCTGGCGTCTGGCATCGGCCTGCCGCAGACCGTCATCATATTCGAGGGTTTCGGTGCCGAGCATCGAGGAGACCATTTGTGCGGTCTGGTAATCGCGCACGCCGAAGAACTGGCGCAGCGCCGCCGATCCCATGAATCCTTGCAGGGCGGGGCTTCCGAAATTGCGGACGATCTGCCCGACATCCTGAAACAGTGCCCATGTCCGCAGGCCTGCGCCGCGACCGAAGGTGAAGGCGCGCAATAGCGCTTCGAAATTGCCGAGCTGTCCGGCCTCATCGACGATCATGTTTACAGGGGGTGCGGATGGCGCGCGCGATTTGTAGAGCATCTGCACCGTGAACATTGTGCGCAGGACCGGCGACCAGAGCCCGACATACTCAATCGGCACATTGATCGCCCAACTCGTCGCCTGGTTTCCGTTGCACGTATCGGCAAGCGAAGCATCGGCATGATCGAGCGAGGCCAGCAACATCGGATCGTCGAGAAAATTCAAATGCGCGTATAGCTCGCCGATGATCCCGCCGAACTCCTTTTCACTTTCCTGCTGCTTGGCCAGCATCTCTCCGGCGGTGCGGCGCACGCTGTCCATCGAGGAGCCGAGCATGCATTCGAGGCAGTCGGCCCAACGCTGCGTATCGGACTCGATCCAGTTGATGACTTTGTAGAGCGAAGGGAAGCTGACACGCCCCGTGGTCTCGACCAGCATCTTGATGATGTTTTCGACCCACTCGCGGGCGCGCAGCTCGAAATACCGGCCGTTAGATGCGCCGCTTGCGGGGATCAGGCTTTCGGCGATGAATTTGCAGTCCGCATGAAAATGCGGATCGCCGAGCTTGAGGATGTCGAGCGGGTTCATCCGGTGCTGCGGCAGACCGCGCATACCTGTCGGATTCCAGCAATAGAGATGGCTGTGCGCGAAGGCGAAGTTGACCATCGTGACCGAGGCGATTTCGCCGCGCGGATCGAGAATGAAGTTGCGCTTTCCGGCATTGCGCGCGACGGCCAGCGCGAGCAGGTCACGCATCTTGCCTGAGCCCGCACCAGCAATGGTGATGATCGGCGCGTCGGTTTCTAGGCAGAGCGGCTTGTTCGAGGAGTAGCCAATTTGCAGTCCTTGCCCGCCCATCAGACCCGCGTGCTTCAGGTCGCACTCATCCGCCCAGGCTGCCGAGCCGAAACGATATTCTTCATTGCTGAACATGCTTCAGGCCCCTTTGAAAATACGGTCATGCGTGGCCATGATCTTCGTCTTTTCGGCCACGCTCAGAACATGCTCGCCCGCATCCGGGTGAAAGCTCTTGATGAAATGGGAGCGTATCTGGCGCGGTTTGACGGTCGGATGAAAGGCGTTGATCATCCGTATCCAGACGCAGACCTTCACATCGCAGGGAATGTCCGACTTGGGCGATCCCGGCGCGAAGATGACTTTGAACCGCTCGAAAATCGGCGTCATCTCCGGCTCGACGAATTCAATTTTCTCCGTGCTCACCGGCTATCCTCCGAAACCCAGAAGCCAGAGCACAAATGCGACCAAGGGCAGTGACATGATGACATTGCCCGCCACATCCAGTTCCCGCTGGAAACGTGATTTCAGGTCGCGTTGAAGAGCGTCCACTGCTCTGGCGTAAGCCAGATAGGCTCTTCCCAAGTATCCTAGTATTTTACCTGCCATAAGAATTCTCCCGACCGCCCAAGCCTCGCAAAAACGAGGCTCAGGCTTCTTGTCGTTACGGCGAGAGGTGCGGCTCAACCGACGAGCGCACCGAGGATCGCGAGAATGATGAAACCCCACATCACGGTGCCGATGACCGCACCCCAGTTGGTTTCCTTCTTGTAGATCCCGCCGACGCGGCGATGACGTGTGAACATGATCAGACTCCTTTCGTGGTTCACAGAAACCGGGTCGCAAGTGCGATCCCGCCCATCACCAGCGCTGTCGAGATCGAGGCGCGGGAGATGAAAAAGACCAGTGCGGCGCACACGCCGCCCCAGACGATGACGGTCAGGCTTTCCACGCCGTACCCGTAGTGATGCACGACGAAGACCCGCACCCAGCCGATGGTGTTGCTGTAGAGAGGCGGCGCTCCGAGGAAGGTGATGAGCAGCGCCAGCGTGTTTGCGAGGCCCTGGATGGACGACATGAATATCGACCGGCCTGCCTCCTGGTGTTTCTTGATTGGCAACATGCTTTGACCTTTGGTGTTTGCGTCGAACTTAAATGCCGACACTCACACCATGGCAGAGCGCACACTGCGATCCGGGGGTGTAACTCGCAGAACCTTTTGGGCAGGCCCCGAAACGGAGGCTGTCAAAGCTTGTCAGGCGCAACCTGGTTTTGCGATGATGGCAGCCGGAGGCGCGGCGTATGGATATGAATATTCTGGAGAGCGAGAACGAGCGGAGCCCGCTCGATTTTGACAGCGTGAGCAAGGCCGAGCTGGAGGTGTTCGGGCTGATCCCCGAGCTGTGCCCGACGCTCAATATCGCCTTTTCCCGTTATATGCGGATGGTCGGCTACTACTCGTGTACGGATGGGTTGGAAGAGGCCCAGAAAAAGGCGGATAAGGAAAAATTCGCACCGACGCTCAAGGACTGGCCGGGAGTCGATCCGGCCCACAATGCGAATTTATGCGCGCTGTTTATCCACAATCATTGCGGCCTCCCGTTCGACCAAGCCTATGCGTGGCATCGCCGGGTCGAGGCGCAGGAGTGGCGGCAGGGATTGAAGCGTATTCATGGCGTCACGGTATCGGACGCCTATCAGGCGCGCATGGGCGACAAAGCCAACAAGCTCACGATGGCGGCGCTGATCAGGAAGAATGGACGCACTTCCATGATCGATGCCGATGACGTGGAGTTCTGAGATCATCTGCCTGCCGCCGGAGGTTCGTTGTCGTTTGCGGCCCGCACGCCCCACATGTCCGCCTCGAAAGGAAAGCGCGTAGTCAGGATGGTTGCCAGCACGCGGATGCGTTCGCGGGATTCTTCGCGGAGACGTGGGCGGGCTCCTTCAGACACAGGGGCGCAAGCCCAGTCCCGAAGCCACTCCTTGATGCTCGTTACCTCAAGGGCTTCAGTGTCCAGGAAGACTTCCCGTCCCTGATGGACGATACGTCCGCGATAGTCGCGGTAGGTGTCGATAAGGAAGTCCAGCCAGTGATCGGGGCTGATGTTGAGGCCGGAGGTAAAGGCCCGCAGGTCACGCAAAAAATCGGGATTCTCAAGCTTCCGGTCGGTGACGAGACCCGTAGTCTTGTTCCTGCAAAATCCATGTGCCAGACAGTTCGGGCATAGCTGCATGATAAGCTCCTCTATAGTCGGGACATTCTTTGGCGCTTGCGCGCTGTCTTCATGTCCCCGAGGCTATGGAGAGCTGCCGGAACGGGCGTTCCGGAAAGTTACGGAAAATGGCGGATGAGCTTCGGCGAGATATTCGGGAACCTTGTCAAAACACGGCGCGGCATTGAGGGAATGACCCAGCAGGCGCTTGCCGTCGCCGCTTTTGGCGATGAGAGCTTCAAGACCCGGATTTCAGAACTGGAGAATGGCAGGGTCGCCAAACCGCAGCCCAAGACGGTTGATGCGATTGCGGTCGCGCTCGGGATCGATGACGAGACCATCAACGGGCTTTTGAACCAGCAGGCCCATCCGCTGATTTACGACGATATTTGCGACTTCTTCCATCTCGACGGGGCGCGAAGTATGGATTTCGAGCTTGCTTTTGCGCAGGGCCACGACAAAGCCGCCTTCTTTCACGACCGGCGTATGCGAGTGGAATTGAAGCGCGCCGAATACTTCATCGAAGAAAAGGCCATGGTGTTTCTTACATCGGACGGACGCAGGCGGCCCGCAGGATTGCAACTCGACGAGCAGATGGCGTCGCTAGCGCCGCAATGTAACAGGGTGGTCTTTGTCTATCTTCAAGAGGGCAGCCTGAAGAAGCTCGACGAGTTTGTATGTCCGCTCAAGATCATAGCTTGAGCACTGAAAATGCTGCGTTTTCGAGAGAAATTATCTAAATATTAACCATAGTTATATAGAATTCTCGCAAAGCGAGTATTGGCGCTTGATTGCCGAGATTTGGCTGCATGCGCAATAGAACATAATAAAATTCGATATTCAGACTGATATGAGCGGTGATTCAGAGAGATATTTGAGGGCAGCAGATAGCATTCCGCAAGGCGGGCTCTCCGCGATTGCCGGAGAGGTGATTTCCGACGCCGATGCCGCGCGTCTTTTTCACAAACATGTAGCTTTCCGTGAGAACGAGAGATTTCTGGGCATGCAGGGGGGCGCGGTTGACGGCTATCAACTGCGCGGCGCAGCCGCGTTCGAGAAGTTCAACAATGACCTGGCACGCCGCAACGGTGAAGGCCGCACAAGCCAGACCTACGATACCGTTTTGCATCTGGCACTACTGGATAGCCTCAACAGACAGATCGATTTCCTGAGCGACAGGATCGACCAAAGCGAAAGCGGCTTTCAAGCCAAGTACGGCGAAGACTGGCGGGAGCAGTTCGCCGAACGCATCCTCGATCCCGATGATATTCCGCAGCGTCGTGACGGCGAGAGCATGGCCGAGTACCGTGAGCGACTGGAAGGCGCGTTGATCGCTGAGATGCTGGATGAGAACGGCAATATCAAACCGGAATATGCGAACGATCCCGAGATGTCCGCATGGGCGCGATGGGCGAAGGATGAGTACGAGAAGCAACAGGCCGAACGCGACAGGGATTATATTGATGATTCCTCAATCGATGAGGCCGAGCGCGCTCGCCGCCGCGAAGAGGTCGTCAATAGCGCTTCATTCGAAGCAAGAGACGAGCTTTGGCAGCAGTCGAATGATGCAGCCACACGCTCGGGGATCGAAGCTGCAATCGACGCCGAGAAGGATAGCAGTATCAATACCGCCAGCGTTGTGGCCGCCGATAACGCCTTTCTTTCTTAGCACCTACTGGCCGGAGGCCGAGTAAGATAGAAGATTGCGCGACTTTCTAAAAATGTAGTCTTCCGCCGTTTTGATTGCCTGAGGTCTGGCATCCTTAAGATTGAATGGCCCATCCACATATCCAGCATAATAATAAGCCACTCCGGTCCCCGCCACGTCGTTCTGATCAAAGAAGAACGTGATAGGGTCATCAACACCGGCTTGCACAAATTCCCGCGTCAGGATGGTTTTGATCTGATCGGAGGTGACGCTCGATTCCGTACCGAGAAAAACAGCAACCGCAATGCCGGGATGTTGCCTGCCATATGTGCTTGCTGTCCGGTCGGCATTCTCGACTAAGCTGACCGTCGAAACTGCGGCAGGGCGGTCCTGCGCCAAGCCGGACGATAAGGGCGTAAGAAAAACAATAAACCCGAGCATGAGCGCGGGTCCGAAGAACTTGGCTGTATTCCTTTTCGTCACGTCAGTTGCCTTTCCTTTTCATGCGCAGGCTAGTAATCTGCTGTGTATAAGACCAGCAAAATGGACCGTTTATGTTGAGATACAGATCGGTCTTGTGCTACCTCTTGTGACAGTGAGCAAGCCGTTGGAATACGGCAGCTCCGGCAGGTGATAGGGCCGTGTTGGTTCGGCGATAGCCGAATCCGTGAAAACGGTCGTTTTTGCGGGTAGGCCCGCGAAGACGGTGCAAGCGGCAAGGACACCTGCGCTATGCCCCGAAAAATCGGCTATGCCCGCGTCAGCACGGCTGAGCAGTGCCTCGACCTCCAGATGAATGCCCTGCGGGGGGCGGGCTGCGAAATCATCCTTCACGACCACGGCGTATCCGGCGTGCAGCGCAACCGCCCTGCTTTTGCCCAAGCGCTCAATGCCGTCGGTTCCGGCGATACGCTGGTGATCTGGAAGCTTGACCGCATGAGCCGGTCTCTCAAACACCTTATCGAGATCAACGAAACGCTGTGCGAGCGCGGTGGATTCCTTGAATCCCTGACCGAGAAGATCGACACCTCTACGGCTGCCGGGCAGTTCATCTTCCACGTCTTGGCTGCGTTCACGCAGTTTGAACGTGAGATGATCCGCGAAAGGACCAGGGCGGGGTTGGCGGCAGCGGCGCAGCGCGGGTCCTTTCCGGGCCGACCTCGGAAGCTCAGTTCCTCAGAACTCGTCACTATTGCCGGAGAACGGCTGGACGGCACACCGTGGGCAACGCTCGCCAATCACTACAAGGTGCATGAAGAAACGCTGCGGCGCTCCATCGCTGCCTCTAGACCGATGTAGGCCGAGGGAAGCGAAGGATGAAAAACGAAGAACTCCGAGACCTGATCGACCAGTCAATTGACGCGATGACCGAGCTTGGCGAGCCGAGCGGTGAAAGGGAAACCTTGACCGGAGCGGCACCGATGAAGATGCGCGGCACCATGAAACGTGCATGCATATGCATGCTATCCGTTATCACCATGAGCGGTTGCGCAACGGATGAGCCGGATATTCCGCGTGCCGAGCTGCGGAAGCTGCTCGCCGACGAGTACGGCTATGAGAGGCTGGACAATGGCTGCTACGTCGTCCCGTCCTCGGGCGACGATGAGGGGCAGGTCATATGCCCGGAAGTGAAGCTGCCTGAATCCGATGAGGAGAGCCCGCAGTAACGGTCGCCTTCTTCACCAGATGCTGCCTTGCACCATGCCTGACCGCTCTTCGCTTAAATTCCAATAAGTCCCGACCGCCAGATGCTGCCTTGCACCATGCCTGACCGCTCTTCGCTTAAATTCCAATAAGTCCCGACCGCAAGATGTGCGGTGTACTACACCGCAATCTTGGCAAGGGAGCCCGCTGCGCGCTCCCGTTGCATCCCTCCGGCTTGTGGCTCTGTCAGGGCATTGAGCCCATTCCAGAGCCATCGGAACGTATCGCCGTTTCACCACTCGCAGGAGACTTCGCTCTCCCTGCACCCATCGACTTAAGGGCGTTCCTGCCCCCAAGACCCCAGACCATTTCATGGAGACCAACCCTGCGCGGATTGGATGCCGATCAGGTCTGTCGCGACCCGATACCTACGACCAAACTTTCGCGTTTGGATACGACCAAGAGCCTGCCCGTGCTCTTTGGAAACATGGGCCAACCTTCCGCAGGTTGGATGCGCGCCAGCGTGTCGCCGCTGGACCCCGACCAAGGAGCCGTCCTTGGATGCGTATCCGTTCTTTCGGAATGCCACGAACCACCGCTATGGTTGTTCGGAGATGGATACGCGCACCGAAGATCAGCGACGGCGAATCATGCAAGCCGTCAAGAGCAAGGACACCGGCCCCGAACTCATCGTGAGGAGGCTTCTGCATGCTATGGGATACCGCTTCCGCCTTCACCGAAAGGACCTAACGGGCCGACCTGACATCGTACTCCCCAAATATCGGAAGGCTATTTTCGTGCACGGATGCTTCTGGCACTGGCATGGGTGCCCAAAGGGGCAACTCCCGAAATCGCGCCTCGATTATTGGCGCCCCAAGTTGGAAGCGAACGTGAAACGTGATAGAACAAATAGAGAACAATTAGAATCGCTCGGATGGGCGACGATGGTTATCTGGCAATGCGAGACGCGCGATACGGACGCTCTTGAGGTTAAGCTACAAGAATTTGTGGAGCGAACTTAAAAAACGATCGACATGTTGTATCGCACTCGCTAAGATGAATCGACGCCACGAAACGAAATGGAACGAGATGGGGCAGCGTATGAGACCGATAGGAATCGACCTTTTTGCCGGTGCGGGTGGGCTGAGCCTCGGCTTTGAACAAGCAGGCTTCGACATCGCCGCTGCCGTCGAGATCGATCCCGTGCACTGCGCCGTCCACAAATTCAACTTCCCCAATACCGCAGTCATCCCCCGGACTGTCGAAGGGTTGAGCGCTGCATCGATCCGCATGGCGGCAGGAATTGGCGACCGTCAGGTGGATTGCGTGTTCGGCGGCGCGCCTTGCCAGGGCTTCTCACTAATCGGACATCGCGCGCTCGACGATTCACGAAACAGGCTGGTCCTGGATTTCGTGCGGATCGTTGCCGAGTTGAAGGCGCGTACCTTCGTGTTCGAGAACGTTAAAGGGCTAACCGTCGGCAAGCACAAGACATTCCTGGAAGAACTGGTCCGCGCCTTCGACGCTGCCGGGTACGAGGTGCGGACGCCGTGGAAGGTGCTGAATGCCGGACACTATGGCACTCCGCAGTTCCGTGAACGCCTGATCTTGTTCGGCTGTCGGAAGGGCGAATCTCTGCCGGATTATCCAGTGCCGGTAACTAACCTTGCTGGAAGGAAAGCGGAATTCGCAAACCTGCCCGAAGGGCCGAACGGCATTGATGCACTCGGCGACTTGCCCGACGCGGATCGCTTCCAGACGCTCCTGAATTCGGATGCGGTCAAGACGACCGCTTTCGGGAAGCCGTCTCGGTATGCCGCCGAGCTTCGCTGCATCACCAACGAAGCATGGCACTACGGGTACGTCCGGGAGTGGACTCCGGGAATTCTCACATCGAGCGCGCGCACAGATCACACCGAAATATCGAGACGACGGTTTAGCGAAACCGAGCCGGGCTCGGTTGAGCCGATCAGCCGCTTTTTCAAGTTACCGCACTATGGCGTGTCCAATACATTGCGCGCGGGTACAGACGGTGCGCGCGGTGCATTCACAAGCCCCAGACCGATCCATTACCGATATGATCGATGTGTGACCGTTCGGGAGATGGCCCGTCTGCACGGATTCCCCGACTGGTTCCGCCTTCAGGTCACCAAATGGCACGGTGCGCGGCAGATCGGAAATGCCGTTCCTCCGCCGCTTGCAAGAGCCGTCGCTACCGAAGTGATGAAGGCACTTGCACTAGAACCTAGTCGGCCTGAGCAGATGCTCGCTCTGGGCGATGAAATGCTCTTGTCGCTCGATTTGTCCGGCGCGGCGGATCATTTCGGGGTGGAGGCACCGCCGAGCCGCAGGGATCAGAAAAGCGGCGCAAAAAAACGCAAGCAGATCGACATCGAGCGCGAGCGCCTGGCCGAGCAGGTGGCGCATGGCTAAGAAACCCCAAAACCGATATCAGGCCCTTATCGAGAAAATCTTCTTCGATCACTATGCCGAGGGAGCGACAACTCTCGATTTTACGCGCCAGGAAATCAAAGACGCCGCCGATACGCTGGGCATCGTGCTGCCCGACAACCTCGGCGATGTGATCTACTCATTCCGCTTCAGGACCGATCTCCCGGAACGGGTGCTCGCCACGCAGCCCGAAGGCATGGAATGGGTGATCGAGCTTGCCGGGCGTTCCCGGTACCGGTTTTCGCTTGTTAAGATCAGCCGTATTGTGCCGAGAGACGACCTCGCGCGGATAGACATCCCGGACGCCACACCCGAAATCATTCGCGCCTATGCGCTGGACGATGAACAAGCTCTTTTGGCCATCGTCCGGTACAACCGGCTGGTCGATACGTTCCTTGGTCTGACAACGTATAGCCTGCAAAACCATTTGCGCACGACGGTTCAAGGCATCGGTCAGATCGAGATCGACGAACTTTATGTCGGTATCGATAAGCGCGGTTGCCACTATGTCATTCCTGTCCAGGCCAAGGGCGGAAAAGATCAGATCGGGATCGTCCAAACATCGCAAGACATCCGTTTCGTCGAAGAAAAATTTCCCGGCACGCGTTGCCGCGCCATCTCCGCCCAATTCATGGACGATCAGGTGGTCGCTCTATTCGAGCTGACGCTCCAAGACGGTGAAATTAAGGTTGTTGAAGAACGCCACTACAGGCTCGTTCCCGCAAAGAACCTCGATCAGCATGCGATCCGGGACTACAGGGATTAGGTGATGCACCATACAGACACGTCACCTAAAGCTTGTCCTGCCCAATAACTACCGCGATAACCAGCGCGCATAAGCTTGGATATCAATCATCGGCACAGTCCCGCTGAATTGCAGCCGTGAAATCAAATTAAAGAGAAATCCCGTGGCGGCCTTGCCACCGACAGATGTTTCATACGCATTGTTCTGCCGATCCAACGCAAAATATCCGTGTGCCGCAATGCAGCCGAAGTCCAGCCTGCGGTTTTCATCCGCTTCATCAAGGGCATCGCTGAGCGGCTGTCCGAACGCCGGGTTCCAGTCGCTTTCGAACGTCAATATGCCACCGAGGATTGGGATTAGCGGTTTGGCCGGATAGGTGCCCTTTGCGTAGGGGATGGGGAGGCTCGTCCGCGTCAGCCGCCTTACGCTCGCGACTTTCTTCTTAGCGTAGTCCACATTGTCGGCATTGATCGCCTGCTTGGCTTCAAATACTGCATAGACACTTTCAGCCGGGATAATCGTTTCACCCTGATAGTGAAATATGAAAGGCGAATACTGTCTGTCAAACACAACAACGTCGATCTGCTCGCTGAAGACTCCCTCGCTATCGACAACATGCGCTGTTGCCGCCTGATAGCGCTGCGGCAGGTAGGTCTGGAGGAGTTCGAGCCATACTTTTTCACTGGCATCGCCTTTTGTGCCGGGATGCCCGAAACTCTTGCGGACCGTTCCCAACTTCTGCTGGATATCATCGTGCAGGCCTGCGAGCAGTTGTTCGAGAGACCATTCGCTCATGCGTCGCCATCCTTAAATGGCGGGGTGGGTGCCATCCGCTTAACGATTTCCAGCGCCCGCGCCGCGTTGACGGGTTGCTTTGGGTAGGCATCCAGCACAATCGCGGGCAAGAGCCGTTGAGTCAGGTCAGAAAAGGTAAAGCCGTAGTCCTGCCCGTTCCGTGCTCCCGTGGCTGCTACCAGCGCGGCCACATGCTGTTCGGTGAAGCCTAGCTCCTTCAGCGACGGGCCGAGCACGGCGTGCCGCTGATTATCGCTTGGGCGCGCAAAGGGCAGGATGTCGGCTGCCCGACGCCGCACGGCGGGATCAAGCGCGGACAGACGGTTCGTACACATAATCACTGCGGCGGGAAGACGCCCGTTCGCGATACGGTCCACCCCCCGAATGAAGGCATTCACGCCTGCTCGGTCTTCGTGGTGCATCTGCGCGGCTTCTCGTGATTGCGCAAGCGCGTCAGCTTCATCGACCAGCAGGATGATCGCACCGCGCGCGCGGCCCCCGCTTGCCTGTAGCTTCCTGGCTTCATCGACGGTGTAGTCGAAGGCCGCCGACAAGAGCTGCGTCATCTCGCCGACGCGGCCTTGGCCGCGTGTTGACAGGCTCAGGGGAAAGAGTGTGATCTCGATACCTTCTTGCCGGGCCACGGCATCGCCGATGGTCTCGGCGAGTTCGGACTTGCCAGAGCCGACATCACCGGCCAGCACGACAAGCGGTGGCCGCCTCAGCACGGTCTTCACGATGCCATTCGCGCCGGGATGATGTTTCTTGACCCAGGCCTCCAATCCAGCCGGATTGACCAACAGGCCCAGAATCTTCGAGAGCCGCGCCTTGTGATCGTCCAAGCCGACCAGCCGCGCTAGACGCTCCTGCGGATCGAAATCGGGATAGGTCAAGCGGCATTCGAACAGTTCGTCGAGTGTAGGGCGGCCTGTCATCAATAACTCCTTACGCTGGCACGGTCGAGCGCCCGGCCGCCCGACGAATAGGTCCGATCATTGCTGAGATAGCCATCGATGGCAGGTTCGGGTGCGCCGCCCCGGTAAAACGGCAGACTCTTCTTGAAGCTGTCCTGTTCTGCCTCGCTGAGTTTGTCCCAGGCCGCGCTATAGGTCAGGTAGCTGTAGAAGCTTGCACCGTCGAGATTCGCGCCGGGCCTAATGCGGCCGGGATCATCGTCGTTCGCCGACGCGTCCTCCAAATCGCGGGCCGTGTATCTAAGCGCCGGTTCGATCCAGAGGTCATTCCGGCGGTAGCCGTAGGTCACGGCGCTGAGATAGCCAGCCTTCAGCAACGCGATGATTTCGGTTTCGTAGTCAACGATGCTTGCGTCGCTCGGCTTGCCGTATAGGCGCTGCATCCGCTTGAGGTCGGTCGCGACCTTTGCTGCCATATGCCGCGCATGGGTGACAGTGAACGTTCGCGCTTCGGTGATTGTAAAACTTGAACTCATCCAATCCTCACACCTGAAATGAAGATCCGAAGACCTTTTGCCAGTAATAGACGGTTTCCTGTTTCGTCGGGGCTGCGAGAGCCGCGTCAATCGCATCGCCAGCATCGAGCGCAGCGTCCACGATCGCGTCCGCTTGCGCGCCGGTATAAAGGCGGCTGACGTTGTTGGCCGCGTTCACTGGATCGATGATCTGGACGGGTTCGGTGAACGACCCGACCGCGCCCGCCGCGTAATAATCGGTGAAGACAATCCGCTCCCGCATATTGCTGCGGGCGACATAGGTAAAGAAGTGCTGCAGCGCCTCGGGGTAGTCGGAAAAATCGAGGCCTTGATCGCAGAGCTGCGATAGGATCATCTCGATCATGAACGACTTGAACCGGAAGTTCTCATTTTCCCGCTTCATGTTCCGTGACCAGAACTTCACGAGCCGGACGACCTGTGCGAAGTGCGTTTCCTGCGCGCTCTTGCGCTTGCGAGTAAATTCGAGGTGAAGGGGGATGCTGGTTTTTAGGAACGAACCATCGTCCTGGCTGACCAGATTGCCGTACCACTGCGGGTCGCCGTCGTAGAGTATCGGTACGATATCGACATCCAGGCCCGATCCGCGGAAAGATACGGTCACGCTGTAGGTCTGCGGCTGCACCTGATCGGGGCTGAAGTTTGGGAAGGCCTTGCGAAGCCGTTCGGCGAGATATTCCAGCAAGGCGGCGATATCACTCGGCGCGTCGGCGCCACTGATATAGCAGCCGACATCGATATCGTTCAGAGAACGCAGGGCGGTGCCCTTGGCCAGGCTGCCCGACAGCAACATCTTCTTGAGCGTGAAGTCCGGGTGCTCGTCGAGATAGCCTTCGAGCTTTTCGCGCAAACGGCGCGCCTGGGCACGATATTCATCCGCCTTGTCCTTCGGCAGGTTCACCCTGTCCTGACCAAAACGAACGATATCCCCGTGGCTTACGTGCTCACTGCTCATCCTTCAAACTTTCTTGCTATTGTCGATCCCGCCATGCAATATATGTCGAGTATGTATTGCCCTTGAAAAGAGAGTCAAGCTTTTTATGTCGAGTTCGCCATGATCGAGAAACAAACCCCGTCCGAGATGTTTAAGGAAAGGCTGAAAGCCGCCCGCGACTTGCGCGGTCTGAGCCAGGGCGAGCTCGCCGAGCGGTCTGGATTGCCGCCCAGTTCCATTGGTCATTTCGAAACCGGCTCGCGCAAGCCGTCCTTCGATACGCTGCGCAAGCTCGCTAACGCCCTCGAGGTGACTACGGACTACCTGCTTGGCCGAACTGACAACCCGGCGCTCGCCGAATCGGGTGACCCGCTTTACCGCGATGTGGGGAATCTCACAGCCCGGGACCGCGAACTGGCCAAGGATTTTCTTAAGATGCTGGCCGAGCGCAGCCAGGTCAAAAAGAAGGGGGATGATCCGTGAATCTTGCCTTCCGCCTGAAAATGGCCAAGCAGAAGGGCGAGGCCCTGCTCCGCGAACGCAAAATCGATTCGCTACCGGTTGACCCGTTCGCGATTGCGGCGGCTCACGATATCATGGTCGAACCCAAGCCGGACACTGAACCCGGCGTATCTGGCATGTTGCTCCGCCACGGCGATGTATTCGGCATACTGTATGCGACGCACATCCCGAGTGAAGGATATCAGCGTTTTAGCGTCGGCCACGAGTTGGGGCATTATTTCCTCGACGGTCATATCGATCACGTATTGCCGAAAGACGGCGTTCACACCTCACATGCCGGATTCGTGTCCGCCGAACCTTACGAGCTTGAAGCCGACCACTTCAGCGCTGGGCTGCTAATGCCCGCCACCTTGTTCAGCCGGGCGCTCACCCGTGCCGGACAGGGGCTTGCGGCTGTCGAATCGACAGCAGGCCTGTGCCGCACATCGTTGACGGCGACAGCTATCCGCTATGCAGAGCTGACCGACGATGCAGTGGCTGTGGTCATGAGTACGGGCAAAACCATTGACTATTGTTTCCTGTCCGACACCATCAAATCGCTGCCGCAACTCTCTTGGTTGCGCAAAGGCACTCCGGTTCCTCACGGAACAGCGACGGCAAGGTTCAATGCTGACCCTGGCCGGGTCGCGAACGCCGACCGCGCCGAGGCCGATATCGACATCATGGACTGGCTTGGCGGCAGCCGGTCCGTTGAAGCCGTCGAAGAAGTTATCGGCCTGGGAAGCTATGGCAAAACCCTGACAGTGCTCACGTGCCCCTCGCTTGTTGACGAAGGGTATCGGGACGAAGACGAGGATGAGGACGCCGACCTTGAAGAGCGTTGGACGCCGCGCTTTCGGAGATGACGGGCTTGATACTAAACGATCCTGTGAAAATTCTCTTACGGGAGATCAGGGGCGCGATCGATAATCTGAAGCAGTCCGTTACGCCGATCTTCGATGCCAACGAAAAATCCGAGGCGTCTTTATTGGGTAGTGCGGTTCTGATTGAGGTGGCCGGGGACGTATTCTTGTGCACTGCCAAACACGTCATCGATGAAAGCATCAGCTCAACTTTGTATATTGATGGTCCATCGCGGCTGGAGCCGCTGGAGGGTGACTTTTACAGTACCGACGATCACGATGTAGCGGTGTTGAAGCTATCGTCGTCTCAAACTCAGACGCTTCACAAATACGTGCCGCTTAACGAGGATCAGATAAGCAATCAGGTCCAGGCGTCAAACTGCAAATACGTTGAGTTCATGGGTTTCCCCGAGTCCAAGAACCGTGCGGCTTACAAGACAACCAAGATAAAGGGCCTCATCTATTCCAATGGCGGCATCGCCAAGGAAATTACATCCGCCCGCGTACATATGACTTTCGACCGGAAACGCAATATCGACGCGGCCACAGGGCGGCGGGTTAAAGCACCCGATCCGCATGGCATGAGTGGCGGCGCTATGTTCGGGGTGCGGGTGAACGATCAGACGATTAGAGGAGCGCCGTGTCCTCTACTGGTCGGTATTGCGACCGATTGGCCAGAGAAATCCAAAGAAGTTTTCGGCACTAATAGCGCAATTGTTATGGCGATCATCAGAGATGCTTGGCAAACCGTTCTGCCGGCCCGCCTCGCTCCGAAACACATCGTTACGAGCCCAGTCAAAACGCGCCGTGCTGGAAGCTCTTCTGACGCTTGAAAAGAAGGTTGCCATTTTGTTGGCGCGTCCGGCAAGCCGGACCGGGCTTTCGTGAACCGAGCCAGCATGCTGTCTCGGCCATCCGGCTTCAATCCCTCGCGCATAGTGGCGGAGGCGGCACGGGTGCCGCCGCATCTCTTGTTTGCGACCCGCAGGCGGGCGCAAGAAACCCTTACCTGTCAGCTTACATCAAATCCGGTCGGCCTGGTCCAATAGCCCTGCCGCGCGCTGGCCCGCACAAACGTGTGGCGCGCGGCGCTTCGCGCTGCAAGCAGCAGGGCTTTGGGGCCGCCGGAATTTGATGAGCGTCTTAAAGCCTCCGCGCAACATACGGAGGCTTTTTTCATGAAGACGCTCGGCGCTGGCCAAGGGTTCATGCGCAACCCTGATTTCGAAAGGAAGGCCAGTATGCAGGAGAGAAGTATCAACTGTGAGAAGCGAATTGAACAACACATGCGTTCCCGCATGGAGGATTTGCAAAGGCTTTGGATAGCCTATTGCAAAGGCATCGAGACGCTGGAAGATCTCGGAAGCATCCACGAATACGGGCTGTGTTTTGACTACGTAGCCCCCGAGACGTTTGACGGTCAGAAGGAAGGCTATTTCCGCTACCAGATTTCATGGGGCGGGCCTTCCGATGAGTTCCGCTTTTTCGCCAACCCCGATTTTTCGCATCACCGCATCGAATACTGGTTTCTGGACTGGTTCGACGGCGCGCACCGCGTCCTGAGCGGCGCGGATGAAGCGCTTTTGTCTGAACTCTGGGACTGGTTCCGTGAGTGCGAAGCCCCGCAAGCGGCATTCAACAAAACCCAAGATCATTAGCCGAAATGCAGCGCCGAGCGGCCTGCATGGCCGCTCCACGGTGCAATTTTGCATCAACCAACAGAAGGAGACTTCAAATGACTATTGAAATGATACCACTTAAAAACTTACGCCCCACGAGCGGCAACCCGCGCAAGCGTTTCGATGAGGACGCGATTGCAGGACTGGCGCAGAGCATCAAAACCGATGGGCTGTTGCAGAACCTTGTCGCGGCCAGACCGCTGGGGCGAAAACGCAACTATCCGATCATCAGCGGCGAGCGGCGCTACCGCGCATTGTCGCTCTTGGTTGAGCAGGGTGATTTGCCCAAGGATGTCACCGTGCCCGTTGAGGTGCGGGAGGACTTAAGCGACGATGAAATCCTGCGTATCGCCGCGATAGAAAACATCCAGCGCGAGGATTTGACCCCTCTGGAAGAAGCGCAAGCCATTGCAACGCTGGTCGGCAATGGCGATGGCATGGATGAAATCGCAGCGCAAACGGGGCTTTCAGCAAGCACGATCAAGCGCCGTCTGGTCCTGTTGAGCCTAAGCGATACGGTCAAAGCCGCCCATTCGGAAGGCCAGATCAATCTCGCACAGGCCGAAGCCCTGAGCCTCGGCAGCCATGAGGAACAGGACGGCATCTTGGAGGACATCGTAGACGGCTGGTGTCCTACACCGTCCGAGATCAGGGACTACCTGATCGATGATGCGCCCAGCGTGGCTATGGCGATCTTCCCGCAGGAAGAATATATCGGCTCACTGACGACCGATCTGTTTGGCGAGGATGAAACCACCTATTTCGATGACGCCGATCAGTTCTTCGATCTGCAAAAAGCCGCCGCCGAGCAGCTTGTTGCCGAATTTGAGCGGGAGCACGATTGGGTCGAACTGGTTGAAGGCGGGTTTTCATCACTGCAATACCGCGAGGTAGACGAGAACGAGTCTGGCGGTGTCGTCGTGCAGCTTTGTCCGAGCGGCAAGGTCGAAATCCATGAAGGGCTGGTCCGCGAGGACATCGACCCTTCCGTGTTCGAAGCGATCAAGCCCAAGCGCAAGTCAACCTATGCCCGTACCGTGTGCGAATATTTTGCCATGCATAAAAGCGCTGCCGTGCAGGTGGAGCTTTTAGGCAACCGCCGCAAGGCCAAGGAAATCGGCGTGGCGGAGATGCTGCGTTATCCGTCCGTGCACGACTGCTTCCTCTACATCGCGGACAGCGACGAGGGCGATGCATACATGGAAGCCCTTCGGGGTGAGGCCGCCGCACTGTTGGAATTGCTGGGCGAAGAAGCATACGGCGATGCCTTCCGAACATTGCTCTACAGGGCGCATTCCGTGGAGCACGCCTATGAATTGGTGCAGCGGCTTGACGAAGAGGGATTGGACCGCCTGTTTGCATTCCGCTCCGTTATTCAGTTCGGGCAGGATAAATGCGGTGAACTCGACACCAGCGAACGCAGTTTCTTCAACCGTGTGGCCACCGATATCGGCGTTGACATGCGCAAGCACTGGATGCCGCGTGAGTGGTTCCTGAGCCGCAGGACCATGGGCCAGCTTCAGGCGATCTTAAGCGAAAGCGGATTGTCGCGGCTGTTCGGCAACGGCAAGGGCTACAAGAAGTCAGAGCTTGTGCCGATGGTGGCGCGCTACTTTGCCAAGGTACGGGACATGAGTTCAGTCAAGCCCGACCAGCAACAGGCGCGGGACTGGTTGCCCGAAGCTATGAACTTCCCTGCTATCGATCCTGACGCAGCAACGCCGAACGTGGAGGCGGACGTAGGCACAAACGTGGAATTGGCCGAAGCGGCATAGCCGATTTCCATAAACTCGCGGCGGCGCGGGCCAATCCGGCCCGCGCCGCTTTTTTTGCATCTGATCGTATGCGGCTCAGTACACGATACTTTGCAGCGCATCACTCAGAAAAGATGCCAACGGCCTGCCCCCAAAATCAATCGTGGCAACGCGCAAAGTCACGAATTCACTGTTTTGCATGCGCATGTATTGAGCAATAGGCTCGACAACATCAATATGCAAACCCCCATCATATAAACTTACCCCTCAGAAATACTGTTCTCGGCCGCCCTGTTCGTTGTCATAAAAAAATAATGTACTTGAAAACAATTCTTAGATGTTTTCTTCTCGAAGAAGACATTAACTACGACATTCTCAAAATAGCTAGATATGAAAAATGTATTTTTTGCCCTTCTCCTCTTCCTCGTGATTTCTGTTGTCACAATCGGTTGGATGGTCAGCAATTCAGGTGCCGCCGATCCGAACGAGGCGCAACAAACGACAGCAGTTCAACAAGGACCGTGTTCCGACGAGGAATCCTTCATCAAGTCAGACGTTGTTTTCTGGGCAAAGGCAGGAGCCAAAGATGAGCGAAGCCGCCTTCTCGAAGTGAAAGAGCTATATAAGGCTCCTCAAACGACAACTAATGCAGCCCAATTTTCAATTCGCACCGGCGGAATTCACGGCCAGGAATTTCCGGAAGAAAGTGAATGGATTGTCTTTGCAGATATTGAAGAGAATGGAGAAACACCCCGTATTGTAGCGTCCGAATGTGGAAAAATCCTGCCCGCCCCCGATAGCTATGTTTCCCTCATAAAAGAAAGCTCCATCAAGAACGGACCACTTGTGTTTGTAGGGAAAGCAATACGGGCAACTCATCAATTGTCTAGTAACGGGGGAAGGAAAAGAATCGCGTCGAAAATTGATTTCAAGATCGAGGACGTAATCGGTGGTGAAACTACAAACCGAGAAGCCGTTAAAAAAGGGGAATTGCAAGTAGCCACGGATTGTGGTGCCAACATCGAACTCGCTGAAGAATACCTGATTTCGGCACATATGAGATATAGGCACTGGAAGGACGATAGCGGAGAGCGGCTCCGTGAACTTGAATATACTATGTCCTGCGACCACCGAAATCCAATATATATGAACATAATCACCAAACTGCGTAGCCTGAGTTCTTTATATCAAAAGAAATGAAAGGATATGACAGATGGCAATTTACAAGCTGGAAGAAGAATACTGGGTACAGGCGCTAACAGCGTGGCATAGCACACGGTACAGCGATCAAGGCATCTCTGGTGCTTTTTCTTGGAGCGGCAACGATCACCAATCCGTTACAATCTCATATAGTCTGAGTTCAGCGAATGCGTTCTTTGTCGGTTCAGGTATTGGTGGCGCACCTGGCAGTGTCTCGGACATAGGTGTCTCCCAGGCAGAAATTGAAGCGATACTCGATCTAGGTCCTGTTGACAAAGTGATTGATCCATAGACGGATCGATGCGATGTGCAGGAAGCCTGTGTAGCTATCGGCGGTTTTATCATACCTTGTCGCGACGCGTCGTGAGTTTTTCAGCTTGTTGAAACAGCGCTCGACGC
>WGLS01000001.1 GCA_016125455.1 Alphaproteobacteria bacterium
CCGCCTCTCATCCATGGCGCGAGACAAAGGATAGGGCCGGCGGAAACCTGTTCGATAGATTTCCGCGAAACCGGCGCAGTTTTCGCCTAGTCTATTGTTTTTAATGTGGAAATAGCGACGCGTTTTGTTCGATAGATTTATTTTCAACGTGGTTAATGCGCGCTTATCCGCATCGCGCCCGTCATCGTGACGACAGTCAGGATCCAGACCAACGCCGCAGCTTGCGCGTTCGCTTGCCATTTGGCCAGTCGCATTGCCTCCCGCGGCCAATGGATCCCGGATCAGGTCCGGGACGACGGCGGCGGGCGGAGGCGACCTCAATCGAAACTGCCCGCCTATCGCCCGTAGATGATGACTGTCGAGAGGAGTTTGTCGGCGCCGCCGCCCGACAGGGCGAACAACATCCAGATGCCGGCGGAGAATATCGTCCAGATCGTCCCGAAGATCGCCAGAAAGATGATCGACATGTTCATGCCGGTCGCAAGCGTCGCCCGCGACGGATCGTCGGGCGACACCCGCACGCCCACATGCGCGCCGACCGGCAATGCCGCGGCGATCCCTTCATGATAGCTCCGGCTGGAGGAGCCGGAATAGCCAAACGCCACCCGCTCGCCGACCAACGCCCGTCCATTCGTCTCGTATTCGTACTTTATCTCGGCCCGCCAGGTTGAACCGCCATCGCTGTCGCTTGATTCCCGGACGTTCGATTCGATTATCCGGCCCGAGACTGTCGGCCAGTCAGCCGCAGCGGTCGCGCGGTTCCATGAAACATAGGCGAACCCCAGCATGCCAAGGCCAATGGCGATGAACAGGCCGATAAACACGTTCACGAACGTCGGCATGCCGCCTCCCCGACCGGTCCGGTTTCGCTCCGTCAGGGAACCATCCCCGCAAGGCGTAAAGAAGGCGGAAACGCGGCAGGCTGCCTGGGCAGGCCGCATGGGCTGCCCGCCGGACATGCGGACGGAAAAAGGGGCCCCGGGCTACGGAAAAGCCCGGGGGCAAGAACGGCTGAACGCCTATGAGCGCGGCGGCGAAACGAGGGCGGTAAAGCGGCGCAGCTCCGCCTCGTCCAGCTGATCGTCGCCGTTGGCGTCAGCGAGGTCAAAGTCGGCCGACCGCGCCTCTACGAGATCATCCCGGCTGATAGCGCCGTCGCCCTTGCTGATGAGCGCGAACTGCGCATCCGACGTCGTCTCGGCGCCGGCGTTCACCGCGGGGTCAGCTTCGGCGAGCGATTCGGTTTCGATCGCATCGTCGGCGCCGAGGCTCGCGAGCGACCGGAACTCCGCGCCGTCAAGACTGTCGTCTCCGTTGGCGTCGGCCGCGTCGAACTGGTCTTCGGCGTACGCCCTGGCGTCGTCGATGGTGCGCACGTCGGCAAGGGTGACGATATCGTCGTCAGCGTCATTGACGGCCGCATCTTCCATCACGGTTTCCTCGAAGCCTTCCCGGGCGCTGTCGAGGCCGATTTCGGCGGCGTCCGCGTCCGGCGCAGGCGCGTCGGGCGCGCTCTCGGCAGGCTCGTCGCCATATTGCGCCGGGGCCTCGGTTTCCTGCGGCTCGGCTGCATACTCGTTCTCCTGTTCCTGGGCGCAGGCGGCCGCCGTCAGGAGGGCGATTGCCGACGCCCCGGCGTAAATCGATCTAAGCATGGTGGTGCTCCTTCCATTGCCATCGCCGATAACGATCGGCGCACCGCAAAACATGGGAGAAGCCGCGGAGGTTCCAATACGCCGGGCGATCCTTACGCGAATTTTAAGTTTCTATACTGATTACATGGCCTGACGCGATCGCTGCAAAGGCGCATAAACGTCCGCAAGGGGTCAAATGCGCGTCCGCGGACAGGCGGGGCGGACGCGACCGCCGCTTCGTCAGCGGTCAAAGAGGCCTTCATCGGCGCGCGCTGGCGGCGCGAGCCCGAGATGCCGCCATGCGGTTGCCGACAGGACGCGGCCGCGGGGCGTGCGCTGGATAAGTCCTTGCTGCAGCAGGAACGGCTCGATCACGTCCTCAACGGCGTCGCGCGCCTCAGCGAGGGCGGCTGCGAGCGTCTCGACGCCGACCGGACCGCCGCCAAAATGCTCCGCAATCAGGCCAAGATAGCGCCGGTCAAGGGGATCGAGCCCGAGCCGGTCGACGTCGAGCCGCGCAAGCGCCGCATCGGCGATCCGGCCGTCGACGGCGGCGTCCGGGCCGGCTTCCACGGTCGCGACGTCGCGCACCCGCCGCAACAGCCGTCCGGCGACGCGGGGCGTGCCGCGAGCGCGCCGGGCGATTTCATGGGCGCCGTCGCCGGTCATCGCGAGGCCGAGGAGCCGCGCGCCGCGGGCGACGATGAAGGCGAGATCGTCCTCCGCATAGAAATCAAGGCGGATCGGGATGCCGAACCGATCGAGCAGCGGCTTGGTCAGAAGGCCTGAGCGCGTCGTCGCGCCGATCAGGGTGAACCTCGGCAGGTCGATCTTCACCGAACGCGCAGCCGGCCCCTCGCCGATCATCAGGTCGAGGGCGAAGTCCTCCATCGCCGGATAGAGCACTTCCTCAACGGCGGGGGTTAGGCGGTGGATTTCGTCAATGAACAGAACGTCGCCGGGCTCCAGGTTCGTCAAGAGCGCGGCAAGGTCTCCCGGCTTCGAGATGACCGGCCCGGACGTCGAGCGAAAACTTGCGCCGAGCTCGTTCGCGACGATCTGCGCCAGCGTTGTCTTGCCGAGGCCAGGCGGTCCGTGCAGGAGCACATGGTCAAGCGCGTCGCCGCGCGCCTTCGCCGCCTGGACGAAGACGGCAAGGTTGTCCTTGGCCTTGGCCTGTCCGACGAAATCCGACAGGCGCTTTGGCCGCAGGGCGACATCGGGGTCTTCCTCGCGCTGGAGCGCGTCGATGAGGCGGTCGTGGGGAATGGCGCGCTCGCCCATCACGCAGCCCCCGCCGTGGCCAGCGCCTTCAGCGCCGTCTTGATGACCAGCCCAAGATCGTCCGCTCCCTGACCAGCAGCGGCGCGCACCGCCTTGCGCGCCTCAAGCCCGTCATAGCCCAGGTTGACAAGGGCGGAGACGGCGTCGGCCTCAATTCCGCCGGCGGGCGCTCCCGCCATCTCCGCCGCCACGGCCTTCAGGCGCCGGCCGGGCAGGTCCATCGGCGCGAGGTCGCCAAGCTTTGACTGCAGCTCCACGGCGATGCGCTGGGCGAGCTTGCGTCCCACCCCATTGGCCCGCGACAGGGCGGCAAGATCCTCGGCGGCAACGGCGTCGTAAAGGTCGGCCGGCGACAGAACCTGAAGAATGGCGAGGGCGTGCTTTGCGCCGACGCCCTGCACCGTCTGCAGCAGGCGGAAGGCGCGTCGCTCCTGATCGTCCGTAAACCCATAAAGCCGGATGAAGTCCTCGCGCACGACCGTCTCGATCGCCAGCATCGCCGCCTCGCCCACGCGCAGGGTCGAGAGCACCCGCGGCGAGGCGCTGACCTCGTAGCCAACGCCGCCGACGTCGATCAGGCAATGATCCTCGTCGATCGCGGCGATCGTTCCCTTCAACCTGCCGATCATGCGGACCTCCGGGCGCGGGCCAGCATATCGGCGGGCGCGTGGTGGGCGTGGCAGATCGCGACCGCAAGGGCGTCGGCCGCGTCGCCCGCCAGCGCGCCAGCGGCGGGACACAGGACGCGCACCATCATCGCCACCTGCTTCTTGTCGGCATGGCCCTGTCCGACCACGGATTTCTTGATCGTGTTGGCGGCGTATTCGGCGACGGGCAGGCCGCGGCCCGCCGGCGCGGCCAGGGCCACGCCGCGCGCTTCGCCGAGCACCAGGGCGTCGCGCGGGCTGGCGTTGACGAAAGTCTCCTCCACGGCGGCTTCATCCGGCGCGAGGCGATCGAGGATGTCGAGCAGCGCGGCGTGAATGGCGGCGAGCCGTTGCGGACGCCCGGCCCCCCGCTGCGCCCGGATCACGCCGGCCTCGACGAAGCGGAGGCGCGCGCCGTGCACGTCGAGCGCCGCCCAGCCGGTAGCGTTCGCGCCGGGGTCGATGCCGAGAATTCGTCGCTGGCTGGCGGGCGGTGCGTTCATCCGCCCAGCATTAAGCGCTTCGGAACGAAACGGAAACTTTTTTGCGGGGGCTGAACTTTTCGGCCTGGGCCGGCGAAATAGTCAGTCGCGCAAGGCCGAGGCGCGCAGGCGCGGCGCGGGCGCAACCGACATCTGCGCAACGGCGGCGGGCGTTTCCCCGGCATTGGCCGCCTGATCGACTGGCGGATCGACCGAAGGCGTCGATTCGCTCGCCGGCCCGCTGGCGACCGCGAGCCGCGCCAGGAACCGCCCGACATTCTCCGCCAGCTGGTCGCTGACGCCCGGATGCCCGGCAACGTCGCGGGCGAGCCGCTGCGCTTCGCCTTCGTCCTTCGACCGGCCATCGCCCTCCGCGAGCGCGACGGCAAGGAGGAACCGCCCCTGAAGGTCGCCGGCTTCGGAGGCTTTCTCGAACCAGTCCGCGGCGGCGCCTTCGGCTTCGCCGCGATGGGCGTAAAGGCCCATGGCCGTCATGGCCGGCGCATACCCGGCATCGGCGGCGGCGCGCATGAGTTTGGCGGCGAAGGCGGCATCCGGCGGCCCCAGCGCGTCGGAGCGATGCAACAGCGCAAGATTGTACGCGGCCTCAACGTGACCCGCCTTGACCGCTCGCGAGAGGAGCCGCCTTGCGGTTTCAGGATCCGCCGCCCGGCCTTCGCCGGTGACGTGGGCCATGCCGAGGTAAAACAACGCGTCCGGATCGTCCTGGGACGCTGCTTTTTCGAGGAGCGATGCGCCGACGATGGGGTCGCGGGTCACGCCGACGCCTTCCATGTAGAGCGCGCCGAGTTTCGCAATCGCATGAGGCTCGCCCTCGGCCGCGGCCTCGCGAAAGGCGGCGGCGGCCCGGACGGCGTCCGCCGGCGTTCTGTTCTGCGCCAGGAGAAAAGATCCGTAGGCGATTTTCGCCTCGGCCGCCCCGGCGGCGGCGGCGCGTTCGTAGAAGGCTTCCGCGAGGCCAGGATTTACCGCCCCCGACAGGCCGGTTTCATGGAGATAGCCGACAAGGTGCAGCGCATCGGCGTCGCCGGCGTCCGCGAGAGGCAGCGCGAGCGCCAGCGCCCCGGCGCCGTCGCCCGACTTCAGTTTCTCGACGGCTGGCCGCAACATCCTGCGCACGTCGCCGGCGTTTTCCGCGGCGATCATTTTCGGCGCGACGCCGGCGCCCTGTGGGCGTTGTCGCAGCATATCGCCTTCGACATCGACGGCGGCCGCGGCCGGATTCTCGGCGATCTGGCCTGCGGCGTCCGGACGGTGATCGAGGCTCGCGTCGCGACTGGCAACGCCGCTGGCAGCGCCGCTGGCAATGCCGCTGGCATCTGGTCCGGCAGCGGACGGTCGTTTGACAATCGATACGAACGTCAGCGCGACAGTCGCCAATGCGAGCGCGAGGACGAGGAAGATACGGGTGGATCGGTCGGCCATGGTTCGTCCCTGACGACGCGGCCATTATCTTTGGCGACGCGGCCGCATCCCGGGACAAAGCATTATCCGTGCCGCACGAAGGCTTGGTTAAACGCCTCGACCGCGGCGCGCGGCCCGTCGGGGCCAGCCCAGACGGCGGCGGAGGCCGCCAGGAAGTCGGCGCCGGCCTCGATCAGCGGCCCGCAATTTTCGGGGGTGATGCCGCCGATCGCGACGCAGGGCACGGTCGTCGCCGTCGCCCAGTCCGCGATCAGGTCGATCGGCGCGCGGGTCTGCGCGTCCTTGGTGGACGTCGCAAAGAACGCGCCGAACGCGACGTAATCCGCCCCCGCCTCGCCGGCTTCCATGGCGAGGTGCTTGGACGCGTGGCACGTGACGCCGACTGTCGCATCCTCGCCGAGGATTGCCCGCGCCTCGCGATAGGGCGCATCGGACTGCCCCACATGGACGCCGTCCGCGCCAGTTTCGCGCGCGAGGCGCGGGTCGTCATTCAAAATGAACGCGACGCCGCGGGCCCGGCAAACCGGGATCAGCGCAGACGCCGCGCGCCGGATATCGGTAGCAGGGGCCGCCGCGCCATTATCCGCCTTCAGCCGGAGCTGGATAGCAACGACGCCGCCGGGCGACAGGGCGTCGTCAAGGATCCGCGCAAAGGCGTCTGGGTCGACGATGCGCGACGGCGTGATGAGATAGAGTCGCTTCTCGGGAATCTGATCAGGGACCTGCATGGCGGCGGCACGCTAGCCAAGGCAGCGCCCCGCCGGAAGTGCAATCGGGATCAATGCCGGGTGCGCGTCTCAATCGCCCCCCGCGCCCGCCAATTCGCCCGCCAACGCGCCCGCCGCCACCCCCGCCAACGCAAACGCTAGGCGGCAGCGGTCGACGCGCGGCGCTCGCGTTCGGACTGGGTTTTCGCGACTTTCGGCTTCAGGAGGTTCGCCTTAACGGCGTCCGGGATTGCGGCGTAAACCGTCGGCGCGCCGATATTGAGCGCCGCCCGGACCTCCTCGATCGGCCGGGCGAGCATCGCCTCGACGTCCTGCTCGAGCAACCAGCCGGCCGCCTTGCCGCGCGCCCGCGCCTCGCGGATCGCGCGGGAAATCGGCTGGCCGGGCCGCTCCAGCATGGCCACCGTACCGCCGACCGAGACGATCATCCGGATGCCGGCATTGCCAAGCTGGGCTTCGGAAAACGACAGGACGCAGAGCTCGCCGAGGGCGTCACGGCCATAGCCCGTCAGCACGTGCCAGAGATCGTGCACGACTTCCTGGTGCATCGCGTAACGGCGGAATTCCTCGAACTGGGTGGGCGACGTGTAATCCGCGCCCATTTCCTCCGCAGCCTTGATGACGCCGTCCGGGGTCAGGCCTTCGCTTTCCATGAAATGGAGATAGGCGCGACCAACGGAGCCTTCCGGGAACTGGCGCAGGCGTTCGCGGTCGGCAAGGTCGACGTCAAGACGGATCGGCTCGGAAACGACCCTTGCGCCGTAATCGCTACGCACGAAGCGGGCGAAGTTCTCCACATACTTGCCGCCATCGAGGGCGTTCGCGATTTCAAAGACCTGCCGGGTATCTTCCTTGTTCGCGATCAGCTTCGCCATCGCGATGCAGGCGTGCAGCGGACGCACCGGCGCGGGCGGCGGCGCGGCGTAACCGTCGATCCACTGGATCAGTTCTTCAGGACAATGATCCGCGAAGGAAAACGTCGTGCGATCATAGGGGCGGTCATTGGGGCGGTCGGAGTGGCGGTCGTTGCTTTGGGCGGTCGCATTGTCATTCAGGCGCGCCATGGGTCAGCTCTCCATCCTTGCTGCATCCTCGCCGCCGGCGTCATCCCGGAAAGCGGGGCGCCAGAGCGATCATTTCCGACAAGTACACTAACCAGTTTACTTGAGGGTAAAATGTTGACGGCGCCGCCATTCGTCAAGGGGCCCTGCGACGGGCAGCGGCGGCCGGCGACCGATTTCCCTGGCGCGGCGGCGTTGCGGCGGGGCAAAGCCGCGCCTCAACTCAGCCGGTCACGCAGCAGTCGAAAGACGCGTGGCCTGGTGGGAGAGCAAGCCCAAGTCTATCTCGACCTGGAACTTTTCTTGCGGCGAAAGGGGCAACCGTCAGGAGTCGGCAGTTGACGCCTTCAATTCGCGCCGGCGCGATCTATTTCGCCGCCGTCTTTTCGCTGGGATTTGCCCTGGGGACGGTGCGCGTCCTGTTCCTCGTCCCGCGCTACGGCGAAACCGCCAGCACCGTCTTGGAGCTTCCAGCCATGCTTGTGGCGAGCTGGTTCATTTGCGGCTCGATACTGGCGCGTTTTCCGACGGTACGCGGGCGCGGCGCGCGCCTAATGATGGGCGCTGCGGCATTCGCGTTGCTGATGCTGGCGGAACTGATCCTGGCGACAACCCTGTTCGGGCGGCCGCCGGGCGAACATCTTGCGCGCTATGGGACGCTCGCCGGCGCGGTTGGCCTTGCCGGACAGATTTGCTTTGCGCTGATGCCGCTGGTCGCGCGCCGATAGTCCGCCAAAAGGCGCACCGCCCGTTCAGGCGGCTTCCATCTCCTTTGACCACTGCCCGAGCTGGGCGAGGCCGTTCATCCGCGCCCGGTGCGCAAAGGCTTTCTGGCCCGCGGGCACGTTGGCGGCCTTGCCGCCCCACGCCTTCAGCGGCGCCGCCTGGAGCGCGCGGCCATAGGAAAACGACAGCGCCCATGGCATCTGGTCCGCATACCCCTCATTCATGGCGTTGAGGTGGGCGGTCGCCTCTTCGTCGGACTGGCCGCCCGACAGGAAGACGATCGACGGCACGGCGGCCGGCACGGCGGCCCGGAAGCAGCGCACGGTCATCTCGGCGACTTCCTCGACTGACGCCTGGGCCGGACACTTCTTGCCGGCAATGACCATGTTCGGCTTTAGCACGACCCCTTCGAGCGGCACGTCCTGGGCGTAGAGCTCGTCGAACAGCGACTTCAGCGTGAACTCGGTGACGTCGTAGCAGCGGTCGATGTCGTGGGCGCCGTCCATCAGGACTTCCGGCTCGACGATCGGCACGATGTTCGCTTCCTGGCACAGGGCGGCGTAGCGCGCGAGGGCGTGGGCGTTTACTGATATACAGTAGCCGGAGGGAATATCGCCGGCGTCGATGTCGATGACCGCGCGCCATTTCGCAAACCGGGCGCCGAGGTCGTAGTATTCGGCGAGCCGCTCGCGCAGGCCGTCAAGGCCTTCGGTGACGGATTCGCCTTCGGCGCCGGCGAGCGGCATGGCGCCCTTGTCGACCTTGATGCCCGGAATCGACCCCGCCGCCTCGATCAGCTTGACGAGCGGCGCGCCGTCGGCGGCCTTCTGGCGAATCGTCTCGTCATAGAGAATGACGCCGGAAATATGGTTCGTCATCGCCTCTTCGGTGCGGAACAGCATTTCGCGATAGTCGCGGCGCGTCTCTTCGGTCGATTCGACGCCGATCGAATCAAAGCGCTTCTTGATCGTGCCGGTGGATTCGTCCGCCGCCAGGATGCCCTTGCCCGGCGCGGCCATGGCGATCGCCACGTCGTTCAGTTGATCGAGATTCATGTCAAACCCTCCCGGTTGGCCGCGCGGCGGCGGCCGCTGTTATCGTCTGAGCGCTTCAACGCCCGGCAACGCCTTGCCTTCCATCCACTCAAGGAAGGCGCCGCCGGCGGTCGAGACATAGCTGAATTCGTCCGTCACGCCTGCATGGTTGAGCGCGGCGACGGTATCCCCGCCGCCGGCCACGGCCGTCAGCATGCCATCCTTCACGCGCCGGGCGGCAAATCGGGCCGCCTCGATCGTTGCGGTGTCGAACGGGGGGATCTCGAACGCGCCAAGCGGCCCGTTCCACACCAGCGTCTTCGCGCGCGCGATCACGTCCGCGATGCGGTCGACGCTGTCCGGGCCGATATCGAGGATCATCTTGTCCGCAGGCGTTGCATCGGCCGCAACGACCTCGTGCGGCGCATGGGCCCTGAACGCCTGCGCGACCACGACGTCGGTCGGCAGAACGAGCTCGCAGCCGCTCGCCTGCGCCTGGCGGATGATCTCAAGCGCCGTCGCGGCAAGGCCCGGCTCGCACAACGACGCGCCGACCGACATGCCCTGCGCAAACAGAAAGGTATTCGCCATGCCGCCGCCGACAATCAGCGCGTCGGCCCGCGCCGCGAGATTCACCAGCAATTCAATCTTGGTCGAGACTTTCGCGCCGCCGACGACGCACGCAAGCGGGCGTTCCGGCGCGGAAAGCGCGGCGGCGAGATAGTCAAGCTCGCGCTCCATCGCCTTGCCGGCCGCCGACGGCAACAGCCGCGCCACGCCTTCGGTCGAGCCGTGGGCGCGATGCGCGGCGGAGAAAGCGTCGTTCACGTAGGCGTCGGCATTGGCCGCCAGCGCGCGGGCGAAAGCCGGCTCGTTGGCCTCCTCGCCAGCGTGAAAGCGCGTATTCTCAAGCATCAGGAGATCGCCGTCGCGGAGGGCGGCGATGGCGTCCGCGGCGGGGCCGTCGATGCAGTCCGCGGCGAAGGCGACGGGCCGGCCGCGCAGTTCGGCGAGCTTTTCCGCCGCCGGGCGCAGCGACATGCCCTCATTGCGCTCGCCGTTCGGCCGGCCGTAGTGGGACAGCAGGATGACCTTCGCGCCGCGGGCGGCCAGCGCGTCGATGGTCGGCAACGCCCGCTCGATGCGCGTTGCGTCCGTCACCTCGCCGTTCTGCATTGGCACGTTGAAGTCGACCCGAACGAGAACGCGCTTGCCCGCGACGTCCAGGTCATCGATCGTTCGGTATCCGGCGACGCCCATATCCTATCTACCCGGACGATTATTCGGAAACGCAGCGCACGAATGATGTTTCGGGGTTGTCGCCCCGGGTCATGCGGAGCATCTCCCCGTCGACGTCGAGATCGGCGTATTCGTCGTAGACGACGCCTTCGCCGAGGCAGGCGAGCGTCAGGCGCCAGCCGCCTTCGGTGCCCTCCTCCAAACCAACGATCGTGCAACGGGATTCATAGCCGACGACCTCTTCCGTCGTGATTTCGATCGGTCCCGGATCATCAGCGCCCGGTTCGGCGTCGCACCAGCCTTCCTCGGCCGCCCAGACGCCGACGAAGGCCGGAGCTGTCTCGCCCGTTTCGAGTTCAGGCTCAAGCGGCTCCCGGTCGACGTCGGGCGCGCGGGAGCACGCGGCGAACAGGGGGACAAGGACCGCCGCGGCGATGATGCGGGCGGGAACGCGTGCGACTGCCATTTGCTGCGACCTCCGTTGCCTAGAGGAATTTCGCCATCGCGAGCGCCGTGTCCGACATCCGCGTGGAGAAGCCCCATTCATTGTCGTACCAGGACAGGACCCGGACAAGCTTGCCTTCCAGCACCTGGGTTTGCGGCAGGGCAAAATAGGACGAGTGCGCATCATGGTTGAAGTCGGCCGAGACGAGCGGCGCGTCGGTGACGGCGAGCACGCCCTTCAGGCGGCCGTTCGCCGCCTCGACCATCGCGGCGTTCACCTCCTCCGCCGTCGTGTCGCGAGACGGCGTCACCACGAGATCGACGACCGAGACGTTCGGCGTCGGCACGCGGATTGACGACCCGTCGAGCTTTCCCTTGAGTTCGGGCAGCACGAGCCCGACGGCTTTCGCCGCGCCTGTAGATGTCGGGATCATCGAGGAGGCGGCCGCCCGGGCGCGGTAAAGGTCCTTGTGCATCGTGTCGAGGGTCGGCTGATCGCCGGTGTACGAGTGGATCGTCGTCATGTAGCCGCGCTCGATTCCGATGGCGGCGTGCAGCACCTGGGCCACCGGCGCCAGGCAATTGGTCGTGCACGATGCGTTCGAGACGACGACGTCGTCGGCGCTGAGGGCGTCATGGTTGACGCCGTAGACGATCGTCTTGTCGGCGCCGGTCGCAGGCGCCGACACGAGCACGCGCCGCGCGCCGCCCTGCAGGTGGGCCGACGCCTTTTCCTTGTCCGCGAAGATGCCGGTGCATTCGAACACGATATCGACGCCGAGATCGCCCCAGGGAAGTTTCGCCGGATCGCGCTCGGCGAAAACTTTCATCGGACCGGCGCCGGCGTCGATGGTGTCGGCAGTTGTCTTGATGGCGTTCGGGAACCGGCCGTGGATCGAATCATACCGCAGCAGGTGCGCGTTCGTTTCCACCGGGCCGAGGTCGTTGATCGCGACCACCTCGATATCCTTGCGGCCATGTTCGATGATGGACCGCAGCGTCAACCGCCCGATCCTGCCGAAACCGTTGATGCCTACGCGAACGCCCATGCGAATTCTCCTCGACCGCGACGCCGGCGGCCCCGCCCGGAGACGTCCTGAGCAGCCGACGTTTGAAATTGCTGAAATCCGGCGGTCTTTTGCGGGCGACCCGCTCCGGGGTCAAGTGACGCCGGCTGGACATCAGCCGCGACGTCCCGCACTTTTGCTCTGATTTAACGTTACCAGCGACCGCCGCCGGCAATTCCGCACGGCCGCGATATGGAGGCGTGTTCGCCTTGATGCAGGCCGGACCGAGCCAGGAACGATCAACGGACGCCGTCCCCGGTGAGTCAGGGATTCATTCTGGTCGCGATTCTGGTCGCGATTCTGGCGGCGGCGGGGCAGGCGGCGGGGCAGGCGGCGGGGCAGGCGGCGGCGCGCCGCTGGACGACGCCCTGTCGCGCCTGAATGGCGCCCTTGCGGACCTTGAAGGCCGCCTGTCGCGCCGCATCGACGACGAAACCGCGCGGCGTGAGGAATCCGATGCTGCAATGGACGAGGCCCGGACGGCGCGCGACGCCGCCCGCCGCGCCGCCGCAGATGTCGCCGCAGCGATCGCCGCCGTCCGGTCGATGATTGACGAGCTGGACGATGCCGACGACGACCGGAGAAGCGAGGACGGCGACAATGCCGGCGGCAATGCCGGTGAAGGTGACGATGAACGCGACGCCAACCTTGACGCTGAGGGCTGAAGATGGCGCGCGTCGAAATTGAAGTGAACGGCCGACCATACAAGGTCACCTGCGAGGACGGACAGGAGCGGCGCCTGACCGAGCTTGCCCGGTATCTCGATCGCCACATCGCCGAACTCGCCGAAACCCTTGGCCAGATCGGCGAAGCGCGAATCCTGCTGCTCGCCGCCCTGACGGTCTGCGATGAGCTGTTCGAGACGCGAGGCCGCCTCGCCGCCGCCGAAGAGCGCGCGCGCGGCGTCGCAGACCCGTCCGCAGCAGCCGACCGCATCGACGACGCCAGGGCGCGGATCGAGCAGCTTGCCGAAAAGCTGAAGGATGCCGGCTGACGCGGCCACCGCCGCGACGCCCGGCCGTTGCGCAACGGCGCGGCATGAAGGAGCGCTAACCGTCCGTTGACAGATCGTTCAACGATGGCGGCGGCTCGATCCGGTGCAATCCGCGCCTCATCTGAATTGCCGCGGCGCGCCGGGCTTTCCTGTCTTGACGCGCCTTCAGGCCGCCAACCAGCCTCGCCCCGGTCGGCACGCGCCTTAGCCGCGGCGGCGGACGTCGGCGATGAGGGCCAGGGCTTCGGCGTGCAGCGGGGCGCTGCCGGCGGCAAGAATTTCGCCGCGGTCGTCCGCGCCCGGCCGCTCGCCGCGCCAGTTCGTCACGACGCCGCCCGCGCCCTCGATCACCGGGACAAGCGCTGCGTAGTCGTGCCGCTGCAACCCCGCCTCCATCACGAGGTCCATCTCGCCAAGCGCGAGCAGCGCATAGCCATAGGCGTCGAACCCGAAGCGCGCCAGCCGCGCGGCGTCGGCCACCGCCTCGAACGCCAGGGCCTCGGCCCGGGTGAAATACGCCGTCGAACGCGGATCGGTCGTGGTAATGCGGGCCTTGCCCAGTTCAGCGCAACCGCTGACGCGGGACGGCGCCTCGACGCCGGCGCGGCGATAGACGCAGGCGGCGCCGTCGCCAATCCAGCGTTCGTCCGTAAACGGCTGATCTATGACGCCAAGCACGGGCGACTGATTGATTTCGTGAGCGATCAGCGTCGCCCACGTGGCCGCCCCGCACACGAACGCCCGCGTGCCGTCGACCGGATCGAGCACCCACCGCGCAGACGCTTCGGGTCGCGTCTCGCCGAACTCTTCGCCAAGAATGCCATGATCGGGATACATCGCCTCGATGAGGCGACGCTGGGCGCGTTCGGCTTCGCGGTCCGCGTCCGTGACCGGATCGAACCACATGCCGGCCTTGTTGTAGATTTGCGCGCCGGCGCGAAAGCGCGGCAGCGTTTCCGCCCGCGCCGCATCGGCGAGGCGTTCGGCAAAGGGCTTTATGTGTGGGTCTGGAGTCGGGCCGCGCTGGCGGTCTTTGCGGTCTGGCGTCACTGTCATGACAGGACGATGGGCGTTTCACCGCCGCAGGTAAAGCCGCCGCCGCAGCGCCGGGCCCTTTCGGGCCCGACGCTCCGCAGGCATCGCGGAGGAAAGCGACAGGTTCAGGCGCAGGCGCGCGTTCAGGCTTCGCCCGACATCGCCTTTGCAAGGTCGAGCAGCCGCCGGCGCGGCTCTTCGTTGAGGCGGTAGTAGGCTCGGACGAGATCGATCGTGTCCTTGTCCTGGAAGGCGTCGACCGGAGCGTCCGTGTGCGTACCGTTGCCGTTCGCATAGTGGGCGTGTTCTTCTGCGTCTTCCGCGCCGTCAAAAAAGTATGCGACGGGCACTTCAAGCGCCTTGGCGAGCGCCCACAGGCGCGACGCGGAAATGCGGTTGGCGCCGCTTTCGTATTTCTGGATCTGCTGGAACCGGATGTTGACGGCGTCCGCGAGCTTTTGCTGCGTCATGCCGAGCAGCCGCCGCCGCTGGCGCAGGCGCTTGCCGACATACAAGTCGATGGGATGGGCCATGTCGCTATTCCTCCTTGCGACGCCCGCCGCAGCCCTGATGCCGCGCCGGCGCGTGCCGAAGGAAAGGCAAAGCGCGTGCCGCTCGCCGTTAACTCGTTGATTTTGTTATATTATTATCCGGCGACGCGACGCCTTCGCCTGATTGGGGCGCGAAAACAGCGGTCCGGATTCCCCTTTCGGGGCGCCTGGAGCGGAATGCCGCGAAAATGGGTCGCGGTTTCGCGGCCGCACCTGTTCATGCCGCGCTGGTTAAAACAGCGCTGATTCAGGCCGCGCGTGGGGCGGCTTTAGTCGATCATCCGAGCCGAGCGCAGCCAGAACTCCTCGTCGAAGCCGGGCATTTCGAGATTTGCGACGAACTGGCGGGTTGCAGCCTCCCATGAGAAATTCTGCGCCCAGGCGCGGCACGCCTCAGGATCGCGGCGCTCAAGGGCGGCGAGGCAGGCCGTGCGCAAGTCCTCGTCGAGGGCGCCGCAGCCCGGCGGCGCGCTCTCAAGAATGTCGACCGGGCCGCGCACGGGATAGGCCGCAACCGGGACGCCGCAGGCGAGCGCCTCGACGTTGACGAGTCCGAACGTGTCGGTCCGCGAAGGGAAAACGAAGACGTCCGCCGCTCGATAGCAAGCCGTCAGGTCTTCGCCGAATTTCGGGCCGACAAAGACGGCGTCCCTGTACCGGGCTTCGAGTTCTGCCCGTTGCGGCCCCTCGCCGACGATGACCTTAGAGCCCGGCAGGTCCAGCTCGATGAAGTCCTCGATGCTCTTCTCCACCGCGATGCGCCCGACATAAAGCCAGATCGGTCCTTTGATGCCGTCGAAGACATTGGAATCGCCAGGCGAGAATGCGTCAAGATCGACCCCGCGGGGCCACAGCCGCATCTTGTTGAAGCCCCTCTCGGCCATCTCGTCCATGACGCCCTTGGTGGCGACCATCATCGCCTCTCCGTCGCGGTGGAAGTCGCGCAACACCGCATAGCCCCACGACAGGGGCGCGCCAGTGCGCGCGTTCACGTACTCGGCGAATCGCGTGTGAAAACTCGTCGTGAACGGATAGTTCCGCCGTTTGCAGAACCGGCGCGCCGCCCGGCCGATCGGGCCTTCGGTCGCGATATGGATCGCGTCGGGCTTGAAGTCGTTCAGTAGCTTGGACACCTTCCGGTTCGGCAGGATCGCCAGCCGGATCTCGGAGTAGGTCGGCAGGGGCACCGAATGGAACATGTCCGGCGTGATGTAGAGCACTTCATTGCCGAACTCGGTAAGCACGTCGCCGAGCGTTTCCAGGGTTCGGACAACGCCGTTGAGCTGCGGCTTCCAGGCATCGGTCGCGATCGCGATCCTGATCCCCTGGCGACCGGTCGGCATCTGGAACCGCTGCTTGGCGCGGGTCAGCCGTCCAACGCCTGCGCGGATGCGTTTCAGCCGCCCGGGGCGATCGGCCGGGATGTCCGCACGCGCATCGAAGGGAACATCGCCGGTTGCAGGCGCGGGCGTTTCACGATCGCCGCCGTCTTCAGCATCTTGCGCAGCATTTTGCGCAGCATTGCCGGCGGCGTCGCCTTCCCGCACGTCGCCGGCCGCCCCTTCCGTTTCGTCGGACGACGTAGACTCGGTTGCGCCAGCCCCGGTCGCAAGAGGGCCAGCCGCACGCGTGTCGGGCATTGAAGGGTTGGGCGCGTCCGGCGCCGCGGTCGGTTTGTTGGTTGAATCGTCAGTCATCAGCCTGGCGTAGCTCTCCTCGACGCGCTGCCTCGGTTCGGTTCGGGCTTTGTTGATTGCGCCTGTCTGGCCTTAATTGAGGGGTGGTGCGGGTGCGCCCGCCGAGCGCGCCGCCGCCAACGGGCCCAGGCGGATTGCGAAGGTCGCCTGCCTATGCGAGGGCATCGGGTCGGGCGTCGATAACGGCGTCGCCAACGATCTACTGCCTCCGGATAGCGCCCGTCCAGACCGACCGCGGCACAACCATGCGGCGTCGCCGACAGGTCAGGATCAGGCGCTCAGCGCGACAAGGTCAACGCAAAAGCGGCAACGCCACTGGCCGAAACAAGCCGAAAAGCGGTTCAGAAAATTTCTTGCTGCGGCGCCATATTTTTGTTGCGGCGCAAAAAACCGCCCGATAGGCTCTGCGTTGCGGCGCTCGCGCGCCGTGGCCCTTCTTGGGCGTTTCCTCCCTATGACTTCGCCGCGAGGTTCGCCTCGCGGCCTTTTTTTTGCGCTTTTACTCCGCGGCGTGGGCGGGGCGCAAGAAGTAAGGCGAAATGTCGCCAAGGGAATCGATCAGCTGGCAGATGGATTCCCGCAGGCCCGCGAAGCCGTCGTGCCGGGCAAGCCGGCGTTCATCAAGATATAGCGAACGGTTGATTTCGATCTGCAGGACATGGACGCCTTCGTCCGGCCGGCCATAGGTGGCGGCCACATGTCCGCCTGCATAAGGATTGTTGCGCGAGACCGCGTAGCCCATGCTGGCGAGCGACTGCTCCACAAGGGCGGTCAGGCTGCTCGCGCACGAGGAGCCATAGCGGTCGCCAAGCACGAAATCGATCGCCCTTTCGCCGCGCCGGAACGGCGCCCCGCCAAGCGACGGCATGGAATGGCAGTCGATCACGACGGCGCAGCCGAATTCCGCGCGGGTTCGCCCGATCAGGTCGGCGAGCGCGCGATGGTAGGGGTCGTAGCAGGTCTCAAGGCGTCGGCGGGCCTCGAAGAATTTCAGCTTGCGGGAATAGATATCGTGTCCGTCGGCGACGATGCGCGGAATGACCCCGAGCCCGGCCCGCACCCTGTGCGACCGCGGATCGACTTCCTCCGTCTCCGGATCAACGAACATGCGCGGGTCGATCTCGTTCCGGGCGCGGTTCACGTCAACATAGGCCCGCGGGAACAGCGCGCGCAGCAGCGGCGAACCGAACCGCGGCGCGTCGTCGAACAAAAGATCAACGTACCCGTCCTCCGACTGGCGCAGGGCGTGCCGGTCGAGGCGGCTGATCGCGAGAAACTCAGGCGCATAGCGCCGGCCCGAATGGGGCGAAGCGTAAATCAGCGGGCTCGTCTGGATGCCCGGCTCGATGACCTCGACAACGCGCGCAGGCGCCTCGCCGGCCGCATCCGCGACGCCGCGTCCTTCTCGGGATCCGGAAAAGCGTTCGTTCATGATTGGACGTTTATCGTGCTTCAGCGGCGGCGGACGGTAACATATGAGTCGTTAACGCCCCGCCCGGTCAACTCGAACCTCGGGACGACCGCGACAATTCATGTGACGGGCGCGAGAAAAATTGCGTTGGAACGGCGAACTGAGCTAACGGGCCAATAAAGTTCGCAACGCAGTGCGAAGGATTCAGAGACCATGGCGACCATCCTGCTGGCCGAAGACGACGACTCCATGCGGCGGTTCCTGCGCAAGGCGCTGGAGCGCGCCGGCCACGCAGTCGTCGACGCGGCCCAAGGCGACGACGCGCTGACCGAGCTGCAACTGCGCGAGTTTGATCTTCTGCTCACCGATATTGTGATGCCGGTGATGGACGGCATCGAGCTCGCCCGCCGCGCCGCGGAAATCGATCCGGACATGAAGATCATGTTCATCACAGGGTTCGCGGCGGTCGCCCTGAACCCCGTGAACAAGGCCCCGGAGGACGCGAAGGTCCTGTCAAAGCCGTTTCATCTCAAGGACCTGGTCGCCGAAGTGGAGCGCGCTGTCGCCTAGGCCATTCGCGATTGGCCTTGCGCGATTGGCCTTGCGCGATTGGCTTGAGCCGCTGTTGCGCACAGGGACCCGGCGGCGCCCGCAGCAACTTGCCGAGACGCCAGCTGGAGACGACCGGCCAACGCAGCGGGCGCACGGACCGCTCCACGTTTCGAAGCGCTTGAACACCCTGGCATCCTCCGCTATGCCTCCGCTCCTTGGTGCGGGCGTATAGCTCAGCGGGAGAGCGCTTCGTTGACATCGAAGAGGTCCCAAGTTCGATCCTTGGTACGCCCACCAGTCCTTCCGAAAATTTTGAATGCCTTGCCGACGGACGGCCGCGCCTTCGGACGCGCCCAGTCCGAGCCGGCGCCCTGTCCAACCTGGCTCGCTGTCCGATCCGGCCTCAGTCCAGCCCGTCAGTCCGCCGCTGCATAGGTCTGTCGCGTTTCCGGCAACTCCGCCGGCCGTCTGTCGCCATAGGCGCGCTGACGCTCGCGCGTGGACAAGGCTGCGGCGTACTCGTCCACTGGAACGTAGTAGAAAAAGTGCAGGTTCCGGTCGGCGATGCGCCATGCGCCGCCTTCGCGCACGTATTCGTCATAGTACCGCATACCGACGACCATCGCCCGTCCATTGCGCACGACCTCCGCATGGGAGGACACGATGCCGACGGCGCGATCGGGATCCGCGTCGTCGAGGTCGATGACGTGGTCCTGGGTCGTATGGAACCCGAAGCGCAGCGCCTTGAACCGTTCCTTGTATTGCGCGCAGATCGCCTCGCGCCCGATGGCGTCCATCACGCCGTCCGCGGATCGAAAGCGCCCGTTTCGCGCAAACAGGGGCGCGACCCGCGCCAGGTCGTGGTCGTCGATGAAGATCGTGTAACGCGCCTGAATGCCGGCGATTTCAAGCCGGTCCTCAAGGCGCCTGACTCGCGTTTCCATCTCCTGCGCCGTCATGTCTTGCCTCCTTTCGCTTCGGTTCCCGCCGCGTCTAGAAGGTCGACATCGCGCCGCCGCAGACCCGGATGCCGGCCCCCGACACGAAGCGCGACCCGTCCGTGGCCAGGAACAGCGCGGCCGCGGCCACGTCTTCCGGATCGCCGATCCGCCCCATCGGCGCTTTCGACTCCCAGTACTTGCGAAAGTCGGCGTCCGCCATGAACGGCCGCGACATGCCGCTCCAGATGGAGCCCGGCTGGAGGTAGTTGACCGTGATGCCATACTTGCCGAGATCGGCGGCCATGCCCTTCGAAAGGCCCGCGACGGCGTGTTTCGAGGTGCCGTAGGCGCATAGCCCCGGCCCGCCGAACTCGGACATGATCGAGCCGAGATTGATGATCCGGCCGCCGCCGCGCTCCTTCAGCATGGGAATCGCCGCCTGGCTCGTGCGGAACGGCGCAGTGACGTTGATCGCGAAGGTTTTTTCCCAGTCCTCCAGCGACTGGTCTTCGATTGAACCCGGCAGGCAGACGCCGGCGTTGTTGACGAGAATATCGAGGCCGCCGAACGCGTTGGCCGCCGCGCCGCAGAGTCGAGCCGGCGCGTCATCGTCGGTCACGTCGCAGACGAGCGAAAGAAGGGCGTCGGGCGACCCATCTATGCGAGGGGCCGTGAGGTCCGCCGCGACAACCTTTGCGCCCGCCGACAGGTAGGCCTTCGCGATCGCCTCGCCTATGCCGCTGGCCGCGCCGGTGACGATTGCGACCTTTCCGTCCAGCGCGACTGAGTGGGTCATTTGCAGGTCCTCGCGGTTCTTGCCTGAGCCTCGTTCGTACGCCAACGGAAAGATTCGCGGCGCCGGCTCGCGCCCTGGCCGCGGCCTTTTCCGCAGCGGCGAGCGTCAATAATGCCCATTCGGCCAGGACTGGCCCGTCGGAAAGCCTATCCCGGCCCTGATCAGCCGCCAAGACCGCCGCAAAGTCCCTTAGCCGGAAGCAGCTATCCATCGCCGCGCCTCATCGCTGCACGGGCCGCAAACGCGACGAGGAACGGTCCAGGCGCGCCATTGCGCGCGTTGCGTCGCAGCGGCAAAAGCCCTACCCAAAACGCCATGTCCGCTCGTGTCTCGTCCGTCGCCGCGCCGCCCGCCATCGATCCGGTCGAGTTGTGCCGGGCGCTGATCCGTCGCCCCTCCGTGACGCCGATCGACGCCGGCGCGATTGACGTGCTGATCGAGACGCTGACGCCGCTCGGCTTTCGATGTCGCGACGTGACTTTCGAAGAAAGCGGCGCGGCCCCGGTGCGCAATCTCTATGCGAGGCTCGGCGCGGAAGGCCCGAATTTCTGTTTTGCCGGCCATACGGACGTGGTCCCGCCGGGCGATGAAAGCGGCTGGCGCGCGCCGCCCTTCGACGCCGCCGTCGACGACGGGCGCATCTGGGGCCGCGGCGCCGCCGACATGAAGGGCGCGATCGCGTCTTTCCTCGCCGCCGTCTCGCAAATCGTCGGGACGGGACCGCCGAACGGATCGATCAGCCTCCTGATTACCGGCGACGAGGAAGGACCGGCGATCAACGGGACGCGCAAGGCGCTAGCCATGCTTGCCGACGCCGGCGAGCGCATCGACCATTGCCTTGTCGGGGAGCCGACCAGCCTTGAACGGCTCGGCGACATGATGAAGGTCGGCCGCCGCGGATCGATGAACGCCTGGCTGACGGTGTACGGCGTACAGGGCCACGTCGCCTATCCCCATCGCGCCAACAACCCCATCCCGGCCCTCATGCGGACGCTGACGGCCCTTTGCGACGGGCCGCTTGACGACGGCTATCCGCGGTTCCAGCCGTCAAGCCTTCAGATCACGGATATCCACGTCGGCAACCCCGCCCACAACGTCATCCCTGGCCGCGCGACTGCGCGGTTCAACATACGGTTCAACCCGACATGGACGGGCGTCTCGCTCGAGGCGTTCCTCAAGGAACGGCTGGACGAGGCGGTCGCCGCGCTTGGGGGCGCCCGCTACGCCCTTGAGTGCGTCGTTTCCGGCGAAGCCTTCCTGACCGAGGACGACGCCTTCGTCGATCTCGTCGCGAATGCGGTCGCGGCCGTCACCGGCGCGCGCCCCGAACTCTCCACGTCGGGCGGCACGTCGGACGCGCGATTCATCAAGGATGCCGCGCCCGTCGTCGAGTTCGGCCTCGTCGGGGCGAGCATGCACAAGGTCGACGAGCACGTGGCGATCGACGACCTTGAGGCGCTGTCGACTATCTACGCCAAGGTCCTCACCGACTATTTCGCGGCGCCGCCGGCGCCGCGCCGCTGAAACGGGCGTTCGCTTTGACCAGTTACTTTGATTACGCAATCGGCCAGATCGGCGCGGTCTGGAAAATGGCGACAAACGACCCGCGCTGGCGCGACGAACTCGACTACAGCGTGGACGGGGTGTTCCGATCGTTCAGCGCGGCAAATGTCGCCGTGCCCCTCGCCGTCGCGCTCTACTGGTTGTCCTGGCGCGCCGCGGACGTCGCCGTGTCGAATGCGGAGGATCTCGGCCTCGCCGCTTCGCCGCTGCTGCAGGGCGCGGCGATCGGCTACATCGCGACGATGGTCGTCGCCTACGCCGCGGAGTGGGCGGCGAGCCTGGGATTTCTCGCCATTGCGGCCCGTGGCCTGAAGGCCGAACGGCGGATCGCGCCGGCGATCGTCGGCTACAACTGGGCGCAGCCGCCGATCACCCTGATTCAGGCGATTGCGATGGGCGGCGTCGCGGTGTCCGAATCAACGCAAATCGCGAGCGTTCTCGCATTGCCGGCGCTCGTGCTTCAGATCCTGATTCTCTGGGGCGTCCTGCGCCGCGGGCTAGATCGAAAGGTGGGCGAGACGCTGGCCGTTCTATTCGGGCTGATCTTCGTCAGCATTGCAGTCACCACCCTGGTCGGCGCGGTCGGCGCCGCCGTTGCGGCCTGAACCCTCGCCATATTCCGCCCACAGAAAGTAAAGGCCGTGCGGCGGCGCAACCTGGCCGCAGCGCGACCGGTCGCGCGCATTGAGCGCGTCGGCAAGGGCGTCGGCGTCCCACCGGCCCATGCCGACTTCGACGAGACTGCCGGCGATCGACCGCACCTGATGGTGCAGGAATGACGGCGCCCGGACGAAGATGCGGATGCGATCGCCGTCGGCGCTGACGGCGATCTCTGAAAGCGTCTTGACCGGCGAGGCGGCCTGGCAGGCAGCAGCGCGGAAGGTCGTGAAGTCATGCCGGCCAACGAGCCGCCGGGCCGCCGCATTCATCGCGGCCGCGTCAAGGGCGCCGGGGAGCCGCCACGCCCGGCCCGCCTCCAGCGCAAGCGGCGCCCGGCGCGCGACGATTCTGTATTCGTAGGCGCGGGCGGTCGCCGAAAAGCGGGCGTGAAACCCGTCAGGCGCAAGCGCCGCTTCGAGCGCCGCCACCGGGGCCGGTTTCAGGTGGTGGTTGAGCGCGTCGCGCACGACATCCGCCGGCCAAGCCTTCGCAAGATCGACATGGACGCACATCGCCCGCGCGTGCACGCCGGCGTCCGTGCGGCCTGCCGCGACGGCGGCAATTCGCTCGCCAGCGAAGCGGAACACGGCCTCCTCAAGCGCTTCCTGTACGGATGGTCCGTTGTCCTGGCGCTGCCAGCCTACAAAAGGCGCGCCATCATATTCCAGAAGGAGACGATAGCGCGGCATCCGCCCTCACACGCGATGGCCGGCGGCGATCGGGAATCCGCGAATGAATGTTTCTGCGTCCTGCGCCGATTTGCCGGCGCGTTGCAGGCGCAACAGCTCGACCGAACCATCGGCGCAGGCGACGGTCACGCGATCGTCCACGCCAAGCACCACGCCCGGCGCTGCGTCCGCGCGGGCCGACGAAACGCGCGACATCAACGCCTTCACGCGCTGGGGCCCGCCGGGCGACGGCGCTTCGAACCAGGCGCCCGGAAACGGCGACAATCCTCGAATATGGGCGTCGACGACGGGCGCGGGCCGGTTCCAGTCGATGCGCGCCTCGTCAGGCGAGATTTTTTCCGCGTAGGTCACCCCTTCGGCGGCCTGCGGCGTTTCCACGACGCCGCCGCGCGCGAGGGCCGCCAGAAACCGCGGCAGGAGCTGAGCGCCGATGTCCGCGAGGCGGTCGTGCAGGCTCGCCGCCGTATCGTCCGCCCGGATCGAGGTCATCTCGGACAGGAGAATGGGGCCGGTATCGAGGCCAGTCTCCATGCGCATCACCTGAACGCCTGTGACGGCGTCGCCGGCCATGATCGCCCGCTGGATCGGCGCCGCGCCGCGCCAGCGCGGCAGCAGCGACGCATGCAGATTAAAACACCCGAGCCGCGGCGCCTCAAGCGCCGCCGCCGGCAGGATCAGCCCGTAGGCGACGACGATCGCCGCATCCACGTCGAGCGCCTGCAGTTCCGCGACCGCATCGCCGCGCCGAAAGGTTTTCGGCGTACGGACCACAAGGCCGTGCGCGTCGGCGAGATCGTGAACGGGACTGCGACGCTCTTTTTTGCCGCGCCCGGCGGGCTGCGGCGCGCGGGTATAGACCGCCGCAACGTCAGCGCCCGACGCGATCAGCTCGCCAAGGCACTTTGACGCGAATTCGGGCGTTCCCATGAAGGCCAGCCGCATGGCGAGCGCAATCCTTTCCGGAGAAGGCCATCCGCCGACGGCCGCGCAAAACAGGAGCGGCGCGCCGAACCGGGAGCGCCGTGACGCGCCCGCCTATTCGGCGGCGGCGAGGCGCTGATCCTTTTTCAACTTCTTGAGAATCCGCTCGCGCTTGAGGCGCGAGATATGGTCAACGAACAGAATGCCGTTCAGGTGATCCATCTCGTGCTGGATGCAAACGGCGAAGAGACCCTCCGCGACTTCCTCGCGCTCGGTCCCGTCATAATCGAGATACCGGATCCTGCAACCGAGCGGGCGGTCGACATCCTCGAAAAAATCGGGGACCGACAGGCAGCCCTCCTGATACGGACCGACGTCCGCCGACGGGTCAAGAATTTCGGGATTGACGAAGAACTGCGGGCGCGGCTCTTCGTCCTCGCCGGCGAGGTCCATGACGATCACGCGCTTCGGCACGCCGACCTGTATCGCCGCGAGGCCGATGCCCTTGGCGTCGTACATCGTCTCCAGCATGTCATCCATCAGCGCGCGAAGCGCCTCGTCGACCTTGTCGACGGGCGTTGAGACTTCCCGAAGGCGGGGATCGGGCGCGATGAGAATTTCACGAATGGCCATGCGCGGCGAGGTAAGTCCGGCGGGCGCGCCCGTCAAGCGAGCGTCGGGGCCAGCCATGGTCGCCCACCAGTGGCGCTGGCGTTGCGAATCCGCCGCCTCGACGCCGGAAAACGCCGCATTAACCATAGGCTTCCCTAGTGCTAGGTTTAAGCTGTGTTAAGATATTTGAAAGTGTTGCGTTTTCTTGGGGGACAAGCCCATGGCCGCCCGTAGTGACGATCCAGCGACGAGGGACCTTCGCTTCCTCCAGAGCGACGATGGCGCCGAGGCCGACCAGCCTGCAGGCGCGGACGATCCGGCCGACGCGGCAAGGGCGTCAGAGGCGGATGCGCCGGGCGTCCTGCAAGGCGGCGCTCAGGGCGATCCGCTATCGAGCGCCGTCGTCGGGATCGAGGAACTCGCCAGCGAACCGATCTTCGATTCGCCCGCGCACGTGATGTGGGCGGGCGTCATCGCGGTGCTTGCCGTGATGTTCCTGCTCTTTTTTGTGATGATGCGCGGACGGGCGACCCGGCGGCGTTCAGCCGCCACCGCGAAAACGGACTTCTTCGCCCCGCCCGAAGACGACGCCCAGGACAGCCGCTTTACCCCGCGCCGCAGCGACCGGGACGACTATGACGACGAACGCGCGGCCGAAGAAGCCGTCGTCGTGCGGGTCGACGAGTCAGGGGATGAGCCCCGCGCCCGGCGCGCCGGCCTTTTCGGCAGCAAGAAAGGCGACGACGGCAAGCCGGATCGCGCGCGCAAGGAAGGCTTCCACCCGCCCGATCGCCGCGAGGCGCCGGGCGAGGATCGACGCGAGGCGCGCCGGCATGATCGAGGCGAAGATCGGCGCGATGATCGAAGCGACGACCGTCGCGCGGAGCTCGGCGCGATGCGGCAGGACCGCATGGATCCAGTCGCAAGCGGACGAATGGAACACGAGTTCCGGCGCCTCAGCGATCGCCTCGAGGAACGCATGGGTCGTTTCGAAGAGGCGGCGCGGCGGATGACCGAAACGCGCGCCGGCGGCGAGGACCTTTATGGCCTTATCGCAGGGGTCGAGGATGCGCTGACCGCCCAGAGCGAAATGCTGAAAGCGGACACCCGCAATCTGCTTGAGGAGTTTGCATCGGCGCTCGACCGCCGGCTTGAGGATACGCCGCTGGCCGGCGGCGACCGGCTCGCCGGGGCGATGGACGGCGCTGGCGGCGACGTGCTCGGCGAAATCGACCGGCTGCTGGCGAGCCACGAACAAGCGCTGGCGCGGGAGTTCGAGACGCTCCGTTCGATGATTGACCACGGCGGAGTCAACGAACTCCGCGACGAGATCGCGCGGCTGCGCGATACGCTCGGCGGACGAGCGAGCGGAGCAGCCGCCCCGCGCATCCAGTTGATCGACGCAATGCAGCGGGCGTTGCCTGCAAGCGCGTACCAGATCAACGCGCCGATCGACAGTCGCGGGCGGGCGGACGCTGTGATCAGACTCGCGCCGAAGCGACCCCCGATCGCCGTTGACGCCCAGTTTCCCCTTGAGATTTACGACGAGTATCTGAGGACGAAGCGTAACGCCGAAAGTGATCCTTATGGAAATGAACGGGAGTCGCGGCGCGCCGAACAGGAATTCCGCCGCATGGCGGTCGGGCATGTGGTCGACGTTGCGGAACGGATGATCCGCCCGCCGCGCACCGTCGACGGCGCGCTCCTGTTCCTGCCGTCCGAAGACCTTTATGGTGAACTTCAGGCGAACTTCCCGGACGTCCTGCATGACGCAATGCGCGCGCGGGTCTGGATCGTGACGCCGGCAAGCTTTACCGCCAGCCTCAACATCGTGCGCGCGCTGTTCCACGCAGGCGGCGCAGCCGACGACGCGGAGGACGGCCAGCGCGTGGCCTCGGCCCTCGACGACCTGCGCCGCCATGTGGAGCGCATTGAAGCGCGATTGCCCGAAGGCGCGCCGGGCGCGATGTCTGACGTTTCTTCTGGCGCATCGTCCGGTCCGATGTCTCGCCCGATGTCTCGCCCGATGTCTGGCCCGATGTCTGGCGCCGGACGGCCGGACCGGCTGGCGTCCGCCATGGGCGATCGGCATCAGGCCGCGCCGCCGGCAGGGCCGCGCCTTGGCGAACGCCGTTTGGCCGCCGGCGCCTCGCGGACGCCCTATGACGATGGCGCGGCAAGCGATGCCCCAGAGTCGGGCGATCGGCGGATGACGGACGACGACGTCCGCGCGTCGCTCGGCGCTTTCGGCGAGGAAACGCGCGAACCCGACGGCTCCAGGCCCGCTGTCGGCCGCGATCGCTTCGACGCCACGAGGGAAACGCGCGACGACGTCGGCGGCGGCGCGCGCCCGCCCGAGACATCCTACCGGGGCGAACCGCGAACCTTCACCGAGCCCTACGCATCCAGCCTCTGGTCAACCCAGGCGACGCGCGGCGACGAAGGGGATCTGGAAGCGGAAGGGGAAGAATTCGGCAGGTCCGACGCAGCGTCGGACCGCGACGGGGGCGATACTGACGAACGTCGTTTTCCCCTGCGCTGAACCGGGATACATCCCTCAACTGGCCCTTCGCTGATCCGGACCGATGGGCTCAGGCGGGCTTTGACGTCGAGCGCCACGCCGCCCGGAGATCATCGTCCATCGTCAGCTAACGGCACGTCTTCATCGTCCGCCGACGGCGCGTCTTGATGGCGGACGTCCGGCCCCTCGGCCCGCGCGATCGCCACCGTTGCCGGCGTCGTCTCGATGGGCTTCAGCCTTGGAATGTCGGCGCCGACGCCGGGCAATTCGTACTCGGCGAACTTGCGCGCGCGCGGCAGCACGCGCCGCTCGAACCCGGCGACCGTCGCGTTATACTTGCCGACGGCCCGCTCCATCGCCTGGCCGAGGTCGGCAAGCCGCCCCGACATCGTCTGAACGCTCTCGTATAGATCCTTGGCGAGCGCCGCGACTTCATGGGCATGGCGTACGGCGCCTTCCTGCCGCCAGTTGAACGCCGCGGCCTTGAGGATCGCGACCAGCGTCGTCGGCGTCGCCAGGAGGATCTTGCGGTCAAAGGCGTCCTGGAACAGCCTCGGCCGGGCTTCGGCCGCGGCGGCGAAATAGTTCTCGCCAGGGACGAACATAACGACCACGTCAAGGGAGTCGCGAAGCGCGGCCGCATAGTCGCGGCTCGCCAGGGTCTTGACATGCGTCCATAGATCATCCGCATGCTGCGCGATGAGCGCATCGCGGACGGCAGCGTCATCGGTCTCGGTTGCATCGAGGTAGGCGGCAAGCGAGACCTTGGCGTCGACCGCGATCACCCGACCGCCCGGCAGGTTGACGACCATGTCGGGGGTCTTGCGCGCTTCGCCGTCCGACAGGGACGCCTGTTCCACAAAATCGACATGGGCCGTCATGCCGGCCGTCTCAACGACGTTCTTCAGCTGCTCCTCGCCCCATCTGCCGCGGGTGCGCGGCCCGGCGCGCAGCGCCGTCGACAGCTTGCGCGCTTCTGCCTGCACCGCGTTCGCCGACCGGGCGAGATCCTCGATCCTGCCCGTTAATTCGCCGCGCGCCCGGGCCTGTTCTTCGCGAAGGTCCGCAAGCCCCTTTTCGTATCGCTTCAGCGTCTCGGTCATCGGCGCGATCGCAGCGTCGAACGATGCCCGACGCGACGTCGCTTCGGCCGCTTCCACTTCGCGATGGCGCGAAAACGCTTCGTTCGCGCGTTCAAGGAACGATGTCTGCGCCGCATCGAGCGCACGGGAGGCGGCAGCTCGGAATTCCCCGTCGAGCCGCGCGCGCATCTCCTCAAGGGCGCGTTCGCGCTCTTCAAGATGCGCCTCCAGGGCGGAGCTCCGTGCGGCGCCCTCCGCGAGCTGGGCCCGCAAGGCCGCCGTTTCGCGCGCGTCCCGTTCCAGCACCGAACATGTCGCGCGCAGCCGCAGCGCCTCGCCCCGCCACCGCGTCGCCCGTCGTTCGGCGCGCCAGGCGGCGCGCAGCAAGGCGCCAGCGGCCACAAACGCGACGATCGAAATAAGGATGGCGGAGGTCGTCACGACACGTCCTTTCGGCGGGCGGAGGCGACGGCAAATGCGCCGGCGGCCCCATTGCGCCCGCCGAAAACTAGACAAGACAGGAACGATTCGGAACGGGCGCAGCCTCAGGCGCGCGCAGCGCGGGCCGCCCCGCGCATTCAGGCGTCGTCCGTGGCTGGCCGGTCGAGCAACAGCGGCGGTTCCGCGTCCCGAACAATTTCCCGGGCAACGCCAGTTGCCGGGCCGGATTCGGTGTCTGATTCAGGGCCGGATTCAGGGCCGGATTCAGGGTCAGCTACGACGGCGCTTTCGGGCGCGACGAACTCCGACACGAAGTAAAGCGGCCGCCGCTTCGTTTCATTGAAGATACGGCCGACATACTCGCCCATGACGCCCAACACCATCAGCTGCACGCCCCCCATGAACAGTATGACGACGATCAGCGTCGGGAAGCCGGCGACCGGGTCGCCGAGGATGATCGTCTTCGCGGCGTAGAAAACGCCGAGCACGAAAGCGGCGAGCGCCGTGGAAAAGCCGAAATAGGTCGACAGCTTCAAGGGCGCCAGCGTCGACGACGTCACGCCTTCAATCGACAGGTTCCAGAGCTTCCAGTAGTTCCATTTCGTCGACCCGACGCTCCGCGGCTCGCGGAAGTATGGAACTTCCTTGGACGGAAAGCCGACCCAGGCGAAAACGCCCTTCATGAAGCGGTGCCGCTCGCGAATGGCGCAAACGGCGTCGATCGCCTTGCGGCTCAACAGGCGAAAATCGCCGACATTCTCAGGAATGGGCGCCTCGCCGACATTGCGCATGATGGCGTAGAAGGCGCCGGCGGTCGCCTTCTTCAGCCAGCTGTCGCCTTCCCGCGCCATTCGCTTTGCGTAGACGACGTCGTACCCCTCGCGCCAGCCGGCGATCAGTTCACCGATGATCTTTGGCGGATCCTGAAGGTCCGCATCCATCACGACGGCGGCGTCGCCTTTGGCGTGATCGAGGCCGGCGGTCGTCGCGACCTCCTTGCCGAAGTTCCGCGACAGGTCGACGATGGCGATGCGGCCATGGGCCGCCCGCAGGGCGCGCATGACCGACAGCGTCGCGTCGCGACTGCCGTCATTGACGAAGACGATCTCGAAGGGCTGGCCGAGCCGGGACAATTCGGTGCGCACCGCCAGTTCAAATGCGGAAAGCGCCGCTTCCTCATTGTAGCAGGGACATACTACTGAAAGCAGCGTCGGGCGCGCCTGCGCGCGCGGGGTGACGGACGCGCCGGCGGCGCGCGGCCGTTCGTTCGCCGCAGAGGTTTCCTCAACGATGCGTTCGGTCAGCCAGTCGGCGAGCTGCATTTCGGCGCCCATGGCGGAATCTCCGTTTCCAGGCCCGGACCCTAAGGTTTCCTTTATTGACGACAGGTAACCATTCCCAACATGAGCCGCATGATCGACGCGATAGAGGGCGGTCTGCCCGTGATTCACGCGCTGCTTACGCGTCGCCTTGGCGCGACGCTGGCGGCGACCGCGGCGTTTTTTCTGTGCCTTCAGTGGGGATACTACGCCATCGTGCTCGCCGCGTCCAAAGACTACGTGACGTCGTTCGGCCCGGTGATCGGGGGCGACTTTGCGGTGTTCCACGAGGGCGCCAAGGCGGCGTGGAGCGGGCCGGCCGCGCTCTACGGCTATGAGACGCTGAACGCGCGCCTCGCCGAAGCCTTTCCCGCCTTCGCCGACGAATTCCGGCTCGGGTGGCAATATCCGCCGACCATGCACCTTGCTCTCGCGCCGCTCGCCGCCGCGCCGTATCCGGTCGCATACGGAGCATGGGTCGCCGGCGGCCTTGCGGCATTCCTTCTTGCGGCGAGTTCGCACTGGCGCTCGCCGTTCGCGCTCTTGTTGCTGGCCGCGACGCCGGCGGTGTTTCAGGCGGCGATCACGGGCCAGACAGGCCTGTTCGCCGGCGCGCTGTTCCTCCTCGCCGCCTGGGCGCCGGACAAGCGGCCCATCGTCGCCGGCCTCGCCGCCGGGCTGTTGACGTTAAAGCCGCAGCTCGGGCTGCTCATCCCGATTGCCTTCGCCGCCGCGGGGGCGTGGCGCGCGTTCGCCATTGCGGCGATCGCCGCCGCCAGCCTGGCCGCAGCGGCCTATGGCGCGTTCGGGGAAGTGTCATGGCGCGCCTTCTTCGATGCGGCGGCCCTGCAAGGGGGCTACATGGGCGGATCCATTGGCGGGGACGGGCGCGGCATCGTCTTTCCGCTGGAAAAACTGACGAGCATTTTTGGCGCAGTCGCGGTCGCCGGCGCGCCGTCTACCGTGGCGATCGCCGCCCAGGCGGTCGGCTTTCTCGTCCTTGCCGCCGTCGTCGTCAACGTCTGGCGAGGCAAAGCCGGGCCAGATACGAAAGCCGCCGTCCTGATGCTCGCAAGTCTCCTCGCGACGCCGTACGGGTTCTATTATGAACTGCCGATTGCGGCCGGCGCGTTGTTCCTCCTGATACGGAGCGCCAGGGCGACGAGGTTCCTAGACGGCGAAGGCCTTGGGGTCGCCGCATTGTGGCTCGCGCCGATGTTCATGCCGGGCCATGCCGCGCCCGCCGTGCCGCTTGTCGCCGGCGCGACGTTCGCCGCGTTCGCTCTCGCCGCACGCCGGGCCCTGCACGAGGACCGAGCAATCCGTCGCAACGGAGTTACGCCCTGACAGGCGGCGCCGGAAAGCGAGCGGGGCGAGGTCGTCAGGTCGGCCGACGCGAGCGCATCGCCGCGGCAATCGTGCCTTCGTCAAGATAGTCCAGTTCGCCGCCCACCGGCACGCCTTGCGACAACTGGGTGATGCTGACGTCCTTGCCGAGCAGCTGGTCCGCCACATAGTGGGCGGTCGTCTGGCCGTCGACGGTGGTCGCGAGGGCGAGAATGACTTCGGTGACGCCTTCCTCGCTGGCGCGCGCGACCAGCTTGCCGATCTTCAGATCGTCCGGCCCCACCCCATCAAGCGGCGACAATAGGCCGCCGAGCACGTGGTATGTTCCCCGGTGTGCGCCGGCCCGCTCCATCGCCCATAGATCGCCGACGCTCTCAACGATGCAGATGACCGACCGGTCGCGCGCCGGATCAGCGCAAACCGCACACGGATTGATCGAATCGAGATTGCCGCACGTCGCGCAAGCCTGAACCTTGTCGGCCGCCTCGGCAATCGCGTAGGCGAGCGGCCGCATCAGCGGGTCGCGACGGTTCAGGAGGTGCAGCGCGGCGCGCTTCGCCGACCGCGGCCCGAGGCCGGGCAGCTTCGCCAGCAGATCGATCATCCGCTGCAGTTCAGGGCCGATGTTCGAGGAGGCCATCTACGCAACGCGCCGATCGCGGCCTAAAACGGCAGCTTCATGCCGGGGGGCAGCGACAGGCCCTCGGTGAGCTTCGACATCTCTTCCTGCATCGCGGCTTCGGCTTTCGACTTGGCGTCATTGATCGCCGCAGCGACAAGGTCTTCGAGCACCTCGCCATCGTCGGGATTGAACAGCGAACGGTCGATGGCGACGCCCTTGCAGTAGCCCTTCCCGTTGAGCACCACCTTGACCATGCCGCCGCCGGCGACGCCTTCGGCCTCCATGGCGGCGACGCGTTCCTGCATCTCCTCCATTTTCGCCTGCATCTGGCTCGCCTGCTTCATCAGATCGCCAATATTCTTCATCGATCAGTCCTCGTCGGTTTCGCCCGTCTCTGCGGGAGTTTCATCGCCAGCGCCGCCGGGCGCATTGTATACGCCCATTATTTCGGCGTTCGGGAAAAGCTCGAACGCGCGCTTGACGATCGGGTCGGCCATGACCGTCGCTATGCGCCGATCACGGATTGTTTCCTTGCCCATGGCGCCGGCGTCGACCGAGACTGCCCAGGCTTCGCCGGTCCAGTCCTTCAGGCGCTGGAGGAGCTTGCCGGGCAGCTCCTTCGGCGCGCCATCAGCTAGCGCTATCGCCACCCTGCCCTGTTCGAATGAAACAAGGCGAACGAACGTTTCCAGTTCGACCTTGAACTTTGTTTCGCGCGCCGCCTCGGCCTGTTTCACCACGTCCTCGAACGTCGCAAAACGCGGCGCGGCGGACGGTCTTGCGGAGGGTTCGGGCGCATCGCGCCCCGCCGGATCGCTGCGCGCCGCGATGCTGAGCGCCGCAACGCCAGCCGCCGGGCCGCCCCGCGAGGAATGAGCGCTCCGGGCCCGAAGGACGGCGCGCGGGCCTTCACCGCCGCGCCCGTCGCGGGTTGGCGCGCCGGCAGCGGCCCGATGCTCCCCCTTCGCCAGCATCCGCAGCGCCTCGTCAGGGGTCGGAAGATCAGCGGCGTAGGCGAGCCGGATGATCGCAATCTCGGCGGCCGCTGCCGCGTCAGGGGCGACTTGCGTTTCCTGCAGCCCCTTCATCAACAGGCCCCAGGCGCGGGTCAGGGCGTTCATCGACAGGCCTTCGGCGACTTCGACGGCGCGCGGGGCGTCAGCCTCGCCAGCGGCGCCGTCCGCCGCCGCGCCGCGGCCGGCCGCCTTCACCCGGGTCGCCAGATGAACCACTTCAAGGAGGTCGCGCATCACGGTCGCCGGCTCGGCGCCCGCGTCGTACTGGACGGCGAAAACGTTGAGCGCCGCCGGCGCATCGCCCGACAGGGCCGCCTGCAAAAGGTCCCAGACGAGGGTCCGGTCGGCGAGGCCCAGCATGTCGCGGATGGCGTCGGCCCTGACCGCCGCGCCGCCGTCGCCTGCATGCTGCAAGAGCGCCTGGTCTAGGATCGACAGGGCGTCACGCACCGAGCCTTCCGCCGCCCGCGCGATCATCGCGAGCCCGCCCGGCTCCACCGCGCCGCCTTCCTTTTCGGCGATCCGGCTCAAGTGCGCGGCGAGAGTCGCCTCGTCGATCCGTTTCAGGTCAAAGCGCTGGCAGCGCGATAACACCGTCACTGGCAGCTTGCGGATTTCCGTCGTGGCGAAAATGAACTTCACATGGGCTGGCGGCTCTTCGAGCGTCTTCAGGAGCGCGTTGAAGGCCGCCGTCGAGAGCATGTGCACTTCGTCGATGATGTAGACCTTGAAGCGCGCCTCGACCGGCGCATAGCGCACGCCATCAATCAGCTCACGAATGTCGTTGACCCCGGTTCGCGAGGCAGCGTCCATTTCCATCACGTCCGGATGGCGGCTTTCGGCGATCGCGCGGCAGTGGCGCCCTTCGACGGGCATGTCGACGGTCGGTCCGTCGTCTTCGCCGCCCGGACCCACATAGTTGAGCGCACGGGCGAGGATGCGCGCGGTCGTGGTCTTGCCGACGCCGCGCACGCCGGTCAGCACCCATGCGTGCGCAATCCGGCGAGTGGCGAACGCGTTGCGAAGCGTGCGCACCATGGCCTGGTGGCCAATCAGGTCGTCGAAGCTCTGCGGCCGGTATTTGCGCGCCAGCACTTGATAGCTGTCGGAGCTGGCTATCGGGCTTTCGCCAATTGGGCCGTCACCGATGGACACACCGTCTCCTTGCGTTACGCAAATCAAGTGCGCAGAGAAATATCCGGCTCAACGCCGCAACGCCACCGCTCAACGATTCAGGCGGCCGCGCCAAACAAAAATGATTCCTCGTCCTGAGGAGAAAAATCGCCTTGTCCTTTGAGACGCTTCTCTCGCGGGAATGAAGCGCAGCTTTGTATCGAAGGATTGAGAGCGCCTCGCAAGGCTCTGGCGGAACAATCCGCCCAGGCGACCGCCGCTGATCACTTCGGCCGCGTCAGCCGCGGCGCATTGACGCCCACGGCGTTGCGGACAGGCCGCGCAACAAGTCCAGTCGCCGCAGCAAGGCCAGCCGGCGCGCCAATCACGGGGGAAGCGCCGTAGCCATCGATTTTCGAGGCCGCCTGCGCCCCATCAACTTGCCCCGGCGCGCCCGGAAAGCTGACGCCCACGGCCGCGCCCGGGGTCAGGCTTGTCAGGAACAGCTCCACGTCGCCAAGGAAGGCCCCGACCTGCGCGGCGAGATTTCCATAAGTCACCCCGTCGCGCAGCAGGATGCGCCGGGCAATGATGCCGTCCCGTTCATCGAGCATGATCGTCGAGGCGATCACTGTGTTCTGATGGGCGTCATTCACGGCGGACAACGTCACGCCCTGTGGATTGAAGTACGCGAACACCTCCACGACGTCGCAGGCGCCATCGGAACATCCGAGCAGCGCCACATAGAACGCCCCGCCGCCCTCGGCGTCCTCACGCAGGACGATGGCGTCCGCGTCCTCGCGCTCGACGGCGACCGAGTAGCCATCCGCAGCGAAGAACGCGGTCATCGCCTCCTTGCCGACCGACGCGATGACCGGCGCCGCACCGGTTGCGTACTTCGCCGTGAAGTCCTGGCCGGCTGCGTCGTTCGCCTCGCTCTCCTGGGCCATTGCCGCGCCCACGGTTGCTGGCAACACGGCCGTTCCAAGCGCAACCGCCGTCGCCAGCGAGATGACGGGCGCGAGCGAGCGCGCGCGGATGTAAGATGTTTTCATGCCGATCCCCATTGCCAAATCCTCTTTGCCGAACCCTCTTTGCCGGACCCTCTTTGCAGGTCGTTGCGGCAAGTTATGTTGGCCAGTCCCTTCTTGCCGGCGTCTCGCACCGTGCGCAGCCCGGAGTGCGACCCGACCCGTCTAGCGGCGACGACCATTCGCCACTCTAGTCGGCGACGCCGTCAAGGGAAAAGGCCGGGGCGTTCACGCCGACAGCATTCAGCTCCCGGGCCCCGACATGAAATGCCGCCTCCACCGACGACATGGGCCCGTCCGTCGCGCCCGGCGCGTCGGCGCGGAACGAAACCCGTTCGACGCCGCCCGGCTTCAGTCGACGCAGGGCCGTCGATGCCTCGCCCAGAAAAGCGCCGAGCTGGTAGGCGAAATTTTCCCGGGTCGCGCCCTCGCGGAGGTAGATGCGCCGCCGCATCACGCCGCGGTCATAGGTGCGATAGGCTCCGCCACTGTTCAAGCTTGAGCTTTCGACTTCGCTGAGGCGGCTGAGCGAAATGCCGTCTGGCCGGAAGAAGACATAGGCGTCCGCCACGCCACAACGCGCGTCTTCGCACGCCGACATCAGAAGATAGAAGATCGCGCCGGTCGACCGCTCGCACTTGACGACAATGCCGCCATCGCCCGTCGGTTTCGACTCCAGGGCATACCCGCCGTCGCCAAGCACGTCCGACACGTCTTCGAGCGACAACCCGTTCAGGAGGCCGGCGTCCGCGGCGCTGGCGGGCCCGGCCGAGGCCGCGACGATCGACATGGCGGCGATCACGGCGCGAACGGGGCTGCCCCCAGCGCCAGCCCGATGCAAATGGCGGTGCAAACGGGCATACCAATACCGGCGCAAACTGCGGCGCAAATACATGTGCGTCTCTCCCCAGACGACGGGCGGTTGCTGCCGCCTCTTGTTGAGGATTTTACGCATCCGGGCCGCCGGCCACAAACGCCGATGGCAGCGGTAGCGTCGCGCATCGGCGCAGGCCGCAATACAGCCGCCGTCAACGGCATTCACCGGGCTATTGGGGATCGAAGTGGAAGGCTGAAACGACCCGAACCGAAACTCGTTACGGCTGCTTCCTTCCGGACCTGACCGGGTTGGCGAGAGATTCGTCCGCCAGCCTTCCGCGGCCTATATCGATCGCGCGCGGCAGGAACGCAAGGGTTTGCCCCGTCGGGCGGCGCCGCCTAGAAGCGAACGATGACGCGGGACACCGCCACGATCGACGCCGCCGCGAAGGGCGGGCCTGACGCCAGGACAGTCTGCGCGTTCGACGCTGCGCCGCTCGACCGGGCGTCGGAACTGCGCAGCGATCCGGAATGGGTTGCGGCACAGCAAGCGCGCGAGGATGCGGTTCTCCTGCCTTTGTGGCGCGGCGACCCACTGATTGTCGACGGCGCCGCCGGCTGGCTGTCGTTTGCAGCGCGCAGCGAGTTTCGGGAAGCGGACCCGGTCGTTTTCCTCGGTCTCGACAAACAGGGGCGCAAGCCGGGCCGTCCGCGGTTCGCCATCGACTGCGGGTCCCGTCCTTCGCCGGAAACGGCCCCGTTCACGGATTTCGGTGCCTATACAAACCTGCGCGAGGCGGCGGGCGTCCTGTCGCCGGACGATCTTGCGATTGTCGGACAGGCGCGCTGGCTGCTGGATTGGCACGCCCGGCACGGCGCGTGCGCCCGATGCGGCGCTGAAACGGTCATGCGCGACGCCGGCGCCAAGCGCGAATGTCCATCGTGCGGCGCGGAGCATTTCCCGAGGTCGGACCCGGTGGCGATCGTTCTGGCGACGAACGCCGACGCCTGCCTTCTCGGCCGCGGGCCGCATTTCCCGCCTGGCTTCTACTCCGCCCTGGCCGGCTATGTCGAAGCATGCGAGACGCCCGAAGCCTGCGCCATCCGTGAACTGAAGGAAGAAGCCGGCATCGATATATCGAACGTGCGCTATCAGTTTTCCCAGCCCTGGCCGTTTCCCTCATCCCTGATGATGGGGTTCTTCGCCGAGGCTGCTGGCCGCGAACTCACCCTCGATCCGAGGGAAATCGCCGATGCGCTATGGGTTCCGCGCGCGACGATCCGTAAACGCCTCAATGGGGAGGACATTGAAATCGACGGAACATCGGTAAACGTGCCGCCGCGGTTCACGATCGCGCGCAGGCTGATCGAGCGCTGGGCGGCTGATTGACGCTCAGCCGGCCGGACACTAGGCGCACACGAATCCGACGCCAGCTTTTTCCTCGCATCCCGACGGCGCGCCATGCACGCGCCAGGCCGCCGCGAGCCCGACCCGCTCGGCGAAGGCCGGAAAGTCCGGATGCCGGCGCAGCCCCGCGGTGCGATCCCTGTCATCCCACAGGATATTGAGCACGAAGGTTGCGCCCCCGAATGCGCGCGACTGGAACGTCCGCATGAAGAGGTCGTACTGGCCCGACTGGAGCATCATGCCGAGGATCGCAGGATTGAGGGCGATGTCAGGGTTGGTCGCGACCCCTTCGAGGCCGGCGCGCACCATCCGGATCGCTTCGGCATCGTCGCCATAAAGCGCGTTCGCGACCACATCCGACGGCCGCGCGCGGTCCTCGGCGCCGCTTTCAGCGCCACCTCGTTCGCCATCTTGAGCGCTTGGCCCGAACAGCGACCGCAGCGCGGGGTTCGCCATGTCGAAGCCCGCCGCAAACCGCCTGACCGCCTCATCCTGTCGCCCTTGCAACGCGAATATCTGCGGCAGGATCAGGGCAGCCGGCGTATGGCCAAGCTCAATCGCCCGGCGCATCAGCGCCTCCGCCTCGTCGAGCTGGCCAGCGTTCATCCTTGCGATGCCAAGGGTCATGAGGTTGGACACATTGATCGGATCGAGATCAGCCGCCTCCTCGAGAAGCGGCAATGCCCGCTCCGGATGGCCAAGGTATGACCAGTAATACCCGACCGCGCCGACGATGTCCGCGTCGCCGGGGTCAAGCTCCATCGCCTTCGACAGCGCCTCATAGGTTTCGACGAACTCGCCGCGGTAACTGTGAGTGGCGGCGATGGCGAGATAGGCACGGGCGAGACTCGGATCGAGATCAAGGGCGCGTCTCGCCGCCGCGTTCGATTTGTCGAGATAGGCGTCCGCGTCCGTAACCGGGAGGTATTGCGGCAGGAAATACGTCGCTCGCGCGAGCTCGGCCCACGCCTCGGCGAAGTCGGGATCCAGATCGACGGCCGTGTCGAGAAGGGCGATCGCGTTTGACAGGGTCGCTTCGCTGAAGCGGTGAGCGACAAGCGATCGCGCCTTGAGGAACAGGTCGTACGCCTCCTTTGAGGAGGTCAGCCGTTTCGCCAGACGCTCGCCGCTCTCAACATCGAGCAGGACGGCCAGTTCGTCCGCGACATTGCGGGCAATCCGTTCCTGCAACTCGAAAATATCGGACAGCGAGCCGTCATAGGTGTCCGACCACAGGTGATATCCGTCCGACGCCTGAATGAGCTGGGCGGTGACGCGAACGCTGTCGCCCTGCTTGCGCACGGAGCCTTCGAGAATCGTCTCGACGTTCAGTTGCCGGGACACCTCGCGCAAGTCGAGATTGCGCCCGCGGAACGCGAATGAAGACGTCCGCGCCGCGACGTGAAGGGCGGGCGCGCGGACAAGCGCGTTCAAAATCTCCTCGGCGACGCCATCGGAGAAGTATTCCTGGTCGCCGTCGGGACTCATGTCGTCGAATGGAAGGACCGCAATCGACTTTGCCGGCGGTTTCGCCACAGGCGTCAGAGGCGGCGTTGCTGACGAGCGTGCCGGCGCAGCCGCCAGGCCGGTCAATCCGGCTGTCGGCGGATCGGCCCTGGCAACCTTGTCAGACGGCGGTCCGTCGCGCCCGAAGAGCATGAACCCGATTGCCGCGACAAGCGCTACGAAGAGTGCGCCCGCCAGAACTGACATGCGCGGCATGGCGGCGGGCGCCGGGCGAGCCGCCGCAATCGGCGCCGTTGACGCCAACGCCAGCGGCCGGGAGGCGCGAACCCCCGTCTGATCAGACCCAGCCGGGTTCTCAAGCGTAGGGGCCGCCCCCATTGGCGGGGTCGGCGCGGCGATTGTGGGAGGGTCGACTGACGGCGCCCCTTCCCTCGACCCGGCAGCGGACCGGGCGTCTCCGACGGCCGCCGCGCGAGGCGCATCAAGGGCGTCGCACCTCTCCACCGGCTTGAGAAACCGATAGCCGCGGCCGTGGACCGTTTCGATCCAGGTCGGCGTCCGGGCCGGGTCGCCGAGGGCGTGACGGGTTTCCTTGACCGCCGTCGTTAGGACTGCATCGCCAAACGCCAATCCGCCCCACACCTCTTCGATCAGCGCTTCCTTCGTGACCAGGACTTGCGGCTGCCCCATCAGGGCGCGCAGCAACGCGAAGGGCTTGGGCGACAGGCCAAGTGCCTCGCCATCGAGAAATGCCCGTTCATCCTTCAGGTCAACCGTGAGGTCGCCGGCGATAAGATACCGTCCGGCGCCGGTCATTGATCCATCGATCATTGCTTCGCCCGACACCCGCTTGCCGTCCGATCAAAGGCGCGCCGCTGCGAAAAAGCGGCGGCGAGCATCCTCATAACTTCCTCAGAACTCGGCAGAGTTCTGAAAACCCTTTGAGTTCAGCCGCAGTGGCCACGTTTCCGATGCGGGGAGTCGTCCCTGAAACCCGCAGGAATACTGCGCTGCAATCGGTGTCCTAGCATTCCTCAGATCATTTCACAAAAGCGCCATGCCCCGCTCAAGCACTCGGCCGCAGGCGCCCCAATATCGTGGATGTCGACGGCGCGAAGGAGAGAGCGCGACGCCGACCGGTTCGCCGCCGGGAGGATGGCGGGACCAGGCGGAAAGGCCAGGGGGAGAACCTGGCGGAGCGATCGGCGGGCGACCGCCACGGGAGAAAGAGATGAACAAGACAGTCCTGTTCGCATCGATCATCGGCCTGGCGCTTATCGCCAATGCAGCGCTCGCGGACGACGGCATGGCCGGCCCGCGGAACGGCGAGTCTCGTCGCCCGGCGACGGTCGCGATGATCGTCGCGCCGGCCGCCGAGCAAAGCGCGCCGACGCCGGCTGTCGCCCTCGCCCGGCAAGCCCGGATCGATCGCAACGTGTTTCGTCGTCTCGCCGGCCCCTCCGCAGGCGAAGGCGCGAATGAGCCTCTGACGTCGCCCTCCGACGTCTGAGGCGATCCGGCGCCACTGCGCCCCCCGGCGCAGCGGTCTCGGGAACGAACCCCGAGGGGGAGACGGCGTCCAACGCCCTGACGGACGACGCCTTGGGTGTGGCTGGGGGAGAAACCGGGGGAGAAGCGCCTTGCGCAAGGCGGCAGGCCGACGGGGGAGAGCGGCTTGTCCCGCGAAGCGCCGCGGGGAAGGACCGATGGCCCGAGGGGAGACCGGGCCGCGTACGGTCCGACCGCCGACTCGCCAGGATGCGACGCCAGTCGCCGCATCGGGCGATGACGCAGTCACGCCCTGCCTCGCGGCGGCGAACGGAACTACCGGGCGCCAGGCGTAGACGGACGGCGCGCTTCGATCAGGCCCTGACCCTGGGTCGCCCACACTGGATCGAAGCGCGTCGCTCCGCTCGCAAGGACCGACCGACGGAGAGAGCGGTCGGGACGCCGGGGCGGCGATGGCGCGGCGCCATCGCAGCTCCGGCGTTTCCGCGCGACAAAAGACTGGACACAACAAGATGGCGAAGATGGGCTGGCGGGGATGGGCCGGAGATCCTGCCCCGGCTGTCAGCCGCCGATTTCCAGTCGCCGGGCGTCCGCCCGATAAACCCCCAGCACCTTGAACGAGGACGAAAAGAACGACAGCTCTTCAAGGGCGCGGCGCAAGGGTGGGTCTTCTGGGTGACCCTCAACGTCAGCATAGAACATCGTCGCCGTGAACGAACCCTCGCGCATGTAGCTTTCAAGTTTCGTCATGTTGACGCCATTGGTCGCGAAACCGCCAAGCGCCTTGTAGAGAGCGGCGGGAATGTTCCGGACCTGGAACACGAACGACGTAACTATCGGCCCCTCCCCCGGTTCGACGTCCGCCGGCTCTCGCGCCATCAGAAGGAAACGGGTCGTGTTGTGTCCCGCATCCTCGACATTGGCGCGCGCGACCTGGAGCCCGTACAATTCCGCCGCCCGCGCCGACGCAATCACCGCTTCGGTTCGTTCGCCAGTCTCGGCGAGCCGCTTGGCGGCGCCGGCCGTATCTCCAGCCGCTTCCGCCTCCATCCCGAGTTCGTTGATCACGCCAAGGCACTGGCCGAGCGCCATGGCATGGCTGCGCACGCGTCGGACGTCCTTGAGGTCGACGCCTGGCAGGGTCAGCAGCTGGTGGCGAATGGACAGGAAATGCTCGGCAATGATCTGTAGATCCGTTTCGGGCAATAACCGGTGAATGTCCGCAACGCGCCCGGCGAGCGAGTTTTCCACGGGCAGCATCGCCTGGATCGCGCGCCCTTCCGTGACGGCATCGAGCGCGGCATCGAACGACCCGCACGGCAAGGGATCAAGGTCCGGCGCAAACAGGCCGCAGGCGATTTCGGAGTACGCACCAAGGGACCCCTGAAACGCGATTCGCCCACGCTCCTTTCCGTCGTGATCCTTCCCTCTGCTGCTTGCGGTCATGATCGCCTCATTCTCTTTCTAGTCGCTGGCGCGACGGCTCATCACTGGCCAGACGCCATCAGGATGCCTTCACCGAAAATGCCGGCATTTCAACTGGTCGGGCAATTTTCCCGGCGAGGCGGCCAGCGGCTCGAATTCCGCAAAACTGCGGTTCGCGTCTTCGTCGCATTGCGAAATGAAGGGGGCGGCGATATCTGACCGCAAAACAATTTCGCGCAGGTACCGGACGCCCGTCATGAATGATCCGCTTTTCAGCAACAAACTCGCTTTCGCGATCCTATTCTCGCTGCTCATGGTGGCCGGATTGCCGCAACTCGCCAACGCCCTTTTCGGGGGCGGCCACCATGGCGGTGAGCTGCACCTCGCCTACCCAATCGAATTTGCGACGGCGGCTGAAGGCGGAGAGGAGGCAGGGACTGTTTCGTTTCCGCAACTTCTGGTCGCCGCGTCGCCGAGCGCCGGCGAACGCCGGGCCGGCCTGTGCAAGTCCTGCCACAGCTTTGAAGAAGGCGGCGCCAACGGCACCGGCCCCAATCTGTGGGACGTTGTCGGCCGCGACGTCGCGGGCGTTGCCGGCTTCGGCTATTCCGGCGCGCTTCAGGCGGCGGGCGGCGAGTGGTCCTATGAACGGTTGAACGAGTACCTCGCCAATTCCCAGGAATACATTCCCGGCACGGCGATGGTGCAGCGGATCGGCAAGCCGGACCACCGGGCGGAAATTATCGCCTATCTGCGGACGCTTTCGGACGACCCGGCCCCGTTACCCGACGTCGCCAGCGACGCGACGGCTGAAACCGAAGAAGCCGCCCTGCCCGCAGCTGGCGAAGCTAGCGAACCCGCCGACGCCAACGAAGAATAAGCGCAGGTCGGGGGGAAGAATACCCAATGCGACCCTCAGCCGGACGCTCCGTAAACTGAGGGGCGCTGGCGGCGCGTCTCCGGTGGCGTCTGCCGCAATCGCGGCCTGCAGCGGTTGAAATCACCTTGCCGATGGCGTGAACTGGCTTTTCAGGCAACCGAAAGGACGCGCCGGCGCGTCGCTCCGGCCTTGTTGGCCGCCGCTGAATCGCTGACGCGTAAATGTTCGTGCATGTCCCACCCCGCTCTGAAGATGCGCGCGATGCTGGACGACCGCGACTGGGTCGTGGACGCATTTTCGCGCATTCGCGACGGCACCGAACGGCTCGCCGCCCAGCTTCACCCTGAGGACATGGCGATCCAGGCCATGCCCGACGCGAGCCCCACAAAGTGGCATCTCGCCCACACGACCTGGTTTTTCGAAGAATTCATCCTGAAAGCGTTCGAGCCGGACTTCGCGCCCCATCATGAGGCCTACGGCTACCTCTTCAATTCTTACTATGACGGCGTCGGCCCGCGCTGGGCGCGTCCGGACCGGGGCCTTCTGTCGCGGCCGACGGTCGCCGACGTGTTCGGCTATCGCGAGGCGGTCACGCGGCGAACGCGCGAGCTGATCGAAAGGTCGGGCGAAAGCGACTGGGCGGCGATCGCGCCGATCCTCGAACTCGGATTGCATCACGAACAACAGCACCAGGAACTGATCTGCACGGACATCAAATACGCCCTATCGCTAAACCCGATTGCGCCAACGGCGTTCGCAAGCCCGGAACCGAGGCCGACAATTGCCAATGATCCTGAAACGGATGATATAGCATGGGTCAGCTTCAACGGCGGCCTGTTTGAATTCGGCGCCGACGGCGCGGACTTCCATTTCGACAATGAAGGGCCGCGACGGCGGGCCTACCTCGACGACTTCGAGCTGGCTGCAACGCCGGTGACGAACGGCGACTTTCTCGCCTTCATCAATGACGGCGGCTACGACGATCCGCGTCTGTGGCTGTCCGACGGCTGGGACTGGCGCAAAGCGCGCGCGGCCACGCGCCCGTTATACTGGCGCTCGTCGGACAACGGATGGTCGGAATTTACGCTCCACGGCGAACGGCCGCTCGACCGGGCAGCCCCGGCATCGCACCTGTCCGCCTACGAAGCATTCGCCTACGCGACATGGGCCGGCGCGCGTGCGCCGACGGAGTTCGAACTGGAGCTTGCGACCCTGACCGCCCATGACGGCGCTGCCGAATTCCTTGATCCGCACGCAATCGGCGGGGGCGGACGCGCACACCCGACGCCCGTCGCACGGCCGGCGGCGGGCAAGGTTGGCGGCCTGGCTGGCGGCGTCTGGGAATGGACCACGAGCGCCTACGCCGCCTATCCCGGCTACTCCCCGCCAGATGGCGCCATCGGCGAGTACAACGGGAAGTTCATGTCGAGCCAGCTTACCTTGCGCGGCGGCTCATGCCTGACGCCCGAGGGCCATTGGCGACCGACATACCGCAATTTCTTTCCGCCCGCGGCGCAATGGCAGTGCGCTGGATTGCGTCTCGCGCGCGGACCGGTTGCCCTGCGAGTCTGACAACCGCGAGCATGAGTAACGGTGAGCTGCTGGAGCGGGTGAAGGGAATCGAACCCTCGTCTTAAGCTTGGGAAGCTTCTGCTCTACCATTGAGCTACACCCGCAAAGCGGTGGGTAGGTGCGCCGAGGGGCCCGTCCTTGTCAATCGGCCGGCGGTCCCTTGAGCCCGCTCATTGAGACTGACTTTAACCCCCGCCCTTTCAGGCCAAACTGACGGATCGCGCCTGAGTCACGTCTCCGGCCACTCCTTTGGCACAGACTTGCCGCCAGATCCGGAATGCCCTCCTGACCGGAAACTTCTTGGCGGCGGCCGCGAAGCAGCCCAGCGTCACGTTATTTCCACAGTCGCGCCCCAGCGCCGTCGCAAACCGGGCGCAACTGACGGATCCCAGGCTGCCGCTCTGGACAGGTCGTTCGTGCGGCGCCGGTACGCGCCTTAAGTCGTCGTAATGGAACTTGAAGGCGACATGGCGCGTTTCGAACTCGAAACAGCCGGCGTGCGTTCGCCGGCGACAGGGGCCCTCGCTGCCCCAGCACCGGTCCAAGGAGACGACGCCATGTCGAAGCACATCCGAACCACGTTCACCCGCCGTGCGGCCGTCGCCGGCGTCGCCGCCGCCGTTGGCCTGGTCGGCGGCGCCCAGGCGGGCGATCCGCGCATGGAAGCGACAGAACTGGTCGCCGACGCGACGGAAACCACCCTCTATTTTGCAGCGGACTCTGCCTTCGAACCGATGTGGAGCCTCGCAGAGAACGCGAAGGCCGTCGTCATCATTCCTGAAAAGGTGCGCGCCGGCTTCATCATTGGCGGTTCGGCCGGCGACGCCGTCATGCTCGCCCGGAACAAGGACGGCACCTGGTCCCAGCCGACGTTCCTGACGGTCGGGTCTCTCTCGTTCGGCTTTCAGGCCGGCGGCGAGGTGTCGGAGATCGTCCTTCTTGTCATGAGCGAGTCCGGCAAGGCCGCCATACTCGGGTCATCGGTCAAGCTGGGCGGCGACGTTTCGATCGCCGCCGGCCCGGTAGGCGCGGGCGCCAAAGCTCAGACGACGGACGTCCTGGCGTTCTCACGCTCGCGCGGGCTTTATGGCGGCATAAGCCTTGAAGGCGCAATTCTGAAAACCAAGGAAAAGTGGAATCGCGCCTACTACAACGCTGACGTGGCGCCGGCCGAAGTCGTGTACCGCGGCGAAGCTTTCAATTCCGCCTCGGCCCCGCTGCAAAACGCGGTCTGGCGTCTCGCCAACAAGACGGCGCCCAAGCCGGCCCCGGCCGCCCTTTCATCGGCGCCGATCGACCCAGACGCCGAGCGCGAGCTCGACGGCCTGAGCGGCGGCGCGCCAATCAAATCCGATGGATTTTACGAGGACGACGCCGCCTGGTCCGGCGCGGTTCGCGGCGAAGGCGACCAGTAAGCCTGTTTGCCGGCGCCCGGACTGACGCGTCGGTTCAAGGCGCCTGACTAACTTGCCTCACTAACCTGAAAGCGACGCGGCCCTGGGGGCCGCGTCGCTTGCATTTTGGCGGACGCTCGCGTTCCCTCAAGAGCGGATATGCGGCAAGAGATGACGCAACGAGAGGGTCGGAAGAGCATGGCGACTGACGCCCGGGCAAGCGCTTGCTGGTCGCCGCAGCGCCCTGACCAGCGGCGCGACACGCCGCATGCTATGCCGCACGCCATGCCGTTCCTCGATCCCTTTACGACCGCGACCGGCGCGCAGCGCGCGACCGTCGCCCTTGCCGGCCTTGAAACGCTGTGGATCAATACCGGCACGCTCTGCAATCTCGCCTGCAAGACCTGCTACATTGAAAGTTCGCCGACGAACGATGCCCTGGCCTATCCAACCTTACACGAAGTATCGCCCTACCTGCGCGAGGCGAAGCGGCGCGGCGCGGCGAAGATCGGCTTTACCGGCGGCGAGCCATTCCTGAATCCGGACGCCATTCCAATGATCGAGGAAAGCCTGTCCCTCGGCTTTTCCGTCCTTGTCCTGACGAACGCCATGCGCCCTATGATGCGACCGGCCGTCCGCCAGGGGCTGAGCCGGCTGCAAGCCGCCCATGGCCGCAGGCTCGTCCTTCGCGTCAGCCTCGATGGATACTGCGCTGAAGTCCATGACGCTGAGCGCGGCGCAGGCAGCTTCGCCGCCGCGCTCGACGGGATCGCCTGGCTCGCCGGTCGCGGGTTTAGGCTGGCGATCGCCGGCAGGCTATTGTCCGGCGAGGACGAGCCGGCGATGCGCATGGGTTTCGCCGAGCTGTTCGCCCGCGAAGGCATCGATCTCGACGCCTCGTCGCCATCCGATCTCGTCATTTTTCCGCAAATGAGCGAAGGGACCCCAACCCCTGAGATCACCGAGGCGTGCTGGGACCTCCTCGGCAAATCGCCGAACGACGTCATGTGCGCGTCGTCAAGAATGGTGGTCAAGCGCAAAGGCGCCGACCGCCCTTCCGTTCTCGCCTGCACGCTCATTTCGCGAGACATGGCATTTGATCTGGGCGCCGACCTTGACGCAGCATGCAACGCCATCGTCCCGCTGAACCATCCGTACTGCTCGCGCTTCTGCGTCCTTGGAGGCGCAAGCTGCTCGGGCGCCTGAACGCTCGACATCGGGAGATTGCCGCCATGCCAGAAAAGGAAATCGCCCTGGAGGACCGCGCCAGCGACGAGGATCGCCTTTTTTCGCCTTCCGCCGCGCGCAATCGCGACGTCATCCGAGAAGCATTCCTCGATCTTGCGCGAGCGCCGCGAACCGTCGTCGAAATCGCCGCCGGCACTGGCGAGCACGCGGTTCACATCGCCGCCGCGCTGCCGGAGGCTGAATGGCGCCCTGGCGATCCCGACGAGGCGTCGCGACGGTCGATCGCAGCCTGGACGCATCATCTGGGGCTGACGAATGTCGCGCGCCCCCACGCAGTCGACGTAATCGGCGCCGAATGGCGGACTGGCGCGACCGGCGAGCCGCCGTTTGACCGGCCTGCCGACGCGATCGTGTGCATCAACATGATCCACATTGCGCCGTTCGCCGCAGCGCAAGGATTGATTGAAGGGGCCGGACGGCGCCTTGCGCCGCACGGGATATTATTTCTCTACGGACCATTTTCCCGGAATGGCGCGCATGTTTCGTCGTCCAATGCCGATTTCGACGCCAGCCTGCGGTCTCGCGACGCGCGCTGGGGCGTGCGCGATCTTGAACGCGACATCGTCCCGATCGCTGACGGCGCCGGACTTCGCCTTATCGATGCGCGAGCGATGCCGGCGAACAATCATGTAGTCGTATTTGAGCGGCCCTAGGCGACGTGCGCGTTCCGCGGATCACGGTCGCGAAAAGAAGTCCGCAGGCACCCAGTCGCGCAGGCGCGTCGCAGCCATGCTTTCGATCGCGTGGGTCGCATCGCCGTCGACGGGCAGCTCAAAACTGACGTCAGAAGCCGTCGGTTGCGGATCGCCCGGCTCGCGCACGACCTTTGACGAGACTTCCGTACCGCCGCCGAGGTTCAACGCCTGCATGTACCCGTCAGCCGCCCGAAGGTAGTTCAGGACGCTGGCGGCGACAGTGCCGCGCGTGCAGCCATAGTCGCAGAAGGCGTATCGCGTGAACATTGACGAGCCGTCCGGCGCATTGGACGCGTGGGCGATGAAGGCCTCGAGGTTGTAGTCGTTGAGGCGCTCGAGCCCCATCGCTGCAGGGAAGAACATGAAGCTGAACAAGCCGGCGCATGCGGCGGACGGCCCGTCGCCGCAGGCGTTCGGCACAAGGATGATAATGCGGCCGCCAAAATCGGCGCGCAATGCATTGCGGCCAAGAAATGTGACTGGCTGGACGTCGGTTGTCATTTCCGAGACGACCGAACTCACCAAGCCGATTTCGAAACTCGGCATGATCTGGGTCGGCTGGGAAACCGGGGCCATTCTGTTTTGCGCCAGCGTCACGCCGGGCGCGAGCGCCAGGGCGAGCGCGGACCCTATCGCAAGGCCGATGCCGACCCCGGGCGCACGCCTGGTTACGCCGGTCCGTCGTCCAAAATTGATCACCATTTGCTGACGCCCCCTCTAGAATGAAGGGAGAGGCTCGCCGATGACGCGGTAATTGGCAAGCGGCCGGCGTGACAGACCGCTGCTTAATCGGCGACGGCGCGTCTCGGATCGAGGCAATAGCTCGACGTCAGCCGATCGCCTTTCCGCACGGCGCGCACGAGGTAGCGCTTGCCATAGTCGAATGCGAGGCCGCACTTGGCCGGTTCCGTCGAATGGTGGACCTTGACCGTGCCGGAAATCGACTCGTCGCTTGCGGATATAACCGTGAACACCGTCGCCTGTTCGGGCAGGACGCTTTTGCCGTTCGGAGCGAGGCGAAGTTCGGCGTCGCGCACAACCCCATCAATTTCGATGATATCGTCCGGCGCCGACGACGGGCACGCGCAGGACGCATAGTCGTCTTCCCGGATGAGTTGCGGCGGCGTCGTGTCCGGCGAGGACTGGATCATGGCGGCAATGGCGACGATTGACAGCATTTGCGTCCCTTCAGGCTACTGGACGATTGTTTCCGGCGCTTAGCGCGTTCGGAAGTGCCTGGACAACTTAAGCGCCTGACCCTGGTAATTCGAGGCCATATCCTCCCCATAGAGGCGCGTTGGCCGCGCCGCCATCCGCTCATAGGCGAGCCGCGCCACCGGTTGCCCATCCTCCAGCACAAAGGGAGCGTCGTGGCTGCGCACTTCAAGAACGGCCCGGGACCCATTCTGCGCGCGATCGCCGGACCAGCCGAAGCCCGGGTCGAAAAAGCCCGCGTAGTGCACCCGGAACTCGCCGAGCCCCGGGCTGATCGCCGCCATTTCTGCTGCGAAATCCGGCGGGATCGCCAGTTCTTCCTTGGAGGCGAGGATATAAAATTCGTCGGGATCGAGAATGAGTATCCCGCCGGGTGTGCGATCGATCGGATCGAAGTACGCTTCGGCGTCGCAGGCGCCCGACTGGTCGACATCGATCAGAGCCGCATGGCGCCGCGCCCTCCAGCCGATCGGCTCGCCTGGCGCTCGCCGCGCAAGATCGACCGACACCTGAAGCCCGCCGGCAATCAGGGCGGCGCCGTTCACAAGCGGCTCGCGTTCATGCAGCGCCGTAAGCTCGGCATCGGTCAGCGCAGCAACCCCGCGCTTGAATCGCGCCTGATTGAGCGTCGAACCTTCGCGCGCCAGGATCGAAAAGGTCCGCGGGCAAACCTCTGCGAACAAGGCGCCCGCATAGCCGGCCGGGATTTCATCGAATGCGGCAGGCCGGGAAATGGCGCTTTCGGTCACGAGACGAACGAACACGTCAATCCGGCCAGTTGAGCTTTTCGGGTTCGCAGCGCCGCACACGTTTTGCGGCAGCCGAAGGCTTTCGCGCAACTCGACGAGATAGACGCACCCCCGCTCGAGGACGGCTCCGTCCGTCAGATCAAGCTCATGCATGGCGAGCCCGTCGGCGAGGCGTTCAGTGACGGTCTTTCCAGGCCGCGGCAAAAACGACGCGCGGATGCGCCAGGCGCGGCGGCCGAGGGTCAGATCGAGCGATGCGGGCTGAACCTGACGCTCGCCAAGCCCGGCGGCCGCAACGATCCCCCCGTCCGCGGCGAGCGCAGATATTGCTGCGTCCGGCAGCACGCCGTCTGTCATGCCTGTCGCCACGTCGTCCTCATTCTCCCGTTGGCCGCGTCGGCGAGGCGTCAGGCCTCCGACTTAAATTTTCATTCAGACTCGGGCCAATCCGCGATATGCTGCAAGGCTGAACGGAGCCAGCACCAGCGGACCGCGCCGATCCCGACGGAGTAGCCCAAATGTACGAGCGCACGACCAACGGCATCCGCATATGCGTCGAACCCCAGTTCCTAGACGACCAGTCCGACCCGGAGGAGGACCACTACGTCTGGGCCTACACCGTTCGGATCGAAAATGAATCCGCCGAAACAGTAAGGCTGCGCAACCGCGAATGGACAATTACCGATGCGCACGGCCAGAGCGAAGTCGTCACGGGCGAAGGCGTCGTCGGCGAACAGCCGACGCTGAAGCCCGGCGAAGGCTTCGAATACACGTCCGGCGCGCCGCTTGCGACGCCGTCCGGCCTCATGGTGGGCCGGTATGGCATGGAAACCCCCGACGGTCGAAAGTTCACGGTCGACATACCGGCCTTTTCCCTCGACAGCCCGCACGAGCGCCGGCAAATCCACTGAGGCCGCGCTTCAGCACTCTCAGGCGTCAGCATTCGCGGCGCTTTAACGTCGCTGCGCGATAGCTCGCTTATGGGCGAATTCAGACCTGTCCTGCTTGTCGTCGGCGCGCTTGTCGCCGTCCTCGGCGTGTCGATGGTCGCGCCGATGATTGCCGATCTGACGGCGCCGGACCCGGTGGACCGCAAGGACTGGTCCGCTTTCGCTATCGGCGCCTTCGTCGCAATGCTGGCCGGCGGGGGCCTTACCGCGGCGAGCTGGGGCGCCGTCAGCACGATCGGCGTCCGGCAGGGCTTTCTTGTCGTCACCGCAAGCTGGGTGGCGCTTGTCACCTTCGCCGCCGTGCCGCTCTGGCTCGGCTCACTTGGCATGACCTACACCGACGCGTTCTTCGAGGCGATGTCCGGCCTCACGACAACCGGCGCAACCGTCATCGTCGGCCTTGACGACGCGCCGCCGGGAATCCTCCTCTGGCGGTCAATGCTGCAGTGGTTCGGCGGCGTCGGGGTCATCATCATGGCTTTCGCCGTGCTGCCTGCGCTGCGGGTCGGGGGCATGCAGATCTTCAAGTCGGAAGCGTGGGATACGTCTGAAAAGTTCGTCGCAAACGCCGCGCAATACTCCGTCTTCCTGACGACGATCTATCTCGTTCTGACGGCAATCTGCTTCATGTGCCTTTGGGCGATGGGCATGACCGCATTCGACGCCGCAAATCATGCGATGACGACAATCTCGACCGGCGGATTTTCGACAAAGGACGCATCGGTCGGCTATTTTCTGTCAACGGAGGACACGCCCATTGATGTCGTCATTTCGATATTCATGGTGATCGGAAGTCTGCCTTTCGGAATTTATCTGGTCGTTATCCTGCGCGGCGAATTAGGAAGGCTCTTCAGCGACGATCAGGTTCAGTTCTTTATCGCGGCTCTGGCCGGCTTAACCCTCCTTATGCTGATTTATGTCTACGATAGATTCAATGTCGATCTGTTTACGGCGTTTCGCCTTGCGTTCTTCAACATTACCTCAGTGATGACCGGCACAGGATTCGCGACGACGGCCTATGACGTCTGGGGCGGCTTCGCGATCGGCTTTTTCTTCTGCATCATGTTCATCGGCGGATGCGCCGGCTCAACCTCCTGCGGCATGAAGATATTCCGGTTCCAGGTCGCCCTTGCCGCCGCACGGCTCTATGCGCGGCGCATCGCCCATCCGCACGGCGTTTTCGTTGCTCGATACAACAACCGTCCAATTACCGATGATGTGTTCATATCGGTGCTCAGCTTTTTCTTCATATATTTTGCAAGCTTCGCGACGCTCGCCGTCATGCTGAGCGGTTACGGTCTCGATCCTCTGACGGCGTTGTCATCAGCGGCGACAGCCATTGCGAACGTCGGGCCCGGCCTAGGCCCGATCGTTGGCCCATCCGGCAACTTCACGAGCCTCGAGGACGGCGCAAAGTGGTTGATGTCAGCCGGCATGCTCCTTGGCCGGCTTGAGTTTCTCACAGTGCTCGTGGTGTTTTCGCCCGGCATGTGGCGTAACTGAGGCGCAACAAAAAGGGAGCGACAACATGGCCGAGGCAATCCGGGTCTATCATGCGTTCAGGAGCCCATACTCCCGGCTCGGACTGCACGTTCTGAAGCGCGCCGGGTTAACGTGCGATGTCATCCCATTCACCGGCCCGCCGGACGGCATCCCTTTCGCTGACCCCACGAAGAATGCGCCAAAGCTTCGCTATTATAATCAGGATGCGCCGCGAATGACGATGCGCATGGGCCTGCCGATAAGGCCGCCAAAGCCTTTTGACGTCGACTATTCACTCGCCAATCGGGCGCTCGTGGCGGCTCAGGCGGACGGCTTCGGTCTGGACTACGCCATCGCCGTTTCGGACGCGCGCTGGGGCGACGGCAAGAATGTCTCCGACCTCGACGTCCTGAAAGACGCAGCAACGGCGATCGGCTGGCGCGCGGATGCGGTAGATGCGGCCCAGTCGGACGATGATGTCGCCGACAGGTTGGGGCAGATGCGGGAAATGATCGAGAAAGACGGCGTCTTCGGCGTGCCCTTCGCGGTGATCGGCGACCAGAAGTTCTGGGGCCACGATCGCTTCGACCTTATCGCCGAAACACTCGCGGGCTAGGCCGCGATCGCCCGCGCCCGACGGACGGAGCGCCGGTCCCGGCGTTTCAGCCCTTCAGCGGGATCATCTGGACGTCTATGACCGCGTTGCCTCCCGCCGGATCAATGTCGATCTTGCTGTAAGCCTTGCGGACGATCGCTTCGCCGACCTGCAGCTCCTGAGTGGTTCCGTCGAACTTGACCTTGACTTCATTGGCTCGGGTCAGGCCTTCGGGCGGCTTGTCCCAGAGGAACTTGACGGCGAAAAGCACCCCGCCGCCTTTCTTGTTTTCATACAGCCGCCAGGTCCGGTCGACGAACAGGCCTTTCAGCTCGATTTTTTCGCCATCCATCGCGCCCTCCCGAAGCCCGCATTCAGGCTACTTGCATACGCCTACAGTTTATCCGTACGGAATGTATCGCACGCGGCGACGCTGCCCTCCCGATAGCCGATAGTGAACCAGCGCACCCGTTGATCCGACGCCCCGTGCGTGAAAGTTTCCTGGCGGACCTCGGCGCCAGCCTGGCGCTGGAGCGCATCATCGCCAATCGCCGAGGCCGCTCTCAGCCCTTCCTCAATGTCGCCCGGCTCAAGTATGCCGGCGGTCCGGTCGGCGTCGTGCGCCCAGATGCCCGCATAGCAATCCGCCTGGAGCTCCATGCGAACCTGAAGCGCGTTCCGTTGCACCTCGCCGACAGCCGCCTGGCGCTGGCGCACATCGTCGGAAATCCCGGTGATCGTCTGCACATGGTGACCGACTTCGTGAGCGACGACATAAGCCGCCGCAAAGTCGCCGACCGCGCCGAACCGGCGGGCGAGTTCGTCAAAGAACGCCGTATCAAGATAAATCTTTCGGTCGGCCGGGCAATAGAACGGCCCCATGGCCGACGAGGCCGGACCGCAGCCCGACTGGGTGCCTTGGGAGAACAGCACCAGGCCCGGTTCGACGTAGTCGCTGCCGGCCGCCGCAAAGCGCTGGCCCCAGGTGCGTTCGGTTTCCCTCAGCATCACCGAAACAAAGTCGCCGGCTTGTTCCTCTTCAGCGCTCAGTTCCCGAGACTGGCCGCCGCTGACCATCGCAGTCTGGCCGTTCAGTAGCGCGAGCGGGTCGATGCCCACCTGCCGCAGCGCAAAATATCCGCCGACAAGAACGACAACCCCAACAATCCCGAAGCGCGAAAGGACGAACCGGATCAACAGGAAGGCGAGCGCGCCCATGCCAGCGGCGCCGGCCGCGCCCCGTCGGTCCTCAATATTGTCGCTTTTCTCGCGACCGCGCCATTTGACCATTTTCCCCTCGCCCGAGTATCGACCCGAGCGAGTATTCCCCTCACGGCAGCGGAATGTCGAGACCGCGGGGCCCCGCGAGGCGCCGACGCTTCCACGCCACACTCGCCCGCCAACGGCCTGGACGTCCTTGACCTGCCGGGCTTCGAGGCCGATTTTGCAGCGCCGGGAACTGGGGCCTGGCGAGAGGGGTTCGGCGACAATGTACTTCGGGCGACTTATTGCGACGCTTGGCGTGGCGGCGGCGCTCATCGGCATTATCATCGCGCCGACCGCGCCGTCAAAATTCGCCGCCGGCGTAGCGCGCCTTGCGCCTGAACCGCCGACGCTCGCGAATGCAAGCTGTCCGACAACCGATGATATCTTCGCCGTCGCATTTGCGGACGTCGCGGACGTTGTGTCGGTGACGCCGCTGGGCGGCGTCACTGCGCCCGGCGAGCCGCTGCCGGCGCCGTTCATTCGGATCAATACAAAGCGCGGCGCGACGGCGTTCGACCGCCGCCAGACCGCGGTCCTGGCCCCTGCGCGCGCCGATCTTGTCGCGATTGAGCGACAGATAGTTCGAGATGACGCCGGCGAGGCCACAGGACAATCTTGGACCGCGCATTTTGTCGCCTGCAAAGACGTGGCGTTCCAGATCGGCGACCTCGACGCATTTGACACCGACCTGATCCGTCGCGCGGGCGGCGTTGCGGCTTTTCGGGAAGTCTCGGGACCGGACCACACGGCCGTGCGCACGCGTATCCGCCTGCAGCCCGGCGCGACAATTGGCGCCGCCGACGGCTTCGACGTCGCCATCACAGATCAGCGCGTCGTCGCCCAGGATCTCGTCAGGCCGGAGCGCTATCGCTCCAACCCTTATGTCGAAGCGCGGGTCTATGACACACCGCCGGACCTGCTCAAGGCAATCGCCTTTGACCACACCAAGGCGCGGTGCCCGCTCGCCTATCTGCCGCCGGCGCTCGAAGCGGAATGGTCGGAACTGCTGGGCGGCGATTTCGGGATGCGCAAGGCGAAGGGCGAAAACGCCTGTCGCGCCGCAGTGATCGACACGCCCGGCACGGCGCAGGGAGCATGGTTCACCGACGCCGCCAACAACGGCGTCGCCGCGAAGATCAGCGCAATCGCCCTGGCGCCGGACGCCGTAGATCCCCGTCGGCAAATCCTCGCGCTGCATGGACGCTTGAAGTCGCTGACGCCATCCATGGTGGCGCTGACGCCAAAACAGACCTCGGCGCGCGAAGCCGCGTCAAAGGATTTCCTGACATTCGAGGCGTCGAAGGTTTCCGAGGAAGAGGCCGGCGTCATGCTGGTGAACGCAACGACCGCCGGCGATGCGATGGCCGCATATGTCAACCGGCCGTTCGCCAGGACGACGCCAGGCGCAATCTATTGCTATGAAGGGCTGCGCGCGAATTTTGTCGGGCCGCGCATCAATGGCGTCGTGCTGCTACAGGTCGCCGCCGACCACGCGGAAGACGCAGCAGGCGCGACCATGAAAATGGAAGCGCGCGACGATGCGCAGTCTTGCGCTGACCTCACGCAACCTTGGGCGTTTTCCGACCGCGCCACCACTTTCTACAGATAGGCGCTTGTTTGCGGATCGCCTTGGCCGCGACAGCAATGCGTGACGCGAACATTTCCGCGTATTCGCCTAGACTTGCGCGCCATCGCCGCTCTTTGCGCCCCGCCAATCTTCACGCCCTGCCAATCAGCTGAAGTCGATTGCCCGGCCGCCACGCTCCCAGTCGCCATACCTGGTTGGCTCGGGGCCCTTCGGACCGCCCTTTTCCGTCGAGTGCCGTTTCTCTGCGTTCGCCCGGGCGCGCCGCTCAGCGGCTTCAGCCAGGGCCCGTTGCGCCGCGGGCGGCAGGTCCCGCGCATCGTCATCCTTCGTCATGCAATCGCCGTCCTTGTATCTCGGTTCCCTGACGTCTCGCTAACTTTGGCTCCCGGTTCGCCATTATTCTGGTTCGCGGCGCCTTTGTTCGTCGTCAGGGTCGCCTTCGCCGTATTGAAGGCGTCGGGATCTCGACTCATATAAGCGTCACTTTTGGGATGGAAAATACAGATGTCGAACTACCTGCGCACTGGAATGCTGATTGCCGCGTTGACGGCATTGTTCGGGGTCATCGGCATGATGCTCGGCGGCAAGGCGGGGATGTTGCTCGCCCTTTTGTTCGCCGCAGGCACGAACCTCTTCGCGTATTGGAATGCCGACAAGATCGTCCTGCGGATGTACAAGGCCCAGGAAGTAGACGAGAGCCACGCCTCCGGCGTCGTACGCCGGTATGCCGAGACGACCCGCGCGCTGGCGTTGAACGCGGGCATGCCGGTCCCGAAAATCTATGTCGTCGAGAACCCGCAGCCGAACGCCTTCGCCACGGGACGAGACCCGGAACATGCGGCCGTCGCGGCGACAACGGGGCTGCTGGGCATGCTTACCCAGGAAGAGGTCGCGGGCGTCATGGCCCATGAGCTCGCGCACGTGAAAAATCGCGACACGCTGACCATGACGATCACCGCGACCATCGCCGGCGCCATCACGACGCTTGCGAACTTCGCGATGTTCTTCGGCGGCGGCAACCGCAACAATGGCGGGATCATCGGCGCCATCGCGGTCATGATCCTTGCGCCGCTCGCGGCGAGCCTTGTGCAGATGGCGATCAGCCGCGGTCGGGAATATGAAGCCGACCGCATCGGCGCCGAAATCTGCGGCAATCCGGAGTGGCTGGCGGCAGCGCTTGCGAAAATCTCCAATGGCGCGGCAAGGATCCCGAACGAGACGGCGGAGATGCATCCCGAGACCGGACAGTTGATGATCATCAACCCGCTTTCGGGCCGGGGGTCCGACAATCTGTTTTCGACCCACCCGGCGACCCAGAATCGCATCGATCGACTGATGGAGATGGCCGGCCGCGGCGGCGTAGGCATGACGGCGCGCGCCGGCGCCGGCGCCGGCCCCTGGGGATAGGCTGAGCGGCTCCGCATCCGGCGAATGCGCACTGCAAGGATCAATAACGCGCCCGCCTTTCGGGCGCGTCCTGTTTCATGGCGAGCGAATTGGAATTTTCCGCATCTTCACATGTCATCGGCGAAGTAATCCAGCTGTCGCTGGCGCCAGCCTTCCTGCTTGTTGCAATCGGTTCGTTCCTGAACGTTGTGACCCAAAGGCTTGCGAGGGTCATCGACCGCGCCCGACGGCTGGAAGCCCTGTGCCGGGAGAGCGGCGAGGTACGCGCCGATCCGAGCATCCGCGATGAACTGACAAGCCTCGGCCGCCGCATCGTCTATGCCCAGTGGGCCACGAATTTTTGCGCCATCTCAGCCTTGCTTGTGGCGGTTCTGGTGGCGATCCTCTTTGTCACGGATCTATTGAGCGCAAATGCGGCAACCATGCTCGCCGCATTGTTCACGCTCGCCATGATTGCCCTGATTGCAGCGCTGGTGTCGTTCATGGTCGAGATCGTCATCGCGACTCGAACCGTGCGGGTCCGGACGGAACTCCTAAACCGTTGAACCTGCGCCGCCAGCCTTGCGCACGTGCGGCAGGTCTTCAATCTCCCTACGGATCGCCGACTCCGCTATCGACCGACGCGACGGCTGGCCGCCGAGATCATCGCAAGACAGCATCGCGCTCGCCTCAATCCGCCGCACCCGTTCGAGGGTCAGCTCCAGTAGGTGTCGATTGTAGGCGACTAGATCGGCGACCATCGCGAACATGATCGCCATGCCGCCCAGCAGTACGAAGGCCGCGCCGATGATCAGCGACTGGACCATGCCCTGCCCATCGCCGGCCAAATAATGAAACAGGAACCTAACCATCGGCGCCGCCCCGATGACCATCAGAGCCAGACCGAGTACAAGAAAGATCTTCAGCGGCTCATACATCGCGTAGGCACGAAGCATGGTCCTGGCCGAGTTCATCAGGAACTGGGGAATCGATCGAAAAAGTCTCGATGGGCGCGTTTCCCCATTGGTTCGAACCGGGACGGTTTTGACGACCAATCGCTTCTTGCCGGCCTGGATGAGGGTTTCAGTCGTGTAGGAAAAAGTCGACCGCACCGTCAGACTCATCGCCGCATCCCGGGAGAACGCGCGAAAGCCGCTGACGGCGTCGGGCGTGTCGACGCCGGACAATCGGCCCACGACCGCACTGCCCCAGGCCTGGAGCGTCTTTTTCAACGGCGAGAAATGCGCGATGCTGCCGGTCTGGCGATCGCCGACAACAATATCGGCGTCGCCCGCCACAATCGGCGCAATCAGCTTGGGAATGTCCGCTCCAGCATACTGATTGTCGCCATCGGTGTTGACGATGATGCTGGCGCCGCGCGCGATGGCCGCGTCGAGACCGACCTGAAAGCTCTGCGCAAGGCCTATATTCTTCTTGTTCCGGACAATATGATCAGCCCCGGCAAGGCGCGCGGCCTCCGTCGTGCCGTCCGTCGATCCGTCATCGATGACGAGAATCTCGACCTGATCGACGCCATCAACGCGACGCGGAATGTCAGCAAGCGTCGCCGGCAAGGTCGCCGCCTCGTTGTAGCACGGTATCTGTATGATCAGCTTGCGCATGCCGGTCAGTATCCTTCGCCGCCGTACGATCGATCTCCACCAGCCGCTATCGCAAAAGATCGTTAACGAAGATGATCCCAAACCGGGGCCGGGCAGGTTCAAAACTGACTCATGCGGCGCAAAGCGCGGCGAACAGGTCGTCGGCAAGCGCTTCAGACGCGATTCGCGCGCGCGCGCCGGAATGAAGCGGCCGCAGAGAAGCGTCGCGGCCGTAGATGGCGTTCTGAGCGTCTCGGACGGCCGCAAGCAATGCTTCCGGCGAACCCGCCTCGATTAGCCATACGCCGTCATCGTCCGGCGAAAACAATTCGCGCATGGCGCTCGAGTCACGCGAAATGAATGGTTTTTCCATCGCCACGTACTGGAACACCTTGTTCGGGATGACGCGGCCCGCCTTTTCGCTGTCGCCGAAAATTCCGAGACAGACGTCCGCGGCCGCGATTCGCGCTGGCAACGTTTCGTATGGAACCCACCTCTCCCAGTTCAACATCGGCAGCGGGCGTGAACCGAGAAAGCGCTCGATGACATCAGCCTCCTGACCATCTCCAATGATGGACCACTCAATTGATTGATCATCGACAGCGAGCGCGGCGGCTTCCAGAATCACGCGGACGCCATGGAGCGGAATGCACTGGCCATAAAAAAGCGCCCTGAAGGGCCGAGCTGGCGACGTTTCCGCGCCTTCCAAGGCGGCGTTGAAGATTTCAAGCTCGGCGCCGACGAGCACTGCGCGAGTCTTTTTCCTTGCGCCGGCATAGGCGGCTTCGAAATACCGACCATGCTCGTCCGTATCAACGAGAATAACGTCCGCCGCGCGGCAGGCGACGCCTTCAATCAATCGGACGAGACGCGCCATTGCGCCCCCCGGCCGAATAAGCGCGCGATCAATGACTATTGTGTCGTACAAGGATAAAAAAGCATCCCACGCCACCGGAACGCCCCGCATTCGGGCGAATGGCCAGATAACAAGAACGTCAATGACACCGAGATACGGAACAAAGAGAATGTCGGGTTTCGGGCTCGCCAGAAACCGTGCGACAAGGGTCGGATAGGCGAATAGCATAATGACGAGGATGCGCACGATGCGTCGCCATTCGCGAAGCCGGGACTTGTCTTCGACGCCGCCCCAAGGACTGAGCGTCATTCTCCGGACGCGCGCCCGTCGCTCCAGATTCGCGACCAGGATGCGCGTGCGCGGCTTGCCATAGTCGGCGAGCCCCCAGACCAGAACTGTCATCCGACCGTCACTCACCCGGCGCCTCGCGCTTGCGTGCGATTGCAATCAGGCCATTCCCCCATGGCGCTTGCAGGAAAGCGCGCTGCATCAGGTTGGCCGTATGCAGAATGATGGAGCCCGGAAACCGGGCGTAGTATGGAAAGAGCCTTGTTTCAATCGATCTGTCGACGCCGCTGCGCGCCGAGTTCGCGGCCTGACTTTCGGCAATTTCGGCAGGCGTCATCTCAAGGTATCGACGGTCGCGCCCGGCGCGCATGGACTCAATCATGTTTGCAAGAGGAAAGCCGTAAGTCTCGATGCGTTCCACCACGAACCCCGCCGCGTCGAGCGCCGCGGCAAGGGTCGATCGAGCGTAGCGTCGAAAGTGGCCAGCCCAGACATCGGAACCATTCCAGCGATCCGGATCCGCCGGCGCGGAAATCACGGCGAGTCCGCCTGGCTTCAGCCAGCCGGCCCAATCGGCGAGCGCGCGAACGTCGTCCTCGATATGTTCGATGACTTCAAATGCGAAGAGGTAGTCGAAGGAGGACTGCCAGGCAGGGTCCGGCGCCGCGGCGATCCTGATCTTTCCGCCGTTTAATGACAACGCAGTCCGGTTCGCGGCCGGCGACGTTTCCAGTCCCGTGCAGGAGAACCCCATATCGGCCAGTTCAGACAGGAGGGCGCCGGTTGCGCAGCCAACCTCTATCGCCCGGCCGGGCGGCATGTCCGCCAGTAGCCGCATGATCCGGTCACGTCGCATAATATAGCGGGGGCTGGGGACCCAGCCATAATCGGGATACGCGGGCCCGAACGCGCCTTGACGGCGCGCCAGGCGCATTGATTGCCGTTCCGCACCTTGATCTTCGGAAATTGTCGTCATAACGCCTCCGATGCCGGATTTGCGCTGCCGTGCGCCGACGCGATGGCGACTGCTGCGACCCCATAAGCGGCGGCGGTGATGAGGTGCAGAAGGGCGGTCGCGGAGAATGCGAGCGCCGGATCCATGCCGACAAGAATCGCGATCGCTGCGGCGCTCGCTTCCCGGACGCCGAGACCGCCCGGCGCGATAGAAGCCGCGCTGCCAATAACGCCTGCAACGGCGACGACGCCGAGCGCATCAATGGGCGTCGCGCCGCCAAGCGCGCCCACGGCTAGCCAGAGCCCGCCGACATATGAGATGGCGCTTATTAGTCCGTATACGATTGACTTGACCACTTCGGTTCTTGTCGATGACTGCCGGGACGCCAACCGCGCGCCTACGACCAGGAGCGCGGCAGATGCAACGGCGAGCGATAGCGCAAGCGAATAGGCATCAAGGCGCGCCGCGCAGATCGCCGCAACGATTAACCCCATTGCTAGCCAGATCACGCCGTAGACGAATGTCATGCGCGTCGCGGATGCGAACGTCGCGCCAGCGTCGCAGTAGGCGGAAACCCTCACCGCGGCGCCTCCCGGCAAGGGCAACTGGTTCGCAGCATTCGCGAGGATTGCCAGCCGCGCGGCAGGCCCTATTGCAATATCGGCGCCCGCGGCCGCCGCCGCCGCCCGCATGGCGAACGCGTTCAGCATCATGATGGCGGGCGAATAAATTGCAAAGGCGGCGAGCGCGAACCGAAGATCGAGGCCTTGAACGAGCGACGGTCGAGCGTGGATTGACGCGACAAGGCCGCCCACAAACCCGATGGCTGCCAACGCATAGGCGCCCCGACGCACAGCGGGACGTCGGCGCCACGCGTCGATCCGAGACAGGGCGTTCAAGAGAGCTTCCATGCGGGCGCCAATAGATCCGAGGTCCCTGCGACAGATGCCATTGAGGCATATGCCTGGGAGAAGTGGATTTTCGGCGGGCCGGCCTTAAGGCGTCGTTAATGCGCTTCGTCCCAGCTCGCTCCCGCGCGCGCCTCAACGACGAGCGGCACATCGAGCGCGACCGCCGGCGACGGCGCCGCCGACATGACAGAGGAGACGACTTCGCACGCGTCGTCCGCTTCCGCCTTGGGGCACTCAAAAATCAGCTCGTCATGCACCTGCAACAACATGCGCGCCGACAACCCGGCGCGGCGGAGAGCCGCCGGCATGCGGATCATGGCGCGCCGGATGACGTCCGCGGCCGCGCCCTGTATCGGGGCGTTGATAGCCTGCCGTTCGGCGTATCCGCGCATCGCAGGGTTTTTGTCATTGATGCCAGCGACATAGGTACGGCGTCCGAAGATCGTCTCGACGAAACCATCCGCACGCGCCCCTTCAACCGTTGCGTCCATATACTTGCGAATGCCGGGGAACTTCTCGAAGTAGCTGTCGATGTAGGCCTTTGCTTCGCTGAGCTGGATGCCTAGCTGATTGGCGAGGCCGAAAGCGGAAATGCCATAGATGATCCCGAAATTGATCGCTTTCGCGCGACGCCGGATCATCGGGTCCATGCCTTCGACCGGCACGCCGAACATTTCCGACGCCGTCAGCGCATGAATGTCAACGCCGTTCGCAAACGCCTCTTTCATGGTCTTGAGATCGGCGATATGGGCCAGTAGGCGCAACTCTATCTGGCTATAGTCAGCGGAGATGAGCACGTTGCCTTTTTCGGCGACAAACGCCTTGCGGATCTTGCGGCCGTCTTCAGTACGGATTGGAATGTTCTGGAGATTCGGTTCGTTTGACGCGAGGCGCCCGGTCGTCGTCGCCGCGAGTGAATACGAGGTATGAATGCGGCCCGTCTCCCGGTTGATTGATTCCGGCAAGGCATCCGTATACGTGCTTTTGAGCTTTGACAGTCCGCGCCACCCGAGGATCGCCCGCGGGAGGTCGTGGCCCTCAGCGGCGAGTTCTTCCAGAACGTCAGCCTTCGTCGACCAGGCGCCTTTCGACGTCTTGCGCCCCCCTGGCAGCCCAAGCCGGCCAAAGAGAATTTCGGAAATCTGCTTCGGCGAACCGATATTGAATTCCTCTCCGGCCAGTTCGTGCGCCTCCGCCTCATGGGCGGCCATACGCTGGGCGAACTCGCCGGAAAGACGCGAGAGCACCTTCACGTCGACCTTTACGCCTTCGCGCTCCATGTCGGCTATAACCTGCGCAAGCGGACGCTCCAGCGTTTCGTAGACCGTCGCCTTGCCCTCCGCGGCGAGGCGCGGCTTGAGAACGGCATGCAGGCGCAAGGTGACGTCAGCGTCCTCGGCGGCGTACTTCGCCGCTTCCTTTATTGGAATCTGGTCAAACGTTTTCTGTTTCTTGCCTGTGCCCGCGATATCCGAAAACTTGATCGTCGCATGGCCGAGGTGGCGCTCGGCAAGCTCGTCCATGCCATGCCCGCCACGCCCGCAGTCCAGCGCATAGGAGATCAGCATCGTGTCGTCGATCGGCGCGACCTTGACGCCATATCGTCCGAGCACGTTCAAATCGTATTTCAGGTTCTGCCCGATCTTTAGAATAGCGGGGTCGGACAAAACGGGCCGGAGGATATCGAGCGCCGTCTCGATCGGCATCTGGCGCTTTGCGTCGGCGTCGCCGCCCGCGCCGTCAAGGTCTAGATCGAGGCTGTCGCCGCCGTGGCCAAGCGGCACATAGCAGGCTTCGCCGGGCGCAACTGCAAGGCACACGCCGACAAGGTTGGCGGACATTGCCCGCAGGCTGTTCGTCTCGGTGTCGACCGCCAGCAGGCCCCGGCGATAGGCTCGGGCGACAAATTCTCTTAGCCGCGCCGGATCGAACATGGTCTCATATTCCGATTTTTCCGGCGAGGGGACGGGCGGCGCGGTCGCGGGCGCCCCGCCCGATCCGAGATCGCTTTCAACGCGCCGGGCTATTGTCGTGAACTCCATTTCCCTGAAGAAGCGAAGCAATGGTTCCGGATCAATCTTGCGAACCGCCATTGCGTCAATCGGTTCGGGCAGCGGCACGTCGTCCTTGAGCTGAACGAGTTGCTTTGAAATCCGCGCATTTTCGGCAAACTCGATAAGGTTCTCGCGACGCTTGGTCTGCTTGATCTCGCCGGCGCGGGCGAGAAGCGTTTCAACGTCGCCGAATTCCTCGATCAATTGCGCTGCCGTCTTGACGCCAATTCCGGGCACGCCAGGCACATTGTCGACGCTGTCGCCAGCGAGAGCCTGGATGTCGACGACCTTCTCCGGGCCAAGACCGAATTTCTCAATGACTTCTTCGCGGCCGATCCGTCTGTTTTTCATTGTGTCGAACATCGTCACGCGGTCGGAGACGAGTTGCATCAGGTCCTTGTCCGAGGAGATGATGACGCATTCCCCGCACCCGCGTTCGATTTCCCGGGCATAGGACGCAATGATGTCGTCGGCTTCGACGTTTTCGACCTCTATGCACGGAACGCCAAAGGCGCGCGTAGCGTCGCGGACAAGCGGGAATTGAGGCGCAAGGTCTTCGGGCGGGGGCGGCCGGTTGGCTTTGTAATCCTTGTAAAGATCGTTTCGAAACGTCTTTGAGGAGTAATCGAAAATGACGGCGAAGTGCGTCGGATCATGCTCGTCGCCCATATCGGTCAACAACTTGTAGAGCATGTTGCAAAAGCCGGAGACGGCGCCGACGGGCAAGCCGTCCGACTTCCGCGTCAATGGCGGGAGAGCATGGTAGGCGCGAAAAATGTAGGCGGAGCCGTCGACAAGATAGAGACGGCGGTCGTTGTTGCTGTTTTTGCTCGGCATGCGAGTCCTGGCGTGGAAGACTTTTCGGCGGCGGCGGCCGGACGCCTAGCTTATGCGATCCGCAACTTGCCGACGCAAGAAGCACGCGCCGTCGCGGCCGCTCAGGCTCGCTGCGAAGAAAAATGGGAGAGAGAGATGAAAGTGCTGGGCATGCGGTTTTGCCGGGTCGCGTCGCCGGACGACGCAAAGGGGTTGGCGGCGATGCTCCGGTCGCTTGGCCTGCCGGAGACGCCCCTCGGGCCGCCATCGTCATCGGATAGCTTCAATGGAGCCGTGTTTCCGACCGGGGACGCGGCAAGCGGATCGTGGATCGAGCTGTGGCCCGCCGGCCCGCAGATGCCGAGCACGACCATGCTGCAGATAGTCGTCGACGACGCGGACGCGTTCGCTGAACACGCCCGGACCAACGGGCTTGAACCCAAAGGGCCGGACATCGCCCACGGCGAGCGGATCTATTATCTCGAAGGGCCGGGCGGCCTGCCAGTGTCTTTTCAGTCAAAGGCGTCGCCAGAACAAGATCGCGATGAAACCAGCCCGGGCCAGGGCGCGATTTAGATCGGACCTATCTGGCGACGGGCAGTCTCTTAACTGCCGAAGGTCAACGCATCGCGAGGCAATGCCTCGCCGGTCGCGTGGGCAAGCGCCGTCCAGTGCATCGTCTCATCGGCTGCGAGCCTCGCGGCGACGCGCGCCAGTTCGGCGTCTTCGAACGAGGGTATGACGCCGAGATATGCGTTGGCGGCGCCGAGTTCGAGCCGCTTCGCCAATGCAAGAACGTCGGCTTCGTTGCGGATGGAGCGGGCGTCAAGCACCTCTTCATAGTGGGCGCGGGACCGCTCGCCCACTGGCGTGCCGCCGAGTTGGCCGATCGTCGCGACGAGCGCGTCGCGATGTTCCTTGTGGTGCGTCTGGAACAAGATCGCGACGGCCATGGTCGCGGCCGCCAGCAGACCGCTTTCAGCGCCAATCTGATAGGCGGCGATCGCTTCATGCTCTAGTCCGAGCGCGATATTGAGAATTTCAACATCGTTCCCGACGTTGGCGGTCATTTTCTTTTCGCTGACGGCCAGCGCCGGCGCGCCCGCCAGCAATCCAAGGCTTGTCGCTGAAAGAACGGCACCGCCAAGAAGCACGCGGCGCGATGGGTTGATCGATTGAGACATGTTGCCTTCCCCTTGTGAAATGGGATTCAAGCGGCGCGTCAGACTGCGCACGAGATAGCAACGTCGACCGGCGGGCGAAGGATGCATAAAAACACGAAACGGGGCCGCTTTCTCGCGGCCCCGCTTTTGCCTTGGCGGCTATCCACCTGATTTCTTTACTTCTTCTCCCGACCTATTCGCTCGCGTAAAGGGTCTCGTTGATCCGGTCGATCAGGTCGAGTTTCAGTTGCGCCATCAGGTCCGCCCTGGCGCCATTGATAAGTCCTGCGAAACAGACGCCGCTCGACGTGGCATCAGCGTTGTGAACCAGCTCGTCGCACAGCGCCGACCCATCCAGCCGCAAGCCGGCGTTCAATGACTCAGTGAAGAACGCCTCCGACGACTGCGGCCGCCCAAACTCGAACTTGTATGTCGGCGTCGTCGGCGTGGCCGAAGCAGTGGACGCCAGCGATGACAGCGCGATCGCGGCAAGAATGGTCTTCCTCATGTCTTCTCTCCCGTTCTGGAAACAATTCGCCAGACAATTCGCCGGGTTGCGTTGGGTCTCTCCCCACCGGCGATGAACTGGAAATGGGGACTGCCCGCTGGATTGCCTGAGCGCCTCGTGAGAAGCGTCTGAACAATTCTGAGTTTCCGCTGAGTTCGCATTTCCTTTTTGAAAACAGTTATCTGTGCGCCCCTGACGGAAAGGATGATGGTTCTTGCGACGATGCCCAGCTGGCGAAGCACGCCTGGTGCCGGCCTCGACAGGTTGTGGATGGCCAGTTGATCTTCACGGTTTTGCCGCGTCGCGGCACCACTGGTTCGCTCACAATTTCGGCTCGGGTCGTTCTGCACATCGCCTGCTATTTCACTGGTTGCGACCCTTGCGCGCCGAGCGCGCTGAAGTAGTCTCGACCCACGCTGCGAGATGGCCATGGAAGATCAGGACGTTTTTTTTGACGCCGGGGCCTTGATCCGTACGGCAACTCTCTTTGCCGCCAAGCGTCGCGAATTCGCAGAGGACGCCCTCGAAGCATTGACGACGGATATAGTTGGCCATCTGGCGTCCAGGGCGAGACCAGATCCGGTTCTGGACGGCACAGGGATAAACGATGCGAGCGTGGACGCGTTTTGCGATGCGTTGATCGATCCGACGCCGGACGCCGCTCTTGAATTCATCGAAAGAAGGCGCGCCGAAGGCGTCACGCGCCAGGGCGTATATCTTGGCTATGTCGGCGCCGCGGCGCGTCGGCTTGGCGAACGTTGGGAAGGAGACCTTCTCTCGTTCGCCGACGTCACAATCGGGTCGGGCCATCTTTATGCCCTTATGCGGGCCATGCGAGCGGAACGGCCGACCAAACAGCCTCCGTATGATGCGCGACGGCGCGCGCTCTTCGCCACGGTCCCTTCCGAACACCACAGCGTCGGCATTACCGTCGCCGCGAACCTGTTCCGCGATGCAGGCTGGGAAATCGACACGCAGGTCGGCCGGGATCACAACGAGCTTCTTGCGCATGTCGAACGGACAAGACCGCAGATCATCGGTCTGTCGCTTAGCACCGAAAACCGGTTTGGCGCGCTTGTCCGCCTCGTTGTTGCGATGAGGATCGTCATGCACGACGCGATCATTGGCGTTGCGCCTGCCGCCAACCTGAATTCGGAACGGATTCTCGATCTCGTGGATATCGACCTGCTGTTCGAAGACGCGCTTTCCGCCCGTGCGCAGCTTGAGCAAATGATCGAGTTGCGCTGCTAACCCGCCGACTTGACAGAGGCGGGGAACCCTGTCGCCAGCCGACGCCAACCTGGCGAGCAGATCAGATCAATGGCGCGCTGCACGATACATTGGCGTAACGAGCGGGGCCGCGCCTGACCTGATTTCGCCCATCACCTCGAAGCCGTGCCGTTCATATAGCGAAATGTTGCGGGGGTTCGAGCTTTCCAGATAGGCGGGAAGGCGATCTTCATCAATCAGGCTGCACGCGTGCTTCATCAAGGCGCCGCCCAACCCCTGACCAAGGTAAGCCGGATCCGCTCCAATAATAGGAAGATACCAGTGCCTTTCATTGGGATGATAGGATTCCATCCCTTCAAAGACGCCAGCCATATCTTCCAGTCGGTCTGCCGGAACCATGTCAGGAAGCAGGGCCATCATGGCCTCGCCGTCCTGCTCGACTCCCGGCGGCAGCCACAGAGCCGCCGCTTGGCCATCATTGGCGATCAAGGCGCTGGAATGCTCAAACGCGTCGCCGCCAAACAGAGTCATGAACTCGAGAAGCGGCCCAAGGTATGTTTCGGCGGAAGGCGAAGCAAAGCGAGCGAGCGGGTCCGTCGCAAACGCGAGCATGATTGTCCGCATGATGCGCTGACGGTCGTCAGGTGTGGCTATGCTTATGGTCGGCGGTTGATCGTGCTGCATTATCCCCCCCCCCAAACGGTGACATCTTGAGAGGTCATATCACACCCGTCATGAAAGCCGTCATTTCATTCGCTGCGCCCAATCGCCTTCGCCAACAGGATCGTTGGCGGGATCGTCGCTTTCAGGCGTGTTCAATTGGCGATTCGCAGCGGCAAATACCGCTGCAAGGCGTTAGTGAGTGGCCTAAACCAACTGGATTGTCTGTTTTCGGAAAATGGTGCCGCATGCCGGACTCGAACCAGCGACCCCCTCATTACGAATGAGGTGCTCTACCAACTGAGCTAATGCGGCCCGGGCGGCAAACCGACGCGCTGCCGCCAAGTAGCGGGGTCCTAGCGAGATGGCCGCCTGGGCGCAAGTCTCATCGCGCTGCGCGGCGGATCGCGATCAGGAAGCTCGTTTGCCCCACGCTGGTCTGGAAAAGCCAAATGAGAGCCTGGCCGGCCGCGCGGTCGTCTGCGGCGCCCGACGATCCCCGTCGTCCGAGGAGGAATTGTCCAGCGTTGGCCCCCTCACCGCATCGAATTCAACGCCGAACGCGCCATTGCTGGCCCGCACGACCGCTCCGGGCGTATTGTTGATAACGACCCGGTCGCCAACGCGAAGGGTAGCGGTCGTTTCGATGAAGGCGCCGGACAGCGACACGTCCCTGACCCGGCAGGGGACAGCGCCTTCGGTCGTTTCGGCTGTCGTCTCAAGACGCCAGCAGGGCACGCGGATCGCCTCACGGCGCTCCGTCACTGCACCAGCCGGCGCACTTTCGTCTTCAGGAAGGGGCGTCTCGCCAGCGACAATCATGGGTTCGGACGTTGCGAAGCGGATCGCGAAACCCTTGTCAAACCGCCGGACGATCCGTCCCTCGATCGACTGGCCGGTTTCGAAGCGGGCGGTAACGATGTCGCCGATCGATGTTTCGGCGTCGCAAGAAAATGCAATGACCGAGTCCGATTGACCGAGCGCCTTTGCTGCTCCGACCTCGACGCCATTGATGGCGATCTCGACGTTCCCGCGCGCGAGGACGCGCCGTTTGCCGCATTCGTCCATGACAGCCAGCTCCCGTCATTCCAAGACTGGAGCCGAATGCTAGGCGGTTCCGCCTCCCAAAGGCTGAACGCCAAAGTTTGGGTTTGCGGGGCGGCGTTTACCGATTGCCGCGCGCGTTTGGCGGGACGGCGGTGGGGCTGACCTCGTCAGGCGCGCAATGCGCCGCCGGTGGCCTTGGCCGCCGCATCGACGACCTTTGCGGCGATCGCGTCTATCTCCTGATCGGTAAGGGTCTTTTCGCGCGGCTGAATTGTAACTTCGACCGCCAACGACTTCCGACCTTCCGGCACGCCCTTGCCTTGATACACATCGAACAAACGCACCGCTGCGATCATTTTCTTGTCCGCGCCTTCAACGGCGCGCAGGAGCGTCGCCGCCTCGACGGACTGATCGACAATGAACGCGAAATCGCGCGTCAGCGGGAGGAATTCGGACGCGCCAAGCGAGGGTTTGGTTTTCGTGGCGCGCGCTCTCGGCGCGGGGATCGCATCGAGATTGACCTCAAACCCGAAAATCGGTCCGTCGATATCCAGGTCCTTGAGGATCCGCGGATGAAGCTCGCCGAATTCGGCGAGCGTCAGCCTGGGGCCGAGACGGATCACGCCCGATCTTCCAGGGTGGTACCAGCCAGGCGCGCCGGCCGCGACCTGGGTCTGGGCGACATTCAAGCCGGCAGCTTCGAGCGCCGCCAAAGCATCGGCCTTGGCGGTGAAGACGTCAGCTTTCGGCAGGGCGCCCCGCCAGTCGCGGGGCGGCGCCGAGCGACGCGCCCCGCCCGCCAGCGCCATCTGCCCTTCAGGCCGATCGGACAGATAGATCGGGGCGACCTCGAACAGCGCCAGATCGCCGCGTCCGCGGTCGGCGTTGCGTTGCAGCGCCTTGATCAGGTTTGGCAACAGCGATGGCCGCATCACGGACAGATCAGCGGAAATCGGATTGGCCAGAATGAGACCTTGCTCGCGCAGCCAGTCCGCGCCCGCCGAAAACAGCGCCGCCGAACGTTCCTCCGTGAACGACCAGGTCACCGCTTCGTGGAGGCCACGTACGGCAAGCGCGCGACGCACTGCATACCGCCGCCGCTGGATCGAGGTAGGCGATCCGAGTTCCACTTCGTTCCGCCGCGGCAGCGTGGACGTCTTGAGATTGTCGAAACCGACGATACGGACGATTTCCTCGACGAGGTCCGCTTTGCCCTCGATGTCCGGGCGCCAGGTCGGCGCGATGACGCGCCGTGGCGTGCGCGATCGATCGACATCAAATCCGAGGGCGTGGAGGATGTCGCTGGCCCGATCATCCTCGACCTCGACGCCTGTAAGGCGACTGGTTTCCGACGGCGGAAAATCAATCGTTTTCGGCGCAATTGGCGGCTCCCCGGCCACGAACGCCTCGGACGGTTCGCCGCCGCACGCTTCAAGGACCATGGCGGTCGCCTGATCGAGGCCTGCGGTCACGAATGCGGGGTCAACGCCCCGTTCGAAGCGATACCGGGCGTCAGAATTGATGCCGGTCTTGCGGCCAGTCTTCGCCGTTCGGAGCGGATCGAAGTACGCGCTTTCGATAAAGACATTGACCGTTTTCTCTGTGCACCCTGTTTCTTCGCCGCCCATGACGCCGCCGAGCCCGATGGCTCCTGAGTCGTCGGCTATGACGCACATCGTCTCGTCAACGACGTACTCGCGTCCGTCGAGCGCTAGGAATTTCTCGCCAGCCGCGCCAAGGCGCGCGCGAATGACGCCTTTCAGTTTATCCGCATCGTAGACGTGAAGCGGTCTCGCGCGGTCGTAGGACATGAAATTCGTGATATCGACAAGCGCATTGATCGGCCGCAGGCCGATCGCCCGAAGACGATCCTTCAGCCATGCCGGGCTCTGGCCGTTCTTCACGCCACGGACGATCCGGCCGGCAAAAACCGGGCACGTGTTCGCCGCTCCGTCCGGGAATTCAAGCGCGATCTTCTGTGAGCACGGAAAGGCGCCAGCGACCGGCGCGGGCGCTTTCGTCCTGAGGCGTCCAATCCCCGCCGCCGCGAGATCTCGCGCCACGCCAGCGACGCCGTTCGTGTCCGGCCGGTTTGGCGTCACCTCGAAGTCGATGACCGGATCGCTGGCGCCAAGCGCTTCGACAACGCTGTCGCCGACCCTGGCGTCGGCCGGCGCCTCGATAATGCCGTCGTGGTCGTCGCCCAGCTCAAGTTCGCGCGCCGAGCACATCATGCCGAAGCTTTCGACGCCGCGGATCCTGGCTTTCGACAAGGTCACGTCAATGCCCGGAACGTAGGTCCCGACGGCGGCATAGGCGACCTTGATGCCAGCGCGGGCATTCGGCGCACCGCAGACGATCTGTTTTACGCCGTCCCGCGTCGCAACCTGGCAAACGCGCAGCTTGTCGGCGTCGGGGTGCGGCTCAGCCGCGAGCACTTCGCCAATCGTAAAGTCCTTCAGCCGCTCCGCCGGGTCGTCTACATGCTCGACCTCAAGCCCGACGCGGACCATCGTCGCAACGATGACATCAAGCGGGGCGTCGGTCTCAAGGTGCTCTTTGAGCCAGGAAAGCGTGAACTTCATGGGTGGCGTCTTGTCGGGGTTGCTGCAAGGCCCTGCCCTTAATGTGATAGACGCAACGGGTCCAGTGCGCCCGTTGGCGCCTGACGTCCGGCCAACCCGCCATGCCCATCCGGTCGAGCCAAAAAAATGCCCCGATGAATGGTTCGTTCAAGAAACTCGCCGATAACAGGGCATCCGTCATGCCGCGCAAAGACGCCGAGCCGCCCATGAAGACGCCGCCGACAGAGATCACATCATTGAACCTTACGCCGAGGCAACGCCTGCTCTGGCTTGAGAACCAGCTGGCGCCGCGCCTGCCGGTGAATGTCGAGATACTGATTCTGACTGTCGACGGCGACTTGTCGATCGAGGCGCTGCGCAGCGCCGTCGCGCGATTGGCGGCTAACCACGACGCCTTAAACGCGCGCCTTGCCGAAACGGCTGGTGGCGCGAGCATTGAGTTTGGCGCATCGATCGAGGCGCCGTTCATAGCTGCTGAAATTGAACCGGGCGCCTTACGCGAATGGATCGTCAACCACTTGGCGCGCCCGTTTGCGGCCGGCGAACCTTTGAGCCGCATTGCGGCGGTGCGCGAAGGCTCAACCTGGCGTCTGATCCTTTGCCAGAGCCATCTCATCACCGACGGACATTCTATCGTGACGCTGTTCAAGGAGTGGTCGCGGCAATACGCAGATATCATCAATGGCCGCGATCCGGCACGCGAATCCGCCACCTTAAGGTTCCGCGATGCGATGGTCCGACCGACGCGGCAAGGCGGACAGGACGCCGAACTAAAGGAATGGCGACGGATCCTCGGCGAACCGCCGCCGCCGCCGCAATACTATGGCGAACCAACCCTCCCGACTGCCGGCGTGCGGCGACGGCTCTTTCGCGACTTAACCGTCGATCTCGGCGCAGCGATCGTTGAGCGTCCGGGCGCGCTTTCGCCGTCGATGTTCTTCGCGGCAATCGCGGCCGCGACGTTGCGCCGGACAGCGGGTACGGACGAAATACGGCTCAGCACGCCACTTCTTGGCCGGGCGCCCGATGAGTTTGGCATTGCCGGCGTTTTCATTGATGCCCCGCCGCTCGCGCTCGCGATTGATGACCGATCCAGCCTGCGTATGATTGGCGAACAGATCAGAGCCTTCGCCCAAAGCGCCAGATCGATCCGTCACGCAGCCGTACCTGCAACGCTGTCGGGCGCGGACGTCATCGTGAACTACTATCCGCCCCAGCCGTTCGAATTCGCCGGCATGCCCGCGGAGATCGACGTCACGACAGCGCTGGAATTGTTGCCGGCGACCGCCGCTGCAAACGCCGCGCCCGGCCTGCCTGGGCTGACGATCTGGGCCTTCGGCGACCGCGATGGCAGGCCCCGCCGCATTGCATTCGACTTTGACGTCGGCCGCTGGCCTAAGCCCGCCGACCGGACGCGCTTCGCCGACCATTTTCACGCCCTGCTCGTCGCGGCGGCCGTCTCGCCCGACAGGCCGATCGGCGACATCGACATCCTGACCGCGGATGATCGGGCGGCGGTCGATGCATTCCGCGACCCAACCGCCAACCCGCTGCCCCCTCATGACGACATCCTCGACGCCATCCGCGCGCAGGCGCGCGCCGCGCCGGACAAGATCGCCGTCCATTTCGGCGCGATGCAGGCAACGTATGCGGAGCTGATGTCCGCCGCAGACCGCGTCGCGGCGGGATTGCGCGCCCGGGGCGTCGGCGAGGGCGATCTCGTCGCAATCTGCATGGATCGGGGCATCGACTTGCTGGAAGGCATGCTTGGCGTGTTGTCCGCCGGGGCCGCCTATGTGCCGCTCGATCCGAAGCACCCTGCCAGCCGGCTGTCGATGATCCTTGAGGACGCCAGCCCGAAGGTACTGCTGACGGACGATCCGGATGGCGACATCGCGATAACGGCCGGCGATCGCGCCATGACGCTTGCCGACGTTCACGCGAATGGGGTCGACGGGGCGGGCGCAATCGAATGTCCGATTGCGCCTGATCTCGCCTACGTCATTTTCACCTCAGGCTCGACGGGCCGTCCGAAAGGCGTCGCAGTGCGGCGTAGCGGCCTCTCGGCATTTCTTGCCGCGATGCGCATCCGCCCGGGATTCGCCGCCGACGACGAATTGCTCGCCGTTACCACAGTCTCATTCGACATAGCGGCGCTGGAACTTTTCCTGCCCTTGTATTGCGGCGGTTCGCTTCGCATCGCCGAACATATCCAGACGATGGATGCCGAAGCATTGCAAATGCTGTTGGCAAACGGCCCTACGACTTTCCAGGCAACCCCGGCAACGTTCAAGCTGCTTCAGGCGGTTGGCTGGCGGAACCGGAGAGTCAAGGTTCTTTGCGGCGGCGAAGCTATGCCCGAAACGCTTGCTGCGTACCTTCGGGATGCCGCCGGGGCGGTCTGGAATATGTATGGCCCGACGGAAACGACCATATGGTCGTCGACAGACGACGTGTCGGCTCATGTCGGCGAGGTGTCGATCGGCAAGCCAATTCCCGGCACGGGCTTTTCAATCCGTACCCAGACGCTCGGCCTCGCCCCGCTAGGCGCGCCCGGTGAGCTGTGCATCCATGGCGCTGGCCTCGCAAGAGGATACCTCAACGACCCGGCGCGCACCGAAAGGAGCTTTCCTGACGATCCGTATAGCGAGTATTATCGCCTCTACATGACCGGCGATCTTGCGCGACTCGCGCCCGATGGGCGATTTCGATATCTCGGTCGCAACGATTTCCAGGTGAAGGTGCGCGGCTTTCGCGTTGAACTCGGAGAGATCGAAAGCCAGCTGCGGGCCTGTCCTGGCGTGGCCGACGCAATAGTTACGCCATTCGTCGATGCGTCCGGTCAAACGGCGCTAGCAGGCTACGTTGTCGGGGATACTGAAGACGTCAGACCGGTGGCCGCGCGCCTTGCAGAGACGCTGCCGCCCTATATGCGACCTGCCGCATTGATCCGCCTCGACGCCTTTCCCCTGACGCCGAACGGAAAAATTGATCGCAAGGCTCTTCCTGCGCCGGATTCGCTGCAAGCCGCGACGTCGCGCTCCATCGATGACGTCGGCGCCCTTAAAAGTGACGTTCAGCGGATGATCGCGGACGTCTGGCGCAACCTGCTCAAGGTCGAGCGTATCGGGCCGGACTCGGATTTCTTTGAGCTTGGCGGCCACTCATTGCTCGCGTTTCGGATGGTCACGGAAATCGAAAGCGCTTCCGGCGTTCGAATCAATCTTGGCAGCGTATTCGAAAATTCAACGCTCGCGAAACTGGCGGCGCTTGTCGGTGCGGGATCAGGCGGCGCGGCAACCACCGTCATTCCGCTCCATGGGCGACCGGTCGGCGCGCCGCTGTTTTGCCTTTGCGGGATTGAACTATACAGCCAGCTTGGCGAGGCGTTGAACGGAGACGCGGACGTTTTTGGCGTTTTCGTGGAAGAAGAGACGGTTTTTCTGGAACAGGCCCTGAAGGGCGAAATCGCCGAAATCTCGATCGCGACGCTGGCCGAGAGGTATGTCGACGCAATCATGCGGAAACAACCGGACGGGCCATGCCGTCTTGCCGGCGTTTCGTTTGGCGGCGTCGTAGCGCTTGAAGCGGCCCGCGAACTTGCGCGTCGCGGGCGATCCGTAGACGTTGTTTTCCTGCTGGATACGATCCGGCGCGACAGTTACGAGCGACGATCGCTCGCCACCGCCGTGGACCTTGCAGCAGGCGCATTGCGCGGCGAGGGCGTTGCGCTCGCACGTCGCGCTCTTAGAAAATTCGCAAAGGGCGCCGCGGACGCGCCCGTGCTTGCGTCGGACAGCTCCGCTTCATCGGAGCGGGATGCCGAGCGGTTACGCGAGCTTGCGTTCTTGAAGGCGATGCAAGCCTATGACGCCACCTTGCAGGCGACCGTCGGGCGCATCGTCCTTATCCGCGCGACGGACTGGTCCGGATGGGGACCGGGACACCGGTTCAAGCATGATTATGGATGGTCGAACGCTCTTGGCGCGCCGGTCGATGTGATGGACGTCGCGGGCGAGCACCTTTCAATCATGCGCCAACCTCAGGTCAATAGCGTCGCGGCATGCATTCGGTCGGTCCTGGCCGAAACCGGCATGTAGTTGCTGGCCGGTTGCCGCAGCGGCAATCAGCGCACGGCGCCGCGACCGGCGCGGTTCATGGCTCGCCGCCGGCTGCGGGCGAGCGCGCCGCCCGCCGATGCCCCCGCCATGGCGAAGACGGCGATTTGCGGCTTCGGGACGCCATCAAAATTGTCGACGATCCATGCCGTGACTTCTTTCTGTGAAGACTCCAGCAATTTCGCGTCCTGAATCTCCGAGAGCGAAACGCCTGCGAGCGCCGCCAAGGCGAACCCTGCGCCGACTGCGGCGTAGAGAGCGCCATTGGGACCGATTCCGACAAGCTCGGGGGCGGCTGAGACAAGAAGCGCCGGCGCAAGCGCCGCAACGGCGACTCCCAGGAATGTCCAGAAGACAACGACCGCCGCAAGCGAAGGGGTGACCTCGTCGCCCCGAAGGAAGCCGACGAGAAGCGTCGCCGCGCCAAGCACCACCGCAGCTGCGAGAGAAGCCTTCAGATAGGAAAAAATCCAGGAGAACACGAAACGCATCGGCAACTCTGTACAATTCAGTCTGTTCGAACGACGTAACAGCGTCGATGCTTCCACTTATCCGAAACGGAACCGAAGACGCAGTTAGCGCGGCCCTTTCAATTCGCGACAACTTGCGTGGACCCGCGACAACCAGGGTGAACGCGCCGTTCACCATGAAGCCTGTGATCATTGGTCAAAAGGCGATCTTGCAGCCATTACGCCAAGCGCGTCTAATTGCAATGTAGACGGACAGGTTTGTTTCCAGACGTCCGGCTGTGAGCAACGATAATGCCGGAAACGCTATCGCAATGCCGGCGGCTTAATCGCGGTCATCGACTAAGGCCGGTCGCCAGATTAGGCATGTCGAGCGGATCGAAGCCATAGTGTTCGAGCCACCGGGCGTCCGCAGCGAAAAAGTCGCGCAGGTCCGGAATGCCGTACTTCAGCATGGCGAGACGATCCACGCCCATGCCCCAGGCGAAACCCTGATACTCGTCCGGATCCAGGCCGCAATTGCGCAGAACGGTCGGGTGCACCATGCCGCAGCCGAGGATCTCCATCCACGCCTCACCCTGCCCGATGCGCACCTCGTCGCCGACACGCTCGTACTTGACGTCCATTTCGGCGGACGGCTCCGTAAACGGAAAGAAATGCGGCCGGAATCTCGTCTCCAGCGCGTCGACTTCAAAAAATGTCTTCACGAAAGCTTCGAGCGTCCCCTTGAGGTGGCCCATGTGGCTTTCCCGGTCAATGACAAGCCCCTCCACCTGATGGAACATCGGCGTGTGGGTTTGGTCGGAATCGCAGCGATACGTCCGTCCCGGTATTATAATCCGAATCGGAGGCTTCACGCTCATCATGGTGCGGATCTGGACCGGACTCGTATGGGTCCGCAGCAGCATCCTCGATCCGTCTTCCTTCGGATTGAAGAAGAACGTGTCGTGCATCTCGCGCGCCGGATGATCAGCCGGAAAGTTGAGCGCGGTGAAATTGTGAAAATCGTCCTCAATGTCCGGCCCTTCGGCGACGTCGAATCCCATCGCGGTGAAGATCGCGATGATTTCATCCATCACCTGGCTAACAGGGTGGATCGTTCCCATGGCGGAGGGCGCGACAGGCAGAGTGACATCGACCTTTTCCGACGCAAGGCGGGCGTCCAGTGCGGCGCCCTCCAGCTCGGCGCGACGCAACTCGATTGCTTCGGCGATCTGCGTCTTGAGACCGTTGAGCGCCGGCCCCATGACCTGCCGCTCCTCCGGCGTCATCTTGCCGAGCGTCTTCATCTTCTCCGAGACGACGCCCTTCTTGCCGAGCGCGCCGACGCGCACCTCCTCAAGCGCCGCGATGTTCGCAGCTTTTGCGACCCGCGCGAGGGTGTCATTGAGGAGAGACGTGATTTCTTCCATCGGGTATTGACCTGCCATTTCGTTCGGCGGCGGTCGTAGGCGGTTCAGCTCGGTTCGTCAAAGCGCAGGGAGAGGGATCTTTGGTGCAGGACGGGACGGCCGCCCCTGCAATCGCCCGAAACACGAGGGCGGTCCGCCTGGGCGACTCTGTCGTCGAGGTCGTCGCGACGGACGCCTCCGCCGTCTACTGGCGTTCCGTGGCGGAAGGGCGCTGGGAGCCGGCGACGCTGCGGTTCATGGCGCGCGCCATGCAACCCGGGTCGGTTTTTGTTGATGTCGGCGCGTGGGTCGGCCCCCTCTCACTCCTTGCCGCCAGGATGGGCGCAAGGATCATCGCCCTCGAACCGGACCCCGCGGCCTTCGCCGAGTTGAAGACGAATCTCGACGCGAATGGCGTTGTGGGCGAAGCGCTTAACGCCGCCCTCCACACCGGGCCGGAGGGCATTACGCTCTATGCGCCCGGCGGCGCCGGGCGATCAGTATCGACATCGTTCGGCGCGGGCGACGGAATCGCCGCGGCGTCGATGTCCGTCGACGACCTCTCGGTACGGATCAGGGGAGCAAGACCGCATGCGGATGCGCCGGTCATAATCAAGATCGATATCGAAGGTCACGAGTTTGTCCTCGGAGACAACCTGGCGGCGCTTTGGCGAGAACATGCCGCTGCGCTTCACCTCTCGCTCCATCCTCGCGCGATCTGGGAGGCGGCGAGGCCGCGAATGGGAGATTTGCGCGCTCGACGCGCCGCCTTCGATGCGACGATGCGGCTTCTTGCCCCATTCCGCGCGGGCGCGATCAGGCTTTCGAACGCGCCCTTTGCGCCCGTGACGCCAATGGTCCTGTTCCAGGCGTTTCGAACGCCGCGACCGAAAAACTTCACCGTAGAAATCGGGCGGCCGCGCTAACGCCCTTCGCGCGAGGTTCCGATCGCGGCCCGAACGGCGTCAAGCGGGATCGCGTCGATCCGGGATGGTTCATCCCGGTAGGTATTATATCCGTCCGACGTCGTCGCCATGAACATCGAATTAAGGATCGCCTCCTCGGTCGCTTCAATAGCGGCCTGGCTAAGGGGCGAGAAGAGATCGTTTGGCAGTTCAGCGATCTTTGAGACCTTGCTGCGGCGTTCGGGCGTGCGACGAACCTCGGCGTTGGACGAAAACGCGATTACATAATCGCCTGATCCATTGGTCATTGATGCGCCGGTCCGCGCGAGGCCGGCGAGTGCCCGCGCCGCAAGTCGTCGCAGATTGCGGTCCGACAGCGGCGCGTCAGTGGCGACCACGATCATGATCGACCCGTCCGCGTCTCCCCTGTCGAGAACGTCCTTCAGATAGAACTGTCCGAGCATTTGGCCAAGCGGGACGCCATCGGCGACGAGTACGCCGCCGAAGTTGGACTGGACAAGGACGCCAACTGTCCAGCCGCCAAGCGACTTTGGCAATTTGCGCGAACTCGTGCCAATGCCGCCTTTCCAGCCGAACGCAATCGTCCCGGCGCCGGCCCCGACGGCCCCCTCGACCACCGGGCCGTTCCGGGCGATATAAATCGCGGTACGGATGAGCGCAGGCGTCAGGGCGCGAGCTCGAATGTCGTTGAGGCCGCCATCATTGGTCTCGCCAACGACCGCGTTGACCGAGCCGACGCGTTCATTGCCCGGCTGTTCGAGCGACCACTGAACGATCGCCGCAGCCGCTTCCGGAACGTTCAGGGTGTTGGTCAGAACGATCGGCGTTTCGATTTCGCCAAGCTCCATGACCTGGGTCGACCCCGCTAGTTTGCCATAGCCATTGCCGACCACGATGGCCGCCGGCACTTTATCCCTGTAAAGATTGTCGCCGTGCGGCAGAATGGCGGTTGCCCCAGTGCGGATGCGTTCGCCCTCACGTCGCGTAACGTGCCCAACGCGCACGCCGGCGACATCGGTAATGGCGTTAAGCGCGCCCGGCTCCAGGATGCCTGGGGCAAGCCCAAGCTCGCGGGCGCGCGCGCGAGGTTCTTCGCCGGCGGCGTTCATCAAGATCGAAGCTCCGAACAAAGCGGCGGCGAGAACGCTGCGAGCAAGGCGGCGCGCAGCGACGGCGAGGAACGCCCGGTGAGCGACTCCGAAACGTCGCGGACATTTCCGGGAACAATTTGGTGGGACCACGACCGCGCAAGACGCGAAGAGAGTTGCTTCAGCTTTCATTCGTCCCCGTCGGACGGCCAACTGCAGTCGTTGGCGATGATGGAACGAGCCGGCCGATGCGCAAACGAAAAAGCCCGACCGTTTGCGGTCAGGCTCTTGATCATTCGGCGCAGGCCTCGCCTACCCGAGCGCGGCCTTCGCCTTCTCAGCGATCGCCTTGAACGCCATCGGCTCTTTGACAGCGAGGTCGGCGAGCACCTTGCGGTCAACTTCTACGCCGGCCTTGGCCAACCCGTTGATCAGCAGCGAGTAGGTCATGCCCAGTTCGCGCGCGCCGGCGTTAATCCGCTGAATCCAGAGCGACCTGAAATTGCGTTTCTTGGCGCGACGGTCGCGATAGGCGTACTGGCCGGCCTTTTCGACGGCCTGATTGGCGACGCGGAAGGTGTTCTTGCGGCGGCCGTAATAGCCTTTCGCCTTCTTAATGACTTTGCGATGCCGTGCATGGGCCGTAACGCCCCGTTTGACGCGTGACATTTATCCAGCCTCCCCTATCGGTTGTACGGCATGTATTTCTTCACGATCCTGGCGTCCGGGTCGGAAAGAAGGTCCATGCCGCGGTTTTGGCGGATGTTCTTTGGCGTGCGCTTGATCATGCCGTGGCGCTTGCCGGCGACGCCGGCTTTGACTTTGCCGGTCGCCGTCATCTTGAAGCGCTTTTTCGCGCCCGATTTGGTCTTCAGTTTTGGCATTTTGTTCTCTCAACGTAGAGGAGCGCCCCCGCTCGGGGCGCGTTCAGAACCCCCAAGGCATGCCTTTGGCCCGGCGGTTCGGCGAAGCGGCGGCTTATAGCGGAAAAACGCACGCTCGCAAGGGCCGCGGCGGCAGGTTCAAGAGTCTTCGGATCTCATTTCATCGCGATAGAAGGGTTCGACCAACCCGCTGAATTTCATCGTCAGCGGATTGCCCTTGCGATCGACCTTGTTGCCGAGCGAAACGCGAATCCAGCCTTCGGATACGCAATACTCCTCGACATTATTCCGGTCCTGGCCGTTGAAGCGGATCCCTACGTCGCAGGAAAGCACCGCTTCGTCATAGTGGGGGCTTTTCGGGTTAACCGAGAGTCGGTCTGGTAGGGTCGGCTTTTCCGGTGCGGCGGCGGCGGGTTCGTCGTTCATGTCAGATCCGGCTCTTGTCGAGGGTGAAATCGGTCATTTCGACCCGGGATGCAGCGGGTTAGGCTGGCGATGCGCGGCGCATGATGAGAAGAATCGAAACCGCGCCCTGGGGCGGCGTTATGATGTCGAGAAACAAGTTCCGCAAGGCTGGATTCTGGCGAAGGGCCAGCCGGGGCTTCGCCTTGGCCACGCTGGCGCTCGGCCTCACGGTTGGCGGCTGCGAGAGCCTGCGGGCGCCTGCGGGGACGGACACCGCGGCGGCCGACGAGCCTCGCGGCCCAGCCTGGCAGGGAACCTATCGCGTCGATTATGGCGGCCGGCCAGTTATTGGCGTGATGGTAAACGGGCGCGGCCCATTCGATTTCGTCGTTGACACCGCCGCCACGAAGTCAGCCGTTTTCCGCAATCTCGCTGACCAGCTCGACCTCGAAACGTCGCCAACATCCACAAGGGTTTTCAGTCTGGTCGGCGTGCAGCAGCGTCCGACCGCCCGGCTTGACCGGATCGCCCTTGCCGGCGCGAGCCGGTCGGATTTTCAGGTTGTCGTGTTCGAGGACTGGACCGATCTGCCGGAAACGCCGCAAGGCGTGCTCGGCCTCGACGTCCTCGCCCGCTACGTTGTTGAGTTTGACGTTCAGCAGCGACGCCTTACGCTCCACTATCCTTCGGCGTCGCCGGATTTCGAAGAGCGCGGCTGGCCGCAAACCGCAATCTTTGCAACCGATTTCGGGCTTTCCGGCCCGCCCTTGTTTCAGGCTCCGGGGCGGCTGGCGTCGTACCGGTTTCCTATGCTGATCGATACCGGGTCAGAGTTGTCGCTCATCAACCCGGTCTTGATGGACAGGCTGCTGACGCCGAATGTCGTCTACGACATTACGGCGCGCGCCACCCGGTTCGCCGATGCGCTGGAAGAAAGCACGGAGGTGTATCGCATGCCCTATGCCGGGCTCGTGACCGGCGGCATTGGCTGGGGCGACGGCGTGTTCTACGCGACGAGCGCGCGGATATTCCGCGACCTCGAGGTCGCCGACAGGATGTACGGCCTTCTCGGCTTCGACATTCTCGGTCGCCGCTCAATGGCAATCGATTTCCCGGGCCGCGTTATGTACGCTTCGCCCGTAACGCCGCCGTCAGCGGCGAAATAGGGGACGCGCCTTCATGATACGACAACTGACCGCCGACGTCGTCGGCAACGGCCGGCGATGCGCCGCGGCGATTGGCCTGGCGATTGCAATCGCCGTACCTGCCGAGGCCGCCGACTACGCGATTGTCTACGCCGGCAAGCTGCTGGCGAAGCCCGGCGAGGCGCCCCTGACAAACCAGACGGTCGTAATTAAGGACGGCGTCGTCGACCGCGTCGCGGCGGGTCAATTAACTGCAGACGATCTTGGGACAGAGGATCCAGATTCCGTCCGCATCTACGATCTCTCTGAGTTTTTCGTCTTGCCCGGATTGACCGACGGCCACGTACACATCACCAGCGAACTCGGGCCGGACGGCAAAGTCGCCTATGTGGAACGGTCGGACCCAGACTGGGCGATCGTAGGCGCCGGTTACGCGCGAAAAACTCTCATGGCGGGGTTCACCACCGTACGTGACCTCGGCGCGCGCGGCGGGGACGCGGTCTTCGCCTTGCGCGATGGAATCGCGCGCGGCGACGTGGTCGGCCCGCGGATCTTTGCGTCCGGCGACACCATCTCTCCGACCGGAGGGCATGGCCAGGCCCATGGCTATCGCGATGACGTCATGCATTTGCTCCACTCGACCGGCGTGTGCGACGGCGCCGCAGAGTGCCGCAAGGCGGTGCGCACGCAGGTGCGCCGGTCGGCTGACCACATTAAGCTCGTCGCGACAGGCGGCGTTCTGTCAGAAACGGCGGCGGGAACCGGCCAGCAATTCTTCGAAGACGAGCTAAAGGCGATTATGGATACCGCCCACAGCCTCGGCCGGAAGGTCACGGCGCACGCCCACGGCGCCGACGGCATAAATTCGGCTCTGCGGGCCGGCGTTGATTCAATCGAGCACGGATCGTTTGCCAATGAAGAGTCATTCGACCTGATGAAGGAGAAAGGCGCCTATTTGGTCCCGACAATCCTTGCCGGCGTGACCGTCGCTGAGATTGCCAACGATCCGGAATCTTTCTTTCCGGCGCCGATCCGCGCAAAGGCAAAACAGGTCGGTCCGCAGATCATCGACACCGTGCGCAAGGCGCACGCGGCCGGCGTGCCGATTGCATTCGGCACTGACACCGGCGTGTCGAAGCATGGCGACAATGCGCGTGAATTCGAACTCCTGGTCGAGGCCGGCCTGACGCCGATGGAGGCGATTGCGGCGGCGACCGTGAAAATCGCGGACAATATGGGCAGGTCGGCGATGCTAGGCACCGTCGAGCCGGGCAAGGTTGGCGATCTCGTCGCGGTCAATGGCGATCCGCTCAACAGCATCAGTGAGCTGAGGGATATCGACTTCGTGATGAAGGACGGCGTCGCGTACAAGACGCCCTGATCGAAGCCCGCTCGTCGAGCAACGTCGTCCTGCGCGCGCTAGCGAGCGGACCATCGGATTGGCGACAGGCGCTACGTCTTTTCGTCGCTCCATTCTTCGGCCACCACAGCGACGACAGCGACTGCTACCGCCGCCAGCCCGACAAGCCGCAATAACGGTCCATCGCGCCCCCTGCTTTCAGGCTCCAGTCGTTCAGCGGCGATGAAAGTCGTCGCAGCGGCGATCATGGTTGGCGGCGCGGCCAGAAGGATGATGGTCCAGAGTTCCTTAGGGGCCGTGACGAGACGATCGAGCAGTGACAAGCCGATAACGGCGCCCGCCCGCTCAAATCGCAATGCGTCCTCAAAACCGAGCCAGAATGGCCCGCCGTCGAGCAAGGCCCGCCAAACAACAAAGAACAGGAATGCGACGCACAATGTCGTCCAGACGGCCATGCCGGCGAACGTCCCGAACGGCCGCTCTCGCTTGACCAACCAGTTCTGCCAAAGAAGCAGTATCGTCGCCAGGGTAAGTCCCGAGATGCAGATCGCGACAAACGGCCCGACAAGCTTGACGTCCGCCGACCAGACAGTTTCGACAATGGTCGCGTAGGCGTGCGACCAGTTCGCCAGAAAACTCGCCAGCGTCGAGACGATTAGTCCGGCGACCATGCCGCAAAGCGCCGCCCCAGCGGCGAATTGCGGTTCGCGCGCCCTTTCCGCGACCACCAGGGCGGCAATTGCAAGGAAATAGCTGAAGCACTGTTGCGGCGCGGCAATTTCGCCGAGCGGCGCAAACTGCGGCAACAGGCCTGCGAGCGCGAGCGTGGCGATGAGCAGGACGAGTTGAAGCGCAAGTAGCCCCATGGCGATCCTTGCGACGGACCCACGAGGTCGCATCCGTTCGGCCTCCTCCGGTTCCAAACTGCGTTCGGCAAATTCCCCCGCCATGGCTCCCTGCTCCCCTCAATCCCCATTCACCCGTTGCGATTTACAACGCGGAACGCAACAACGCGCCAATGCCCTTTACGTCAATCTTAACGTCTCCGCCGCCAGAATTAACAACGCAAGCTTTCCGGGGAGACGGGCGATGGACGGCGAGGCGAATTTAGACAGACGGCTAACCGCCGTCGGCGCGGACGGATACGTAAGCGCCGACGACGTCATCTTTTTGAGAGGCGAGATCTTCCCGGACGGGATTCGCGCGCGCGACGAGCTAAGGAGCATTTTTGCGCTCGGCGAGCGCGCTCCCGATGGCGATCCGGAATGGCCGGAATTCTTTGCGGAGGCATGCGCTGATTTCTTCCTGAATGAGGAAAAGCCAAGCGGCTACGTGACGAATGGAGACTTCGCGGCGCTGAAGGCGCTTGTAACCCGGGACGGGCGAAACGCCTCGCCCCTGGAGCTGAAGACCCTCGTGCGGCTTCTTGAAAAGGCCGTCGCGGCGCCGAATGAAATGACCGATTTTGTTGCGGATCAGATACGCGCCCAGTTCGCAACTAGCGCGGGACGCGCAATTGGCGCGAGCGACGCGTCGTTGATCAGGACGTTCCTTTATGCGTCGGGCGGATCGGGAACAATCGGCATCACGCGGGAAGAAGCCGAACTTCTGTTTGATCTCCATGACGCGACGGCCGGCCTCGAAAATTCTGACGAATGGCGTGAGCTTTTTGTCAAGGCGATCGCCGCCCATTTGATGCAATACATCGGCTACCGCCCGGTTGCGCGCGAGGAAGCCTTGCGGCTAAACGCTTGGACAACGGATCATTCCGTTCGTCCTGGCCGTTTCCTTAGAGCCATGTTCGACGGCGGGTTCTCAGCCATTGCTTCGTCCTACCGACGCGAAAGACGGTGGTCGGACAAGAACGGCGAAGATGAAATCGGCGCGGAAATAGCCCAGATGGTGACGGCGCGCGAAGCGGACTGGCTCGCCGACAGGATCGCCCGCAATGGCATTGTCGACGATGCGGAAAAGGCGTTGCTTGCCTATATGTCGACGCTCGGCGCTGACCTCCCGCCAAAACTTGCCAGCATGGTCGAGGAAGTGTCGCCGGCCGCGACGGGCTGAGATCTAGAACCCTGTCGACTTCTGCCGAAAATGCTCCCGGAATGACGCGACAACGTCGACCCAGGTGTCGATGTTACGAGCAACATTCTCCTTTGAGACGCCGCCCCGGAGTTCAATAACATAGTCGACGCCAACTTCGCCGCGATCAGCCACCACGTAGGCGCGGCCGAAAACCTGTCGCTCATTGAACGAATTGACGACGCTGTAGTCTTCAGGCGCCGCATCCCGCCCAAGGGCAAAGTTGGCGAAGAAAAGAAGGGTTCCGCACGCGCCGCCCGAACAGTCCATCGCCCGGACAAAATAAAAGACATCGCCCGCTTCGACCTTTGCAACCGGTGCGCCGGAATCGAGGTCCTCCATCATCGACGCAGCCATGCCGGCCGCCTCAAGCGCCGCGACGATGTCGGCCGCTGTCATGGACGAGGTCAACTGGGCGGACGCCGCGCCATTCACCGCTGCAAGGAAGGCCGCGATTGAAGCCGCCGTCCTTAATCCGTTTCGCATAGAGCCCCCGCCCGAACTTTACCAACCAACTCGCGAGAGCATGCCCGGTCCGCCGCCTATCCACAATCCTTCGAGGCGTCGTGTTGGCCCTTGTGCTTTCAGGCTGGCTGCTTGGGGCTCGACAATATACTTCGCATATGAAATATATGACGCAAGAGCGAAGCAGGGTTTCGACGAAGAGATGGCGATCCGCATCTTTCATGCCCTTCAACGCGCCCATGGGTCCGTTTTTCGAGCCGCCGACAAGTCGCTGAAGGCGGCGCTCGGGGTCTCGGCTACCCAGGCAGGCGTTCTGTTCTTTCTAGCCGACCGTGACGGCGCGCCGATCAGCGACATCGCCGAAGCGTTGTCGATGGGCAATTCGAGCCTTACTGGGTTGATCGACCGAATGGCGGCCCAGGGCCTCGTGACGCGCGGGGCCAGCAAGGATGATGGCCGCGTCGTGTGCGTCCACCTGCAACCGCTGGGCGAACAGATCGCGAAAGCGGCGATCGCGCCGACCCGCCGGATCAACGCAAACCTGCTTAGCGGTTTCTCACGGACCGAGCGACGGACGATCGAACGCTTCCTGTTGAAGCTCGCAACAGACGCCCCGTCGGTCATTCGTGACGAGTGGTCGAAAGGCGAAGTCTCCCACAGTGTTCAGGCAAGGAAATCCACCGCATGAATCAGCGAATTGAGATCGGCGTCGCCGACCGCGTCATGACGATCATGATGAACCGGCCGGAACAAAAGAACGCCCTTGACCATCAGATGTATGCCGGCATGGCCGACGGCCTCGCCGAGGCGGACGCCCGCGAGGATGTCCGCGCCATCGTGATTTCAGGGCGCGGCGACGCTTTTACGTCGGGCAACGACATCGCCGACTTCATGCAGCCCTTTCCGGACGGCGAGCCGCCAGCCTGGCGCTTCCTTTCGGCAATCCTCAGAGCGCAAAAGCCGATGTTTTGCGCGGTCAACGGCGCGGCCGTCGGCGTCGGCCTGACAATGCTGTTGCATGCCGACTTCGCGTTCGCCGCCGAAGAAGCCACCTTCAAGGTGCCTTTTGCCCGGCTTGGTCTTGTGCCGGAGGCCGCTTCGTCATTGCTGTTGCCGAAAGTGGTTGGGATGGCGATGGCCAACGACATTTTGATCGCGGGCCGGACGCTTTCAGCCCGCGACGCGCTTCAGTCGGGCCTTATCTCGCGAATCTATCCCTCAGGTGATCTTCTTTCGGAGACCATGAAAACCGCGCGCGAGGTCGCCAGCCTTGCGCCGACCGCCGTCGCAAGATCGAAGAGCCTGATCCGAGGCGACCGGGACCGGATTGCCGCCAGAATTCAGGAAGAAGGCGAGCTCTTCGCCGCCCAGCTACAATCTCCCGAATTCATGGAATCGGCGAGCGCCTTCCTGCAGAAACGAGCGCCAAACTTCGACTAGCGGCAAAGGGCAGGATCGCGTGCGGTCGGGCTGGCGCTGCAGGCGATGCGACTGCCGAATCGCCGCGTTGACTCGGCGACGACGCACCGTACCTTTCGCCGCATCGCGAAAAGGAAAGCCCGATGGTCGAAACCACGCTCGCCCAGCCGCCGGCCGCCGGATCAGGAATGAACCGTCCGAAGGCGTCCGCGCCGCTATCGCCGCATCTGCAGATATGGCGCTTTACGCCAACGATGGCGGCGTCAATTACCCAAAGGGCGACGGGCGTCGCAAACTTCAGCGGCACCCTTGTCCTTGCGGCATGGGCCTTCGCAGCGGCACGCGGAGAGGCGTGGTTCGGACCGGTCGCAGGCTTCCTCGCCTCGCCTGTCGGCCAGTTGATTGTTTTCGGTTACATCTGGTCGCTGTGCTTTCACATGATTGGCGGCCTCCGTTATCTTTATACGGACACTGGCAAGGGGCTTGAGCCGAAAATCGCGACCCAGGCAGCGATCGCAAACTACGCGGGATCGATCATTCTTACGCTGCTGATTGCTGGCGCCGCGTTCGCCGCGCGGGCGTCCTGAGAGGGCTAGAAAATGGCGAAGCGTCCAACATCGACTTTCGCTGCGCAGCGTGCGAGCGCCGTCTTGCTTATTCCGCTGGCGCTTTGGTTTCTCTGGAGCATTGCGGCGCACGCGGGCGACGACCTTGCCGGCGCGCAGGCCTGGCTCGGCCACCTGCACAACAAGCTCCTGTTCGGCGCCTTCGTCGCCGTCGGCGCTTTCCACGGCCGGATTGGCCTTCATGAAATTATAGAGGATTACATACATGGCCCGCTGAACGCGACGCTGAACGCGCTGGCGATCGCCGCAGCCGCCGCCATCACGCTCCTGACCTGGGCGTCCCTGTTCCAGATTTGACCGAGATCTGCATAAGGATGATCTCCGTCGTTCGAAAGCACTGTCATGACTGCTTCTTATGAGATAATCGACCACGAATATGACGTCGTCGTCGTCGGGGCTGGCGGATCCGGCCTACGCGCGACGCTCGGCGCCGCCCAGGCAGGCCTGAAAACCGCCTGCGTGACGAAAGTCTTTCCGACACGATCGCACACGGTCGCCGCCCAGGGCGGCATTTCGGCATCGCTTGGCAATATGGGCGCAGATGACTGGCGTTGGCACATGTACGACACGGTCAAGGGTTCCGATTGGCTCGGCGACCAGGACGCCATCGAATACCTCTGCAAGAACGCGCCTGCCGCGGTGTACGAGCTTGAGCATTGGGGCGTTCCGTTCTCACGAACCGACGATGGCAAGATCTATCAGCGCGCATTCGGCGGCATGACGCGAAACTTTGGCGAAGGGCCGATTCAGCGAACTTGCGCCGCAGCCGATCGCACCGGCCACGCGATGCTTCACACGCTCTACGGACAGTCCGTGAAGCAGAACGCAAAGTTCTTCATTGAGTATTTCGCCCTGGACCTGATCATGTCCGATGACGGACAATGCCAGGGCCTCATGGCCTGGAAGCTCGACGACGGGACAATCCATCGATTCGCTGCGAAGATGGTCGTGCTCGCGACGGGCGGCTATGGACGGGTCTATTTCTCCTGCACCTCAGCGCACACTTGCACAGGCGATGGCAATGCGATGGTGCTGCGCGCGGGCCTGCCGCTCCAGGACATGGAGTTCGTGCAGTTTCACCCGACCGGCATCTACGGCGCGGGGTGCCTTATTACTGAGGGGGCCCGCGGCGAAGGCGGCTACCTTACCAATTCAGAAGGCGAGCGGTTCATGGAGCGATACGCTCCATCGGCCAAGGATCTCGCGAGCAGGGACGTCGTTTCGCGGTCGATGACAATTGAGATCCGGGACGGGCGCGGCGTCGGCAGGGACGGCGACCACATCCATCTGAATCTCAATCATCTTGATCCGGAGGTTCTCCATGAACGCCTGCCGGGCATCTCTGAAACCGCCCGGATTTTCGCCGGCGTCGACGTTACGAAGGAGCCGATCCCCGTCCTCCCGACAGTCCACTACAATATGGGCGGCATTCCGACGAACTATCACGGCGAAGTCGTAACCCGGAAAGGGGACGATCCGAACGCCGTCGTGCCAGGGCTAATGGCCATTGGCGAGGCGGCCTGCGTCTCCGTGCATGGCGCAAACCGGCTTGGGTCAAACTCGCTGATTGATCTGGTCGTTTTCGGACGCGCGGCCGGCCTTCGCTGCGGCGAGGTTGTCGACCCGAACGCGCCGATGCCGAAACTGGCCAGAGACGCCGGCCAGGAGGCGCTCGCGCGCCTTGATCGCTTTCGTTACGCTGACGGCGGCACTCCGACGGCGGAGCTTAGGTTGAAAATGCAAAAGGTCATGCAAAACAATTGCGCTGTCTTCCGCACCGGAGAGGTGTTGGAAGAAGGCCGAACGCTGATAGCTGACGTTTACAAGGGACTCCCGGATATCAAGGTGAGCGATCGCTCGATGTTATGGAACACGGACCTCGTCGAAACGCTGGAGTTCGACAATCTAATCGATCAGGCGATCGTGACCATGGAATCGGCCGCCAACAGAAAGGAAAGCCGAGGCGCCCACGCTCGTGAGGATTGCCCGGATCGTGACGACGAAAACTGGATGAAGCACACGATTTCGTGGTTCCAGAATGGCGCAGCAAGCCTCGATTACCGTCCGGTCCACGATTATACGATGACGGATGAAATAGAATATATCGTTCCAAAAGCGCGGGTCTATTGACCAGCAGGCCGAAAGAGCCGGGCGCGGACGGGCTAAAGATCGAATTCAGGCGCGAAGCGGCTCTGGTCGGCGCCAAGCCGGGACGCGATCCCGAAGCCTCGCCCGCACGCGAAGCGGGTGGCCGGAACCAGCCGCGACCTGCCGTGCGTCATCTCCACGCCTAGCTGAATTTCCGAACGCCTTGCATCGACCGCGTTATGGGCGAGGCTTTTCCGCTACCGATCCGCACATAGCACGACTTCTCGTCGTCTGTTACAACCTGCCTTGGCGGGATCGCAAATGATTGCGCTATCGCTCTGGCCACAGAAAGGACCGCCCGTGCCGCAAACAGAATCGTCAGCCATCAATTTTTCGACTTCGTCCCGCGCCGACGCGGCCATTGCCGAGCGCCGCATGCTTGATCACAAGTTTTATCGAGACTGGATGGCAGGCGCGCTTACGCAAGAAACGCTGACGGACTACGCCGAGCAGTACTTTCACCACGTGGAGGCATTTCCGCGCGCCGTATCGATGACCCATGCCCTTTGTGAAAGCCGTAACGGCCGGCGGATGCTCGCGGAGAACCTTGCCGAGGAAGAGGGAGTTGAAGAAGGAAAGACGGATCATCCTGAGCTTTGGATGCAATTCGCCGAAGGCATGGGCGCAACGCGCTCCGGCGTTAAGGAAGCCGCGCTCTATCCAGAAACGACCGGCCTGATTGACGCGTTCCGTCGCCTTAGTCGCCGCAGCTACGCCGCCGGTCTCGGCGCTCTTTATGCGTACGAAAGCCAGATCCCGGACGTCGCCCGTTCGAAAATTGATGGGCTACGGGCGAACTACGGGGTAACGGATGACCGGACGCTGAAATTCTTCACCGTGCACGAAGTCGCCGACGAGGTGCACGCCGAGGTATGTCGCCAGCTGCTCGACGAACTTGACGGCGAAAATGCGGAAGACGCCGTCGCGGCGGCGCGCGAATTGTCGGAAAGCCTGCTTGGCTTCCTCGACGGGGTCGAACGGGCAAGGGTCGCCTGACCCAGACGCACGGCGCGAAACCCGACCCTGGCGTCAACCGACGCGAAAATGCGACCAGCTAATGTCTCGGACAATAAGCGGGAGCCGCGCCGACCGTCAGGCGGCGCGGCCCATGATCGACTGATCTTCCCCGTCATCATGCCAGCCCGATCGGCGCTTCAGGCCAGGACTCAACAACAGCGACGGCACTTTCCAGAACACAAGGCTCTTGTGAACGGCCCAGTCGGCGGCGAGCTCGTTCCATCGCGGATCGCCGCCATTCTTTTTCTCAAGCCAATCCCGGTAGGGCGTCCAGTGGCTCGGTTCGTCTTTCTGGATGACCTTGAATATCTTCACCAGCGCAGGATCGCCTCTGACCAACCGGTCCTCGAGCAGGATATCGAGCTGGTTCATGCCGCGGATCTCGGTGATCATGATAATCCGGCACAGCCTGAAGAAGAGATCATCGCTGCGGCTGACAGCGTCAGTATCGAGATCATCGATTCCGCACCCGAAAGTCAGCCGTATCAGTCGATCGATATGTCCGCATGACGAATCGACTGCGAAAGGCATGCGGCCCTGATCAATAAAGTACTTCTTGAACATCAAATAGTGCTTCCGCTCATCGCGCCGGTGTTTCTCGACCGCTTCGATAAACCAGTGCTCGCTGGAATGTCTCGCCTTCATGGACTTCAGTACGCGGTCAATAGATGAGTAGCCGCGATATTCGTTGTAAATATAGATCGACGCCAGGACGTCGAGAAATCGCCGTTCCACCCTTTTCAACATAGGCCATATCTTGCGGCGACGAACCGTCAGCGTCAAATCAAGAAATGCCGGTAAGTTTTGTTTTTCGCGGGAAGTCCCTTACAAATTCGTGGATCGGCTAGAGATGGAGCGATCAATTTGGATACGACGCGGCGCGATGCATTGGGCGGCCTGATTGCAGGAGGCGTCGTCGCCTCGACAGGGCTTGCCTCGACCGGATTTGCGATGACAAGCGCCGCCGCGCAAGGCGCGGCCTCAGGCGACCTTGACGCATTCTTCGGCAACACTGTCGTCATCGATGCGCTTTCCTTCGCTCACCAATGGGATGACGATGAATGGAAAGCGGCGCAGGCGACTGGCTATGCCGGGATCGTCACAAGCCTTGATCGCCGCGACCTCAAGACCGCCATTGACGAACTTGTCGACTGGCGCAGGCGCGTCGCGGAACACCCGGACCGATACCTGATCGCATTGACCTCCGAAGATTTCCGCAAGGCGAAATCGTCAGGGCGTCTCGCGGTCATGATGAACTTCCAGAATGCGACAATGCTGGAGGGCGACGTCGACAATGTCGACGCCCTCCACGCCCTCGGCATGCGCTGCTTTCAATTGACGTATAACTCTCGCAACCGCCTAGGCGACGGCTGCACTGAGCGCACGAACGCCGGCCTCTCGGATTTCGGTCTTGAAGTGGTTGAACGCATGAACAATGTGGGCGTGCTGATTGATCTCTCCCACAGCGGCCGACAGACAACTCTCGATGGAATCAGTTTCTCCAGCAAGCCCGTTGCGATCACCCACTCAATGGCGGAGGCATTGCGGCCCGGCCACCCGCGCGCGAAGACCGACGCACAGATGAAAGCGCTCGCCGACAAGGGCGGCGTGATGGGCGTCGCCGCCCTCGGTTACTTCATTGGCCCGGACCCGGGCGGCGAGACGACGATCGAAACGTATGCAGATCATATTGAACATGCCGTGCGAACAATGGGCATTGAGCATGTCGGGCTGTCGACGGACTATCCACTGCGCGGGATTGGAAGCTGGGCGACCCGTGAAGACTGGTACGAGCCCCGGCTGAAATCGTTCAAGCCAAGCTATGACGTCAAATGGCCGCCCTATATCCCGAGCCTTGATGCGCCGGAAAGATTCCGCACGCTCGCCAGCGTGCTCGATCGCCGTGGTTGGAAAGCGGCGGACCTAGAACGGCTGCTCGGTCTCAATTGGCTGCGCTTGTTCCGTGACGTCTTTGGCGCCTGACGGCGCTATTCCGCCTCCATCCCGGGCGTCGCCCAATCGGGCCGAGGCATGTGAAAGACATTCGATGAGACCAAGCGCCAACGGCCGTCGTCTCGTTCAAGGATAGTGACCGCGGCGAAATGCAGGTCCCGAATTTCGCCATCCGCCTCGACGATGTACTCCTCATCATACGAACGTACGACCGCGAAATCGCCCCGGATGTCGACGGCGACGGGATTCAGTCGAAAATGGGGAACCTTTGCGCCCTGCCCGATCACGTAGTCTCGGACCAGTTCCATGTGCGGCGCCTTTGTCCGGGTCCGCGGCGATCCAACCGTCCAGACACTCCAGTCTTCGGCATAGCCTGCCGACCAGGCCTCGAATGCCGATGGTTCGGAAATGCCGACGGGGCCGTTCCGCATGACGTCAAGCACCTCGCGCTGCTCGGGCGTCCAGTCGATGCTCGGCGTCCAGACGTCCGACGGCCAGCATGCGGCGGGCGTCGCGGCCGTTTCGACTTCGGCGGCGAAAGCGACGGTGGCCGTAGCGCACATGGCAAGGCCCAAGAGGACTCGCACACCGTTTGCGGCGAGCGTTGAATGCGGCATGGTTTTATCCCGATTGCGAAGTCTGGTATTGGGCCAGAGAGCATCGGTTGCGAGCGGCGCCAATGCGCCTCGTCGCGGGAATGCTGCGAGTCGCCGCAAAACAAAGGTCGCGCCTGACATGGGCGAGCGCGGCGTGCGGCGAACATATGGAGCGTCGTGACGAATGATCAGACTGGCCGTTAGCGGCGCGACGGCTGAAGTATCGCCTGAAGCAGGCGGGGCGCTTGCAAGTCTGGCTCTTGACGGCGCGGATGCGCTTCGAAGGTCGACGCCGGCGGATGTCACGGCGAACATACTCAACGCGGCATGCTATCCATGCGTCCCATATTTCGGCCGGTTGGCCTCGGAAATAACCATAGATGGCAATGCCCGGGCTCTCACGCCGACACATCCGCAAATTGGCGTTATCCACGGCGAAGGATGGCGATCCGCCTGGCGCGTCATTGACGCTGCGGTCGACCGTGTCGAACTCGCGCTTGACTACGCCCCTACCCGCGTCGGCGGCTGGCCATTCGCATTTCGCGCGCGACAAGTTTTCGAATTGAGCTCAAGCGAATTGCGGGTAGAGCTTTCGGTCGAAAATGATGCCGGTTGCAATGCGCCGGCCGGCCTTGCGCTGCATCCATTCTTTCCGGACGCTCGCAGCGCGACGGTGAGCTTTTCGGCGGGAGATTACTGGTCGCCGCCGATGTGCGCGCCCTACGCCGGCGGCGAAACGTCAACGCGGCCGGACGCCATGGGCGGCGGCGCACCCGCCCCGACTCCGCCAGGTGGGCGCGACAATACGTATGCAAACTTGTCTGGCGATATTCTGATCAAGCGGCCGACGGGCCGGCTAAAGCTCTCGACCGACGCCCCGCATCTTCACGTCTACGCGCCGGCGCATGGCGAATTCTTTTGCCTCGAGCCGACGACCCATCTACCGGGGACGCTGCTGACGGACCCCGCCTGCCAGCTCGCGCCCGGCGCAACGCGCTCGGTTCGCCTCGCGATTCGCGCCGCGAATTGATCAATATGGCGTCGGGCGCACCCCGTCAGGAAAGGCGCTCGGACGACGGCGCAGTTGCGACCTCCGGAAAAATGGCGCGCTTGCGCGCCATCATGTTCAGGAATTCGACCGCCATCGAGAACGCCATAGCCGCATAGATGTAGGCCTTTGGCACATGCACGCCGAAGCCGTCGGCGATCAGCACCATGCCGATCATCAACAGGAAGGCGAGGGCCAGCATGACGATCGTCGGATTGTTCTTGATGAAGGCGGCGACGGGCCCCGCCGCGAAATACATGACGCCCACCGCGACGATGACCGCAACGACCATGATAGGCAGATGATTTGTCATGCCGACAGCGGTCAGGATGCTGTCGATCGAGAAGACAACATCGAGGAGGATGATCTGCACGATCGCCGCCGCGAACCCGCCGGCCACGGCGGCCCTGGCCGAGAACACGGTCTTCGCCGGCGCCGGGTCGATCGTATGGTGAATTTCCGTCGTCGCCTTCCAGACAAGGAACAGACCGCCAAGCAACAGGATAATGTCGCGCCCGGAAAAGGCGGTCTCGAACGTCGGCTCGCCGTGCGAAGCCGGCGGCCCCGCAATGCCGAGGTCAAAGAGCGGCTCAGTGAGCCCGACCAGCCAGACAATGCCCGCAAGGAATGCAAGCCGCAGACCGAGCGCCAAGGCGATCCCCGCCCGGCGGGCCGGCGCGCGGACGCTCTCCGGCAGCTTGTTGGTCACGATCGAAATGAAGATGAGGTTGTCGATCCCGAGGACGACCTCCATCACGATCAGCGCGGTCAATGCGGCCCATGCGGCCGGGTCGAGAAACAGTAGAAAAGTGTCGGCCAAGCGTGTCTCCGCAAGGTTGCGCCAGCGCAACATGGCCCGTCCGCATCGCCGTTAAAGTAGGGCTTCGCAGGGATTTTCATGGGCGTTGATCGCCCGCGCCGTCACAATCGGCCATACTGATCCAAAGGAGACCCGACATGACCGACTTCGCCTGCTTCTCCCTCAGCGTCGACGACCACATCGCGCATCTCCGGCTGAACAGGCCGGAAAAAGCGAACTCGATGGTTCCGGCGTTCTGGCTGGAATTTCCGCAAGCGATCGATCGATTGTCGGCCGAGGGCGATGCCCGCGTCATTGTCATCTCATCGGAGGGCAAGCATTTTTCAGCCGGCATGGACATCTCCGTGTTCATGCAAGGCTCGCTGGACGCTGACGCAGCCAATCCTCAGATTTCAGCGGAGGCCTTCCGCCACAAGGTGCATGCCCTGCAGGAGTCCTTCAGCGCCCTCGAGCGCGCTCGCCAGCCTGTTCTGGCGGCCTGTCAGGGCGGAGTGATAGGCGGCGCGGTTGACATGGTGACGGCCGCCGACTGCCGTTACGCGACCGAAGATGCGTTTTTTTGCGTGCAGGAAACGGCCATTGGCATGACCGCGGATGTCGGGACCTTCCCGCGTCTCGCCAAGCTCGTTCCAGAGGGCTGGGCGCGCCAGATGTGCTACACGGCGGAGCGATTGACAGCGGCGAAGGCAAAGGAGATCGGGCTCGTTAACGAAGTCTTTCCGGACGCCACTGCGCTGCTCGACGGGGTCATGGAAATCGCCCGGAACATTGCCGCCCATTCGCCCCTGGCTGTCACCGGGTGCAAGCGCATGATCACCTACGCCCGGGATCATTCAACGACTGACGCACTCGACTATATCGGCGTTTGGAACGCCGGGATGCTTCGCCCGGAGGATATCCGCGAAGCCTATGTCGCGAAGTCCGAGGGCCGGGCCCCAGCCTTCGCCCCGCTGAAACCCATCACGCCAGGCGTGTGACCGCCGCGTTTTTAGGGGGGGCACTTAAACGACGATTCATGAAATTACGATCTAGTCATGGGATCGGTGGCGAGCGAAAGCTAGGGACGGTCCGATGAGCACGATCTTCGACGTTTTTGCGATGGCGCTCTTGCTCTCGTCTTTGGCAATTTTTGTCGTACGCTACATGCGCGAAGAACCGCCGATCATGCCTTACCTTCTGATCGCCCTTGCCTGCGGCATCGGAAATTGGGTAGGCGAAGCCGTCGACGAGTTCGCCGGCATTGTCGTGCTCATAATAGCGGCATTCCTGTTCCTGAGCTGCCTGATTTACCCCCATGTGCACCGGCAAAGGCCGGACTTCTACGAAGTAGAGTGACTCTAGCCTCTCATCGAAGTTGCGGCGCAATAGCGCTTTGAATTTCCTCACGGCCTCCCCTATCGTCCGCCCCAGAATCCGAAGGCGACGAGATGGTACAGCTAACGCTCCCCGCTAATTCCAAGGTCCGGAAGGACGGCAGAACGTATTCGACGAAGTCTGGCGACGGCGCGAAAATGCGCCGCTTCCGGCTCTACCGCTACGACCCGGACAGCGGCGAGAATCCACGGGAAGACGCCTACAACGTCGATGTCTCCGGCGTGTCGATGGTTCTCGACGCCCTTATCAAGATCAAGGCCGAAGCTGATCCGACCGTGACGTTTCGCCGGTCGTGCCGTGAAGGCGTGTGCGGCTCGTGCGCGATGAACATCAATGGGTCGAACACTCTCGCCTGCACCAAGGGGATGGACGAACTCGGCGACGGCGACGTTACGATCTACCCCTTGCCGCACCAACCGGTCGTCAAGGACCTTGTGACCGATCTAACCAAGTTTTACGAACAACACGCGGCGATCGAACCATTCCTTCATTCATCGGTCGCCGACGATGAGACGGAAATTCATCAGACGAAGGAAGATCGTGAAAAGCTCGACGGGCTTTACGAGTGCATTCTCTGCGCATGCTGCTCCACGTCATGCCCTTCATACTGGTGGAATGGCGACAAGGGCGACCCGAAGGAGGAATACCTTGGGCCAGCGGCATTATTGCAGGCCTATCGCTGGATTTCCGATAGCCGTGACGAAAAGCGGAGCGCCCGTCTGGATGCGCTGGATGATCCGTTCAAGCTCTATCGCTGCCACACCATCATGAACTGCGCACAGGTCTGTCCAAAAGGCCTGAACCCGGCGAAAGCCATTGCCGAAATCCGCAAGCTGATGGTCAATCGACCAAGGGCCTCCGATTGATCGGACCGCGCCGGCGGTCCTACGTCATTCGCCACTGACGCCGAACGCATCAAGCACGTCCTTACCAACGCGAAGCGGTCGACGCGTCTCTATATCCAGCATGCACCATACGGACTTGACGAACGCCGCGGCCCTCCTTGCGCCTGGCTTCCTTATGTCGACAGTGCGCTCGAAGCGCGGACCGTTTGCCGGGCCGAGCCAGGTCCTGCCGATGACGGGATCGCCCGGCAAAACCGGATCGCGATAGTCAACTTCATGACGCAAGACGACAAACAGTCTTCGCGCCTGAAGCGCCGGCGGCGCGGCCGTTGTCCAGTGCCGTACGGCGATTTCCTGCGCCCAACGCAGGTAGACGGCGTTGTTGACGTGACCAAGCTCGTCAAAGTCCTCAGGCTTCGGAAAAATCTCGACGTTGAAGGCCGTTTCGAAGTTCGTCGCGCCCTTTCCTTCCACATTCGGCGACATTCGAGAATTTTTCTCCGTTCCAATCGAATTCGCTCGCACGCCAGGCTCCCAACGCAGTCCATGGCGGACTGGTCCTCGCGAAGCCGTTGGCTGACGATAAGCTCCAGGTCCAGCTTCGCCAATCAAGCGCGTAATGTCGACAAAAGGGAAAGTTTATGCCCCACCGTGACGGCGCCCGGTCACTTGATTTTGCACGTTACTTCGATAATTATAGAAATATGAAAACAGAGAGCGCCATTGCCGCCTTCGCCGCTCTCGCTCAGGAGACGCGTCTCGCCGCATTCCGCGCGTTGATCGAGGCCGGACCGGCGGGTCTTGCCGCTGGCGACGTCGCCGCGCGGTGCGGCGCGTCGGCGCCAGTCATGTCCTTTCATCTCAAGGAGCTTGTGCGCGCAGATCTTGTGAAGTCGCGACGGGACGGACGTCAGGTGATTTACGCGGCCGACTACGTAGGCGTCCGGGCACTGATCGACTTCATCATGCGCGACTGCTGCAAGGCGGACCCGACCTGCTGCGGACCATACACGGAAATTGCGGCGCAGCGACGAGCCAAAGCAACACGAAGGGAGATTGCGGGGTGAAAAGGCTACACGTACACATTCAGACTGAAAACATGGAAAAATCCGTTTCCTACTATACTGCGCTGTTTGGCGCTGCGCCGGAGAAGCAGCGAGAGGACTACGCACGCTGGCTGCTTGATGATCCCTTCGCTCATGTGTCGGTTTCCTCCCATGGCGGACAATCCGGCATCGACCACGTAGGCATTTCGATCGACTCGGAGGCGGAGCTCGAGGCGTATGCTGAGCGGCTAGCAAAGGCCGACGCGATTGTACGTCCGGAACCAGGGACGACCTGCTGCTACGCGACGAGCAACAAGCACTGGAGCACGGGCCCTGACGGCGAAACGTGGGAGCTGTTCCACACGTATGGCGAGAGCGACTCCTACGGGGAGGAACCTTCCTCACCGGCCGGATCGCCTACTGCGACGTCTTCTTGCTGCGGATGAAGCGCCGATGCAAAAGAATATCCTGTTCCTGTGCACGGGCAATTCGGCGCGATCGATTATGGCGGAAGCGTACATGAATCACATAGGCGGAGACCGATGGCGCGCCTTTTCTGCGGGATCTCGACCCACAGGCGCGCCGAACCCGCTTGCAATCACAACGCTGCTCGCGCACGGCATCGATCCTGGCGCGCCATCTTCGAAAAGCTGGGATGAATTCTCCGGCGACGGCGCGCCACTGATGGATGTCGTCGTGACGGTCTGCGATTCGGCGGCAGCCGAAGCCTGCCCGGTCTGGCCGACGCGCCCGGATCGAACGCCAGAGAAAATTCACTGGCCATTCCCGGACCCAGCTTCCGTGGACGGCGAGGAAAACAAGAAGCGCCTGGCATTCGAATCCGTGTTTGCGAGCATTCGTCAGCGGATCGATCTTTTCGTTGAGGGTCGACGTTGACGGCGCCTTCCATCGCCCAGAAACTTGCTGCGGAGGCCATCGGCGCCGCATTGCTGCTGGCGGCGATCGTCGGCTCGGGTATCCTCGCCGTGAATCTCGCCGACGGCAATGCAGCCGTCGCATTGCTCGCCAATTCATCGACTGTCGGCGCGATTCTTGTCGTTTTGGTCGTCATCTTCGGCCCGGTGTCCGGCGCGCACTTCAACCCGGCCGTCACGCTGGCGTTCCTTATCCGACAGGAGATTGGAGCAAAGGCGGCGCTGATGTACGTCACGGCGCAGATACTCGGCGCAGTCGCGGGCGTTCTGCTTGCGCACGCAATGTTCGAACTTCCCTATGTCCAGATCGGCGCGCAGGCGAGGACGGGCCCCGGTCAGTTCATTGGCGAGATTGTCGCGACGTTCGGCCTCCTGGCCACGATATTCGGCGCGATCGCCTACAGAAGCGAATCCGTTCCCGGACTCGTTGGCCTCTATATCGCCGCCGCGATCTGGTTCACGTCCTCAACCTGCTTCGCAAACCCCGCGGTGACAATTGCAAGGACAATTACGGACACATTCGTCGGCATTCGTCCGATCGACGCGCCGGCATTCGTTGTAGCGCAACTTGCCGCCGCCGCTCTCGCAGCTTTCGCTGCGCATTGGTTGTTTCCAGCGCCGCCAGTCGACGATCTCAAAGCGTTCGACAGCGAGACAGGCATGAAAACCTGAGCGGTCGCGCTTTTTTAGGTAAATCAATTGTAGCTTGACGCATGGCCGGACCGCTTGATCGATATGAAAACCTGGTCGCCGATGGCGTCCTGGAAGCAGACCCCATCCAGCGCGCCGCCGCGCAGCGACTTCAGAAGCTTCACCTGATCATCTCCTCGGAGCCGCCGAAAGGGTCCCTGCTCGATCGCTTCAGGGGCATGAAAGCAATGCGGCCGTCGCCTGGCGGCATTTATCTCTGGGGCGGCGTCGGGCGCGGCAAGTCGCTGCTGATGGACATGCTGTTCAACAGCTCCCTGCTGACCGCCAAGCGACGCATTCATTTTCATGCGTTCATGGCCGAAGTGCATGACCGCGTTGCAGATATCCGGCGCACGGACGAACGCGAGCTGCGGCGCCATCCCGCATTCGACAGATCAGCCCCGAATGATCCGATGCCGCTGGTCGCCTATGATGTCGCAAAGACAGCGAAGCTCTTCTGTTTCGACGAACTTCAGATCACCGATATCGCCGACGCTATGATTATCGGCCGCCTATTGCGCGGCATGATGGATCGCGGTTCAGTGATCGTGGCGACGTCAAACCGGCATCCAGACGATCTTTACAAGGACGGCATCAACCGACAACTGTTCGAACCAACCATTGCTCTCATCAAGGAAAGGCTCGACGTAATCCGCCTTAATGCGGCGCAGGACTACCGCCTCGCGCGGTTGCAAGCCGCGTCGACCTATCATTCGCCGCTGGGCCCGGAGGCCGACAAGGCGATGGATGCAGCGTGGGAGCAGTTCATTTGCGGCGCCCGACCGCGCGAAGAATTTGTGACCGTAAAGGGGCGTTCCCTCCGGGTGCCCGCGACGGCGCGAACGGCGGCGCGCTTTTCCTTCGATGAACTTTGTGCGCGTCCGCTAGGCGCATCGGACTATCTTGCGATCGCATCCACCTATTCGACCGTATTCCTCGACCGCATTCCGTTCCTCAGTACTGAAAAGCGCAATGAAGCCAAGCGCTTTGTTACATTGGTCGACGCTTTGTACGATACCCGGACAAAACTTGTCTGCTCCGCTGCCGGCGAGCCTGACACGCTCTACCCACTCGGCGACGGGTCATTCGAGTTCGCTCGAACCGCGTCTCGACTCGTCGAAATGCGCTCGACGGACTACCTCGCGGCCGAGAGGCGTCCTGCGGTGGGTTGACCAATCGCCGCCTGCGAATTCAATTTCGGCCCGTCGCCAAGCCGACAGCCTTGTGCTTTAAGCCATAGCATCCCACCGACAGCCCCCGGCAGTGCCGGGTCGATGACCGAATTGCGAGAAGGCTAAATGCTCGACGCCATAAAGCGCACGACGCCGCCAGGCTTCGCCGAACTCGCCGCGCTTGCAGCGGCGGCGATGGCGCTCAATGCGCTGGCCATCGACATGATGCTGCCAGCTCTCGGCCTGATCGGCGATGACCTGAACCTCGCAAACGCCAACGATCGTCAGCTGATCGTCGGCCTTTATCTGATCGGCAATGGCCTCGGGCAATTGCTGTTTGGTCCCCTCGTCGACCGCTTCGGACGCCGACCGATTCTTATCGGATCGCTGGGCGCATACCTTGTCGGGTCGATACTTTCGATCATCGCCGGCTCCTTCACCCTGCTCTTGGCCGCGCGCATTTTTCAGGGCGTCGCCACGGCGGGATCGCGCGTTTCGATATTCGCGATAATCCGTGACCGGTACGCGGGCCGCAGGATGGCGAAATTGGTGTCGTTTGCGGTCACGCTTTTCATGGCGGCGCCGATCATTGCGCCGGGCATCGGCCAGGCGATCCTATTATTTTCGCCTTGGCGGGGCATCTTCGTTGCGCTCTTCCTCTACGGCTTCATTGTGACCGTCTGGGCGTTCCTGCGCCTGCCAGAAACGCTCGATCCGGCCTTTCGCACGCGCCTGAACGCACGGCGCATTTTTAACGCGTACAGAGAATTCTTCTCCGACCGGTGCGCCAGCGGCTACACGTTTGCGTCAGCGCTATGCTTCGGCGCGCTATTCGGTTACATTTCGGCGGCGGAGCAAATATTCTTTGAAGTTTTTGAAATCGGCGATTTGTTCGCGCTTGCGTTCGCGGCCGTTGCAGTTTCGCTCGGAATCGCGACGTTGACGAACGCCAGCTTTGTCGAAAGGTTCGGCATGCGCCGGCTCACTCATGGGGCGCTGATCGCATTTGTCGCAATCAACCTGGCGCATCTGTGTTTTGTTCGCCTGTTTGGCGACACCGCAGTTACCTTTGTCGGTTTCCTGTCGGCCGGCTTCTTCTGCATTGGCCTGATCGGCCCGAATTCCTCAGCGCTTGCGATGGAGCGAATGGGCCACATCGCCGGATCGGCCGCAGCCGCCAACGGATTCGCGAGCACGACGGTCGCCGGCATGCTGGGCGCTATCATTGGCCAGCAGTTTGACGGCACGACGGAACCGATCGTGGCCGGGTTCGCGATCTTCAGCGTGTTGTCCCTCGCGGTCGTCTTGTGGGTTGAACGAGGACGCCTGTTCCAGATCGGCGAGTTTGACGGCGAAACCTCCGACGGAACGTCGTCGAAGCGCGCGGCGGAATAGCGATGTCGGGCGCGGCGCGAACGGTTTGTCTTGGGGTCGTCGGCGGCGCGCATGGCGTGCGCGGAGAGTTCAGGATAAGGACATTTACCCAGGTTGAGGAAGATGTCGCGGCCTATGGCCCCGTCACGGTCGAAACGCCAAGTGCCGGATCAGCCGAGGTCGAGCGCTTGTCGCTTCAGATCGTCCGGGTCGTGAAACCGGGCGTCGTCCTTGCGAAGGCGCCTGAGGTTCCTTCACGGGAAGCTGTTGCGCCGCTGACCGGCAAGAAACTCTTTGTCGACCGGACGGCGCTGCCTGATCCCGACGATGACGACGAGTTTTACGTGGAGGATCTCGTTGGCCTGGAAGCATGCCTGCCCGATGGCGCGCCAGCGGGCATTGTCGCCGCGGTGCATGATTTCGGCGCCGGCGACCTGATTGAACTGTGGCAAATCCCTGGCGTGACAGGCAGTCGGCTTATCCGATTCACCCGACAAATCGTGCCAAGAATTGATCTTGCTGCGCAACGTATCGAGCTGTCGGAAAACGCGCTCGACGAGGGCGAGGGCGAGCAGGAACCGAGCGAAAGCTCGCGCGATTGATTCGCCTGGCCAGGCTCGCGGCCGGCATTCCGCGGTAGTTGTCAGAAAGGCCTAAAGTGCTCGAACCGGAATCGACCGCGATGAAACCGCCGCCAGAGCAATCTTCGCCTGACGTTCATCCGGCGCAAGAGGCCTTCGCCCATGCTCCCACGAGCGTGTCATTCAAGAAACTTCGCAAGCGGATTACGCGGCAGGTTCGCGAGGCGATCAGCCTCTACGGCATGGACACGCCAAATCCAGGCGGCGACCAACAAAAATGGCTCGTCTGTCTTTCCGGCGGCAAAGACAGCTACGGCCTTCTCGCGACGCTGCTGGACCTAAAGTGGCATGGCGCGCTGAACGCCGACCTCCTCGCCTGCAACCTTGACCAGGGACAGCCCGGCTTCCCAGCCGGCATTCTTCCAGCCTACCTGCAAAGCATCGGCGCCCAGCATCTTATCGTTCGCCAGGATACCTATTCGGTCGTCACCAAAAAGATTCCGGAGGGCAAGACGTTCTGTTCTCTTTGCTCGCGGCTTCGGCGTGGCGTTCTCTACCGGGTCGCACGGGAACAAGGTTGCGACGCCATCGTGCTGGGGCACCATCGCGACGACGCGCTCGAGACGTTCATGTTGAACCTTCTCCACGGCGGCCAGCTTGCGGCCATGCCGCCAAGACTATTGAACGACGAAGGGGATCTGTTCGTATTGCGGCCGATGATACTCTGTGCCGAGAAGGATCTTGCGAAGTTTGCCGAGCTCATGAAGTTTCCCATTATACCTTGCGACCTGTGCGGCAGCCAGGACGGGTTGCAACGAGCGGCAATGAAATCGCTGCTCGACCAGTGGGAATCGAAGCGACCGGGCGTGCGCGGTACGATGTTTCGCGCCTTGCAGAACGTTCGGCCAGGCCATCTTGCGGATCAGGAACTTTTTGATTTCGCCGCAATCGAGCGAAGAATGGCCTCACCCGACTAGCCCACAGCCGCAGGCTTCTTCATGAGGCCGGAATACCGGTTAGCCGCCGCGCGCAGATCAATCTCATTCAGGAATGTCGAATAGGAAAGGTACGACAGCAGGAACCTGAGATCAGTCGCCCATGGCGGCATATAGGCGGGCGGTTCGATGAGCCCCTCCTGCCAGAGACAGTCTACGGCAGGAAGGTCTTCAAGGTCTATCTTGCCAACGAAAAGCAGCCGTATAAGGCGTGATTCGCCATTGAGGACAGCGGCGCGCAGATAGCTGTGAACTTCAAGAAGGCCGCCAAGGTAGACCGAGTCCTTGGTGAACGGCGCGCTTCCGTCGATTACGCCGCCGCGCACCACGCGCCGTGCATTCTCAAAGGCTTCGAAAGGCGGTTCGTTTGCGCTCCGCTCTCGGAAGAAATGATACAGCTCGAGAAAGCCGGCGCCGCAAGCGGCCATGTCAATGGCAATCGTGCGATCCGCGAGCCGCTTGAATCGACTGGGATCGAGCGAGCCGGAGATGAATTCGGCAAATACCGCAAGCCCCTCCTGCGTCCGCGCATTGCCGGGGTGACTTTCAGCCAGCAAGGGAAAGCGCGACTGGCTCCGCCCATTCATGCCAGTAGCGATGTGGACCAACGCCTCGTGCTGCAGCAACTGCGTTGCATCCAGGTCGGAGAAACTGGCGTCCGCGCGCAGCTTGATGTAATCGCGACCTGCAGCAGCTTTCGCTGAGACTTTCTTCGTGACAATTACGCGGGGAGACGCGTCGCCGAAATGTCGCGCCAGCGAAGCTTCGAGCTTCGTCTTCAAGTCAGCGGCCGTCAAGACCTCAGGCATGCCCATTCGAATGCTGGCTTCGTCATAATCCGATAACAGAGCATCAAGGCGATGAGCCAGGTCGAGTGCGGTGCGTTTGCCATCCGCGATCGGCGACTTGGGGCCGCCATAAAGATCAAGTGAATGGCGATAAAAGTCCTTCGTGCCGATCGTTGAGAGCATCGCCGCCGTCGCTTCGGTCGTGTCGGCGAAGCGACGCAGCCAATCGTGCACGAGCGAATCGCCATCAATAATCGCCCGCGCCGCAGCGACGCGCTCGAGAGAGGGGCCCGGGTCGATCTTCGGATAGATCGGCCGCGGCGGCTCTTTTTCCCCGCCTGCAAAGAACGCGTCGGCGAGATTTCGGTCCCAGGACACCGATCGCAGGACGGGCAGCCGGTCTTCCGCTTCCAGAAGCAGTCCGGCGGCTCGTTCCAACCCCGCGATCTGTTCGCTTGAAAACATCGGCATTCCAAGAATCCTTGCCGCGACCGTGTTCTTCACTCAAAAAGCTGTCTTGGCCCTTTGGGCAAGCGATCCCCGTTCGATGCGGCGCCGCCTTCGGCTTGCCGCGCCGGACCGGCTCGATCATACCTGATCGTCATGTCATGGCGCGCAACCATCCTGACCCTGTTTCCAGAACTTTTCCCAGGGCCGCTTGGCGCCTCGGTGCTCGGCCGCGGGCTCGGCCAGGGCCTCTGGCGGCTGGACACGGTCGACATTCGCGATTTTGCCGACAATCCCTACCGAAATGTCGATGACACGCCCGCCGGCGGCGGAGCCGGGCTCGTCATGCGCGCCGATATCCTTGCCGCGGCCATCGACAGTGTTGACGACCAGACGCGGCCGCGGATCGCCCTGTCCGCCCGTGGGCGCCCGTTTCGCCAGGAAGTCGCGCGCCGCCTGGCTGATGGGGCTGGCGCGATCCTTGTTTGCGGCCGCTTCGAGGGCATTGACCAGCGGGTGCTGGACAGTCGGGGGATTGACGAAATCTCGATTGGCGACTTCGTTCTCGCCGGCGGCGAAATCGCGGCGATGACGCTTGTGGAAGCTTGCGTGCGCCTCATTCCCGGGGTATTGGGCGCGGCTCAATCCCTGTCGGAGGAGAGTTTCTCCCGGGACCCGGACGGTCGAACGCTGTTGGAGTATCCACAGTATACCCGGCCAAGGGTCTTTGAAGGCGTTGAGATTCCGCCCGTACTGACGTCGGGCGACCACAAGAAGATCGCCGCATGGCGGCGGGATCGGGCGATTGAGGTCACCCGAGCGCGACGACCCGACCTCCTGGGAACGCATTCCCCGGTCGACGAGGGTCCTCTCCGCGACCGGCAAAAAAATTCGGACGGGTGAAAAATACGCCCAGGCCGACAAGAATTGAGGACGTTGCGCCATGAACCTGATTGAAGAACTCGAGAACGAACAGATCGCGGCCCTTGGCAAGACGGTCCCGGCATTCGCAGCCGGCGATACCGTTCGCGTCGCCGTGAAGGTGACAGAGGGCAACCGCGAGCGCATCCAGAATTATGAAGGCGTATGCATCGCACGGTCCGGCAAGGGCCTGAACGAGAGCTTCACCGTCCGCAAGATTTCGTTTGGCGAGGGCGTCGAGCGGGTCTTCCCTGTTTTCTCGCCGCTTGTTGATTCCATCACCGTTGTCCGCCGAGGCAAAGTTCGACGCGCGAAGCTCTACTACCTTCGCGGGCGTCGCGGGAAATCGGCGCGCATCACCGAAAAGACGGACCGTCGCGGCAAGAAGGAAGCCTCCAGCGAATAGCGCTGCCGGGAGACGACGAGACCCAAGGCTTACGACCCGCCGTCATGACTGACAGCGGGTCTTTTCTTGTGCGCCCGCCCGTCTACGCTTGCGCCGCGAGTCAATGCGATCGTGACGAAGGGGCGCGAACGGCCATGCAAAGGCGAAGAATCATCAAGTCCGCGATCCGCGCTGCCGCCACCGGGGCGGCGGCGCTGCATCAGGCTTATGGCGCAGATGCGCCTTCGGCCCACGCGGATCTTGTGACGCTGTTTGAAGAGTGGCGGGAGTTCGAAAGGCCCCCGCTTGCCAACGGCGCGCCGGACTACACCCAAGAGACGTTCGCGAATCGGCAAGAGACGTTCAATTCCCTCCGCAAGCGGCTCGTCGCGATGGACACCACGCACTGGCCGGTTTCCGCCCAGGTTGACCACGCGATCGTCCGTGCGGAAATGAATGGCTACGCATTCAATGAAAAGGTATTGAAACCTTGGACTCGCGACCCCGCCTTCTATGCGCAGGTATGGACGGAGCAAAGCGACACGCCCGCTCATGAAGGGCCGACCAATCATGCCCTCATTGAACTCTGGACCTACGATTTTCCGCTGTCGGAGCAAGATTCAGCAAAGCTGACCGGGGAATTGGCCAGCGTGCCAGCCTTCCTGGCTCAGGCTAGAATGAACCTTACCGGGGATGCTCGCGATCTCTGGGTGTCCGGCGTCCAGACGATGAAGGAGCAAAGCGCCGCGCTGAACGCGTTAGGGTCAAGGATCGATCCCGCGCAAGAGAAACTTCTCGCTGGCGTCAACGCAGCCATTGCGGCGACGGATAGCTTCGTGTCCTGGGCGGAGGCGCAAGCGCCGGGCAAGACCGGTCCATCTGGGATAGGCAAGGAGAATTACACTTGGATGTTGCGCCACGTGCATCTCATTCCGATGACTTGGGAAGATGAAGCGATGCTGCTTGAGCGCGAACTCAATCGAGCGCTCGCCGCCCTGAAGCTCGAAGAATCCCGCAATCGGGAACTGCCCGAGTTGTCCGCCATTGGATCGCCGGAAGAATACGAACGGCGGGGGCTTGCGGCCGTCAGGCAGCTCGTCTCTTTCCTCGACGAGCGCGACCTCTTTCCGATGAAGGACTACATGATCCCGGCGCTCGACGAACGCATCGGTTCCTACGCGCCGCCTGAGGCGCGAAATTTCTTTGCGCAAGCCAGTCATCGCGAACCGATGACCCTATACACGCACTTCTATCACTGGTGGGACCTGAAAATGATGGCGCTCGAACCCCACCCAAGCCCGGTTCGCCAGTCGCCCCTCCTTTACAATATCTGGGATTCTCGCGCCGAGGGCATGGCGACCGCGATGGAGGAGATGATGCTCCACGCGGGCCTCTACGACGACAATCCGCGCGCCAGAGAGATTGTCTGGGTGATGCTGGCTCAGCGCGCGGCGCGCGGGCTTGCATCGCTTTACGCGCAGGCCAACGAGTTCACGATGCAGGACGCGTCAGACTTCCACGTCGAGTGGACCCCCCGCGGCTGGATGAGCAGGGATTCCTTGCTCGGCTTCGAACAACAGCTCTACCTGCGCCAGCCCGGCTATGGCACGAGCTACGTCACCGGCAAACATCTGATCGAAGGAATCCTGGCGGACCGTTCAAAGCAAGCAGCCGAAGATGACGTAGAATTCGGGATGAAGGATTTCTTCCGGGAGCTGAATTCGTCCGGCCTCATTCCGGCGTCGCTGATCCGCTGGGAACTGACCGGAGACGCCATGGAAGTTCCGCCTTTGCTGGATGACTGAGGTTCAGCCTCGGAAGGGACCATGGGCCGCCGGCGACCGCCATCCCGAAGTCCGTCATGGCGCGTACGGCTTCCCGTCCGGCCCTCGCAGCGTGATCGAAAGGGCGCCTGAGGCCGGATCGGTTTCGACGACGCCATAGTTGGCGTCGTAGATCATGCCGCCCAGTCGATTAGGACCCGCCTCAACGCTGGTTTCGCCGCTTTCTTCCCGCCACCGTGCGGCCGGCAGATTGAGCGAAGATGACGTCACCTCGTACACTTCAAGGCCATTGACGTTCGTGCGATAGAACGCGGCCGCATGACGATCTCCGGAAAGAATGACTATTTCATCGATGGCGGCTTCGCGTATCGTCGCGTATAGCCGGTCGCGTTCAGCCGGCAACGTGCGCCATGCTTCCCACCCGTGACCATCGGCGAGTACCTGTATCGATGAGACAAGGATCCGCTTGCGGGCCGGCTTCCTGAGCTCGGCCTCGAGCCAGGCCCACTGAACATCGCCCAGCATTGTCTTTCCCGGATCGCGATCCGGGATGTAGCGCTCCTTGCCCGGTGCGCCAAAGTCATCAGTCTTCGTCAACGCCGACCGGAAGTACCGCGTATCGAGCGCGATGATTTGCAGGCGATCCCCCGGCGCGCCGCCGGGACCTTCGAAGTACCAAGATCCGTATACGCCTGGATATGACCGCCGCGGATCTTCCGTTGGAACGGCCCATACGTAATCGAACAACGCTTCCGACGCATCGCGATGCCTGAAATCCGCGCCAGCGTCATTAAGGCCATAGTCATGGTCATCCCAAACCGTCAGCACCGGCGCCGCTTCGCGGACCGCCGCAAATGGCGCAGACTGGGCAAGACGCATATAGGCGGTTTTCAGTTCGGGAAGCGCAGGATCGTCTGAGCGGACATCGCCATAGACATTGTCGCCGATGAAAAGGACAAGGTCCGGTTTTTCCGCCGCAATCCGGCTCCAGATCGACTGGTCGCCGTTCTCATCAAGGCATGAGGCAAATATAATGCGGCGTGGCCACGTGCTAAGGTCAAGCGGTGCGGACGGCATTGGCGTCGCCCTGATGGCGCCGTCGGGCGCATTGGCGTCTTCCGCGCCGATTGCGACGACGCCATTCGGCGAGGGGTGGGTCTGCGCCCCTTGCTGAGGGCCGCTGTAAGCAGCGCAGGCAGACAGGCCAACAGCAAGGCCAAGCAACGAGATTTTGCGCGCCATCGATGTCTCCCATGCGCTTTCGCGGACATGGATAGCGGCGCCTAGCGACAGTTTTCTGACAGTCCGCCTGGCCTTATTCGCGAGCGGCATCGCCAATCGACGATTACGGCCTGAAATCAACCGGCACGTTTGCCGACAGATAGATCATCGCCGCCCAGGCCGCGACGTTTTGTTTCAAGTCGGCGGGATCGACCTTATCGAGCGTGTCATCCGGCGTATGGTGGAGATCGAAGTAATCGAGTCCATTTTGCGCCAGCCCGAATACGGGAACTCCCGCCGCGCGGAGCGGCGAAACGTCGGGGCCGCCTGAGGCTTCGTTCCCGCCACGGATGATGCCGAGACGAGCGATCTGCCGCTGCATTTCGTCGATAGCGCCCGTAGCATCCTGGCCGACGCGGGATTCGAGCGCATAAATACTGCCTGCGCCGAAATCGGATTCGGACGCTATCGCGTGGCGTTCGAGCTCCCCCGCATGGGCCTTCGCATATGCGCGCGCGCCATGGAGACCGACTTCTTCGGATCCCCACATCACGACCCGAATAGTTCGAAGCGGCTTTCCGCCATGAACGGCAACGAGCTTCGCGGCGGCAGTCGTGATCGCTACGCCAGCGCCATCGTCAACCGCGCCTGTGCCAAGGTCCCAGCTGTCGAGGTGCCCGCCAACAACGACGATTTCGTCGGAGCGGCCCGGAATTTCGCCGATGACATTGCCGGATGTTGCCGCCGGTCGCGTCTCGACGCTGAGTTCCAAGTTCAGCATAACGGGCCCCTCCGCATAGGAAAGGGCGCGCGCCAGTTGGTCAGCATCTGGGTTGGAAAGGGCCGCCGTCGGAATTTGCGGAACGCCATCTTCGTAACGCATACCGCCAGTGTGCGGCATGCGATGGCTATCGGTACCGACAGAGCGAATAATCGCCGCCGCCGCGCCCAGCCTGCCGGCAGCGTTGGCGGCGCCGGACCGTTTGGCCACTGCGGGCCCATATCCGCCGCCATCCATCATGCGCGTCATTTTCTCGTCGACGAAGACAATCTTGCCTTTGACCCGTTCCGCCGGCGCCTGACGCAACTCGTCGAGGGAAGCGAAGCGAACCACTTCAGCCTGCAGCCCGCCCTTGGGCGTTGCGACTGAGTTGCCGAGGGCCGTCACAGCGAGCTGTTGAGGATAAGGCGACACAATAGCCGCGCTTTCACGGACCCGTTGCCAGTACGGAAGCTCAAATGTCTCAATACGAACATTCTTGAACCCAAGCGCCTTGAGCCTTTCGACGCCCCATTGCCGAGCGCGCGCCTCAGCTTCGGAGCCGGCGAGGCGCGGGCCGATCTCGGTGGTCAGGCTTTCGAGAAGCTCGTAGGCAAGCTCGCTTGAGAGGGCTGCATTGATGATTTCATCCGCTTTGCGCTTCTGCGCCCCGGTCAGGACCTCAGCGGCCGGCGCATCGGTGGCCCCCTCGCCGACGGCGTTGCGAACGCCCAGCGTCGGCTGGGCGAACGCTGCGCTGGCGCACAGCGACAATGCGCAAATGCCGAGAAGCCTTCCAATCATCCGTCGATCCCCTTTTTGTCCGTTATTGGCCGAACCGCGGCATCCATTCGTCCCGTGACGCAGCCCAGACCTTCAGTCGAAGCTTGCCGTCAAACAAGAATTCTTCATCAGTCTCCGTCTCGCCAACCTTCAGCGCGACGGCCTGACTGTTCACGTTTGATGGATCGATAACAGATATAACCCGGTCAAGATCAGCGAACTTTTCGAAAAGCCAACGAATTGAGGCAATCGCGGCTTCCGGGGCGTAGCCCTTGCCCCAATGTCCCGGCGCGACGCCCCAGCCGCACTCGAGCCCTGGCCAGCCGGCCGGCATCCATGGGCCGGTGCGTCCGACCCAGTCGCCGCTTGCCTTTTCGATCATCGAAAACATGCCAAAGCCTCGAATCTCCCAGTGGCCAAGCATCGACGCGAATGCGCGCCAGGCAGTGGCATAGGGTTGAGGTTTCTGGTCGCTTGTCAAAAACCGCGCAACTTCTTCGCGCGCCATCATGGCGCAATAGGGTTCGACGTCGTCAGGCGTCATTCGACGCAGCAAGAGTCGCTCCGTTTCAATCACAGGGTGGACGTTTTCAACCATGCTTCGGCTCCGCACCAATCGCACCGGCCTAGGCGGGCGCAACGAAAAGTGCAATCCGTCCAGAGGACAACGGGGAGCGTCGCAATGCGCGTCTTGCACGTCTTCGATCATTCAGTTCCGCACCAAAGCGGCTATGCCGTGCGCTCGCTCGCCATCATGGCGGCGCAGGAGCGCATGGGATGGACCGTCGCCGCGGTCACGAGCCCCCGACATGGCAGCGCGGACGCGGCGGAGGAAACGATCAACGATCGGGTATTCGCGCGGACCCCAGCGACATTGCATGCGGCGCCCATCGTCCGCGAGCTCACGGAGATGCAGGCAACGCGCACGCGCATTCGCGCCGTTGCAACTGACTTCCTGCCGGACATCATCCACGCCCATTCGCCGCTGCTGACCGCCTTTCCCGCGCGCTCCATCGCGAACGCGCTCAGGACGCCGATGACCTACGAGATTCGAGCTTTCTGGGAAGATGCGGCCGTCGACCACGGAACGACCGCCGAAGGCTCGCTGCGGTATCGGGCGACCAGAGCGCTGGAGACGCGCGCCTCGCGACAGGCGGACCATGTCTTCACGATCTGCCAAGGGCTGCGGCGCGATCTGATGGCGCGCGGGATCGCCGAGGGACGGGTATCGACAGTGCCAAACGCCGTCGACCTCGCGCAGTTGAAACCGTCGGACCCGGAGTCGAATCAGGTCCAGGCGCTGAGACAAAGGCTTGGCCTCGGCGACGCCGCAGTGATTGGCTTCATTGGGTCTTTCTACGCCTACGAAGGACTTGATCTCGCGCTGGAGGCGACCGAACGAATGGCGGCCGCCGGCCGCGATGTTCGCTTCCTCATCGTTGGGGCGGGGCCGGAGGAAAAATCGCTGAAGGAGCGCGCCGCGCCGATTGGCGACCGGGTCATTTTTGCCGGTCGCGCTGCGCATACGGACGTTCCCGACTACTACGCCCTGATGGACATCCTGGTGCTGCCGCGAAAATCCATGCGGCTGACCGAGCTTGTCACGCCGTTGAAACCGCTTGAAGCGATGGCGCTTGGCGTGGTCGTGCTGGCGTCCGACGTCGGCGGCCACAAGGAGCTGATCCAGGACGGGGAAACCGGATTTCTTTTCGAGGCCGGGAATGTCGCGTCGATGGTCTCAAAGGTCGAAGACATCCTTGGCCGGCGGCGGCAAATGGCCGGCGTGAAGATCGCGGCGAGAAAATTTGTCAAGCGTGAACGGACCTGGGATGCTTCCGTCGCAAATTATATCGAGCCGTTCCAGAGGCTGGTCGAGGCCGCACGGGCACGCTCATAACGGGCCGCGGCCAGTACGCATTCCCCTGGCGAGTGAATTCAGGAACCAATAAGGGACCTATTCGCGCAATTTGACGCCATCGCGCTTGCTTTGGCTCGAAGAGCCCGGAATCATCAATATTGTCGTCAGTGTGGAGTAGAAGATGCAACGCCTTCGGACTTTCTCGGCGGGCCTTGCGGCGGCCGGCCTTTCTCTGTCGCTTTCATCGGCCGAGGCGGCGTGGACACGCCATGACACGACTTCCGTGACAAGTAGCGAAAAAGGGGTCAGCGTTACGCGCGGGCCAAAGCCGGTTTTCAACGCAAGCCTCGAAGACAGTCTCGCCGGCGGAACCGAAAAATTCATCCTGATAGAGAAAAAAGTCGTCGTCGTGAACTGCTTCAAACCGCGTCGCCTGACCACTCACGGGTTTCTTGGCGTTCGTCGCTACAACGATTCCTTTGGCGACTTTGGCTCGCCATCGTTTGGCTTCGACGACTACGATCGCAACGATCTCGTCAATTGCTGATCGGTATGGCGGACATGAGGCTCAGGCCTCAGGCGACAGCGCCGCATCCGCGCCCTCAAGAATCAGGTCGACGGCGGGCCGGCTTCGATAGCTCTTGTCGTTGGTCAGGAAGTCTTCTTCGTAGAACTTCGCCTGGATGACGCCGGACTCATCGAGAATGAAAATAACGGGGTGCGGAATGCCATAGGCCCGCGATCCGGGCTTGTGACTTTCATTCAGGATCCCGAAGGCGTTGATGGCTTCAATGCCTTCATCCGACAATAGCGCTGGCCGGAAGGCCGTTTGCTCCACAAACGCCGCCTGCTTTTCGACCGGATCGTAACTGACGAAAACAACCGACAGCCCGCGCTCTTCAAACTCCTCAATACGTGCGCTGACGTCCACCGCCTGCGCCTTGCAGTAAGGGCACCAGTCAACCGACCGGACAAAGAAAAGCGCCATGCCCGCTTCGCCAACAAGGCCTTCGAAGGACGCCTCGCCGCCATCCGTCATCGGCAGTGAAAGATCGTGTGGGATTGAAGCCCCTATGGCGGGGCCGAGCGCGGCCATCCGGTTCGCCCCCGATGGCTCGGCAGCGCTCGCAAGGCCGGCGGAAGCGGTGATCAGCAGGCTTGAAGCCAAGAATCCAGCGAAAGCGTTCATCAGACATCTCCTAATGTTCTAGAGACTCTACGACGAATGAAGGGTCGCCGACACATCACGATTCGTTTAGACGAGCCGCGGATAAGGAATTGATCCGGCGCAACCGCCGGGTAGGAGCTGCAAGGTCCGTCGCAATGCCCGTTGGCTATGTATTGATCATTGGCGCAATGAAATGCGGAACTACGACGCTTTTCAATCTCCTGAGCCAGCACCCGGCGGTTGCGCCTTGCGCCCTTAAGGAGCCCGGGTTCTTCGCATTTGATGATGTCTATGCGAATGGAATGGAATGGTACGAAGCGCTCTTCGACGTCGATCACGGCGTCACGCGGTACCTGCTTGACGGCAGCACGGACTACACGAAGCAGCCTTATTTTCCCGATGCACCCCAACGAATCGCCAGACTGAAGGGTGACGTTCGTCTAATATATTTGATGCGAGACCCGCTGAAGCGCGCTGAGTCTCACGCCCTTCATGTTGCGACAAACCAGGTTGAACTTGACCGGACGCGCCGCCTCGACCCGCCATACGGCGGCCTGGCCGATGGCTTGCCCCCGTCGTGCCTGAACATCGGGCGCTACGCGACGCAGCTGGATCCGTATAAAGAGTACTTTGACCGAGGAGCCCTGATGCTCGGCGCGCTCGAAGAGCTATCCGCCGATCCACAGTCATTTGCTGACCGTGCATTCGCATTTCTCGGGCTGGAATCCTGCCCGGTTTCTTTTTCCAAAGACATCGCGAACGAGCGCCGGTATGAGCGCGCGACCGGCGAGGCGCACCGGGCGTGGTCAACATTGCGGTCGATTGCGCCGCTACGCGAAGCGGTCAAACGCGTTATTCCTGATGAATCACGACACAGGCTGAGAGCCAGGATGGCGCCCAAGGAAAAGGTCGAGGGGCGGTTCGAGCTAAACGAAGACGAGCGCCGCGAAGTCATGGCGACTCTCAATCCGGAACTCGATCGCTTGCGCTCGGAGTATGGCTTCGATCCCGACGCCTGCTGGGATTTGCGGCCGTATCGGCCGAAGGCCTAGCCGAGGCTCGGATCAAGCTTCACGCAGGCGTCCACGAGCTCTCGCACCGCCGAAACGGAATTATCGAACATGGCCTTTTCGTCGCCGGCGAAGGAAACCTCGACAATTCGCTCAACGCCATCGGCGCCGAGAACCACCGGAACGCCCACATACATGTCGTCCACGCCGTATTGCCCCGTCAGATGCGCGGCGCACGGAACGACCATCTTCTTGTCGTTCAAATAGCACTCCGCCATCTGGATAGCCGACGCCGCCGGCGCATAGTAGGCGGAACCGGTCTTCAGGAGGGCGACGATTTCACCACCGCCCTTGCGGGTGCGGTCGACAATCGCATCGATGCGGTCCTGCGTTGTCCAACCCATCTTGACAAGATCAGGCAGCGGAATGCCGGCGACCGTGGAGTAACGCGTTAACGGCACCATCGTGTCGCCGTGACCGCCCAGCACGAATGCGGTGACGCTCTCGACGGACACGTTGAATTCTTCCGCAAGGAAATACCGAAAGCGCGCGGAGTCGAGAATGCCCGCCATGCCGACGACGCGGCTGTGGGGCAAGCCAGAGAATTTCTGCAGCGCCCAAACCATCGCGTCGAGCGGGTTCGTAATGCAGATAACGAGCGCATTCGGCGCGTACCTGGCGATGCCCTCGCCGACGGACTTCATCACTTTCAGGTTGATGCCAACGAGGTCGTCGCGGCTCATGCCTGGCTTGCGCGCCACGCCGGCCGTGACGATGCAGACGTCCGCGCCTTCAATATCCTTGTAGTCTTGCGTCCCCTTCAGTCGGGAATCGTAACCGTCGACCGGCGAGCTCTCCGCGATGTCGAGCGCCTTGCCCTCGGGAATGCCTTCCGCGATGTCGAACAGGACTACGTCGCCAAGCTCTTTCTGGGCGGCTATATGTGCAAGCGTGCCGCCGATCATGCCGGAGCCAATCATCGCAAGCTTCCTGCGGGCCATAGTCTATCTCCTCGTCGCGAGTGAATTTCGTACGCGCACTCGTAGCGCGTCCGGCGAGCCGGGCAAGGGCCGGCATGCGTACCGCAGCCGCGAGCGTCAGAAAACTGGGTCTGTCGGCTAGAATCGGAACTGGATTGATGCATCCGCCGCCGACATAACGAACGGTTCGCCAAGCGCCTGAAAGCCGCCAAGAGCGCCGCGGCCAAGCCTGTCCGGACCAAACACGATGTCGCGAGTCCGCAGGTAGACGTATTCGATCTGAAGCGTCGCACGGCGCGAGAGATCGACCGTGACCCCAGTGCGCCCTTGATACGCGAAGGCGGCGTCGCGCTGGCCGAGGCCATCGGCGAAAAAGCCGCCGCCGACGCCGGCGCCGACAAACGCGCCAACCGGTCCGAACCGAACCACTTCGAAGTAGGCGTTCGACATCAGGAAGTGAGCCGTAAACTCGTCGGACGGCGTGACCGGGAACGGAGACGTCACGCCGGGACCAAACCCGCCAAAAAGCGTGACTTCATCGAATGATGGCTGGAGAAACCGGTACTCGAGTTCCGTCCGCGTCCCCGCCGGATAGGCGACGCCAATTGCAAATGTTGGCGACGCTGCGTCTTCGAGGTCGATTACCCGCCGGTTCGGTGGCGTAAAGAACGACGCCGTCCTAGGATCGAAGGCGAGGTCCTGGTCGAGCCTGTTCGGCGACGCCCAACCAACGCCGAGGCGGGCGTAAAGGGCCCAATCGTCAGCGGCGGTCGCACTGTCGAAGCTCTGTGCAACCGCAGGCGCAGCGGTCAACAGCGCGGCAGCGACCGCCGAACCGGCCAGATATCGAAACGTCCGTCCAGGCATGCGCGACGACCCCACTTGCTGCACCGCCGTTCTAGCTTACCCGTGCACCCGCGTTAACCCTGCCGCCGGTCACGCATCGGCGAGACGCCGCTCTCGCGCGACCGGCGCTAGGCACACCATGCGATTCACCTCTTCGACAGCTTTTCGGCGGCGAAATAGTCTTTGGTCATCTTCGCGATCAACGGCGAGAGAACCAGCAGCGCGACAAGGTTGGGGGCCGCCATCAGGCCCGTCAACGTGTCCGCGACAAGCCAGAACAGCGAGACGATGTCTGTAATCTCTGGATTGCGCTCTGCCATCAGAACGACAGCGCCGAGGAAGACCACAAGGATCCAGCTGAGTCGGAATGGCAGGATGCTCCGTTCGCCGAACAGGAACTCGCAGCAGCGTTCTCCATAATAGCTCCAGCCGAGAATGGTGGTGAAGCCGAACAGCGTGAGGCCGAGCGCCACGATATGGCGGCCGATCCCCGGCAGTGAGTTTTCGAATGCGGCAACCGTGAGCGGCGAACCGGTCTCGCAGCCTTCCGGCAACAGGATCAACGACTCGCGCACGAACGGCGCGCAGGCTTCCGGGATGATACCCGCAGTCACGATGACCAACGCGGTGATCGAGCAGACAACGATCGTGTCGATGAAGGTGCCAAGCATCGCGACAATGCCCTGATTGACCGGATCCTTGTTCTGGGCGGCCGCGTGGGCAATCGGCGCCGATCCCTGCCCGGCCTCATTGGAGAAAATGCCGCGCGCAACGCCCTTCTGCATCGACAGGAGAAGAAGGCCGCCGACAAACCCGCCCTTCGCCGCATCGAAGCCGAAGGCCTGGCCGACAATCGTCGCTAACGCCGCCGGGACCGCCTCGATGTTCAAGCCAATGACGACGAGGCCGGCAAGGAGGTACGCGGTCGCCATGGCCGGCACGAGGCCGGATGCAACATTCGCGATCCGCTTTATGCCCCCCAGAATAACCGCCGCGGCGCCGGTCGCGAGCACCAGACCGGACAGCCAGGGGGTTACGCCATAGGTTTCCCGGAGCGCATCCGCGATCGAATTCGATTGTATCGACGCCCCGGTGCCCCAAGAGGCAAGTATGCCGAACCCGGCGAATACAACGCCCAGCCAGGCCCATTTCGGTCCCATGCCGTTCTTTATGTAATACATTGGCCCGCCGACGTGCCGGCCGCTCTGGTCGACCTCGCGGAATCGCACGGCAAGAACGCCTTCTGCATATTTGGAGGCCATCCCGACAAGTGCCGTCACCCACATCCAGAAGACTGCGCCCGGTCCCCCAATCGCAATCGCAACAGCGACGCCCGCAATGTTGCCGGTCCCGATGGTCGACGACAGGGCCGTCATAAGCGCAGCGAAGGGCGAGACGTCGCCTTCCTCGCCGTCTTTGGATCGTTTCCGGAACAACTCGCCGAATGCATAGGGAATGCGCCGGATCGGCATGAAGCCCAGGCGAACGGTAAGGTAGAGTCCGGTCGCGAGTAGCAGGATGAGAACGGGCGGATAGGAAACCGTGTCGGAACCCCAGACGAGCCCGTTCGTCTGCTCGATCAAGCCTTGCAGTCCGTCCATGGGATCCCCTCGACGTTACGGATAACCGGCTGCGATCTTGCCAGATCGCGGCGCAACCCGACTGATCCGAGCGGCGCAGGCCGTTGTTTTGACAGGGCAGACTAGGCGGGGCCGGGCTTTGCTGTCCAGTTGATGCGATCGCCGGTAGTGTCTCAGTTTGAAATCTGGCCCGACTTTGATCGATTTTGAATCTTGGCGCGGCCTCCTATATGCTTAGCGGTAAGCAATAGGAGTTTTGCGCTGTGACGATGCGCACAAAGACACCAATCGAATGCCAGGCGGGCATCAAGGCTTTATCCAATCAAGTGAGAACGACCAGCCTTATAGCGCCGGTTGGGAACGGCACGCACTTGAAGGTTTTGCCGGCGGAACTGCCAATGAGACCTACGACCGGAAGGCCGGACTGATAGCCGCTCTTGCGCCCAAGTGTCCCGAGTGCGGCCGCATTGGTGAGGTGAAAGAGACTGGTTGTGCCTAAAGGCCCCAAAGGACAGAAGCGCCCCGCCGACGTTGTTTCCAACGCCGTGAAGGTGATGAAGATCGCCACCGGTGAAGAGGAAGAAGAGTTCGATCCCGATGACGGGAAGGACAAGGCTGCTCAGGCTATGGGCCGGAAGGGCGGGAAAGCGCGGGCGGAAAGCTTGAGCGCCAAGAAGCGCTCAGAGATCGCGAAGAAGGCTGCGGCGAAGCGCTGGCAACGCTAGATGCCCTTACCGGTATCATTCATGAACTCGAATGCCAGGTTCTCATTGTAGGCCGGATGCCTGCGATTCAGCTTCGCCATGAAATCAGGATAGTCGTCGCTCAGCGCCATGATCGTCGTCACCGATGCGATATGCTCGCGCAGCTTCGGATGGCCGTGCTCTGGCGTTAGGCTTTGATGAATAGCCCCTTTTCGTCTTCCGGACGGGGCCTTTGGTGCGGTTCGTTTGATTTCCTCTAAGACCCCGGGTGCCAGCCGCCGATAGATAATGTCGTTGGTAATATGCCCGAAATACTGAGGCCGCTTCACGTTATCCTTTTGATAGTCGAGCCCTCGCAGGCGGAAGAGCTGTTGATAAAACTCATTCCCAAATGTGTAGACCCAAGGCTGCAATTCTTTGGCGATGTAAGCTTCAAGGATTTTGGCCAGCGCATTAGCTGCGCGAGTATGCTGGTAGCCGGTCGCTTCATCGATCAGGCCGATGATGCCGACTCGCGTGAGGCCACGACTAAGAAGACGGCAGGTGGCGGCAATGTGGAGTTGGTTTTTTCGCAAAACTCCAGCGCGCTCGGCGTCCGCGAAAATGTCGCAAACATCAGGCAGGAGTTCGGCCCGATAGCCGATCATCTGGTTATCGCCATCCGTGAAAAGGATGGGTTTTGAATTCACCTCTAAGTCGTTGGGAAAGTAGGGCTTTAAGTTCTCTGCGGTCAAAAAAACCGGGACTTGGAATTCATCATCAAAGCGTCTGCCACCCTTCACTTTGCCGGTTCGGCCAATAGCCTTGACGAAATTTGCCCGCGCCAAAACGCGGGATTCGTCATCCAAAACGTAGCATTGCAGCTCGGCGCCGCCGATTTTGACGACGCCCTCACGACTAATAGCCTCGCGAAGGTTCCCCCACTTTGCCGCCGCCGCCTTGCGGGCAATTTCTGAGCGCCGCGCTGGGGTCATTTTGGCCGAGCGGGCTTTGGCGGCAGCCACCTTAACCGGGTTTTTTTCTTCCACCTCGAAGTCCTTGCTTGCAACTAATCCCGCAAGCATACTGCATGCAGAAATTACCTGCAAGCAGCAATTGTATGACGAAACTACTTGACGATAAGCAAATAAGTTCACATATTAAGGGCATGAACAAGTTGCCCATTAAGACCCGTGCGATGATCCTGAATATGCTGGTTGAGGGCAGCTCAATGCGCTCGATCAGCCGCATGACCGGCGTAAGCATCAACACGGTTTCAAAGTTGCTGGTGGATGCGGGAAAAGCCTGCGCCGCCTTCAATGACGCCCACGTTCGGGGCGTAAAAGCGGAGCGCGTTCAATGCGACGAAATCTGGTCTTTCACCTCCGCAAAACAGAAGAACGTGAAAGACGCCAAGGCCGCGCCGGAAGAAGCGGGCGACACATGGACATGGACCGCGCTCGATTCCGACAGCAAGCTGATCGTTTCTTACTTAGTCGGCGGTCGCGACAGTGAATACGCGAGCGCGTTCATGGACGATCTGGCCGGTCGCCTGGCAAACCGCGTTCAACTGACAACGGACGGCCACAAGGCTTACCTCGAAGCCGTGGAAGGCGCGTTTGGCGCTGACGTCGACTACGCAATGTTGGTGAAGCTCTACGGCGAGCCGACAGGCAAATCAGCGGAGCGCCGCTACTCGCCGGGTGAGTGCTGCGGCATCCGCAAAGACGTAATCGAAGGTGAGCCTGACAAAGCAAAGATCAGCACCTCGCACGTCGAGCGGCAGAACCTTAGCATGCGGATGCACATGCGCCGGTTTACGCGACTGACAAATGCTTTCTCAAAGAAGTTCGAGAACCACGTTCACATGGTCTCGCTTTACACAGTGTTCTACAACTTTGTTCGCATCCATAAGACGTTGAAAGTGACGCCAGCCATGGCGTCGGGTATCACCGACGAACTTCTGGAAATGGAAGACATCGTGAAGATTATCGATGCAGCTGCGCCGAAGCCGGGTCGGCCGAAGACCTACAAGAAACGTGCGGCGGAAAATTCAAACTGAGACACTACCCGATCGCCTCGTGGCGTTGGGCATTAGCGCAGCCCATGTCGGCAATTTCCGCGACGACATCTGGACCTTCCCGCAATAGGCCCTAGTTTTTGGAACATGAGCGAAAGACTTGTCATTGTCGGGGCCGGACAAGCAGGCCTTCAGGCGGCTGCCTCTGCGCGTCAGGAGGGGTTCGCGGGGGACGTAGTCCTGATCGGCGCAGAGACCGCGCCGCCCTATCAGCGCCCGCCGCTCTCAAAGGCATACCTGAAGGGCGATCTCGATATCGCGCGACTGCACCTGAAGCCCGCAGCCTTCTTCAAGCAGGCGAATATCGAACTGCGTCTTGGCACCCGCATCGAAGCGATCGATCGGAAACGCGGCATCGTGAAAGACGCCGGCGGCGCTGAAACGGCCTATGACCGGTTGATCATTGCGACCGGCGCGCCGCCGCGGCGGCTGGATTGCCCTGGCGCCGAGACGCAGGGAGTTCACTATTTGCGCACGCTGGCGGATAGCGACGACTTGCGATCAATTTTGACCGCCGACGGAACGATTGTGGTAATCGGCGCAGGATACATCGGGCTGGAAGTCGCGGCCGTCGCCCGATCCGCTGGACGAAACGTCGTCGTGATTGAACTCGCGGACCGATGCCTGAAGCGCGTCGCCGGGCCGGCCATCTCGGACTATTTTGCAAACCTGCACCGTGCCCATGGAGTTGACCTGCAACTCGGCGCCGGTCTTGAATTCGTTGAGTCCTGCAATGGCCGCGTCTCGGCGGTCAGGCTCAACGACGGCAGAACGGTTCCCTGCGTCGCCGTGGTTGTCGGCATCGGGGCTGCGCCAGACCAGGGACTGGCCGCGGAAGCCGGCCTGTCGTGCGATAATGGCGTGCTCGTCGACGAGACGGCACGGACCGAGGACGCGCGGATCTGGGCGGCCGGCGACGTCGCAAACTTTCCTTCTCCGTTCTACAAGCGGCGGCTCCGCCTCGAGAGCGTCCCGAACGCAATAGATCAGGGAAAGGTCGCCGGAATAAACGCTGCTCGCGCTGCAAATGGGGTCGAGCCGGCGACATACGACGCACTACCCTGGTTCTGGTCAGACCAGTACGAAGCAAAGCTGCAGACTGCCGGCGCAAGGCCCTCGGGCGACGCGCCTGGCCTTGCCGAAATCATTCGTCCGGCGGCTGATGGGCGCGGGCTCTCGGTCTGGACGATGCTCGACGGCGCGCTGCAGTCGGTTGACGCGGTCAACGATCCGACAGCGTTCATTGTTGGCAAACGACTAATCCCAAGCGGCAAACCCGTGGACCCGGGGCGGCTTGGCGATGCGTCGCAGGACCTTAAATCCTTCTTGTAGCCCGCTTCGCGTCCGGCTAGGTGACCTTCCCATGGCGAAAATCACGTACATTGAACACAACGGAACAGAACACGTCGTCGATGCCCAACCTGGCGTATCGGTGATGGAAGCTGCGGTCAAAAACCTGGTGCCGGGCATCGACGCAGACTGCGGCGGGGCGTGCGCATGCGCGACCTGTCATGTCTATGTCGACCCTGAATGGCTCCCGCAAACCGGCCAGCGTGAAAGCATGGAAGAATCCATGCTGGATTTCGCTTACGAGCCCAAGGAGAACTCGCGCCTATCCTGTCAGATCACGGTGACAAATGACCTCGACGGTCTAATCGTCCGGTTGCCGGAGCAGCAAGGCTAGGGTCGAAGGCCCGCAATAGGCTGCGTGAACGCACCATTCGTCCCAGGCGCCTTAAAGCGCACGATCAACGGATAGTGGTCAGACCCGATATCTGGCCCGATCTCGACCGATGCTCGAACGCCGCCGGCGACGAAGGCATGATCGATCGGCAAGCCCAATCCTGGGATGCGGGAAAACCAGGTTGGCGAGTCTTTGCCGCCGACGCGCAAGAACCGACCGCCCGCAATCCATCGTCGCATTTGCGGACTCCAGGGCGTTGCATTGAAGTCGCCCACCATCAGCGCCGGCACGTCGGGTCGAGCGATCGCCAGGGTTTCCTGCATGAAATGATCGCGCCAGACTTGCCCCCCAGGCGACATTGGCGTCGGCAAGTGGACCGCCACAATATCGATGCGGCCATGCTGTGTCCGGGTCGCGCCACGGACCGACCGCTTAAGGTTTTTCCGCGTAGCTCCAGAGTTCTCGAATGGCGTTTTCGCCAGGAGCAGCACGCCACCCGACGGCTCAGGCGCCGCTTCGAAAGGAAAGGCTGATCTCAATTTTTTCAGCGCAGCGACCGGTACGTCGGCAATTTCAGGCGCCTCGCCGAACGCCACCACATCAGCGTCCTGTTGGAGCGCAAGTTCGATTGCCCTGACGAAGGGCGCCACCTCTCGGTGAACGTTTGCCCAGACCAGAGTGCTTACGTCACCGGACGATCCGACGCCGATTGGCGCCGACGCAACCCGATCCGACATGCCGATCCATCCGAGGTAGGCGACTGCAACCGCGGGGAGGACAATAACCGCACTTCTTCGCGCAACGCCGATGATCGCAAAGGTCACCCCACAAATAGTCCCTTGCGGCGACAGGCTGACCAGGAGCTCCGCCGGCCACGCCTCGGGAAACGCATCGGCAATCAACATCGCGACCACAAGGGCCGCCAAAGCTGCGGCGACGATGCCCTCGGCGATGCCGGCAAGATTATCAGCCTTTCCGGCCATCGATTGCTCAATGGACATGGGAGACCAGCCTGATCGACAGCCAGAACCATCCGGACAAGGGTTGACGCGGCGGACCTTCCGGCGTGGAATGAACAAAACGCGAACTCAACAACAGCTCCACTATGACTGAATTTTCGACCGGGACCGAATTCTTGACTGGCGCGCCTTCAACCTGCTTTGCCGAAGACGGCGCGCCGCCGCCGATTTCGCAAAGACGCCCCGACAAGACATCGGAACTGACCCGCGGCGTCGCGCGCCTTTTCCGTGACATGGGCCTCGCAATCCTGCCGGAATTCCAGTTGCCGACCGGCCGGCGCGTCGATCTCGCCGGCTTGAATGAGAAAGGCCGCATTATCGTGGCGGAAATCAAGTCATGCCGCGCCGATTTTGAGGCGGACCGTAAGTGGACAGACTATCTCGATTTTTGCGACGCCTTCTATTTCGCGGTCGATGCCGATTTTCCCCGCGAACTTCTGCCGCCGGACGAAGGCCTGATCGTCGCTGACGCCTTCGGCACCGCCATCCTGCGACACGCGCGCGACCGAGCGCTGGCGCCGGCGCGCCGCAAGGCCCTAACGTTGAGATTTGCACGACAAGCGGCCTGTCGAAACATGACCGGGTAGCGCAGCAACCCTTGACCAAGTTCCCTAACGAATTCGCCGTCCGTCAAACGCGTCAACTGTCCCGGACCGACGGCGCTCTCAGATCTTGCGGCTTGCATCGGCCAGCGGTCGAGCTATTCTGCCCTACCGGAGTTTTTATGTCAGAGCTTGCAGCCAACTGAATCCTGACCCGTGCGCAACACGCCATGCCGTGGCGCGCTGTTCGATTCAGTCTGCAGGCAAATCCAATGAACATTTCAAAGGCGGAGCAAAAGACTCTGCACGTTCTGGCGCGCGGCGGCACCGTCCTCGTCGAGAAGGACGACAGAGGCAAAATCGTCGAAATCAACTGCGTCACGCGAGATGGCTGGACGCTCGCTGATTGCACGCTTGGCGTGTTCAACAAACTGAGAAAGCGCCGCCTCATCGCATCGTCGGGTGGCGGCCCATACGGCATCACACGCGCCGGTCGCGCGGCGGTCCGGCCGCAACTCGACAATCGCGCATAGACCACCATATCCCGGCGGCGGCAAACGCCGCCGCCATCTCCAAAGCATCCGAGGAAGCAACAACATGATCATCTCCACGACGCCGACAATCGAAGGTCGCCCGGTCCGAGAATACCGGGGCATTGTGACCGGCGAAGCCATCTTCGGCGCGAACGTTATTCGAGACCTGTTCGCAGGCATCCGTGATGTCGTAGGCGGACGATCGGGTTCGTATGAAAAGTCGCTGCGCGAAGCGCGGGAGATTGCCCTGAAGGAACTGACGGACGAGGCGTTAGAGCTCGGCGCGAACGCCGTCGTCGGCGTCGATCTCGACTATGAGGTCATCGGCGAAATGGGGTCGATGATGATGGTTTCGGCGTCAGGCACCGCCGTGACCATTGATTGACGAATCAACACGTTAGTCACGCAACGAACCGGGGAACCTCGCGCCAAACGGCTCAAGCGCAAGTCGGGCCGTATTGGCGACGAAACTCGCCGTGGAATAGGCGCCGACAAGAGCGATGATCTCCAGCTGCTCTTCAACCGACCAATGCTCGGCAAATGCGGGCATCGCCTCATCCGTGACAATGCCCTCAGCGCAAAGATCGTCGACAACGCGAAGCAACGCCTTTTCACGCGCAGGCCAGGCGTCATCGTCCCATCGACCAAGGCGCGTCGCCCTCACCTGATCTTCGGCGAAGCATGCATGCTTTGCGAAAATCGCGACGTGGACGCCCCATTCGTATTCGCAGTTCCGATTCGCGGTGGTCCGGAGGACGACAATCTCGCGTTCGCGCAACAGAAGCGGGCTTTCTTTATCTAGAAGATTGGGCATGCCTTTCTCTAGAAACCGCCGGCTGTTGGCGAACGTGCGAAAAAGCGCCAGAAGATACCCATCCTGTTGGGGATACTTTGAAAGGATCAAAGCAATATCGTCCGGGTAGGGTGGGTTTCGCGGCTGCAACTTGTTGCTCATGATCTCCCCTCCATGAGGCTGCGCGGATATTTGACCGCGTCGCGAACCCGGTCAAGCGCCTGATTTCCCGCGACGATCTTCGTTCAAAAAAAGGGCCGCCTGTTTGAGGCGGCCCCTGGTTTCGTATCGGGATCGACTGCCTAAAGATCTGTAAGCTTCACGACCTCGACCGGGCCGAGGTTGAGTTCCCTTACGCCGGCCTCGATCTTCTCTCGATCCCCGACGATGACCCAAACGAGGCTTTCAGGGTGCACGACCTCCGACGCGGCCGAGGCAATCGCCGTTAGGTCTAGAGCTTCGTAGCGCTCCTTCAGCGAAGAAGGGTAGTCCCAGGGTCGGCCATAACGCGCCGATGAGACGAGGCTCCCCATAACGTCGCCTGATGTTTCATAGGCGCCAGGCAACGAGCGCGTGTTGTTGGCGATCGTCCGCCTGAGTTCCGCGGCCGTGGCCGGACGCGTTGTCTTGTAAGCATTCAGTTCCTTGACGATCTCCGCAATCGACTCCTTGGTCTTGTCGGTCTGGACAGGCGCGTAAACGAGATAGGGTCTCTGGCCGCGAGCGCCCTGAAGGAACGTGTACGCCCCATACGCCCACCCTTTTTCTTCCCGCAGGTTCATGTTCACCCGCGCCGTAAACTGGCCGCCGATAATGTCGTTCATCGCTTCAATCGCGATGTTGTTCGCTGCGCCGGTTGGCGGCGCGACATGGCCGGCAAGCACCAGGGACTGCGGCGATCCAGGTTTGTCGACGATGATCACCTTGCCCCGCGCGGGACGCTCAACGGCAGCGACGTTCTTTTGCGGCGCCGGAACGGACGGCGCCGACCAGTCGCCGAATGCTCGTTCAAGCATCGGCTTGATTTCGTCCATCGTCGTGTCGCCGACGACGAATATCGTCGCATTGTCCGGCCTGAACCATGCTCTGTGGAAGGCTTCAAGATCCGCCCTGGTCAGGGATTCAATCGACTCGACCGTCCCGGAACCGGTGAACGGCACGCCGTAAGCGTGGCCCGCCCCATAGAGCTCCGGCGGCAGTACGCGCAGCGCAAGCTGAACGGGGTTCGACTTTTCCTGTGCGATCCCGGCGATCCATCGGCTACGGAGCTTTTCAATCTCCTTCGGGTCGAATGTTGGTCGACGAACCACGTCCGACAAGATCGCAAGCGACGGCGATAGCCTTGATTTCAGCGCCGACATTGAGACGCCGGTCGTGTCGAGGGAAGAACCCGTGGAGAGCGTTGCGCCAAGGCCTTCAAGTTCTTCGGCGATCTGGGGGCCCGTCCGGCGACCCGCCCCTTCGTCGAGCATCGATCCGGTGTAGGACGCAAGGCCAAGCTTGCCGCCCGCGACGCCTGGGGCCGACACGGCGTCCGCCGCATAGCCTGCATCGAACTGTACGGACAGATTGACGATCGGCACAGCCGAACGCTCCGCAAGGACCACCTTCATGCCGTTCCGCAGGCTGGATTCCTGAACGTCTGGAAACTTCAAATCCGGCGAATTCGGCACCGGCGGCAAGCCCGTCGACCGGTCTACGTCGCTGGCGCTCGTCTTGTAATCAGGAAACGGAAGAACCGTCAGCTGGTAGGAACCCGCCGTCATCACGGACCGCGCCGCAGCAAGGACGTCTTGCGGGGTCGCCTCCCTTACCCACTCAAGCTGCTGAAGTATGAAGCCTGGATTGTCGGCGTAGAGCGCGCCTTCCGCGAGGCGAACCGCTTTGCCAGAGAACCCGCCGACCTGCTCAAGGCCTCGAACGACGCCCGCCTCGAGGGCGGTCTTGACGCGATCAAGCTCAGCGCGAGTCGGGCCGGTCGCGAGAAATTCGTCGATCACCTTTTGCATTTCAGCTTCGACCATTTCGAGATCTGCGTCTGCGTTCGCGTCAACAGTCACCGAATAGAAGTTGAGAAGCTCCTGGTCCTGATTTTGCGCCGTAGCGCTTGTTGCAACTTCAAGATCATAGACAAGTTTCTTGTACAGCCGGGATGTCTTGCCGCCGCCAAGCACTTCGGCCGCAAGCGTCAGCAAGGTCGCGTCGCGCGTTGCCCGACCCGGCGCGACCCAGTTGCGATCGATCCGCGGTTGCGGGACCTGGTCGAACATCGTCTCACGACTGTCTTCGGCAAGCTTCGGCGCGTTCGCTTCCATCTGGGTCAGCGGCGGGCCGGCCGGAATATCGCCGAAATACTTCTCGACCTTGGCCTTTGCGGTCGCAACGTCGATATCGCCCGCGATGACGAGCACGGTATTCGCGGCACCATAGTATTCGCGGAACCAGTTCTTGACGTCATCGAGCGATGCGCCGGAGAGGTCTTCCATCGAACCGATAGTGGAATGCGCATAAGGATGGTCGTCAGGCAGCAGGCCGGCGAGCGTCGCATACTCCATCCGGCCATACGGCTGATTGTCGCCCTGGCGCTTTTCGTTCTGGACGACGCCAATCTGGTTATCGAGCTTTTCCTGGGTGACGGCCCCAAGGAGGTGCCCCATCCGGTCGGATTCCATCCACAAAACACGATCGAGCGCGGGCGTCGGGACCGTCTGGAAATAATTGGTCCGGTCAAACCATGTGGTCCCGTTGAGGTCGGTAGCGCCGACTTCCTCAAGGGGTTCAAACCATTCGCCGTCGTAGTTTTCCGAGCCGTTGAACATCAGATGTTCGAAGAGATGAGCGAAGCCCGTCTTTCCTTCCGGCTCGTCCTTTGACCCGACGTGGTACCAGATCGACACTGCAACGAGCGGCGCCTTGCGGTCCTCATGGACGACGACGCGCAGGCCATTGTCGAGCGTGAATTGCTCGTAGGGCAGTTCAACGCCTTGCGCTAAAGCGGCGGGCGCTATTGCGCTCGACGCCATGAATGCCGCGGCGAGCGTCTTCGAAATGCGTTTTGCGTTCATCAGTCCCCTCATGGTGTGTCGCGGGCCAGGGATGGCCGCAGCTTTTTCCGGGATATTGCAGCGCGCGGAAGCGCGGTTGGCATCGACAGGCTTGTAGCTTGCGTCAGTCGACGGTCCAAGGCGATCAAGAGCGCGTCAATTGGCAAATGAACGCTTCGGCGCGGAAACGAAACGGGTCAGCGCGTTGCTTGCCGCCAACCCTCCGTGAGTGCGTAGTAGAAGGCCTTACCGGCGCCGGCGCGAGAGCGAGATTGCCATCAGGATTCCGGAGCCTAACGCTTGGCTCCTCCATAACCGGATGCGGCGGCAAGAGAGCTGCGGCATATCATTCGCATCAATCAATCGCCGCAATAGCGCACGCCATGATGGCGTGAGCACTATTGCGGGTCCGAGGCGAGCGAAGGCGCCTTTGGCGATTCGCTCACCTCCAAGCTTTCCGTTGCCCAGCTGACGAAAAGCACAGGATGAATTTGATGGCGAATCGCTGCGGACACGCCGGTCTGCGCCGCGGCCAACCCGCGCAACATTTGTCATAATCAGAGCTCTGACGGGCCCTGAACTGGCCCTTGATCCGCTCAGATACGAATTCGGCGCGACGCCTGCCTCACGTCCGGCTTGCCAAGGGACGCCGTCGCGCAAGCGCCGGAAAAGGCATGAGTCTCAAACTATTTCGGCGCTCGCTTGGCCAGAATGCGCTGCAAGGTGCGGCGATGCATCCCGAGCCGGCGCGCGGTTTCCGATACGTTGTGGTCGCAAAGCTCGTAAACGCGTTGAATATGCTCCCAACGCACGCGATCAGCGGACATCGGGTTCTCGGGCGGTTCCGGTCGCTCGCCGTCGCCGGCGAGCAACGCCTTGACGACATCGTCCGCATCGGCCGGTTTCGACAGATAGTCGATCGCGCCCGCTTTCACCGCAGCCACGGCGGTGGCTATGTTGCCATAGCCCGTCAGGATGACGACGCGGCAATCCTCTCGCTTTGCGTGAATGGCGTTGACGACTTCCAGGCCGTCACCGTCTTCAAGGCGCAAGTCGACAACCGCGAATGCAGGCGGATTTGCGGCCGCAATCAGCACTGCTTCCTTCACGCCGCCCGCCAGCATGACCGTAAAGCCGCGACGCTCAAGCGCCCGACCCAGCCGACGGCGCAGTGGTTCGTCATCGTCGACGATGAGCATGGAAGCGTCTTCGGGAAGCGCTTCTATGACGGCGAGCTCGCTTTCAGTTTCAAGGTCGGTATCAAGCATGGCTCGAACTCCTTCGACGGCTTGGTGGAGCAGGATCCTGCTACTGCGGGCCGCGGGGCGGGGATTTATCGTTTCATATAAAGATACGCAGGCGAGGCAATCTGGGTTTGCGCCAATAGGTCGCAGTTTTCGGCGTATGGGTCAGCCAGTCCGCGCCGCCGGAGGGGCCTCGATCGCGTCACGCGGCCATTTGATCGCCACAAAAGCGCCGGTTGCGCCATCGGCGATTGCGGGGGCGACCGTCTCCCACCGTCGGTTGCCGAACGCGACCCGGCCGCCCGTGCGTTCAATAAGCGTTTTCGCAATGAAGAAGCCAAGTCCCAGGCCGCCCTTCCTTGAAGCGGCGGCGCGGGCTCGACCACGGGCGCTCAAATAGGGCTCGCCCAGTCGAGCCAGCACCTCCGCCGAGAAGCCCGGGCCGTCGTCCAGGACAAAGATCGTAATGTCGTCCTTTGTCCATGATGTCGCGACCAGCACCTTCGACGTCGCAAACCCTGCGGCATTCTCCACGAAGTTGCGGACCCCGTAGATGATTTCGGGCATTCGCCTGACAACGGGCGGCGCTCCCTCTGTTGCGTGGGCGAGTATCTCGAACATGATGGCCGGCGCATCCGCTCCGACGCCAAACGGTTCCGAGGCTTCCTTGACCAGCAAATCAATCGAGGCGTGGTCGAGAATATCGTCGCCGCCCACATCCTGCCGCGACAGGCGGGCAAGGATTTCCCGGCAACGCTTCGCCTGACTTACGAGAAGGCGCGCGTCTTCTTCCAGCAATTCAAGGTCAATATCGCCGCCTGCCCGAACCTCTTCGGCGATTTCCTTTGCGGTCACCTGGATTGTGGCGAGCGGCGTGCCAAGCTCATGCGCAGCAGCTGCGGCAAGGCCGCCGATCGCTGCAAGCTGCTCTTCGCGGGTGAGAGCAAGCTGGGTTGCCGCCAGGGCGCTTTTCATCTGGCCGGCTTCCGCCGCAATGCGATGCGCATAAATTGAGAAGAAAGCGACTGCAAACGCCAGCGAAACCCAGATTCCCAGAGTGTAGATTTTCGGCAGAACGAGGCCGCCCGTCGGCAGCCACGGCAATGGCAGGTGAAAAAGCGCGACAGCGGTGACGCCAGCGAACGCCAAGGCGCCGATCAATGCTGTCGCGCGCATCGGCAAGACGCTGGCGGCGATGGTCACCGGCGCAAGGATCAGCGCGGCGAATGGGTTGTTCAAGCCGCCAGTCAGACCGAGCAGGACGCAGAGCTGGATTATATCGAAACCGATAGACGCCGACGCTTCGGCATCGGTGAGGTAGTGCTGCGGTGAAAACCTGAGCATCGTGAACAGATTCAGCCAGGCGCTCGCGGCAATTGCGCCAAGGCAAAGGCCAAGCGCAACGGGATATCCAAGCCCGAAATGGACGGTCGTGACCGCGGCGGTCTGACCGGCGACGGCGAGCCAGCGCAAGGTGGTTAGCGTTCTCAGACGAACAGGCCCGCGAAGCGCGCGCGCCGCAGATTCGCGGGCTCCGACCGGCCCGATGATGTCCACGGCTCCAAGCGCTGAGCGCAATCTCTGGCGCGGCAAAGCGGCGCTTCCGGGTGCGCCCGTTTCTTCGCCCGCGCTTAAGGTCTGATCCTGCTGCATGACTTTCGATACGTCAGACTGAAGGCATTGTCGCGAGCCAAAGACGCGCTGAACGACCGCGTCGGAGCATAGTCTTTCCGGGCGTAAATTGTCGCGCGGACTGGCCTGCGATGCGAAGACGCATTAGGTCGAGCGAAGGCGCGAAAGACCGCCCGCGGTGTCCGGCCACGGCGGCCGCTGGAGGACAGGAAATGCAGCCCAGACACCACTTGCTTCCACTCGCCATCACAATGGCGTTTCTGGCGACGTCGTGCGCTCGCGAGTCCAACCGCGAGATTCCCGCTGCGGGCGTAATCGAGCTTTCCGACCAGTTTCCAGGCGCCTATGAGCTGATTGATACGAGCGGCGCGACGCGCACGGCAGCGAGCTTTGCTGGCGACGTCGCGATCATCTATTTCGGTTTCGCGTCATGTCCGGACGTCTGCCCGCTCGCCCTGGGCCGACTTTCCGCTGCGCTCAACGAGCTCGATCCCGAATCCCTTGCGGACGTCACGCCAGTTTTCATTACAGTCGATCCGCAGCGCGACACGCCCGATACCCTCGAACAGTTTCTGTCGTTTGATGACCGCATCATCGGGTTGACAGGGGACACGTCGGCGATCGAGGCCGCCAAAAGGTCTTTCAAGGTTTACGCCGCGCAGGAGCCGCTCGCCGACTCCGAACTCGGGTATACGGTGAACCACACGAGCCTGTTCTACGTCGCCGACCGTTCCGGACGACCGCGGGTCGCCTTGAAGGACTCAATGACGCCCGGCGAAATCGCCGCTTTTCTGGAGAAAGCCGTCAATTGGCGTTGACGTAGCCAACCGTCAGTTGCAGCATACATCGTCGATTAACCAGCTTTGCTGGTAAGTTAATTAACAGCGGCATCGCAAAATTGATTGCAGGCCGACCCGTCGGCGTTTGCCTTGCCGTCGCGTAACATGCGATGCTGCGGCGCGGGACGTTGACCGAAGCTCCGGTCGGCCGTGCCGTCTTGCTCATTCGGGGGGAGCGAGTGCCCGGTGCCGGGCCGCTTTGAGGTGTCGCGTTATGCTCTATTCAGCCCATGAACTCAGCTATCAGATGCTAGCGCCTGCCCGATATGCGGCAGGCATTGGCGCGAAGTTCTGGCGATCCCCCCTTAACCCGATGGCGGAAAGCTGGCTCGGGCGGACCTCGGCTGCAGCGCTGGATGTGTTCGAAAATGCGACCCGCCGCTATCCGAAGCCTGAATGGGACCTGCGCGAGACCGTCGTGAACGGGTCGACCGTGCCCGTGCTGACCGAACTCGCGCTGTCAAAGCCGTTTGGAGATCTCCTCCGTTTCCGTCGAAACCCGACGGCGCTTGCGGCTGCGAAGAAGTCAGCGACCCCCGACCCGAAGGTGCTGATCGTTGCGCCTTTGTCCGGCCATTACTCGACGCTACTGCGCGGCACGGTCGAGGCAATGCTGCCTGGCCATGACGTATACATCACCGACTGGCGCAATGCGCGCATGGTGCCGCTCAGCGAGGGGCGTTTCGACCTCAACGACTATATCGACTACCTGATTGAATTCCTTCACGCGATCGGCGAGCCGGCGCATGCGATGGCGGTCTGCCAGCCCGGCCCTGCGCTATTGTCCGCGACCGCTGTGATGGCGGCGAACGATGACTACCTTCGACCACTGACGATAACCATCATGGGCAGTCCGATCGACGCCCGCCGCTCGCCGACGGTGCCGAACGTGCTTGCCCAGGAAAGACCGTTCGACTGGTTCGAACGCAACATGATCTATACGGTGCCGGCACCTTATCCGGGCGTCATGCGGCGCGTCTATCCGGGATTTGTCCAGCTGTACTCGTTCCTGTCCATGAACCAGGACAGGCACACGAATGCGCACTACGAATACTTTCTCGACCTGGTGAAGGGCGACGGCGACTCCGCCGACAAGCATCGCGCCTTTTACGACGAGTATCTTTCGGTTCTCGACTTGACCGAGGAATTCTATCTTCAGACCATCCGCGAGGTTTTCCAGGAGCATACCCTTGCCGAAGGCAAGTTCATGCACCGGGGCGTTCGCGTCGACCCTGGCGCAATCCGGGATGTCGGGTTGATGACCGTCGAAGGCGAGAACGACGACATTTCCGGGATTGGACAGACGCAGGCAGCGCATGACCTGTGCGTCAATCTCGACGAAAGCATGCGGATTGATCACGTCCAGCCAGGCGTTGGCCACTACGGCGTGTTCAACGGCTCACGCTGGCGGACGGAAATCCAGCCAAAAATTGCCGGGTTCATCCGGACCCACCACAAGCCGGAAACCCGCGTCCTGCCGGTCGCTGCGGAATAATCTTCGCTCGCCTTCAACTCACGGCGTGACACAGCTAGTGTCCGCGCTGATGTGGGAAACGATTGTCGACCTGCCGCACGAAGACGCCACTGCGGCCTTGGGCAGACGCCTCGCGCTGGTGCGGCGCATCGGCGACGTCATCGCTCTTGTCGGTCCGCTTGGCGCAGGGAAGTCTTCGCTGGCTAGGGCGTATATCGAAGCGGCGACCGGTGAACCGAACGCGCCGAGCCCGACTTTCGGACTGGCGCATCTCTATGAAGCGCCGGACGCTACCATCCACCATTTCGACCTTTTCAGGCTCGAACGGACCGAAGAAATTGACGAGCTTGGCCTTGAGGACGCGCTGGAGGACGGCGTCTGTCTCGTCGAATGGCCGGAGCGGATTGTCGATCGACTGCCGCCGACGACCCTCATCGTCAACATTGCGATCGACGGGCCCGGCCGACGCGCCGTGCTGCGCGGCGACGAGACTTGGCGAGATCGCTTGAACGCGGTTAACGCTCCGGCAATGGGCGACCCGCAGTAATCTGGCGATGACCGAATTCGACACGAGACGACAGCAACGAGCCGAATTCCTGGCCGCCGCCGGTTGGAGGGATGCAAACGCCCTGGCGCTGGCCGGCGACGCCTCGACGCGTTCCTATGAACGCCTGACGCACAATGGCCGGCGTGCGATCCTGATGAACGCGCCCGTCAAGGCCGAAACGGCCCCGTGTCCGCCCGACGCCTCGCCGGCGCAGAGGGCGGCGCTGGGGTACAATGCCCTCGCCCGCCTCGCGGGCCCGAACCTCAATGCCTTCATCGACATTGCCGGCATGTTGGTGGGCGCCGGTTTTTCCGCCCCGCAGGTCTTCGCCGCGGATATTGGTCGCGGCTTTGCCCTGATCGAGGATCTCGGCGACGACTTGTTCGCAAGAGCGATTCCAGCGGGCGCGGATGAAGTCGAACTCTATGCTGCCGCCGTCGATGCGCTGGTCGCGCTTCGCCGGGCGCGCCTCGAGCCGCCTGCAAGCGCTGCCTATTTCATGCTTGAGTACGACGCGGTTGCTCTCGCTGCCGAAACCGCGCTGCTTACCGAATGGTATGTGCCGTTTCGAAATGGCGAACCAACCGACCCGGCGGCGGCCACAGCCTTTGCCCGTGCCTGGCAGAGCGTTTTGTCGCTCTTGCCCGCACCCTCGACGGTGGTTTTGCGCGATTTTCACGCGGAGAACCTGATTTGGCTGCCAGCTCGTCATGGCGTCGCCCGGGTCGGCATGATCGACTTTCAGGATGGCCTAGTCGGGCATTCCGCCTACGATCTTGTTTCTTTGCTCGAAGATGCGCGTCGCGACGTGACGCCGTCTCTCGCGATGGCCATGGTCGACCGATATTGCGCCAACGCCGAAACCATCAGCGGATTCGATGCGAAGGCATTCCGCGAGGAGTACGCGATTCTCGGCGCCCAGCGAAACGCGAAGATCCTCGGCATCTTCGCAAGACTTGTGAAACGCGACGGCAAGCCCCGCTATGAAGGTCTGCTGCCGCGGGTCGAGACTCACTTTCGCAATGATTTACGGCACCCCGCGCTCGCGCCGGTGGCCCGCGTCATTGCGGAAATAGCGCCCGATCTCAAGCCATCGGGAAGCGCGACGTGACCGCAATGCCAAAGACGGCAATGGTGCTCGCGGCGGGGCTCGGCACGCGCATGCGTCCGCTTACGGATAATCGCCCGAAGCCGTTGATTGAAGTTGCCGGAACGGCGCTTATCGACCACGCTCTCGACAGATTCGCAGCGGCCGGCGTCGAGCGAGCGGTCGTGAATGTCCACTACCTTGCCGACCAGATTGAAGATCACTTGCGCAAAAGGGAACGTCCGCAAGTGCTGATTTCGGATGAACGCGATCGACTTCTCGAAACCGGCGGCGGCCTGAAGAAAGCCCGTTCGCTGCTTGGCGACGGGCCGGTTTTCTGCGTAAATACCGACGCAATCCTTGTTGACGGCCCTGGCGAAGACGCCTGCGCGCGCCTTGCGCGCGCATTCGATCCGGAACAAGTGGACGCGCTGCTATTGCTGGCGCCGATTGACCGCACGAGTGGGTACGAAGGAAACGGCGACTTTCATCTGGAAGCGGATGGAACGCTCGCCTATCGCGGCGATGCCACGACCGCTCCCTACGTCTATACCGGGTTGCAGATAATCGAACCGCGGCTCGTCGACGATGGCCCGGATGGCCCTTTTTCCCTCCGGCGCGCGTGGGACCTCGCGGCGTCAAGAGGGGCATTTAAAGGCGTTGTCCACGATGGCGACTGGATGCACGTCGGCGACCCCGCCGGCCTGAAAGCGGCCGAAGCAAGAATGCTTGCGCATCGGTAGCCATTGCGAGGTCGATCGACCGCGGCCACGCCTGTCGTGACGTCAATTGGCCGGCGCGCTATCACCACGATCTCGCAATTAACAGGCATTCGTCCAATGAAGTATGCAATGATCGTCTTCGCGTCGGTTTTCCTGGCTGAGCTCGGCGATAAAACGCAACTTGCGACCCTCTTGTTCTCGGCTGAAGGGAAGATCCATCCTGCGCTTGTTTTCGCCGCGGCGAGCGTCGCGCTTGTCTTGTCCACAGGCATCGCCGTCGCACTCGGCGTGATGGCGGAGCGGTATCTGCATGCGCTGCCCCTGAAACTGATCGCCGGCAGCGGCTTTATCCTGATTGGCGCATTTACGATCGTTGATCATTTCTCAGCGACCTGAAGTGGGCCAGGCGGTCCGAACAGCGCCGCAAAAAGCAAATGGCGTCACCTGAACGCGCGCATTTCCTGGGCGGCGCGTATTGCCAAGACCCCGAGCGCCGCATTGAATGATCATTGCGGCGGGACCAGCGTCGCGGCGCTTTTGGGATCAGGTTCTGTCCAGTCTCTTTGATATTCCCCCTCTGCGACTATTCAACATCGAAGCCGGCCAGGCGTTCCTGCCTGCTTTGGCAAAGGGCATCATCGCGAGCATCGATCCGAGCGACCCGTTTGCGCTCGCCGATACGACGATCTATCTGCCGACGCGCCGGGCGGCGCGTTCACTCGCCGAAGCATTTGCTGACGCTAGCATCGATGGCGGGCGGAACGCGACGCTGCTGCCTCGTATCCTGACGCTCGGCGACCTCGACGACACGGAAACCACGACGCCCGAAGGCCTCGCGCCTTTCGGGGCGGACCTGCCGCCGGCCATGTCTTCGAGCGAACGTCTTGTCACGCTCGCGCACCTTATCGCGGCCAAGGATCGCGCGTTCAGCGGCAGCGAAAACTGGACCGCCGCCCTGGTCGCAGCAAAGGAACTCGCGAGCCTACTTGATTCTCTTTATACTGAGGCTATTCCTTTCGAGCAGTTGTTGGACGCCGCTCCGGCCGAACACGCTGCACACTGGGACAAATCGCTGGAGTTTCTAAAGATTGTAACGTCAGCTTGGCCCGCGCATCTTGACGCCAGAGGCCTGTCCGATCCGTCATGGCGGCGCGCCGCGCTGATTGATTCGCTGGCTAAAAGGTTTCGCGAATTTCCGCCGGACGAACCGACTATCGTGGCCGGCACGACCGCGTCTGCGCCCTCCGTGACCCGTCTTGTCGAAGCTGTCGCAAGTGCGCCAATGGGCGTCGTCGTGCTTCCAGGCCTCGACCTGGGCCTGAACGAGCGTGGATGGTCAAGCATCGACGACGCCCATCCGCAAGCTGGCCTGAAGGCGCTGATTGAGCGTCTTGGTCTTTGCAAGGATGATATTCATCGCTGGCCCAGCGCGCCCGACGACGCGCAGCCCGACGCCCGGGGACGACGGCGTCTTTTGTCGGTGGCCTTGCGTCCGTCCGCCTCGACCGACGACTGGCGCGACCTTGCCGAGGCTCTTGCAACCGACGGGGCGGCTCAGTCGGCTGTCGAAGGCCTCGAAATCATTGAAGCATCCAGCGAAGAAGCGGAGGCGTCGGCAATCGCGGTCGCGCTTCGTTCAGCGATAGAAACGCCCGGACTCACGGCAATGCTCGTTACGCCAGATCGCGAACTTGCGCGGCGGGTCGCCGCGAAGATGCGCCGCTGGGACATAGAAGTTGATGACAGCGCCGGCGCGCCGCTGTCGGCCAAGCCGGCCGGCGCCTATCTGCGACTGACCGCTGAGTTTCTGGCCTCGCCCGACGATCCGGTTCGGCTCTTGTCGATGCTTGATCACCCCATCTTCGACAGGTCCGTAATCGGATCAAAAGGACTGCGGGCGATTGACACGACGTTGCGAGGGCCGGCGCCGGTCGCCAATAACGATGCACCGTTTCTTGCAATTTCTGCGCGCATCCGGACTGCGGTTGCCGATATGCCTGACATCGATGTCACAGCGCTGCTCACGCGCCTGGCCGGCGTAGTGCAGAGCTGGCCTTTGCGCGCGCCACTTGCAGCATTTCTGGAGCGTCACGCCGCCGCGGCGGAAGTATTCGCCGGCGCCGTCACCGAAGAGAGCGGCCGGGCGTTCTGGTCGCGCGAGGATGGGCTGGCGGCGACTCGTCTGTTTACCGAAATCCTGCAGGCGCTCTCGGAGGACGACCGCCCCGTCTTGTCGTCGCACGACTATGTCGCCGTCTTCACGGCACTAACAACATCGGCCGTAGTGCGCACGAACCGGCCAACCCATCCGCGACTGTCCATTCTTGGTCCGCTGGAAGCTCGCCTTCAGCATGCCGATTTAACTATCCTATCCGGCCTGAATGAAGGCGTTTGGCCCGGCGACGCCCCGACCGGACCATTTCTTTCCCGGGCGATGCGGGCGGCGATCGGCCTGCCATCACCTGAACGTCGCATCGGACTTGCGGCTCATGATTTCGCCTGCCTAGCCGCGCCGCCGCGTCTCTTGCTGACCCGATCGACCAAAGCAGGCGATGGCCCAACCTCGCCGTCACGCTGGCTCCTGCGGTTGAAGAATGTCCTCAAGGGCGTCGACCATGGACGGGAAACGGATGACCGTCTCATAGCCGGCATCGATACAACATCCGTATACGCCTCGTGGATAGCCGAGATTGACTCAGCGCCGAATGAACCCGGCATGGTCAGGATAGGCAGGCCCGAGCCGCGACCGCCGCTCGCTGCGCGACCAAGGCGGCTGTCCGTGACGCGTATCGAGAAGTGGCTGCGGGACCCTTATTCGATCTATGCCGGGGAAACTCTTCGGCTAAGAAAGCTCGACGATCCCGGAACAGCCTTCTCCGCCCGCCATCTTGGCCAGCTGTTGCACAAGGTCCTTGAAGCGGCAGGACGACGCAACCAGCCCGCAGATCCGGAATTCCTGTGGGCGACCTTGCAGGAACTTGCGCCGTCATTTGGTTGCGCCCCGGCGGACATCGCCTTGTGGCGCGCCAGCCTTGAGCGCGCGCATGAGCGCTTTGTCGAATACGACATAGATCGCCGCAGCAAGGCGCGCATTGCAGGCGTGGAGAGTGTCGGCGCAGTTTCGCTTGATGGCCCCGCCGGAGTTTTCGAACTTCACGGCGTCGCCGATCGCATCGATCTTTGTACAGATGGCCGCGCATTCATTATTGACTACAAGTCGTCCCGGCCAGGCGGCGAAAAAGAGCTTCAGGTTTTCAATCCGCAGCTGGAGCTGCTTGCGCTCATCGCGCGCGGCGGCGGCTTCGCCGATCTTGGCGCGGCGCCGGGCGTAGCTGGATTTGAGTACGTCGCGTTTATCAGCCGGGATGGAGGCATCATCGGGCATGCGTCGGAGAACGTCGACGAACGGATTGACCGCGCGGAAGAACGACTCTTGCGACTGATTGCCGCCTTCGATGATCCGCAAACGCCCTATCACTCCCAGCCACGGCCAAAATTTCGCGACGCGTTTGGCGACTATGACGCCCTCGCAAGGCGCAGGGAATGGGCGGACGCGGGCGGCGAAAGCGACGATGGAGGCGACTCGTGACGTCGCTTGCATTTGAAAGGACGCTCAGCGCCCAGCGCACCGCAGCCGATCCGGCCACCTCCGCTTTCGTCAGCGCCAATGCCGGCTCAGGCAAGACCCGCGTGCTGACCAACCGAGTTGCCCGCCTCCTCCTCGCAGGCGCGCCGCCGGACCGCATACTCTGCATTACGTTCACCAGGGCTGCGGCTGCGGAAATGTCCGATCGCCTGTTCAATCTTCTGGGCGAATGGGCGCTGATGGGCGATGACGACCTCCGCCAGGCATTGCACGAACTCGATCCGGCGATGACGCCATCGTTCGCATCGACCGATTTCGGGCGCGCACGACGGCTTTTTGCGCAAGCGCTTGAGACGCCAGGCGGCCTTAAAATCCAGACCATTCATTCCTTTTGCCAGGCGCTGCTGGCGCGATTCCCGATGGAAGCCGGACTTGCGCCGGGCTTCTCCGTTCTTGAGGAAGCCGACGAGGCGCGCATGAAGCGCGAAGCGGTTAATGCCGTCGCCGCCAATGCGGCGGCCCAACCCGACGGCGAAATTGCCGCCGCCATCAACCGCCTCGGCCAACGCGGCGCGGGCGGCGGCGCGTCTTCCGGACACGGACGAAAACCTTCGGGCGTTCGTGACGTCGTGGAAGCGGCCCTTGGCGCGCCGGCGTTTCGCGATGCTCTGACGGATCCGGATTATGCGCGAAAGCTGCTTGATCGCCTCGGCGAGTCGGCGGCCCGAGCTCCGGACGATATCTATCGTCAAATCATCGATGCGATCAGTCCTGTCGACATGGCGCGCCTTGCTGAAGCCCTTCGAAACGGAAAGAAGACCGCAGTTGAGCGCGGCGAGGCGCTCGCAGATTTTGAAAAAAAGATCGGCTGGCGACAGCGTCTTGCGGTCCTTGAAGCCGCGTTCGCCATAAAGAGCGGCGAGTGGGCAGATAAGTTTATCGACGCCGACGCAAAGAAGTTCGATCAGGGTTCGGACGCTATAGCAACCAGACTCAAGGCCGATCTAAAGTTGATGACGGAGATGCGCCGCGGCGCACAGACGTTCGCAGATGCGTGCGCGCTGGCGCTAGTTGTGCGTGCGGCATCGCACGAGTACGAGACAGCAAAGGCGTCTGGCGCACATCTCGACTTCGACGATCTCATTCACCATGCGCAGAACCTGCTTGCCGACAAGGAGCGAGCAGCATGGGTGATGTACAAGCTCGACCAAGGCCTTGAGCACATCCTTCTGGACGAAGCGCAAGACACGAGCCCGGCGGCATGGCGCGTCATTGAGGCGCCGCTCGGCGAGTTTTTCGTGGGCGCAGGCCAGGATCGAAAATCGAACCTTGCACGGACGTTTTTTGCAGTCGGGGACAAGAAACAGTCAATCTATTCGTTTCAGGGCGCCGATGCGCAGCTCTTCAATGAAAAGCTTGTGGATCTTGGCAAGAAAATCGAAGGCGCGGGCGCAAATTTCCAGAGCGTTGACCTTACCCTATCGTTTCGAACGACAGCGCCGATACTCGCCTTCGTTGACGCGATTTTCGTCGATCGCGCGGCTCGGCAGGGCCTGACCGATGATCTTGACTTGCGGCACGAACCCTATCGGCAGGCGGAGCCGGGGCTGGTTGAAATCTGGCCGCTGACGCCAGCCATTGAAGAACCGGAATATGAGCCATGGGACGCGCCGCTTGACGCCATGACGACTGCAAGTCGCGAGCGCCGACTCGCTCTTGCTGTTGCAGAGAAAGTGACGGCGCTGCTTGCAGGCGCTGATACGCCGGACGGAAGCGGCGGGCGTCGCGACTTGAGGCCCTCGGACGTGATGATCCTTGTCCAGTCCCGCGGTCCGGTATTTGCGGAAACCATCCGCGCCTTGACGGCCGCGGGCGTTCCAACTGCCGGCGCGGACGTTCTTGATCTCGTCGATGACCAGGGGGTGCTTGACCTCATGGCATTCGCTCGCGCGGCAATTTCGGACGCCGACGATCTGGCGCTTGCAGAAGTGCTGAAATCGCCCTTGTTCGGCGCTAACGACGAACTGCTATTTAAAATAGCATACGGAAGAAAGGGAACCCTCAGGCGCGCGTTGAAGGATGCCTGCGAGAATGGATTCGCCCCGGAAGAGTGGACGGTTAGATTTGAGACCGCGCGCGCCATTGGACGGAGAGAGGGGCCATTTGCCTTTCTGACCCATGTGCTCGATGCAGGGATGCCGACGGGCAGGGCCAGGCTTCTGGGCAGGCTTGGCGCGCCGGCGCGCGAGCCAATAGAAGCCCTCGTCGGTCAGGCGATTGCCTATGAGCGCACCGAAGCGCGCTCTCTTCGCGGGTTTGTTTCATGGATCGGGGCGCGCGGCGCGAAGGTGAAGCGCGAAGCCGATCAGGCCGATGACGTGGTCAAGGTCACGACCGTGCACAAGGCAAAGGGCCAAGAGGCGCCGATTGTCTTTGTACTGGAGACCAACAAAAAGCCTCGCTTGCGGCATGACCGGCTGCCGCTTTCAGGCGGCGCGGCAAACGCGCCTGTCGATCTGCCAACGCCCGAAAAGGCGAACATGAATGAATTGATCGACAAAGCGAAGACGTCGGCGGATGTCCTCGCTTATGATGAATACAGAAGGTTGCTTTACGTTGCAGCGACGCGTGCGCGAGACCGATTGTATCTCTGCGGCGTCGCGCCGAAGAATGGAACAAGTCACGACGGCGACCCTGCAAGACAGACCTGGGACGCCCACGCGCGTGGGGCGTTTGACGTGTTGAAATCGCGCCCGGGAGAATCTTCCTTAAGCGAGAATGCCGGAAGGCTTTGGGACTTGCCTATCCTGCGGTTCGGATCGCCGACGCTGGTCAAGGAGCCAGACGCGGCGACGGACGCAAACAGGCCATCAACGATGTCGATATGCCAACAAGCGAAGACCGCGCCGGCCTTCCTGTTCGCATCGCCTGCGCCCGAACGCCCGCCCCTGAGGCTCTCTCCGACGCGCCTTGCCGACCTGGCAGAGGCCGTGGACGATAAAGCGACCGAGGTCGAACTCGGTTATCGACCGGGCGGTGACAGCGAAGCCCTGCTTCGAGGCCAGACGATCCACGCTCTGTTGGAGGTTCTTCCCGCAGTGGCGCCTACGGAACGGGCGGCAGCGGCGAATAGGCTGGCGGCTCGACTGGCGCCGTCGATGGCTGTGGCGACACAGCGCCTGTGGGCGCAGGAAGCCTTGGCCGTAGTTGAGGCCCCGGCATTTACGGACGCGTTCGGCCCCGCGGCGCGCGCTGAAGCAGGGATCGCTGGCGAGCTTGACGGGCCGTCAGGGCCCGTGCGCGTCAGCGGTAGGGTCGATCGCCTGGTCGTGACCCGGGATCGGGTGCTAGTCATAGACTACAAGACGAACCGGCCGCCGCCGAAAGAGGCGCAAAACGCCGCCTCGGCTTACCTTGTCCAGATGGGCGCATACGTGGCGCTTCTGAAAAAGGCCTTCCCGGGTCGCACCGTGTCGGCCGCGCTCGTCTGGACGTACGAAGCGAGGTTGATGCCGCTGCCGGAGGAGCTCATCACCGCTGCGCTAGAACAAGCGCTGGCAAGGACAAGGTAAGGCGGCGCAAGCCCGCACGATTGCGCGAGCCTGGGGCGCACCCGCTTGACCTGAACTACGCTCGTCTTACTTCGCCTCCGAACGCCGCCTATGGTGCGGCAAGGTTAGGAAAGGAGCCGAACCATGGCGACCAAGAAAGTGACCGACGCGTCCTTCGACGCAGACGTCGTATCATCCGATAAGCCGGTCATCGTCGATTTCTGGGCCGAATGGTGCGGTCCCTGCCGCCAGATCGGGCCGGCCCTCGAAGAACTCGCCGCCCAGTACGACGGCAAGGTGACGATCGCGAAGATCAACATCGACGAGAATCCCGAGACGCCTGGCAAGTTTGGCGTACGCGGCATTCCGACGCTCATGGTCTTCAAGGGCGGTGAACTTCGCTCGACCAAGGTCGGCGCTGCGCCGAAATCGGACCTTGAAGCGTGGATCCGTAAGGAAACCGGCGTCGCTTAGTCGACGCTCAACAGCAATTGCATGTCCATCGCCCGGCATCTCGCCGGGCGCTTTTTTTTGGCCGCGTCCCTTGGCGACGCGGCGCTGAATATCGTTAACTTGGTGGGTGGCAGCGCGAATGACAATCTTGGCAGTCGCATTGGCGACCTGGTCGACAAGTGCGGCTGCTGGTGCGGTCGACGACGCCTGCGTCCTGAACGGCATTAAGCTCGCTGGCGCGGTGGAGGTCGTGGACAGTTTCCCGGATTTCAAGGTTCAGGTGGTGACGAGCTTCCCCGACCTGAAAGTCATGATGGTGGACAGCTTTGCCGATGAATGCGGCGAATGGAAACGCGTCGACGCCTTCCCCGACTTCAGGATCCAGTTCGTGGAGAGTTTTTCAGACCTAAAAATCCAGTATGTGAACAGTTTTCCAGGCGTTCCCTGATTTCCTGCCGTTCCCTGAGAAACCGGTCGTTTCGGCTAGTCGAGAAATTTTGTCTTCCCGTTCCCTTTGACTTTCTCGCAACGCGTCAGCTGCGTCTCGTAACGCAACGTCGTCGCGGCAACGGATCGCGCTGCAGCCTTCACGCCAGGCTTGTCGCGATAGGTTGCCCTGGCGTAACCGCCCCAGCCTTCATGGTAGGCGAGGTACTGGCCGTAAGCGTCGGTCACGGCGACGCCATTTCGACCGGCTGTTTCGCGCACATGCCAGGCGACAAAGTTCGCCGCATCCTTGAAGTCATCCCTTTCCGCGCCGTTGTTGCCGCTGATCTGGCGGTAGCCATCCCATGTCTGGTCAATCGCCTGAGCATAACCGCGCGCAGAAGACAGGCGACGACCCGGAAAAATGAACAATAAGCTGCGCCGTGACGGCTTTGCGTCGCCATCGAAGCCGCTCTCTTGGCGAATAATGGCCATCTGCAGGGATTTCGGCGCGCCCCAGCGGTATTGGGCGTCGCGCGTGGCGCGATACCAACTTCGGTTCTCCTTGAAAATCGAACAGATATTGTCCGGGTTAGCGGGGGGCAACGTTGTGCAACCAGCCAGAAGAACTACTGAAAGGAATGCGCAGAGGCCGCCTGCCGCTTTTGTCAGTCGACCAGAATGAGCGCTAATCATTCCAACTCCCTGATTTTAGCACGTTTGTCCAAAAACGTCGCATACGTCGAATTTCACTTCGCGACTGGGAAAGGACTCTGTTACTTTCTAACAGAAAAGCGGCGTTTCGACGGCGAAGTGACGGAAAGTTTACGGGCAGCGCGTCTACTCGCGAGCATGGCGGTTCTGGACGGGCAACTTGCCCCGTCACGTCGCGTTGATCGCCAAGAACGCTACGCCGGCCAGACGGGCCATTGCGGCGGACGATCCCGCGCGCTGCAGGCGGCCAGGATCGGCGATGACGCGACGGTTAACGAAGACGGCGCTTCGCGTCCGTCGACGCCAAATCTGACCGCGTCAAAAAAAGTTATCGAACAGCGGGATCGCAGCAATGGCGGGCGTTTCCGGGCTTTTTTGGATGCGCCCATCGAACAGGATTCCGGTCCCTTTAGTATGGGCGCAACTGGACGACGGCGACGGGACGAAATGACGGCGGGCTGGGCGGCGACGAAATGTGGCGCCCGGCTTGCGACACGATACCACGAGGACGCGGAACAAGGGTCGACATGGGACTTTTTTCCGCGACGATAGGACGAGGCGACGATGCGGATCGGACAAAAGCACTTATCTTAGTCCGGTACGCAACCAGCGGGGCGAAGGGCGGCGAGCGTGCGTCACGGCGCGCGCATCGCGAGTAACAGAGCGAGCGGTGAGACCATGAGCGGCGACAATCTGGACGTATTCGACCTTTTTGCAGAGAACTACGTGAAGGCGAAACAGGAGGCGATGAGCCTTCGCGATTACCTTCTCGCAGCGCGCGACGATCCGATGATGTACGCATCGGCGGCGGAACGCATGGTCGCGGCGATCGGGACTTCGACGCTGATCGACACCTCGAAGGACCCAAGGCTCTCGCGAATATTCTTTAATCGGACGATCCGTCGATACAAGGCCTTTGAAGGTTTCTACGGAATGGAGGACACGATCGAACGGATCGTTTCCTATTTCCGGCACGCGGCCCAGGGCCTCGAAGAGAAGCGCCAGATTCTCTATCTTCTCGGCCCTGTGGGCGGCGGCAAGTCGTCGCTCGCCGAACGCCTGAAGGATCTGATGGAGGAGAATCCGATCTACATCCTCAAGGCGGGAAGGGAGATTTCGCCGGTTTTCGAAAGCCCGCTTGGACTGTTCCAGTCCGATGACCTCAGGAACCTCCTTGAGGAAAAGTATGGGATTGAGAAGCGCCGCCTGAACGGCATGATGAGCCCCTGGGCGGTAAAGCGGCTCGACGAATTCGGCGGCGATATCTCGAAATTCGAGGTCGTGAAGGTCTTCCCATCGAAGTTGCGCCAAATCGCAGTCGCCAAGACCGAACCCGGTGACGAGAACAATCAGGACATTTCGGCTCTGGTCGGCAAGGTCGACATCCGGAAGCTGGAGCATTTCAGCCAAGACGACAGCGACGCCTACTCCTATTCAGGCGGCCTGTGCCGCGCGAACCAGGGCCTTCTGGAATTCGTCGAGATGTTCAAAGCGCCAATCAAGGTGCTGCACCCGCTACTGACGGCGACGCAGGAGGGCAACTACGTCGGCACCGAAGCGCTCGGGCCGATCCCGTTCCAGGGAACAATCCTTGCTCACTCTAACGAGAGCGAGTGGCAAGCCTTCCGCAACAACAAGAATAACGAGGCGTTTCTCGACCGGATCTCCGTCATCAAGGTGCCCTACTCGCTGCGGGTCACGGAAGAACGAAAAATCTACGAAAAGCTGCTCGCAAGCTCCGAGCTTGCCGAAGCGTCGTGCGCCCCGGAAACGCTGGGCCTTCTTGCCCGCTTTTCAGTGCTTACCCGCCTGCGGGAGCACGAAAACTCGAACCTTTACTCCAAGCTCCGGGTTTATGACGGCGAAAGGCTGAAGGACTCCGATCCCAAGGCAAAGACCCTGCAGGAATACAAGGACGCCGCCGGCGTCGATGAAGGCATGGACGGCATCTCGACGCGCTTCGCCTACAAAGTGCTGTCGGAAACATTCAATTTTGACACGGACGAAGTGGCCGCCGATCCCGTGCACATGATGTACGTGCTGGAGCAGGCGATCAAGCGCGAACAGTTCCCAGAAGAAGTTGAAAAAAAGTATCTCGACTTCATCAAGTCCGAGCTGTCCGCACGCTATGCTGACTTTATTGGCAAGGAGATTCAGAAAGCTTATCTCGAAAGCTACTCAGAGTACGGCCAGAACCTCTTCGACCGCTACATTGCCTATGCTGACGCGTGGATTGAAGACCAGGACTTCAAGGATCCCGACACCGGCCAGCTTCTCGACCGGGGGACGCTCGACGCGGAACTGTCGAAGATCGAGAAGCCAGCCGGCATCGCCAACCCGAAGGACTTCCGTAATGAGGTCGTCAAGTTCGCCTTGCGCGCCCGCGCCAATAATGATGGCAACAACCCATCCTGGACGAGCTATGAAAAACTCCGCAACGTGATCGAAAAGCGGATGTTCAGCCAGGTGGAGGACCTGTTGCCGGTCATCTCCTTCGACTCCAAGAAAGATTCGGAGACAGAGAAGAAACACGACGACTTCGTCGACCGGATGACCGAGCGCGGCTACACCCCGCGCCAAGTCCGCCGCCTCGTCGAGTGGTACATGCGGGTGAACAAGGCGGGGTGATGGGTCGCCTTCCCGCCATGCTTCGGGACGCCTCGCTGCGCGAGGCGCCTCAGCATGAGGGCCTGGCGAATCAAAGAACTTCGTCCTGAGGAGCCGCGGAGCGACATCTTGAAGGACGGAGGAACGCGTTGATGAGTAAAGAGGTTTTCAGAGAAAGAACGCCTGTCCTCACCCTGATCAGCTTGTCCGGGTTCATCGGACTGCTGGGAGCCTGCGTTGTCGGCGCAGATCAAGTGTTAAAGCGTGGTGGCGTCCAAACCTCTGATGCGCCGATGTTAGTTGGCTATTTCGCGATCATCATGCTTGTTGTGTTCTTTGGCGCTCGCGCGATGGAATGGGCGCAAAGCAAAGGCGAAAAATGAACTCCTTCCACTTCATCGACCGGCGCAAGAACCCAAAGGGCAAGTCCCTCGGCAATCGCCAGCGTTTCCTGAAAAGGGCGAAGTCCCAGATCAAGGATGCGGTGAACAAGTCCCTGCGCGATCGGTCCCTGAAGGATCTCGACAAGGGCGAGAAAATCACCATCCCGACGAAATCGACAAAGGAGCCTCGCTTTCGCCTCGATCCGGAGACTGGCGAGCGGCAGTGGGTCAACCCAGGCAATAAGCAGTTCTCGGAGGGCGACCGGCTGAAGAAACCGCCGAAGGGCGGCGGACGCGGGCGCGGCAAGGACGCGAGCGACAGCGGCGATGCAGAAGACTCGTTTCAATTTACGCTGACCCAGGACGAGTTCCTCGACATCTTTTTCGAGGACCTCGAATTGCCGAACCTCGTCAAGCGGTCGCTCAAGGAGATCAAGTCAACGGCCTACAAGCGCGCGGGCATCACGGTCGCCGGGTCGCCAACCAACCTCAATCTCGTGCGCACGATGCGCAACGCCCACGGCAGGCGGCTTGCTCTCGGACGGCCGTCAACAAAAGAAATGAACGCGCTGAAGGAGCGGCTTTTCGAACTGGAACGGAATTACTCGCCCTCCGAGGAAGAGATCGCCGAAAAGAAAGCGATCTTGATCCGACTGGAGGAAATGGAGGCGAGGCGCCGCTGGGCCCCCTACATTGATCCGCTGGACGTGCGCTACAACGCCTTTGAGCCCTCGCCGGTGAAGACGACCGCGGCGGTCATGTTCTGCCTGATGGACGTTTCCGGCTCCATGGGCGAGCGCGAGAAAGACCTCGCCAAGCGGTTCTACATGCTGCTCTATCTGTTCCTGAAGCGGCGGTACGAGCAAGTGGAGGTTGTGTTCATTCGGCATACCCACCATGCGGAGGAAGTCGACGAAGAAACATTCTTCTACTCGCGGCAGTCGGGCGGCACTGTTGTCTCCACCGCCCTGGAGAAGATGCTTGAGGTGCAAAAGGACCGCTTCCCCGCCGGCGAATGGAACATCTATGTCGCTCAGGCATCAGACGGTTACACGCAGGGCGGCGACGCCAAGCGCTGCGTCGAGCTCCTGTCGGACGACGTGATGCCGATCGTTCAGTACTACGCCTATATTGAAATCCTTGACGAACGAGAGCTGGAGGTCTTCTCCGATGCGGATACGGGCGCCGAGCTCTGGCGCGCCTATCGTTCATTCGCGCCACAGTTCCGGCATTTCGCTCAAACCCGCATCGCCCGGCCCCAGGACATTTTCCCAGTATTCCGCGAGCTTTTCGCCAAGGGAAGCAAGGAGGCTGCGTGATCGAGCCCGTTAGTCAGCGCGTGGCGTCGATTGCACTGGGTGGTGGGCGATGCGCGCGCGTTGGCGCGACAAGGAGCGGCTGATGACCCAATCGCCACGCGTGCCGCGAATCGTCGACAATGACTACACCCGCGACGCAGCGGACATGCGCCGCGCCTTCGCGAGCGAGCGGACGGGCGCCGAGCTGAAACATGTCGCATCCGGAACGATCGACCCGGCGACCCTGCCCGGCAATATCGAGAACTTCTTTGGCGTGGCGCAGGTGCCGATGGGCCTCGCCGGCCCGATTCGGATCAATGGCGAACATGCGCAGGGCGACTTTTACGTGCCGTTGGCGACCACCGAAGGCACGTTGGTCGCCAGCTACAATCGCGGCATGCGCCTGCTTGGCGAAGCGGGCGGCGTCAAGACGACGGTCGTCGAGCGCTACATGCAACGCGCGCCAGTCTTTCATTTTTCCGATGCGCGCGAGGCGCGCGCCTTTGGCGAGTGGGTCGAGGCGAATATTGATGCGATCCGCGAGGTTGCGGAAGGGACGACGTCCGTCGGCAAGCTGCATCACGTCCAGCGCTTCAACGTCGCGCAGATGTGCTTCCTGCGATTTAACTATGAGACCGGTGACGCAGCTGGCCAGAACATGTCCGGCAAGGCGACGTACGCTGCGTGCGAATGGATCAAGGCGAACGCCCCGATGGCGGAGCGATACACCCTTTCCGGCGCGATCGACACCGACAAGAAACATTCTCAAATGAATATGATGCATTCGCGCGGCGCCCGCGTCGTCGCCGAAGCTGTCATTCCCGACCAGCTAATGCGCGACCTGATGGGCCCCTCGACGGCGGCGATGTTCCGGGGCCGGCTCGTCTCGAACGTCGGCGGCATGCTGTCAGGCACCGTCAACAATGGCATGCACTCTGCGAATGGCCTGACAGCGCTCTTCATCGCCACGGGACAGGACGTGGCGAACATTGCCGAAAGTCATGCCGCGATGACGTTTGTGGAGCTTCTGGAAAATGGCGACTATTACTGGTCGATCACCATCCCGTCATTGATTGTTGCGACCTATGGCGGCGGCACCGGCCTCGCCACCCAGCGCGAATGCCTTGAATTGCTAGGCTGTTATGGCAAGGGCAAGGTGGAGAAGTTCGCGGAGATCTGCGCCGCGACGGTGCTCGCGGGCGAGATTTCCCTCGCCGCTGCGGTGCTCCATGGCGACTGGGTCTCGTCCCATGACAAGTATGGAAGGAACCGGCCATGACGCTCATCGCTGAAAAGCCGAGCCTCCTCTTCAGCGATTCGGAATGGGACTTCGAAAAGCTCAAGTCCGCATACGATGCAATTGAGGATATTGCGCTGAGCGATCTTGGCCTTGACGTATATCCGAACCAGATTGAGATCATCGCGACGGAGCAGATGCTCGACGCCTATTCAAGTCATGGCATGCCGCTGATGTACAAGCATTGGTCGTTTGGCAAGCATTTCGCCCGCGACCAGATGATGTACCAGAAAGGGTTCCAGGGCCTCGCTTATGAAATAGTCATCAACTCCTCGCCGTGCATCGCATATCTGATGGAAGAAAACACGATGACGATGCAGGCGCTGGTGATGGCGCACGCTTCTTTTGGCCACAACCATTTCTTCAAGAACAACTACCTTTTCCGTCAGTGGACGGATGCAGAAGGCATCCTCACATATCTCGACTTCGCCAAGAAGTACATTTCCAAATGCGAAGACGAGTACGGCGCCGAAGACGTCGAACAGATTTTGGACGCCGCGCACGCACTAATGGATCAGGGCGTTTTTCGTTACCAACGGCCGCCGCGCCTCTCAGAGGCCGATATGCTTGCAAAAATTGCGGCGCGCGCCGAGCACGAACGCGAAAGCTTCAATGACATATGGCGGACGCTGCCGAACACGCACGAACCCGACGAGGACGCGGAAGAACGTCAGGAGGCGGTTCGTAACATCAAGTTGCCGGAGGAAAACCTTCTTTACTTTATCGAGAAGGCGTCGCCAATCCTGAAGCCATGGCAACGCGAGATTGTTCGGATTGTCCGGAACATCTCCCAGTATTTCTATCCACAGAAGCAGACGAAGGTGATGAACGAAGGCTGCGCGACGTTTGTCCACCACTACATCATGAATGAGCTATACAGTCGCGGGCGCATAAATGAAGGCGCCATGATGGAGTTCATGCACTCCCATTCCTCGGTGGTCTTTCAGCCGGATTTCGACGATCCAAGGTATTCCGGGATCAACCCCTACGCGCTTGGCTTCGCAATGATGGAGGATATCCGTCGCATGTGCGAAGCGCCGACGCCCGAGGACCGGGAGTGGTTCCCTCAACTGAACGGCGCTGACTGGCGCGAGGTTCTCAAGGACGCGTGGGCGAACTATCGCGATGAAAGTTTCATCCTGCAGTATCTGTCGCCGAAGATAATGCGCGATTTCGCGTTGTTTGCGCTCGCCGACGACGCCGAAGACAGCCACGTCGAGATTTCGTCGATTCATGACGAGCGAGGATTTCGCAATGTTCGCGAGACGCTTGCGTCGATGTATGATCTCGGCGCGCACGAGCCGAACATTCAGGTCATGTCTGCAAATCTGGAAGGCGACAGGCTCCTGACGCTTCGCCACACCGTCCATGACGGCCGGAAGCTGGATCGCAAGACCATGGAAGATGTCCTCTGGCATGTGCACCGATTGTGGGGGCACGAAGTGAAGCTTGAGGAGAAGGCGGCCTGATCTTTAGTGGCCCGTCGCGCTGGACAGTCCGCGCGCATTCATTGACGATCTGCATTGTGTAAATCGGGAGCTCGATGATGCGCACGATCATTCTTCTGTTCTCTGTCGTCGCAATGGCGGCATGCGGCGGTGCGAGAGACGACGTGGGGCGGCACGGACCGCAATTTGAGGTGCGCCTTCCGGAAATCGAGGGCGACGGCGACATTGATGGTCGCATTATCCTTATACTGAGCGATAATGACGCTGCCGAACCGAGATTTCAGGCGTCGTGGCGATTTGACGGTCCGCAGATCGTCGGCGCAGACGTGAATGGCATGCGCGCCGGCGATGTCGTAAGGATTGACGGATCGGCATTTGGCTTTCCGGTCGCTTCCCTGAAGGACGTTCCGCCTGGCGACTATTTTGTGCAGGCCGTGCTCAACAGATACGATGACTTCACGCTGTCGAGCGGCAAGACCGTCAGTCTTCCGGCATCCTGGGCGGCGGGGCGACAATGGGCCCGCGAACCTGGTAACTACTACAGCGCGCCCTTGCGCATCACCTTCGATCCCCAGTCAAAACAGATCGCTTCGATAGCGCTTGAGAATCGGATCCCCGATATCGAGCCGCCGAAGGACACGAAATACGTCAAGCATATCGAGATCGAAAGCGAGCGCCTTAGCGAGTTCTGGGGTCGGCCGATGAAACTCGGCGCCCATGTTCTCCTGCCGGAAGGTTTCGACGACCATCCCGAAGCACGGTATCCGCTGATGATCTTCCACGGTCATTTTCCAGCGGATTTCGACGGGTTTCGGACTACGCCGCCCGATCCGGATCTTGAGTGCGAACGAAGCGAACGATTTGACCTTGATTGCTACAACCGGACGCAACAGGAGGAAGCATACGCATTCTTTGAAAAATGGACGTCTTCGGATTTTCCAAGATTCATCATCATTGAGATTCAGCACGCGAACCCATACTATGACGATTCCTACGCCGTGAACTCTGCCAATCTTGGCCCCTACGGCGATGCAATCACCTATGACCTTATTCCGTATATTGAAAACACCTTTCGGGGGATGGGCGAGCCATGGGCGCGCTTCCTCTATGGCGGCTCAACCGGCGGATGGGAGGCGATGGCGGCGCAGGTCTTCTATCCTGACGAATACAATGGCGCATTCGCGGCATGCCCGGACCCCATAGACTTTCGTGCCTACGGAACGATCAATATCTATGAGGATGAAAGCGCCTATTATCGGGTTGGGCCGTTTGGACGCGTTGCGCGGCCTGGCCACCGCGACTATCTCGGCCACCTCAGCGCGACCGTTGAAATGCTTAACCACTATGAGCTTGCTCTGGGCGAAAAGAACCGGTCCGGCGATCAATGGGACATATGGGAAGCGGTGTACTCCCCGGCGGGCGACGATGGGTATCCAAAGCGGCTGTGGAATAAGAAGAGCGGCGAGATCGACCCCGAAGTGGCGGCATACTGGCGGGAAAATTTCGACCTGCGACATATCATTGAGCGGGACTGGACGACGCTCGGCCCGAAGCTGCGCGGAAAGCTGCACATCTACGCAGGCGACATGGACAACTACTATCTCAACAACGCCGTTTATCTGACCGAGGAATTTCTCCGCCGCGCCGATCCGCCATTCGATGGCGAAATCGACTATGGCGACCGCGCAGAGCACTGCTGGAATGGCGACCACGATAACCCAAACGCCATCTCTCGCCTCAGGTACAATACGTTTTATCTGCCAAAAATCCTGGAGCGGATTGAAGCCACGGCGCCGGAGGGGGCCGACCTGTCAAGCTGGCGCTATTGAGCGATGGGTTCCGCTAGTCGTCGCGCCCGAAATTGGGGACATCCTTTTCCTGCCCTGCTTCGACAATCGCATGGCGCAAGGCGCGGCCGCGGGCGAACGCCTTCTCAAGCGTTTCCGCATCGCCCCAGCGGATCGCGCGTTGCATGGCGATTAATTCTTCGGTGAACCGCCCAAGGACTTCCAGAACCGCGGCCTTGTTGTGGACGAAGACGTCACGCCACATTACCGGGTCTGACGCCGCAATGCGGGTGAAGTCACGAAATCCGCCAGCGGAGTATTTCACAATTTCAGCTTCGGTGACCGTTTCCAGATCTTCGACCGCGCCCATCATCGTAAAGGCGATCAGATGCGGCAAGTGGCTCGTCGCGGCCAGCGCCAGATCATGGTGAGCTGCATCCATCACTTCGACTTCGGAGCCCAGCTTGCGCCAGAAATCCGTTGCGTTCTCGACGGCCTTTAGGTAGGGCGCATCCTGACGGTCAAGCGGCGTCAAGATGCACCACCTGCCTTTGAACAAAGTGGCAAAGCCCGCCTCAGGGCCAGATCGTTCCGTCCCGGCTATAGGGTGGCAAGGGACAATATGGCATCCCTTGTTCTCATCGCGCTGGGCGGCGTGGTAGATTGCGCCCTTTGTGGATCCGACGTCCATAATCAGTGTACGGTCGGGGGAATAGATGGCGGCGCGCTCGATCAGGTCGAGAGAGGCGCCCACTGGCGCAGCGACGATCACCAGACTGACCGAAGCAAGGGCGGCTGAAAGGTCATCGAACGCCTGGTCGATCACGCCAAGCTCAACCGCCGTCGCAAGATGCGCGGGGTTCGTATCATAGCCCACGATGACATCGGCAATTTCGGCTTCGCGCATCGCCCGCGCGACGGACGATCCGATGAGGCCAACGCCCAGGATCGCAGCCTGGTAGTATGGTCGCAGACTGGTCATGTCGCAACGAACTCGTCCAGAGCGCCAAGAAACGCGTCATTCGCGTCGGTCGAGCCGATCGACACGCGCAGGAAATCGGGCAGGCCGTAGGCCCCGACTCGCCGCACCATTATGCCGCGGCTCGCAAGGAATGCATCCGCCGCAGCGGCGGTGCGCTCGCCCTCATCTGCGAAGCGAACAAGTATGAAGTTTGCGACGCTCGGGACAAAATCGAGTCCTAGCCCGCCGATGCGTTGCTGCAGCCTTGCCCGCTCAACCGAATTGTGCGCGCGGTTGCGCTCGACAAATTCCTGATCCTCCATTGCTGCAACGCCAGCCGCAATCGCTGGCGCGCTGATGTTGAAGGGACCGCGAATCCGGTTGAGCACATCGGCCACGTTCGTCGGACAGTATCCCCAACCGAGTCGAAGGCCGCCAAGGCCGTAGATCTTGGAAAAGGTTCTGGTCACCACGACATTGCCGGCGATCGCGCCGAAATCGTCGACAAGTCTCGAAGGGTCGCCATACTCCGGCGCATCCATATACTCCGCATAGGCGCAGTCGACGACAAGAAGGACGTCGTCGGCAAGCGATTCTCGAAGACGGCGGATTTCTGAATCCGGAAGAAACGTCCCGGTCGGATTGTTTGGATTCGCCAAAAAGACAATGCGCGTCGATTCGTCGATGCATTCGAGAATGGCGTCGACATCCGCGGTAAATCGCCTCTCAGGCGCCTTGATCGTGCGCGCCCCGCAAGCCGTCGCCGCGAGTTCATAGACGAGGAAACCGTGGGCAGTCTGCACCATGGCGTCGCCTGGCCCGAGGTAGGCGCGCGCAATCAACTGCAGGATTTCATCCGAACCCGCGCCGCATACAATTCTTCGGGGATCAAGCCCATGGACTCTTGCAATCGCGTCGCGAAGCGCTGCGGCCGAACCATCTGGATAAACATGGAGCTCGCTGCCCGCCGCACGAAAAGCCTCGATGGCGCGCGGCGAGCAACCAAGCGCGGACTCATTGGCGGACAGCTTGTAGGCGGCCCTTTCGCCATCGACGCCATCCGGACCCGGGACATATGGGGAAATGTCGAGCACGCCTGGCCGCGGGTTCGGCCCCTTAATGTTGACCGGTCGCGTCATGCCGCGTCGGCCTGGTCAGCGCAAGCAGCCCCCCCGACCGCCCTGGGCGCCATGACCGGCCGCAGTCGCGGCGCAACGGCAGCGACTGGCGCGGCAACGCCATGAACGACCCGCTTGCGTGCTTCAACCATCAAGACGCCGCCGAGCCAGGGCCACAAACGCGCCCCCGCGGCTTCCCAAGCGTTCGCCGCCCGCAACAAGAATCGCGCGCCAAACGGCGGAAAGTAGAGCGCCGACGCGACGCTCGTCGATTCGAACATGGAATCACTCAGCAATCGGATAAGTTGTCCGCGCAGATAGGGTCGCCCGGCGGCGAATGGTGTCGTGTCGATCATCGACCAGGCGCCGCGTCGATGACCGACAACGACAATCATGCGCCCATCATTTGCAAGGACCCGCCACGCTTCGCGCATCAATCGCAATGGCTTGCTTGCCTCTTCAAGCCCGTGGACGACCAGCAGTCGGTCAATTGATGCGTCGGGCAGCGGCCAATGGTGATCGTGGACGAGGCTCGCCCGGTTGCGTGCGTCGCGCGGCCAGTGAACGACGCCTTGCGCCTCCGGGGCCAGCGCGATCACGCGTTCGGCGTCAGCAAATGCCGCCAGGTAAGGTTCAGCGAACCCGAACCCGGCAACCCGCCGCCCGGCGCAATCGGGCCAGGCCGCGGTCAACTGGTTCTGCACGAACGCCGTCGCCGTTCGACCGAGGGGGGAGTCGTAAAACCGGTAAACGTCCAGAATATCGGTGCGCATAGCGGATGTGGTATAGCGTTTCGCAAAGTTCGTCGCCACCGGAGAAGCGGCTGCAGGCCCAGAAATTTGCGAGGATTCAACGCCCTATGCCGATCGAGATACGACAGTTTCCATGTTTCCAGGACAACTACGGCTATCTCGTGCGCGATGTCGCGTCAGGGGCGGTCGCCGCGATCGACAGTCCGGAACCTGAGCGCATCAATGCCGAACTGGCGGCGGCCGGCTGGAAGTTGACCCATATCTTTAACACCCACCACCATTGGGACCATGCCGGCGGCAACCTGGCGCTCAAGACGAAATGGGGTTGCGAGATCGTCGCGCCCGCCGACGAAGCGACAATCATTCCGGGCGTCGATCATCAGGTGCGAGAAGGCGACGTCGTCAGGCTTGGCGAAAGTTCGGCCGTCGTTGTGGAAACCCCCGGGCACACAGTCGGGCATGTTGTCTATCGGTTCGCCGACGATGGCGCGGCGTTCGTCGGCGATACATTGTTCGCGCTAGGCTGCGGTCGATTGTTTGAAGGGGAGCCGGAACAGATGTGGTCATCATTGTCCAAACTCGCCGCCCTGCCTAACGAAACTGTCGTCTATTGCGCGCACGAATACACCGAATCCAACGCCAGGTTCGCGCTTTCGCTTGGCGAAGAAAATCCTGCGCTCGATGCGCGAGCGAACGAGGTTTTCGAAAAGCGTCGCGCTGGGGAGTGGACAGTCCCCACATCGATTGGCGTTGAGCTCGAAACCAACCCTTTCCTCCGCGCAGACAAACAGTCGATGCGAGGCGCGCTGAAAATGCGAGACGCACCGGCAGCGGCGGTCTTCGCTGAAATCCGCCGCCGCAAAGACGCTTTCTAGCATTCAGTAGTCGGATGCGTGGCCATAAGAAGCGCGGCCGACCACATCGGGCGCGGTGCCATCCCGGGCGACGACGCAACCTGGCACATCTTCAAGGCGACGCCAGACCTGGCTGTCGCAGAAGACAAATGCGCAACCCTTCAGCAGTAGCGCGCCGTCCGGTCGCAGCACGATATCGCCACGAAAGACATCCCGGGATTCCGGATGTCGCAAGCGACCGTTTGCGAACTCGGCGCCTGTCCATTCAAATCCCCAAAGCATTCGATCGTCGGGCCCAAGCGCCACGGCGTCCTCGTCCCACGCCCAAAGGAGATCGCCGCAAAGGTCGCCCTCGCCTAAATGGCAAGGGCCGACCCGAACGTGGACACCGTGGCCTTCGCTAGCCCATATGCCCGAAACCGCTGCAACGGCCACGTCGCGGCTTAGTGCGTTGTATTGCGAACGCGCTCCTTCCGGCAAAACCGCGCCGAAGGCGATGGCTCCGATGAGAGCGATTGACCCCAATGGCCGTCGACCAATTGCGCGCACGGCGGATCCGTTCAACGGGCGGCCGACTGCCCGGGAATATCGTTCGTGATAAAGCGGGTGTTCGCTTCCCATCAGACGATCCCACCAAGTGAAGTAAAGGCCGAAATTCCAACCGCCGGCTTCGTGATGAAGATCGTGGTGAGTCACGGTCGTCAGCCAATCGAACAGTGGCCGTCCGTTGCGACTGGACGGATAGACTTCATGGCCACAGTGCGCCAGTGCGTTGCGAATAATCATGTGGGTCAGGAATAGGAATATTGCGAGAAACGAGGCCGGCAATACGAGCAGGACCAGCGGCAGGAAAGCCGCATTCAGCGCCGCCTCTCCAACGTCGAAGGCATAGGCCGTCCATGGGGTCGGAAATTTCGACCGATGATGAAGCCGGTGAAGCCGGCGGAACAGTCGCGGATGGTGGATCAACCTGTGCGTCCAGTAGAACCAAGCGTCATGCAGGACAATCAGAGCGATCATGCTAAGCGCGAGATAACCCCATCCAAAGGCTAATGGATTCTCATAGGCCTTGAGGACGCCCGCATCGTCCAGCATCACGAGGAGCGCGCCGCTGGCGGCAAAAATCGCAGCGGTACGGATCGACGAAAGGATTTCGCGTCGAACCTGGGCGGCGCCGGGAACGGGCTCACGGATCTTGCGATCGGCGAGGGTTTGCCTAAGCCCCAGATTGACGGTGAAATAGGTAAGACCTGCAAAGATGAAGTACCTGCCGAGATCGTGCGGGAAGATCTGCGACCAGGCGGAGACAAAGGTCATCAATGTTTCGAGGATCATGCTCAACTCCGGTAAGTGTGCTGCATCACCGAAGTGCCTGGCTTGAACGCTGCCGCCTTTCTCGCCGCTAACGAAAATCGATCAGCAAATTCAAAAGCGATCAGAGGTTTTCGATTCCGACCGTCCACCTGACGCCCTGCGTTCGAGCGCCACTCGACGAAACTCAGTTGGCGTCACCCCTGTGGCGGCCTTGAAGGCTCGATTGAAGGGCGCGATCGATCCGTATCCGAGCTCAAGCGCGATCTGGACTATCTGACGTCGCGATCTCGTCGGGTCGGCAAGCTCCTTCTTGGCATCCTCGATGCGGCGGGCGGCAAGGAACGACGAGAAATTCTTGAACCCGAGCTCTCGGTTAATGAGTCGGCGCAGCTGGTGTTCCGGCAGACCGACTCGAGACGCCAGCGCGCCGATCGTCAGGCCCTCCTCCTTGTAGGCTCCATCATTCATTATTGACTGAAGGCGCTCATAGTCAGCCCGATCCGCCGGGGGCACCTCCCTCTGCCCCGTGGAAGCCGTCAGCTTTACCGCTTCTGCTTCATCAAGCAGAAGGTCTTGCCGAGACGAAAGAAACCATGTGCCGAAGCCAACATTGAGCAGAAAGATGATGGCGGCCTGCACCTGAAGAAGCGCTCCGGGCGTCCAGCCGTTGCGGTGAAGAATTTCCGCCGCTGCAATGGCGAGCCCGACGATTGCGACGACGAGGCCAATGACCGCTCTGAAGCGTCGCCGGGGATCTACCAGATCGTCGGACGCTCGGACGGTCGCTATTCGGATGACGTCCGCGAACAGGAGGATGTTGATCGCGAGGTGGCCATGCCAGCGTAAGGCCTCAGCGCTTTCCGGCATGCTGGCAAACCGCGGCAAGAAAGCCGCCAAAACCAATGGCGCCGGCGCAATTCGCCACCACCGCCACCTAAACGCATCGTCGAAAATCGATGCTGCAAACCACCAGAAGAAGACCGTTCCCAGCACGGCCGGAACCGACAGGGCGTGCGCTACCGGACCGAGACGCGAAGCAAGGGCGTCGTTTGACACCAGCACGTAACAGGCGGTCGAGAGAGCGAACAGTGCAGCCAGTCTACGCGTCCTTGCGCCATTTGACCCCTTGAGGAGCACAAGCGCAATCAGGATGGACGCCCCCGCCGCAGCTCCGCGCAGCGATGCATCAAGTATGGCGATGCCTTCGGCCATAAGCCGCCCAGATTGGTTTCCGCAATTTTATGCTGCGGAAAGCCTTTGAGGCTTGTGCGCGAGAAAGCAAGCTTGAGGGCCCAATGTGCGATGAGCCGACGCCGCGGTCTGTCAGAACGACCGAAGAATAAATCCCGAAATTTGGTCCTCGGACGGACGGCCGGCAAGCTCGAGCGACGGGACGATAGTAATCGTCAGTTCATCGCCGTCTCGGTCAACGGACGGTGCGTCACCTTCGACGATCCGGATCACCGCGAGGTTTTCCGCAACGGCGCGTTCAATTTCCTCACTGTCTCGCAAGGCAAGGCCAATGCCATCGGCGGCCCGTAAAAGGGCATCAGCGATCATCGCGTCGTTGGGCGACGTTTCGTAGGCGGCCACCGCGGGCAGGTCCGCCCCAAGATCTGCCCGCGAAGACGCCGCAGTCAGGGCAGTTCTTGATACATCGAAGTCGAGCGATAGGCCGAAACGTTCCGAGAGCGTTTCCGACGCCCGCTCCAACGTGCTTCTCGTCTCCTCGGGCGTAAAGGAAGTTCGCCGCAGCTGACCAGGCGCCTCGCTGCGCTTCGTTGCGGCGCGACCGAACGTTTCGCCGGGCCAATAGACAGTGGCGTTGCCATACGGCGTCATGCGAACCAAAAGGCGCCCGCCCGGATCCCGATACAGCACGTCGCCGCGCACGCCCCGTTCGCTAGTCAAAGGTATGATCTCAGTCGCGGTTCGTTCGGGCGCGATCGCGCAGGCGAGCCGCTGGTCTCCTTCCCGGCAGAGAAACTGGATGCGCGCCCCATGCCGCCCGGTTTGCATTGCAAACCGCCTGCTGTCAGGCGCCGCCGTAAACTGCTGCACGACCGACCGACCATTGTCGTCACGGCTCTTTTGGCGCTCGACAAGCGACGAGAACGGGTCGAGGCGGCTTGCCGCACCTGACGGCCCTGTCGTCACCACAAAAGCCGCGAAAAGGCCAAGCAAAAAGCCTGCGCGGCAGCTAGACCGCATCGCTTTTGCGACATCTTCGCACAAACCCATCACGCGCGTGTACATGATGGTAGTTTAACAACTCATTTTGGCGAAATCCGGGCCAGGCAGCGTGTTTCTTCGCCACTGGCCCGGAATATGGCGCCGTCGGCTCACGCGGCGATGTATTGACCGCCATTCGCCGTCAGAACAGCCCCGGTGATGAACCCGGCTCTTTCGTCCGCAAGGAAGGAGACGCATCGCGCGATCTCATCAGCCTCGCCAAGGCGGCCAACGGGTATCTGGGCGACAACTTTCTCGAGCGCGGCCTCATTCATCGCCGAGACCATCTCGGTCGCTATGTAGCCCGGCGCTACGGCGTTGACAGTGACGCCCTTGAACGCGCCTTCCTGCGCCAGGGCCCGCGTAAAGCCGATCATGCCCGCCTTTGCTGCGGAATAGTTCGCCTGACCCATCTGGCCCTTTTGACCATTGATCGATGAGATGTTGATAATCCGCCCAAATCCGCGGGCGCGCATGCCGGGGAATACCTGATGGGTCATGTTGAAGACGCTATCTAGATCAGCACGGATGACATCGCGCCACTGGTCCGGCGTCATCTTGTGAAACATCCCGTCCCGGGTAATGCCGGCGTTGTTCACGAGGATGTCGGTCGTTCCATGCGCCTCTTCGATTGTTGAAACGCCTGCCTTGCACGCCTCGTAGTCGCCGACATCCCATTTGAATGCAGGTATGTCAGTGGCTGCCGTAAACTTCTGGGCAGCCTCATCATTGCCGGCATAAGTCGCGGCTACCTTGTAGCCGTCGGCCTTAAGACGAATGGCAATCGCTTCGCCTATACCTCGTGTTCCGCCAGTCACAATCGCGGTTCTTGCCTGACCGTCGCTCATTGTTTTCCTCCCGACTTGGTCTTGTGTTCGGTTAACGTCATCAGCCCATCGCCTCAACGCAGAGCGCGACGCCCATGCCGCCGCCGATGCAAAGCGTCGCCAAGCCCTTCGACCTGCCGGATCTTTGCATCTCATGAATCAGCGTAGTCAGGATGCGCGCGCCGGAGGCGCCGATGGGATGCCCGATGGCGATCGCGCCGCCGTTGACATTTACCTTTTCCGGATCCCAGCCGAGTTCCTTGCCCACCGCGAGCGCCTGCGCGGCGAATGCTTCGTTCGCTTCGATCAAGTCGACATCATCAAGAGACCATCCAGCATTCGCGAGCGCCTTTCGGCTCGCCGGGGCGGGCCCAATGCCCATGATCGACGGATCAACGCCGCAATGGGCGGACGATACGATGCGCGCCAGCGGCGTAAGGCCTCTCTTTTTTGCTTCAGCCATCGACATAACGACAAGCGCGGCGGCGCCATCATTCAGGCCCGAGGCGTTCGCTGCAGTAACCGAACCTTCTTTTGCGAAAGCGGGCCGAAGTCCGGCAATGCTGTCGAGGGTCACCCCGTCCCGTATGTACTCGTCTTCTGCGAAAACGATATCGCCTTTTCGAGTCTTGACGGTGACCGGCGCAATCTCGTCCTTGAACTTGCCGGCCTTTTTGGCCGCTTCGGCCTTGTTCTGGCTGGCGACAGCGAACGCGTCCTGTTCTTCCCGGCTGATCTGGTATTTTTCGGCGAGGTTCTCGGCAGTCCGGCCCATGTGGTAATCGTTGAACGCGTCCCAGAGGCCGTCCACAATCATTGTGTCGAGCTGCTTCATTTCTCCCATCTTCACACCGGTCCGAAGATGCGCGGCGTGCGGGGCGAGCGACATGTTTTCGTGTCCTCCAGCAACGACAATTGACGCGTCGCCAAGGCGGATGGATTGCGCAGCCAGCGCAACAGCGCGCAGGCCCGACCCGCAAACCTGGTTAATCGCCATCGCCGGCGATTCCTTTGGGATGCCGGCGGCGATGCTGGCCTGGCGGGCGGTGTTCTGTCCCTGGGCGGCTTGCAGTACATGCCCCATAACCACCTCATCGACATCATCCCCGCTGAGGCCGGCGCGTTCGAGCGCCGCAGCAATAGCGGTTGCGCCCAAGGTAGCGGCGGGCGTCGTCGCCAATGAGCCGCCAAACGAGCCAACGCCAGTCCGGACGGCGGAAATGATTACTGCTTCGGTCATCGGGAATTCCTTTCCAACAATACAGCGGCGATCCATTATTCGGCGTCCCGAATGCAGCAGCTCCGCCGCAATGCACAAGTCTGGACGCCAGATTTTCCGTGGTGCGGAAAAACGACGCCGTACGCATAGGCCGTGCTATACCCCGCGAAAAGCGCCGGATGCAGGACTCACATTATAGTCGCTGCCAGGGTCCGGCCGGAAGAGCCGATGGTTACGCCCGCCGGGAATCGTGGGCGCAACTGGCTGGTCCGTTTCGAACCGGCGCAAGACTTGAATAGCGGTTCGCTCGACGGGCCGCCATGAACCGCGACGCCGGCCAGCGTCTGGACGCAGGCGGCGTGATTTGGAGAGGGAGTATCGGCAATGGCCACGACGGAAAAAAATACAGCCGCAGGCTCGCGTCGGGCGTCGAATGGCGAACCGACTGTAATCAAGAAGTACGCAAACCGCCGCCTCTACAACACCGGCACCAGCTCTTATGTAACGCTCGACTACCTTTCGGAGATGGTAAAGAACGGCGAGGAATTTGTCGTCTTTGACGCGAAAACCGGCGACGACATCACCCGCTCGGTACTGACACAGATCATTTTCGAAGAGGAAAACAAGGGGCAGAACCTCTTGCCGATCCAGTTCCTTCGAAAGCTTATCCAATACTATGGCGACTCCATGCAGTCTTTCGTGCCGTCGTATCTGGAGATGAGCATGGAAGCGTTCTCGCGAAACCAGGAACGTCTTCGCGAACAGATGCGCGAAACCTTCGGGGCGGCGCCGGGCTACACGATGTTTGAAGAAACGGCGCGTGCAAACATGGCAATGTTCGAGAACGCCATGAAGATGTTCACGCCGGGCGCACTTCGAGAACTATACGGCGCCGGGCGCCGTGAAGGCGCCGTCGAAAGCGCCGGCCCTGCCGGCGATCGTTCGCAGGAAGAAATCGAAATGCTCCGGGAAGAGATCGCTGACCTGCGAAGGCAGCTCGCAATGAAGGGCTCAAGCGCGGCCGAATAGGCTTTCTTCGGCGCGCGGAGCGCCTGTTTCAAATCAACCGTGTACGATCGGCGGCGCATTTGGCGCGCCGTTTGGAAGCCAGACGGGCTTGGTCTCCGGTCGGCCGATCATGAACCCTTGAAGATAGTCGACGCCTAGACCCTTGAGGAGCAGAGCGTCGGCTTCGTTGTCGACCCACTCCGCAACGGTCATCATGCCGAAGTTTCGGGCGAGGTCCAGCAGCGTCCGGACGAACAACTGGTTGTCGCGTGATGTCGACACGCCGGAGACGAAGGAACCGTCGATCTTCAGGATGTCGATATCCAGGGCCTTGAGGTTTCGAAACGACGTATAGCCTGCGCCAAAATCATCCATCGCGAACTTCGCGCCGAGGCTCTTAATTTCCGACACGAAGTCGATCGAAGCGTCGGCTGCGTCAATGACGCGTGTTTCCGTGAGTTCCACGCAAATGCGTTTTGCAAGTTGGGCGTTCGCTCTAAGTAGCGAAAGATAGCCCTCCGCCCAGACCGGATCGCGGACAGTCTCAAGCGAGATGTTCACGTTGAGCTCGATTTCCGGAACGGCCTCAAGCGTATTGATTGACAGTTCAAGAACGCGTCGGTCGAGAAGGTGCACCAGCCCGAGGCGTTCAGCGGCAGGAATAAATTCCGGCGCTGGGACTTCGACCCCGTTTTCATCGCGCATCCGTACAAGACACTCGAATTTGCGCGGCGTTTCCTTGATGTCCGAGACGATCGGCTGAAATGCGATATCGATGCGGCGGTCGTTCAAGGCTGTCAGAATCACGTCAGACATGCGCGAGTTTCGCTTGCGCATGCTTACGACATCAGTCGTCTCGCTGAAAGAAGACCAGCTTGAGCGACCCATGCGCTTTGCTTCGTCTAGGGCCGCCTCGGCTTGAGCCATAATTATATGCGGGTTCGCGCCGGCTTCGCAGAGATTGATTGCGCCGAGGCAGATCGACGCCGCGACGGAGCCGCGCTCGGTTTCTACAACTTGCTCGCGCACGACATTCAGGAGCCTGATGCAGACCTCACGAATCTCAGCCGCATTCGCATTGGCGACAATGACGCCAAACTTGGTGCCAGCCACGCGGCCTACGCATTCCACATCGCCAAGGACCGCAGCCAGCCGCGATGCGACTTCGCGGATCACGGCATCTGCGGCGACAAATCCAAAGTCGGCGTTGATCCCGCCGACGTCATCGATGCCGGCAACAAGATATGCGCCGGCTCGGTCCAATTCAGATCGATCGATCGCGGCGACGACGTCATCGAGGCGTTCGCGAAGTCGCGTTCGATTGAGGACGCCTGTAAGCTCGTCAAATTCAGCGCGTCGCGATAGCGCTTCGGCCTCGGCGCGTTCCTTGTCGATTGACGTGAGCACGCCGATGAGGCGGCGAGATTTGCCAAGTCCGATCCAGCCGCCGCGCTCTTCAAACCAGCCAGTGCCGCCATCATTCCCAACGAGCTGAAAGCGCGTCGTATAGCTCTGCGCAACCTCTGCAATCGCCGCAGCCCGTGCGCTTGGCGCCTCGCCAATGATGTGCCCGTTGATCGTTGAGAGTGAGTAGCCCGTTCCGTTCGCAGTCTCGCTCGGGCCGAACAGCCGAACCGCAAAGGACGCGTCGGACAAGCTGAACATCGCGGTCGCAGGATCATACTCGAACAGTGTTTGCGGGGATTGGTCGATCGTCGACCGAACAACCTTGTCACGTCGGGCCTGAGTCTGCGCTCGCTCAGACGGCCTTTCAACCTCGGTTGAAGGAATTGAATCAATGCCGGCGTGGATCTTCATTTCTGGTTCCGAGGTAAATCCTCGCAACCCTAGGCAGCTAGCCGTAAAGAAACCCCCAACGATAAGTTATAACCAAGATAGCAACCGTGCGGGGAATTTGGCGCCAAGCTTGCATGATATGGGCATGGCCAGCGCGCAAAAAATTCACGAACGTACCGATCGCCGAAACCCGCAGGCGTTCAAGCGCCGGCGCGTTCATGTTCGGCGCCGCGACCGCCTGAATAGCCCCGAGTTGATCACGCTCGATGCGGTCACAATCGACTCGCCTCATTCACGAAAGAATGAAGGTCAGTCGCAGGCTCGCCGGCCTGACAGATCTGAAGAGCCAAAGACAACGTCGATTTCCCGCTATTCTCCCAAAGCTGCGCCTTCCAATGCACACGCTGGATATGCAGGGCTCGGTCAGGCGTACCCACGCCCTGGCGCCATCAACATCGTCGCATAACTCCCAGCGCTGACCCGACGCAGGGAAGGCGATCCAATCCCGCTCAACCCAGTCGTGCGCCATCCGCAACGCTGAAGTCGCGGCGTGCGGTAGTGGTCGTAACGACCATTCCGGCTAACGCATCCAGGAAGGTCATCGACATATAAATGAAGAATGTCGAATTTCCGAAGCCGTCGATCAAAATGAACGCGAGAACGTTAACGACAGCCAGGATGATCGAAAAAATATGGTTGGTGATTGATGAAGCATCGGTCCGTGTCGCCCGAACCAGCTCGACAAACAGGAACCCGATGCTGACGACGAGGAAGAAATCGCCTCCACGGACCGACCATGTATCCCCTGACGGCAAGGGAAGGTTCATCAGCAAGGCTTGGTGCCAGACGGCTTCGTCCGGCGCGGCGCCTGTCACAAAAGTCAGGCCCGCATAAATGACGAGACTGACAGCAAGCAGGGGAAACATCTGCAACATGGCGCGCGTACTCCATTCGATCGCCTAAACTTATTGGCGCATTACATCAAACTACATGCACCGGAAAGAAGTTCCATCTTCCGGCTGCTGGCCTGATCAGCACTGCGCCTAGCCCCTCGGCTCCACGTTTTTAGATGGTATCACGGTCAACCAATTGCGATAGCTCCAAAACCGTCTCTGGTGATCGAGCGCGACCGATCAGCCACATCACGCCGAGCATATCGCGAAACGCGACCGCGAGGCGCCCGAAATTGGTGTATTTCGAGCCGCCGTGAGCGCGCGGGCGATGCGAAACCCTTACATACGACACCTCAAAGCCTTCACGACGCATAAGCGCCGGTAGGTATCTGTGCCCATGATCAAAATAGGGCAGCCGCAGATAGGCCTCTCGGGAAAACGCCTTCAATCCGCAACCTGTGTCCGCCGCCCCGTCGCCAAGGAGAGATGACCGGATGGCGTTCGCGAGCCTTGAAGCAGCTTTCTTCGCAAACGAATCCTGCCGCTTGGCGCGCTCGCCGGCCGCCATTTTCAGCAACGGCGCCTTGGCCCCTTCAAGCTCTTTCAGGAGTAGTGGAATGTCGGTCGGGTCGTTTTGGCCATCGCCATCAAGCGTGACGATGATAGCCCCACGCGCCGCGAGCACGCCCGTGCGGACGGCCCGGCTCTGGCCGGCATTGCGACTATGCTGAAGAACGCGCAACTCAGGAATGTCAGCCATTGCGCACAACAGCCGCGAGGCGGTATCATCGCGCGAAGCATCATCAACGGCGATGATTTCAAAGCGGCGTCCCGCAAGAGCACTCGCGATTTCCCGCATCAGGTTTGCAGCCCCGCCCGCTTCCTCGAACATTGGCGTGACGACGGAAATCTCTATGCGCGGATCGACGGCCGGCACTTGACTGAGACCGAACAACGCCGCTTTTTCGGGGTGACCTGAGGCCGGGATCGTTGACATGGAATTCCGTTCTTTTCGGCGACGGTTGATCGCAGAAACGCGCCGAAATTGAAACCGTCAGATGACCAAGCTCAGCGCCGCTTGCGCCAGATTACGCCCGGCGCCTGGGTCGCGGCGGCAGCTGTAGATTGGCGCGGCAGATTAATCATCCTGATCGCCTATTCCGGCCTGGTCGCTATTGCCGGGCTGACGCAGCTGCCGCCTATCGACCGCGATGAAACGCGATTCGCGCAGGCCACGGCGCAAATGATCGAAAGCCGCGATCCCGTGGCGATCAGGTTTCTGGACGAGGAAAGAAACAAGAAACCGGCGGGCATCCATTGGCTGCAGGCATTGTCCGTCGCAACCGTTTCTAGCGCTGAAGCTAGAGATATCTGGGCTTACCGGCTGCCATCGGTCCTTGCGATCATCTTTGCGGCAACAATGACCGCGCGGATTGGCGAGCACCTTTTCGGCCCCGGCCCCGGACTTCTTGCAGGCGTCCTGCTAGCCTCTGCACCAATAGTTTGGGTCGAAGCAAGCCTAGCCAAAACCGATGCTGCCCTTTTGGCTGTCACGACGGCCGCCTTCGCCGCATTCGTCGAAATCCTGCATCGCACGGCCGACGGGAAGCGTGTTCCCGCTGCGCTCCCTGTCTGTTTCTGGATATCGGTATCCTTCGGCATTCTCATCAAAGGGCCGGTAATTCTTATGGTCGTCGCACCGGCGATCGCCATTTGCGCTTGGCGCCTTAGGTTTGTAGACGTCATGCCATCGCTGAAGCCGTTGACTGGCCTCGGCATCATGCTCACAACCGTCCTGCCTTGGGTTGTTGCCGTCAGTATCGCCACGGAAGGCCGGTTCATCACCGAAGCTGTCGGGCGAGACATGCTTGCGAAAGTTGGCTCGGCGCAAGAGCGCCATGCCGGTCCGCCGGGATACCACCTCTTGCTTCTCTGGCCATTGTTCTGGCCTGCAATGCCCTTGATTGCCGACGGCGCCGTCCGCGCCGTCAGTGAGCGGATGAAATGGCGCTGGCTGTTGATTTGCGCCTGGGTCGCGCCGGCATGGACGGTCTTTGAGCTGACGGCGACGAAACTGCCCCACTACACGTTGCCACTGTATCCTGCGATTGCCATTGCGGCGGCCGCGGCGACGCTCGAGAAAAAGCCGACGCCGGTGGCCACCTGGCGTCGCCGGTGGGGCGCGGTTGCATATTTTATGGTCGGGCTGACGTTCGCCGTCGCGCTAGGCCTCACGCCGTTTGCGGGCGCCATATCGGAGGTCTTCAATCCGAACGCGCCGCCGATAACGTCTAGCTTGAGACCGCTGACCAGCGCCGGCCTCGCTTTACTCCTCGTCGCCGGCTGTGGCGGCGTTGCTCTCGATTACTATCGCGGCGCGACATGGAAGCCCGCCGTTTGCGCATCCGCGCTGTCCGCCGCCCTCGCTTGGGCAGCCTTGGCGCTAGCATTGCCCAGCCTTTCGCCTTTCAACCTTTCCACCCGGATCGCCAAGGCCGTGGAGGCCGCTGAACGGCATGAACTGAAGAGCGGCGCACCCGGCGCAATCCTCATTGGCTACACCGAGCCATCGGTGATTTTTCTGCTGGGCTCGGGGACCGTGATCGAAGCGCCGTCGGCGGGTGCGCAGACCGCCGCCCAAAGAAAGGGCGGCGTTGCGATTGTTGAAAGCCGCGGAGCGGACGAATTTCGAGCGAGGGCATCCGAAATTGGCGTTTCACTTAGCCATATCGCAGAATTTGATGAGCTGAACTACTCAAATGGGCGCAGTGTACGGATCACCATCTATGCGATCGATTGATCCAATTCCAGGCCAGGGAACAAATGCGGCCTTGGCCTACGTCGGTTGGGGACGCCTATTCGCACTGCTCGCAATCGTCACAACACTGTCACGGCTGGCAATCCTCTTCGTCGCAAATCACGATCTTGGTCCGGACGAGGCGCAATACTGGTTCTGGAGCCGAACGCCTGCCCTTGGCTACTACTCCAAGCCGCCTTTGATCGCATGGTCAATTGCGGCGACAACAGCGTTGTTCGGCAACGGGGAAGCCGCCGTACGCGCATCGGCTCCGCTTTTCCATGCTGCAACTGCGACTTTTCTGTTCATTCTCGGTCGAGAGCTTTTTGACTCCAAAGTCGGCTTCTGGGCCGGAGTGACCTGGCTGCTAACGCCAGGCGTGATCCTATCGTCCATGGTCATTTCGACCGATGCTCCTCTGTTGAGCTTCTGGTCCCTATCGCTCCTGTTATTTTTTCGCCTGGCCGCGGCAAATGCCGAGGCGATTAAACGCGCGACGGCGATCGCTCTCGGCATTGCTATTGGCGCTGGATTTCTGGCGAAGTATGCAATGATCTATTTTCCGCTCTGTATGTGCTTCGCGCTTTTTGCAGCGCCTTCAATTCGCAAGCGGATAAATCGAGTCGAGTTGTCTGTCGTGGGCTTTTTCGCCATCATTACGGCAACCCCAAATATCCTCTGGAATGCAAGAAACGACTTTCAGACGGTTTCGCACACGGCGGCGAACGCCAACTGGGGCCAACAACTCTTGCATCCTATCGAATTTCTTGAGTTTGCGGCCGCGCAGTTCGGCGTCGTTGGCCCTTTGTTGATGCCAGCGATCGGACTCGCGCTGGTCGCGTCAACTCGAGGCTCGCGCCCGAGCTGCACCAAGGCGGCCGAACGACTTGAACTGCATCGCGCGCTCGCTTCTTTCGTTGCGCCGATCCTGCTGATCATTGCAGTGCAATCGCTCCTGTCTCGCGCCCATGCAAATTGGGCGGCTGCGGCCTACCCGGCCGGCATTCTGCTAGCCGTTGCCTTCGCTCTTTCGGCCAAACACGGAAAAAATCGGACAGCTTTCAACCTTGTGCGAGTGAGCGCGCCGCTGCATATCCTGGCATTCGGCGCATTATCGATCGCCTTGATTGCGCCTGCCTCTGCTGACGCAATCGGAGTTGGTAGGGCGCTGGCCCAGTTGCGTGGTTGGGAAAAGAATGGCGCCGACGTAATTCAGGCCGCGCGCGTCGGCGACTTTGACGCAATTGTCGCGGACGATCGCGATGTGCTCGGCGGACTTACATATTACGCCAATGGCGCAGGCCGGTTTGCGGCGTTCGACTCCAACAATCGAATTGATCATCACTATGAAGCATTCCTGCATTTCGATCCAAGGACGGATAAGCGCATTCTCTATGTTACGGAGAATGAAGGCGCTATCGCGCTTACCGGCCGATTCAAGAACATTCAGAAGATTGGCGAGAGCATTGCGCCAACCGGCAATGACCGTGTCCGGAAATTATACTTATTCAGCGCGAGCGAATATGTTTTCTGACGTCACCGCGCGCTGCGCTGGTCATTCATGGACTTGGCCCGACTAACGGCCGTCGTCCCTCGGCGTCTCGACAATCCCAGAACCGAAAACAGACCTTTGACGATCCTAGCGCTTTCCCGAGCAAAAAATCCGACCCACAACAATCCGGAGACCAACAAAAGAAATGGACGCGGGTATGCATCAGAAAAGTGAGCGTCAAAGTATTTTATTGCGCTAGTTACTTTTCGTCGTTCAACGCCGAATTTCGATGCGCGACTTGAGCCTTTGTAGTGCACGACGGCGACGAGAGGATCATAGAAGACCTTGCCCCCGGCCTTCGAAAATCGGAGAAAAAAATCGATGTCCTCGACGTGCAAGAAGTACCGTTCGTCCATGCCCCCAATCGCTTGGTAGTCTCCTCGTGGCAATAGAAAGCAGGCTCCGGAAATTGTCGGCGTTTCGCAAAGGTGTCCCGGACACGGATCATTGTGAAGATTGAACCGCTGAAAATAGGGATGATTAGGCGCAACCTTGTAGAGCCTTGTTGCCTCGACAAATGCTCGCCAGGGAGTAAGCGTTTCTCGTCTCGATCCCTGCTGCTCGGTCCCGTCCGCGTTGACAAGTTTTGGTCCGACCACCCATGACCCATGCATGTCGCCGACATCCGCAATAAGCTTCTCAACAGCGCCGACGGGCAGGATAGCATCGGGGTTCAGGAACAAAAGAAAGTCGCCGGTTGCGCTGCGCGCGCCTAGGTTGCAGGCAGTCGCAAAGCCGACATTACCGTGCCCCGTGATGATCTTGATGAGCGGTTCAACACGGTTCTGGCCGACCGCGCGGTCAACCTCGCCTTCCCAATTGCCATTGTCGACAATAATGATCTCGGTAACGACTGCTTGTTCGCGAAGAGCGTCAATCGCGCGCGCAAGCAACGGGCCAGTGAAGTAGGTTACAACGACTGCGGACACTTGAACCTGGCAGGAAAGTTCATCGCCCCGGGCTCCTTCCGACCGTTCCGTTTTCTTTTCGAGCTCGTCGTCGGCCATCTGAGGACGCCACCTAAGGTTGAAAGCTGGACGCGTTCGCCGCGTCACGCGCAACCGTATACGAATTTAACTGCGCAAATCCGGCGGCGTCGCTTCCTCGCTCAGGTTCGCAATGGCGTCGCTGAGCGACACGATTGACGAGTCAGTCGAACCGAGCCTCCGGATCGACAAACTTTCCGACTCCGCCTCCCGCGCGCCAACGACAGCAATCACAGGCACCTTGGCCGCTGAGTGTTCGCGCACCTTGTAGTTTATCTTCTCATTTCGAAGATCAAGTTCGGCGCGAAGTCCGGCAGCCCGCAAGTCACCGACGACCCTGGCCGCGTAATCATCCGCTTCCGATGTAATCGTCGCGACGACAATTTGCCTCGGCGCCAACCAGAGCGGAAACCGGCCAGCATATTGCTCGATGAGCAGGCCAATAAAGCGCTCAAAAGTGCCGAATACAGCACGATGCAGCATGACTGGGCGCTTCTTTTCGCCATCGGCATCCATGTAGGATGCATCAAGACGTTCCGGCAGGATGTAGTCTAATTGATACGTCCCCGCCTGCCAGGTACGTCCAATCGCATCCGTCAGGTGGAACTCCAGCTTTGGACCATAGAACGCTCCCTCGCCTTCGGCGATTTCAAATTCCAGTCCAGCCGCAGTCAGCGCGTCTGCAAGCGTTTTCTCAGCCTTGTCCCAGATCGCATCGTCGCCGGCCCGCACTTCGGGGCGCGTCGCGAGCTTATAGGCGATGTCGGTCATGCCCATTTCGCGATAGACTTCGCCAAATAGCTGCAGGAAGCTTTTTGTTTCCTGAATGATTTGGTCTTCGCGACAGAAAATATGCGCATCGTCCTGCGTCATCTGACGAACACGGAGCAAGCCGTGCAAGGCGCCATGCGCTTCGTTCCGGTGGCAACAACCGAACTCGGCCATGCGGATCGGCAGGTCCCGATATGAACGAACGCCCTGCTTGAATATCTGTACGTGCGCCGGACAATTCATGGGCTTTAGCGCCAGGAGATCGGCGTCGCCGGAAAGCAATGGCGCATCGTCGTCGATTGATGGAATCTCATCGGGAACGATAAACATGCCATCGCGAAATTTTGCCCAATGCCCCGATTGCTCCCAAAACTTCGACTCAAGGAGCTGTGGCGTCTTGACCTCAATGTACCCCGCGGCATCGAGCTTTCGCCGGATATACGCCTCCAGCTGTCGCCACAGTAGAAACCCGTTGGCATGCCAAAAGACCGACCCTTGCGCTTCCGGCTGCAGATGAAAAAGGTCCATCTCGCGGCCCAGCTTTCGATGGTCCCGCTTCTCCGCCTCTTCCAGCCGAGTCAGATACTCCGCGAGCCCCTTTTCGTCTTTCCAGGCCGTTCCATAAATACGCTGAAGAACGGCATTGCGGTGGTCGCCGCGCCAATATGCGCCGGCGACCTTCATGAGCTTGAACGCCTTGCCGATATGCTTCGTAGACGGCAGATGCGGCCCCCGGCACAAATCGTGCCAGTCGCCATGAAAATAGACCTTTATCTCTTCTTCCTGCGGAAGATCAGATATAATTTCCGCCTTGTAGGATTCGCCAAGTTCTTCAAAATGACGAATGGCCTGGTCGCGATCCCACACTTCTCTTCTCGTGGGCCGATCCTCGTCGACGATCTCAGCCATCCGCTTTTCAATCTTCTCGAGGTCATCCGTCGAAAAGGGATCGTCGCGCGCAAAGTCGTAGAAGAACCCGTCGTCAATCACGGGACCGATTGTCACCTGGGTGCCTGGATATAGCTCCTGCACCGCTTGGGCGAGCAGGTGAGCAGCGTCATGACGGATGAGCTCGAGCGCCTCCGGATCGTCGCGCGTGACAATTTCGAGGCGCGCGTCCGTGCTGATCGGCTGAAAAACGTCCGAAAGCTCTCCGTCAATCCTGACCGCAATCGCCTTCTTGGCGAGCGATTTGGAAATGTCGGCAGCGACGTCCGCTCCAGTAACTGAGCCGTCGAATTTTCGAACGGCGCCGTCGGGCAAGGTGATGGCGACCATGGAAAGGCCCTAATGCTATGAAAGGTTCAAGCATCGGGTTTAGGCGGCCCTGTCAAGCGGGGCAAGGATCGGATGGCTAGCGCGACACCGCAGCGGCGAACAGGCTGGAGGCGGAGGCCCCGGCGAGCCCAATCGGCCGAAACAGGCTGACAATGGAAGCGCCGCCGACGCCAGCCGATGCATTCTGGGCGTCGTATACGGCTGCATAGCGTCTGATCAGCTTCTGGCGGCCCTCCTGGGAATAGAGGTCGTTGAGGTCAACGAGCTGTTCAATCCGGGCTGCAAGCCGATTGACCGGCAAACCGTTCAGCTCACTGGGAAGAGAGAACGTCGTGAAGATGAACTCGCGTAAGGGTCGGTCGGACAACAGACCGAAGTAACTCTGCACGTCGCCGGCATTTCGATCGAAATAGAGCGCAAGGCGAACGCCTGGATTAGCCTCGCCCTCCTGAATTTCCGTAGCGACTTCGACATATCTGTCCACGACGGCCATGACTTGTCGTTTGTCCTGTACATTTCGTTCACCAGCGCCCGGGAACTGGAAGAAGTTCGCGAACTCGCGGAACTGAGCGTTGCGGAGGCGGTTGTACAGCGAGGCTTCGTCGTTGAAATCCTGACTGATGAGCTTCTTTATCAGCCCTTGCGCATTCTCCTGACCTTGAAGGTCGAATGCCGTCACCAGGAACTGGTACAGACGATAGTCGCTAACGAGGTCGTCGGCTGATTTCACTTTGCCGATGTTTTCGACAAAGTACTGGATTTCGCGGAGGCGTTGCGCGGTACTGACATTCCGGGAGGATGTCGGGTCAACAACAGTTTCAAGACGCGCCTCGGCCGTCTTCATGTCTCGAAATCGCTGGATAATCGCTTCAACGACCGACGGGGTCCTGACCGCATCCTGTCCCGAACCTGGAAAGCGGAACAGCCGGGCAAACTCGCCGTAGCGCTTGTTTTCAAGCTGATTGATCGGCGCTGCCGGATCATCAGGGTTCTGCAATAACAGGTTTCGAACGTAACCACGGGCATTGGAGTCGTTCGGCAAATCGAACGCGGCCATCGCGAAGTCGAAGATCCGTTTGTCGTTTACAAGCTCAATATCCGATTGAATCCGGCCAATATTTCGTCGGAAGTAATCGATTTCTTTCTGGTAGCTGGAAAGGTCCGGCGCGCCACGGGTGGTTGCATCCGCAACACGTTGCGCCGCGATGTTCACCTGCACGATCGTCGGTAGCATGACGCGCCTCGAACGAAGAGCGCGCGGGTCGCACGCCCAATAAGCCGACTTTCAACTGACAGAATTAAAGGCCGGTTTAAGCCAAATCGTTAACGTAGCCTTGCCATTATAGCATCAGCAAAAACATCAGCCGCCGTTGGCGCAAGTCCGATAAATAGCTCCGGCTCAATAAGTTCGGCCTCCATGATCATGAACCGGTCATTATCGACGATTGCGTCAATGCGGGCGTAGAGAGGCGCGATTGGCAATTTATCCAGCACGTTCCTGGCAGCTTCGATCGCGGCTGGGGCCGGATCCAAGCGAACGGACACGCCGCCATGCTCCTCCTGGCAGAGGATTGCGCCGGGTGCAGGCCGCTTGTTGATCGCGTGACTGAAGATGCCGTCGAAAAACACGAAGGATGTCTCGCCGACGTCGCCGATTTCGCTGAGCACCGGCTGGACCATTCCAGCCGACCTTAGCTTCGCCGCGGCCACGAGAAGGCCTTCCGGGTCATCAGCGCGAACAATTGAAAGGCCAATCCCGCTTGCGCCGAAAACCGGCTTTACGACGGCCTCGACCAACCCAAGCTGCTCCATCCCGACAAGAATATCGGTTGGGCTTGGCGCGACAAACCGCGTTGGCACGATTGGAACGCCCTGCCAGCCCAACCTTGCAAGGTACCGTTTGGACAGGTTCCAGCGCATCAACCTGGAAGGATTGTAGACGTTTGGGCGTTTGTCGAGCGACAGGAGCCAGGCCAGGAAGGACGCTTCCCTACCCACATAATCCCAGGTTGAACGGACGACGATTGCGTCCCAGCCTTCAAAATCCGAACCATTTGCGTTCCAGGGAACCGGCGAAACCTCGACGCCGCGCTTTGCCAAGGCTTCCGCCGCAAGGCGATCGCTAGGTTGAAACGCTGGCTTTTCGAGGCAGGTGACAAAAGCAATCCTGGGCATCATGCTCGCCAACATCGGGGCTTTCGGTCGGCATACCTACGGCCAGACAAAAACAGTTCGGGATTGCTCATGCAGATCGCTTGGACCGTCTCAGCAATCCTGGTGGCATTCGGCGTCCAGACAGCGACCGTCGCAGCTGCTGGACTAGCTGACGTCGCCTTTCTCGAGGGGGCGTGGCGGGGCGATTCGGAGGGGCTAGTCTTCGAGGAAATCTGGAGCGGCCCCGAAGGCGACGTAATGACAGGCATGGCGCGTGGCGTGAAAAATGGCCGGACGACCGTGCTTGAATACATAATTCTGTCGGAAAGGTCGGATGGTTTGGAAATGCGATTCAAGCATTTTCGACCCGATTATACGACATGGGAAACTGACTCACCAGTCGTCCTTAAGCTCACGAAAGTTTCACCAGGCGATGCACTCTTTACTGCCCTCGAGACAGAAGCCGATGTACGGTCGATCCGCTACTTCATGTTGTCGGAAGAAACGTTGCAGGCCGATGTCGTGCTTGCGGGCGAAGAAGCACAAAGCGGCTTTTCACTGACCTTCCAGCGCGTGGAGTGACCCGCTGACCTTTTCGTCCATGCCCAGTCGCCGATCCGCCAAAACCGCCAGCCCGCGCGCGGTACGACTTCGGGCGGCGGATCCCAACCATGAGAGCCAAATGGATGACATCGGCTGATACGAGACGCGGCCAACCAGAAGCCTGTCCATGCACCATGCCGCGCGACCGACGTCACCGCATACTCGGAACATGTCGGCAAATGGCGACACCGCACGCCTAGAAATGCAAACACATGTGAAAACGACGCCTGATATGCGCGCAGGCCGGCAATAACCACTCGCGTAATTCTGCTTTGATTGAACATCTCGGACGCATCTTCGGTCTGTTCCGGCTTACTTGGCATCATGAAATCCTAGCTCGCCGGGGGATGCTTCGATAGCTTTTCAATTGCCTCCCTGCCGGGCATTCTGCAACCAACGCCTGTTCGGCGACGAAGGGACTTATGGAAAGACAATCATTCTTGGGGTTTGGCGCTGCTGTCACGCTCACGGTTTTGCTCGTTGGTTGCGGAGATGTTTCCAGCGAAGCGCAGAAATCGCCAGGCCTAACTTCTACCGAAGAGATCAATGCCTTTGACTGGCCTACGATTGATGGCGAACCGCCGATGATCATCGCCCACCGCGGCGCAAGCGGCTATCTGCCGGAGCACACGATCGAGGCTTACGAACTTGCGCTCGATCAAGGCGCGGACGCCATTGAGCCAGATCTCGTACTCACCAAGGACGGCGTTCTTGTGGCACGGCATGACCGGTACCTTTCCACGACAACCGACGTGGCCGATCGCGAAGAATTCGCCGATCGCAAACGCGCCGATCCGAACTCTGGCGGTGAAGGTCGCGTCGACTGGTGGATCGAAGATTTCACGCTGGACGAAGTAAAGACGCTTCGAGCGCGGCAGCCGCGAAAGGGACGCCCCACCGACCAGGACGGACAGTTTGCAATTCCTACTCTTGCGGAAGTTCTGGTATTGGCCACCGTGTGGGCGCAGGAAGAAGGGCGGCCGATCGCAATTTATCCGGAGACCAAGCATCCGGAATTCTTTGCCTCAATCGGCCTCGATTTTGAGAATCCTCTTCTGATTTCACTTGAGGGTTATGATGCGGGGCTCGTCTTTGTGCAGTCTTTCGAACCTTCCATCCTCAAGCGACTGCACGACCAGTCAACTTCGGCGTTGGTTTTCCTGACGGATGACCCAAACGCGGTCACGGCAACGGCGCTTGATGGCATTTCGCAATTCGCTGACGGCATCGGCGTTGAAAAGTCTCTAGTCTACGACGATTCGGGATGTCCAACCGGCCTGGTCGCCGCGGCGCATCAGCGAGGGCTATTCGTTCATGCCTGGACCTTTCGAAACGATGAGACGGTCGAGTTGCAATCCTCGACCGACCCGGCGTGCTTTCGTGCGGATGGCGAGCCTGTTGCAATCGAGCTGACCACAGCATTTCGCGCCGGCGTGGACGGGGTCTTTGCCGACTTTCCGGATACTGCAATCGCGATTCGCGACGAAATGGGCCAATAAATTGGCGGGATCCGCGACGGAACAGGCCGAATTCCTCGTTCCAACCCAGCAAGCGTCTTTCGCAGGACTGCCTGCCGACAAAACCAAACCCCGGAGAGCAAAATTGCCACTTTTCAAGAGAAAAATCGATCGTCACTTATTCTTTGCACTGATTATTTCCAGCGGCGCTATCTCATCGACCTGCGCGCAGGAGCAAAGCGAGGAGGAAAGCGCGCCAATTGAACTCGAAGGTCCGGTTCTCGGAAGCGACGCCGACCATGAAAATCGAAGCGTAAACGGCGACAAGGCAGACGAAGATGCGCCTGCAAACGCTCGAATGGCGGCAGGCGGCCGGGTTCTTGGCGAGGCGCGAGCCGCACTGCGGACAAAGGGATGCGAGGCCGCGGCGCCCGCATACCGTGTGGCCGCTGGCATGGGCGAAGGTTTCGAAGCGGCGCAACATGAGCTCGGCGATTGCCTGTTGACGATCACGGGGCGGAACGAAACGGAAACTGCGCTATTCCGTCAGGAAGGCATGTTCTGGCTTAACCGCGCCGCCTTTGCAGGAAATGCTCGAGCGCAGCGCCGGCTTGCCATTTTGCACGCGTCGCCAATTGGCGGCGCCCACGACCAAGAACTCGCGCTAAGCTGGTCCCTTGTTTATGGAAAAAATCCGGAAGCGGATCTTTACGGCCAGGGCCCATTGCCGTCCACGATGGTTGAGGGGTTGATGAACGACCTGCCAGATGCAGCGGTGGTCAACGCAAAAGAGTTCGCGGCCTCGTTCGAGCCGCTGGTCCTTCAATCATATGAGCCTAGCGAAAGGAGTGGCAAGGATCGAGGGTCATTTGAAGACCGTCGCGAGGAGTTTGAACGCCGACGCCGCCAGGGTGGGCGGCGCGGTCCAGGAATTGACTCGAATTAACAGGGTTGCGCCATTGAACAAGGGCAGGCCGGGAGGCGTACCGCCCGGCCCATCTATTTTTTGCGCCGTGAGATCCGACTATCTCAAGACAATCGTGACCCTAGTCCGGTTTGGTCCGTACCGATAATACTGGCGAGAGCGAGCATCATAGAAGATTGTCGCCCGCGAGGGGCGTGCGGCATTGCGTGCACCCTTGCGCGGTCCATCCCACACCCAAGCTCTTGCCGGGCAAACGGTGACCCTCTCGTCACGCCGATTTTCACGGCGATCTGCACGGTCTTCGAATCGATCGCGGCGGCCATTGTCATACCGCCGATCGCGACGATCCTCGCGCCGGTCACGCGCATCCTCAACTAGATCTGGACAGCGCGACGCATCAAAGCGCCACCCCACGCCGGCATAGCCGCTTGCATGGTACGGGTGCGCCTGCGCCGTCGCGCCAAGCGCGGCAAATGCAACTGCGCCGGTAAGGGCGCCGATTACCAGGTTCTTCATCGTCATCACTCCGAGCTCGGCGCCGGCAATGCCCGACTGCCAAAGACCCCCATAGCCAAACCTGAAACGGTCGAGCCGATCGTTTCCGTCGCCCGCAAGCGCGAACTGCACCCTCGCGAACGCGGTAGACGACACTTGCGCGGCCCAGTCGCTACGTGTCGTCGATATGTGGCATATTGAACTTAGAGCGCGTTGCCGCCGGAGGAACGTGGATTGGGCAGATCGATGGAGAACAAATGCTGGATCGTAGAACCCTATTAACGTCCGGGGCGCTCGTGGCCTTCAGCGGCTGCGCATCGGTTCGTCAGTCATTTGACGGCATTCACGGTGACAGCTTCGCGCCGAAAGCGCTCAGAATCTCGAATGATCGGCTTGTAAAGGTTACCGTTTGCACCCGCCCATTCCGTCCGTCTGGGCCGCGCCTCGAAGCGGAAGCGATCAGCGGCAAACTGGTCGTCCACAACTACGGACACGGTGGATCCGGGTGGTCCCTGTCATGGGGATGCGCCGCCGAGGCGGCTTTGCTCGCGCTTGAAAAGGGAGAGCGTGAGATCGCCGTGGTTGGCGCTGGCGTCATCGGCCTGACGACAGCGATACGGCTTATTGAAGCCGGCGTTGACGTGACGGTCTACGCCAAGGATTTTCCAGCCGAGACGAGATCCGCAAGAGCGACGGGGGTTTGGTCGCCGAGCAGCAGGATTGGAGTCGGCGACGCGGTTAGTCCGGCGTTCGAGGACCGATGGGAAAAATGGGCACGCGCCTCCTATGGCGTACACCAACAATATACAGGGTCGATTGATGCGTCCGTTGAATTCCAAGACCAGTTCTATGTGTCCGACAATGGCGCTCCTTCGACATCAGCGAGTCGGGACTTTCTCGAACTTGGTCGCCGTCTCAGCGGGCTGACGCCGAAGTGGTCCGATCGGCCCGAAGCCTCCAACCTGTTTGGCGGCAGACGCGTTCGCGGAGGTCTTTCGATGGTGTTCAATGTAGCGGGATATGCCGACCGGCTGACTCGGGATTTCCTGTTGCGAGGTGGACGAATGGTGCGCAGGGAGTTCCCCGACCGATCAGCGGTTCTTGACCTTTCGGAAAGCGTGATTGTCAATTGCACCGGCTATGGGGCCAGACAGCTTTGGGCCGACGAGCGTCTCGCGCCTGTGCGTGGCCAGATCAATTGGCTCGCCGCGCAGCCGAGTGCGCGATATGGGTTTATGTTCCGGGATGTCTTCGTCGTCTCAAGAGCCGATGGCGTCGCCGTACAGATGGTCGGCGCAAATGACGATTTTGGCTATGGCGTTTCGGACGAAATGCCAAGTGGAACCGAAGCCGACGCAGCGTTGGCGACTGCTGCGTCGGCACTCGCGCCAATGGTCTAGATCTATTGTGAAACTGGAGGGCCCGCGAGTTGCTTCAGGATGACGTACCAGTGGTCAAGGCCGTCATAAAAGCTATTCACGGCGAGTCGTTCATTCAGTCCGTGTGCGTACATATCGCTTGACTTGCTCCAGGCGCCCGAAATGGCGACGGTGTCATAGCCCTTGGTACGGTAGTGCATCCCGTCGGTGCCACCGGATTCCATGTACGGAACGACGGGCGCATCAATGCCGGCTGCAGCCAGCGAGGCCTCAATTGCGGACAAAACATCCGGCCGCAGCTTTGACTCCGGGCTTTCAGTCACGTTCGTCATCAGCGTGAACTCAATTTGCTCGTTATCGACTACTTTCCTCAACATTGCTTCGGTTGCGGCCGCGCCGACGCCAGGAAAGATCCGACAGTTGACTGTCGCCGTAGCCGATTGCGGCAGCGCGTTCTCCGCATGGCCAGCGCGCAGCATAGTAGCAACGCAGGTCGTGCCCGTCGTGCCGACTGCAGCAGGGTTACTCCTCAAGGCCTTTATCGCCATTTTGTCCGTGGGATCGACAGCGAAGGCTCGCATAGCGGCGCCGAGTTCACCTGGCGTTACCTTTCCGGCTGCTTCAAAATAGGTCCGGGTCAATTCGGAATGCCGCACTGGGAACTCAAAAACTTCAATTTTCTTCAATGCGTCAGCCAGGTCATATATGGCGTTGTCAGCACGCGGACGGGACGAGTGGCCGCCTTCATTTGTAACGGTCAGCTCAAAAGTCGCAAATGTTTTCTCAGCTCCCTGCACGGCATAGTATAGAGGCGTCCCATCCGGTGCGAGCAGGCCGCCGCCGGCATCGCTGTTGAGGACGAGGTCCGGATCAATTTTCTGCGCGACATAGTCAGCCTGCGCCCTTGTCGAAATCATCCCGGTTTCTTCGTCGCCTGAAAAAACCAGGTAAACATCACGGCGTGGCGCAAACCCTTCCTGTTTCAGTCGGATAAACGTCGCAGTGAGATTTGTTACGCCATACTTATTGTCTGTCGTCCCGCGACCGAAAAAGTAACCGTCTTTTCCCGTCAGCTCGAACGGATTCAATTCCCAATCCTCCGGCAATGCGTCAACGACATCCATGTGGGCGAGCAGCACGATCGGCTTCGCGACGGATTCACCTTCCGCAGCATACCGCACGATCAACCCCTGCGTTGGCTCACCGTCACTATCGTAGTCTGTGACCTCAATGGCATCGTCGCCAAACCCGGCATCGCGAAGTTCACTAACCAGGTAGTTCACCATCGTGGGCACTTGCTGATGCCCACGGGCCGTACGGATTGAAATTACCTTCTCATAGATGTCGTAGGCTTTTTTCTGATGCTCGGTCCGCTCCTGCGCGGCGATAGAAGCAGTGGACGTAAAAGCGCCCAAAGCAATAAACAGAACTCCAGATTTCATCTGATCTCCCCTTTTTTGTGATCATGGATCTTTATTGAATCCTGCTTTCACTCAGGACACGATATTAATTCCGCATGCAGACGAATTAAAGTCAATCTGCAATGGGCTCATTGATTGGCGAGGTCCGTCGCCGGCGGTTTCAAGAACCTAGCCGACCGCCAGCGATGCGCCCGAAATTTGATCGTTAACACTGACCTTCGATAGATCAAGCCCGGCTCGAAGGTCGTCAATCTCGGCAACAAAGCGATTGCGTTTCAAACGGACGGATCGATTGAGCGCCCTGATTCCTGGGCGCCCGATTAACCAAACTTCATTTATCGTCGCTCGCCACCAATCTGCGCAAGAAGTTGTAGCCAGCAGAATCTCCCGCCGTCCGCCATGCAAAGAGACCAATGGCGTGCCGTCGCCGACCCCATGATTTCATGCTACACCGGCGCTTCGGGAACGAACGTAAATTAGCCGCGCCGAACCTTTTCATCAACGAAGGCACATACTGAACGCACGCTGGCTATAATGGCGAGGAACGGAAACTTCCGCTTCGTGATGTCTTTGTCTTCTGACATCAATCGCAACGCGACCCGCCACATTCCTCAGTCTGGAACACTTCCGCCTCAAGTCGCCAGACGTCGTCGATCAATCGCCACTTGGCTGCATAAGATCCTCCAACGAAGTTCGCGCCATCGCCATTTTCTGTTCCGCGCTATGTACCTTGCTCCATCGCTATTGGCCGCAAGGTCGAAGCGACAATGCATAGTGGTGTCCGCCGATAAATGAGACGATTTGCGGACTCAAAATCTTCCCGCCAGATTTCAAGCTGTGCGCCACGTCCAACTACCCGATCACTATCCGTCCCGGAAACCAGAATCACATCGTCACTCAAGACAGCGGCGATGCCGTCCAGATCGCGACCCGCTATCGCCAGATTGAATGATTCGCGGGCCGCACGTATGTCGCGGTCTTTCGCGCTGGAGTCGCAACCCGCTGCGGCCTAGGTCCCCAATGCGAATGCCCCGATCAACATGCTTCCCTCAACCGCAGCGTTCCTATTAAAACTAAACCCGCCTACCCCCCATCGCAACGCCTGTCGACGCAAACAGAAAAGGGCGGCGTTGATTGCTTCGACGCCGCCCATTAACAGATTTTCTCAAAAGTGCGGCAGCCTAGTGCTTGAATTGATCAGCCTCGGTTGATTCGCCCATTGCTGTCGTTGAGGACTGTCCGCCAGATAATGTATTCGCGACAAGATCGAAATAGCCCGTCCCGACTTCACGCTGATGGCGAGTCGCTTCGTACCCGCGCGACTCCGCCGCAAACTCCGCTTGCTGAAGCTCCGAATACGCTGCCATCCCGCGCTCCCGATAGCCGTCCGCTAGGTCAAACATCGAATAGTTGAGGGCATGGAATCCGGCGAGCGTCACGAACTGGTATTTGTATCCCATTGCACCCAGTTCACGCTGGTACTTCGCGATCGTCTCCTTATCGAGATTCGCCTCCCAATTGAACGATGGCGAGCAATTGTACGCCAACATCTTGTTCGGGAAATGCTTGCGCACGGTTTCCGCAAAGCGTCGAGCGTCGTCGAGGTTCGGCCTTGAGGTTTCCCACCAGATAAGGTCTGCGACCTTTGCGTATTCTAGGCCACGGGCGATACAGTGATCGACGCCCATGCCGTCCTTCAAGCGGTAGAAGCCTTCCGGCGTACGCCCCTGATCGAAATCGATGAACTCGTGATCTCTCTCGTCGATGTCGGAAGTAATCAGCTTTGCTGACTCGGCATCGGTCCGGGCCACGAGAATCGTCGGGGTGCCACAGACGTCTGCGGCGAGCCGCGCCGCGTTTAGGTTTCGCTCATGCGCCTTCGTTGGGATGAGGACTTTGCCGCCGAGGTGCCCGCATTTCTTTTCCGACGCAAGCTGATCTTCGAAGTGGACACCCGCCGCACCCGCTTCGATATAGGCCTTCATGATTTCAAAGCAGTTCAGTGGGCCGCCAAAACCTGCCTCTGCATCCGCGACAATCGGAAGAAAATAGTCTCGCCGAACCTGTCCTTCGGAAAACTCTACCTGATCGGCGCGACGGAGAGCGTTGTTTATCCGCTTCGCAAGTTCCGGCCCGGAATTCGCTGGGTAGAGTGACTGGTCCGGGTAGACTTGACCGGCGACATTCGAATCGCCGGCGACCTGCCATCCGGAAAGGTAAATCGCCTTCAGGCCGGCCTTGGCCATCTGAATGGCCTGATTGCCGGATAGCGCACCAAGCGCGTTGATGAATGGTTCCTTCTTGAGAAGGTCCCAAAGCTTCACCGCACCGCGATCGGCGAGGGTGTAGTCGATCTTGATCGAGCCGCGAAGACGGGCCGCCTCATCAGCGGTGTAGTTTCGTTCAATACCCTCGAATCGGTCGGCGCTCGCGCCCGGCACAAGCTCTTCAAACGTCGTCATTGATGTATTCTCCTTGAGATGCAGGGCCTGCGCAGACCCTGGGCCCGACGCCATCTTGGCCACGCCGCTTTAAGACACTGCGAATGCCAGATCCGCCACGGTTTTCATGTCGGCTTGTAATAAAATTCACATCCCTTATTGTCATTCTGTAACTATTGTCATGTTCTTGGATGTCGGATGATGGCTAAGGCCCCGGGGCGAACACGACGCAAACTGTTCCTGGGGCCGCAGATCCGACGTCGTCGGCGTGAACTCGGATTGACCCAAGCGGAGATGGCGGCGGGCCTCGACCTTTCACCTTCATACGTGAATCTTCTGGAGCGCAATCAGCGTCCAGTTTCTGCAGAAGTCCTTGTGAGGCTCGCAAACACCTATGACCTTGACATTGCCGACATGGCGTCAGGCGAAGACAACGACCTCTTTTCGAGCCTTGCAGACGCCTTTGCCGATCCGATCTTTCAAAAAGCCGGCGTAACGCGTGAAGACGCGCACGAACTCGCGGCCGGAAATCCCGTTCTTGCCGAGGCAGTGGCAGGCCTATTCCGCGCCTGGAGGCAGGCCCAAAACGAATTGATCGACGCTCGCGTCGCTGGGCGGCTTGAAACGGTCGATCCGGTCGAAGAGGCGCGAGCCTTTATTCAAGCCAATCGGAATTACTTTCCTGATCTCGACGCAGCGGGCGAAGCTGTCGCCGACGAGATCGGTCACGAGGGGCTAAGTCCGTTCGACGCGCTCGCTCGACGGTTTAACCACAGGCACGGCATTACTGTCCGTGTATTGCCGGATGACGTCATGGTCGGCGCATATCGCCGGCTGAACCGGCATTCGGGCGAATTGCTGCTGTCGGAACGACTCGATCTCGCAAGCCGGAATTTTCATCTTGCCTTGCAGCTTTGCCTCATTGAGATGAGCGCAACCCTCGACAGGGCGGCGAATGACGGCCGCTTCTCAGGCGACGCCGGACGACGCCTCGCAAGGGCGGCCCTTGCCAACTACGCGGCGGCTGCGACCCTGATGCCGTACGGACGATTTCACGCTGCCGCGAAGGAGCTTCGCTACGATATCGAGGCCATTGCGCGTCGACTGGGCGTCAGTTTCGAACAGACCGCCCATCGCCTTGCGACCTTGAGGCGTCCGGGACAGGAAGGCGTTCCGTTTTTCTTTATACGCATTGATCCTGCTGGAAATGTCTCCAAGAGGTACTCGGGAGATGTTTTCCCATTTGCGCGATATGGCGGTTCGTGTCCAATCTGGAACGTACACGATGCGTTTCGCAACCCACGCAGGTTGCTAACACAAATCATTCAATTGCCTGAAGGCTCAACTTATTTCTCAATCGCTAGAACCGTCCGGGCTGAGGCTGGCGGTTACGCAAAACAGCCTGCGGAGCGCGTTGTCGCGCTTGGCTGCCGGATCGAAGACGCAACCGACCTCATCTACGCGGACGGTATCGACCTCAACGCCGCCGAACCGACGCCAATTGGCATCACCTGCAGGCTTTGCGAACGACCGGACTGCGCCGCGCGGGCACATCCGCCGCTCCGCCGCCGTCTGGTTGTCGATGAATATCGCCGCCTTTCAACGCCATTCAGCTTTGAATTCAACTAATGGCGCCTACGATCTTCGCCTGTTCTTGTCGACGTTAGGTCAGGTCACAGCTCGCTTGCGCCGGTGCGTCGTCGTCCCTATCGTCCCACCTTAAGCTCAACGCGTTCAACGACAGGCGGAACTAATGTTTAATGTTCGGAATTTCCTCCCCAGAGCCGCCGCCGTGGCACTCGCGATTTTGCTCGGCGCATGTGGCGCAGGCCAGTCCGAGGCGCCGACAAAAGGATCTGACAAACCAGAGGCCGCTAGCGCCGCGTCGGAGGCGTCGGAATCCGCCAGACTCTACGAATGGTTTGAAAAGCAATTCGAAGCCGAGGTCGCGCGCTCGCCTATGTATCAGACCTATCTCGGTCGCAAAACCAATTACGACAAGTGGGATGACGAAACCGATGCATTCGCAGTTGAAAGTTATGAACTCGCAATGGCGAGTTACAGGGAAATGCTCGATAGCTTCGATGTCGAAGACCTAAGCAACGAGGCGGCGCTTTCCTATCGTCTTTATGCGTATGATGCTGAACGGTCGCGCGAGAACTTCCCGTTTCGAAATCACAATTATGTCTTCAGCCAGTTCCGCGGTCCCCATTCATCCGTTCCGGCATTTCTGATAAATCAGCATGCCGTGGAGACGCTGGAGGATGCATCCGCATATGTCCGGCGCCTCGAAGGCGTCGACCTTTACTTGCGGCAGCACCAGGAGCGGGCCGAAGCCCAATTTTCCGCCGGCATTGTCCCGCCCAAATGGGCCTATCCCCAGATGATTGCAACATCGAGAAACATCATCACCGGAGCGCCGTTCGACGACGGACCACCTTCTACGCTACTCTCCGATTTCACAAAGAAAATTGACGCCTTGAGCATCCCGGAAGCGGAAAAGGATGATCTCAAATCTCGGGCCGAGGCGGCGCTGCTCTCGTACGTCAAACCTGCCTACGAGAGACTTATCGCGATGTTTGAGACGCAAGTTGAAGACGCATCAATTGAGGACGGCGCATGGAAGCTGCCGAATGGGGCCGAATACTACGAGACGCGTCTCCGACTCATGACAACGACCGACCTGACGGCTGACGAAATACACGAACTAGGCCTCAGGGAGACAGCGCGCATCCATAATGAAATGAATGCAATCAAGGAAAATGTCGGTTTCGATGGCTCCCTCCAAGACTTCTTTGCGTACATGCGCGAAGACCCCGATGGCAAGTTTACTTATCCTGATACAGACGAAGGTCGCGAAAAGTACCTTTCCGAAGCCACCGCGCTGATAGACACGATGCGTGGTCGTCTTGACGAGCTGTTCCTGACCACTCCAAAAGCGGATATTGTCGTCAAGCGGGTCGAGCCGTTTCGGGAGAAATCTGCGGGCAAGGCGTTTTATCAGCGTCCGGCAGCCGATGGGTCGCGCCCGGGCATATACTACGCGAACCTGGCCGACATGGCGAACATGCCGACCTACCAGATGGAGGCCCTTGCGTACCACGAGGGAATTCCAGGCCATCACATGCAGATCGCAATTTCGCAGGAGCTGGCGGACATACCGAACTTCAGGAAGTTCGGCCGATTTACCGCCTATTCCGAAGGTTGGGGTCTCTATTCCGAGTTCATTCCAAAAGAGATGGGGTTTTACGATGACCCCTATCGTGACTTTGGCCGGCTCGCTATGGAACTCTGGCGCGCTGGACGCCTGGTTGTCGACACCGGCATTCACTCGAAAAAGTGGTCGCGCGAGGATGCGATGGCGTGGCTGCAGCAGAATACGCCAAATCCGCTGGGCGACATTCGTCGCTCGACCGAAAGATACGTCGTCATGCCTGGCCAGGCGACAGCCTACAAGATTGGTATGCTGAAGATTCTTGAGCTGCGCGACCGTGCCGAGAATGCACTGGGCGAGGACTTCGACGTCCGGGAGTTTCACGACGTTATTCTGGCAAGCGGCCCGCTTCCGCTTGCAATACTCGAAGAGAACGTCGATAGCTGGATAGCTGCAAAGAAAGGCGCTTGAAGAAGGCTCAGTTCGACGCTCCCACCAGGAACATGACCAACAAAGCGCCGCTTACGGCTTATTTTCGCACCAAGAATGAAGAGGCGTCGCTGCAGCGCGCTATCAACGGAGCAGCTCTGGTTGCGGACGAAATCATTGTTGTAGATTCAGGATCAACCGACGAGACAGTTGCGCTCGCGCGCGAGGCCGGCGCGCGCGTTATTGAACGGGAGTGGCTTGGCTCGGGCCGGCAAAAACGCCTGGCGGAGGAGGCGGCGCAGAACGATTGGCTGCTCGACCTTGATGCTGATGAGGTCATTACGCCCGAACTCGCCTCGGAGATACTCAGCTTGTTCGCGACCGGCGCGCCCGATGCCGGCATTTTTCGCACGCCGATGGCATATGTTCCGCCAATAGGCAAGCCATGGCTGGGGTTTGGCGGCGTCACGAGACACAAGCTCTATGACCGACGCGTCGTACGGCAACCTGATCATCAAGCGTGGGATCAATTTGATATTCCGCCCGGCGCGACCTTAGGCCGTCTTCAGCATCCGATCCTGCACTATGCATGGCGGGATACGGCTCATCTCGCCGACAAGGTCAACCGAAATTCCACAACCCGCGCTCGGCTCTTGCCACCCAAATCTGAACCAGCATTGTCAATTCGCATCATGTTTGGCCTCCCGATTTACGTTGGCAAACGTTTCGTCATTGATGGCCTTTTTCGCGCGGGCGTGGACGGATTTGCGTTTGCAATGATATCCGGATACGGACGATGGTTGAGAGACGTGAAAATGCGAGAGCGACTGCTGCGTGAGCGCCAGCCACAGGCCGATGCATGAATGACGCCATAGAGCCCGCATTTGGCGCCCTGGCCCCAACAGCCGCACAGGAAGCATACCGAAAAATTGCCCATCATCTGCCAAGGAACTATTGGGGCCGAAAGTTCGCTTCTGTGTTGCTTTGGCTTTCCGGCGCTCGCGAGCGGCGAGGATTTGACGTAGAGATCTTCGGCGGCCTCAAGGCAAGGCTTCACCCCGCTGACAATATTTGTGAAAAGCGCATCTACCTAACGCCTCACCATTGGGATCCTGAAGAGCGACGTCTTCTTTCAGAAGCAATTAGGGGGCACAAAGGAGGGACCTACTACTTTGTCGATGTCGGCGCGAATGTAGGGCTCTATTTTTTGGCGGCGGTCGCCGCGGGCCGAGCAGCGGGCGTTTTGGTCCGCGGCATTTGCATCGAACCCGACGAAGAGGTCCGCGCTCGGCTCGAAACGAACTTGAAGGTTAACAGCCTCAAAGATGAGGTTTCCGTCGCAGCAGTTGCCGTTGGCGAGACGTGCGGCATCGCTTCATTTGACGTAAATTCAAGGAGCCGTGGCCAAAGCCGACTTCTGTCAGATGGCGATCAGGATGTTCAGGTATTTCCACTACTAGATGTGGTCAACGAGGCGGGCCTCAAGCGGATCGATGCAATGAAAGTAGACATCGAGGGGCATGAATTGCCGGCCCTTCGATCATTTTTCGGGAATGCGCCCGACTTTCTCAGGCCCCAGTTCCTGTTCGTCGAGGTATCGCATGACCCGACCCTGGCCAACTTCCTTCAATCGGTCGGCTATGAAGCAATATACGCCAACTCGTTGAACGCTGTCTTCGTTGACGCACGGCGTGGCGCCATTGCTAACCAAAAGGATTGATCCGCTTCAGGATTATCTGCAAGCCGCCTCGGTTTTCCTTGCGGGCAAGATCTTCGCTAGATGTGAGGAATGTCGTCTGGACGACGTATCGTTCACCCTCGAATGGCGGGTGCCCATGCCAGCTCGACTCGGAACGAGCGAACGCAAATACATTGCCGGCGACCGGCGCTACTTCATGCGCAAAGTCATCCATGTCGTCGGGTCCGTTCAGAGCCCGGATCGCGCCTCCCGCGTCAGCCGGCCAATCCGCGTTCAGGTAGATCAGCATCGTGCAAATCTTCGACGCAGAGTCGTTGTGTATTCTACCGTCGCCTAATTTCGACAATCGCCTTACTGTTATCATTCGGGGCTTGCCAAGAAGGTCAAGATCAAGGCGGTCCGACAGGATCGTTGCTAGCCGTTGAGATTGCAGATCGAAGATTAGTTCAGCAAACGCGCCACGCGAGGCAAGGCGCGTAAGTGGCAAATAGCCCGACCGCTCAATCTTTGGATAGTCTCGCCGGACATTCGCCGCATCGTCCTGAGTTACTACGCCTGCCGCCTCCATGAAGGTGAAAGGGGTCTTGTAGGTCCGGGCGTTGGCGAGGAGGTCAAAATTCAGCATCCGCACCATCTTTCTCGATGCGGCGTACCGCCAGCTTCCTTGTCTCCTTGTAGCCGACAGCGCTCGCGGTCTGCCGCGGCGGCAGTTCAATCGGCATGAACGCGGCTTCATTGTACTCGTACGGGATGTTCTTCAGGAGCGACCGGATGCACGCCAGACGCGCCTCTTCCTTGTCGTCAGCGTCGACCATGCGCCATGGAGCGTATTCCGTATGGGTGCGTTCAAACATTCGGTCCCGGGCGATCGTAAAATCCGCCCAGCGGCGGCGACCTTCCAGATCAATCGGCGACAGCTTCCATCGCTTTCGTGGATCGCTCGCTCGATCGAGGAATCGCTCTTCCTGTCGTTTAGCTGAGACATTCAGCCAATACTTAAGAAGAATGAGTCCTGAGTCCGCGAGCATTTTTTCAAAAACCGGCGCCTCATCAAGGAAGCGATCGCATTCGTCATCGGAGCAAAACCCCATGACCGGCTCCACGACAGCCCGATTGTACCATGAGCGGTCGAAGAGAACGATTTCACCCGCTGCGGGCAACTGCGCCACATACCGCTGGAAGTACCACTCACCGCGCTCACGGTCAGAAGGCTTTGGCAGGGCGACCACGCGCCAGACCCGTGGATTCATCCGTCTCATGATTGTCTTGATGACGCCGCCCTTGCCGGCGGCGTCGCGGCCTTCAAAAATGACCGCAATTTTCATCCGTTTTCGGATGACCGTTTCCTGAAGCTTTGCAAGCTCAAACTCCAGATCTTCGAGTTGTTCTTCGAATTCGCGCTTCTTCATTGGCCGATCTCCCGCCCATCGGCATCAAATCTATACGGCGTACGACAAAACTCGCATACAACCGAAATCGAACCGTCCGCCTCTGTCATTTCCTGCAATTCCGAACGGCTATACCGTTTGAGCACAGCTTCAATCTTGCCGGCGTTGCAAGAGCAACTGGCCTTGATGGGCTTTGGATCAAAAACGCGAACGCCGTCTTCATGAAATAGGCGGAAAAGAAGATCGTTTACGGACAAATCTGGATCGATAAGCTCGTCCGACTGCGTCGATCTTACGAACGCCTCCGCACGCGCCCAAATCTCGCGTTCAGCGTCGGATTGAAGCGTGGCAATGCCCCGATCTCTCACGCCGCCTTCGGAGGGGACGAATTGCGCGATGATCCCCCCGGCGCGCCAGACATCCGCCGCGCCTCGGCGGGAGAGTCGCCCGACAGCAAAGCGCGCAACCGTTGGGATCTGCTCTGATTGTCGGAAATAGAATTCAGCGGCGGTCGCGAGATCGGCGCCTTCAAGTTGCGTTACGCCTTGGTAGCGCTCCATGTCGGTGCCCTGATCGACCGTTAGCATCATTCGCCCTTCGCCGATCAGCTCCGAAAGCCCGCGTCGCACGCCGATTTCGTCGCCACCCACGCCGGCCGTCGCCCTTAGCGCCCCATCCGCCGTCAGATCGGCAAGCACCATTCGTGCCGGACCGTCTCCATTTATCTGGAGGATCAGTTTGCCGTCGAACTTGAGGGAAGACCCCATGGCCGCGACGAAAACTGCGGCTTCGCCGACAAGTTCCGAGACGCCGTCCGGGAACGCGTGCGCCGAAAGAATTCGGTCAATCGCGCCAGCCAAACGAACGACGCGACCCCTTACTGCCGTGTCGGCCACCTGAAACGGCGTGGCGAGGTCTTCCAGTGAATCCGTGCTTCCCACAGCGAGGTCGTTCGATCTTAATTCTTCAGCCGCCATCCGGACTTGAACAACCGGTAGCAAATGAATGCGAGCGCCGCGTTCACGGCAAATGTCACAGTAAATCCAACCAAGAGGGAAGTTTCGGCAACGCCAATGAACCCAAATCTAAACCCATCAATAAGGTAGAAGACGGGGTTCAGCCTGCTGAAGGCCACAAAACCGTCAGGCAGGCTGGAAATTGCATAAAATGTGCCTGACAGGAATGTTAGCGGCGTAATGACAAAATTCGTCATCGCGGCGAGCTGATCGAATTTCTCCGCCCAGATGCCGCCGATGACGCCAAGCATGGAAAACATCAAAGCCGCCGCCAGTCCAAAATACGCGACTGCCCAAAGATCAATCAGATGCATTGGCGTTTCGGCCATTTCCATGAACCCAGCGCTAGTGATGGCCGTCACGACGCCAACGAGCAGTCCGCGCGTCGCGGCCCCAAACACGAAAGCAATGGTCAGCTCGGAAGGCGACAAAGGCGGCGTCAGAACATCCACAATTGAGCCCTGAACCTTGCCGATGATGAGCGACGACGAAGAGTTCGCAAATGCATTGGTCAAGATCGCCATCATGATGAGGCCAGGCGCAAGGAACTCAATGTACGGAACCCCGTTTACCGGCGGCCTGTCGGCGCCGAACGCCTGCATGAACACGAACAGGAACAGCAAGGTCGAGATGACCGGCGCGATGATGGTCTGGAACGCTACTTTCAAGAAGCGCCGGACTTCTTTCTGGTAAAGAGTCCAGAGCCCCAGCCAATTGACCGCACCGAAGCGCCGCTCGCCGAAAGCTGGGGCGGCATGCCTTCCAGGGATAGCGCCCGTCAACCGGGTCTCCGTCGGCTGCCCGGCAATCGCCTGTTCCATGCCAGTTTCCTCGTACCCTGACGGCCGCGTTGGGTGTGGGGAGCGACAATGCCGAGGTCAAGCCGATATCGAACATTCCTGCTCGTCCGCGATCTCCCTCACGAAAGCTTGACGCGCCGCATCGGATCAAGATGTAGTGTGCAAAACTAGGGCAACCGAATCTTCGGCATGTATCTTGAATTTCGTCGTTAACCAGATACCATATTTTGAGTGCCCGCTCGGCAATTGCCAATTGCGCACTAGATATTGATCGAAAGCAAGATTCAAACGCGGCGTCACGAGAAGCGATGAGCCGCGAAAACTGACGAGGAGGGCGTCATGGCTTGGACAGACGAACGCGTCGAATTATTGAAGCGCTACTGGTCGGAAGGCCTTTCCGCGAGTCAGATCGCCGGGAAGATGGGAGGCGTAACGCGAAACGCGGTTATCGGGAAGGTGCACAGACTTGGCCTTTCGGGGCGCGCCACTCCCGCCCAACCCAAGCGCGGCTGCGACATCGGCGCAGCGCCTGCTGTCGTCAACGAACCCGCCGCGCCTCGCACCTTTGACCTTGAAGCGGCCGAAGCGGACTTTATTGCGCCGACATCGATTGATGACGGCGACTTCATGACCGTGGCGACCATGAAGCGAAACAGTTGCAAGTGGCCGGTCGGCGATCCTGCCTCTGACGATTTTCATTTTTGCGGCGATAGCACCGGGCCTGGCAAGCCATATTGCGCATACCACGCAAGCCTTGCTTTCCAGCCATCGCAACGAAGAGTTGAGCAAGCATCCACAACGACAGCTCGCGTCCCTGGCCATCGACGCATCGCTGGTTAGATGGGTCAAAGGCGCGGCAAGAATCCGGACAAATGTGTGGATCAGAATGTTCTGCTTCTAGTTCGCAGGCTCCTTCGCGGTATCAAGTGCATAGCCTGCGGACCTGACAGTTCTGATCGGGTCCTTTGCGCCACTCGACTTCAATGCCTTGCGCAGGCGTCCGATATGGACGTCAACGGTTCGCACCTCAACGAAAACGTCCGAACCCCATACGGCATTCAGCAGCTGCTCTCGGGAGAACACGCGCCCGGGATGCTGCATTAGATGATCGAGAAGGCGGAATTCTGTCGGGCCGAGATGAACCTCGTTTTCGTCACGCCATACTCGATGTGCGGTCCGATCAATTCGGATATCGCCGTGCTTGATCTGATTGTCCACCAGAGCAGGGCGAATGCGACGCAAGACCGCGCGCATTCGGGCGATCAGTTCGGCGGGCGAAAATGGCTTGGTCAGATAGTCGTCCGCACCAATCTCAAGGCCTCTAATTCGGTCGCTTTCCTCTGACCTCGCCGTCAGCATAATAACGGGAATATTGCCCGTATCAGGTCCCGACCGCAGCTGACGACAGACCTCGACACCGGACAATTTCGGCAACATCCAGTCGAGAATCACAATGTCGGGCTGCGCCTCTTCCACCTTGAGGAGTCCTTCTTCACCGTCTGAAGCAACTGTGACGTCGAAGTCTTCCTTGCCTAGATTGTATTCAAGCAGGGTGACAATCGCCTCTTCGTCTTCGACGATCAGAACCTTCGTGCGGCTCATGCCGGCAGCTCCATATCCACCGCGAACGCGACGGCCAATTGCCCGGTCGACGACATCGAGGGAAACGGCAGATTGGCTCTGGTCAGTTCGCAATCGTCACCGAGGTCGTCGGCGTCTCATCACCCTTTGGCCGCACCGAAGTCAACGGTTCGCCTGTGACGAGGAAATGGAGGACTTCGGCGATATTGGTGGCATGGTCGCCGACTCGTTCAAAATTCTTGGAAATAAACACCAGATGGGTGCAGGCGCTAACCTGATCTGGCTCACGCATCATCGAAACAAGCGTTTCCTGAAACAAGGAATTATAGAGCTCGTCGATATTGCCGTCGCCACTCCAGACTGCCTGTGCGGCCGCCATATCCCGCCCGACATAGGCATCAAGGACATCTGTCAACGCCCGCATGCTTTGTCGCCCCATCCGGCCAATTGCCGTCGCAATTGACATAGTCTTGAGTTCCTGACTGACCACAAGCGTGCGTTTCGCAACATTTTTGGCAAGATCGCCTACTCGCTCGAGCTCATTTGCAAGCTTAAACGAGGCAATGATTTCCCTTAACGCTGCACCGGATGGCTGCTCCGTTTCCAGGATCGCAATGGCGTCGCGTTCGATCCTATGATGGGCGGCGTCAATCTGGGCGTCCGCGGCGACGACCGCATCGGCAAGGGTCATGTCCCGGCGCTCGAATGCGGAAATCGCATCACCGAGCTGCTTCTCAGCCATAGCGCCCATTTGCGCGAGGTCGACCTCAAGAGCCCGTCGACGCGACAGTTCCGCTTTGCCGTGCAAGACGACCACTGAGAGGCTCCTTTCCCAAAATCATGAAGGGACTAGTCTGATTGTGTGACAGTTCTTCGCGTGCAACCGCCACCGCAAACGAATTGCATCTCCATTTCCTATTGTCGTCAGATGGCTGTCACCGCATCCGAGTCAGGAATTTAGGGGAGATCGTAGGCGCTGCGCACCTAGTGCGCAAGTGTTGTGGGGGACGCGCCGGGCGGATTGGTTGTCTTCAACCGCGGGTCACGCGATTTCGGCGCATCATTCGATGACCGAAGCAGGTAACATGTGAAGGCTGTGCCTTCGCCGGCAGCGCTCTCGATCATCAAGCCGCCCTTATGGCGATTGATAATGTGTTTCACGATCGCAAGTCCAAGACCGGTTCCACCAGCCCGCTTACTGTCCTCTATGTTCACCCGGTAGAAACGTTCCGTCAGACGCGGCAACGCCGCGCGCGGCACGCCCTTGCCAAAGTCTCGCACCTGAAAGAAAGCCGCATTTTCCGTACTCGTTCGGTTGCGGGCGGCAAACTCCTGGGCGGCGTCGCCGACACGGAAGACTTCGACGCCAGGCTTCGTCGCCTTGAGCTGCGGCGCCTGGCCGACGCCAACCCGCACTTCGACCCGGGCCGGGTCGCCGCCATATTTCACGGCATTGTCAATCAGGTTCTGGATCGCCTGCAAGAGCTGGTCGCGATCACCTTCGACGATCACGGCGCAGCCCTCATCGCAGACAAATTCAACGCTCGCGGAAGAAGCTGAATAGACAGGCTCGAGGCTTTCAATCAACTCAAGGGCAAGGGCGCAAAGATCGACCTGCTCGCGCGGGCGAACATGCTCGTTCAACTCGATGCGCGAAAGCGACATGAGATCGCTGACGAGGCGCTGCATTCGCTCCGCCTGCGCCTGCATGATTGAAAGAAATCGTTCCTGAGCTTGAGTATCTTCGCGGGCATGGCCGCGAAGGGTTTCAATAAAACCAAGCAAAGACGCGAGCGGCGTTCTGAGTTCATGGCTGGCCGATGCGATAAAGTCTACCCGCATCTGTTCGACTCTCTTTTCACCGGTCAGGTCGCGAACATAGACCAGTATTCTTTCAGGACCTTCCCCACCTTCCCGTCGATCGCCAAGCGGCGCGACAAAGGCGCGACAGTGGCGTTCGACGCCGCTGGCCAATGTAAAATCGACGATGCGGGCGTTCGCTCCATTGGCTATTTCCTGCACGGCCTCGTAGACAGTTGGCGCACGAAGGATAGATGTGAAATGTCGATCCTCAAGCTCGGACGCGCTGACAAATTCTTCACCAGCTGGATTTGCGAATTCAATCAGGCCGGCAGGATCGAGTACGAAGAGAGGCTCGGGAAGCGCCTGCGACAGGCCGCGGGCAAGCTGCAGGCTCTCGATCTCCGCGGCCTGGGACCTCATCTCCGCTTCGATCACTCGTTGGACGGGTTCCGCCCAAGTGCGGCCGGAGGAGAATCGGTACCGTACGTAAAGGGAGACGACAAACGCGATCCATGCCGCTGGCGCGAGCCACGGCGTTAGCGTAAGTCCCGAAAATTCAACAGCCAGCAATACCCCAGCTGAGATCGTAAGCGACCAGATATAGTCGCGCGCGCGGACGCGCGCGGCTGTTGTCTGGATAAGAGTCGGCAGATCGTCCTTCTTCATCGGCTGCCTGTCGTTCGCGACGCTTGCTGGTTCAAGCCGAAAGGCAGTCTGTTAGCGAGTGTCGCGCTCTGCGTCGATCCAAGCGTCCATCTTTGCTTCAAGAACTGACAGCGGGACGGCCCCGTCCTTCAACGCTTCATCGTGGAAACGGCGCAAGTCGAACTTCGCCCCAAGCGCCTTCTGCGCCCGACCTCGCAGCTCACTGAACTTCAGCTGCCCAATTTTGTAGGCCAGCGCCTGGCCTGGATTGGAAATGTACCGGTCGACCTCAGCCGTCACATTGTGCTCGGATAGCGCGGTATTGGCGGCCATGAAGCCAATCGCCTGTTCTCGCGTCCACCCCATTGCATGTATGCCCGTGTCAACAACCAGCCTGCAAGCGCGCCACATCTCGTAAGACAATCTCCCGAAATTCGAATACGGATCCTGGTAGAAACCGATATCGAGGCCTAACTGCTCCGCGTACAGGCCCCATCCTTCGATAAAGGCGGTCTGGCCGGCGTACTTCCTGAAATCGGGCAGGTCGAGTTCCTGCATAAGCGCGATCTGAAAGTGATGTCCAGGCACCGCTTCATGCAGCGTCAGCGCTTCAATCTCGTAGATCGGGCGTGTTTCCAGTTTTGACGTATTGACCCAGTAGACGCCCGGACGGGATCCATCGCCCGCCGGCCTCGAATAATATGCAGTCGTCGTACTCTCCGCGACGTCGGCGGGAATTTCCTTTATTGTGTACGGCATTCGCGGCAATCGCGTAAACAGGTTCGTAAGCTGCCCGTCGGCGCGTTTCGCCGCCCATGCGTTCTTTTCCAGAAGCTCTTCGGGCGACTTGGCGTAAAACTTTTCATTCGTACGAAGATATTCCTGAAACGCTTCAAAATCGCCTTCGAACTCGACCGCGTTGATAATTTTCTCCATTTCCGCTCGGATACGCTTGACCTCAGACAGTCCAAGCGAATGAATTTCATCCGGCGTCATGCTTGTCGTCGTGTAGAATCTCGCTCGATGCGCATAGTAATCTTCGCCGCCCGGCAAAGCCGATACGCCGGCATCCTGTCGGCACGATGGCGCATAGGCGCCGTCATAGAAGTCTGCAAACGCACGGATGGCTGGAATAACGGCAGCTTCAATTGCCTTCTCGCCCGCAGCCCGGAGGTTTCGCCAGTCGCGGTCAGAGATCGTCGTCGGCTTCTTTTCGAATGGCCGGAAAAAGACGCTATCCGAAACATTGTCGACCAGATGAAACCGGATCGACTTGCCGTACCCCGCCATTGGAACGCATGCTTGGGTCCAACCCGCGTCGACGCCGGCCTGCAGGCGGGAAATGGCGGCCGCCACAAACGCCGGAGCATCGTTCAGGCGCGCGACATAGCTTTCGTAGTCCGCCTTCGTGAAGAAGGGCAACGAAGTCGGCAGCCGCGCCAGAAATGTATGCGGACCATTTCGATTGCTTATATAGAGGAACTTGCCCGGATGTTCCGCATCTTCGGCGCGGTTTAGCAGCGATAGGCGCAGGAGGTCATAGTTGAGCGTCTGATCGGCCGAGAGGCCGGAGCGGTTGATCGCCTCCAGTCGACCAAGAAAATCAGAGTTGGCCTTGGTTGCTTCATCGTAGGCGTCAAGAGAAGGATCGCCGAGGTCATCGTCAAAGTCGCGAACGCCGATGCTCGTTGCAAAAGTCGGGGACCTCGAGAGCGAGTAATCCCATACCTCTTCCATCAAGGCTTTGAAATCTGCGTCGGGTTCGCCGGCGATTGCCGATGTCGCCAATAGGCTTGCGATGCCGCACGCGGCAAAAGTCCTTGCACGAAGCACTACCCATGAATTTTGGATACAAGACAGCATTGTTGGCTCTCCCTTCTATAGGCTCGCCGAGGCACCTTCAGCGCTTGTCGATACCGCAATTGGAGTTGGCAATCAGCCGCGAGGACGGAGCAACGCGAACGCCAATCCGCCAAGGCCGCCGGCCAACGCCTGAAGCGCCATGCCGGCCGCGTCCCTGGCGCCGCCGATGGCGCCGGTGCCGCCACCTGCCACCACGTTGTTGATGAGATAGATTACGCCGGCCGTCGCCGCCGCACCGGCAAGCGGATAGGCAAGTGGTGCGAGTGGCCTGAGGACCCGCTTCAGGACGAATGCAATCGCAAACCCAATCAGGAGTGCAACCGCAACAACGACGCCAAAAGAAGGCGCGCCCGCAAAGGCCAACCCGAAAAAATTGTCCAGATAGGTCGAGAGCTGTTGGGCTGGCGTGTACACCGCACCAATCGCAACCTGTTTCGCTATGACCTGTTGGGTGTAGAAGCTTGTCGACGCTAGGACCGTCAGGACGCTGGCCAACAGGTATGCGAAAATTGCCCGCACGACAAACATGATTTCGGTCCCGGTCATTTGCTCTGCTGAGATTTGTTCCACCTGCAAGCGCGATCGTCCAGTAACCTGGCGACGAACCGCGATGGACAGACTTGCCCTTCGCTCATCACGATCCTACGCAGAGTGCGCCGCGCGGCGGAGGTCGCGCCAATCACGGGAATTCAGACATGACGCTCGCCAGCTTTCGCTTTACTGTCTCCGCCGCAGCCCTTGTGGCGATTGGGTGCTCCGGCGCAAGTGACGCTGCGTCGGATGCGAAGGCGCCCAAGGGCGGCGGAAACGCAGAGCTGCAGGAGACCCTCGCGGCGCCTGCGCCCCTAGGCGGCCTTGAGCTGAAAATCGACACGCTTGCGGAAGGTCTCGTTAATCCCTGGAGCATTGCCTTCCTGCCGGACGGTGATTTGCTAGTTGCCGAACGGCCGGGCCGAATTCGCATCATTCGAGATGGGCTCTTGCTCGATACGCCCGTCGAAGGCGCGCCGGAGGTCGTCGCCTGGAACCAGGGCGGCCTTTTTGACATTTTGCCGCACCCCGATTTCAGCGAGAACCGCATGCTTTTCCTCGCCTATGCCCACGGCGATGAAAAAGCGAACGGCACGCGCGTCGCCCGAGCGATTTTCAATGGGTCGGGTCTTACGAACCTGACGCCGATTTTCGATGCGACGCCTCCTAAGGACACGGGCCATCACTTCGGCGGACGCCTCGTCTGGGGACCGGACGACAAGCTCTACCTGACGGTCGGCGAAGGCTCGAAATACAAAGAGAAGGCTCAGGACATGACGACGAGCTACGGGGCGGTGATCCGCATTAACCCGGATGGCTCCATTCCGGCCGACAACCCGGATTTCGGTGAAAACGCTGCGCCCGGCCTTTGGACCAAGGGGCACCGCAATCCACAGGGGCTTGCATGGGACGCCGAGCGCGGCGTCCTTTGGGAGCACGAGCACGGCGCGCGCGGCGGCGATGAAATCAACGTAATCGAAGGCGGCGAGAACTATGGCTGGCCGCTCGCGTCCTACGGAATCGACTACAATGGCGCGAAAATAACACCGTTTACGGAGTATGAAGGAACGAAACAGCCGTTCAAGTACTGGACGCCATCAATCGCGCCTTCCGGACTGGCGGTCTATCGCGGGAACGTCTTTCCGGACGACTGGGACGGCGATTTGCTTGTTGGCGCTCTCGCTGGCCTCGCCTTGCATAGAATAGACCTCGACGGGATGAAAATTGTCGGCGAAGAAACGTATATGACAGGGAATCATCGCATTCGCGACGTGCGCGTCGGTCCGGATGGCGCAATCTATGTAACGACCGAAGAGCGCCGCGGCGCTCCCGTCGGCAGAGTGCTTCGACTTACCCCTGCCTCAGCGACCGAATAAGTTGGTAGGCTCTCGCTAAGCCCCTTGCGCGCTCGCCGCGTCGCGAACGACCACACCATCATGGAGCGAAGAAGTCGGTTGCAGCATTAGCCGGACGAGTGCAACCAGCGAAGCAAGCACGATCAGCAAACCCGGAAGTCCGCCTAGGTTTGACAGCATCCTGACGCCGGCAATGCCGCTCGTTGCGGTCATGATCCACGCAACAGCGCCGATAAGAGCGCCCCAGAAAATCTTGACCCAAAGTACGCCGTCAGGCCCGCGATCGGCTTTATGCGAAGATCCAACGCAAACATTGGAGATTGAATCTGTATTTGAGTCCATTGCCGTCACGAACGAGACAAATGTCGTAAAGAGAAATAATGGGACGATCACGGCCGTAAACGGCAGTTCTCCGAGTACGGCGTAAATTACGCCTTCAGGGCCACGCTCCCTAAGCGCTGCCGTCATTAGTCCGGACGTCATTTGATCCAGGCCGATGGTCGCGCCGCCGAAAATTGACATCCAGGCCATGCCAAACAGGGCCGGCACCACGAGCGTGAACACAAAGAACTCTCTGACCGTGTATCCGACGGCAATTCGCCCAAGGAACAGCGCGGTGATTGGCGCCCAAGCCGACCAGTTTGCGAAATTGAACATTGTCCACTCGCGACGCCATTGCTCCACGTCGCCGCCCGGCGCCGCAAGTGAACGCGGCACGAAAGTCGCAATGTATTCCCCGACCGCAAGGAACATGCCGCGCAAAATCGACACGGATGGCCCGGCGATGAAGATGAAAACGGCGAACGCGAAGAAGATTCGCACATTCAGGTCCGACAGAACTCGGATTCCACGTTGCAGCCCGCTGACCGAGGACGCGACGAACGAGAACACAATAAAGATCCCCACGACGGCCCGGAAAGTCGGCCCGTCCGGCGCGCCGAATAATGCGCTAAGGCCATCGGCAAGCGTCAACATGCCTGCGCCAAGCGACGCGGCCACGCCGGCGACTAGTGCGAAGAGCGCAATGCCGTCGATTACCGCCGCACCAGCTCCTGTAGCAATTGATCCGACTGCAATTCGCAGGGGCGAACTTAGCGAATATGGCCGCCCAAGATTATGGTAAGCCAGCGCGAAAGCGAGCGCAGGCGCAGTATAGATCGCATACGGCGTGAATGACCAATGTAGATACAACGTTGCGAGCGCGAAGGTTTCAGCGCCGTTGGATCTTGGGGCGACGCCGGAGAAGCCGGCCGGCGCGTTGTAGTGCATGAGTGGTTCGGCGGTGCCCCAGAAAAGTATGCCGGTGGCGATCGTCGTACAGAGCGTGATGGCAAACCAGTTCCACCGGGACAATATCGGCTTCGCGTGAATGCCGCCAATCCGGACGCGGCCCAATGGCGAAAGCGCAGCCATTGGAACTATAATCACCGCTGCGAATGAACCTACGAGGAACAACCACCCGGCTTCGTCGAGAATGTACTCGTGCCCGAACGTGGCAGCCGAGAGCAACCCCTCGATATTGTATAGGCTGCCTGCGACGGTTGCTATCAGGATCAATGCTGGCGGCCAGAATACCAGCGGGCGGATATTGCGAAACGGTCCGTGCGGGATCGGTTTCGAGTCAATTTGGGATTTGGAGATCGATCTTGCTCCAGCGACTTTTCATCAATTCGAATGATGCGGATTACACCGCATCGCGCCGGAATAGGCAAAAACGGCGGATCGATTCCGATCCGCCGTCCGCGCCTCAGTCTTCCTTCACAATCGGCGTCGTTTTCTTGTCGCCGTCATACGCTTCTTCGAGCGGGTCAAACCGGCCGTCCTTTTCGCCGATTTCATCCGCTACGATCGCGCCCGCTGCGGCGCCTGCAGCGAGTACGCAGCCATTGAGTGCAGCCAGAGCGGCCATAATCGCAAACGTTCCGAGAAGTTTCTTCATGACGCTTCCTTGGTCGAAACCATTACGCCACCAAGAAACCGTCGGATCTATTGCGCCACTCTGAATTTGCGCCATAAATTCCGGAAAGGTTCGCCAAAGACGCGTTTGCCGACCTGCACGCTCGCGATTTTCGCGAGCCGCCGGCCGACAGCATCAATCAGTCTTCGTAAATGATTGGCGTCGTCTCATCGTCATCGTCATACGATTCTTCAAGCGGATCGAATTTGCCGTCGCCTTCGCTTATTTCGTCAGCGGCGATGCCGCCGGCAGCGGCGCCGGCGGCCAATGCACAGGCCCCAAGCAGTTGCATCGCACTGGCGAGGAACACAAGTCTCGATACATTTTTCACAACGTCTCTCCATTCATTCGTTCCAGGCGAACACCACGGAGCCGGCCGGGTTCCAAATGATTTTCAGCGGAGAGAAGATCCGACCTATTCGGCGACGGCTTCCTCAGCAGGCGTCTCTTCAGCAGGTGCGGCGGCAGCCTCATCCGCAGCAGCCTTAAGGGCGGCGGCCTTTTCTTCCTTTTCGGCGGCGCGCGCCTTGGCTGCCTCGCCGGGTTCGGCTTTCTTGGGGTTGTTGCCGTTCGTCCACTTTACGAGGTCGTTTGCCGCCAGAAAACGGGCGACGCGGTCGGTCGGCTTCGCGCCGACGGAAAGCCAGTGCTTCGCGCGCTCGGCGTCGTACTGGACTCGCTTCTCGTCGTCCTTGGCAAGGAGCGGATTGTAGGTGCCGATCTTCTCAATGAAACGGCCGTCGCGAGGGTTTCGCGAGTCGGCGACGACGATCGAGTAGAACGGACGCTTCTTCGCTCCGCCCCGGGCCAGTCTGATCTTAAGTGACATGTTCGTTTTTCCTTTTGGTTTTTTGTTTGCAGTTAGGTTTCAGTTTTTGCGCCAGCCTTCGAGACGCGAAGCGCACGCGTCGCTCCTCAGGATGAAGCTGGTGACTGTTGGAGAACGCTCATCCTTAGGAGCGCCGAAAACGCGTATCGTCGGCGGCCGGGCCGCACAGAAAGTTCCGGCCAACGCCCGATCCGAGGCAAGCGCCAGATGGCGCTCCGACTAGAATGAGCTGGCAAAATCGGAAGGCTGAAAATCATTCAGTTTTGATCTCCAGCCAAATAGTCAATCCGATTTCGATCAAAGCCGCATAGGCGAGATAATAAACGCCAGAAAAGGCGTTCAACACCTGCCTGGTCAGTCCATAAATGCTGAACTCGCCATCGCTGATCACCAGTAACGACACGAAAACGGCTGAAGCGATTTCGATGAAGAAGGCTTCCACGAACGCTGATTGAACCATCCGGATTGGAAAACCGAAGCCTCATCACTTCTTCTTCGCTCCAAGGCCCGGAAAGCCGCCCATCATGCCAGGCCCGCCGAGGCCCGGCGGCAGCGCGCCCTGCCCCTTCATCGCCTTTTCGAGGGCGTCGAAATCTATATCGTCAGGGCTCATCTCTTTCGCGCCCTTGCCCGCCCCCTGGCCGCCTCTTTGGCCGCCGGCCATGAGCGCCGCAGGGTTCATCCCTCCACCGCCCATGCCGGCCATCTGGGCCGCCATCTTCTGCATGCCGCCTTTACCCATCTTCTTCATCATATCCGCCATCTGGCGGTGCGCCTTGATGAGCTTATTCACTTCCTGTACGGACGTTCCCGAACCCGCGGCGATGCGTTTCTTGCGCGACGAGTTCAGCAACGCTGGTTTAGAGCGCTCCTTTTTCGTCATGGAGCTGATGATCGCCTCCTGCCGGACGATCTCCCTGTCGTCGAGACCGCCGGCCTGATCGACCATCTTCTTCATCTTTCCCATGCCGGGCAGCATGCCGAGGATCGCGCCCATGCCGCCAAGCTTTCGCATCTGACGGAACTGGTCGGCGAGGTCGTTCATGTCGAACTCGCCCTTGGCCATACGCTTGGCCTGTTTCTTTGCCTTCTCGAGGTCCATTTCCTCGGAGGCTTTCTCGACCAGCGAGACGATATCGCCCATGCCGAGGATGCGGCCGGCCATACGCTCCGGATCGAACGTATCAATGGCATCCGCTTTCTCGCCGACGCCGACAAACTTAATCGGCGCGCCAGTCACGGCCCGCATGGACAGCGCTGCGCCGCCGCGGCCGTCGCCATCGAGACGGGTCAGAACGACGCCGGTGACAGGCACCCGCGCCATGAACTTCTCCGCGGTCTGAACGGCGTCCTGACCTGTAAGGGCGTCAAGAACAAGAAGTGTCTCGATCGGCCTCGCGATCGCGTGCACGTCAGCGACTTCAGCCATCAGTTGTTCATCGATCGACAGCCGACCTGCCGTGTCGAGCATCACTACGTCGAAACCGCCAATCCGCGCCGCCTCCATCGCGCGCTTCGCGATCTGCGCCGGCGTCTGGCCGGCGACGATCGGCAGCGTCCTCACGTCCGTCTGCTCGCCGAGGATCTGGAGCTGCTCCATCGCGGCGGGCCGCCGTGTGTCGAGCGACGCCATGAGCACTTTCTTCTTCTCGCGCTTCTGCAGCCGCGCGGCGATCTTCGCCGTGGTCGTCGTCTTGCCGGAGCCTTGCAGACCGACCATCAGGATCGGTGCAGGTGGGCTCATCGCTAGATTGAGTTGGCCTTCCTCAGCGGCGTCAGGCCCGCCAAGCATGTCAACCAGCGCATCGTGTACAATCTTGATGACCTGTTGGCCCGGCGTCACTGACCGCAGGACGTCTTGTCCGACCGCACGATCCTTGACCTTCGCGACAAAGTCTTTCGCGACGGGCAATGCAACGTCAGCTTCAAGTAGCGCGACCCGCACTTCGCGCAGCGCAGCGACAACGTCTCTTTCTTCGAGCGCCGCTTTGCCACGCAGCCCTTCAAAGATCCCACCAAGTCGTTCGCTAAGGCTCTCGAACATTCGGTCCGCCCCTACTTCCAGTTAGCCGCCGACGTCACTGTCCCGTGCGACTTCGCCCAACCGGATGAAACGCCAACGAACAATGCCGCCGTGAGGGCATTACCCCGACGGCGGGACATCCCCGGCCCCGTCTCCATTCAGGAGGGTCGTGCCGGCGGACGCGGGAAGGTTTGTTCCCGATTGTTTTCCAGCGCGGGGAGATACGCGCGCGAAGACGCGGCGTCAATCATCGCCGGAGGGGCGATGCTGCGGCACGGCAATTGCGTCGGGGTCGATTGAAGCAATTCCCAAGGACCATCCCATGAAATTCGCCGCGCCGGGCCTCGCAGCCGCAACCTTATTAATGTTCGACGCCCCACCGGCGACCGCTGGCGTCGTTTTCTTCGACAGCTTTGAGAGCCCGAATGTCTCATCCTGGTACGTTTACCAGACGGGGGTCGGCGATGGCGCAGACTGGAGCGCTGTTTCCGGTTCGGGAATCGAGATCCAGGACCAGAGCCTCGGCATCACGAACGCCTATCATGGATCGCAATACGTCGAGCTCGACAGCGACACGAGCCGCGGCGGCGTTTCCGCGCCAACCAATTCCGCAATGGCGGCCAATATCGGGCTGGAAGCCGGCAAGACGTATGAACTCTCGTTCGCCTACAAGCCGCGAACCAACACGCCAAACGACAACAAGATCGAAGCGCTCGCCGGCGAGCTTCACGGTCTCGGCTTTGCGCCAGGGGCTGTGCTCGCCACCGCCAATGAGACGACCTCCAGCCTTTCTGACTGGCTTGTCGTGACGACGATTTTCACCGCGCAGGCCGGCCAGAACGCCATCGCCTTCCGAGCTGCCGGCATCCAGAACACGCTTGGCGGGTTCATCGACGCCGTCCAGGTGTCGGAAGTCCCGCTGCCAGCGGCGCTGCCGCTCTTCGGACTGGGCCTCGCCGGTTTCGCCAGCGTCCGCAGGCGCCGAACCGCCTAGGTCCGGGCGACTTTTCTAAGCGCTCGCATTCAAGGCCTTGACGCCAGCGGCAAGGGCGGCTGCCGCCGAATCGGCCCGTCCAACTGAATAGAGCAGCGCTGCGCCGTCGACGACCGAAAGAATAAGCGCGGCCGCAGCCGAGCGGTCGCCGTCGAAATCGTGCGAGAGGCGGCTGTCGATCCACACCAGGAACCCGTCGAGGATCGCGGCCGAAACGGACCTGTGCGGCTCCTCGCCTCGACCTGCCGCGCCGGCGAGCTCGATCCACAACTGCATCGCCGGGCGCATGTCGGGCTCCCGGATGGCTGCGCCCAGGCGCCCCAGAAGATCGCTGGGTGACGTAGTGACGCCGGACGGGAAGGCCGCTTCGAGCCGCATCAGCAGCCTGCCGGCGACAGCCTGAAACGCCGCCTCCAGCAATTCGTTCTTGTCCTTGAAGTAGTAGAGCAACATACGATCGCTGGTCCCCGCCGCCCGCGCAAGCGGCCGAAGACTTGCGCCCGCCAGCCCGTTCGACAGCAAGGCGTCAACGACCCGATCAAGCAATTCTTCACGAGAGTACTTGCGCATTGACGGTCCTTCAGGCCGTCTGGCTCAGATTCGCCGACGCCTTTGGCGATGACGTCGCTGACCCAACTGTCCGGCCCACGAGGCAGCTATCGCCGATCGAGGTGGTCGTCAAAGTTGAGTGCGACAGGCGGCGGAGAGAGCCTGCGCCGCCGCGCCGAGCGCGGCTCGCAGCGGTCGGGTACAGTTGATTAACCGCACTTCGCAGGGAGTCCGTGGCCGGAGGCCTAACTCGACGACCGCATCGAAGATTGCTCGACCTTGTAAACACGCGATCTGACATTCGCAAAATAAATCATTCCGGGCACCGACATTCGACAATTAGATCGAAACGGAGGTTATCGCCAAATACGTGCAAGTTTGGGCTGGTTCAACACATTGAATGAGTTTCGTTGCATCGCAATCCGTCTTTCCCCTCTTGCGTCGACGGCGTCGAGGCGGTTCGTTACCAATCAGACAGGTAAGGCAGGAGCGACGGAGCAATCATGAAAATTCAGGTCGGAATGGTCGCCATGGTTGGATGCAGCTTCTTGCTCGGCGGTGCGGTCGCGGCGGAAGAAGCAAGTGAAGCGCCATCGCGCAACCCGGCCTATCTCGCCCCGATGGATGCATTCAATCTTGAATTTGCATCTGACCCCCGAATGTCCCCTGACGGTCGCCGCGTCGCTTACGTCCGGCGGTGGAACGACGTCATGACCGACAAGACTCGGAGCAATATCTGGATCGTCGACAGCGATGGCGCGAATCATCGTCCGGTCGCGTCCGGTCGCGTTGACTACGGTTCTCCCCGGTGGTCGCCTGACGGATCGCGCCTAGCCTACGTGTCCAGCGAGGAGGGATCGCCCCAGATTTATGTACGCTGGATGGATACAGGCGATACTGCGTTGGTGACGAACCTCACCGCCGCGCCGCGCGATCTCGCCTGGTCGCCTGATGGACGGTCGATCGCCTTTGTTATGGACGTGCCGCTTACATCGAAGCCGCTTGTAAAGACCAAACTTGAAAAGCCTGAAAACGCTGAATGGAACGAACCCTTCAAGGTGATCGAAGCTGCGCGCTTCCGCCAGGATGGCGAGGGATTCTACGATCCGCGGCGCGCGCACATTTTCATTGCGCCCGCCGATGGCGGCGCGCCGCGCCAGCTCACGTCAGGAGACTTCAATCACGACGGCCCGATTAGCTGGACGCCAGATGGCGCGGAGATCGTTTTTGCATCGAACCGTCACGAAAACTGGGAGCTCGAAACCATCGAGTCCGACCTCTTTTCCGTCGCGATTAATGGCGCACTGAAACAGCTAACGGACGAGCCCGGAGCCGAAAGCGCGCCAGTTGTATCGCCGGACGGGACCCGGATCGCGTTCCTGAAAACGCCGAACAGACCGCTTGCATACCAGTTGAACCGTCTAATGACGATGCCGGTCGACGGCGGCAGCGCGACCCGCCTCTCAGCAGACTTCAATCGCGACGTCGAAGCGCCGCGCTGGGCGGCGGACGGATCTGGGATTTACTTCGCTTATGATGACCGCGGCGCTCGCCATGCTGGCTTCATGACGCTATCGGGCGAACGTCGACAGATTGCAAAAGGCCTTGGCGGCGAGAGCATCGGCCGGCCTTACGTTTCCGGCGAATTCTCGGTGAGCCGCGACGGCGCCGTCGTCTTCACAGGCGGCGCGCCGGACCGGCCGGCCGACCTTGTCATGCTCAGGAACGGCGCGACGAGCCGTCTGACCGATCTGAATTCAGATGCGCTTGGGCACAAGAAACTCGGCGAGGTGCATGAAATCGTCTATTCATCATCCGTAGACGGCACTGAAATCCAGGGCTGGTACATCACGCCGCCCGATTTCGATCCGGCCAAGAAGTATCCTCTGGTGCTCGAAATTCATGGCGGTCCGCACGCCGCCTATTCATCCGACTTCTCCTTTGAACTCCAGCGTTATGCGGCGGAGGGCTATGTCGTCTTTTACGACAATCACCGAGGTTCATCGTCATATGGGGAAGAGTTCGGCCTATTGCTTCAACATAAATATCCAAGCAAAGACGACTTCGGCGACCATATGTCCGGTGTTGACGCAATGATTGCCAAGGGCTTTGTAGACCCGGACAGGCTGTTCATCACCGGCGGCTCGGCCGGCGGGGTCGCGACCGCTTACATCGTTGGCTTGACTGACCGCTTCAAGGCCGCAGTCGCAGCCAAGCCCATCATCAACTGGACGTCCAAGCCTTTGACCGCCGATAGCTATATCTACCAGACGCGCCATCAATTCCCGGGCATGCCCTGGGAAGCGTTTGATCATTACTGGGAACGTTCGCCCCTTTCACTTGTCGGCAATGTAACGACTCCGACGCTGCTCATGACTGGCGAAGAAGATTACAGAACGCCGATCACGGAGTCCGAGCAGTTTTACCAGGCTCTCACTCTGCGAGGCATCGATACAGCCCTTGTGCGTGTTCCGGGATCGGGCCATGGCATCGCTGGCCGCCCGTCGCGCATGGCGAACAAGGTAGAACACATACTCGCCTGGTTTGAGCGCTACGATCCCGCGAAGCCCGAAGCCGAATAGGCCCGATGTCGCAGTTCGACTTCTCCTGTTTTCCCAAACTGACACACCTTTTGGCGTCAAACAGGGTCTTTTGCCGGCGCTAAACGCCTGCTACTTTGGCGCGAAGTGTGCGGCGCACCGCTCGCAATGCGCTAAGCTGCTGAATTCCAAGAGATTGCGAAGCGACGAACGCCACGCCCTTGGCGGCGTGAGATTTGCTCCTGAAAGCCTCGCCGGGCGGCGCGAAAGCATTTCGTCCGCAGACCGGCGCAACGGGCATCAGGAGGAATTTGACGCCATGAAACTGAAAACCTTACTGCTCGCCGTCGCGGCGAACTCATTCGCTGCAGGCGTGGCGAGCGCCGCGCCAGCAATCTATGACTTCACAGGCGCCGGCGGAAACCTTGGAAAGACGGAAATCTTCACGTCGGGCATGTCGAGCATCACTGCAATCGCGATCAATACCGAAGAGCCGCCGACCGCGGAACTCGATCAGTCGGGCCTTGGCCTCGGCGTTAGGCTCACGCGCAATGACGGCGGGTCTATCATCCCCCCGGTCGGCCCTTCTGAACTCGACAATGTCGGCGACGACGAAGCCATCGTATTTGACGCGGGCATGGTCGTCAGCTTCGAGACTCTTACGCTTAAGGATGCCTCATTCTTCGACGACTATGAGATCTACGGCACCAACAATTCCGCGATTGCATCCATCGTCTCGGGCGGACTGTCAGCGATCACATCGATTTCGACGTTGCTGGCGGCCGGATCAGGCAACGGCATCGGCGGCACAGTGACAATCAATCTCGATCCCATGCTGGCGACCTTCCGCTATCTGGTCGCGACCCTTCCCGGCGGCAATGGAGACGGATTTCGGGTATCGGCATTGACCGCATCAGAAGTGCCACTGCCTGGCGCTTTGCCGTTCATGGCGACTGCCCTGTTTGGTTACGCGGCGGCCGCACGCCGCAGACGCAGCGTTGAGGCAGTCTAGATTCCGATTGGCGCCCTTTTTGCGCGGCCGGGTCCAGCGGCGCCTGCTGCGTTGCGTACGCTCTTGGGGGCCGGCGCTGCAATCGGGCCGCGTGGCGAATCTATCGCCGCGCGGCCTTCATCATTTTTCAGAACCGCTCAGCCACGAAACCGGCGAACGATTTCCGGCAGGCGATAGGCGACCCACGCGGCAGTCCACACGTTCCCAAGTACAAAAATAGGCAACGCCCAACATATCGTTACGAAGACATTGCGTTCGAATGCTGCAATCAGGATCGCTGCGATTAGAAATCCAAGATAGAGATCCACCAAGGTCACGATCGACCAGGGTTCGGACAACATCTCGCCAAGGACTGGTCCCAGGCCGCGACCATCGGCGCCAGACGCCCAGATAATCGCGAATACGAGCGATGCGCCGCCTGCCGCCAGAATAATTCGGATCAGGTTCATGCAGCCTCTACGGTTGCCACGAGGAAACCCGATCACACGCATGGCCAATGGCCTTTGGCAAGCAAAGCACCGCTCGCGACCCCCAAGCGCAGGCAATGCGACAGCTGTGGCGTCGCCGGCGCTATCGCGATACGCTTTTCCCAGCACCGTAATAGGACAGAGGCCATGCGACCGACCCGTCGCAGAGTGCTTGCCGGTATTGGCGCGTGCAGCGTTTCGTCACTTGCGCCGCTTAGGGAGACGCAAGCAAACTTGCGCAAGACCATCCCTGCGACCGGCGAGACTATATCTGCAATCGGCATGGGCTCATGGCTGACTTGTGACCTCGGCGATGTCGAAGCGCTGCGCCGTCAGCGAACGGAGGTATTGAGGACCTTCTTTGAACTTGGCGGTGAGCTGATCGATTCCTCGCCAATGTACGGCTCCTCACAAGCCGTGATCGGCGACGCACCTACGCGGATCGGTCGCCCTGCACAAACATTTGCCGCGGACAAGGTCTGGATTCGGCATGCTGGACCCGCGCAGGCGCAAATTGCTGAAACGTCCCGGAGCTGGGGTGTTTAAAACTTCGATCTCGAGCAGGTTCACAATCTGCTTTCATGGGAGCGACACGTCGCTACCCTGCTCGCTATGAAGGCGGATGGCCTGGTAAGGTATGTCGGCGTCACTAGCTATGCAGGACGCCGCTACGCTGAAATTGAAAAAATCGCGTCCGCCTATCTCATCGATTTCATTCAGATAACGTACAATTTTGTCGACCGCGAAGCCGAAACGAGGCTGTTGCCGATGACTCATGAAAGAGGAATTGCCGTTATCGCAAAACCGGCCGTTTCGCGAAGGCGCACTCATCGACGCAGCGATGCGACTGATGCTGCCAGATTTGGCCCGGGAAATAGGCGTTGAGAACTGGGCCGCTTTCCTCTTGAAATTCGTCGTATCCCACCCTGCCATTACCGCAGCGATTCCGGCAACGAGGCGCGTCGATCACATGCGCAAGAATATGGGCGCTCTGGCCGGTCCGATGCCGGATGCCGAACTTCGACGACGGATGATCAAGTCGCTTTAATAACTACGGATGATCAAGTCGCTCGAATAACTATTGCGTCGGCTTGGCCCGGTAGACGTCTTCGTCCAGTTCTCCTTCCCATTTGGCGACTACGGTCGCAACGGCGGCATCGCCCGTGACGTTGACGACCGTGCGCATCATGTCAAGCAAGCGGTCAAACGGAAAGATAAATCCGATAATGAGCGCCGTATGTTCGGGGCTGACTTCAAAGACGTCGAGAACGATCGACAATAAGAACAGCGAGGCGGAAGGTACGCCGGCAGTTCCGATTGAAACAAGCGCCGCTGTTATTGCGATCAGCGGGTAATGCTGCGGCTCCAGCTGGTAGCCGAAAGCCTGCGCCGTAAACAGCGCTACAATGCCAAGATACAGCGAAGTGCCATCCATATTAATTGTGGCGCCAAGCGGGAGGACCGATCCGGCGACCGACTTTTTCACGCCAAGATTCTGGCTGACCGTCTTGATGGTGACAGGCAACGTCGCGGAGCTCGACGACGTCGAGTAGGCCACCATCTGCGCGTCGAGAATGTCCCTGAAAAACCGCCAAACCGGCAAATTGGCCAGAATACGGATCAGACCGCCATATACGATAATCATATGAAGGAATGCGCCGACATAGACGGCGAGCGTCAGGTTGAGGATCGCTGTGAAGGTTTCCACGCCTTTTGTGCCGGCCGTATAGGCGATAAGTCCGAACACGCCAAAAGGGGCAAGTTCCATGATGATGTAGGTCATCTTCAGGATGCCTTCAGACGCCGATTCAAAGAAACGTCCCGCCGGCTTGCCTTGATCATGAGCCATCAGAAGGCCAACGCCGAACAAAAGCGAAAAGAAAATCACGGCCAGCATGTCGCCCTGGACAAGAGCTGCGAAGGGATTTTCCGGAATGACCCCCATCAAGCGCTCACCGAGCGGCTGCGCGTCGCCCATCTGCCGTGGTTCAGCGCCGCCAAGGTCGACACCGACGCCGGGCCGGAACACAACGCCCATGCCGAGGCCAATCAGGTTCGCAAAGAATGTTGTCGCGATATAGAGGATGAACGCCTTGACCCCGATCGTGCCAAGCTTTTTTGGGTCTCCCATGGCGTAAATGCCGGCGACAAGGGTGAAGAAAACCAGTGGCACGACGATCATCCGTATCAGGCGGATAAATACGTCGCCGACAATCCTTACCCTGGCCAGCAACAACTCCGCCGCAACGGCGTCCATCGATTGCGAAACCGCAAGGCCAAACGCAGCACCCAACACAAGGCCGAGCATGACGCGTTGCCAAAGCTTGATACGGAACCACCACGTCATAATGCGCCTCTCGCCCTTCAATCGTCGCGGTTCGCCAACCCTAGACCGGTTTCGCATGGCATTGGAACGATCCGCCAAGCGGCGTGTTTCAAATGCATCGTCAAGGTTCGAAAGGAAGCACCATGAATTCAGATCAAATTCAAGGAAAATGGGAGCAGATCAAAGGCGCCGCACGCAAGCAGTGGGGTCGACTCACTGACGACGATATCGTGCAAATCGAAGGTGACCGTGAGCTACTTGTCGGCAAGATCCAGGAACGATATGGCATCGCTCGAGAAGAAGCCGAAAAACAGGTTTCGGACTGGGCAAACTAGTCGCCGTACAGCAATCGAAATCCCGCAAATATGGATCGCGCCCCCGGGCGTTTCGTCGGGGCGCGATCCGTCCTCTGAAAATTGGACGTCATCCAACCGTCAGTCGCCTGAGGCTTCGCCCGCTGCCGGTGCATTGCCCATAAGCATAAAGGCAAAATACGCATATTCGAGAGCGGTGCGGTAGGCGAGCTGTTCCTGGTTCGCTGTGCCGCCATGGCCGCCTTCAATGTTCTCGTAGTAGAAAAGCTCATGCCCAAGGTCGCGCAGTTTCGCCGCGGCCTTGCGCGCGTGGCCCGGGTGCACGCGGTCATCCTTTGTCGACGTGTAGATCAACGTCTTTGGGTAGGGCTTGCCCTCTTCGAGATTCTGATACGGAGAATATTCGGCAATAAAGGCGCGTTCTTCCGGTACGTCGGGATTGCCATACTCGCCAATCCACGATGCGCCAGCGAGCAGCTTGTGATAGCGCAGCATGTCAAACAGCGGCACGCCGATGTCGATAGCAGCGTAGAGTTCAGGTCGCTGCGTGAGTATGGCCCCCATCAAAAGACCGCCATTCGAACGGCCCACTGCCCCCAGCTTTTCTGCCGACGTCACGCCAGTGGCGATAAGGCTCTCTGATATTGCGATGAAATCGTCGAACGCCTTCTGTCGGTTCTCTCTTAGCGCCGCTTTATGCCATTTCGGGCCGTACTCCGAACCGCCGCGTATATTCGACAAAACGAGAACGCCGCCGCGATCAATCCACATCTTTCCAGCGAGCGCGCCATGTTGAGGCCGTCCTGGGTCGGCGAAATATACCGGCAAGACCGGCGACAGAAAGCCGCCATATGCATACTGGACCGTTGGCGCATCCCCTGCTTCGAGCGTTTCCCTTTCCGCCATCACGAAATAAGGAATCGCAACGCCGTCACGCGACGTGGCGAAGCGCTGTTCGACGACTACGTCCGATGCATCGTACAGTTCAGGCAGCGACATCACTTTCGTCAACCGCGTCCCGGCATCCGCATAGTAGAGCGCGTCCGGCATTGTGAGACTCTCGAAGGAAAAGAAGGCCTCATCGGTCCCGCCGCCTGCCGAGACGATCGAAACGACGCCGTGTTCGGGAAGCGCAAACCCTTTGGCTTTCCAGCTTCCGTCAGCGGCGCGAATGATGCGGGCGGCCTTGCCAGCCACATCGTCAAGATACTGAATGACGACGCTAGACTTGCCTACTTCGATATCTTCGACTGATTGCCGATCGTTTGCGGAGAAAACACTTTCAACTGCGCCACTCGACAGATCGTATGCAACGACGTCGCCGGATGGATACAGGGCGCCGTCGTGCGCCCAATCTTCCCGAAGGTAAATGATCGCGCGACCGTCAAGCACCCCTTCATAGCTCATGTTCAGTGGCCATGGCAGCGGCGCAAATTCACCGTCCTTTGTCTGCAGGGAATAGATCCGCTCAAAGAATGACGGTGATCGATAACCAAAAACATAGACCGCTTCGCCATCATGCTCGGCGAAGGCCCCGGCCCCGACGTCGCTTGCCTGCCCTGCGAGAATCACTTTTGCTTCACCGATCGTTTCTCCGCGCGACCAGAGAACCGATGTCCGCGGATAACCGGACGTCGTAAGCGAATTCTCGCCTCTGTCATGACCTACTAGGAGAGTGTTTTCATCCAGCCAAGAGACATTCGATTTGCCTTCAGGCAGTGAGAACCATCCGTTTACAAATGACTTTGTCTCGGTGTTGAATTCTCGCCAGTACCCGGCATCTTTGCCGCCGTCTGATAACTCTATCATGCAATGGACATAGCCGGGCGCCAGGCACGATACGGAACCGCGGACCCAGTTTCGCCCTTCTTCTTTCGCTAAGGCGTCGTAGTCGATCACCGTCTCCCATTCCGGCGCCCCGGCGCGGTAACTCTTGACGGTGGCGCGACGCCAGAGCCCGCGGACGTGGTTCGCATCCTGCCAGAAATTGTACACCTTGCCGGCATGCACCGCTCCGTAGGGGATGCGCGCTTCGGAAGTCAGGATGGCCTTCGCCTCGGAAAGCATTTTCGGAAACAGCGGTGTCGCCTCGAGCGCGGACTGACCCTCGGCGTTTCGGGCTCGAACCCATTCGAGAGCCCTTTCGCCCTCGACCTCCTCGAGCCAAAGATACGGATCGTCGTTCGAGGCGGCGTCAGCTGCTGACGCTATCACCGCAGCGCTAGCGCCCCCCAATACAATGCTTCTAAGCAAGTTGCGCAGCATGGCCCTTCGATGCTCCCAGTCAATATTTTACCCCGACCGGCCTCGACGGCCTTTCGAAACCATGACGATCCACTTCCGGCGCGATTTGTCAAAAGTTTCGGGCCGGACAGAAACAGGCGGTCGGTAAAAATCGATGCCGGTTTTAAGGGAACGTTTCAGGTCGGAAAGGTACGTTCACGCCTCGAAGTTGAAGGGGCCGAGGAGCGTTATGGCGATCGGGATCGTTAACAAGTCGCCGTCGGAGTTGCGGCGGTATCGCCGCGTGCCGATCGACTTGCCGGCGCGAGTTATCATTAATGGCGTCAACGAGTGCCACGGTCGGCTGATCAACATGTCGCCTGGCGACCTCGCGATGAAGGCGGAAGTGCAGCCGCGTATCGGCGACGCAGCAGTGGTCTACGTCATCGGGCTCGACGTTTTTGAAGGCACGGTCGCACGTATCTTCCCCGACGGATTCGCGTTGTCGTTTCGTCTTTCGCGCGTGCGAAGAGCTCTCCTGACGGAGAGGTTGATGGAAATCGTCAACCCAAAACTCGCGGAAGGCATGCGCGACAGGCGGATCGCGCCTCGACACCAGATGAAATCTCAGCGGATGGTCTGTCGCCTGCCAGACGGGGCGTCGATGTTCGTGCGAGTAATCGACATGTCCGTCGACGGCGTGGCGCTGGAAGCGACAAAGAAACCGCCGGTTGGCAGCGATATCCATGTCGGCCGCATGCGGGGCGTCGTCATGCGTCATACCGCCCGTGGCTTTGTCGTAGTGTACGACCACTCCGCCCGAGAAGCCGGTCAGGACGCGCCAGTAATCGAATTCAAGCAGCGCGCTGGCTGATTTCGGACAAACTTAGATGCTTTCGTCCGGCCGCTGAGCAGCCACGAAAGGCTGAAGGTTCTCAATTACGTCGCGCGCGGTGAACGCCCGCGGCTCGTTGTCCGGCTTGGGCCCTTTCTGCATCAATACGAACGCGACCGCTGAATAGCGCGTGTACTCCTGGGTGTAGGTGTCGGCAGGGAAGCCCCAGCCCCAGCCCCAAGCATAATATGGGAAGGCGTAGCCATACCGGTAACGCCCGTAGAATGCAGGCCCCCAGCCTGGTCCATAGCCAGCGCCGAAGCCAGTCGTTGTCGATCTGTAGGTGGTGTTTGCTTCGGTGTCGTTCTCGACGATCAAGAAGTGGTCATACCCGTTCGCGATCGTCAGTTCAGCCGCGCGATAGAGCAGATAGTTCTCGACTGTCTCGCGGGTTGTTGAAGAATTGCCTCGAAACATCACGCGGTAGCGATTTGCTTCGATCCGTTGTTCGGAAAAGCCGTATCCACCGCCTCGGTCTGCTGGCGCGTAGGGCGTTGAAGTAGCGCATGCGGCAGCGAATAGCGCGATGGCGGTTGCGGCGAATGCCTTGAACGGATGGCGTGCAAAGCGAGCGGATGGGCGGGCGATACTCTTCGAAACCATCGGCTTAACTCCTCGATACCTCTCGATCTGATCGGGTATGGCCGTCAACCCTAGGCCAGCTGACGCAATCGGCCAATCCAAACCATGTTCACGAACCGGTGGCGAGCCCAATTTCCACATTGTCTGACGGCGCCTCCACCATTGCGCCAAAAATTTCCGGCGGCGCGGATTTGATATGGAGATCGCGCTGCGGAAATGGAATCTCAACGCCACGGTCATGCAGTGCGTCCCAGAGCGCCAGCATGACTGTGCTGCGAACATTAGCGAGCCCATTTCTGGGATCGTCAATCCAGAAGCGCAGGTCAAAGTTGACGGAACTGTCGCCGAATTCCACAAGATTGCAGACGGGGGCCGGCCGGTCGAGCACGCGATCGACCGTCAACGCCGTTGATTCCGCCATCTCCTTGATCGCCTTCAGATCTCGCGTCGAGTAGGCGACCCCAAATCCGGCGTGCAGGCGGACGACTTTGTCCGAATGGGACCAGTTGATGACCCCGTCTTCGATAAACTTGTCGTTTGGGATCAGGTGCGAAGTGCCGTCACGCGTCCGAACGCTAACGTATCGTGCGTTCATCTTAGTGACCCAACCGAAAGTATCGGCCACTTCGATAACATCGCCCGGCTTTATCGACTTGTCCGCGATCAACGTAAACCCGGCAAAGAAGTTTGAAATCGTTCGCTGAAGCCCAAGGCCAACGCCAAGGCCTATTGCGCCGCCAAAGACCGTCAATGTGGCCAGATTGAACCCAACGATCTGAAGCGCCATCAGAAACGCGAGGATCGGCATCAGGACATTCAGGATCTTGAAGACCAGCGCCCGAAGCGACGGCGTCAGCTCTTCCACCTGTTCTAAGCGGCCTTGAATGAACCTGTTGAGCGTGCTCGCCAGCCAGAACAGAATGCCAAAGGTAATGAGGGTGCGCACAAAGTCGAGCGCGGAGAATGAAATTGGCTGCCCGGCCTCATTCTCGCCGAGCGGGAATGAAAATGCTTCGAGTTGATCGATGACATTGTCGAGAAGACCAAAGGCGTCGAGCGCAGCGAGCGGCCACGCGACGTAGAACGCCACCCTTGACCAGAACTCGGATCTGATGACGAGCGTCACTAGGCGGATGACGATCCACGCGGACAACAGGCTGATGGCCGCCGCGACAATCGCAGAGGACCGACCAAACGCGCCAAGAGCAATGGTCGACGCCTGCAGCACGATAAAGAGCGCAATCGGCGTCGCGATATTTCCGAAAGCGTTCGCCGCTCGCTTGAGCGAGCCGTAGGGCGCGCGCGGCGCGATCTGGGTCTGTATCAGTTTCTTGATCTGTGGCCCGAAAATGGCCGCCGGCACGAGCGCCGCAAAGAGAATTAGGAACTGAACCGCAATGTCGATCGACCAGAGGTTTTCTCGCGCCCATTCAAGAATGCTGCGCGCCTTTTCAAGGATCGCGTCTGTTCCGATCAGTTCTTCAATCGCCGATTCTTCACGTGGGGCCAGAACCGACTCAAGGCTGTCAGTCGCTGGCCTTTCAGCGCCCTCATCGCTTGCAGATTGTGCCTTCGCATCGAGATCAGCGGGCCCGCCATCCTCGACATCGGCTAGCGCCGGTGCGGCGGCGGCGTCGCTGGAATTCGGCGATGGTGCGGGGCCTTCATCGGCAGGCGAAGATATCGGTTTGTCGGGGTCTTCCTGCATTCGGGTAGTGGCCTCTCCCTTTCGAGTCCAAGGCCATAACGGACTCGCGTTGGCGCGACGAGCCTTTAGTGGCCCTACCTAGTTTGTTCGCTGGCATTGGAACGCGCCCTTTGATCGGATGCAAATCTTGCATCCGCGGCGGATTGTGTGGTGTAGCGAGATCACGAGGTCCGACGCCATGGGCCAAGGATTGCGGGCGCAGGCATCCGGCGCAGCGGCGTATGGTTTGGGAGATTCTACGATTATGGTAATTTCCGTCGGCGCAGAGCGCCTTCGTATCGATCGCTTCGAAGACGTAAGTCCTGAAACGCTCAGGAACCTGCCAGCAGCTGCGTTGTTCCAACTCGCCGTCGAACGAGGCGAAGGCAATATTTCGGCGAAAGGGCCAATTGTCGTCAGAACGGGCGAACATACCGGCCGGTCCGCGCAGGACAAGTTTATCGTTAGGCATCCAGAAGTAGCTGACAAGATCTGGTGGGACAACAACAAGGAGATGTCGCCGGCGCAGTTCGACGCGCTGCATGCCGACATGCTGGCGTACGCCTCAGACCGGCAGTTGATTGCGCAGGATCTGAAAGGCGGCGCTGACAAGGACCACGCCATCAATGTGAGGGTGTTTACCGATTACGCTTGGCACGCCCTGTTCATTCAGCACCTTCTGGTCCGACCGCCGCTCTCCGAGCGTCAGTTTGTCACTGGCGGCGAACCGGACTTCACGATCGTCGATCTCCCCGGTTTCACCGCCGACCCGACCCGTCACGGTTGTCGAACCGGCACAGTGATAGCTGTCGACTTCGTCAAGCGAATTGTCCTGATCGGCGGCACCTCCTATGCGGGGGAGATGAAAAAGTCTGTGTTCACGATACTGAATTTCCTGCTTCCCGAGAAAAGCGTGATGCCAATGCATTGTTCGGTAAACGTGGGCAGCAGGAATGATGCAACAATCTTCTTTGGGCTATCCGGCACCGGCAAAACCACGCTTTCCGCCGACAAGTCTCGGACGTTGATTGGCGATGATGAACACGGCTGGTCGGAGAACGGCCTGTTTAATTTTGAAGGCGGCTGCTACGCAAAGATGATCAGGCTGTCGCCAGAGGCCGAGCCTGAAATTTATTCTACGACTGAGCGATTCGCGACGGTGCTCGAGAACGTCGCCATGGACCCGTTGAACCGCGAGCTCGATTTTGACGACGCATCCCTGACGGAGAATACCCGCGGCGCTTATCCGATCCACTATATCCCCAATGCAAGCCTCGATGGCCGCGCGCCCCACCCACGAACGATCATTATGCTGACTTGCGACGCCTTTGGCGTAATGCCGCCGATCGCCAAACTGACCCCGGCGCAGGCCATGTATCAGTTCCTATCCGGATACACCGCCAAGGTCGCCGGCACGGAGAAAGGCGTCACGGAGCCGACTGCAACGTTTTCCACCTGTTTCGGCGCGCCATTCATGCCGAGGCACCCATCTGTGTACGGAAAGTTGCTAGGCGATTTGATTGATCAGCACGACGTTCAATGCTGGCTTGTCAATACAGGCTGGACCGGCGGACCACACGGCGTCGGCTCGAGAATGCCTATCAAGGCAACGCGCGCCTTGCTCAACGCCGCGCTTGATGGCGCGCTTGGCGCGGCGAAGACCGTCGTTCATCCGGTCTTCGGCTTCGAAATGCCAGTCGCCGTCGAGGGGATCGACGCGGCGCTGCTCGATCCACGCGGGACGTGGGCCGACCCATCGGCCTATGACGCCCAGGCCCGTAAACTTGCTCAGATGTTCGTAGACAATTTCCGGGTTTTTGAGGATCACGTTCCGGACGTCGTGATGGCAGCCGCGCCGAAAATCGAATAGGAAACTGATTTCTCTAACGAAAGGCGCCGTCTACCCTCGCTCCGTGCGGAAAGGATTGCGTTCCTTCCAAGACGGACGGTCCTCACTCTCCAAGGCGCAAACGACCTTCGTTGTCGCCGATACGCGCGTTTCGGCCCAATCCACAGGGTCAGAATCGAAGTCGACACTTTCTATCGATCGATATTCCAGTCTTTGACGCTCGAGCCAGTGAACGGCGTCGACCAAATCTGCAATTTTTCGTTCTTGTGCTCTTAGCCGATCGTGCACTTCACCAGCCAGCTGGATATGCGATAGCCGTCGCGCAATAGCGGCCAAAGCTCGCTCAATTCTGGCCAGACGCCGTCTCACTGAAGCGTCAAGGGGCGCAGCGTCTTTGCCTGGCCTGATAGCCGGGTGAGCCTCGTCATTGACCGACATCTTACATCCCTTGGGTAGCGGGTGCGAATTAATGCCTACCTTAGGTTGCATCTTGTCCTCGAGCAACCGGCCAGCCCAACACTTCCAGGGCTCTATGTGGCGCAAGCTGAAAGGGCTCGATAAGGAGAGCTATGCCGAGTCAGGAACGATACCTTCAGAAAATCTACGGTCGACGGCAGGCAAAAGGTCTGCGGCCGGAACGATCGCGCCTCTACGAAACGCTTTTGCCTGATATTGCCGTTCCGGACAGCGCGAACAGCCCGTTAGACCTGCATGCGCTGTTTCCGCAGGATTCGATTCGGGAAATATGGCTCGAGATAGGCTTTGGTGGCGGCGAACACTTGGCCTGGCAGGCGGAGAGGCGTCCACAGGTCGGCTTTATTGGAGCCGAGCCCTTTCTTGATGGGGTCGGCAGACTGTTGAAGCTGGTCCATGAAACACAGCTGACGAACGTCCGCATTCTGCACGGCGACGCCCGCCCATTGCTCGAGGCCCTCCCAACAGGATCGCTTGGGCGGATATTTCTGCTCCACCCTGACCCATGGCCAAAAAAGCGACACCACAAACGGCGAATGGCGTCACGCTGGTTCTTTCGCGAAGCTGCCCGGACAATGAACCCAGGCGGCGTCTTGAGGATCGCGTCGGACATTCCCGATTATATCAGATGGACCCTCATGAATGCGAGAAGCGCGCTCGAGCTCGAATGGCTTGCTGAGAGCGCGCTGGATTGGCAACGGCGACCTGACGATTGGCCGCAAACACGCTACGAACGAAAGGCGCTTCTGGAAGGACGGCAGCCAACATACCTGCAGTTCCGTCGCAGGGGCGAATTGCTTGCCAACGCGACTCCGCAACGTGATTTGTAGGCAGTCCAGGACCCCGCCATCCTGGGTCCGTGGAATTCCGGGACTAACCAGAGGTGTCATCGGCATGACCAGATCGCAAGCGCGCTCTCAATTTGTCGCCATTGAACGGAGCGCCAAGCTTCTGGCGCCGCTCGCCATGGTCATTCTTGCGACAGCCTGCGCTGAAATCACCATGGCTTGGGCCCCAATGAAGCCGGGGAACGAGCCTGCGTTGCCGCAGATCGCCGCGCCGGCCTCAATCTTATCCTGGCAAGAGGAAACAGCACCTTTGTACAAGCGGCTGTTGGAGGAAAACGTCTACGGTCGAATGCCGGATGCTTCACGGATCGAAATCATTGATCGGCGCGTAGTAGCGAGCGACGCTTTTGAGGGTCTTGGCACATACGAAGAAATCCGCATACGGCCCTATGCCGCCTTCAACGGCATCGAAGCAACGGCGCCGGATGGCGAGTTTATTGTTGCGCTCGTAACGCCGAACGGCGCTTCCGGACCTTCGCCTGTCATCATGATGGAAACCTTCTGCGACCGTTGGAGCGCGGCGCCAAACGCGAAAGCGTCTCGGCCAGGGGACGCGCAAAGTATGGGCGGATTCGTTGGAGCGCTCGCGACTTATGTCTTCGGCAGGTACATCTGCACGCCGCCGTTCGAAAGTATTCTCGCGGAAGGATACGCCGTGGCAGTGATCCATCCCGGCGAACTAGTTCCGGATGTCGCACAGCCAGGCCGCACGGCGCTACAATCGCTTGCAGAGGGCATTGGAGATGATCGACATCGGTGGGGCGCGATTGCGGCCTGGGGCTGGATGTTCTCGCGCGTCGTCGACGTTCTGGAGGCGGACGTCCGCCTGGACCAGAACGGCTTTATTGCTTGGGGACACTCTCGATACGGTAAGGCGGCGCTCGTCGCGGCAGCCTATGACGAGCGTATCGACGCCGTCATTTCGCACCAGTCCGGCACGGGCGGCGCATCGCTGAACTGGAACAAGCGTGGCGAAAGCATTGGTTCGATCGTTGACAACTACCCGCATTGGTTCAGCGCAACCTATGGCGGGCTTGACGCGGCCTCTGAGGGCGAAGGCGAGCGCCCGCCATTCGACCAGCACATGCTGTTGGCGCTGATCGCGCCGCGCCCAATACTCTTGGGCAACGCGCGACGTGACGTCTGGTCCGATCCCGAAGGGGCCTTCCGCGCCGCTCGCGGTGCCACGCCGGCGTACGCTGCGTTGGGGAGCGCCGGGATGCGCCAGACCCGTCTCGACGCTTTTGATCCCGCCGCCGACATCGCATTCTGGATGCGGCCCGGCACTCATGGCGTCGTCGAGGAAGACTGGCCGGCGTTCATGGAATTTCTGAATGCGCACTTTAAGACTTCGGCGAAACCGTCAATGCCGAAAGGCCGATGACGATGGGCGAAGAAAATGGCCAGTTTTGAAAGACGCAGCCGTCCGACTGCGAACCAAGCGCCTGCTGAACCAGACGATTACGACCTGGATTTCCGCCCCCAGGTCGCCGCAAAGCTTGGGATCGTCGTCGTCAATCGAGACGAATTCGAAGAAGTGGAGGCCTGTCTCGCCTGCCTCGCGCCGCAGCTTGAGCTCAATGATGCGCGGGTTGTCGTGGTGGACGTTTCAGCTGAACCGACATCGGCAGATCGGGTGGCGGCTCTCCTGGAAATGGATGCAAGCCGCGATGCTCCGCCAACAGACGCATGGAAGTCGCGCGCATCGTTGATCCGTGCCCGACCCTGCCGCAACAACTCGGCGGGCCTTGCGGTTGCTCTCGAATTCCTCCGCGCCGAAAACTACCTATTCTTGCACGCGTCGGCACGCCTACGTGCTGGCGCTGTGTCCGCTCTACTCGATGCGGCGAATGAAGTCGGCGTCGCCGCGGCTGCGCCACTTATCGCCGGCGGCCCCGACGCCGGCCTCGCCGTCGCTCGCTTTGGCGACTGGCCACTCGATTTTTGGACGGAATTTCAGGCTGCGGTGGGACGCCCTTTTCCAATGACCCCGCCAGACGCGGACTTCGCACGGCGCGCTACCCTCGATTGCCTTGTCGTAAGGGGCGATGCGCTTGAAGCAATTGGCGGTTTCGATTCAATGCTTGGCGAACCGTTCGCCGGGGCGGACCTTGTTCGGCGATTGCGCCGCAGCGGGAAAAGGGTCGCCTACGCCCCAACAGCGCATGTCGAATTCGCCGATGACATCGCCGCAATGGCCTCGCCTAGAGACGCCAAGGAAGCGCCGGCGTTTTTTGCAGACAGGGCGCGGTTCTATCGCAAGAGCGGGCCTCGCGCTCTCGCTATCGCGAATCTGGCCTGGCGCCTTGGCCGCGCGATCGCGCGGGTGAAGAATATGGCAGGGTTAAACGATAGGCACACGCACCATAAAGCCATGGATCGGGCGCGTGGCGGCGCCCTGCGCGGCCGTCGCAAGCGTTAGGGAACGTCTGCGGTTACGCCATCGACAATGACTCGAGCCGGAACGCCGACGGCAAGGGCGCCGGCGGGCACATCGTTGATGACAACCGCATTCGCGCCAATTCTCGCCCCGTCCCCGATCGATACGCCGCCGATGATTACGGCGCCTGCGCCAACGTCGACGCGATTTCCGATGATCGGCCTACCTTTCAGATCATTTACGTCACGAACGCCGAACGTGGTGTTTTGGCGAATTATGACGTCATCGCCAATTTCCCTCGCGACAAGGATCATGCCGCCGAAGTGCTCGAATTTTACGCGGCGGCCCAGCTTAGTCGTGTAAGGAACATCGATGCCCGCCAATATCTGGACAAGCTTCCTCCAGAAGAGATATACGAATGTCATCGGTGCACGAATGAGTTTCGACCGCAAGCCCATTCGCCAATTGCCAAACCTATGGTTGAAGATTGCCCAGAAACCCTGGGCGAAGAGGTTGCCCTCATGGGTGCGCAAATCTTCGCCAACCAGCGCCCAATAGCGAAGACCCACGGGATTCTGGTTCGTATCTCCCCGAAAGTAGTCGGTGTTGTCTTGTGTCGAGGTCACGGTCAGGTTGCTCATCGATTGTTGTCGCCTGTCCGCTTCATGTGTGCAAGGAAGCTTCTAACGTCTGCGCGCAGAGCGTTTGTCGGCTTGCCTGAAATTGCTTGCCGCGCAATGTGAAGACTTGCGCCCGCCAGCCAGCAAATGTCAGCAAGAAATGCTGTTGCAGGGCCATGGTTTCTGGAAAAGTATCTGCGCCGTGATGCAAACACATAGTCGGGCGTGAGCTGATCTTTTCCGCAGCGACCGCCGACGACCCCGGAAGATCTCCCCACCAGATGGACGAAGCGCGACTGGCCGACATAGTCGACGAACCAACCTGCCCGCTTCGCGCGCAACATGAGGTCCGTCTCCTCATAGTACATGAAGTAGCCGTCATCGAGGAGGCCGACGCCTTCAAAGACCTCACGCCGGATGAGCGCAGCAGCACCGCACACCCAGTCCGCTGCGACAACGCCATCCGTTGGGGGAATGCTGGTCCGCCACTTCGAGAGAAGCCTCGAAAGCGGACCGAGGCGTGCCGCGCCATCGAGCTCGCTCGCCGGCGTAAAGAACCTGAAAGCGGATACCTGCGCAACGCCATCCTCGCCCTCCAGACGCGCGCCCGCAACGCCAACGCCCGGACGATCAATCATGTGATCAACCAGCTCGCGAAGCGCGCCTGGGCGCGGAAAAGCGTCGGGGTTCATTAGAAGAACAAAGTCCGGGCGATTGCCGGACGGCCCATTGAAGATCGGGCGAAGGGCAACATTATTGCCGGCAGCGAAGCCGCCATTGACCGGAGAGCAGTGCATTTGGACCTGGGTGACGAAGCCGGAAAAGTCCGCTAGCGCCTTATCAAGGACGCCGGCGTCCCCATTCGGCGAGGCATTGTCGACAACGTGAATGATAGAACCCGGATAGTTATCGGCTTCGGCGGCGATTAATGGCAGGTGCTTCAAGACCAAAGGCGCGGTGTTGTAATTGACGATGACGATATGAATTACAGGCAGCTCGGCGGCGGCCCGCGACTTCGCGACCGCCTCACGGCCGCTCTCCCGAAACATTGATGCAGGTTGCTTCGCGCCATCCATAGTGCGGCAGTCTCGCAAGGTTGGACTGACGCTGCGTTAACCCGGGACGGGGCGCCGGTCGAGCGCTCGCTGCGCCTCAAGCGTAGCGCGTACGCGACCCGAACATGCCCCCAAGCAGCGAAAAAAGTGCCGCAGGACCGCCCCACAAGGCCGCCCCGCCGCCAAGCGCATAAGCCGCGCCCTCAGGCGACAGGGGCAGAGTCAGGCTAAATTGCTCGAAGGTCGATTCAGCAATGCTGCGATCGACGGTCCGCGCGAGGACAATCGGGCGCATAAGTGGATCGGCATCCTGTAGCGCAATCAGATGGGCGGACAACCGCTCGTAACGGGCGAAAGAATCCGCAATGACGTCCGCTGTTTTGCTGGCGCTTTCACGACCGCTTTGCCTCAAGTCCTCTATATACTCGCCTCGGGAAAGGCCAAGGCTGTCGACGATGCCGTCGTACTGGGCGACGATCATCCGCAATTCATCCACCCGCCCATTCAGGTTCTGGAGGTACTGAAGGGCGTACCCAGGTCCCTGGGAGCCTGCGAAAATGCCGACAAGGCCGAGAATGCGCGCGAAAAACTGTCCGATCATGTCGTTTTTTCCCCAATCCCCCGCCTTCGCCGAAGGCCGAGAGCGGCACAATTAGTAGCCGCCGAAGGAACCATGCGCCAGAATTCCGCGCCAAAAAACACCGCAAGGCGTGGAAAAGGGTGACACGGGTGGAATAATCGCCTATCTAAACGTTGTTGGATGCGACGAAGGCGGGCCCGAGAGGCCCGCTTTTTTGTTCAGGCACCCCGACCGTCCGGCGATTTCGTAGCGCTTTTCGCCGGCGATTGCGGCGCCGAAGGGACAAATTTGACCGGGCTAAATGAACGCTTGTGGGAGTTGATCGAGCCGACGGCTGGCGCCGAAGGCTTCGATCTTGTTCGCGTGCGCTTGAGCGGCGCCAAAGCAAAGGCCAAAACACTCCAAATCATGGCCGAAAGGCCGGACAAGACAATGACGGCCGAAGACTGCGCCAGACTATCGAGAGCGGTGTCAGCCGTGCTGGACGAGAATGACCCGATCGAAGGGCAATATGTCCTTGAGGTTTCGTCGCCCGGTATAGATCGCCCCCTGACGCGGCTGAAGGATTTCGAGGATTGGCAAGGTTATCGCGCCAAAATTGAACTTGATCGCCTAGTGGAGGGACGCAAGCGCTTCTCCGGCGTGCTGGGCGGCCTCGACGGCGACGCCGTTGTGCTCGATATGGATGGCGAAGAAAGCGCTGTGCTCATCCCTTGTGAATGGATCTCGGACGCAAAGCTTGTCCTGACCGACGAGCTGATCGCGGAGAGCTTCAAGGCGGCGAAGGCCGCGCTCAAATCGTTAGATCTCGCCGACGCTGAAGCGTCGAGCGGCCAATAACATCAGACCTGAAATGAAAGGCTCGAAACGCTCATGAACGCCGTCAGCGCCAACCGGCAGGAACTCTTGCAGATCGCAGATGCGGTCGCCCGCGAGAAGTCGATTGAAAAAGCTGTCGTGATCGAAGCGATGGAAGACGCGCTCGCGCGCGCCGCCCGCTCCCGCTACGGCGCGGAAACGCTCGTCAAGGCTGAAATCAATCCAACGACCGGCGAGCCTCGCTTGTGGCGCCTCCTCGAGGTGGTCGAACTTGTCGAGAACGACGCTACCGAAGTGGCGCTTGTCGAAGCAAGACAGAAAAATCCGGCCGCGAATGTTGGGGACTTCATTTCGGAGCCGCTGCCGCCGATCGAATTCGGGCGCTCGTCAGCAATGGCTGCAAAACAAGTGATTACTCAAAAGGTTCGCGACGCAGAACGCGAACGTCAGCATGATGACTTCAAGGATCGCGTCGGCGAGATCATCAATGGTATAATCAAGCGAGTCGAGTACGGCCACGTGATCGTCGATCTTGGCAAGGCCGAGGCCGTCGTGCGGCGCGACCAGCAATTGCCGCGAGAGAACTACCGCACTGGCGACAGGATCCGGGCGTTGATCATGGATGTCCGCCGGGAACCGCGCGGGCCGCAGATCTTCCTGTCACGGGCGCATCCGCAGTTCATGGCCAAGCTTTTCGAACAGGAAGTGCCTGAAGTTTATGATGGCGTGATCGAAATCAAGGCGGTTGCGCGCGATCCAGGCAGTCGCGCCAAGATTGGCGTTTATTCAAATGACTCGTCAATCGACCCGGTCGGTGCATGCGTCGGCATGCGCGGCAGCAGGGTCCAGGCGGTCGTTAATGAACTTGGCGGCGAGAAGATCGATATCGTTCCCTGGGCGGAGGACGATGCGACATTCGTGGTCAATGCGCTTGCCCCGGCCGAGGTTACCAAGGTCGTATTGGACGAAGATCTAAAGCGTATCGAGGTTGTCGTGCCTGACGAGCAGCTCTCGCTGGCGATAGGACGTCGCGGGCAGAACGTCCGACTTGCTTCTCAGCTTTCCGGCTACGAAATCGATATCATGACCGAGGAGGAAGAATCCAAGAAACGTCAGGAAGAATTCCGTCAACGATCGGAGCTCTTCATGGCGGCGCTCGATGTCGATGACATTATGGCGGGTCTTCTTGTTTCCGAAGGCTTCGCCAAGATTGAGGAACTCGCCTATGTCGAGCTTGACGAGTTGATGGATATCGAAGGCATCGACGAGGAAACCGCGGAAGAACTTCAGGCCCGGGCCAACGAATGGCTCGACGAACAGGCGAAAATTCTTGATGCGCGACGATTGGAACTGGGCGTCGCTGACGATCTGGTCGCCCATAGCGGCCTTGATCTGAAGATGGTCGTCAAACTAGGCGAGAACGACGTAAAATCGGTTGAGGACCTGGCAGGATGCGCGACCGACGACCTAACCGGCTGGACCGAGCGGGTCGACGGCGAAAAAAAGCACTACGCTGGCTTCCTCGAAGAGTTCAATCTTGCGCCGGAAGAGGCGGAAGACCTTATCATGCGTGCGCGGCTTGCGGCCGGCTGGATTACCGAGGAGGACCTCGCGGCCATGAAAGCCGAAGCGACACCTGAAACAGAACCCTCGGCGGAAGCCGCGCCTGCGATGTCGCTAGCTGAACAGGCGGCTCGCGCTCAGTTCGCAGACTGACGGTGACGACGCGAGGAGGAAGCACAAGTCTTGACGGCGCATTCGAATTCGACCCGCGGCACGACCAGCGACGCTGGCTTGTCAACCCTTGCGCACGACGGCGACGGCCTGTCATCGGACAAGCCGCCGGCTGGCCAAGCGCACGTCGGCAAATCGCATCGCGCCAGAGAGCGCAGATGCATCGCAACGGGAATTTTCGAAAGCCCGGATCGACTGATCCGGTTTGTCGTCGGACCGGACAACGTTCTTGTCGCGGATATTGATCGAAAGCTGCCGGGACGCGGGGCATATATCGCGCCGGAAACGGCGGCCCTTGAACGGGCGCTGGCGCGAAACTTGTTCACGAAGGCATTTGGTTGCCCTGTGAAATTGCCGGAGGGCGTTGACGTCGTAAGCCTGGGCGCCGACCTCGAACAAGCGTTGCGTCGTCGCCTAGCCGCTGCGGCCGGTTTGGCTCGTCGTGCTGGCGATCTGGTCGTCGGCCTGGAAAAAATCGACAGGATGCCTCTTGGGCGTCTGGCCTTGATTTTCTCGGCTTCTGACGCCGGCGATCGCAGTCGTCGATTGGCCGAAAAGATCGCCGTCCGGCACGGGGCCTCCATCTCACGACAACTGCCTTCAGCGGCGCTTTCCGCAGCGATCGGCCTTGACGGCGTCAAATACGCAGGAGTGAAGCACGGGCACTGCGCGCCAGGCGCGATGTGCGACGCAGAAAGGCTGGGAAGGTTTGCGCCTTGTGCGCTCGAGATCGGCGATTTGGACGTGGCGGCGCTTTCACCGACGATATTTGCGGTCGGTGGTGACGTTAATTGATTACAGGCCGACGTCGGCGGTGGACCGACGTCGGGTTTTGGGAGTATGTCCTCCTCGGCTTCACGACAGGCGCGCACCCAGCGTTCGTTGCGCCATGCGTCGCCCGTCCGGTCGTGCCGGCTCGGCGGCGGGCCGGTTCGCCGAGGAAGACCAAGGAACCCCGCCCTGGAACGATCCGGGGCGGACTGCGGAGATTTGATGAGCGACGACGTTGAGACGAAATCTGAGGCTGGCGAAAAGAAAGGCCGGCGGCCGCTGACGCTACGCCGAACCGAGACCGGTGCGGTGAAGCAAAGCTTTTCCCATGGCCGTTCGAAAACGGTCGTAGTGGAAACGAAGCGGCGGCGCGTGCTGACCCCTGGCAAGGCCGAGCCGGATGCCAAGCCAGCGCCGGCCAAGGCAGAAGCGCCCAACGTCGAAGTGCTAAAGGCCGCCCCTGCTGCGCCCGAAACGAAATCAGCGGCGCGCAAGAAACCGACTGTATTGCGGACGCTCTCCGAAGACGAAAAAAACGCCCGGGCGGCGGCGCTCGTCAAAGCTCGCCAGCAGGAAGAATCACGGCGGAAGATCGAAGAAGCGGAACGCATCGAGCGAGAAAAGCGCGAAACCGAAGAGCGCGCGCGGCTCGATGAGGAACGCAAGCGCCAGGCGGACGAAGAAGCTCGCCGCGCGAAGGAATCAGAAGAACGCCGGCGAAAGGAAGATGAGGCCCGCGCCGCGCTTGAAGCTGAAGAAGAAGAGCGCAAGAAGCGGCAATCCGCGAAACCTGGGACAAAGAAAAAGGGCGCCAAGGCCGACGAGCCAGAAGAGGCGGAAGACGATGACGATCGCCGGGGCGACATCGACCGTACCCAGGAAGGCGATAACCCGCTTGCGCAATTGGGCGGTCGCCTGAAAACGAAGCGTGGCGGGGATCGCGCGGTCGAGCGGGAATCGAAAACCAAGGACGCGCCAAAGCGGCGCTCTGGCAAGCTGACGATCGCATCCGCTCTTGAATCCGACGAAGATCGACAGCGGTCGCTTGCCTCCGTTCGACGCGCTCGTGAGCGTGAAAAGCAAAGGCGCCAGCAGCGTGGGGGTGCGAACGCGCCGATCGTGCGCGAAGTCGTCATACCCGAGACAATCACAGTCCAGGAACTTGCCCAGCGCATGGCCATGCGGGCTGTCGAGCTTGTGCGCGAACTGATGAAGCAAGGGCAGATGGTGACGGCGAATGCAATGCTCGACGCTGACACGGCGGAACTGATTGCGACCGACCTTGGTCACACGGTAAAGCGCGTTGCCGAAGCGGATGTTGAGGAAGGCCTTGTCGGGCCTGACGACGACGACGCGGCAAAACTGCCGCGGCCGCCAGTCGTGACGATCATGGGCCACGTCGACCACGGCAAGACGTCGCTCCTCGACGCCTTGCGGAAAACCGACGTGGTCAAAGGAGAAGCCGGCGGCATCACGCAGCACATCGGCGCTTATCAGGTGACGACGCAAATCGGCGGCGAGGAGAAGAAAATCACGTTCCTCGACACGCCTGGCCACGCCGCATTCACGCAAATGCGCGCACGCGGCGCGAACGTCACAGACATTGTGATCCTCGTTGTGGCGGCGGACGATTCAATCATGCCGCAAACAGTCGAAGCTATTAACCACGCACGCGCCGCAAACGTTCCGATCATTGTGGCGATCAACAAGATCGACAAGCCGCAGGCGAACCCTGACAAAGTCAGGACCGATCTCCTGCAGCACGAGATACAGGTCGAAAGCCTCGGCGGGGAAATCCAGGATGTCGAAGTCTCGGCGCTCGCCGGGACTAATCTCGATGGATTGCTCGAGGCGATTACGTTGCAGGCGGAATTCCTGGAGCTCAAAGCCAACCCGAACCGGTCCGCCGAAGGCTCCGTCGTGGAGGCGCGGCTCGACAAAGGTCGCGGCCCCATTGCGACCTTGCTCGTGGAACGCGGCACGCTCAAACGCGGCGATATTCTGGTAGTCGGCGCCGAGTGGGGCAAAGTCCGTGCGCTGACCGACGACAAGAATCAACAGGTCCAGGAAGCGGGCCCCGCTTATCCGGTCGAAATTCTTGGCCTCAATAGCGTGCCGGCGCCAGGCGATAGTTTTGCCGTCGTCGAATCAGAAGCCCGTGCACGCGAAGTTTCCGAATTCAGAAGCCGCAAGAAACGAGAGCGCGCAAACGCTAGATCGTCCGGCACGTCGCTGGAACAGATGATGGCCCAACTGCAAGACGCGGAGTTGAAGGAGCTGCCGCTTGTCATCAAGGGCGACGTTCAGGGCTCGGTCGAGGCGATCATTGGCGCCCTTGAAAAAATGTCGACGAACGAAGTCCGCGTTCGCGTTCTTCACAATGGCGTCGGAGGCATTTCGGAAAGCGACGTAATTCTTGCCGGCGCATCGAAGGCGCCAGTCATCGGCTTCAACGTCCGCGCGAACAAACAGGCTCGTGATCAGGCCGAAGCGGACGGCGTCGAAATCCGCTACTATTCGGTCATCTACGACCTTATTGATGACATCAAGGGCGCCCTTTCCGGCATGCTCGACCCGGAGCTCCGAGAGACCTTCTTGGGAAATGCGGAAATTCTGGAAGTCTTCAACATAACAAAGGTCGGTAAAGTGGCTGGTTGCCGCGTAACCGAAGGCCAGGTGAAGCGGGGCGCGAAAGTCCGGCTGATCCGCGACAACACCGTGATACACGAGGGCGAGCTTTCCCAGCTCAAGCGCTTCAAGGACGATGTGCAGGAAGTGCCCGTTGGCCAGGAATGCGGCATGAGCTTCGCCAACTATGACGACCTCAAGGCCGGTGACGTCATTGAGTGCTTCTCGATCGAGAAAATCACGAGAACGCTGTAGCGATACAATGCAGGCCGGGCGCCACCACGCCGGCCATGTATATGACAAGCGCTGGGGGCGCGGACAGCCGTCCGCAACCCTGGGCATAGTAAACACGGCGTTTGCCAACGTCGCTCGGCGCCAAATCGAGAGACCGTCAGCGCGCCCAAACGTCGAACGGACAGGGAGAATGGCGAGTCATGTTCCTTCGCCCCCTGAATATTGAACGTGATAAAGATGCGCTGCATGCACTCTACAGCGACCCTAAATGTTGCGAATTCCTGCTCAATCCGGCCACGGAGAGCTTGCACGATACGGTTTCAATTCTCCGAACCTACGATTCCGAAGAATCAGATACGAGCTGGGTCGTAGTAAACGATGATGACGGACCGGCGCTTGGCCAAGTGAAGATGATTCCGCGCGGCTTCGACACATTTGAAGCGGCAATCATGCTGACGCCGGCGGCGCAGGGCAAAGGGTTAGCTGTCGAGGCTTTGGCAAAGGCGCTGGATATCGTGTTCGATGAGCATGGCGCACGGCGGGTCTATGCGGATATTGATCCAGACAATGCACCAACCATCCGACTTTTCGAGAAGCTGGGGTTCATCTTGGAAGGTCGCCTGCGCGCGACATACGAGACGCATATTGGCGTCCGCGACTCAATCATTGTGAGTCTTCTCGAAAGCGACCGGAAGCCATGGCGCTCTTAACGTGACGGCAATCAACTCCGGCCCGAAAGCTATGCTCACTGGGGGAGAGTCCGAACGCAAGCAAGCGAAAATGCCACCGCTAGCGCTTATCTGGGCCTTTGCCTGGGCAACGGTTTCCGCGAACGTGAGCGCGGCGAATGAACTGGTGTCGGTGGGCGAGGTCATTGCGGAACGTGGGGAAACGGCGTCCGGATTTCTTTCGTTCGCCGGCTCCACTTCGCGCGGCGTCGATATTCCCGTGACCATTATCAACGGCGCGGGCAATGGGCCGCTGCTGGCCCTGATCGCGGGCGTCCATGGGATGGAGACAGCGCCACAGGCCGCCTTGCATCGGATCCGGCGCGAAATTGATCCCGCGGATATCTCCGGCGCAATTATTATCGTCCATCGGGTGAACGTTGAATCATTCCGGCAACGGACGGCCTACCTCAATCCCCTCGACGGAAAGAACATGAACCGCGTCTTCCCTGGGAACGTGCAGGGTTCGATGTCCGAGCGCGCGGCCGCGGCGATTACCCATCATGTGATCGATCAAGCAGATTATCTTGTCGATATGCATGCAGGCGACGCGAATGAAGATCTCGCGCCCTATGTTTACGTGCCGATGACGGGCGATCGCGAACAGGACGTTAGCACAATTGCCCTCGCGCGGGCGTTTGGAGTGGGCCGGTACTTGCCAATCGATATCTCAACAACTGATTTCGAGGCGCCGATATTCTTGGATTTCACGGCCGCAGTCCGTGGCGTCACCACCATCACGACCGAAACAGGCAGCCGCGGCGAAGCGGCCTCGTGGGCGGTGGATCTCGCATCGAATGGCGTTCGCGGGGTCTTGGCGCATCTCGGGATGACGAACAAAGGCCCGTACCTTGAACAGACGGCAGAGGTGTGGCTTTCCGCAGCGGAGATATTTCCTGCGCCGAAGAACGGGTTCTTCGCGGCATCGGTTACGAGTGGTGCGGAGGTTCAAGAGGGCGACGAAATCGGGCGACTGTTCGATCCGTTCGGCGATGTGATAGCGATAGTCTCTGCACCATTTGACGGCTGGGTGAACTACGTCATAGCAACGCCGCCAGCAAATGAAGGAGATCCTCTCGCTATGATAAGCCGGTTCGGCACGCCGCCGCTGGATTGATACACGAGTCGAACAGATCTTCACGACAGCATTCAACGGGCGCCGGGCGCAAACTTGGATTATTCTTCTTGCAGGCGTCGCTCAGGCGGCGACAATTCAGCACGCGTCCCATCAAATCCGGAGGCCAGTGGCCGGACGTAACTGCGGCGATTTGCTTGTTATCGCGCGGAGCTACCATGATAGATCGGCAGGAAATTGATCCGAGACGTCCGCTGCCCGGCGTTATGGTTACGGATGTTGCAACTGAGGCCGACGCTGATTCCGCGATCGCGGCAGGCGCATTTGCCATTTCTTTTGCGACATCAGACGCTCTCACCAATCACAATGCGGCAGAAATGGCGGGCCAGCATCCAATGCGACGCCTTTCGGCGTATGTAGCCGCAATAGCGCCTCGAGGCTTGTGGCGCGTGCTCTGCACGACGCGCCAGGCAGGGGAGATAGCCGACGAAATTCATGCCGCCGGCGCTACTGCCGTTCACTTGCCTTCAACTGCCGGCGACCGAGACAGGACAATTGTTCGCGCCGCCCATCCAAGCGTAAAGATCATCCAGGCGCTCGACGCCCGCAACAATCGCGCAATCGAGTTCGCTCAAAGCATAGACCGCCAGGTCGACGCGTTCCTCGTCGACTGTGCGCCTCGCCCCGCGCCGACTGCCGACCCATCGACATCCCTGGGCGCCAGGCTCGCCGAAGCCTGGGCGCGCGCGAAGGAGATTTCGGATAGCTGCGCTTCGGTGACTATTCTCGCGGGCGAACTGTCGCGAAACAATCTCGAGGCGGCGCTATTGGCGGCTACGCCAGCGGGGGCGGCTATTTCGATCCGAACGACGCCAGACATGCCGTCAATCGAACGCATCCAACGGCCATCGACAAGAGCTGTCGGTTCACCGACCCGGCATGTCCTTGTTCGCTCAACGGCGCATCCGGCACGGCAGAGAAGCAATGCCTAGCGTTCACGTACATCACCGACTATGTGCATTTGATGCGACGGCATTCAACACAAGGGCCTGGCCGGCCCTCGAAAGGTCCATCACAGCGGCAACTCCGGGCCGGCGAGCTCATTCGGCACGCAATAGTCGAAATCCTTCAACGCGAAGATCTTCGGGACCCTGCGCTGTCCGGCGTCGCGGTAACCGTTAGCGAAGTTCGAATGACGCCCGACCTGAAGCAGGCGACAGTGTTCTGCGCACGGCTCGGCGCGTCGGCCGGCGAGGGCGACCAAGACTCGGCAATGATACTTGCGCTGAATCGCGTCGCGCCAAAGATTCGCGGCCTCCTAGGCAAGAAGATCGACCTGAAATTTACCCCTTCGCTTGAGTTCAAGCGTGACGAAACGTTCGACGAAGCGGAGCGAATACGCCGATTGCTCGCGCGGCCAGATGTGTCGCGCGACTTGGCGGGCGATTGACCATTGCCAGTTGTTACGGCCCCAGAACGCGCACAGCGGCGATTGCAAGAATGCCTACCGCGAAGATGCCGGCGAGCGCATTTCGGGCTAGCTTTGAGGGCGTCGCCCCGCATTCAAGGTGATCCGCTATTCCGAGAAGTGTCGCGAACGACGTAACGAATGCCATGCCGCCGTATGCAAGCGTCAACCCAAATGCAATTGGCTCGATCTGAACATTGGATCGGCTCATTGGCAAACCGGTCAATAGCTCGAACACGCTAGGGCAGAACAAGGTCAGCAGTAATGGCGCAGCCACGGCGGCGCCGGCAAGTGCGATCAATTCAACATCCCACATCGCGGTGACATCAGCATTGGACTGGTTTTGTGAAGGGTGATTGATCGATTTCAATCGAGCGAAAAACGGCAAGTTCGGCATTGCAATTCCTCATGCATCCTCTCCCCGTTTGCTTTCGACCTCCCCGAAAGGTCGCCTTAGAAGGCCTCCCTGACCCTCGGAGAAATCAATAAATCGCAGTTTTGGCGAAAAAATGATGGATCGCATCAAGAAGGCCACTTTTTGGACATCCGACCAAATAACTTGCGAAACGCCTAGTTGACCCCGGTCTTAATCCCTGTTGAAAGCCAGCGCTTCTCAACCCTGCGGTGAACGAAATGGGTCGTCGGCGAAAAAAGGGCCGCCCGGTCAATGGCTGGATCGTCCTCGACAAGGACTATGATTTCGGGTCGACCGATGCCGTTTCGAAGCTGAAATGGCTGCTAAAGGCACAAAAGGCCGGCCACGCTGGAACACTCGATCCGCTTGCAACTGGCATTTTGCCAATCGCCTTTGGCGAAGCGACCAAGACGGTCCCGTATGTGACAGAATCCCGAAAGACTTATCGCTTTACGGCGCGCTGGGGCATTTCGACCACCACGGACGATGCTGAGGGCGAAGAACTCGCCACATCGCAGATCCGACCGGATCGCGAGCAGATCCTCTCTAGATTGCCAGCATTTACCGGCGCAATCAAACAAACACCGCCCAAATTTTCGGCAATCAAGATCGACGGCGCGAGAGCCTACGACCTCGCCCGTGATGGGGAAGATGTATCACCGGCCGCTCGGACAATTCAGGTTCATCGGCTTGAACTGATCAACACCCCCGACGCGGATCATGCGTCTTTCGAAGCGGTCACGGGTAAGGGGGCATATGTTCGTGCTCTTGTACGTGATTTGGCGAAGGCTCTGGGTACGGAGGGGCACGTCAGCGAACTTCGCCGAACCGCGGTTGGCCCCTTCACAGAAGCGAACGCCGTCAAATTGTCGATGCTCGAACAACTGGAAACGCCGGAAGAGCGCGATGAGGAACTCCTGCCCGTCGAAGCGGCGCTGGCGCATCTGCCCCAGGCCGACATCGGGGAATCCGAAGCGGGACGCCTTCGCTGCGGCCAGCCTGCGGTTCTGTCGCCGGCGACTGCCCGCGGGATCCGGGCTGGCGAGTCCGGCCTGGTCGCCTCGGTCCTGGCGCTCAGAAACGGCGGTCCTGTCGCTATTTGCGAGTTGGACGGCCTGAAACTACATCCTTTGCGGGTTTTCAACCTCGCCAACCCGGAGTGAATTTACCCGTTCAGGCGTTTACCATTGGCCTGATTTCCTTCATTTTTTGGCGAGATTTCGGCTTCACCCTTTCAACTGTCGGCCGAGCCCCCTCTGAAACACGGTCCGACACGTCGCGAATGGACGCCCTTCCATTTGCCCATTAGAGGCCGCCGCCGGACCCCTCCAGGGCGGCGGCCTCGTTTTCCCAAACAGCCAGAAACCTGACTTGACGGTCATGGGCGACAGGGCCGCTGCCATCGCTTATATTCGAATGGTGGGCAGGCAATGGAGGGGTCAGAAATGGTGAACAGCAAATGCGGCGCGCTTGCAGCCCGGGCGATGCTTGCTATCGCTTCGCTGGGCGTTGCGTCAGGCGCGCATGCGCAGGTTCGAAAAGGCACCATCGACGAACGCGTTGTCAGCTCCATGAGCGGTTATGAAGTAATCGCCCTGATGCGGAGCATTTCCGCGCCAACCCGCCTTACCGACGAGAATCCGAATGACAATGAAAAAACGCTCGAAGCGCGAACTGGTGAAGGGACCGTCTACGTCTTTCTGGCGGGGTGCAACGGCCCAGGTGCGTATGCCCAATGTTCGGAAATCCAACCAACGATTTATTTCAAAGGGGAAGGCGTGACCCTGGCGCAATTGAATCGCTTCAATCTCGACGACACGACGATTTCGATTGCCGGACTCCTCGATGACGGCCGCGGCGTCGTCTTTGTCCGCCGGCAACTTGAGGGCGGCGTCACGGCAAGCCACGTGCGCTGGACAATTGGTCAGTTTTTGAAGGATGCCGAAGCGCTCCTGAAATCCATCGATCCGAGCGGCGCGCCAGCGATATCGCTCCCGGCGGCCGTCACCAGCGAAACGGTCTCTTCAGCGATCCGGGTAAACGGCGTCGGCGTAAATGCGCCGTCCTTGACCGCCCCTGAAGACGCCGGGCCGGGCAAAGTCGCGAACGACTGATTGACCACTCGCGGCGGACGGCGTCTTGCGCCGCCACCGTGCGTCATCTAAGGACTTTTTTTTTGACCGCGCTGGACGGCGTCCCGGCGCGGCCATTCCATTTACGGCGCCGCGGAGAACTTCAATGTCCATAACAGCAGCGCGTAAGGCGCAACTGATCAAGGAATACGCCCTCGAAGCGGGGGACACAGGCTCGCCGGAAGTTCAGGTTGCAATCCTGTCAGAGCGGATCACAAACCTCACCGAGCACTTCAAAGACCACAAGAAGGATAACCATTCCCGTCGCGGGCTCCTGAAGATGGTGTCACAGCGCCGCCGGTTGCTCGACTACGTGAAGAGCAAGGACGAAGAACGCTACAAGGCGCTTATCGAGCGGCTTGGCCTGCGCCGATAGAGTGTCCTTTGGCTTCGGCGGACGAGCCGAAGTCGCAAGGCGCGCTCTGTAAGAGCGATACTGGATGGAGATCCCTGCATGGAGTTGAACGGCGTATCGGCGATCGTCACCGGCGGCGCGTCAGGCCTTGGCGGCGCAACGGCCGAAGCCCTCGCGGCTGCTGGTGCAAAGGTCGCCATTTGGGACATGAACGAAGAAAAAGGCGCCGCTCACGCGGAAAAGATCGGTGGAACTTTCACACTGACGAACGTTACGTCCGAGGAGAGCGTCGGCACGGCGTTGAAGGCGGCCATTGCAGCGCATGGGCTGCCGCGCGTCTTGGTGAATTGCGCTGGCGTAGCAATCGGCGAAAAGACAGTCGGCAAGAATGGTCCGCATGCTCTCGACAATTACAAGCGCGTCATCGACATCAATCTGACCGGTACATTCAACTGCATCAGGCTTGTTGCAGCAGAAATGGAGAAGGCCGAACCACTGATTGACGGAGAGCGGGGCGTCATCGTCAACACCGCATCCGTCGCCGCGTTCGACGGACAGATCGGCCAGGCGGCGTACTCGGCCTCAAAAGGCGGCGTTGTCGGCATGACGCTACCGATTGCCCGGGACCTTATGTCAATCGGCGTCCGCTGCAATACGATTGCGCCGGGCATATTCTGGACCCCAATGATGGCAGGGATGGACCAGAAGATTCAGGACGCGCTCGCCGCCATGGTGCCGTTTCCGAAGCGACTCGGCAGCCCGAATGAATATGCCTCGCTCGCTCTTGAAATTTGCCGGAACGGGTATCTAAACGGCGAGACGATCCGGCTCGATGGAGCCATAAGAATGCAGCCGCGCTAGAGCGCGCTTGCAATGGAACGCCGCCGGGAGGTCCCCTGCGGCGTTTCTTTTTGCGGCGAAACGGACAGGGGTCCGCTTGCCGCGCCGGGCGCGGCGCGATCCGCGCGCCAAGCCCATACGATGGAAAGAAGAAAGCATGTTCGATATCACCAAAAAGTCGATGGAATGGGGCGGCAGAACGCTGACGCTCGAAACCGGCCGCATGGCGCGCCAGGCGGATGGCGCAGTTTTGGCCACCTATGGCGACACGACCGTCCTCGCAGCGGTCGTTGGCCAAAAAGAACCTAACCCCGCTTTTGATTTCTTCCCGCTGACCGTTCATTATCAGGAGAAATTCTACGCGTCCGGCCGCATTCCGGGCGGCTTCTTCAAGCGCGAAGGTCGGCCTACAGAGAAAGAAACGCTTACGTCGCGACTAATCGACAGGCCGATCCGGCCGCTCTTCGCAAAAGGCTTCAAGAACGAAGTCCAGGTTATCGCCACCGTCCTCTCCCACGACCTCGAAAACGACCCGGACATTGTTGCGATGATCGCAACATCCGCAGCGCTCACGATATCCGGCATCCCCTTTCTCGGGCCGATTGGCGCCGCGCGGGTCGGCTACGCGAATGGAGAGTATGTTCTGAACCCGCCGCTTGATCAGATGCCGGAAACCCAGCTTGACCTGGTCATGGCCGGTACGGCGGATGCAGTCATGATGGTGGAGTCCGAGGCCAAGGAACTGTCCGAAGACGTTATGCTAGGGGCAGTCGTATTCGGCCACAGGGCCGCCAAGGACGCAATCAACCTCATCATCGACTTTGCGGAAGACGCGGCGAAGGAACCCTGGGCCTTCCAAGTGCCGGACAATGGCGATTGGCCTGCCAAGATCCGCAACCTTGTCGAGGCTGACCTCCGCGCCGCCTACAAGGAAACAGTGAAACAGACACGCCAGGAGAAGATCGTGGCGGCGAAAGCCAAGGCGGTAGAAGCCTTCGTCGACGACTCGGACGAAACGAAGCTTTCAAAGAACAAGCTCAGCAGCATGTTCAAAGAGATCGAGGCCGACATCGTTCGCAACGGCATCCTTGACACCGGCGAGCGGATCGACGGCCGTGACACCAAGACCGTTCGCCCGATTGTCGCCGAAGCCGGCGTCCTCCCCCGCACTCATGGGTCGGCCCTTTTCACCCGCGGCGAGACGCAAGCTTTGGTCGTTGCGACGCTCGGCACCGGTGAAGACGAACAGTTCATCGATGCGCTTGAAGGTACCTACAAGTCGCCATTCATGCTGCACTACAATTTCCCGCCATACTCGGTCGGGGAGACCGGTCGCATGGGCGGCGCCGGACGGCGGGAAATCGGCCATGGCAAACTTGCCTGGCGAGCGCTGCGCGCCGTTCTCCCAAGTCAAGAAGAGTTTCCTTACGTAATTCGTCTCGTTTCGGAAATTACCGAATCGAACGGGTCTTCCTCAATGGCTACCGTGTGCGGATCGTCACTTGCCATGATGGACGCCGGCATTCCGGTGAAGCGTCCGGTCGCAGGCATCGCCATGGGCCTGATCCTTGAAGGCGAAAGTTTTGCCGTTCTCTCGGACATTCTTGGCGATGAAGACCATCTCGGCGACATGGACTTCAAGGTCGCCGGTTCCGACGCCGGCGTGACATCGCTTCAGATGGACATCAAGATTGCGGGCATCACGGAAGAAATCATGCGTCAGGCGCTTGCCCAAGCAAAGGATGGCCGCCTGCACATTCTTGGCGAAATGGCAAAAGCGCTCGATCACGCCCGCGCCGATCTCGGGGAAACTGCGCCACGCATTGAAACCATGCAGATCCCGACCGACAAGATCCGCGAAGTAATCGGATCGGGCGGCAAGGTTATCCGCGAGATTGTGGAAAAAACCGGCGCAAAGGTCGACATCAACGACGAAGGCCTGATCAAAATCGCATCGAGCGACAAGGAAAAGATCGACGCCGCTTACAAGTGGATCCACTCGATTGTCGCAGAACCGGAGCTTGGCCAGATCTACAAGGGCAAGATCGTCAAGATCATGGATTTCGGCGCGTTCGTGAACTTTTTCGGCGCGCGCGATGGGCTCGTTCATATCTCCCAACTCACCAATGGCCGCCCCGAGAAAACGTCGGATGTGGTTTCGGAAGGCCAGGAGGTGTACGTGAAGCTCTTGGGCTTCGATGATCGCGGCAAGGTCCGGCTGTCGATGAAGGTGGTAAATCAGGAGACTGGCGAGGAAATCGGCGACGACGACACCTGATCCCCCCTTTCTCCGCGTTCACAATATGCAAGACCCCGCTGCGGCGGGGTCTTTTGCATTTCAGCGGCACTTAACAACCGTGCGCGTGGCGAGTTAAACCCTCATCAGGGTTCCAGAAGAGGAGGGGGAAATGGGTTCCGTCACGAAGTTGGCGCTGTTCGGCGCCGCGGCGTTCACCCTTGTGGCCTGCGGCGAGCAGGCGTCACAACACCAGCAAACGACGGACGCCTCTGCCAGTTCGGATGCGGCGCCGATCGCGCGCGACGACAATCAAGCGTTCCTAGACCTTGTCCGGCGCCAAGGCGAAGCCATTCTTGGCGTTTCGCCAATTCTGGCGACGGAACTCGGCATCGGGGAAGACGTTGCGGGCCAGGCTTATCTTGCAACCCTTGGCGGATACGGATTCGACGCACACGAGGCGGCGCGGCGAATGAACGAGGACTTCCTTCTCGATCTGCAGTCCATCGATCGATCATCGCTCTCTGGACTCGCAGCCGTCACCTACGACGTTCTCGACAGCGCCTATCGGTCGGCTGCCCGCCGGAACCAGTTCCAGTTCGGGGGCGCAACGCCGATTGGCTTTTCCTTGCCTGACTCCGGCGATTCTTGGGCAGTTACGCCCTATTTCGTTACGCAATTGACAGGGCCGCACCTTGCATTGCCTAGAATGCTCCAGACGCAGCACCCTTTTTCATCCGTGCACGATGTTGAAGCTTACCTGAGCCGGCTTGGCGACTTCGGCCGGGCGTTCGAAGAAGTTATCGAGACGGTTGGGTCCGATGCAGCGGTCGGCGTGACGCCGCCGACATTCGTCATTGATGGCGCGCTGAATTCAATTAGCGGCCTGATTAGCGTCGCCCCGGCTGATCACCCTCTGATCGAAACGATCCGGTTAAAGGCGGCAGCCATTGAGGGCCTCGACCCTGCTGCCATCGACGCATTCGCGGCGCGGGGCGCGGAACTATTGGAAACCACCGTCTACCCTGCCTACGCGGCCCTCGCCGACGAGCTGAAACGGGTGCGCGAACAGTCGACGCCAGACGCGGGCGTCTGGAGCCTCGGCGACGAAGGCGTCGCTTATTACCAGATGGCGCTGCAGGCATATGGCGCACGGAACCGGGATGCGGACGAGGTCCACGAGCTCGGCCTTTCGGAGGTCGCGCGCATATCGGCGGAAATGGACTCCATTCTCAATGGTATTGGCCTTGCCGACGGATCCGTCGGACGACGGATGATCGCGCTTGGGCAGCGCCCCGACAACAGCTTTCCAAATACAGACGAAGGCCGCGAGGACTTGCTGAACTACCTGCGGGCGGCTGTCGATCGAGTGCAGGCGGTAACCCCCCAGTGGTTTGCGCGATTGCCCCGGCAGCCGCTCGAAGTTCGACGAATTCCCGTGCACGAACAGGATTCCTCGCCAGGCGGCTACTATACAGGCCCCTCGCTGGATGGTTCGAGACCAGGCGTTTACTGGATCAATCTGAAGAATACGGCCGACAATCCCAAGCACGGCCTCAAAACGCTCACCTATCATGAAGGCGTCCCGGGGCACCACTTCTCCATCTCTTTCAATCGAATGATCGAAGATATGCCGCTGCTTCGCACGGTCCTCAGTTATTCGGAGTACGAAGAGGGCTGGGCGCTTTATGGCGAGGCGCTCGCCAACGAAATGGGCATGTACGCCGACGATCCGGAAGGGGATCTGGGCCGTCTGCAAGCGGAGCTATTTCGGGCGGCGCGACTTGTCGTGGACACTGGTCTTCACCACAAGCAATGGACGCGTGAGCAAGCAATCGAATGGATGGTCGAAGCAACCGGGGAAAGCCGCGCCAGCGTCACGCGCGAGGTTGAACGTTACGCTGCGATTCCTGGCCAGGCGTGCGCCTACAAACTTGGGATGATCGCCATCGAGGAAATGCGAGCCAAAGCCGAAGCAGAACTTGGCGACAGGTTCGACATCAAAGAATTCCATGATGTCGTGTTGTCGGTAGGTTCGGCGCCAATCGGCATTGTCGGGCGTCAGGTCGACCTTTGGATCCTGTCAAAGAAGGCCGAAAGCGGGCAATAGGATCAAGCCAGCTCGGCCGACTCATCGGGCATGCCGACTATGTGGAAGCCTGCATCAACGTGCAGGGTTTCCCCGGTGCAGGAAAGGCCTAGATCCGACAGAAGGTACAACGCCGCGCCAGCAACGCCACGCACATCCGTATCGTCGCGCAAGGGCGCAGCGCGTCGATTGAATGTAAACATGTGTCGTCCGGAGGAAATCCCGGCAGCTGCAAGAGTCTTGATCGGGCCGGCCGAAATCGCGTTTACCCGAATTTGCTTCGGTCCGAGGTCTCTGGCGATATAGCGTGTCGAGGCCTCAAGCGCCGCCTTTGCGACTCCCATAACGTTGTAGTTAGGCACGGTCCGTTCGCTGCCGAGATATGTCAATGTAATCATCGATCCGCCCTTCGGCATCAATCTCGCTGCGCGATTGGCTGCATCCACAAACGAGAATGCCGAGACGTCCATAGTATCCTTGAAGATCTGTCGCGTGGTGTTCTCGACGAACGAGCCTTCGAGCGCTGTCTTGTCTGTGAAGGCGATCGCGTGAACCAGAAAGTCGATCGAGCCCCACTCTTTTTCAAGCGTTGCGAAGGTCGATTCCATATGATCGTCCTTCAGGACATCGCACTCGACGATAATTTTTGCGCCAAGGCTTTCCGCAAGCGGGCGAACGCGACGTTCCATCGCCTCGTTGACAAAGGTGAAGGCGATTTCGGCGCCTTGGGCGTTCAGTTGCTGGGCAATCGACCAGGCGATCGAGTTCTTGTTCGCGACACCCATGATCAGGCCGCGCTTGCCCTTCATGATGTCGCCTGTTGGGAAAGTTGCCTCGTTCGCCATGCCAGCCATCCGTCTCCTGTTGTTGTCGCCGTGCAAAGATCAATCAGTCGCCAAGTCGCGATAAAAGCGTTAAGGTCAGAAAAAAGTATGCCAGCCAGATAGCCCCGTAAATGGCGTTACGCGGCGGCGGCGCAATGCCTTTCAATCCTTTGAGTACATACGCGAACCAGAGCAGGCCCATCGTCGCGACCGCAAACGCGATTGCAAAGTCGAGGGAAGTCATCGCCATCGACGCCAGCTCCAGCGCAAGGGACGCAAAATATCAGTCTGCCCTGGCGATCACGAGACAGCCATTTGTTCCGCCAAAGCCGAACGAATTTGTCAGAAAACTGTCTATTTTAGCGTTGTCCACGCGTTCCCGAACGATCGGGAGACCTGCGAATTCAGGGTCAAGCTCCTCGATGTGCGCGCTCTCGCAAAGAAACTTGTCGCGCATCATGATCAGGCAGCACACCGCCTCTTGCGCACCTACTGCGCCGAGCGAGTGCCCGGTGAGCGACTTTGTAGAGCTGAAGGGCGGCAATTCTCGGCCGAACACTTCGCGAATCGCCGCCGTCTCCTTTGAATCGCCGACAGGCGTCGAGGTGCCGTGCGTATTGACATAGTCGATCGGCATGCGAACGGTTTCAAGAGCGCCGCGCATGCAGCGCACTGCTCCTTCGCCATTCAATTGCACCATATCCTCGCCATCTGAGTTCGCGTAATAGCCAACGATCTCACCGAGCATCTGAGCGCCACGCGACCTTGCGCGCGCCATTTCCTCGAGCACGACGACGCCTGCGCCGCCGGCAATGACGAACCCGTCCCTGTTTTTGTCGTACGCGCGGCTGGCGACGTCCGGACGGTCGTTATAGTCCGTTGACATTGCGCCCATGGCGTCAAAGAGATTGGCCATCGTCCAGTCGAGATCTTCGCCGCCGCCGGCGAACATGACATCTTGCTTGCCCCACATTATCTGTTCGGCAGCAGCGCCAATACAATGAACTGACGTAGCGCATGCGGATGAGATTGAGTAATTGATGCCTTTTATACGAAAGGCCGTTGCGAGAGTCGCGGAATTGGTCGAGGACATCGCCTTCGGCACGATTGTCGGCCCGATCTTCCGTGTGTTCCCGGTCGCGCGATTCTTGTCCGCCGCTTCGACGATGTCTCGGGTCGACGGACCGCCGGATCCCATGATGATGCCCGTCATCGGGTGACTGACTTCGTCCGGCGCAAGGCCGGACATGTCGAGCGCCTCTGCCATGGCAAGGTAATTCCAGGCGGCGCCTTCGGCCATGAAACGCCTGGTCCGGCGGTCGATCAGCTCGGCGACGTCCAGCTGTGGTCGCGCCTCGACCTGGCACCTGAAACCCATTTCAGCAAACTTTTCGGAGCGACGAACGCCTGAGCGCGCATTCTTCATGGCGTCTGCAACGCTTTCAACGTTCCCGCCTATGGATGAAACAATGCCCATGCCGGTAATAGCTACGCGCCGCATGCGGTCCTACCTCCCATATTCTCGCGCCGCCCTTGGGACAGGCGCGTCGCCGAAGCGTCGGATCACATGCCTGCGGCCAACTGTTCGTCGGTAAACAGCCCGACGCGCAAGTCGTTCGCGACGTAGATTAGCCTGTCGTCCGCGAACAGGCGGCCATTGCCGATGCCGAGAATCATCGGCCGAGTCATGACTCGCCGCATGTCGATATGGTATCGCACTTTCTTGACGGAAGGCGTGACCTGTCCGCTGAACTTGACTTCCTTCGCGCCAAGCGCCCGCCCCCTACCAGGATGGTCAGCCCAGGTCAGATAAAACCCGATTAGCTGCCAAAGGGCGTCAACGCCAAGACTTCCCGGCATTACAGGGTCGCCGGGGAAATGGCATTCGAAGAACCAGAGGTCAGGATGGATGTCGAGCTCCGCGACGACCTGCCCTTTGCCGAATTCTCCACCGCTCGTGTCGATCGTCGCGATGCGGTCGAACATGAGCATTGGCGGGACTGGCAACTGAGCCGAGCCGCGGCCTCGAAGGCCATTATAGCCACACTCAAGCAGCTCGTCCCGCGAATATGAAGGCTTGCCTGGCATGTCGTCGAAACCTCGTACGCGGCATCAATAATCCAAACGGCCGCCCCGTCCCGGGCGGCGCCCGCAGCGACTGCGCCTCGCGAAAACGCCATCGATGCTCGGAAACGCAGCCTGGCAGGAAGCCGACCTTCACGTCGGCGCGCCACGCCTGGCGATCCGCGCAGCGTCGGATGCGAAGTAGGACCGGGTCTAGCCGCCCTAGGCGTAAGGGGTCAATTGGGCGCAGCAGCAATGGCGGAGGTCACGAGGGCGTTGCGCCGGCGTTCCGACGCAATGTTCGCGCCCCAGAGATCGATCGCCGGTGTCCAGCCGCGCAGCGCCCCGTTATTGACGTGGACCCAAAAGCGGCCGGCATCGTCTTCGGCGACACGTGAGATCCGAACCAGCGCCCCTTCTTCGAGGCGGCCCCTGAGGAACGACCCTTCGTCGCGCCGCGCCAGAACCCTTGTTTGCCTCAGCGCAAGCGCATGATTGCGTTCGGTCAGAGTGGTATGGAAGGCCCAGCATTCATCGCCATTTACATCACGAATTTTACGCCATTTGTCGATTGTTTCCGCGACCACCATGACGGGCAGGCCCTTTCGCCGAAACTCGTAGCGAACGGGATGGGCCCGGCTCGGTCCAATCCGGCAGTTGGCGAAATCGCCTTTGAAGCTGACGAACCTTGGCACCGCATAACCAGACCATGGGCTGATCCTGGTCGGCGGCAATTCGGAGGCCGGCCGCAACAACGGGTATGGGTCCGGCTTTCGCGTCGGGGCGGTTGGCCCGGACGAAGCTTTGGTGGGCGCCAAGCCCGATAACATCAACATGGACGCGACCGAAACGATTGCGATCAAGCATCGCGCATGCACCCCGAAATTCATTTATGACCCGTTTGCCCCGGTTGATCGCGCCCTTGGGTTCCGGCCGTAGGGAAAGAGCCGCCGAACCGGACTGTTTTCTGGGTCTGGGCGTGTTAACACGCGGTTAACTAACCTGAACAAAGCCAGAAGTGCGGAGACGGGAGGAGGCATCATGCGCGAGACGACAATGCGGGTTGCCGTCACCCGCAAGCTTCCCGATCCCATCGAAGCGCGATTGAAGTCGCTTTTCGACGCCACACTCTCAGAGGCGGAGACGCCGCTGCCGCAGCCGGCGCTGATCGATCTTGCACGCGACCATCAGATCCTCGCCGCCACGCTTGGGGACGCTCTTGACGCTGACTTTTTTCGCAAGGCCGGCGACAAGCTGAAGCTCATCGCCAACTTCGGAGCCGGCGTTGACCATATCGATATCGCCGCGGCCGCGGCCCATGGCGTCACTGTCACGAACACCCCATCTGTCTTGGCCGAAGACGCCGCCGACATGGCGATGGCTTTGATGCTCGCCGTACCCAGACGGCTCGTCTCCGGCGTGCGCGCTCTTGAGGACGGTGAGTTCAAGGGCTGGTCGCCGAACTGGATGCTCGGGCGCCGGGTTCGGGGCAAGCGGCTTGGAATTGTCGGGCTGGGCCGCGTCGGCCAGGCGATTGCCACGCGGGCGCGCGGATTCGGCCTAGCGATACATTATCACAACCGCCAACCGATAAATCCGCACATAGAAGAAGCCCTGCAAGCGACGTACTGGCCGACGTTTGATGCAATGTTGCCGAACATCGACATTCTTTCCATCAGTTGCCCGTCGACACCGGAAACTCGTCACCTTCTGTCAGCAGGACGAATTAGCCGGCTCTCGCGAGACGCTTATGTGGTCAATGTCTCACGCGGCGACATTATCGACGAGGATGCGCTTGCCGCGGCAATTGAAAGCGGCAGGCTCGCCGGCGCCGGCCTCGACGTCTTTGAGCGTGAACCAGAGCCGCATGCGAAACTTCTCGCCTCGCCGAACGTCGTCCTGACGCCCCACATGGCGTCTTCGACGGTCGAAAGCCGAAATGAAATGGGCGAACGCGTGCTGATCAACATCAAGATGTTTGCTGACGGCCATAAGCCGCCGGACCGCATTATCCCGGGACTTGATTGATCACCGTAGATTACAAAGCTCGAACCAGCCGCTTAGGCGCGATCCAGTTTGCCGCAATGCGCACACTGAGGATCTCTCGGCAGACGCACTCGTCGCGCCACGTTGTCGAGCGCATCATAGATGATGAGATCGCCAGCGAGCGATCGGCCGATGCCGACAATCAACTTGACCGCTTCCAAGGCCAGCATTGTTCCGACGACGCCGGCGACCGGCCCGAGTACGCCTTCTTCCGCGCAATTCAGGACCTCCGCGTGCGGCGGCGATTCAGGCATCAGGCAGCCGAGACAGGGAAGGTCGCCGTCGAATGGGGCAAAGAGGGAAATCCGACCGTCAAATCGACCAATGGCGCCGGATAGCAGCGGGACGCGGGCCGCCATCGAAGCTCGGTTAAGCGCAAAACGCGTTTCAAAATCGTCGACGCCGTCGACCACGAGATCCGCGCCTGCGATGAGCCTAACCGCATTTCCGTCATCCAGCTTTTCAGGAAATGCTTTGGCTACTGCGTTCGGATTGATCGCCCGAATAAGTTCAGCAGCGCGTTCAGCCTTAAGCTTGCCAATATCCGCCGTTGCGAATTGAACCTGACGCTGAAGGTTCGTCAAGTCTACACGATCATTGTCGACCACGTCGATCCGCCCAACTCCGGCCGCGGCGAGATACTGGATCACTGGTCCGCCCAATCCGCCGGCGCCGACCATGACGACGCGGGCCGCGAGAAGCGCCTGCTGCCCCTGGGCCCCGACCTCACGAAGGACAAGGTGCCGTAGGAACCGTTGGGTGTCCGATGCGCTCAGCATCCGCTGCTTTTAGCGCCGTAAACCTGATCGCCCAAGTCCTGTCTACTGACCGGCGACGGCCGGCGCGAGGTCAGCGCCGCCCGCCTTCTTCAGCGCAGCGCACAACGCCATTGGCGCCATCGTCTGCGCCTGCACCAATTCATTCCCCGGCAGGGCTTCGGCGGAACATAAGCTGCGCCCGAGCTTAGGGAAGAAGGTGAATCGGAATGATCCCCGGAAAGAGCCGATCGCCGCATTGGGATTGTTGCGCATCCAGTTGAACGTCGACCAGATGGTGGTCCGACGCGCCAGCTGCCGGATGATCATGCAGACTGATTTCAGCGCGCCGAATTTCCCAGCCTGAACATCCGCCATAAATTTGGCGTTCAGCGCATGGTCCTTGGTTCGCGCACGTGCGCCTGCGCCGGCGCTCCTGATAGCGAGGTCGGTCGTAGCCTGGGCGACCGACGCGAGCCGTTCAAAGAACGGCGCGCCAACATTCTGCACACCTGAGGAAAGAGTCGTCTCAAGTTCGTCTGGCGAAATGGCGGAAGGGTCAGCTGGGCGTCGAGGCCGACATATCGAACGGTCGCATCAGCCATTGGCACGCGCAGCGGCTGGTCGCACGCGAACAGGATCACAAGCGTTGGATGCTCGCGGCGGGGAGCGCTTCGCCGACGCCCTCAGGCGCATGAAGTCCAGCTTGCAGGGGCGCAAAAATCCCGCGGCCAAACTCTTGCGCGACAGCAACTTACGCGCCGATCGACCATTCGCCCGAAAGGATTTCAATGTGAACGCCGGCGGCGTCAAGACTATCCGCGAGAACGAGCACGTTGAATATCATTTCAGTGACGCAGGAAAATCTAGGTTGACACGGATCGATCGCGAGTTGGACGCCGCAACGCTTCGGCGTTAAAAGTGACTCGAGGCAGCCGGCTGGGGAACGGACTCAGCGGTCGCATCAGTCGAAACGCTGGCGTTCGCCCGAACAACGTCCGCCTCCGCACGATAGTCCGCCGCGCAGGCAATTCAAAACGTCAGCCTAGGTATAATCAAGACCATGCCGAGCGCCCTTCTGCGCACCTCGTCGGGAAGCAGTAGCGCCGTGATCTGAATTTTGGGAACAAGCAATGCGGCCGAGCGTAGACGCGTTTCGCCGTGTCGAGCCAATCTGAATGCTACCGGCCCGTCGAGCCGAAACCGCCCTGCCCGCGGGCCGTTTCATCGAGTTCCTCGACCTCCTCAAAGGTCGCCTGATGGACCGGCGCAAACACCAGCTGCGCTATGCGGTCGCCACGGCGGATCGTGAACGGCTCGGCGCCGTGATTGACGAGGATCACCTTGACCTCGCCGCGATAGTCTGCATCGACGGTCCCGGGGGCGTTGAGGCAGCTGACGCCATGCTTTGCCGCGAGGCCCGACCGAGGGCGCACCTGCATCTCCCAGCCATCCGGTATAGAGACGCAAATGCCGGTGGGCGCGAGCACGCGCTCCCCAGGGCCAATGACAAGCACCGCTTCGGCATCGACCGCAGCACGTACGTCGCAGCCTGCGGCTTGGACGGTTTCGTAGGTTGGCAGCTCCAGCCCCTCGGCATGGGCAAGTCGTCTGACGAGGATACGAGGAGGTCCAGACATCAATAAATCCTGCTTGGCTCTCTCCCACTTGGCGCTCGCCCGTGACACAATGCCTGCGAGGGGAGAGGGGAAATGCTCCGTCTGATAGCACTACTAATGGCGCTTGCGGCTGCGGGCTACTGGCTTTGGCGCACTGGCGACGCGCCGCTCATCGACGAAATCGCCAATGCGCGAAACGAGACCGGCGCCGACTTCGAGAGCCGGAAGGTCAAAGGCGCCGATGGCGTCGAGCTGCACGTCGTGTTCGCGGGACCAGCAAACGGTGAACCCGTCATCCTTATCCACGGGTTTCCGGAGTTCTGGTACTCTTGGCGGCACCAAGCTGCGGCGCTGGCGGAAGCCGGCTTTCGCGTCGCCATTCCCGATCTTCGAGGCTACAACCGCTCCGACAAACCAAAAGCTCGCGAGAATTACCAGGTTGCCGATTATGCGGCCGATATTGTGGCTGTGCTGGATGCACAGAACTGGCCGCAGGCGAATATCGCGGGGCACGATATTGGCGCCATTGTCGCCTGGAAACTGATTTTCGACCATTCCAGCAGGGTCGACCGTGCAGTCGTCTTCAACATTGCGCCGCCTGAGGCGCTTGCGGCCGCTGTTGCGGCAGGCGGCGCATCGACGAGCTGGTACAGGACGGCGTTCAAAGCGCCGTTCCTGCCGGAATTTGCCCTTCGCGCCGGCGGCTACCGTATCCTGAAAAAAACCTTGCGCGAGGGCGCCGCTGGCGGCTTCACCGAGGCGGATCTCGACATCTACGCATCGGCCTGGGCGCGCGACAACGCGGTTTCCACTATGCTGGGCTTTTACAGGGCGGACGGCCTGAACGGGGCCGCGCCTCAGATGTATGCTCGTCGTCCAGCGCCGCCGACCCTTTTTGTCGCCGCCGGCCTTGACCCTTATGTGCCTGCAGGCGCAATCGAACTTGCAAGGGAAGTCGTCGGCGAACGGAATGTCGAGCTTTGGCCGAACACCGGGCACTGGGTCCTGCAGCAAGAGCAAGACATGACCGTTGATGCGCTGACGCGATGGTTGGGCGGCGAGTAGTCCCGGCATTACATTTTCGGCATTGCCGCCGTGATCTGGCCCTGCTAGCCGGCCAGCCTTTGGCGCAAGCGCCGTTTCGAGCGACAAAGACCCATGACGACCCTTGACCTTGCCGGCGCAAAGCAAACGCCGAAGAAATTGAACGTGGTCGGGCGGCGTCCCGACGAACTGCAGCTTGCACTGATCGAACGCTGCGACGTGGACCCGAGGAATGCACGGATGCGCGCTAGCCAGATCTGGCGCTGGATCTACAATTTCGGCGCCACCGAGTTCGAAGCGATGACCGATATCGGCAAGGAACTCAGGTCGCGTCTTGACGAAGAATTCGCCATTATTCGGCCAACCATTATTGATCGCCAGGTCTCCCGGGACGGAACGCGGAAATACCTCCTGGGATTTGGCCCCGGAATTGAAGTCGAATCCGTCTATATCCCGGACGTTGGACGCGCGGGCGCACTTTGCGTTTCAAGCCAGGTAGGCTGCACGCTCACCTGCACTTTCTGCCACACAGGCACGCAGAAACTTGTCCGGAACCTGACAGCCGGCGAAATCGTCGGGCAGGCACTCGCCGCCAAAGACGACCTTGGCGAATGGCCGAGCGGCAAGGATAATCGCTCCCTTTCGAATATCGTCTTTATGGGGATGGGTGAGCCGCTCTTCAATCTTGATAGCGTTCGCGACGCGATCGACGTGCTTTCGGATGGCGATGGGGTTTCGATCTCGCGGCGTCGGACGACCGTTTCAACCTCCGGCGTCGTCCCGGAAATGACGCGCCTTGGAAACGAAACGAACGCAATGCTCGCAATTTCGCTCCACGCGACCCATGACGAATTGCGCGACGTGCTCGTGCCCATAAACAGAAAGTATCCAATTGCGGAGCTTCTGGACGCTTGCAGGACCTACCCTGGCGTTGGCAACGCGCGTCGGATCACGTTCGAGTATGTCATGCTGAAGGGCGTGAACGATTCGGACGCGGAGGCGAGAGATCTGGTTCGCCTGCTGAAGAACATTCCCGCCAAGATAAATCTGATCCCTTTCAACCCCTGGCCGGGCGCGCCTTATGAGTGCTCGACGTGGGAGCGGATTGAGGCCTTTGCGGAAATAGTCAATCGAGCCGGTTACGCTTCGCCAATCAGGACGCCGCGCGGCCGCGATATTTCCGCAGCTTGCGGACAACTGAGGTCCGACAGCGTAAAAGAACGCGCCAGCGATCGGCGCAAGCGGGAGTTGGCGGCGGCGGCCGCTGATGCGGGACGGTGATCCAGCCGCAAGCGCCCCGTCGCCTCGTCCTGCTTGGCGCGGGACATGCGCACGTCGAAGTCCTTCGGCAATTCGCGAGGCGACCCGTGCCGAAGGCAACGCTTACCGTCATCACGCCCACGGCGCGAGTGCCCTATACCGGCATGGCTCCAGGCGTTGTCTCGGGCCGTTATTCAATTGACGAAGCGTCGATTGACGCGGCGGCGTTGACCGCGGCCGCTGGCGGCGCACTCATCACTGCAAAGGCCGACGCGATTGACCGGCAAGCAAGAGTAATCCGGACGAGCGACGGCGAGAATGTCGGCTACGATTTCCTGTCAGTCGACATCGGCGGCGTTGTGGAAGCATCCTTTCCCGGTGCGGACGATAAGGCGGGCGGCGGGCTGCTGCTCATTGGCGTCAAGCCGGCGGAAGCTTTCCTTGCCGCGGTCGCGAGCGCATCGCCCGATGCTCAGCGCGAACCAATCATCATCGCGGGCGCCGGCTATGGCGGGGTAGAACTCGCGGGAGCCCTCGCACGGCGCGGCGCCACTGTGACGCTGGCAACCGGGACCGGCGGACTTGCGCCGAAGGCGCCAAAAAAAGCGAGACGAAGGATTCATAGACATCTTCGCCGACTCGGCGTCGACATTGCGCTCGGCGCTCGTGTCGTCGGCGGGCGAACGACCGAAAAAGGCGAGACACTTGTCGCACTCGACAATGGCGAAACGTTGCCAGCCAGCCTGATCGTGCTCGCGACCGCTGTAACGCCGTCGCCGCTTCTGGCGTCCGTTCCTGAGCTTACCGACGGGACAGGATTTCTTCGGGTCAACGCCTACCTGCAGTGCGCGGGCGACCAATCGATTTTCGCAGCGGGCGATTGCGCCAGCTTCGCATCGGCCGACGATGGCTGTTCCCTACCCAAGGCAGGCGTCTACGCCGTTCGACAGGGGCCGATACTTGCTCACAACCTTCGGGCGGCGATGATAGGCGGCCGCAAGCGATGGTTTGACGCCCAGGAGAAGGCCCTCGCGATCCTTTCGTTCTATCCCGCAGGCGCCATTGCAATTCGTGGCGGGATTTTCATAGACAGCCCGCTCGTCGACGTTGCGAAAACGCTGATCGATCGAAGATTTGTTTCGCGATATCGCGTACGGCCATGATGCAGAAATCCGACTTGATCGACGAACGCGCCGTAGAAGAACGGTTCGTCCGCTCGTCGGGGCCGGGCGGCCAGAACGTCAACAAGGTCGCCACAGCCGTCCAACTTCGCTTTGACGTCTCGGCCGCCAATCTAACGGAGGCGGTCAAGCGCCGCCTGCTCGTGCGGGCGGGCGCGCGTGCGACAAAGGAAGGCGTGATCATTATCGAGGCTTCTTCGCACCGGACCCAGGAAAGAAACCGTGTGGACGCCCGGGACCGACTCGCGCGCCTTATCGAAGCGGCGCAACGTGCCCCCAAGCACCGGGTCAAGACGCGCCCGACGCTCGCGTCCAAGCGCCGTCGCATCGAAGCAAAGAAGCAGCGAAGTGCGGTCAAGAAAGGACGCGGCCGCGTTACGCCCGGCGACTAAGGTCCAATCGAATGCCTGAGCCATGGACAGACGCCGGCATCGCGGTCGTCTATCAAGAAAATTCCAATCGACTTCTTGAGGCCCGCACCATGCCGCTTCGCAAGTCGCTTCGGTTCGGCTAACCAGACCGCATGGCAAATTCATCTGGGTTCAAAAAGGTTGTTCTCGCCTATTCAGGCGGGCTCGACACATCGGTCATTCTGAAATGGCTGCAGGAGCAGTATGGCTGCGAGGTCGTGACCTTTACGGCCGATCTTGGCCAGGGCGAGGAACTTGAGCCCGCACGGGAGAAAGCGCTGCGCGCCGGGGTCAAACCGGAGAATATTTACATCGAGGATGTGCGCGAGGAATTCGTTCGCGACTTCGTATTTCCGATGATGCGCGCCAACGCCCTCTACGAAGGCGAGTACCAGCTCGGCACGTCAATCGCGCGACCGCTAATCTCCAAACGCCTTGTCGAGATCGCCCATGCGACCGGGGCGGACGCCGTCGCCCACGGGGCGACCGGAAAGGGCAATGATCAGGTGAGGTTCGAGCTCTCCGCCTATGCCCTTGATCCGGACATTCGCGTTATTGCGCCCTGGCGGGAGTGGGACCTTAATTCCCGGTCGAAGCTGATCGCGTTCGCCGAGGCGCACCAGATTGCGATCGCCAAGGACAAACGCGGCGAAGCGCCTTTTTCGGTCGATGCAAACCTTCTCCACACGTCATCCGAAGGGAAAGTCCTAGAGGACCCGGGCGACATCGCGCCTGACTATGTCTTCCAGCGCACGGTCGCGCCAGAAGACGCCCCCGACCAGCCAGAGCTCGTAACGATCAGCTTTGAACGGGGCGATCCCGTCTCGGTGAACGGGGAACAGCTTTCTCCGGCCAACCTGCTCGCCAGACTGAACGAAATCGGCGGCAGACACGGGTGCGGCCGTCTGGACTTTGTTGAGAACCGGTTTGTCGGAATGAAGTCTCGCGGCATCTATGAGACGCCCGGCGGCGCAGTGTTGCTCGCAGGTCACAGGGGGATCGAACAGATCACGCTTGATCGGGGCGCGGGCCATCTGAAGGACGAACTGATGCCCCGGTATGCTGAGCTCATCTATAACGGCTTCTGGTTTTCGCCAGAGCGCGAGATGCTTCAAGCCGCCATCGACAAGAGCCAGGAGTTCGTTTCCGGGGACGTGACCCTGAAAGTCTACAAGGGACAGGCCGTCGTCATCAGCCGGCGTTCGACCAATTCTCTGTATTCAGCCGCCCACGTGACCTTTGAGGAAGATGCCGTCTACGACCAGAAGGATGCGGCAGGGTTTATCCGGCTCAACGCCCTGAGGTTGAAACTGCTCTCCCGCCGGAACGCGATGGCGCGAAAGTGACGGTCCGCCGGGAACCTTACGTGGGCGCTTGGCTGCGGGCCTCGTTTAAGGTTAAGCTCAAGTTAACGCTTGGGGGATCGCCTTCAGGTCGCCGGCCGCTCGGACCTTGCGTCGCGGAGCGTTGCGTTTAGGGGATAGGCAATGGGAAGCCGCATTGAAGCTGTGTTTGGAGGAGTGCTGGTCCTCCTCGTCATCGCCGCTGCGATCGTAGCGCTCGTCAACATGCCGGGCGGTCGTGGTCCGGGCGATCATTACGCGGGCGGAGGAAATGGCGAGCTGCCCCAGATCCTGCCCGTTGGTCCGATCGGGGCCAACGAGTATGTTTGCCCCTGCTTCGAGTCGGCATTCGAGCTCGCCGGCTCCAGCGTCGACGTAATGTCATCGCAGTATCGCACCGGCTACGAACAATGCCGCGCTGTAGGGTCATCAGCAGGTGCGGACGCCTGGACCGCCGGATGGAATGCGCGACTTTCGGCGCGACCGTTCGAAGCGAGCTGCCGCTCCTATGTGCGGTCCGCATCGCGCTAGTCGCACCGCCAACGCCGCACCAGAATACAAAAGCGCCGGAGCGATCCGGCGCTTTACTGTTGGTGCATGACGTTTTGGGACTAGCCAGCCTCGACCGGCGCCGGCCGGGTCATCAGATTGGCGACGATCTCGTCTAATGGAAGAACGCCGGCGATTAGGTCCGCGACCGAGCGACAGATTGGCATATCGACGCCGCAGGCGTCGGCGCGTTCGAGAATTGCGCCAGCCGTCAGGGCGCCTTCGGATACGGTCGATCGCGATGCAAGTATGGCGGACGGCGCACCGCCGGAACCGATTTCGATCCCCAACGACATGTTCCGCGACGCCGGCGAGGTAGCGGTAAGGATTAGATCGCCGAGCCCCGAAAGGCCGTAGAGAGTGGCGGCGTCTGCGCCTATCGCCATGCCCAGCCGCTGGATTTCAGCGAACCCGCGCGCGAGCAATGCAGCCCGTGCGCTTTCGCCGAGTTGCGCGCCAATCACGACGCCAGCCGCGATGGCAAGGACATTCTTTGCGGCGCCGCCAAGGGCAACGCCAAGCACATCCGATGACGGATAAAGCCTGAAATGAGATGACGCGAATGCGCCGCGCAAAGCCTCGCCGACATTGGCTTCGGCGCAGGCGAGCGTTGCCGCGGCGGGCCGCCCGGCGGCAACGTCATGGGCAAATGTCGGCCCAGAGAGCATCGCCGGCGTTGCGGCGGGCCAGACAGCCGCCAGGACTTCCGGCAGCGTGAGGCCCGTCGCGATCTCAATTCCCTTTGAGGCGATTACAACCGGCGCGGCGGATCGGGTCCTGGCAAGCGCTTCGAACTTTCCACGCGCCACCTGCGTCGGCGCTGCGTATACAATTGCGTCAACCTCCGACAACGCTTCGTAGGACGCGACGATGACGACATTCTCATGCAACGCCACGCCCGGCAGGCGCGCTGCGTTTGTCCGAGCCGCCGCAAGCGCTTCAGCTGTCTCGGGCGTCCGCGGCGCAAGCACCGCCGTCCGTCCCGTTGCGCCAACAACGTTTGCAAGCGCCGTCCCCCACGCCCCAGCGCCCAGGATGCCGATGCGTTCGTAGCAAGCCGTCGCCATCTTTTTCGGCCTCCAAGTCCAAGTCGGCGGCAATGGCCGATGCTCTAAACTTTTTTTCCTGGATGCGCGACGGAACGAACGACATCACACGTTGAATGGGTGTCGCATCGGGCGCGCGCCACATCCTCTCCCACCGGCTCGATACGTTCGTTGCGACAAAGCCCTGCGGCGCTGACGCCCCCCCCCCCTTGCGGCGTCGACAGGATCCCCGAAATGGAACGCGGTCGACCCGCCCCGGTCGGCCGCGTTCCGCTCAGGCCTTCGGTCCCTTCTTGCCGCCGCCATGCTCAGCGCCGACAATCGGCGGAGCGAGCGGCCAGCGCGCTTTTGGCGCGAACGCGAGGGCCTCAGCCATAGGTGGCGCTAGCCCCGCAGCGAACCTTTCAGCGCCGGCGAGAGCGATCATCGCGCCGTTGTCCGTGCAATACTTCGGCGGCGGAAACGCCAGTCGCCAGCCCGCCTCCCCCGCAACCCGCGCCAATGCGCCCTTGATTTCGCAATTGGCGGCGACCCCACCCGCCACCACGAGGAGGCGATTTTCGAACGCGGCGTTAGCGATCGCGCGGGCGGTCCTGGCCGCAAGATGCTCGGCGACAGCCGTCTGAAATCCCCCAGCGATGTCAGCAATGGCCTGTCCGTCAAGGCGACCGCCTGCGAATTCCTGCTCGACGATCACCCTTACCGCGGTCTTCAGTCCAGAGAACGAAAAGTCACAGTCCTGTCGGTTGAGCAGCGGCCGAGGCATGTGGAAACGATCCGCACGCCCCGCAACAGCCGCGCTTTCGATCCTTGGTCCACCGGGCTGGCCGAGCGAGAGGAGTTTCGCCGTCTTGTCAAAGGCCTCGCCGGCGGCGTCATCGATCGTGGTGCCAATCCGCCGGTACGCGCCGAGGCCCGACACCTCGATCAACTGCGTATGCCCGCCGGATACGAGAAGAAGAAGATATGGAAAGGCCGCGTCCTCGGTCAGCCGCGCCGACAATGCGTGCCCTTCCAGATGATTGACGGGCACGAGCGGCACGCCGTTCGCAAGTGCGAATCCTTTGGCGGCGGACAGTCCGACCATGACGCCGCCGACCAGGCCAGGCCCGGCCGTTGCCGCCACGAGATCGATTTCAGCGACCGTCACGCCGGCCGCCGCGATAGCGCGCGACATCACGGCATCAACGCGCTCTACATGGCTTCGTGCAGCGATTTCAGGCACAACGCCGCCAAACTCTGCATGACGGTCGTACTGCGACCATACCTCGCTCGACAGCGCTCGCGCCGACTTGAGCACGCCGCCTTCGAACATGGCGTCGACGACCGATGCGGCCGTATCATCGCAGCTTGTTTCGATCCCCAATGCGAGGAACTGACGGCCGCCTGCGGGTGTCGCGACGGAACTCATTGATTGGCGACCTCGAACCGCTGCACCATCTTCCAACGGCCAGTCCGGCGGAAAAGCATGGAGGGTTTCGATATTGGCCAATACCCCTCGAACGCAAGGCGCCGAGGCCGATGGCAGGCAGGATTCGCGCGATATCGCCGACCGCAGGCGCGTGGTGATCGTCACGCGGCCAGAAGCAGATGCGGCCCGGTTGACCAAGGCCATCCGTGAAATCGGCCTTAATCCGGTCGCTTCCCCCTTGATGCGGATCACTGCGACGGACGCCACGCCTTTGCTCGATGGCGTGGCCGCCCTCGCCTTCACGTCGGCGAACGGCGCAAGGGCGTTTGAAACCAAGTCGGATCGCCGCGACTTGCCAGCGTTCGCTGTCGGCCGCGCAACGGCGGACACGCTCCGCATGGCTGGCTTCCGGAGGGTATTCGTGGCTGACGGCGATGTGACATCTCTCGCCGGGCTTGTGGCGGCTACTTATGGCCAGGAAACCGGGTTCGGGGTCGTCTTGCATATTGCCGGCACAAAGCGCGCCGGCGATCTGGTCGCTGAACTGCGACGAAAATCCATACCGGCGGCGCTTGCCGTCCTTTATGACGCCACCCCGATCAGGGCGTTGTCGCCGGCGGCGACCGCGGCAATCGACGCCATCGAGGGCGACGACCCGCCCTGCCAGGTCGCGTTGTTTTCGCCACGGACGGCGCGGCTCTTCGCCGAAGCGTTGCGCGCCGGCGGCGCGCTGGAAAGCGTTGAACGCATGATCGCCGTATGCCTGAGCGATGCTGTCGCTGATGCCGCACGCGCCTCGTGCGCACCGCACGCGTGGGGCGGTTTCATCCTCGCAAAGGAACCGACCGCGGCCTCGCTCGTCGACGCGCTGCAGCGCTGAAGTTCCCTTAACGGCGAGGTTGAAGACGCCGACTCGATGGCGATAGTTGTAGCAGCGGCCGAACCCGCCGCCGATGACCCGCCTGTCCGCGCTGAAAGTTAGGAGCACCCGATGGCCGACCAGGATCAAAACGATATGGACAAGACGCCAGGGAAGGATGGCGAACAGGATGATCAAGTCGCACCGGTCGAACCTGAAATCGTCGACAAACCGGCTGCAACGGGCGTCGAGAACGAACGGGCGGAGAAATACGGCAAGCTCGGCACCGGCAAGTCGGATGGCACGATCGGCCTCGTCCTGACCGGCGTGGCGGTGCTGGGCATCGCTGCGCTTTTCGTCAGCATGGTCTCTGGCCAACGCTACCAGAACCAACAGCAGGCCTCGGCAGAATCAGGCGAGGAGGCCGCAAGAACCGGCGCCCTGTCGGCCATGCCGGCTACGGAAGATGCGGGTGCGGATGCAGCCGGCGACGCGGGCGCACCTGCGGACACGGAGACTGTCACGCTCGATATGGGTGGACGCGAGCGCCCGGCGCTGGAACCCGAGGCCGCGAAGATCCTGAATTCGGCGAACGACCGAGCGCGAATGGCGGCAGCGGAAACGACCCCCGATGAGGCCGGCGCGTCGGATGAACTGCCGACGTCGGAAACCTCGGAAGCCGAAACGGGAAACGCCATCGCCAGTGCGGCAAAGGAAGCAAGAACGGCGATTTCCGAAGACGAGGCATCGGGAACCGAACCGGAAACGACGACATCCGATGAGGCCGTCGAAATCAATCAGGCTGCGGATCCCGCTGCGGGCGATCCCTCGGCGACCGACGCCAGCGAGGCGGACGCGCTCGAACCTGAGGCCACGGAAGCCGGAGCCGGCGATGCCGGTCCCGAAACGGATAACGCCGCGGCGGATGATGCAGCCGACGTAGAGGGCGCTGAACCGGCCCCCGGCGACCCTGCGAATTCCGCAGCGCCGGAGACGGTCGAAGCCGGCGCCGAGACAAGCGCCGACGACGCGCCAGCGTCCGATGACGCGGCGGCCGCGGCCTCTGCCGCCGCATCGGCGTTGGCGCAGGAAATTCAGTTGCTCCGTGACGCGTTCGAGCGGCAGGCCGACGAGTTTGGCAAGGCGTTGGCCCAGGAACGCCAGGACACGGAGCGCCAGGCCGAACAGATCGCGCGCCTGCAAACCACCTTTCAGGAGGATCTAGCGGCGCGTCTCGAACAAACCGCGGCGCAGATCGCCGAACTGCAGGCGAAACTCGACGGCGCAAACGCAGCTTCGTCCGCCGCGGCGGAACGAACCGGCAAGACCGCCGCCGCCGCGCTCGCGCTCACGACCCTTGCGAAATCCGTGGATTCCGGCGCGCCCTACGCGAATGAGCTTTCTGTCTTGTCGCGTCTCGCGCCGGATCTCGAAGCAATCGGCAATCTGCGCAACATGGCGGCGACCGGCGCGCCGACCATGACTCAGCTTCGGGATGGGTTCGATCCGTTCGCCCGGGCGGCGATCGCAGCAGCGAGCCGCGAAACCGCCGACGGGCCGCTGAGCACGCTGAAGGCAAACATTGATGAACTCGTCAGCGTCCGACCTTCGGAATACACCGAGGGCGATACCCCAGCGGCGATCATCAGCCGGGCGGAAGATAGCCTGAGGAAGGGCGACCTGAACAAGGCGACCGTGTATCTGGGCGAGCTTGAAGGCGCCGCCGCGGCCGCATTCGAGCCGTGGATTGCCGATGCGAGGGCCCGTCTTGACGTTGACGGCGCAATCGCATCCCTGAATGAAACGCTGCTCGGCGCGCTTAACCAATAGGACCAGTTCCTTGATCCTTCGCTTACTGATCTTCATCCTTACCGCGATCCTTTTTGCGTTCGCGGTAAGCGCCCTGGCCGGCGTTGACGAGCGGATGCTTGTCGAGGTCTTCGGGCTGAAAATCAGCATTCACGCCGGCGTTGCGATCGGCCTCGCGATCTTCGTCAGCGCCATTCTCGTTCTCACCACGAGCTTCGCCAAAGACGTGACGGCGCTGCCCGGCAAGGTGAAGGCGGCGCGGGAACGCGCGAAACTCGACCGCGGCATGGCGGCGCTTGCCCGCGGCATGGAAGCGGTCGCGATCGGCGACGCTTCGGACGCCTCGCATCACGCTCGCGTCGCTCACCGCAATCTCGGCGACGGCTCGATTACCCGCCTCCTGACGGCGCAGGCCGCGCAGCTTTCCGGCGACGACGAAACCGCCGGGAAGAGCTTCGAGGCGATGCTCGAAGCGCCGGAGACGGAGTTTCTTGGGCTTCGCGGACTTTATGGCAAGGCGACCCGCGCCGGCGACAAGGATGCGGCGCGGGGATACGCGGAGCGGGCCTACAGCTTGCGGCCGAACGCCGCCTGGGCGTTCGAATCCGTATTTGATCTTGCGCTTGAGCGCGGCGCCTGGGGCGATGCGCGGGCGGCCCTTGGCCCGGCCGTCAAGAACAAGACAATAGAGCCTGAGAAGGCCCGCCGGGCGGAGGCGGCGCTGCTGACGGCATCGGCATACGCAGCGGAAGCCTCCGGCGACGCCTCGGCGTCTCTCGAAGAAGCCGAGCTCGCCCTGAAGTCCGCGCCCGGCCTGCCGCCGGCCGCGGTTCTTGCAGCCCGACTGCATCACGCCGCAGGCCGAGACCAGCGAGGGGTCAAGATTCTCGAGCAGGCTTTCGCTGCGTTTCCCCACGTTTCGCTCGTCACGAGCCTTCTCGATTTCTTTGCAGATGCTCCGAAGGAAAAGGCCGCGGAGGCTCTGCGAAAACTCGCCGCACGGAATCCGTCAGCACGCGAAGCGTCGCTCGCCCAGGCGCAGGCGCATATCCTTAAGCAGGATTACGCGAGCGCGATTGCGACCCTGGAACCGCTTCTCGAACGATCAGCGTCGGCGCGAGATTGCTCACTCATGGCTGAGGCTGTTGGCGGCGCCCATGGCGAGGCGGCGGCTCGCCCCTGGCTCCAGCGCGCCGCAAGCGCCCTACGCGACCCGACGCCCGGCGCCGATGGTCGTTTTCGCTTTACCCGAGAAGGCTGGGCGCAACTGATCCGGTCTTACATGGAGGACGAGCGGCTGGGCCCTGACCCTGTCGAAGGACCGCCGGCCGGCCTTGAAGCGTCTGAAATAAGGCTGCTCGCCGCACCGAGGGCAATTACGCCTGAGGCCGCCAATACGCCGGAAATGAAAGAGGCCGCCGACGACAACGCACTGCGCGCCGACGGAACGGACAGCGCCCTCGCAACGTCCTCAACCGCGCCGACATCGCCGCGCGATGACGGCCAAGTGAGCCGGACCGACACCGCCACGGCGCCTGGAAATGACAAAAACGGCGCTTCGGATGACGAAGCTTCAGCCAAGCCGGATGTCGAGCCCAATGTCGAACCGGATACGGATGAAGAACTGGAGCTTGTCGAAGTGGAAGTCGTCGACGCGGACAAAAGACCGTCGTCAGACTCCGCCACGCCGATCGAAGGTGGTGGTTCGCCTGCCGAGGCAACGAACCTCGACCCTAAGTCCGATCGGTTGCCGGGCGGCAATGCCAGCCAAGAAAACGGTTCGGGGCAATCAAAGCCTTCGAACGAGTGACGCCAAAATCGGCCGGATCATTCGCAGGGGTCAATTTACGTTCGCGGCGCTCGGCGCGGCCTCGGTAATCATGCGGTAGCGGCGGCGGCCGGTGTCCGCCGGCCGATAACTGGACCGGCGCATCGCGACGCTTGCTTCCGCCGCCGCCAGGCGTTCGACCGGGGTTTCGCCGGCGCCGGCGTAGTTTGGTCTACGGCCGCGCGCCTTCACCACATAAGCGCCGTGCGAACCCGCTATAGCGCCATGAGCAGCATGGGTCGCCGTTCCGGCGCGAGGAGCAAGAGCGAACAGCCCGGTTTCGCCATCGGCCGACTGGGCCTCGTTCGACGCGTACCAATAGACGACGACGCCAAGGCAACAGAATATGACCAGAAGCGAGGCGATCCCCATGGAAGCTCCTTGGGCCGTGGGTTAACAGAAGGTTACCACAGCAAGAAGCGTGCTGAAACAGAGGGAGCGGCGAGAATTGGCGGACTACAAAGGTAGATGGGCGCTGGTGACAGGCGCGTCGGCCGGCATCGGCGCAACCTTCGCGCGTGAACTTGCGGCGAGAGGAGCGAACGTCATCCTGACGGCGAGGCGCGAGGACCGATTGCTCGCGCTGGCCGATGAGTTGACGTCAAGTCGCGGCGTTAAAGCGGTGACGATCGCTGCGGACCTGGCGGATCCGGCTGCGCCCGAGAAGATTCTCGCGGAAGCGGCGGCGAAGGCGGGACCGATCGACATCCTCGTAAACAATGCCGGCTACGGACTCCCGGGTTTCTTTGCGGAATCGGACTGGCCCGACCACCGGGCCTTTCTTGAGGTAATGGTCACCTCCTGCGTGCGCCTGACACACGCCGTTCTGCCTGGCATGACCTCGCGCGGCTTCGGCAGAATTATACAGGTATCATCCGTTGCCGGACTTGTTCCGGGGTCAGCTGGCCACACGCTATATGGCCCGGCGAAGGCTTTCCTGGTCAGCTTCGCCCAGTCAATCGCCGCGGAAACCGACGGCGCCGGCGTGACGTCGACCGCGCTGTGCCCCGGCTTCACGTACTCGGAGTTCCACGACGCAAATGGCACCCGGAAGCTTGTGTCGCTGTTGCCGAATTACATGTTCATGCGAGCCGAGCCAGTGGTTCAGGGGACCCTCGACGCAGTTGACGAAGGCCACGTCGTCTACGTGCCGGGCGCCTGGAACAAGTTTCTGGTCGGCCTGGTAAAATTGCTCCCGCGACCGATGGCGGCGCGGATGATGAAGAAACAGTCGGCGAAGTTCCGTCGACGCAAGGCAGAAGTCTGATAAACGGCTAGCGCCCCGGCTCGGCGCCATTAAGCGACCAGTCGTAGGCATAGCCGTCAATATCGTCGAAACCGTCGAGCGCCTCCGAGAGGGCAGGCTCGGCAAATTGACGCAAGTGCGCGACGATGTCGGCTTCGTCGCCGCCGAAATCATCCTTGTACCATCCGTAAATCTTCGACACGACGAGCTTTCGGCCGTCGATTGCAACGCCGCGCGGGTGATTGACGTAATCCCTTGCCGCCGCATCGAGCTGAGCGTCGAGTCTTTCGCCGGCATACGGAACAGGCGCGAGGTTCGGACACCCGATGGAGGCGCAATTCAGAGCGTAGTGAGCGCGCGGATCGGGAAACGCCGCACGTACGATGTTGTGTTCAATGTCGGCGAGCGAAAGCCTGACGCCGGAAACCGTGAGGCGCCTAGCTGACCAGACGGCGTCTATGTCGCGGATCGAGTCTACTGGATAGGCATCGATCACCGCCAAAACAGTCGCCGCATTGTAAAGGTTTAGCCAGAACGCAAGCGCTTCGTCATGTGACAGGGCGGATGGATCGACCGCCTGCAGCGCCTCCAGGTAATCGCGCAGGCTCTCGCGATCGCTCGTGGAAACGCCGCCATAGGCCACGCGCGCGACGCCATCGGCGCCGACGCGAACATACCTTGCTAGGAACGATGCGAATTTCCCATGGTCGACCGTCTCGTCCGACGCCTCGCTGTGGATGGCGAACGCCGGCGCGACAAGCTCCGGCGTTGGAATGAACTGGCGTTCAATCCACATCGGCGCTGCAGTCGCGGAGGAGACGTAGAGAGAGGCGGCCGTCGCCGCGAAAAACATGCGCATGGCATTCCGTACCGTTGAACAGAACGGCGGCCAATAGACAATGAGCTCCCCGCGCATGAACGTGATCGCCCGCGTGCGGCGGTCAAATCGATACGCGGTAGGACGGTTCGCCGGAACCGATAACGCGCTGATACTGGCCGCCGATCATGCCATCGAACGCAATCCGCGCGGCCGTCGGCGCGCCGACAAAACGCCAGCCATCGCCTTCGCGAACGAGATCGCGGCCATAGTTGGCCGACTTCACGTGCAATCGCGTCCCGCGCACATAGACCTTGGTGTCAAGGCCCCAACGGTCATCGGTGGCATAATGGCCGACATAGGCGTCAGCGCCGTCAAAGGGCGTTCGATAGCCATCGTCCGGATGCGCCAGAAACTCGACGCTGCCGGCCCAGACGCGCACCGCACCGCCATCCGCCAGTTCGAAATCGAGGCCTGAGCCCGCAAACCTCGGATCATCCGTCGCAAACTCAAGGTCGCCAACCGGCTGCAACGCGAAAGAACGGTAGCCCGATTGCACCTTGAGTTGGTCGCCCTCGGCGACGACATTCAAGGTCACGCCGGACTGCGACGCGTACTCGCCGGCAAACCGCTCCGGCGCCCTTGTCCGCGACCGGCTGGATGGCGGCGTCGGCGCCTTTTCGCCGGTCATTGCGGCGCGCATCAGTTCGCAGGCGAACTTCGTGACGTCGCGGGGCCGGTATGACCTTGCATAATGGATATTCGTCGACGCGAACGCCCCTACGCCCGCCTCAGGATCGACGTGGAGGGAAGACGAAAAACTCACCATGCCGCCCGTGTGATGCAGATAGCGGCGGCCGCTTGCGTCAAGCTTCATGACGCCGCTGGCATAGGACATGTCGTCCCTGGCGCGCGCGTCGCTGGCAAGAAAGGCTTTCGCGGCATCCGCGGAAAGCACCGGCGCGCCATCGCCGCGGCCGAGGCCAACGAGGAAGGCGGCGAACTTCGCCATGTCAGCAGCGGTCGATGCGATGCACCCTGAGGACGCATCGAAATCAACCCAGGGCGCCCTCGCCAGGGGCGCCGGCCGCAGACCTGGCCGATCCAGCAACTGCGCCTGGTATCCCGCGGCGTACAAATGCCTGTCGGCCGAGCGCATCGCGCCCTTTGACGACGTCATGCCGATCGGACGCAAGACCCGCGCCTCGACGGCGTCAGGAAAGGGACGGCCGTCAATCCGTTCAATGATCTTTCCGATGAGGCGGAAACCGAGATTGCAGTATTCCCAGCTCGCCCCCGGCGCAAAGCCTACCCAAAGACCGTCATCAAGGATCAGGGGCGCGCCGCCCGGCAGCCCGGAGGTATGGTTCAGCAGGTGCAGGAGCGTTATCGCCTCGCCGCCGTCGACCTTCAGCTCGGGCAACATGTCCTTCAGCAACGCATCGGGACTGGCGCGCCCCTCGTCAACCAGCGTCCAGAAAGCAAGCCCGGTCATCATCTTGGTGATCGATCCGACCTGATACAAATGATCAGCGCGAACCGGTGTTTCCGAATCAAGATCAGCCATCCCGACGCGAACAAAGCCCTGCCCATCCGGGCTGGAGAGGGCGATCGTCATGCCGGGCAGCCCCCAGTCGCGCATATGCGCTTCGGCGTAGTCGCGCACTCGCGCCAAAAGGCCGCCATCAAGCTTGCCGCTGGTCGAGGACGCGCCGGCGGCCCCCGCCGTCGCCAGCGCCACGCCGGACGCAGCGCCCACGCCGAGGAATTCCCGTCTGTCAATTCGCATACGTCGCTCCAGATTCCGGTCTAGTCTTTCATCACCGAGCGGTGTTCAATATCGAGGTCATAAGCCGCGAATGCGGCCAGGGTGACGACATCGCCGACGCGCGCGCCGACCTGGGCGATCTGAACCGACCGCTCAAGGCCGATCAGCATAGGCCCGAGAACGACGGCGCCGCCGATCTCGCCCACCAGTTTCGTCGAAATGCCGGCGGAATGCGTGCCGGGCGTAATGAGGACGTTTGCGGCGCCCTTGAGTCGGGAGAACGGATATATCTTCCGCACGTCCTCATTAAGCGCCATCCGCGGCGTCATCTCGCCTTCGTACTCGAAGTCGACATCCGTCCGGCGATCAAGAATGCGAACCGCGCCCGCGACCCGCTGTGAATGCTCAGTATCAGGATTGCCAAAATTCGAATAGGATACGAATGCGACCTTGGGGGTAAAGCCGATGCGGCGCGCAGCGTGCGCGACCTGAACGGCGATATCCGCAAGCTCCTCGGAATTCGGCAGCTCCGTCACGCTCGTGTCAGCGATGAAAAGCGTCCGGTTTTTCGTCAGGATGATCGACATCCCGATCATCCTTTCGCCCGGTCTCGGATCAAGGGCGAGCCGCGCGTTGCCAAGCGCCACGTCGTAGTGGCGGGTGACGCCCGTCACCATGCCGTCGGCATGGCCGTGGGCGAGCATGCACGCGGCGTAAACGTTGCGGTCGGTGTTCACGAGTCGCTGGACGTCTCGATAGAGATAGCCCTTTCGCTTGAGCCGTTCATACAAATAATCCGCATAAAGCTTGTTATGCGGCGAGCTGCGCGAGTGATAGGATTCGAATCGCGTATTTACGGGCAAGCCCGCATCGGCGAGCGCGTTCTTTATTCTGTCCTCGCGGCCGATCAGGACCGGCACGCCGAGCCCCTCCTGTTGAAACGCGTAGGCGGAGCGAACAACTACTTCTTCTTCCCCTTCAGCGAACACGACGCGCCGTGGCGCATCGTATGACCGAAGGGTCGAATAGATCTTCTGGAGGAGCGACGCCGTCGGGTCGGTGCGCGCGGCGAGATTCTCTGCATAGCCGCGCATGTCCTCGATCGGGCGTCGCGCGACGCCGGTGTCCGCAGCCGCCCGGGCGACAGCCGGCGGGATCGCGGAAATAAGTCGCGGATCAAAGGGCGTCGGGATTATATAGCCAGGCCCGTACTTCAATCGTTTTCCGTAGGCGGAAGCGACCTCGTCCGGCACGTCCTCCCGCGCGAGCTTCGCGAGCGCCTCTGCGCACGCGATCTTCATTTCCTCATTGATGGTCCGCGCCCGGGCGTCTAGCGCGCCCCGGAAAATATAGGGAAACCCGAGAACATTGTTCACCTGGTTCGGATAGTCCGACCGCCCGGTCGCAATGATCGCGTCTTGTCGCACCTCGCGGATTTCCTCCGGCAGGATTTCCGGCGTCGGATTCGCCATCACGAAAATGATCGGGTTCTTCGCCATGGAAGCGACCATGTCGCGGGTCACGGCGCCGGCGACGGACAGGCCGATGCACACGTCGGCTCCATCCATGGCATCGGCCATGGTGCGCTTGTCGGTATCGACGGCATGGGCTGATCGCCACTGGTCCATTTCGTCAGGACGGCCCCGGTAGAGAACGCCCTTGCGCCCGGCGACCAGCACATTGTCGTGCGGCACGCCCATCGCCTTCAGCAGGCTGACGACCGACAAGGCCGCGGATCCCGCGCCGGAGACGGCGACCTTGGCCTCCCTGATCGACTTGCCGGCTATATCCAGGGCATTGATGAGGCCCGCCGCCGCAATGATGGCGGTGCCGTGCTGATCATCGTGGAAGACGGGAATGTCCATCGCTTCCTTCAGGCGCTCCTCGATCATGAAGCTGTCGGGCGCCTTGATGTCCTCAAGGTTGATGCCGCCGAATGCGGGTCCGAGGTATTTCACGCAGTTGATGAATGCTTCGGGGTCCGAGGTGTCGACCTCGATGTCGATGGAATCGATGTCCGCGAACCGCTTGAAAAGGACCGACTTGCCTTCCATCACCGGCTTGGACGCAAGCGCGCCGAGATCGCCGAGCCCGAGGATCGCGGTGCCGTTCGAAATGACGGCGACCATGTTTCCCTTCGCGGTGTAGTCGTAGGCGCGGTCCGGATCTTCCGCGATCGCCCTCACCGGAACGGCGACGCCCGGCGAATAGGCGAGCGCCAGGTCGCGCTGGGTCGACATTGGCTTGGTCGGGTTGATCTCGAGCTTTCCGGGCTTTCCGCGGGAATGAAAATCGAGGGCTTCCTGGTCCGTGAATTTCTTTTCGTTCTCGTCCATGCCCGAATGTTCCCGCCCTTCCTCAGATCGCCTGAACTGGCCAATCCCTAAGGGCTTATCGCCGTCGGCGGGCGGCGGCAACGCGCCGACGCGGTTCGCTGGCTTGCGGCGGCGGCCGGAAGGCCTATGTGAAAGGGAGCAGACCAACGGAGCCGGCAAATGTACATCGAGACCGAAGACACGCCGAACCCGCAATCCCTTAAGTTTACGCCGGATTGCGCCGTGCTGGGCCTCGGCCCGGATCGCCGGCCGGCCGTCGGGCGTGACTTTCCGACCCCGGCAAGCGCGGCGCGCGCGCCTCTGGCGGAAGCAATGTTCGCCATTGACGGCGTAGAAGGGGTTTTCCTTGGGCCGGATTTCGTGACCGTCACCAAGAGCGAGAGCCAAGACTGGCCGGCGCTGAAGCCGACAATCATCGCGGCTATCGCAGACCACCTTGCGTCGGGCGCCCCTGTGGTCCTGCCGGACGACGGCAGCGGGCCGGCCTCGCACGATCGCGCGGCGACGCCGCTTGAAGACTATGAAGGCGAAGACCGCGAAGTGGTTGAACAAATCATCGAGTTGATCGACACGCGGGTGCGGCCTGCCGTCGCCGCGGACGGGGGCGACATCGTCTTCAAGCACTATGAGCCGCGGACGGGCGTCGTCTTTCTGTCCCTCCACGGATCGTGCCAGGGTTGCCCGTCGTCGACTATGACGTTGAAGGCCGGCATCGAGAACATGCTGAAGCATTACGTCCCCGAAGTCGTGAAGGTCGAGCCGATTGCATGATCCGCGCCGCGGGTCCGCTTCGGGCAGGTTTGCATATCTCCCGCGGCATGCGCGATATTGATCGCCGAAACCGTGGAGGACTGCCTATGGCCAATGTCTATTCCGTCACGAAAATCGTCGGAACGTCCGAGACGTCGATCGAGAAGGCGATCGAGACCGCCATCGAGACGGCATCGAAAACCCTGAAGAATCTGGACTGGTTCGAGGTCGTCGAAACCCGCGGCTTCATCAAGGGCGGCAAGGTCGCGTACTATCAGGTCTCGCTGGAAATCGGCTTCCGCTACGAGAAGGCATGAAGGTATAAAGCGGCTTGCGCTCGCTATGGGCACTTCATGCCGCATCCTAACTTTTTCATCGTCGGCGCGCCGAAATGCGGCACCACATCGCTCTATCACTGGTTGCGGGAACGACCTGACGTGTTCCTGCCCTTCGCCCACGACCGGTACTGGCGGTTCAAGGAGCCGTATCGATTTTGCCCGGACCTTGTGGCGCCGCCTCACCGGGTGGAGGCGGACGAATACGAACGGATGTTCGATCAGGCGGGCGATGCGCCCCATCGCGGCGACGCATCGGCCATTCACCTGCTTTCCGATGAGGCGGCGGGGCGCATTCGCAACTACGCGCCGGATGCGCGGATCATTATTTGCCTGCGCCATCCGGCCGAGTTCCTGGTCGCGTGGTGGCGCGACTGCCTCTACTGGGGCCACGATGACGAAATCGACTTCGAGCGAGCGATTGATCCGGCCCGCGACGCAAGGGCCCTGCCCGCCAGATGCTGGTATCCGAAAGCCGTCGATTATCGGCGCGCGGCGCGTCTTTCCCTGCATGTGCGACGGTTTCTTGACGCCTTTCCGGCCAGCCAGGTTCATTTCGTGTAGCTCGACGACCTTCGCGACCGTCCAGTGCCGACATTTGCGGCCATCCTCGCCTTTCTCGGCGCGGCGCCGATTGACGGCGCGCTCGATCTCACGGCCAGAAACTCCAGCCGTGGCGTCAGGAAAACGCTGCTGTTCGAACGCGCGCTGCGCTGGCGGCTGGAGCGGCTGCCGGCGGGCGCTTGCGCCTTTCGCCAGATTGAGTCCGTGCTTGCGGCCGTCGCGCCCGACCTCGCCGACCTGATCCCCATGGCGCGCCGCGAGGCCTTGCGCGCCGAATACGACCTTGAAGATCAGCGATTGCGCCTCATGTCGACACCAATGGCGGAGCGGCAACCGGCCGACCGGAACGACAAAGACAGGAGCGCCTGATACGTGACCGAAACGATCGCCAATGACCACGCCCTCGACCTGATCTTCCGGGAGGCGCGCACGCGGAACGGCTGGCACGACACGCCGGTCTCCGCGACGCTGATCCAGGCGGTCTACGACCTGATGAAATGGGGTGCGACGTCTGCAAACTGTTCGCCGGCGCGCTTTGTCTTCGTGACGTCGAAGGCGGCCAAGGAGCGTCTGCGGCCGCATCTCCTCGGCAGCAATTTCGACAAGACCATGGCGGCGCCGTGCTGCGCCATCATCGGCCATGACATGGCGTTCTACGAGAAGCTCCCGACCCTGTTCCCCCACACGGACGCCAAGAGCTGGTTCGTCGGCAATGCCGAACTCATTGCGGAAACCGCCTTCCGCAACGGCTCGCTCCAGGGCGCCTATTTCATGATCGCGGCGCGCGCGCTCGGCCTTGATTGCGGGCCCATGTCGGGCTTCAACAAGGCCGGCGTCGACGCCGAGTTCTTCGCCGGCACCTCGATCAAGTCGAATTTCCTTTGCAACATCGGACATGGCACGGACGAAAACCTGTTTCCGCGCAGCCCCCGGCTTTCCTTCGACGAGGCGTGCGAGATCGTCTGACGCCATCAGAATCGATCCACCCGACAAGCATAGCAGCCTGGTCCCGCATTGTGGGCGTGCAGGAATTCGACCCCCGGATCGGCGAACAGGCGCCTGACGGCGTCGCTAAAGTCGCGCCCATCGGCAACCTCGGCCGCGACCATGTCGCCTTTTGCGTCGAACGCCCGGAAGGATAACAGTCGTCGGGCAAGCGCCGCCGGGACTTCGCCCTGGGCGAGCGTTGCCCGTTCGGCGCCTTCGCGCACAAAAATAGCGTGGGAAGCTCTGTAGGGCGTTGCCACGTCATGGTGCGTGAAGTTCACGAGCAGCACCGTCTCGCCGACCTCGGCATCCGCCAGGCTCACACGGCAGGGAAATCCTGGCGAACAATCGACGACGACCCGGCGTCCATGCCTGGCGGCGAGGGCCTCGTCGTCCAGATCGAACAAAGCGGCGAATTCGGTTGCGGGCAGCGCCCTTATCCGGAAGCTCATACTGCATCTCCATTTGAGCGTCCTGCGAGGCATGCAGAGGCGCCGCGCCAGTCGCGACCCGATTCCTGCGGATGATCGACGCCGCCGAGCGTCAGATCCCTGAAGCGCTCCCAGGGGAAATGCGGACCGGGATCCGTGCGCCGAGCCGGATCCAGCCGGGCATGGCTCACGACATGCCGGAGGTTTGGATATTTGGCCCAGGCGTAGCGGACGATTGCGGCGGTGGCCGCAACCTGCCAGAGCGAGAAACGGTCCATCCCGCCGGCCCTGGCGTCCGTGGCGGCGCTCTGGCTGCGCTGGGCATTCTGGGCGTTGACGATCTCGACCCCAAGGGACACGAGATTTATGCCGGGCCGCCCCTGATTGATGTCTTTGTGGCGACAGCTGTTGCGAACGTGCCACGCAGCGCGGCGCTCGGGCGCCGTCGCCCAGACATGGCGCCCATGAGCCGCTTCGTCCTCGTCCGGGACTAACCAGTGAAAACTCGCCCGTCCTTCTCTCATCACCGAGAACGCGCCTGACGTTGAAACGCCAGCGGTGGCGTGGACAACGAGAACGCTGACCGCCGAAATCGGATCGTCGCGCCGGGGCGAAGTGCAACGCCGCCAGGGCGCCTCCGGACCGGTTGCGCCGGGAAACCATCGTTCGGCGAGAGGCGTCGCGGGGGGACGTCTTTCGGCCGGCAGTTCAAAATAGAATTCTCCAGGGTCGCGCATGGGGCCGCATCCTTCCTACTCAACTCACGGCAAGACCCCCGGACCGCTTTCCGCGCTCTCGCGCTTTGACAGAACGCCTGACGCTCGCCACCTAGCGAGCATGATTGTCCTTGCGCTCGACACCGCGCTTTCCACTTGCTCGGTCGCCATTATACGGGGACCTGAAACCCTGTTCGATCGATTCACGTTTCAGGCGAAAGGACACGCGGAAACTCTACCCCCGATGGCCGCGGCCGCGCTCTCGGAGACAGGGCTGATAGCCGCGGACATCGACCGTATCGGCGTCGTCGTTGGCCCGGGGCAGTTCACCGGGGTCCGCGTCGGCCTTGCTTTCGCCCGCGGCTTCGCCCTCGGGCGACCGAACGCGATTGTCGGGGTAAACTCCTTGCGGGCGCTGCGCGACAGCGCCGCCATCAAGGGATGGATTGCCCCCGTCGTCGACGCACGCCGCGGGGAAGTCTTCGCCGGCCTCTACGACGCTGACGGCGACGAACGCCTGCAGCCGTTCGCGGCGGCGCCCGATGCCGCCGCCATGCGGATCGCCGAGGCCGCCGGGGACGCTGATGCGATATGCCTTCTCGGATCTGGCGCTGGCCTGTTGCCGTCAGACGCGCGCTTCTACCGCGCCGACACGAAGAGCCTGCGAGGGATCGATCCGGTTGCGGTCGCGCGCATTGCGGCGGAGGCGCCGCCGCCAGCCGGCCCGCCAGGCCCGATCTATCTGCGCGCGCCCGACGCGAAAAAGAGTGCAGCGGCGCTGCTCGCGGGCGCAATGGCCATACCTGGCGGCATTCGTTCCGAAAGCGGAACAACTGATGGCGGTTGAGATTTCGATCGAGATTGCCGGGCCGGCGCACGCGGCTGTGCTGGCAAGACTGTCAGGCGAGGCATTTGGCCCTGGCGGATGGAGCGAGAGCCAGATGCAAGCCGGCCTTGATGCCCCCGGCACGGCAGGTTTCATCGCAACCAGTCGCGGCTCACCGGTCGGGTTCGCTCTGTGGCGAACCGTTATCGACGATGCGGAACTTCTGACGATCGGCGTCAATCCGGCGCATCGCAGACAGGGCGTCGCCGCCGCGCTGCTCGAAAGCGTCCTCGCCGCCGCCGCCGCGGCGCAATGCCGGCGGCTGTTTCTTGAGGTGGCCGTCGACAACGCAGGCGCGATAGCGCTTTATCGCGACAGGGCGTTCCGGGAAATCGACCGTCGCCGCCGTTATTACCGCGATGGTCGCGACGCCCTCGTGATGGCGCGCCAGCTGATGCAACAATAACGCGAAGAGGTTATCGACGCGGCCCGTAACGGTTTATAGGAACACGGGAGTCGGCGTCATGACTGGCGCCCGCAACGAGAACCCTGACGGCGGAACGAACATGATGGATCGACTGGAAAAAATCTGCGCTGAAAAGGGCATGCGGATGACGGACCAGCGCCGTACAATTGCCCGCGTTCTGTCGGTCGCCGATGACCACCCCGACGTCGAGGAAATCCACCGGCGCGCTTCGGAGATTGATCCGAAGATTTCCATTGCGACCGTCTACCGGACCATGCGGCTGTTCGAAGACGCAGGCGTGGTCGAGCGCCACGACTTCCAGGACGGCCGCGCGCGATACGAAGAAGCGTCGAACGATCACCACGATCACCTGATTGACCTGCGGTCAGGAGAGGTAATCGAATTCGTCAACGAGGAGATTGAGCGCCTTCAGGAAAAGATAGCGCGTGAGCTGGGCTACAGGCTCGTCGAGCACCGGCTAGAGTTATACGGCGTGAAGATTGGCGAAAAGGGCGACCCCAAGGCCAGCTGATCAGCAGACGGAAAACCGACCGGACGAGCGCCTCAGTCGCAAAGGGCGACGTCCTGAATGGGGCCCATGCCGGCGACCTGAAGCAGGATCGCGCAGCCGACGCCCTCCCGCGTTTCCGGCGGCGGGGCTTCGAGCGAGACATCGCCCACGACGCCGCGCGCAAGATAGCCGGCCTCGATAACGATATTGGCTTCATCGAACACGCGCCCACGGTTGGCGCCCGCAAGAATTTCCGTCCTCGCGTTCCTCAGGTACCTGACCAACAGAATGTCATAGCTGTACGCGCCCGCGGAGACCGACACGGTTCCCGCGTCGAACCGCAGTCGCGACGCCGACGGCGCCGTCCCGGTCGCAACGTCAATCCGCTCTAGCAATTGATCCCGACGCGAACCGACAACGCTTTGCCTGCCATCGACGACAGCCTGCGGCGTGAATACCTTGCGACGGCCGGAAAGACGTTCGTTGTAGTCCCTCTGGCGGGCGCTGAACGCCTGGTGGGCGTAGGGGTCATGCCACCTGCCGGCCTGCCCGCCGGCCATTACGTCCCAGTAATCGACATGCCAGCTAAGCGCGAGCACGTCGCTGCGGTCGGCAATGTCGCGCAGGGCTTCGGCCGCTGGCGGACAGGCGCTGCAGGCCTGGGACAGGAACAGTTCGACGACGACGGGCTTTTCCGGGATGGCCTGCAGCTCTCCAGCAGGGGCCTCGCCGATGGCGGCGGTCGAACGCGGAGCCGAAGCGTCCGCCGCGGAAGGACCCTGAACCCCAGAATCAGGCCGCGCGGCTTCGAGAGCGGCTGCCGGGGCCACCGCCGTCAGAAGGCACGCGAGAAGGGCTGTGAAGGAACTCGACCGTATAACCATCGCTCATAGCTGCCGCCTGGCGTCGCGAAGCTCAAGCGCATTGCGGTCACGATGAAGCGATCCAGGGGTATATCCCGACACGAACGCGACGATTCTCGGCATTTGCGCTCGCCGGCCCGCTGGCGCATAAGCGGGCTCCAGCGCAGGCGACGATCAACAGGATGCGCATGGCGAAGCATCGCCGCGAACTCTTGAACACGCTTTCTCCCTCGACAGCCCGGTCTGAGGGAATGATCTCGCGCGACCGGCCCGACGCCGCGAAAAAGGTCCACATAAAGACCTATGGCTGCCAGATGAACGTCTATGACAGCCGCAGGATCGCAGACCTTTTGGCCCCGATCGGCTATGCGGAGACCGAAACGGCCGAAGACGCCGACCTGGTCGTCCTCAATACCTGCCATATCCGCGAGAAGGCGGCGGAAAAGGTCTATTCAGACCTCGGACGATTGCGGCTGCTGAAAGAGGCGCGGGCGGACCGCGAAATGTCAATTGCGGTCGCCGGCTGCGTCGCGCAGGCCGAAGGCGCCGAAATTTCGGCGCGCGCGCCGGTGGTTGACTACGTGCTTGGGCCACAGTCCTATCACCGCCTGCCGGAGCTGATCGCCCGGAACGCCCGCCGCCAAGGACGCGCGCTGGAAACTGATTTTGACGTTGACGCGAAGTTCGACGCCCTCGCCGACAGCTTCGGCGCCGCGGCCGGCGCGGACGATCCAGCGGCGTTCCTCACGATACAGGAGGGATGCGACAAGTTCTGCACGTTCTGCGTCGTTCCCTACACGCGCGGCGCAGAAGTCTCCCGACAGGTGGCGGCAATCGAGTGCGAAGCCAGGGCGCTGGCGGCGCGGGGCGTACGGGAGGTCACCCTCCTTGGGCAGAACGTCAATGCCTGGCGCGCAGAGGGGCCTGACGGCGACATCTGGGGGCTCGGCGAACTTTGCCGCCATCTGGCGACAATCGACGGCATCGATCGCATTCGCTTCACGACGTCCCACCCCCGCGACATGGACGACGGCCTCATCGCCGCGCTCGGCGAAGAACCGAAGCTCATGCCGTATCTGCATCTGCCCGTTCAGTCCGGATCGGACCGCATTCTGAAAGCGATGAACCGCGGCCACGCCGCAGAAGCCTATGTGCGGCTGATCGAGCGAATCCGCGCGGCAAGGCCCGACGTCGCGATTTCCGGCGACTTTATCGTCGGCTTTCCCGGCGAAGACGAGACGGATTTCAATGCGACGCTCGAACTGGTCCGCGAAGTCTCTTACGCATCATCTTTTTCATTCAAATTCTCCCGGCGTCCCGGCACGCCCGGCGCCGCCTTGCCGCGGCAGGTGGACGAAGCGGCCAAGGCCGACCGGCTGGCGCGGTTGCAGGTCCTGCTAGAGGCGCAACGCGTAGCGTTCAATGAATCGACCGTCGGCGAATCGCTGCCGGTACTATTCGAAAAAGCCGGCCGCAATGAAGGCCAGCTCATCGGGCGATCACCCTATTTGCAATCTGTGCACGCGCACGCGTCAGCGCAATTGATCGGGGAAATCGTCACGGTCCGGATTGAAGCGACGACGCCAAACGCTCTCGCCGGACGCCTGCTCGACGATGGCCAGCACGAGAGCAAGCCAGCGTGACCGGCGGCGGCCCGCCCCAGGCGCAAGGCGACGCCGCATCCGTCGATGACGGCGGGGGTCTCGATCGCCTTATCCTCGACGACAATGATCTCGTTCGGGAGGTCGCAGGCCCCCATGACCGGAACCTGGCCCTGCTTGAGGCGCTGACGTCGGCGCGCATCGATCCGCGTGGAAATGAAATCGCCGTCAGCGGTCCCGCCGGCGCCCGCGCCCGCGCCCGCGCGGCGATCGAGGCGCTGTTGCAGCGGGCCCGAAACCGCCTGCCTATCGAAGACGTGGACGTTCGCGCCGCCGCGCTCGGCAACGCGGCCGCGGCGCCCGGCCCGGCCGCCGCCGCCGGCGACGCCGTGGCCCCTGTCGGCGCTGGCGCAAGGCTGATCAAGACTCCAAAGCGCGTGATCGGGCCACGCAATTCGGCCCAGGGCGCCTATCTGGATGCGCTTGCCCGCGCTGACCTTGCGTTCGGCGTCGGCCCGGCGGGCACCGGCAAGACGTACCTTGCCGTTGCGCATGCGGTGGAACTGCTGTTGTCCGGCGCCGTAGAACGGGTCGTGCTGTCGCGGCCGGCAATCGAAGCGGGCGAACGGATAGGCTTTCTGCCAGGCGACATGAAGGACAAGGTCGATCCCTATTTGCAACCGCTTTACGATGCGCTGCATGACATGCTGCATGTCGACTATGTCGCGCGCCGCATCGCCGCCGGCGATATCGAGATCGCCCCCCTGGCGTTCATGCGCGGACGCACGCTTGCTCGCGCCGCGGTCATTCTCGACGAAGCGCAGAACGCCACGATCGCCCAGATGAAAATGTTCCTTACACGTCTCGGCGAGGGCGCACGCATGGCGATCACCGGCGACCCGACCCAGAGCGACCTGCCGACCCATGAGGCGTCCGGCCTCGCCGACGCTCTGGTGCGGCTCCAGGGGGTGGAAGGCGTGTCCGTGTCGCGGTTCACCTCGGCGGACGTCGTCCGACACCCGCTAGTCGCGCGCATCCTTGAGCGCTACGAGCGAGACGCGAGCGCAAGGGGAGCGCCGCGCCCGTGATGCACGACGACAGAGCCGCCGGGCCGACGTTCGAAATCATCATAGAATCCAATGGCTGGCGTGAAGCGGGCATCGATCTTGATGCGTTTGTCGCCCGCTGGACGTCCGCGGTCACGGCGCGGGAACCGGCCGCCGGCGGCGCGATCGCGTTGCTGCTTGGCGACGATGCGCGCCTTGCCGAGCTCAACCAGCGCTTTCGCGGCAAGACCGGGCCGACGAATGTGCTGTCCTTTCCGTCCGGCGAGGCCGCCCCGTCGTTCATTGGCGACATCGCGATGGCCTTCGAGACGTGCGCCCGCGAAGCGTCCGAAAATGGCACGCCATTCGAGCATCACTTTGCGCACCTGCTGGTTCATGGCGTTTTACATTTGATCGGTTATGATCATGTCGCTGAAGATGAAGCGAACGAAATGGAGCGACTGGAAATCGATATTCTGGCCAGCGAGGGGATCGCCAACCCCTACGCGGAAACATGCGAACCTGCGTCGGCGGCGGGAGCGCGAACCTGATGCCGAACGACAACGCCGCTGACGGCGCCGAATCACTCTCTCTGCTGCAACGGCTCTTCAGTCGCTCGCGCGCGGCTCGGGGCGCGGCGGACATCGCCGATGCCATCGACAACGGACGGTTCGACGAAGTCGACGAGCTTAGTCCGGCGCGCCGGGAAATGATCGAACGCGTCATCGCGTTCGATCAGAAGCGCGTCGACGACGTGATGGCGCCGCGAGCCGACATTGTCGGCGTCGAAGTGAACACGCCGCTCGACGAACTGATCAAGGCGTTCGCGGACGCCGGTCATTCCCGTCTGCCGATTTATCGGGGCGACCTCGATGACCCTATCGGCATGGTTCACGTCAAGGATTGCGTCGACCTCATTGCGCACCCGGAAAAACAGCTCACGGTCGAGGGACCGATTCTCAAGCACTTGCGGCGCGACGTAATTTACGCGCCGCCGTCGATGCGGGTGACGGATCTCCTGCTGCGCATGCAGGCCTCGCGCATTCACATGGCGCTGGTTGTGGACGAGTATGGCGGTACGGACGGCCTTGTCACGATCGAAGACCTGGTTGAGCAGATTGTCGGCGAAATCAATGACGAACACGACGACGAGGAAACCCCGACCGTCGCCGATCGCGGCGGCGCATGGGATGCGGATGCGCGCGTGGAACTGGACGATTTCCGGGAAGCGACCGGCGTCGACCTCGCGCTCGACGACGAGGAAATCGACACGCTCGGCGGCCTTGCCGTCACCCTTGCCGGCCGCGTGCCCCAGCGTGGGGAAGTCCTGTCCCATCCTGCCGGATATGACCTTGAAATAATCGGGGCGGACGCGCGCAAAGTGCGTAAACTGACAATCCGGAGTTCGTCCACTGGCGGATCCCTGCCTGCAAAGGTGACGCCCCGGGGCCACGAGCGCGAACGCCCGGCCGCGCGCCCCTCAAGCGAAGGGGCGTCGCAAGGTCCAGAGCGGAGTGAGCGCGCGCCGAATGATCCCTTGCCGAATGATCCCTCGACGGCGCGCAAACACGCCGACGCGCCGCCAAAAGCGGCCGAGTAAGCATCGAAAGGCGGGTCAGGCTATGACCGAGGCTCCCTTGGGCGCGCCACGCGACAGGATCGCCATGGCGGTCGCATGGATTGCCGGGACCGCGCTCTGGCGGCGGGCCCTTTACGCAACGGGAAGCGGGGCGGCGGCGGCATTTGCGTTCGCGCCGTTCTATCTCCTGCCAGCGTTCGTCCTGGCCTGGTCATCGCTTGTCTTGATGCTCGACGAGGCTGCCGCCAGCCAACGGCCGCGAGCTCGCGCGTTTGCGACCGGCTGGTTTTTCGGTTTTGGCTTTCACCTTGTCGGGCTGCACTGGTTCGCATTCGCATTCCTTGTGCAGGCGGAGCTTTTTGCGTGGATGGCCCCTTTCGCGGTCGTCGGCATGGCGGCGTTCCTCGGCCTGTTTTTTGGCGCGGCCGCCGCGCTCGCGAACTCGTTCCGCCAGGCGGGGGTGCGGCGCATTCTCGTCCTGGCCGCCGCCATGGCAGCCGCCGAATTCCTCCGTGGGCATATCCTGACCGGATTGCCGTGGAACCTGCCGGCGCAGGCAATGGCGGGGCTTGCCGTCACGGCGCAACCGGTCGCCTGGCTTGGACCCTATGGTTACAGCCTCCTCGTCCTGGTTGTCGCCATGCTCCCGGCGGCGTTCGCAGATGGCGCGCCGAGCTTCGCCGGCGATCGTGTCGCCAAGCTGGCCGCCAAGAAGGCAGGAGGCCTAGTCCTTGGCGCGACGGCCGCCGCTTTCCTCTATCTTGGTATTGTCGCGATCGGGTGGGCGCGCCTCGCCTTCACGCCGGAACCGGCGCCCACCAAAGCGCTTGTCCGGATTGTGCAGCCAAACATTCCGCAACGGGAGAAAATCAATCCGGACCTTTGGGACAGGAACATAAAGACGGCAATCGACCTTTCGGTCGGCGGCGAGAAGCCGGCCGGCCAACAACGCTTTATCCTCTGGCCGGAAAATGCCGCGCCATTGCTCGACGAAGATGAAGCGGCGCTGCGGGCGATCGGCGAGCGTTTCGATCAAGGCGACGTTCTTGTCGCCGGCGCCGTTCGGCGCGGCATGGACGAGTCCGGACGTTGGCGCGTGTTCAACTCGATCCTCATGGTGGCGGTTGACGGCAATGCGCAGCCTGGTCGGCTTACGGACTATTACGACAAGCACCATCTTGTGCCGTTTGGCGAATACCTTCCGATGCAGCCGCTGCTGAAGGCGCTCGGGCTTTCACAGCTGGCGCCGTTCGATGAAGGTTTCACGCCAGGATCGGGACCGGCGCGCATCGAACTCGGCGGACCGGCCTTTGCGCCGCTGATTTGCTATGAGGCGATATTTCCGAATGAGCTTTACCCGCGCGGCGAACGACCGGATTGGCTGATGACGGCGACCAATGACGCCTGGTTCGGCGATGCGGCGGGCCCGCGTCAGCACCTCGACCAGGCCCGATTCCGGTCGATTGAAACCGGACTGCCAATGGCCCGCGCCGCGAATACGGGGATATCCGTCCTGATTGACGCGAAAGGACGCTATCTGGGGCGGGTTGATCCCTATGAGCGTGGCGTCATTGATGCGCCGCTCCCTGGCGCTTTGCCGGCGACAGTTTATGCCCGAACGGGCGACTGGCCCGCGATTGCGCTGATGGTCCTGACTTTCCTCTTCGGCGCGCTAAAGTGGCGGGAGAGCGCACCTGCTGCGCCAGGCAATTGACATCGAACCGGATTGTAAAGCATTGCAAACGAACGATATATCATATCAACCGAGCTGAAATGCTCAATCTGAGGCGATCCCGCATCGGCGAACGATACTGGACCCACCCGCCTTTCACTCCCGGAACGCCGCGTGATGGAAAACAAGAAAAAGCCAAACCCGATCGATGTGCATGTGGGCGGACGCGTCAAAATCCGGCGCACCATGATCGGGATGAGCCAGGAAAAGCTCGGCGAGTCGTTGGGGCTGACTTTTCAGCAGATCCAGAAATACGAAAAAGGCACCAACCGAATGGGCGCCAGTCGCCTGTTTCAGATCGCCCAAGTGCTCGACGTGCCCTTGCAGTTCCTTTTCGAAGGACTGGAGCCGCAGGCTGGCCGAAGGGGCTTTTCAGAGGACGGCCCTTCTTTTGAGCCCAGCGAGCCTTTCATGCGGTTTATGTCGTCGCCCGAAGGCGTCGAGCTGTGCCGGCATTTTGCCGACATTGCGGATCCACGCGTGCGCAAGCGCATCATCGACCTGATCAAGACCCTTTCCGGGCCGCCGCCGCGCAACGACGGCTGATCAGCCGCGAACGGCGGATGAAATTTGCGGGCGCCTCTGCGCTGGACATAGAGCGTCGCGCCTACTAAAAGCGCGCCGGTAAAGACATAAAGATTCCTTTATATCCAGAACGGCAGGCTTATGGCGCGCAGCACCTATCTCTTCACCAGTGAAAGCGTTTCCGAGGGACATCCCGACAAGGTTTGCGATCGGATTTCCGATGAAATCGTCGATCTCGTCTACGGGGAAGCCCTTGCAGGCGGCATGGACCCCTGGGCGGTCAGATGCGCCTGCGAGACGCTGACCACGACGAACAAGGTCGTTATTGCGGGCGAAGTTCGCATCCCGGAGCGCTTTATCAAGGGCGATGGCGTCGTGGAGGAGCCCTTCATTGAGGTCGCCCGCGCGGCAATCAAGGACATTGGCTACGAACAGGACGGCTTTCACTGGAAGACGGCCGACGTTGACGTCCTGCTTCACGCCCAGTCCGCGGACATCGCCCAAGGCGTCGACAAGGCGTCGGACGCGGACAATCAGGAAGGCGCCGGCGATCAGGGCATCATGTTTGGCTTCGCCTGTCGCGAGACGGACGCGCTCATGCCCGCCCCGATCCATTACAGCCACCGTATCCTACAGCGACTGGCGCAGGCGCGGCATGCCAAGGAAGGCGATGCGGCCTTCCTGGGGCCTGACGCGAAAAGCCAGGTGACCGTTCGCTATGAGAACGGAAAGGCGCGCGAGATCGTCTCGATCGTGCTGTCGACGCAGCACCTCGACCCGAGCTGGTCTTCGGCGAAAGTCCGCGAAGTGGTCGAACCATATATCCGTGAAACGACCGACGACATCGAGATCGCCTCGAACTGCGCCTGGCACGTGAACCCGACCGGGAAGTTCGTGATCGGCGGGCCTGACGGGGACGCCGGCCTGACCGGCCGCAAGATCATCGTCGACACCTACGGCGGCGCAGCGCCCCATGGCGGCGGCGCGTTTTCCGGCAAGGACACGACAAAGGTCGACCGTTCGGCCGCCTATGCGGCGCGCTATCTTGCGAAGAACGTCGTCGCGGCTGAACTCGCCAATCGCTGCACGATCCAGCTGTCCTACGCCATCGGCGTCGCGCAGCCATTGTCGGTGTACGTCGACCTTCACGAAAATGACAACGATCTTGATCCTGCGCGAATTGAAAAGGCGATCCGGGAAGTGATGGATTTGTCGCCCTCTGGCATCCGCCGGCATCTCGACCTGAACAAGCCGATCTACGCGCGCACGGCCGCGTACGGACACTTTGGGCGTGAAGCAACGGCCGACGGCGCGTTTTCCTGGGAAAAGACGGACCTCGTCGAAGCGCTCAAGGCTGCGATCTGATCGTCGACCAAACGCCGGCAGGTTATAAATGAGGGCGACGCCTATGGCGTCGCCCTCATTTATTCCGCAAAAATCTCCTCGATAGCGAGGCCGAATGTCCGGGCAATGACGAACGCGAGGGGAAGGCTCGGATCATATTTGCCCTTCTCGATCGCGATGACGGTCTGCCGCGAGACCGCAAGTTCTTCCGCAAGGCGCGCCTGCGACCAGCCTCTTGTTTCCCGCAACTCGCGGACCTTGTTTTTCATCGGTTGATCAGCAGCAGGACAGCCCTGGCGAGGCCATAGATAAAGGCCGCCGCCGGCGCCGCGTACAAGAGCTCCGCGGGGGGAAGTTCAAGCGGCGCCTGAAAGAGCGCATAGACGGTCAAGGCCCAGAGCGCCACCGCAAGCGTAATCGCCATCGCTGCAAGCGCATGCCCACGCTCAAATTCGCCAAGCCTCATGATGTGGCGAGCGTAATATGCCCACCACAATGTCAGTATGGCGATCGGCGCCGACACGGCGGCCGTCCTCGCGATCGGCGCGACCTCAAGGCCGGAAACGGCGCCGCCAGGCAGCCTCACCGCGAGAACGAAAGCGACGGCGAACAGAAGCTCGACCGCGAGAATTCGTCCGGCCGACGCACGGCGGGCACGCCGCGTTTCAGCTGATTCATCTTCCATTTCGCGCCCCGCTTCCTGATCGGTCATCAGCGAATGTATGGCGGCCGCCGGCCAATAGTCAAGCTACCTTGACATTCTCCCTATTCACCGTATGTAAAGCGTACTTTACTCACGACGGTAGGAGGATGCCAATGAAATGGCGATTTACAGTGCTGGCGGCGATCATGGCCCCGGCAAGCTTGATTGGATGCGCAACCGGCGCGGCGTCTGGCGAAGGCGCCCAGCGCAACGCCAGCGCTGGCGCTGGCGCGCTATATCACGGGTTCACAATGATCGACCCGGCGACGAAGAAGCGGGTCAACGACGCCTGGATCGTCGTCAAAGGCGATAGAATTGCAGCCATTGGCGCCGGAACGCCGCCGCGAAGGCGCTATGGCAAGCGCGTCGACCGCAGCGGGCATTTCGCCCTGCCCGGCCTGATTGATTTTCACGGCCACATCACGGCGGGACCGCACGAAGTAAAAATGGTCGACGGCGCGCCGGTGGTGACCATCGAAAGCGTCGACAACGTCGTCGAGATGCACGCCCGAATGGCGCTCGCGTTTGGCGTGACGACGGTTCGAAATCCAGGCGGCGACCCGGCGGCAAACGCCCGCTATGACGCCCGGATCGCGTCAGGCGAGTGGACAGGGCCGCAAGCCTTTCATGCGGGCGCGGTCATCGAGCCGCCCCCCTTCGGCGGCAATGCGTTCGCCTACCCGACAAGCGAAGCGGCGTGGGATGCGGAGGCGGCGCGACAGGCGGCCCTCGGCATGCGCTACTTCAAGATGTATACGGATCTCTCGAAAGAGGAGCTTGCGACTGGCGTCGCCGCGGCCCACCGGCACGGGCTTAAGGCGATTGCGCACCTGAACGGCGTTAGCTGGACAGACGCGGCGCGAGCTGGCGTTGACGGCCTCGAACATGCGCTGCCTACAAGTCCGGACCTGCTCGAACCGGGCGCACGTGAGACGTACAAGGAGTTTCTCGCCAATGCCGGCCCTTCATCAAAGTACATGTACCGTTGGTTCGAACTCGTCGACTTTGAGGGTCCGCTGTTCTCGGAAATGCTTTTCGAGCTATCGGCGCGCCAGATACAAACGAACATGACGTTTCTTGTCCAGGATCTCGTCTTCAACATCGACGATCTCGATCACGTCATTCCGCCTGCCGACAACCGGTATTCGCACCCGGCGGCCCTGGAGGCCTCGCTGAATTTCCTGCGCGCCAGCGCCCACGACTGGGGGCCGGCGGATTTTGATCGCGCACGTCGGGCAATGGCGCGCGTGCTGGAGTTCGGCAGGCGGTTGCACGAAGCCGGCGTGCCAATGGCGATCGGCACGGATGGCGCCGGCGGCGGGCCGATTTTCGCGCACGAACTTGGCCGGCACGTCGATGCCGGAATCCCCGTATGGGAGGCGCTTCGCATGGCGACCAGCGGCGCAGCGGAGATGCTTGGGGAAGGCGACAGGATTGGCCGCTTCAAACGCGGCATGGAGGCCGACTTTGTTTTCCTGACGCGCGACCCGCTCGCCGACGTCAGGGCCGTTCGTGACGTTGCCTACGTCGTGGCGAATGGCCGCGAGTGGTCATTTGGCGATCTGACGACGGGTCCCGGAAGCGCTCCGGTTCCGGAAGACTGAGCGGCGGTCAATCACGGGCGGCGAGGTCCGAGGCGAGATTAAGCGCCTCGCCCGCCTTCACTCGTAGCGCGATCCGCTCAATCGTACCGAAATCCCCGGTAGGGTCTTCGGAAAATGCGAGAAAGCTCGCTTCGCAACCGGGATTGAGGCAGCCGACCTTTCTGCCAGGAAAGATTGCTCGTGGCGTGTCCATGGTTGACATGCGGAGCATTTCGGTCGCAGTCGCCATGCCTTTTTCGACGCCGGCAACAAGCCCGGCCGCAACGTTTCCGCCATAGGCGTTCGACCCAATGACAAGCCGAACGCCAGCCTCGCGGAGCCGGGCGACATTCGCCCGCTCCCAGGCGACGAGCTCCGTCGGTCGGTCCTTTTCCCACTCGCTCGTGATGAGCGTTGCGACAATGTCAGCGCGCCCCGCGGCGCGCGCGTCGTCATCAGTGAGGAGACAGTCTTTGGCGAGGTCAACGTCGTAATAGGGGCTGTCAGGGTCGCCTGCAGAGTCCTGGTAGCATGGCAGGTGCGTGATGATGTCGGCGCCCGCCGCGGCCGCGACGCGAAAATCGGCGACATTGCTCGTTGACGCAGCGACCCGCAATCCTTTCGCGTGAGCAAGCGCGACGATCGTTGGCATCAGGACCGGATCGATGCCCCCGCCCGGGCCCCATTTGCCATAGCCTTCGCGATATCTGTCGCTCTTTCGCAGGAAGACTTTCACCAGGTCCGGCTTCGCGGCGAGCACGAGCGGCCACTTCGCTCTTAGGTCGGCTTCGTCCGACACGACGAAATAGGCGTTGTCCGCCATTTTTCGGCTTGCCCGGATTTCCGCCTGCCGCTCGAGTTGTTGATCGTAGGTGTAAGCCCCGATCGCCAGCGCCTCGTAAATTTCAGCCGGGTGGCTCTCGGGACCTGTGATCCCGCCCGTTGCGGACGCGACATCAACGGTCGCAGCCGCCGCAAGGCGCCTCCTGATCGCGCTGACGCCGGTTGCAGGCGCAGTCAGGTTGAGAGCGTAGAAGACTCCGGCTTCGAGGTTCAACGCGTTGTGCCAGTCGAAGGTGGCCGGCCCATCGAAGTGATGGGTGTGGGCGTCGCCAAAGGGCGGCGTGATGAACGCCCCGTCCAGTTCGATGACCAGAGCGCGGGCGCGCGCGCCGCCTGGCGCAATGGGCTGCGCGGCGCAGCGGACAATCCTGTCGCGAGCCATGCATAGCGGCCGAGCAACGAAGCCGCGGCCGTCAAAGACGTAGCCGCCTTCATAGCGGGTGACCATGCCGGGCGGCCTATCCGTATCAACAGTCGATGCGCATGACGCCAGGCTTGCGGCGAGAATGGCCGCGAGAAAGAACCCCAATATCATTCGCATGTGAACCCCGTTGACCAATCCGGCCATGGGCTAGCCCGATCTGCCGTCGTCAGGCTCAATATTCCGCGAATGAAGCGATTTCGGCCTCGAATGCGCAGAATCCGCCTCTTAACGACCGAGGTGCAATTGACTTCGGAGGCTGGCTGCGCCGGCGCGGCTGCTCTCATGGGTGGCGCCGCCCTCCATATGGACGATGAGGCGGCCGCCGCCGGCAGGCTCGATCGATCGGATTCGATTTGCGTTAAGGATTGTCGAGCGGTGAACGCGGACGAAGGGAAAACCGCCGAACTCCGCCTCAAGCTCGCTGAGGGTCGCCCGCACCTCGAACCGCTCACGAGTTGTTTTCAGCTCAACGCCGACCGGGGCGCCGCAGATGGCGATGACGTCATCGTGGTCGACCGGCGCGTGTCCTTCGGGCGTTCGCACGAACACCTTCCGAGGTCGGACAGGGCGGTTTTCCGAGGAAGCCGCGGTGGAAGACTCGCGTGAAGGTTCCTGCGCCGGTTCTTCGGCCAGTTCCTGCGCCGGTTTGCGGGACGACATGGATGAAGGCGCGCCCGCCGCAAGCTTCAGCCTGAGTGCGTAGGCATATCCCCAGCCGGCAATCAAATAGTAGACCAGCAGGCCCTGGAACAACTGCCATCCTAGCGCCGCGCCGGAGAATCCATCGAATGACCAGTCACCGGTCGAAAGTCCCTTGAGAGCCTGGAGGCCACGAAAAAGCGCAAGCGCCCATATCGAGGTGAACGCCACCGATGCGGCAAGGTGCCCCAGAACCTGCAGCCGGACAGCCGCGAACGCGCCATACTGGGAGACCACCCAGAAGACGCCCGCGCCCATCGCGAACGGCGCGATCACGTTCGACGCCCATGATGCGACAAGGTCCGCGCCTGAAATCCGGATGAAGAGCGCCAGAACAATCAGATAGCCAGCCGCGATCGGCGCCCAGCCAAGCGCGTATGCGCGCCACCATGGCGGCGTGGATATCGGCCATATCCCTGCGTGCGACTTCATTGAGGCCATCATATCAACGCCCGGCGGTGCGTCGACATGGGTTCAAGCGATGCCTCTACATGCTCGCGGCGCATGTTAAACAACCCTGACTCACGACCTGATCCCATTCTGTCCGCACGAGGAGGCCTCGCCTTGAGCAAGCACGCCAAGAAACCCGCGATGAACGTTCGCAACACTCGCATTGAGGACGTCCCCGGCGTGATTGACCTGTGTCGGCGGGTCTACAAGAACATGCCGCCCTACGATGCCGGCATGATCAAGGGTCAGATCGCCGCATTTCCGGACGGGCAGTTTGTCGTCGACTATGATGGCGAAATCGTCGGGTTTGCCGCATCGTTCAGGATCGATGAGAAACTCGCCCTGCGGCCGCACAGCTGGTCGGAGATCACCGGCGCGGGGTATGCGGCTCGGCACGATCCGAATGGCGACTGGCTATATGGAATGGACGTCGCGGTCGACCCCGCAAAACGCCGCCTGCGGATCGGCCAACGTCTTTATGACGCCCGGCGACAGCTTTGCGAGTCGGAATACATGAAAGGGATCGTGTTCGGCGGGCGAATGCCCGGCTGGAAGCGACGGCGCAAGGACTATCCGGACCCGCTCGACTATATCGAAGCGGTTCGCGACAAGTCGATCGTCGACCCCGTGGTGAATTTCCATCTGCGCGCGGGTTTTGAACCAATTGGCGTTCTCGATCGATACCTTCCCATCGATGATGAATCCGGCGGATTCGCCAGCCACATGGTCTGGCGCAATCCTTATGCAGAGGAAGTAGAGACCAAGAGCGCGCTCGCCCACGGCCAGAAGGAGGCCGTCCGTGTCGCAACCGTGCAATTCCAGCAACGCCAGATATCCAGCGTCGAGGAATTCATCAACAACGTCGAATACTTCGTCGACGTGTGCTCCGACTATCGTTGCGATTTTGTCGTCTTTCCCGAGCTATTCACGCTTCAGCTGCTTGCACTTGCGCCGAAAAAACTGACGCCCGCTGAATCGATAGAAGCATTGACCGCCTACACGCCAAGACTACTCGACGCCCTTCGCGAAATGGCTATCGGCTATAACATCAACATCATTGGCGGATCCCACCCGACCCGGACCGAAGACGACGAAATCCAGAACGTCGCTTACGTATTTCTGCGCGACGGGTCAGTGCACCCCAGGGAGAAAATTCATCCAACGCCAAACGAACGAAACTGGTGGGCGATCCTCGGCGGCGATGAGGTAAGCGCAATCGAAACCGACTGCGGCCCGATCGGCGTGCTGATCTGTTACGACAGCGAGTTTCCCGAGCTCGCCCGGCGGCTCGCCGACGAAGGCGCGCGCATCCTCTTCGTGCCGTTCTGCACTGACAATCGCCAAGGCTACCTCAGGGTCAGGTACTGCTGCCAGGCGCGCGCAATCGAGAACCAGCTTTATGTCGTCATGTCCGGCAATGTCGGCAATCTGCCGAATGTTGAGAACATGGACGTTCAGTACGCGCAATCCGCAATCCTGACGCCGTGCGATTTTCCATTTGCGCGCGACGGAATCGCCGCAGAGGCGTCAGAGAACGTCGAGACGGTTACAATCGCGGATCTCGACCTGACCGATCTTTCCTGGGCGCGCGCGCAAGGAACGGTTCAGAACCTCCGTGATCGCCGGTTTGATCTGTACAAGACGATCTGGACCGGTCGGTGACCGTCAGCTTCGCGACCAGCCGGCCGATGCGGCTTGGCGGGCTTGGCTTGCTGTATGCCGCCCAGGGCGCCCCGGAGGGACTGCTATACGTCGCAGTTCCGGCCTGGCTCGCCGCGAATGGCGCCTCGGCCGAAGCGATTGGCGGCTACATCGCAATCATACTGCTGCCCTGGAGCTTCAAGCTCGTCAATGGCGCATTGATGGACCGCGTCGCGTTCCTTCCTATGGGACGACGGCGACCCTGGCTCATTGCGGCGCAGGCGGCGCTCGTCCTGACACTGATCGCTTTTGGCGCATCGACGCCGGATGACGCGAATCTCAGGCGCCTCATGCTCGTTGGCTTTCTCGTGAATCTCGCCGGCGCATTCCAGGATGTCGCCATCGACGGCATGGCGATTGACATTGTGCCCGAACCAGAGCGCGCACGGGCGAACGGCGTAATGTGGGGCGGCAAGATTCTTGGCACCTCTGCGGCCGCCGGAGCGACCGGGCATCTCATCCAGCGCCACGGGTTCGCCGAAGCGAGCATGGCGACCGCAGCTTTCGTGGCGGCCATCATGGTGATCCCCCTTCTGGTTCGCGAACGTCCGGGCGAACGTCTAATGCCGTGGACGGACGGGCAAGCGAGCGCGGACGCCGCATCGCGGCAACTGGCCGACTGGGCGTCGATCGTTGGAACGTTGTGGCGGGCCATGCGCCGGCCGGCGAGTCTCATCCTCGCCGCAGGGATTTTCCTGGCGTTTCTGGGTTACGGCCTGGATACGGCCTACGGCCCGGTCGTCGCCGTCAAGGCTGCGGGGTTCGATGAATCTGGCTACGGCGGACTAGCCGCCGGCGCAAATCTGGCCGGCGGCGCATTCGGCATTCTCCTCGCCGGCGTCATTGCCGACCGGCTGAGCCCTCGCCGGGCGCTGATCCTCTCGCTCGTCGGCATGGCGGCGGCGCAGGTTTTTCTGGCCGCCTGGCCGTCCGCCATGACGAACACCGGCGGGTTCAGCATCTATACCTATGCATACATCCTGTGTTTCGTGATGATGTCGGTTTCGCTTTATGCTGAGGCGATGCGGCTCTCCACGCCCGCCGTCGCGGCGACGCAGTTTGCGCTGTTCATGGCGATTTTGAACTTTGGAACCTACGCTGGCGCAGGCCGGTTCGCGCTGATCGAATCCCTCACGGGCTATGCCGGCGCCGCTATCGCCGGCGCCATCGTGACGCTTGCCGCCGCTGCAGTCTTCGCTCAAGGTCGCGGCAGCACGAAAAGCGATGCCAGACTCCATCCGTTAGCGTCGTGAATTCCGGGTTCGCTCATGGTCTCGAACCCTTATGGTTAATCCAGCCCGAATATCCTGAAGAGGAGAGCGATATGGCAAGACGCCTAACGCCCGGCAAGCTGGTGATCGCCAGCCACAATGCTGGCAAGGTGCGCGAGATTGGCGAGCTATTGCGGCCCTTCGGCATGGCGGTTGCTTCCGCTGGCGACCTCGGGCTGCCAGTGCCGGAAGAGAGGGAAACAACCTTCGCCGGCAACGCCGCGATCAAGGCGCATGCCGCCGCGAGGGCGGCCAACGCCCCGGCCCTTGCCGACGATTCCGGCCTCGAGATCGCAGCGCTCGGCGGCGCGCCGGGCGTTCATGCCGCGGATTGGGCGGAAGACACGAAAGGCGGTCCACGGAATTTCCGGCGGGCAATGCTGCGGGTGGCGCGCGAAATGACGGCGTCCGGATCGAGTGACCGATCGGCGCGCTTTGTCTGCTGCCTGTGCATTGCCTGGCCGGACGGGCATCAGGAATTCTTCAATGGCGACGTCCGGGGCGAGATCGTCTGGCCCCCGCGAGGCGCGCGCGGTTTCGGCTATGATCCGATTTTCCTCTATCCGCCGCTCGGTTCGACATTTGGCGAGATGCCGCCGTCGCGCAAGCACGCCCTGTCGCACCGCGCTGAGGCCTTCGCGAGACTCATCGACGGCAGCCTTAGGCGATGACCGGCGGCTGCGTGACGGATGATGGTACGCCGGGCTTCGCTGTGTATCTGCACTGGCCCTACTGCGAGCAGATCTGTCCGTACTGCGACTTTAATGTTCGATTGAACCGCGCTGTCGACGATCGCGCCTGGCAAGATGCGCTTCAGACTTCGCTTCGGCAGTTCGGCGCCCGATCGGGACAGCGGACGCTGACGAGCCTGTATTTCGGGGGCGGCACGCCGTCGCTGATGCCGCCGGCGCTCGTTGCCAGCGTCATCGATCAGTGCCGGCGGATCTGGCGGGTCGATGGCCCAATCGAGATCACGCTAGAAGCGAATCCGACCGATGCTGAGCGTTCAAGGTTTGAGGACTTCCGCGCCGCAGGAGTGAACCGCCTGTCCCTTGGCGTCCAGTCATTCGACGACGAGGCGCTGCGGTTTCTCGGACGAAACCATGGCGCAGCGGAAGCGCGCGATGCGCTGGACGCGGCCCTCTCGGTCTTTGGAAATGTGTCCTTCGACATGATCTATGCGCTGCCGGACGAAACGCCGGCAGCGTGGCGACGGGCGCTTCGGGCCGGCGTGTCCCACGGCGCGCCGCATCTTTCTCTCTATCAGCTGACCATCGAGGCCGGCACGGCCTTCGCGCGGGCCGTGGAACGCGCAGCGTGGTCGCCGCCGGACAATGACGCCGCGGCCGAGCTTTATGACGTCACGCAGGAGGAGACGGCCCGCGCCGGGCTGCCCGCCTATGAGGTCTCGAACCATGCGCGCGCCGGCGCCCGGTCCCGCCACAACCTCACCTATTGGCGCGGCGGCGACTATGTCGGCGTCGGCCCCGGCGCCCACGGCCGGTTGACCATCGACGGCCGCCGCTACGCGATCGAGACGATCAGGTCGCCGAAGGACTGGCTCTCGGCGGCGACCTCGGACGCCGATCGCGCGACGACATTTACGCCGCTTTCGGATGATGACGCATTTACCGAGAAGGTGGCGATGGGCCTTCGCTCTGTCGAGGGCGTGCGGCCGACGCCATCAGAATGGTCGTGGATCGAGCCGCGGGCGCGCATGCTTGAAGGCGACGGGCTGTTGATGATTGAGCCGGAGCGGATTGTCGCGACCGCGCACGGGCGTCGCGTGCTCAACGCCGTCACGGCCGCTCTCCTCGTCTAGGACGGCGCAACGGGCCGGCGATCAGCCGTTTTTCTCGCGCGGCGGCGCGTCAACCGGCCGGACGTCCTCGAACACCGTTTCCGATTCGATGTGGAACGACCGAAACATCGCCGAACCTTCCGTAAGCGTTGCAAGGCGACGCAGGAGAGCGGGCCCGCCGTCGACCGGCGGCGCAAACTCTTTGACCTGCCGGTAGTTCTTGACCTGCGCAATTGGCAAAGGCTTGAACGGACGGATTGAAACAACTTCTATTTTTGAGATGTGCCCGGAGCTTTTGTCGAGCGTGAGGCGGGCTTCGAGCGCGTCTTTTGGCGCGTCCTCGCCAAGCTCCCGCGAAACGAACAGCGCCGTGTCGAGTTCGTTGCTAACGAGAAAGACTCCCTCCAGTTCACCAAGATCGGCGTAGACGACGGGACGGTCTTCCGCGTCTTCCTTTCGCTGAGTCTTCATCGCGTCGTCGGCATCGCCTTCCGCGTCGCTGATGAACCGCCATTGCTCGTCATCCGGACGGCTTGGGTCGAATTCGGCAATGAAGGTTTCTGTCTCCCCATCGCGTCCGGTATTTGCGCGCCGTGCGGTAAAGGCGAAGCGCGTGTCGTGAAACTCCTTTGCTTTCGCGACGGCCGCGCGAAGCATGTCAAACGCAGCGGTCGCTTCCGGCGTTGTCGCATCGATGGCGGGGGGCGGGGGCGGGACGTCATCGTCGGCAAGCGCGGGCGCAGCTACGAAGAGGCAGGCGACGGCGATCAGTTTCCGCATGACAGATCCTTTACGGACTAACGAAGCTGGACGGAGACGAGGCGAGGTTCAAAGACCGGGCGCAAAGCTCCGCGGCGCTGGATCGATTACCTGCATCCCGCCCGGACGAATTTCGAGGATTGCCAGGCCGCGCTCGACGTGGCCATCCGGCCGCAAGCGGAACAACCCGTCGGCGCCGAAATAACCGTTGGGGTCGGTAATCGCCTCGACCGAGAAGCGGCGGCGCTTGTTCGGGTTCTGGGAAAGGCGAGCGGCGAGGAGAGTCGCATCGTAGCTGAGCGAAGCGAGCCGTGGCGGGCGTTCGCCAAACGCGGCTTCGAAGCGCTCGGTGAAACCTGCCGCAATCTCCGGGTCTGGGCCGGCGAACCACGCCCCATGGAGCGCCGGCTCGCGCGTCAGGCGCGGATCATTCCAGGCGGAAACGCCGAGCAGCTTCACTTTCTGAATGTTGACATTGTAGTACGGAAACAAGGGCGCGAGGGCGCGCAGCAACGTCCCCCGCTCAGGCACGAGCACCGCCTGGTAGCCGCGCTGATAGCCGCTATCGTCAATGGCGGCAGTGGCTTCGGCGTCGAACCCGTGACGCAGCTCGGCAGGCACGAGGTCCTTCGAGTACTGCGCAAGGCGTCGAGCCGGATCGCGCATCGCGTCGACGTCCTGTTCATAGGCTTCTTCGTGCACGAGCACGCCGCCGCGAAGCGCGATTTCGTTCTTGAACGACGACGTCACCCGGGCGCCGTATCGATTGCCGGGCGCAATCAGCCCGAACCGGTCGAGCCCGTTGCGGACCGCATAGTCTGTGATCCTCGCAACCTCGACTTCTGGCGGAAACGACAGGAGAAAGACGCCCTCGCGGCTAAGTTCGGTGTCAGATGAAAACGCGATGATCGGCACGCCAGCCGCAGAAGCGACGTCGGCCGCAGCCTCGACTGACTGTCCGAAGAGCGGCCCGAGGATGATTTCGGCCCCTTCCGACAGAACCGCGCGCGTCGCCGCCGCCGCGCCGCTGGCCGTGCCTTTGGTGTCCTTCGGCAGCAGCAGAAACCGCGTATCGCCCGCTTCGAACGCCGCAAGCTGCGCCGCATCGAACATCGCCGTTGCCGTCTGCCGCGCCGCTTCATTGGACGCGGTGAACGGCAGAAGGAGCCCAACCCGAACGGGCTCGCTGCCGCGCATGTGGATTGGATCGATGAATTCGTCCGCGTCGTAGGACCGGCGTTCCTGCCGCGGCGCATCGTCCCGCCCGGTCGTCGGACGCTCGTAGATATCGCGATCCGGCGTCGAAACCACGACAGGGCCGTCATCGCCGCCGGATGCGCAAGCGGCCGCCAATCCCGCGAAAGCGACGCTCATGATCGCTTTGCGGAGCCGGCTCCCGATCGGATGACGGGCGGCGGACGAGGCGGCAAATATACGCATGTCGAACTCCGAGCGTTGCTCCCTTGGCAAGGGAAACTAGACGGGCCCGTTCCCGCGGTAAACACTCGACGCCGCCCAAGCCGACCGTCATGTTCCCACCATGGAGGAAACGTTCAGATCCGGCGATATCAAGGCCTCGGTGGCGCCGGGGCTTTATGTGGCGGCGACGCCAATCGGCAATCTGGGCGACGTCAGCCGCCGCCTCGTTGACGTTCTCGGCGCCGTCGACATCATCTACTGCGAGGACACCCGTCGAACCGGCGCCTTGTGCGCCGCCCTTGGCGTGCGAACCGAGCGCCGCGCCTACCACGACCATAATGCCGCGGCCGTACGGCCGGAAATCCTGGCAAGGCTGAACGACGGCGGCGCAATTGCGCTCGTCAGCGACGCCGGAACGCCGCTGATTTCCGACCCCGGCTATCGGCTTGTCGCGGAAGCCCGCGACGCCGGAACGGACGTTTTCGCCATCCCGGGCCCCTGCGCCGCCATTGCCGCGCTGTCGGTCGCCGGCGTGCCAACCGACCGCTTCCTGTTCGCCGGATTCCCGCCATCGAAGGCGAGCGCCCGGGACGACTATCTGGAGGAGCTGGCCGGCATCCGCGCAAGCCTCGTCTTTTACGAGACCGCCAACCGTCTCGCCGGCTCACTCGCCGCAATGGCGAAAGCGTTCGGCCCGCGGCAAGCGGCCATCGTCCGGGAGCTGACGAAAATTCACGAGGAGACCGTCCGCGACCGTCTTGATAAACTTGCCGCACGGTATGAAGCAGCGCCGCCGAAGGGCGAGATTGTCGTCGTCGTTGGACCGCCGACCGGCGCTGCGGTCGAAGCAAGCGACGCGGACGTCGAGACGTTCCTGATCGATGCGCTGACGGTGATGTCCGTCAAGGATGCCGCGGCGGCCGCCGCCGACGCGCTCGGCATTGCCCGAAAGGACGCCTACCGTCGGGCGATTGCGCTAAAGACGGGCGGAGAGTCCGGATGAACGACCCCGGAACGCCGTCGTCCCGATTGCGCGGCGACCCGATCCGCCAGGACGTCAGTCGCAAGGCCGCGGAGCGACGCGGCCGGCGGGCCGAATGGATCGCTGCGGCTCTTTACTGCGCGAGCGGGTTCCGGGTCGTCGATCGCCGGTACCGGCGCAAGGCCGGCGAGATTGATCTTGTCTGTCTTCGCGGCGCGACGCTCGCCTTTGTAGAGGTCAAGGCCCGGCCAACCCTCGAGGCGGGCGTCGAGGCCGTCGACGTCAGGAGCCGGCGACGTTTCGAGGCGGCCGTGAGGCAGTTCATCGCCGAGCGGCCGAGAATTGGCGGAAGACACGCGGCCGACTGCGAGGTTCGTTTCGACATCGTGGCCGTCGCAGGCTTCCGTGTGCGTCGGATCCCAGACGCATGGCGGGAAGGCGATTGAACGCCTAGGTGCGCGTTAAGGTTTCATTAACCGACCGGGTCATTCCTCATGAATTGCCGATGTGCGTCGTAGCCGCCCTGGAGTTTTCCCATGCCGAACCGCCTGTTCTTGACCCTCACTGCCAGCGCGCTCCTTGCGTGCGGCTGCGCATCCAGCCGTTCCCTCAGCGCCAGCTGGGAAGACATGACGGCGAATGGCGCGATCGACGATCGGCTCGACAATGACGAATCCTTTGAATTCAAGGATGTTGACCTGACGGTGTTCGAAGGCCGCGTCCTGTTGACGGGCACCGTCGCGAGCGCCGCCGAACAACGGCGTCTGGTCGAACACGCACTCGCCTCGGATCACGTGGTCCAGGTGATTGACGAGACGGTCATTTCGCCTAGGACAACGACCGCACAGGGGCTTACTGATGCGAGGATCGACACAACGATCCGGACCCGGCTGACGGCCAGCGGCAAGGTGCGCGCGAGCGACGTAAAGATCGCGGTCTCGAACGGGTCAGTTTACCTGCTCGGCGTGACGCGGGATCGGGACAGCCTCGAAAAGATGATCAGCACGGCACGGACGACGCCGCGCGTGCGGCAGGTCGTCAGCCACGTCATCTATATGGACGCGACCGGAGAGGCGCTGTAGTTCTGCGCGGCCCGACGTCGCCGCCAGGAGCCCGCAGCAATGGCTGACCGCCGCCTCGCCATTCAGATGGATCCGATTGAGAACGTCGCGATCCACGCTGATACGACGTTCGATCTCGCGCTGGAGGCGTTTTCCCGCGGCTACGAGATCTGGATATACGAACCGGTCCGCCTCAGCCTCGAATCCGGCCGGCCCATCGCGGTTGCTCGACGTATCGAGAAGATCCAGCGAATTGCCGGCGACCACGTCGCTCTTGGGCCGCGCCAGCGCCTCAACCTACACGGCATGGATGTCATCCTGATCCGCCAGGACCCGCCATTCGACATGGCGTACATAACGACCGTGCAGATCCTTGAACGGCTTCAGCCAGGCGTCCTTATACTGAATGACCCGCGTTCGATTCGCGACGCGCCGGAAAAACTCTCCGTGGCGAATTTTTCCGACCTTACACCGCCGACCCTGATCACCCGGGATGTCGAAGCGGTCGTCAGGTTTCGTGAAGAGCACGGCGACCTGATCCTGAAGCCGCTTTATGGCAATGGCGGCGCAGGCGTCGTGAAGATCGCCAGGGAGGACGGCAATTTCGCGTCGCTCGTGGAAATGTTCCTGCAATTCTACCGTGAGCCATTCGTGGCGCAGAAATTCCTCCCGGCGGTCAGCGCGGGCGACAAGCGCATCATTCTGCTTGATGGCGAAGCGGTCGGCGCGATCAACAGGGTTCCCGCGAAAGGCGAAACCAGATCCAACATGCACGTCGGCGGCCGCGCCGAAGCCGTGGAAATGACCGCGCGGGACCAGGAGATCTGCGACCGTATCGGCCCCTGGCTCTGCGAACGCGGCCTTGCGCTGGTTGGGATCGACGTTATCGGCGACTGGCTCACGGAGATCAACGTCACCTCGCCGACCGGCGTTCAGGAAATCCGTCGCTTTGGCGGCGTCGACATTTCAGCCCTTTTCTGGGATTGGGTCGAAGGGCGCCTCGAGAACCCGTGAACGGCCAGCGCAGGCTGGCGGATTGCCCTTGGGCGACGCCTCGGCTAAAGCCTCGCGAACTTTTGGCGCCATTTCTGGCCGGGCCAATCGACTTTGCAGGCGATGGGCAATGAGGCAGGCAGGGCGTCGCCGTTACGCGACCTCAGCGCTCCGAAGACCTGCGCCCTGAAAACCTGCGTCCCGAAGACCGGCCATGGACACGTTCAAACCAGCAGGCGCATACGCCACCCAAGCGCCGAGCTTGCCCAGTGACGGCGGCGCGACGGCGCGCGCGCAACTGGCGGCCGCCGCATCCGCCGACGCCGGCAAGCTGCGCGTCGCCATGTTTTCCGGCAACTACAATTTCGTCGTGGACGGCGCCCTTCGCGCCCAGAACGAGCTAATCGGCCACCTCAACAAGAGGGGTCACGAAACCCTCGTTTTCGCGCCGACGACCAAAACGCCTGCGTACGACCATCAAGGAGAGCTTGTCTCGATACCCTCGGTCGCGCTGCCGGGATCGCGGTCGGAGTACCGGCTCGGCCTCGGGCTTTTCGGCGGCGCCAAGCGACGGGTCGACGCTTTTAAGCCGACTCTGATCCATCTGGCGGCGCCGGACCTTACAGGATTCCAGGCGCTCAAGTACGGCGAGAAGCGCGGCATTCCCGTGGTCGCGTCGTTCCACACGCGGTTTGACACCTATCCAAGGTATTACGGCGCGGCCTGGCTTGAAAAATATGTGACTGCGTACATGCGCAACGTCTACGGACGGTGCGTACACGTCTACGCCCCGTCGGAGTCGCTTTGCGAAGAGCTTGCACAGGACGGCATCGGCAAGGATGTCCGCATCTGGAGCCGCGGCGTCGACAGCGGCCTGTTCTCGCCGGCGAAGCGCGATCCGGCCTGGCGCCGCTCCCTCGGGTTTGGCGATGACGATGTGGTCGTCGCATTTGTCGGACGCATTGTGCTTGAGAAGGGGATCGACGTTTTCGCCGAAGCCGTCGGCAAGGCCCGCGCAGTCGCGCCGTCGATCAAAGCGCTTGTGGTCGGCGAAGGCCCGGAGCGCGCCCGCTTTGAAGCGAACTTCCCTGGCGCCGTTTTCGTGGGCTTTCAGGGCGGCGAAGCTCTTGCCCGCGCCTATGCAAGCGCGGACGTATTCTTCAACCCGTCAATCACGGAAACATTCGGCAACGTAACCCTTGAGGCGATGGCGTCGGGCGTCGCTACCGTGGCCGCCCGCGCCGCCGGGACGATGTCAATTATTCGCGAAGGCGTCACCGGGGTGCTGGTTGATCCGGCAAAGTCGGCGGACGGCTTCGCCGCCGCACTGGTCGAGATCGCGGAGAGACGCGACTGGCGCACGGAGATGGGCCGCGCCGCGCGCGCGCGCAGCCTCGACTTTAACTGGGAAGCCGTCGTGGATTCCCTCATTGTGAATTATCGCGAGGCCGTCGCCAGCTTCGACGCGGCGAAGGCTGCGGGGCCATGAAGCTCGTCGACATTTCCGAATTCTTCAGCGACCTAGGCGGCGGCGTCCGCACCCATGCCCATCAAAAACTCGAAGCCTGCGCCAGCGTCGGCGTCGAGGCGACGATCATTGCGCCCGGAGACGAGGACCGTCGCGAACGGCGGCTTGGGGGCGAGATCATCTGGGTCAAATCCCCGACGCTAGCCTTTGACCACCGATATTACCTGTTCGATCGCGCGAAGCCCGTCCATGACCTGCTAGACGTCATTCGCCCTGACGTGATCGAAGGCTCGTCGACCTGGCGGGGCTCATGGATCGCCAGGAGCTGGACCGGACCGGCCGCGCGGGCGCTGTTCCTGCATCAGGACCCGGTTGCGGTGTATCCCCACTCGCTGCTGGCGCCGGGGATCACCGAAGAAAGGCTGGATCAATCCTTTTTCTGGTTCTGGGGCTACCTACGCCGCCTCGCCAAGGGCTTCGATAGCGTTGTCGTCGGCGGACGGTACTTCGCCGACCGACTGGCGCGTCACGGCATCGAGCGTCCTGAAGTCATTCCGCTCGGCATTGAAAAGCAGATGTTTTCGCCGGCCTTGCGAAACGAGGCACGCCGTCGAGAGATGTTGGCGGCATGCGGCGTTGATGATCCCGATGCAGCGCTGTTTCTGGCGGTTAGCCGCCACCATCCTGAAAAACGGCTGGGCATGGTCATGGATGCGTTCGAGCGCGTGCGCTCGGGGCGGCCGGCAGGGCTCTATATTGTTGGCGACGGGCCGGCCTGGCGATCCGTACACCGAAAAGCGCGCGGACTGCCGAACATCAAGATTGCCGGCCAGGTGGCGGACCGCGGGGCGATCGCAGAGATGTTCTCAAGCGCCGATTATCTTGTACACGGCGGCGCTGCGGAAACCTTCGGCATCGTGATCGGCGAGGCGCTGTGTTCGGGCCTGCCGTTCGTCGGTCCCGACCGGGGCGGCGCGTCGGACCTCGCCGGGCCGGGTCATTCTGAAATCTATCGCGCCGGCGACGCCGATGGCTGCGCCGAGGCGATGCGCCGCATTCTGGCCCGGGATCGGGTCGAGCTGTCGAAAGCCGCGGCAGCGGCGTCTCATGATTTGAACACCCCGAGGGCGCATTTCGACCGCCTTTTGTCCCACTATGAACGGCTCTTGCAAACCCGGCTGGAAACCGCGGCAGGGCATGACGAACGCGCGGCGACAACCCGCACCGGACGACATGGAATGACGGCGCCACAGCCCGACGCGACACTTCCCGAAGAACCTGCCGGCGCCGGCTGGATCAGTCCGGCCATGCGCGCCACGTTTGTAGCTCGCTGGCAGGAATTGAAGGGCCGGCCAGAGACCGCGATTGCTTTCAAGTGGCTGCGCCGCGCGACGCTCGCCGTGGTTGTCGGCTACCTGATTTTCCGTTTGACCCATGTCGGTTGGCGGGAAGTCTACGAAAACCTGCCGGAATCGCCGCTGTTCTATGCGCTCTTCGTCGCCCGCTATTTTGCTCTGCCTCTGTCGGAGATTCCAGCTTACAAGCGGGTCTGGAAAGTGCCGCTCTGGCGCCATGTGACGGCGTTTGTCCGCAAGCGAGTCTATAATTTCGCCGTTGTCGGCTATTCGGGCGAGGCCTTCTTCACGATCTGGGCGCGTCGCCGGCTCGCGCTTTCCGATGGCGTGATCCTGGCGGGGATCAAGGACAACAATATCCTGTCGGCATTCGCGTCGAACTTTTCGACGGTTGCGCTCATCATCATTCTCGCGCTCGGCGACAATCTCCAGCCCGGCCTCGACGCGCTGCCGGGCGCGGCGGTGCTTTTCGCGCTCGCATTCTTGTCGTCGTTCGCTCTCGTCGCCGGCGTCATGCTTTTCGGCCGAAAGGTCCTGCATGTGGATTTTCGCACGGCCGCGGACCTGTCAATTATTCATGGCGTGCGCATGCTTGCGGTGATGGCGATCCACGCGTCGATGTACGCGGCGGCGATTCCAAGCGCGCCGCTGTCAGCCTGGTTTCTGTTCGTGGCGCTCCAACTCGTGATCAGCCGCATCCCTTTCCTCCCGAATCAGGACCTCGTGTTCCTCGGCGCAGCCCTGTCGCTGGCGCCAGTCACGGGCGCCCCGGAAGCCGTGATTGCCGGCATGCTGGTCGCCGAGGCGGGACTGTCGCAGGCCTTCAACGTCGCCATGTTCGTCGCAACGGCCCATGACGCCCGCGAAACGCCAAAGGGCAAGGCCGCGCAGCATGGCCTTGGCGGCGGCGCCGGGCTGGCCCGTGCACGAGCTCCAAGGCCATCGGACGGTCCAGAGGAGGCTTGAATTCGCCGTACCGGGACGCGTATGCCATGCCGAAGCGCGATGGCCGCGCGGGGGAACGATTCGGCTCGACTCAGCCGCGCCTAGCGATGCGTCGCCGACCGGGCGGCGCGGGAAAGTGGACGGCAACGACATCAATGGGATTGCTTGATCGTTACATCCTGCGTTCGGTGCTGACGCCGCTCTTATTGTCCCTTTGCGTCGCCGGGATGCTGCTGCTCCTCGAACAGATGCTTCGCTTGTTCGACTTCGTGCTCGCCGAGCAGGGGCCCGTCGACGTAGTCTGGCGGATGCTCGCTAACCTGCTGCCGCACTATCTCAGCCTGGCCCTGCCGTTAGGCGCATTTCTCGGCATCATGCTGGCGTTCCGCACCCTGTCGCTGTCCAGCGAGCTTGACGCCCTGTCCTCAGGCGGCGTGTCGTTCGGCCGGCTGATGCGGCCGGTATACCTTTTGGTGGCGGCACTGATGGCCTTTGACTTTATGTTGGTCGGGTACATCCAGCCCTATGCCGGTTACCAGTACAGCCGCATCCGGTTTGACGTGACGAGCGGCGCGCTTGGCATCAAGATTCCCCAGGGTGAGTTCGTGGAAATCTCCGAAGACGCGCTCATTCGTCTAGGGTCGGTTGACCCGCTGACGCGACGCGCGCAGGAAATTTTCCTGAAGACCGAAGACGACGCCGGCGCCCGAACAATCATTACCGCCGAACAGGGCTCAATCTCCACGTCGCCTGACTTGACGCGCCTTCTGCTTCAACTGGACCGTGGCCGACAACTATTCATCGGCCCGACAGGCCAACGGCTTGAAACGCTCGATTTCCAGTCATTCGACGTGGAGATCGAACTGCCCATCATCGCAGGCTTTCGCCCGCGCGGCGAGGACGAGGAAGAAGCCACCTTTCCCGAGCTCTGGGCGTTCCTGAACGCGCCGAACGCCCGGTCCGACCCGAGTTGGAATTCGTATCGGGCCGCATTCCACTGGCGGCTAATTCATCCGCTGACGTTTCTGGCGATGCCGATACTCGCCGTCGCCATGGGCGTGACCGGACGACGGCGCGCCTCCAGCCTCAAACCGATCGTCGGCGTCGCGATCCTGATTGTCTATCATGAGCTGCTCGAGGAATGGGGCCAGGTTACGGCGGCGATCGGCGATCTGTCGCCCTACATTTCAATGTGGGGCCTGTTGATCGCGTTCATGGCAATAAGCTCGTTCCTGTATATCGGGTCGATAGATCAGGCGCGGACCGCAAAGGTAATGGCGCGGCGGAAGACGCATCCGATCCGCGTCGGGGCGGACGGATCGCTCACGGATGACCAACCGGCCACGAGCCTTGGTTCAGCGACATGATATCCGCCAAACCGAACAGAACGTCGCGAGGGAACGCAGTGACGGAGCGGAAGGCCGGACTGGGTCTTCGCGGCGTCTTCGTCCGCTATGTCGGACGGATGTTCGTAACGCGGTTTATCGGCCTCCTGATCTTCTTCATCGTCATTCTTCAGATGCTGGACCTACTGAACAACTCCACGGAGATCTATGCCGCGGATGGGGCTGACTGGCGGTCAATCGTCAACTACATTGCGCTTAGAAGCCCACAGATCGCTAGTCAGTTCGCCCCGTTCGCCGCGCTCCTTGGCGTCGTCGCGACACTCTCGACCCTGAACCAGCGCAGCGAAATAACGATCATGAGGTCGGCCGGCATGTCCGCCCAGCGCGTGCTCCGCCCGATCGGCGTCGTGTGCCTGATGATCGTCATCGCCCACGTCGCCTTCCATGAGTTCGTTGTCGTGCGAGCAACCGAGCGCCTTTCCTACTGGGAGGCGAACGACTACGCGGTGAACCTCCCGCCGCAAAAAGAGACGCGTACGAATGTGACCTTCGCCAATGGCGAGGAATTCATCGACGCAGCAAGCGCGGCGCGCGAGGATGGCGTCACCCATCTCGACGATGTGATCATCTACAAGCTGAACGACGATGGTCTTGCAGAGACAGTGGAGGAAGCTGAACGGGCGACCTTCCAGGCCGGCGTCGGCTGGGTCCTGGAAAACGTTCGCACCCTGTCGGTGCTGGGAAATGAAGTTATCCGCCAGGCGAGCAAGCCCTGGGAGACGACGCTAGACCCCGCCATCCTTTTCGCCGTGACGCTCAAGCCGGAACGCACATCGATTCCGACCCTGCTCGCCCAGATCCGCGAGCTCCGGCGAAACAGCGCCAGCGTATCGAACGAAATGACGTCGCTTTATTCGCGTCTGTCAAAGCCTCTGGCGACGCTCCTGATGCCGCTGCTCGGCGCCATCGCGGGCTACGGCGTCATGCGCTCCGGCGCGCAGCTCATGCGGGCGGCAACCGGCGCCGCGATCGGCTTCGCATACTTCGTGTCTGAGAACCTCATGTTGGCGCTCGGCAAGCTAGGCGCAGTGCCGCCGATTTTCGGCGCGTTCTTTCCACTGGCGATCTTTCTGATCGTCGGCATCGCGCTTCTGGTGGCGATGGAAAACTGACGAGTCGTCCCGGTTCGCTGCAGTTCGCCGAATCTCCCCCATGCGCCGAGAATGCTTTTCTCACCGAAACGCTGATTAACGCCTCATTAGGCATTCCTGCCAAAACCTTTGACGCAATTGTCGCGGCGAGGCGCAAGGGAGGGCGAAAATGCCAGGTCTGATGCTGAAACTCCGGCCATTCGAGTCGGTCATGGTCAACGGCGCCCTGATCGAGAATGGCAAACGCGAAAGCCGTCTGAGGATTGCGACGGACAACGTCAATGTGCTGCGCCTCCGCGAAGCCCTTGAACCTCACGAGGTGACCTCGCCTCTCGCCGAAGCCTACTATTCGGCGCAGCTGGCGGTCATTGGAGCGATAGACATCGAAACAGCCAGGGCCAGCATCCGCGACGCGCTCGACCGGGCATCCGACCGCGATGATAACGCCCCAGCCGACGCAAGGGCTGAAATCGCGGACGCCGTCGATCGCGCCCGGCCTTGCCTCGAGCAGAGCGCGTTTTATCGCGTAATGCGGGCGATCGCGCCGGCCCTTCGGGCTTCGCCCGAGGAACAACCAGTTGCGGCGGCAAACTCTATTGAGGCCTAGCCGGCGAAAAGTCCTCGGGGGCGGGTTCGACATTGCCGCTTGTCGAGACTACATGCGAGCGCATGCCGGTTGATTGGGCCGCCCCTCGGGCGAAAGTCATTTCTCTTGGATGCCGCCTGAACCTTGCCGAAGGCGAGGCAATACGGCGCGGGCTCGAAGCCGCCGGCGGCGACGCAATAGTCGTGAACACCTGCGGCGTGACCAACGAAGCCGTGCGACGCTCACGCCAGACGATCCGGCGTTTGCGACGCGAGAACCCGACCGCCCGGCTGTTCGCAACCGGCTGCGCGGCGCAGATGGACCCGACAGGCTTCGCCGCGATGGAAGAGCTGACGGGCGTCATCGGCAATGATGCAAAGCTGAAACCTGAAACCTGGAGTGACATCCTCGCGGCGCCAGCGGACGGCGAGCCGATTCTGCGGGTCGACGACATCATGAGCGTCCGCGAGACCGCACCGCAACTTGCGCCAGCCCTTGGGGAGCGCGCCCGGGCTTTTCTTCAGGTCCAGAACGGCTGCGATCATCGCTGCACGTTCTGTGCGATACCTTTCGGCCGCGGCCCGGCGCGGTCGACGCCGATCGTCGACGTCCTCCGGCAGGCGCGGATGCTTGTTGCCGCCGGGCATGACGAACTTGTCGTCACAGGCGTCGACATCACGTCGTGGGGCGCCGATCTGGACGGACGCCCGGCGCTCGGCGATCTTATTGCGGCGCTTCTCGACGAGACTCCGGGCCTCGTTCGACTGCGCCTATCTTCGATCGACGGGGCGGAGATCGACGACGTCCTCTTCGAACGGATCGCCGGCGACCGCCGGCTCGCGCCCTATCTGCACCTGTCGGTTCAATCGGGCGACGACATGATCCTGAAGCGAATGAAACGCCGCCACCGCCGCGGCGACGTAATCAGGCTCGTCGAAGAGCTTCGTACGCGCCGCCCCGAGCTTGCCGTCGGGGCGGACATGATCGCCGGATTTCCCACCGAGACAGCCGGGATGTTTGCGAACAGCCTCGCCCTCGTCGATGATGCGGGCATCAACTATCTCCACGTGTTTCCATTTTCGCCCAGACGAGGAACGCCGGCCGCCCGCATGCCGCAGGTGGATCGCCTCGTCGTCAGGCAACGGGCGATGCAATTGCGCGAAAAGGGCGAGGCGGCGACGCGCGCCTTTCTCGATCACCTGATCGGCCTGAAATGCGAAGCGACAATTGAAAGCGGCGGGGTCGCAAGGCTCGACAATTTCGCGGAAGTTATCCTCACTGACCCGCCGGCGCCGGTATTGATCGGCAGGTCACGGACCGTCGAGATCATGGATCGCAAGGGCCTGCGCCTCTCCGGCGCCATCGTCGCGGATCGACCGGTCGCGGCGGAGTAGAACGCAATGGCAAAGAACTTTTTCTCAAACCTGTTCAAGGAGAAGAAGCCTGGCGACGACGCTCGGGAGACGCCGAAACGCGATGTTCCGACAACCGAAACGCCCGAAATGGCGGCGCCGCAGGCGGACGTCGAACCCATTGCTGTAGAGCCGACCACGGATGAGCCGCGGCTGGAAGCACCCTCGCCGGCCTCGTCAAAGGTCGCCTCGCAGGTCGCATCGCCGGGAGCGCAAGTGACGGCGTCGGCAGTGCGGACGCCCGAGCCGACGCCGGAGCCGATCGCATCACGCATCGCGCCGCTTCGCGCCGCGGACTCCGCGCCGCCTGATCCGCAACCGGACCGAACGCAAGCCACGCAACCCGACCCGGTCGCGGCAGACACGGCGCCTGCCGCAGGCTGGTTTTCAAGACTGCGCGACGGGCTTTCGCGCACCTCGTCGAAATTGTCCGATGGCGTCACGTCGATCTTCACAAAGCGAAAGCTGGACGACGACGCGATCGAGGAACTGGAAGACTTGCTCATCGCAGCGGACCTCGGCGTTACCGTCGCAGCGAAGGTAACGAACGCGCTTGCAAAAGATCGTTTCGACAAGGAAGTGACTGACGCGGACGTTCGCGCCGCGCTTTCGAAAATCGTCGCCGAAGCGCTGAGGCCGGTTGAGGCGCCGCTCGAGATTGATCCGACGCGACGCCCGTTCGTAATTCTCATGGTCGGCGTCAACGGCGCTGGGAAGACCACGACCATCGGAAAACTCGCCGCCAGGTTCAGGCGCGAAGGCAAGTCAGTCATGCTGGCTGCGGGCGACACGTTCCGCGCCGCCGCGATCGAACAGCTGCAGGCGTGGGGCGATCGCGCCGGAGCGCCGGTCGTCTCAAGAGACATCGGCGCAGACGCGGCTGGCCTCGCGTTCGACGCGCTCAGCGCCGCAAAGACCGCTGGCGTCGACGTCTTGATGATCGACACGGCTGGTCGCCTCCAGAACCGGAAGGAGCTGATGGACGAACTCGCAAAGATCGTTCGTGTGCTCAAGAAAATCGACGCCGACGCGCCGCATGCGACGCTTCTGACCCTGGATGCGACCGTCGGCCAGAATGCGTTGAGTCAGGCCCAGGCGTTTCGCGATATTGCGGCGGTTTCCGGCATCGTGATGACCAAACTCGACGGCACGGCGCGCGGCGGCGTGCTCGTCGCGATCGCCGAAAAACACGCGTTGCCGATCCATTTCGTTGGCGTCGGCGAAGCGGTCGACGACCTGCAGCCATTCGAGGCTGACGCGTTCGCGCGCGCTCTCACAGGCGCGACAAGGGACAAGCAAGGACAGCCATGAACGACACATCAAGGACGCCTCGCCGCATGGCGCAGTCCGCAAAGACGCTGGTGGATATCGGCCCGCTGGCCGTGTTTTTCGTCGTCTATTTTTTTGGCGAGCGCCTTGCGCCGATGATTGGCTCGCTGATTGGCCGGGATTTGCGGATTGAGGATGGCGGCGAATTATTCGCGGCGCTGGTCGCCTACATGCCCTGTTTTGCGGTCGCATTCGTCTACAGCGTCTGGCGGGAGCGCCGCATCGCGCCGATGCTGATCATCAGCTTCGTCATGGTCGTGCTGCTCGGATCAATGACGCTGCTGTTCAAGGACAAGACATTCTTCTTCATGAAGCCGACAATCGCCTACGCCCTATTCGCAGCAACCCTCGGCGGCGGTCTGGCGTCAGGCCGCAATCTCCTGAAAGCGGCGTTTGACGGCGCGCTCAACCTGCCCGAGTCAGCATGGGCGACGCTTACGAAGCGGTACGCGATCTTCTTTGCAGCCCTCGCGATCGGTCACGAGATCCTGTGGCGTTGGCTGATGCACGGTTGCGATTACAATGCAGGGCCGGCCTGCCCGGGCGAACCAATCTGGGTTCAGGCAAAGCTGTTCGGCTTCACGACAATCAACATTGTCTTCGCTGCGGCCCAAGGTCCTTTCCTCGTCAAGCACATGAAGGACTCCACAGACGTCAATCACGCGCCCTGAGACTTGATCATCGGGCATTTGAAACGAAACGACCGATGATCCTGATTCCCGTTTGGTCGCGCCGGTCTTGCGAGTAACCGGATTCTACTTTTTCGCCCGGCGCTCTAGCCCTTCAGACCCCGTCGGTCGGATTTGAGAACGGCGGGAAGTCGTCCCGGCCGCAGGATTCGCGCCACTGCCGCAGCGCCCAGCCGACCGTCGGAAATGCTATTTCCGGCCAGGGAATGTCCGCCCAGTCGAACATGTCGACCTCGATGCTTTCCGGACCGGGCCCGATTGCCGGATCCTCGAGGGTTGCGCGAAACATGATTTGCACCTGCGAAATGCGGGGCACCGAGTAGATGGCCAGCACGCGCTCGATCGCCAGCCGCGCCCGCGCCTCCTCCCAGGCCTCGCGCCGGGCGCCATCCTCAACGCTTTCATTGACCTCCAGGTAGCCGGCGGGAAGGGTCCAGAAACCCCGGCGCGGCTCAATCGCGCGACGGCAAAGCAGGATGCGCCCTTCCAGCGAGGCCACCGATCCGACAACAATTTTCGGGTTCTCGTAGTCCACGAAGCCGCACCGCGCGCATACGGAGCGCAGGCGATCGTCCCCCTCCGGCACTTCTTCCACGAATTTTCGCGCAACGCGCAGTTCGGTCATTTCCCGGCTCCTTTTCGCTGCATTCCGACAATTGGTCCGGCGACAAGGGACTGACGCGGCCGATGGGCGGACGGGGCTGCGCCGCGCCCTGATAGTCGACTTTCGGAGCATCCACGAGTTTGCGCCGCTCACGACCGCAACAATCAAAACGTCTGCGGATGGTCCGTTTAAGGTCGATCACTGTGGATAATTCCCGTAAGTGTTGCATTATTGTCGATGACGGACAATCGGCAATCATATATTTACGCTCCGCGAGCAAATGATCCGCATGGGCTTTTGGCCGGCGTCGCCGGCACGAAGCCGGAGAAGTGCTCCGAGCCATCCAGGCCGACCTTTTCGGAAGTCCTGGGCGGAAGGAGCGGAACGCAAACGGCGCCATGCCTGAACGCGTTCGCATCATTGGCGGCGACGGCCGCGTCAGAGACCTGAATGCGGCGCGCAGGATTTGCCCCGCACTCTCGTTGAAGGGCCAGGATCGCCAAATCACCAAGGGCCGCACATCGCACCTACAGCCCAAAGACGGAGAAGCTTTACATGGCTTACGACCTCAGGAAATCCCCGGGCCACCTTCTGCGCCGCGCGCAGCAGTACGCCCACGATCTTTATTCGAAGGAAGTCGGCTCGAAGGGTCCGACGCCGCGTCAGTTTGAAGTGCTGCACACGGTTTCCCAGAATGAAGGCCTCAGCCAGACCGACCTCGTTCGCGCGACGGGCATCGATCGCTCGACCCTCGCTGACATGATTGCCCGCATGATCAAGAAGGGCCTGCTGTCGCGGTCGCGAACGAAAGAAGATGCGCGCGCCAACGCCGTCAGCATCACCGCGACGGGCAAGCGGATGCTCCAGGGCGCCATGAACAGCGTGAACAAGGCCGAAGTCGCGGCTCTCGCCGTTCTCCCAAAGACTCAGCAGGCCGCCTTCATGAAGGCGCTCGGCGCGTACGCTGAAGCGCTCGACAAGATGGAAGAAGCGCCCGCGGCGCCGCGCAAGAAGCGCGCAACCAAAAAGAAAGCCGCGCCGCGCAAGGCGGCCGCCAAGAAAGCGCCGGCCGCAAAGAAGAAAAAAGCGCCGGCTCGCAAGAAGCGCGCCGTCAAGCGCAAGCGCTAACCCAATTGCCGGTCGCCGTCAGGCGGCGGGCTCTGCCATGCGACGGTCTCATCATGAGGCCGAAGGGGCGACGCGACCGCCGCCGCATCAGGGATGCGGCGGCGGTTTCTTGTTGGGCGGCTATCGCGGACGACGCGGCGTCCACTCTCCGACAGGCGGCGCACCGGCCGTCGAACGGGTTCGGGGCGGATAGCCGCTAAGCGAAAGCGTTCGGTCATACATGACGATCGCGGCCGCGACCGACAGGTTGACGCAGAATTTCGTCGGAATCTTGATTAGATAGTCGCATCTGGCGAGCGATTCCTCTGAGAGGCTGCCTTTCTCCGGTCCCAATAGATAAGCCGCCTGCAAGGGGTGTCGAAAAGTCGGCAGGTCAACAGCGCGCGGATCAAGCTCAACGCCGACGAGCGCGCATGCCTTCGGCAATAGCAATTCGTCCGGCGTCTCCCAGCTGTAGAGCGGCACATGAGCATCCGCCCGCGAGGTGTCGCTGTTCACGATTTCCCTTGCGCGATGCTGGGCGCCGATCGTGAAGACGAATGCCGCATTAAAGGCGTGCGCGGTTCTCAGGACAGCGCCAAGGTTCATTGCCTTGGAGATGCGTTCCGAACCTATCCCAAAATAGCCGCGCACGCGCCCGCCGCCTCACAACGCAAGATCGAGGGAAACGGGCACGTGGTCCGAAGGTTTCTCCCACCCACGGCAATCCGAGGAAATGCGCAAAGCATCACGCCCTTTCGCCGTCGCCGCCTTCTTCAAAGCCGCGCTGACCCAGATATGATCGAGCCTTCGACCGCGATTCGAGGCGCGCCAGTCGCGCGCGCGGTACGACCACCATGTATAGAGTTTCTCATCGCCAGGCGTATGTTCGCGAGCGACGTCGATCCATCCGCCTTCGGAGATGACCGCCTTCAGAAGATCGGTCTCGACTGGCGTATGGGACACGACGTTCAGAAGCTGCTTGTGCGACCATACATCATTCTCGCCGGGCGCGACATTCAGATCGCCGACAAGTACGGCCTTTGCGCGCGAACCGGGTCTTGGCCGCACGCGCAACTCCTCCAGGAATTGAAGCTTGTGCGCAAACTTCTCGTTCGCGGCGGGGTCCGGCTCGTCGCCGCCAGAGGGAACGTAGAAGTTGTGAACCCTGACGCCCCCCACGGTCACCGCGATGTGGCGGGCGTCTTCCTTGCCACAGAAGTACAGCCGCTCCACCTTCGACAATGGCAACCGGGACACCGTCGCGACGCCATGATGGCCGCCCTGACCATGCACGGCGGCATATGCGTAGCCGGCGGCGGCGAACGCCTTTGCCGGAAACTGATCTTCATTGCACTTGATCTCCTGAAGGCAGAGTACGTCAGGGCGTTCTACCTCGAGATACCTGACGGCGGAGTCGATGCGTAGGCGGACCGAGTTGATATTCCAGGTTGCGACCTTCATGGGGTCAGCCTTTTGCGGCGCCCTTCCCCTGGGCGCAAGCGGCCACCGCAAGGAGACGACGCAATGACGCTGTTGCCTGAAGGGATCGGCGCTGTCGCCGCGGTCGCTGTCATTGTTTCGAGCTTCTTTACCGCCGCCGTTACGGCCGCCTTCGGCATTGGCGGCGGGCTGCTGTTGCTTGCGATCATGGGTGGCGCACTGCCGCCGCTCGCCGTGGTCCCGGTGCACGGCGTCGCACAACTGGCGTCAAACACAAGCCGTCTCGCAATCCTGCGCCGGGACGTGGTCTGGCCGGCAATCGGCTGGTTCGTCGTCGGGTCGATGATTGGCGCAACCATTGGCGCAAAAGTCTATGTTTCGCTTCCCCCATGGCTGCTGCGACTTGGCGTCGGCGTCTTTGTTCTGGTGACGACGTGGGGCCCTAAGCCGGCGGCGTTCCAACCCGGCCCGCGGACGTTTGCAGGCGTCGGCGCAGTCGGGTCGTTTCTGTCCATGTTTTTTGGCGCCACGGGCCCAATTGCCGCCGCGATGTTGGCGGCGACCGGCTGGGATCGGATGCGGGTCGTCGCAACTCACGCAGCGGCGATGACGGCGCAACATGGGATAAAATCGCTGGCGTTCGGCGCCATCGGTTTCACGTTCGCGCCCTGGGCGGCGATCATCACCGGCATCGTGGTCGCCGGCGTCGCGGGATCATGGGTCGGCGCTCGAATTCTGAAGCGTCTGCCGGAGGCGACGTTTCAGCGCGGCTTCAAGCTGGCGCTGACAGTTGCTGCAACCTATCTGATCGTTCGCGGGCTCATCGACGCCTCAGCCGCCCGGGCGGAATGACGCTCAAAACAGGTTGAGCGTCTGGCCCGCGATGCCGATTGGCCACCGCCCGAATTCAAAGAGCTGGAACTTCGCGAGAAAGACGTGCGGCTCGTCGTCAGACTCACCCGTCGCGACAATTGCGAGCAGCGCTTCATGGGCTGCCTGGACGGCGGCGCCAACCGCGAGGTCTTTCATCGCATCGTCTGCAAGGTCTGACAGGCTGGCCGCTTCCTGGATCGCCGTCTTCGCGGCAGTCGAAACAATGTCGGCGGAAGCGGCTATGGCGAAACGAAGAGCGTCTTCGGACAGCACCTCAGCAGCGCGAACGGTCACATCGGCGCGAAGCGACTCTTCGGCATCCCATCCGGGTGTGTTCCAGTCGAGATTCTCAGCCGCCGCCGCGGCGTCTTCCCATTCGGGCAGAACGGCCACCTCCGCGTACGGAAAGCCGAGACCGTCTGCGAAAGCGCGCGCTGCCGCGTGTGCGCCGGGCGTCAGCTCCTCGCCGAGATTTGCAAACCAGGGAATGCCGCCAAGGCTGCGGACGAACTTCCCGACCCGCGCCAATCCGGGTAGATCGGCGGCGAGCTCGTCGAATTCCCGTTCGTCCATGGATTGCCCTTCCAGCTCCTCGTTGCGGCAGATGTCGCGATCCTCGACCTTGGCCGCAAGGGCCCCTTCAACAGGCGAAGGCGGCGTTGCGGCCCCGGCAAAGAAAAAGCGCCCGGTCGGTTAGACCGGGCGCTAAGCTGCGCTTGCGCGCCTGCGCCGGGAGGGGATAGTCCGGCGTCGGTAGGCGGCAAAGGACCTGCTAGCGGGGGGGCAACGCTGGTCCTGAATGAGCCGCCCAAGCACTGTTACATTAAATCCGCACCGCCGGTGTTTTCAAGTGAAAAATACAAAAATCGCTTGCCTGTGACCAAGCGGCAAATTGGCGGGCGAGTTCAGCGGTTTAGAAATTCGCCGCCGGCATCCGGCACGCGGAACAGCCGGTTCGACACGTCGCCGCCTTCCTGAACGCCGCGCAGCGCGACAACGGTGAGTCCGCCCTGCGGATCAACAACCGACCATTCGGTGAGTTGCAGTGTCGGCGCGGCAAACGTCAACGTAAGCTCGCCCTCCGCTTCGCCTGCCGGGTCGACGAGCGTCACCGAGACGCGGCCCGGCTCACGGAAGACGTCGACCAGGTCGAGCTTCTCTGCGCTTAGGTCCGACGTCAGGATAAACCGAAGCGGCGTCTTGTCGATCGGATAGAAATCGGTCGTATCAAGATCATTGTCGCGAACATAGACATTGCCCTGCGTGGCGACGATGACCAGCTGAGCCTCTTTTTCGCCAGCATACTCCATTCGCAACTGGCGCGGGCGGCGCAACCAGAGCTCGCCTTCGGATACGCCGCCGGACGGCGCAACCTGAACGAATTGCGCCTCCATGGTCGTCAATCCATCAAGGTAGGCCGCGACCTTTTCGGCGACTTCCTCGTCGGAGAGATCCGCGAATGCAATCGGCCCAATTGCTGACGGCCCGATCTCTGATGGCCCGTCGCTGTCCACGCGCGGGTCGGCGATGGCGCCGTCGTCGTTCGAGGCTTCAGTCGAGGCATCAGGCACGTCGGCCTGGACGCCGCCATCCGCGCCGCCCAGCGGCAAAGGCTCCGCGCTCGCGCGCGGCGCCGCCGGCTCCGCGTCATTGTCCGCAAGGACAGCCAGCACGAGGGGGCGCGCCGTGGAGGCTTCCGGTGACGCCAGTTGCGCCTCATGCGTTGCTCCCGCGGCAAATGCAGCGGCCATGAGCGAGGCGTGCGCGGCGATCGTGAACGGAACAAAGGCCATCTGGTGAATCCTTAACAAGCGCGACAGGGATATTCCTGACGTTTAACCTGCCTTTGCAACCGGGCCGAAATCGCCGATCCAGCAGGCGAAAATATGGCGGGCTTTCACGTTTTCGCGATGCCCTGGGCCTAAGCCATATAGGATGGGCGGCCTAGTCCGCGAGCGTCGAGCCGGCGTAAACTTCCCCGATGGACATGAAGCGCCGAGGCGCCCTACCCGAAAAGACCTGCCTCGCATGCGGCCGCCCTTTCAGCTGGCGACGCAAATGGGCCCGCAATTGGGACGAGGTCAAATACTGCTCCGATCGATGTCGACGCGGACGAAAGAACGTCGCGGCCGCGATCAAGGGCGCGCCTTGAACCGGGCGATTTCACGTTCATCAAGAGGGCGCGCCTCATCCATCAGCATGATCGGCACGCCATCGCGGATCGGAAACGCGACGCCGGCGGCGACGCTGATCAGCTCCATTCGTTCACGATCGAACGAGAGCGGTTTTTTCGTGCTGGGGCATACGAGCACTTCGAGAAGACGCGGGTCGATTTCAGTCGCCGGCAGCGGCGCCGCCTCATCGTCGCCGGCCCCGTCGCGTTCCGTCGCGCCGACATTGGATGCCGGGCCAGGCGGCGTGACATTTCCTACGTTCATTGCAGCCTCGTATCTCCGCCGTCTGACCCATCGGCCATTTCCATGAGTGCAATCAGGCAATCGGCCCGGCTTGCCGCATCGGGCGCTTCGAGAAGCGCCTGCTTTTCATTCGGCGCGAACGGACACCCCATCGCAAGCGACACGACAAGCGCCTGGCTCGGAGCCTCGCCAACGGCCTCCCAATCGGTCTTCAGTCCCTCTGCATAGAGATAGTTTCGCATCGCGTCTTCCAGTCGCGATCTGTCAATAAACTCCGCTGTCGGATCAACACCGGAGTCAGAGCCGAACTCGGCATAATCCACCTTGGCCATTCGATAGGGCGTCTCGGCATTGACCTCGGCCACGAGCCGGAAGCGGCGAATGCCCGAAAGGCTGATGAGGTAGCGCCCGTCGTCCGTTTCGTTGAAGCCGGTCAGCCGGCCTGCGCACCCCACGGAGTAAAGGGGCGGCGATCCGTCGTCGCCGCCCGCCCGGGGCTGGATCATGCCAATGGTGCGCCCGCCGGCGAGCGCATCGTCAACCATCCTCAGATAGCGCGGCTCGAATATGTTCAGCGGCAACTGACCGCCGGGCAGAAGCAGCGCCCCGGCAAGTGGAAAGAGCGGCAGCACGTCCGGCGGCGCCAAGCGACGGCTGTGTGAGCTTTCCATGGGCCTCGCTTTCCCGACTCTCTACGACGTCTTCAGGCGAACAGCAGCGACGATAGCCTGCGACGACCGCGCGCCGTTAACGGATGGGCCGGCCCCAAGGCCTCGAAGACCTGGATGAGTTTCTGCCGCGCCGCGCCTTCGTTCCAGTCGCGATCGCGCCCGATGATGGCGAGCAGCCCTTCAACGCCGCCTTCCATTTCACCTGCGCCCAGCAGGGCTTCCGCATAGGCGAACTGGGCTGCGAGGTCGTCGGGCGCAGTTTCCGTAGCTCGTCGCAGATCGTCGATCGCAGCGGCATCAACATCAGCATTGACCAGCGCCAGGGCGGACCTGACGCCTTGCGCGGCGGGATCCTCCTTCTGTTCGGCTGATAGCATGTCAAAAACCGCCTGGGCGCGCGCAGGCTCACGAAGCGCCAGGTGGCACTTTGCAAGACCCACGACGGCCTTGACGAAAAACTTGCCCGACTCGGGACTGTCATCGCCCTGCAGCGCTTCTGCGACTGCGGCATAGGCGTCGGCGGCATCGGCGGGCTGACCGGCCGCAAGGGCGGCGTCCGCGGAGGCAAGCACCTCTTCGATGTTGCCGCCCCCTTCGCCGTCGCCGCCAAGCGCCAACAAGCGGTCGATGAACGCCTTGACCTCGCTTTCGGGTATCGCCCCCTGGAAACCATCCACCGGGCGACCCTGGAAGAACGCGTACACAGTCGGCACGGACTGAATGCGCAATTGCGACGCGAGCATCTGATTCTTGTCGATGTCGACCTTGGCGAGCGACACGCGGCCGCCCGCGGCCTTTACCGCTTTCTCAAGCAGGGGCGTCAGCGTCTTGCAGGGGCCACACCAGGTCGCCCAAAAGTCGACGATCACGGGCGCTTTCATGGACGCCTCGAGAACGTCGCGCTCGAATGTCTCAATGGCGACGTCTTTGATGGCGGCCGCCGCCGGCGTCGCTGCGCCGCTGTTTCCCGCGCCGATGATCTGGCTCATCGTCTTCCCGTCTGTATCAAACCGACCCGTTACATGATGGCGTTAGCGACGAAATACAACCGGTTGGCCGCAAGCAGGCGTTCGTCAAGTCGCGACCTCGCCCCTTGCGCCCGCAAGCAACGGCGACGATGCGTCGAGAACGACGGGCTCGTAGCCGAACGCTCGCAGGAACGCCAACAAGCCTTGCGGATCAACCCCGGTGGATGCCGTGTTCCGAAGCGGGTGAAACCACACTGTCTCATGTCGCATCAGCGCGCTATCAAGGACCAGCCATGACAATGCCGGCGCTGGGGCGTTCATGACGGCGAACGGCGTTACGGAGCCCGGCTCAATCCCAAGCGTCGCGCGCATCAGATCTGCGCTGCAAAATGAGAAACGTCCCTTCGCGCCGATCGCCTTGCCGACCGCGACCAGATCAACTCTGGTGTCGCAATGAGCGACGACCAGGGCCAGGGCCCCTTTCTTGTCCTTGACGAACAGGTTCTTGGAATGGCCGCCCGGCATGTCGGCCTTGAACGCCCTGCCCTCATCGACGGTCATGATCGCCGGATGTTGGAAGGTGCGGCAGTCGACGCCGAGTTCGGCGAGGCGAGCCTCGACCCTTGCGCGGTCAGCCGCATGATCGGGATGGTCAGCAGTGGCTTCTTCTGACGCCATTGATGTTTCCACTTCGCAAGCCGTTAACCACGTTGCGCCAGGGCGCGCAATTGGGACACGCCATTCGCGGGACCGGGCCCCGCGGTGCCGCTTATTCACTCTTGAACTCCGACGGTCTTTGCGGCATATCGCGCCTTCGTCCGCCGATTGGACGACCGTTCTGGATTATGCGGGCGTAGCTCAGGGGTAGAGCATCACCTTGCCAAGGTGAGGGTCGGGCGTTCGAATCGCCTCGCCCGCTCCAGAAACTCTCTTTCATTTCAGAGTTGCGCCTTCGTGCGAAGGCTGCGCCTGCGAGGCCGGCCAGATCGCCACGCATTGCGCGTTTTGACCTCGGAAGCCTTCGGCCGTTCACAGAGGGATTGATTTATTTGCGTACTTGCGCAAATATGCATCATGAACGTGGCGGAACTAGCAAGAAAAGCGAATGACGTCAGCGGCTACATGCGCCTGCTCGGCGCGCCAGCGAGGCTCTTGATGCTTTGCCAGCTTGCGAACGAAGAGCGGTCCGTAGGCGATCTTTGTGCGTTGACTGGCATGAAGCCGCCTGCGGTCTCGCAGCATCTTGCGCGCCTGCGCCATGAAGGCGTCGTCGCCGCGCGCAGGGAAGGACAGACGATGCAATACAGCATCAGCGATCCCTCCGTTTCGACCATTGTGAGGTTTCTGTACGAAACATTTTGCCAAGAGGGCGCCAAAGCGCAGGGGCACGCCAAATGACGGACGCATTGAACGCCATCGCCGGCGGCGCATTGATCGGCCTTGCGGCTGTGATGATGATGGGCGGCATCGGTCGCGTCATGGGCGTCAGCGGCATCATCTCAGCGCTGCTCAATGAGAGGATCGGCGCCGGTCAGCACGCGCCCGGACGGTCGGATTTCATTTGGCGCGCGGCCTTCGTCGCCGGAGTCTTCGCCGCGCCGCTTGGGCATCTTGTCCTGATCGGCCAACCGCCGGCCGCGACATTCGACGCATCGCCTGGCGTTCTTGTTCTTGCAGGCCTTCTGGTCGGCGCTGGCGCCGTCGTAGGCAGCGGTTGCACGTCAGGCCATGGAGTCTGCGGCATTGCCCGGCTTTCAGCCCGATCAACCGTCGCGACATTCGCCTTCATGTCGACGGGCATCGCCGCGACGTTCCTGATGCGCCACGCATTTGGCGGCTGACAAATGCGATATGGCCCTCTGCTTGCCTTCGTCGCAGGCGTAACCTTCAGCCTTGGACTGTTAATTTCGGGAATGGCCGACCCGGCAAAGGTCCTTGCCTTTCTCGATATTGCCGGCAACTGGGATCCAAGCCTCGCCCTGGTCATGGCGAGCGCCGTCACTATCAACTTCATCGGCCTTCGGATCGTCACACGGCGCGCGCGGCCCCTGCTGGCGGAGGCCTTCAGCATTCCGGCACGACGCGACCTCGATCGAGAGCTAATCGCCGGCGCGGCAGTTTTCGGCGTTGGCTGGGGCCTTGCGGGGCTATGTCCAGGACCCGCCATCGCTGCGCTCGCCATCGCGCCTGGAAGCGCCGCAATATTCGTCGGCGCGATGCTTGCCGGGATGGCGGCGGGCCGGGCGATCAAACAAACAGGCGTTCTCTCGGATCGTCGCTCAGCCCAGCATCAGTAATCCGCGCAGCATGTAGGCGACCGCCGCTGTCGAAACGCCACCACCGACGGCGAGGGCGACAAACCACATGAGTTTTCGGCCGGGCGAACGCGGCGGCGCGTCCTTGGCCGGCGGCGGCGCAGGTTCGAAATCAATCCTAGGCATGATAACCGTCGCCAGGCTTCACCTTCCCCCAGAACAACGAATACACATACGCCGTATACGCTAGAATAGCCGGCAACATGACGGCGGCGCCGGCCAGCATCAGCCCAAGCGCATTGTCGCGCGCCGCCGCATCCCAAATCGTGAACTGGAAAGGCACGAGCCACGGAAAGAGGCTGACGGCGAGACCAAGGTAGCCGCTCAGGAAAACCGTCGCCGCAAGGACATAGGGCCGCCAGTCAGGCGCGGCTCTCCGCATCGCGAAGCCGGTCAGGTCACGGAGCAGTTGAACGGCGGCGAGAAGGCCGACGAACGGTATCGGCGCAAGAAGAAGCAGCTTGCCTGGCTCGATATGATTCATCGAAACCCCCCAGCGTTCGGTCACGCGCGGATCGATGAAAAGCGTCGCGATGCTGACCAGGGCGAAGCAGAGCGAAACGCCTACGAGGGCGCGCGCGCCAAAGCGTTTTGCCTTGGCCTGCGTTTCTCCTTCGGTCTTCAGAACAAGCCAGCAGGCGCCGAGAAGAACATAGCCTATGGCGACCGAAACGCCGGTGAGGAGGGAAAACGGCGACAGCCAGTCGAACTCACCGCCTGCGAAGGCGCGACCGTCGGTTTCGATGCCAGTGATGAACGCGCCAAGAATGACGCCCTGGGCGAAAGCAGCGGCGAAGGACCCGCCATAGAACGCCCCGTTCCAGAAAAGTCGCGTTGGCTTGCGGACCGCCTTGTGTCGAAATTCAAACGCGACGCCGCGAAAGATCAGCGCCGCGAGCATCAACAGTAATGGAAGGTAGACTGCCGGCATGATCACCGCATAGGCCAGCGGGAACGCCGCGAACAACCCGCCGCCGCCAAGGATCAGCCAGGTCTCGTTGCCGTCCCATACCGGTTCAATCGTTGCGTTCATCATGTTGCGTTCTTCGTCCGAAGCCGCGAAGGCGCTCAGCATGCCGACGCCTAGGTCCATGCCGTCGAGGAGGACGTAAAGCATCACCGCGACGGCGATGAGAACAGCCCAGATCAGGGGAAGGTCCACGATCGCCTCCTATTCCGCCGCAACAATGTCGCCCGGCATTTGCGCGGGCTCGTCAACCGAGCCAAGGGGCGAGCCCGGCGCACGATGCTTGCCGTGAGGCGGCTCGTCGTCGAAGCCGCGCGTCGCAATGCGCGCCATGTAAACCACGCCCGCCGTGAAGACGATTGCGTAGACGATCATGAACACGAGCAGCGAGGTCGCAACTGCGCCGGCGGACACCGGCGCGACGCTGTCAGCCGTGGAAAGATATCCGTATACTGTCCATGGCTGACGTCCGACTTCGGCGGTAATCCAGCCGGTGAGTACGGCGATGAAGCCGAGCGCGCCGCCGGGAATTGCCGCCCAATGGAAAAGGCCGGGCCGATCGATGTCGCCGCTACGCCATTTCCAAACGCCCCAAAACCCGAGGGCGAGCATGCCGATCCCGGCGCCCACCATGATCCTGAACGCGTAAAAGACCATCCACAATGGCGGTCGCTCGCGCCCGGGCGCGCTATTGTCGAAATAGTCGAGCCCCTGGAGATCATGCGTGGCGCTTGCGAACAGGATCGGACTGGTATTCGGCACCACGACGCCGGAAAGACCGCAATCGTTTTCGGCGGGCCAGGCGAAGAGGACTGTCCCCTGGACGGCGCGCGTTTCGCACCAGCCCTCCATCGCAGCAATCTTGGCGGGCTGATGCTCGTGCGCCACTTCGCCGGACCAGTGACCCGCCCAGATTTGTAGGGGCATGAGCGCTGCAAGCGTGCCCGCCGCCATGCGCATCTGCCAGCGTGTCGGGTCGCTTGATCGCTTGTTGACTGTTTGCCACGCACCGGCGGCAAGCACGACGGCGGCCGTCGTCACGTAGGCGGCGAGCATCATGTGCACATAACGCGGCGCGAAGCTCGCCGTGAAAATCACTTCACGCCAGTTGGTGGCGTAAAAGTTTCCAGACTGAGGATCGATCGCGAAGCCCGCCGGCGTCTGCATCCAGCTATTTGCCGACAGGATCCAGAATGCCGATATGGATGTGCCGACCGCGACGGCGCACGTTGCGACGAAGTGCAGCCTGCGGCCGACACGGGACCAGCCGAAAAGCATCACCCCGAGAAACGTTGCCTCAAGAAAAAAGGCCGTGAGCACTTCGTACCCAAGCAGGGGGCCAAGGACGCTGCCGGTCTTGTCCGCGAATATGCTCCAGTTCGTTCCGAACTGATATGACATGACGACGCCCGACACGACGCCCATGGCGAACGCGAGCGCGAATATCTTTACCCAGTGCAGATAGAGACGTTTGAAAACGTCACGGCCCGTTCTCAACCATAGTCCTTCGCAGACTGCCAGAAACGAGGCCAGCCCGATCGTGAAGGCCGGAAAGAGGATGTGAAAGGCGACGACAAAAGCGAACTGAAGCCGCGACAGAATAAGGGCGTCGAGTTCCACAATCACTCCTCTTCAGGTCTATGCGTCCGCAAGCGCGCCCGGCAAAGCGACCGTGTCGGGCCCCTCGCTTGCGCAAGAGGGATCAAGTTCCGCGATCGCATCCTGCTGGCTGAGAAACACCTTTCCCGTCAGGTGCGCAAGGAACGGCCCGCCTTGAAGGCGATCCATAACAGGTCCCTTTACTTCGGAAAGGTGCAATGTGACGCCTGCGTCTTTTAAGCGCTCATTGATCGCCTCCAGACTCTCCACGCCGCTTGCGTCAATTGAATTGACAGCCGGACACATAAGAACCAGATGGCGCATCAGAGGGCGTTCGCTCAAGATCGCATAAACGGTATCCTCGAGAAATCGCGCGTTTGCAAAGTAGAGACTTTCATCGATGCGAATCGTCACTACCTCTTCAGAGGTAATGACGTTGTGTCGCTTCACGTTGCGAAAATGATGGGTGCCGGGCACGCGCCCGACAATCGCAAAATGCGGTCGGCTGGTGTTGTAGAGGTGCAGCCCAAGGGAAAGCGCAACGCCGCTCGTCACGCCAATTTCCACGCCATATGACAGGGTTGTGACAATGGTCCCAAACATCGCCGCAAAATCCGATTTTGAATAGCGCCAAACCTTGACGATTTCACGAAGATCGACGAGCGACAGCACCGCGACGATAATCGTCGCGGCGAGCGCCGCCTGCGGAAGATAGTAAAGATGCGGCGTCAAAAAGACGGTCGCAAGCGCGATGCCGGCGGCGGTGAACGCGCCCGCGGCTGGCGTCTCTGCGCCCGCGTCGAAATTCACCGCCGACCTTGCAAGTCCGCCAGTGACCGGAAAACCGGCCGACACGCCAGCCGCGATGCCGGCGACCCCGAGGCCGACAAGTTCCTGGTTTGGATCGACGCGTTGTCGCTTCTTCGCCGCGAGGGTTCTGCCGACGGAGACGGACTCAACGAAACCGATCAGGCTGATGAGCGCCGCGGAGCCGAAAAGGCTAGCGACCAACTGCTCGTCAAGCGGCGGCAGTCCGATTCGCGGAAGTTGATGCGGTATGACGCCAAGAATCCTGACGCCGGCCGCATCCAGTCGCAGCATCGAAACCGCGGCGATGCCAGCGACAACGGCAAAAACAGGCCCGGAACGAGATACGATTGCCGCGGTCTGCGGCCCGACTCCGAACGAGGCCAGCGCAGGCCTCATGAATCGTCGCATAATGAGCAACGCCGCAAGCGTAGCGAACCCGATCACCGCTGTCGGCGCGTTAGTGGCCTCCAGGTTCCGCGCCAGGGAAATGCCGATGGTCCAGAGATTGCCGCCATTCGCCTCCACGCCGAGGAGGTGCCGCACCTGGGAAGCGGCGATGAGAATCCCGGACGCTGTAATAAATCCTGATACAACGGGATGACTGAGGAAGTTGGCAAGAAAGCCCATCCGTAGCAGGCCGAAGACAAGCAACATGCCGCCGGAAAGGAACGCGAGCGTCATCGCCGCGCCGATGTACTCCGCCGACCCTGGCGCCGCGACCCTGCTCGCAGCCGCCGCCGTCATGAGCGACAGGATCGCGACCGGGCCGACAGCAAGCGTCCTGCTGGTGCCGAAGACGGCGTAGGCAAGGAGCGGCAAGGTCGACGCATAGAGCCCGACTTCGGGCGGCAGGCCGGCAAGCATGGCGTACGCCAACGATTGCGGAATGAGCATAATCGTGACGATCAGCGCGGCAACGAGGTCGTTGACCAGCATCGCCGGCTTATACTCGCGTCCCCACTCGAGAATTGGCAACCAGGTCTGCAGCTTCGTTTTCATATGCCATTTTGCCTAGGGCGACGGTTGCTTGACTGGCATTCAGGACGGAAGCGCGTTGGATCAGGCGCGAATTTGCGGCTTTGCCAGCCATTCAATGCCGCGCAGCATCTGATTGAAATAGATGTCCGGCAGCATACGCTGCTTGAGGAACCACGCGCGCCGCGTCGGCGTCAGTCCATCGTTGACCCACCGGGGAAAGGTAGGATCGAGTTTGCCGTCATAGGCGAATTCCGCCAGCACTATCCGCCCCCGCTCCACCGTCAACGGGCAAGATCCGTAGCCGTTATAAATCGCATCCGGCTCTGCGTTGTCGAGCGCGCGGATGACATTGTGGGCGACCACGGGCGCCTGCCGCCTCACAGCCGCCGCCGTCTTGGCGTTTGGCGTTGATCCAGCGTCGCCAAGGGCGAAAACATTCGGATACCGCACATGCCGCATCGTGTGCTTGTCGATGTCAATCCAGCCGGCGTCATTCGAAAGCGGCGAGTTCCTGACGACGTCAAGCCCGGTTTGCGGCGGACAAACATGCAACATCTCAAACGTCTCGGTTCGGCGTTCCTTCACGCCGTCCGGCCCCGAATATTCGAATGTCGCCTCCTTTGCATCACCGTCGACGGCGACAAGGTTCTCATTGAAGCGAAGGTCAATTCCGTATCGTTCGACATACTCCATCAGTGCCGGAACATATTCCTTGACGCCGAACAAGACGCCGCCAGCATTGTGAAATGAGACATCGATCCCGCCGGCAACGCCATTGCGGCGCCATGCATCACAGGCAAGGTACATCGCCTTCTGCGGCGCGCCGGCGCACTTGATCGGCATCGGCGGCTGAGTAAAGCGCGCCTTTCCGCCCTTCAGTGATTCAACGAGCCGCCAAGTATAGGGCGCAAGGTCATAGCGATAATTTGACGTGACGCCATTTCGGCCTAGGGCGGCGCTCAATCCCTCCACGGCGCCCCAGTCGAGCTTGAGGCCTGGAGCCATCACGAGCATGCGATAGCCGATGACAGTTCCGTCCGTAAGCCGAAGTTCGCTCCGATCCGGATTGAAATCCGCGCACTCGCCCTTGATCCAGGCGACGCCTGCCGGCATCACGTCGGCCATTCCACGGCGGGTCACTGACTGTTCAAAAACGCCGCCGCCAACGAGCGTCCACCCCGGTTGATAGTAGTGCACGTCGGACGGTTCGACGATCGTGATGCTTGCCGATCGCCGGCGCGAGAGGATCGACGCAGCGACGGCAATGCCGCCGGCCCCGCCGCCAACAATCACGATATCTCTCAGGGATGATGGCGCGGCATCATCCGGCTGAGCAGCTTCGCCGAGGCGATCGCGTATCGCCGACAGGTCGACGCCAGCACTGGCGGCAGCGGCCAGAATCTCGCCTGTCGGCCGCACGCCGACTTGCGACAACGCCCACAGCGACGCTGACCGCGCGCCCGACGCGCAGAACGCCAATGCCGGCTTTGGCAACTGCGTAAGCGCCGCGCTGAACGCGGCCACGTCGGCATCGGTTATTGCGCCGCGCATGACCGGGATATAGCGAACGGGCAGCCCCGACGCCTCGGCGGCGGCTTCGATACTTTCCCGTGATGGCTGGCCATCGGCCTCGTCATCCGGCCGGTTTATTATAATGGACTTGACGCCCCGGCCGGCCGCCACTTCGATGTCTTTTGCGGCGATCTGTCCGGACACGAATATATCCGGCGTGAGCTGATTGAATCGCATCGACACGTCTCCCGCTCATAAGGCGTCAATTGGCAATTTCAGGTAGCTCAAACCGTTTCCTTCCGGCGGCGGCATCTCGCCGGCGCGCATATTCACCTGAACGGACGGCAGGATGAGCTTCGGCATGGCCAGTGTGGCGTCGCGCGCGCGGCGCATCGCAGTGAAAGCGTCGCGGGAAGTGCCAGTCTTGATATGGATGTTCTCCGCTTTTTCGGCGCGGATGGTGGTTTCCCAGACATACTCGTCCCGGCCCGGCGCCTTGTAGTCATGACACAGAAAAACTCTGGTCTCGTCCGGAAGCTCGAACAGCTTGTGGATGGAATCGAAGAGCCGACCCGCATCGCCGCCGGGGAAATCACATCTCGCCGTGCCGAAATCCGGCATGAAGATCGTGTCGCCTACGAACGCCGCGTCGCCAATGAGGTGGCACATGCACGCTGGCGTATGACCCGGCGTGTGGATCGCTCGCGCCTGAACGTCGCCAATGGCGTAGGTTTCTCCGTCATGGAACAGGTGGTCGAACTGCGCGCCATCGGTACGGAAAGCAGCGCCTTCATTGAACACCTTGGAGAACGTCGCCTGCACGACAGGCACCTGGTCGCCGATCGCCGTCCGTCCGCCGAGGGCGCGCTTTATGTAAGGCGCGGCCGTAAGGTGATCGGCGTGAACGTGAGTGTCGATGATCCATTCACACTCGAAACCGCGGTCGCGCACGTATGAAATCAGTTTGTCTGCGGATCCTGTTCCGGTGCGACCGGACGCCTGATCAAAATCGAGAACCGAATCGATGATGGCGCATGCTTTCGTCGCCGGATCGGCAACGACATAGCTGATCGTGAAGGTCTCTTCGTCAAAAAACCCTTTGACTTCAGGTTGCGCTGTCATGAGCGGTCTTCCTCTCCGGATGTCGGGATTACCTTCGCAAAGACGCCGTATCCGCTCGCCTGATCGAAATGTGAACTGCGGCGCGGCCATCGCGTCGTCGGGACGGTGTCGCGCTTGACTGAAGCCACATTCGCTGCGCTCGGCCACGCGTCTGTCATCACGGCGCAAATCGCGTCGACAAAATTTGCGACCCGCGTATCGCCGGACAATCGATAAAAGATAACCTTGGAGTTTCGCCGGGTCTCGACGATCCCCTCCGTCCTAAGCTTCGCCAGCTCACGCGAAAGGTTCGGCTGTTTGATATTCAGCGCCGCTTCCATGTCCCCAACGGACATTTCCCGTTCGCGGAGCGCGCAGCAGACAATGAGCCTTGACGGATGCGCGAAAGCCTTGAGGAGCGCGACGGCCTCCTCGGCCTTGGGCGCGATGCCGGATCGGTCGGCCTTCATGTCTTCACCTTCGCCGGAGTGAAATACCACGGCGCATCGTCCGCGCCGGCGCGACGGTCCGCCTCGCGCGTATCGGTCGGCGGGGGTAGCACAAGAGCGTCGCCGGGCGACCAGCCGGCGGGCGTTGACTCCTCCCTTTCGGCGCTTTCCTGCAGGGCCGCCAGCACCCGAAGCAGTTCGTCAACGGATCGACCAACGGTCATCGGATAGTGTATCATCGCTCTGATAAGACCGCCTGGATCGATGAAGTACACTGATCGGACCGCGGCGGTCGTCGAGGATGCTTCATGGATCATTCCATAGGCGCGGGAGATCGACATCGAGATGTCTTCAATGATCGGAAAGCGGATCTTTACGCCAAATCGACGCTCGATGTCCCGGACCCACGCTATATGCGCATAGAGACTATCCACCGACAGCGCCAGCAAAGCGCAATGCCGCATCTCAAATTGCGACGCCGCGCCCTGGAAGGCGATGAATTCCGACGTGCAGACAGGCGTGAAATCGGCGGGATGCGAAAAAAAGATCAGCCACCTTCCCCTGAAGTCGGAAAGGCGAACCGTCCCTTCCGTGCTGCGCGCTTCAAAGTCAGGCGCTAGCTGGTCGATTCCAATATACTCTTGTTCTATCAAGCTTTTTTGATCCTCGCGCGCGGTCATTCGAGCGCAAACGCGCTCTCACGCTGACCATACTATACACTTTACAATAACGTCAATCGTATTCACTGGCGTTATCGCCGACCTCTTCGCGAAATGGTAGCGCGCCGCACCCGCGCCCTAGCCGAAGGCGTGATAGAAGTGAGCGACCGAACCGGTGATTTCCGACAGCGTCCGGTCGATTGCGCGAAGAGGCTCGATGACTTCGCTGCGGACCTCGGGGTATCCCGGCGGGAAATCGTCCCCGGAAGCAGCTTCGTGCAACGCGGCGAACGCGCCAGCGCCCTCATCTTCTATTGGGAAGATGTCGGCGAGGGTTGACGCGACGCCCGCAAGCTCAAGGCGCAGGGTTCGCTCCATCAGGTCGGCCCGAGTCACGCCATGCCTGAATGAAAATGTCGGCGCCGATGCAGCAACAGTCGCGGCGCGCATGATCAGCGCCATCCGCATGGCGTGCAGCACGTATAGGTCTTGTGGAAAGGACTCCTCGGCGATCTCCGCCGCATCGGCAATTCGATCGAAGCTCCGCCTGTCCGACGACAAGTGATTGGCGAGCGCTTCCACGGACGGTCGCGCCTCGATCCGCGCCACCGTGGCGCTCACTTCTTCGTATCGCGCCGTCATTTCGACGCTTGACGAGTGACGTGCACGGATCATCCAGAAGGACGGGTCATAAACGCTTGCATACGCCCGAACGACGGACAAGCTCGTCAGCGATCGCGCCCGAATGGCCATTCGGCGAAGTTGACGCATTCGTTCAGACCCGGCGAGCAGAGCGGCGAACCGCTCCGGCTCCCGTGCAGCCGCAACGCCAAAGCCGCCGGCGACATTGCACGGCGCGGCGAGCTGCTGAAGGATCGCATTGTGGGGGATCGCCCGCAACGCCCGCGCCGCATCGCGAGCGGACGATCCGCTTTGCCGGCGGGACTTGCGGGAACCGGTCTTATAGAGAAAATTGATTGCGAATGCGCCAAGCGTCGTCTGGTAATGTTCGCTTGCGAATAATTCTTCCTGCCACTTCTTGATCGACCGGTATACATCCCATGAGAAGTTTATGTCCTCGTAGAACCTATCGGCTCGAGCCTCCTGCGGCTTGAAGGCCCAGGCGAATAGCGCTGCGACAGTGGCGCGCGCAAGCTTAGGCGACTGGAAGTGCAGAAACCCGTCGCCCCCCTGAAAGCTTGCCTCGATATTCGCGCGAATTCCCTCACGGGCATATCGCGAACGGGCCCAGGGCGTCATCAGGTGATCGAACCGTTCAGCAAGGTCGCCGGGATAACCGCCGCGCCCCATCGATTCCCCATGGGTGTTGAAAACGACGGCTTCAATGTCCTTTAGCCCGAGACGTCCCATTTCGCGCGCGAGAAGTATATGAAGACGCTCTATAGCAAGGTCGGCGGGCACTTGCCCCATGAAACGTCCGCTATCGGAGAATCCGAGCTGAATGGATATGCGCCCGCGGCCTCTGGCATACTCCAGGAATTCCGGTTCGTTCAGCAGGCGTTCCATAAAGCGGCCGCCGCTCTCGATCGCTTCGGGCGTCTCAAACAGAGGGGAGATGTCAACCATGCCCTCCACGCCGTAAAGCCGAGCGAGGTAAATCGCACCCATGATCGTCGCCGGCGCTTCGCATTCCGCAATAAGGAAGCGGATCGGCGTATCCGCATCAACGTGCTTGAGAATCTGGGCGCACAGCATCAACTGACGCCTCGCCGTCATCTTTTCCCGAAAAATCGATCCGAAATTGACCGTTCTACGTCTGGCCGACACGGATTTTTCGGCGGCAGTCGACAATGCCGTCCGGTCGATGAAGTCGGCGTCGGACGACAATCCAAGATCTGATTGAAGCGTCGAGCGGACTTGCGCCGCATTGACGCGAAGATGAATGCGGCCGACGCCAAGGCCGTAAAGCTTAATCTCCGAAATCAGACGGACAAGCGTCGATGCAACCGGATCGTCAACCTCGCCCAAAAGCCCTTCAATTTCCTTCGATACTTCCTTCAGGCTGACCAGCTTGCAAGCATGTTCGTCAGTGAGAAGATTCGCGGCGGCAATAACCGTCGCCGCATCATCGAGATCGCCGGCAAAAGCCTTGGCCTGCTGCTCAGTCAACGCAGCAGCGGCGCGAAGACGCTCTGCAATAGCGCCGCACGCTGGCGTAGAAAGGGTCACGGATTCGAGCGTTGACGCATATTCCAATAGCTGGGTCGCCTTTTCGCGCAAGCGAATTTCGAACGTGCGTCCCCAGTGAATATCCGTACGCCCATCAAGATCGTAGCCAACCCAGGTCGCTATGCTGATCGGAGCTGGCCGAACGCGGCGCCAAGATGCCGGGCGCGCGCGGCGCGCATGGTCAATGATGGCGTCAATCAATTTCCGGTTGACACTTTTTGCTTCGCTGATGCGCGCGGTCGCCTCTGCGTGTTCCGCGTCAAGGGAAATGTCCGATTCCGGACAGTGGGAAAGCGCCTTGATCCGCTCTCGATAGGCCGGTTCATCATCCGTTTCGGCGAATGCCGCCATTGCCGCGCGCATGCCTTCATCCTGGGCGAATGTCGGATGAGCAGTAAAAACGATGCCGGCGAGCGTTCTGGACGCCGCGCTGAAATAAGCGTCATCGTCACCATTTGCGACGCCCGCGAAAGCGCGCTCGACCAGCGCGTCGAAGTCGATATCGACTGCCAGATGCCGCAATCCAAACGTTCGCATACGCTCGACCGACGCATCGTCGCCGATCGCCTTCGCGAGCGCGCGGAAGGCCGGTAGCGACAATCGTCCGTCTTCAAGGCGCGCGGAAAACTCGAAGGCGAGCGCACGGACTGCGTTGGACAACGGATCACGAACAGCTGATGTTGCGACATCGCCGAGCCGATCCAGTGCCTCTCTGCGAATCTGCGCGACGTCCGCTGCCGAAGGGTCTGAAGTCGTCATGAAAGGCGCCTGCTCCCCGCATTTGCGTGTCTGAAGGCGCGCCGCCCGGTCGCAGGAGCGAACAGGCGAGCGCATGACGCGTTCTAGAAGGATAAGCCGTGGAGGTCGAGACGTGGCGCGTCGCTTGTCAGGCGGACTTGCGAATGTCCTGGGCCGGCGCCCGCGCGGCGACAAGCGATTCCATCACGCGGCGCTTTTCCGCAAGCAAGCGTTCCGCAGCATAAGTGTTCTCAATCGTCCGGCGCGCGGCGGACCTTATACGACGCGAGCGATCGTGCTCGGTGAGGGCGGCGCGAAGGCCAGCGACAATCGAGTTTCGGTCATGAAAGTCGACGATGAAAGCGTTCGACTCATTTGCAACCTCACGCACCGGAGCGGTATCCGATCCAACCAAAGCGCATCCCATGGCCATTGCCTCCATCATCGACCATGAAAGGACGAAAGGCGTTGTCAGATAGACATGAGCGGACGAAGCGGCCAACACGCGGCGGTACTCGTCCCGTGACAGGTAGCCGACGAAATGCGTTCGCGCGGCGTCAATCGCGTTCTCGGACAGAGCGCGCTTTAGATGGGAATCGCCCTCGGCAAGCTTCTTTCCGTAGGCGACGCGATCTTCGCCGACTATGACCGCCTGGAGCTCAGGACGTTCGGCCTGCAGGACGGCCAGCGCAGCCATGAACTGTGGAAAGCCCCGATAGGGCTCCATGCCGCGGGCGACATAGGTGACAATTTCCGCATCCGCGGGCAATTCGACGCCCTTCAAAGACAGGGGCGCCTTCCGATCCGGCCGGAAATATTGCGTATCGACGCCGTCATGGTGCACCAGCAACTTTGCGTCGAATGTCGCGGGAAACTGCGATTTTTGCCAGTGTGTCGGACAAATTCCGATGTCAACCGACGCGAGGTCGAGAAGAATTGGCGCATTGCGGGCGCGGGATCGGGCGGCCTGGTCATAGCTTGGCGGGGTTGGGTCAAGAAAGCTAACATCTGGCCCCGGAGAATTGTAGTACCATTCGAAGTACCCGATTGTTCGCGCTTCGGGCCATATATCCTTGACGAACAGACCTGGGCCCCAGCCCGAATGAGAAACGACAATATCAGGATTCAGCTGCTGTGTTCGCTTGAGTTCAATGCATGCGCGCGCAACTGACTGTCCATTGATCACCGCTTTTTCCCAGGATCCAGAATACGGATGAATATTGTCGGACGGTTCGCGATGCGGCGTATAATGAAAAGTATTCACCCGCGGGTGTGACAGATCCTGCCTTTGGGTGCCAAACCATACCTTCCAGCCGTGATCGACAAGATGGCCGGCAAGGCCCCCGAACTGGGCGGGAAAATTGTTGTGAAGGAATAGAACCTGCATTTTGGCTTCGCTGTTTGGTTGCTGTGATTGCTTCATTCAATTGTGATTTCGACGGTGTCGATGCGGTCGAGCGTTGGCGCTTCGCGCACGAGAATGGTCATTGCCTCAGGCGAGACGCCTTCGGCGGACAGGGCGCTCCTTGCGGAAAGCAGTCGGTAGTAGGCAATTCTCTGCGCCTTGGTGTAGGCGATCGATGGATCGAAGTAGGCCACAATGAGATAATTTCGTCCTGCGCGGTTCGGTTCGGTCCGAGACGCGAAGGCGGAAAGCCGCTCCGTGCCCGCCTCGTCAATCTTGATGACTTGCCCCGAAAACTGGATCATGAAACGACCGTCCGCTTCGATGATTTTCGTGGCCACTTCCTCGCTCGGCGCGGCGGCGGGGTCTTTTTCCACCGCTATTGTTTCCGTTTCATCCAGATTGGTGGATGTGAGCGCGGCGGAGCGCGAAGCTTCTTCGTCCGAGGAGTTTGACGCGATCTGCAGCGACATGACGAAGATGGCAATTGCCAGGATAATTAGGAGAAAGGTCACGACCATGACGATCGTCGACAAAGCGTCGACGAACCCCGGCCAATGGTTTTCCTCTTCCTGCGCCTGCGCCACGACCTAATCCTACGCAAGGGACCGCTGGCCCATTCGGTCCGAACGCGCCTCTTTCATGGCTAATGAGCGCTTAATCAGTTGACATCCGATGAACGTCGGCGGCGGCAATGGTCGTTTAAGCCAAAATTAAGCTTGATCTTCTGTTATCAGCGCGGATCCGGAACGGGCGACACGCGTCAATGCGCAGCGTAAAGACACAGTTCTACAGAATTTGCTTCTGTCTTGCCGTCCTGCTTCTTATGGGCGTGTGGCAGCACGACTTTGTCATTACGTCCGTAAGCGCCAACCCAGCGCTGAACCTGATCATTTTCGGCACTTGCCTTTTCGGCCTGACGCTGATTTTCAGCGCCACGGGAATGCTGACGAACGAATACAAAGCCTTTTACGCCCTTGTCGAACAGTATGACGACGTGAAGCACGCGGATTCCGCGCAGGCTGCGGACCCACTTTGGCGATACTACCGTTGCGCTCAGTTCGGCGTGCCATTCAGGAAGCCACAAATCCTCGGTCAGTCCTATCAGCTGATTTCCGGGCAGCTGTACCGGGAAAACGACCTGTCGATCTCGGCATCAACGATGCAGACCCTGCTTGACGGCATTGACGAACGTCTCAGCGAACAGAAATCACTGATCGCTTACGTCTCGGGCATTTTGATTTTCCTCGGACTGATCGGCACGTTCCTTGGCTTGATGATTACGCTTGCGTCGGTCGGTGACATTCTGGGCGGGCTGAACCTCGGCGCCGGCGATCCGACGGAAATGATCTCGAACTTAATGACAAACCTGCAGGTGCCGCTTGGCGGCATGGCGACAGGCTTCTCATCTTCGCTGTTCGGCCTCATCACGTCGCTGACGATCAGCCTGATGCTGCAACTGGTCTCGCGCGCGGGCGGATCGCTAAAGGCCGAATTCTCCGACTGGCTGGCCGATATTGTTACTCTGCAGGAGGGCGCTCAGGAAAAGACCGACGTAACGCTCGACGGGCTGCCGCTGGCGATGTGGTCAAAGCGGGCGGGTCCGAATGGTCAGCCACAGTCGCCCGCTGAGGCCGCTGCGGGCATGACGAATTCGCAGTTCGAAGAGCGTCGACTTGCGCTGTTGATGCGCGCCGCCCGGCACGCCGTCATGTCGACGAACCGGCACTCACGCGAAATGAGCAAGCTCTCCCAGTCGGTTACGTCGCTTGTCCGGGAAGCGCGCGTGAGCCAGGAATTCATGTATGACGTCGCCGATGGCCTGCAGGTAATGATCGAGCAAAATAAGATCATTCACCTCACCCTCGCTCGCACCATTGATGCGTTCGAGCAGGTCGCCAAGAACGCTGACGTCCGGGCGGAAATCGCAGAACTGACGGGACTCATGTCGACGCAGCTTGAAACGCGCGATGCCCGACTGACCAAAGCGCTCCGACAAACTTACCAGAAGGTTGCAGAAATGACGACGCCGACCGTCGTCGAGGACGTCGAAATCATCAAAGAGGGCGATCTTCTAGCGCAGGAATTCAAGCGCAAAACCGTCGACCTGAACGTCAGACAGCTGCACAAACTGCTCGAACTTGCAAACAAGCTTGATCGTGCGGCGGAAGCCGCCTCGTCGCGACCGAACCAGGCTCGCGAAGGCGCTGGCTCGGCGCAGCCGCGGCGGAGGCGGTCAGGAGATTCGCTATGAAAGTCCTTGTCGCGATAAGCTCTATACTGAAGAGAAAAGCTGCGCCGAAAGCCGACGCCGCAGGAGACAATCCCGCGCAGTCTACAAGCCGGTCAGCGGACAAGCTGCACCAGGAGTTGCTGAAAGACGCGCAGCGCAACGCGCACAAGCGTCGTGACGAGCGCCAGGAGTTGTCGGCCATTGCGGAGTTATCGATCCCTGATAAGGGCTTCTCGATTGACGGCGTAATCTCAGAAGCATCGAGAGGCGGACTGACGTTCCGGCCGGCAACTAGCTACATAATTGCTCGTGACGGCGAGCGCGTCCAGGTGATCGCAGACCTCATCAAACGAACCGGCATCATTAGGTCAACGCGCGTCAACGGCTACGGCGTTCAGTTGCTTGAGCCACTGTCAAATGCGGATCTCGCGAAACTGCGAGACGCCAGCGTTGACCTGTCGATGGCGACTTTCGAGAACGACGCCGCCTAGCGGGCGGGGGACGGACGAGCTCGTTGCGCATTGACCGTCGGGCGACAACGAACCGGCTTGATCATACTGTCACCACGTCAAGTTGAGTACCATCTGTGTACGTATATGTTGTCACGCTTCCAACCGTGTTCACCGTATCGTATCCCAGCGCGACATTGACGGAATCGCCGCCGTTCACCAGCAGCGTCAGATAATTGTTCGCGTCTGTAACGCTGTCGATCAGTGACTCATTGAGGTCAAGGTCGGCGGTGACGCCTCCGTCCCTGAAGTCGATGATCTCGATGTTGGACAGCACGTCGAATAGTCCAATTTCATCGACCGCGCCCGCCCCCGTCAGATATACCGTATCGACGCCAGCGCCGCCATCGATGCTGGCGCCGGCATAGGTAATCGCGCCATCATCGAGATTGAATGTGTCGTCTCCAATGCCGCCATCTGCGATGTCGGCGCCGCTATCGAGAATGATCGTGTCTGAGCCGTCGCCGCCATAGAGGTGATCGGTGTCGGCGCCGCCATCCAGCGTATCGTCTCCAATGCCGCCATAAATCGTGTCATCGTTCGATCCGCCATCAAGGACATCGGCGCCTGCGTCGCCGTAAATGAGGTCGAGTCCATTGCCGCCGTCGATCGTGTCGGCCCCGCCGCCGCCAAGCACCGTGTCGTCGCCATTGTTTGCGTTCACGCTCTCGGCAGCGGAAGTCATGACGAGCAGATTGGACGCGCCGGTTGGCGACGTGGTTGCGCCTGCAAGGCTTAAAAGCGCGCCGTTGAAATCAATCGTTTCGATGTCGACCAGCGTGTCCGCGCCTTCGTTGCCGTCAGCGACGTTAAGGTCGGTCACGACGAACGAACCGCCTGCGCTTTCAACCATGTAGTCGCTTCGCGCCCCGCTATATCGTGCGACGTCAGCGTCTGTCCCGCCATCGAGAGAGTCGTCGCCAAGTCCGCCTTCGAGCGTGTCGGCGCCGGCGGCGCCAAGAAGCGTTTCCGCCGCCGCTACGCCGACAATGTCGTCGTCCCCGCCGCCGCCATCAACGTAGGCGAGACCACCCCCAAGAGTGATGGCGTCGCCATTCGATGAGCCTAGCAGCCGCTCAACATTGACAATCACGTCGCCCGCGGCATCGCCGCCGGCGAAGGAGTTTGTAGAAAGATTGATTGTGACCGCCGTCGAGCCGGCATACGACGCAAAGTCTGCGGTGCCCGCCCCGCCATCAATTGAGTCCGCGCCAGCGCCGCCAATCAGCGTATCCGCGCCGTCTCCGCCTATAAGCGTATCGTCTGATGCGGCGCCGGTCAGCGCATCATCGCCGCCCGCACCATCTGCATAAGCTACGCCGGCGCCAAGCGTGATGGCGTCGCCATTCGAAGAGCCCGTGATGCGCTCGACGCCCGAAATGGCGTCGCCTGCCGCATCGCCGCCGGCAAAGGAATTCGTAGACAGATTTATTGTGACAGCGGCGGAGCCCCCGTAGGAAACGACGTCCGCAGCTCCGGCGCCGCCGTCGAGCGTGTCCGCGCCAGCGCCGCCAACCAGCGTATCCGCCCCATCTCCGCCAATCAGCGTGTCTGTTGCGCCAGAACCGGTCAGCAGGTCATTGCCACCGAGGCCTTCGACATAATTGGCGGCGCCGCCAAGCGTGATCTCATCATCGTTCGATGAACCAAGTAGCCGCTCCACATTGACGATAGCGTCACCCGCGGCGGCCCCGCCAGCGAAGGCGTTCGTCGCCAGGTTAATCGTGACCGCCGCTGAGCCGGCGTATGACACGACATCATCCGCGCCGCCGCCGCCGTCGAGCACATCCGCTCCAGCGCCGCCAATCAGGGTATCAGCGCCGAGGCCGCCGATAAGCGTATCCGCGGACCCGGAACCCGTCAGCTCATCATCTCCGTCTGCGCCATCCGCAAGGACTACGCCGCCGCCGAGCGTGATGGCGTCGCCATTGGACGACCCCGTAATGCGCTCGACCCCGGTCACTGTATCGCCAGCAGCATCGCCGCCAGCGAAGGCGTTCGTGGCCAGGTTGATCGTGACCGCGGCAGAGCCCGCAAAAGAGACGACATCGGCCGAGCCAGCGCCCCCGTCGATCGAGTCCGCGCCCGCGCCGCCGACCAGCGTGTCCGCTCCGGCGCCGCCGATCAGCGTGTCCGCCGCGCCGGAACCTGTAATGGCATCGTCGCCGTCCGCACCGTCTGCATACGCTGCGCCACCGCCAAGCGTGATGGCGTCGCCGTTTGAGGAAGCGAGGATCCGCTCAACATTGATAACTGTATCCCCCGCGGCATCGCCGCCAGCGAAGGAACTTGTGGCCAGGTTGATCGTGATCGCCGCAGACCCGGCATAGGAGACAATGTCAGCTGGCCCTGCGCCGCCGTCGATCACGTCCGCGCCGGCGCCGCCAATCAGGGTATCCGCGCCGTCCCCGCCAACAAGCGTATCGCCGCCGCCGGCCCCGCGCAGCACATCCGCTGCGACGCCGCCGGTTAAGGAGTTGTCGAGCCCGTCTCCCGTCAGATCGCTCGCGGCAGTCGCCGACCCAATCAAATGTTCAATATCGATGAGGATATCGCCTTGCGCGTCGCCGCCCGCGCCGCTGCCGCCGAGCGTCACTGTCACGCCGGACGACGATGCCGAGTAGTCCGCCGTATCGAGGTTCGCGCCGCCGTCGAGTACGTCAGCACCGGCGCCGCCGATAAGCGTGTCGTCGCCAACGCCGCCAACGAGCAGGTCGTCGGCCGAGCCGCCATCAAGGAAGTCGGCGTCGGCTTCGCCCCGCAAGGTATCGGCGCCGCCAGCGCCGCGGAGCGTGTCGCCGCCACCGCCGCCGAAGAATTCATTTGAGAACCCATCGCCCGTCAGGCTGTCTCCGGAAACGCCCCCGATGATATTCTCTATGCCAACGAGCGTATCGTTCGCCGCGTTGCCGCCGGAGGCGACGCCGCCGCCAAGGTCGATCGTCAGAGCCGATCCTTCTGCGGAGTAGTCGGCAACGTCAATGTCCGTACCGCCATCGAATAAGTCAGATCCGATCCCGCCAATAAAGCGATCCGCGCCAGCGCCGCCAAGCAGGACGTTCGTACCCGCTCCGCCTGCCAATGTGTCGGCGCCGTCGCCGCCAGCGAGCGTGTCATCGCCGCCATCGCCATCGAGGCTGTCGCCGGAGGCACCGCCTGAAAGGCTGTTGTCGAGAGAGTCGCCAATGATCGTGTCGGCAAAGTCCGATCCCAGTACATTCTCAACGCCATCGTATGCGTCGCCCGAGGCGTCGCCGCCGGCGCCGCCTGTCGCCAGGTTGACGACGACTGATAAGCCGCCAGCGTAATTTGCGGTGTCGTTTCCGACGCCGCCGACTAGGCTATCCGCGCCGGCGCCCCCCACGAGCGTGTCGTCGCCATCCCCGCCGGACAGGGTATCCGCGCCATCGCCGCCGGAAAGACTGTCGCCTGAAAGTCCGCCTTGTAGCGAATTGTCATCGCTGTTTCCGACAATCGTGTCCGCGAAGTCCGTACCGATAACATTCTCGACGTTGGTCAGCACATCGCCGGCGGCAAGTCCGCCCGCCCCCGCGACTCCATCAAGCCGGAGATTGATTGCACTGCTTGCCGAGTAGTCTGCTGTATCGACGCCGCTGCCGCCATCGATGGTATCCGAGCCGTCGCTTGCAAGAATGAGGTCGTTGTCCGCTCCTCCAAGAAGCGAGTCCGCGCCTGCTTCGCCATCAAGCGTGTCGGCGCCGTCGCCCCCGGCGAGCGTATCGCCCCCGTCGCCGCCAAGCAGTTGATCGTCGCCCGCAGCGCCGTCAAGACTGTTCGCGACGCCATTGCCGGCAAGCGTGTCGCCGTTTGAGGAGCCTATAAGGTTTTCGATCGACGAAAGGACATCGCCGACCGCGTCGCCGCCCGAGAGCGCTCCGCCAAGGGCGATATTTACCGCGATGGAGCCGGCATAGCTTGCCGTATCCTGACCATCACCCCCTTCAATGATATCGCCGCCGCCGCCGCCGCGCAGGGTGTCGTCGCCAAGACCGCCGGTCAGCGTGTTGGAGGCGCCGTCGCCGACGAGGCTATCAGCGCTCGCGGATCCAACGACCCGTTCGAATTCAAAAAGCTGATCGCCCGCTGCGTCGCCGCCAGCGCCTGAATTCGTGGCGAGGTTGACTGTCACGCCGCTAGCCGAGGTCGAGTAGTCCGCCGTATCGACGCCGTCGCCGCCGGTGAGCGAGTCGGCGCCGGCGCCGCCGACGATTGTGTCATCGCCGAACTCGCCATCAATCGAGTCGGCGCCGCCTGCGCCATTGATCCAATCGGCGCCTGTATGGCCGGTCAGAACGTCACCGTTCGACGATCCGATCAGCCGTTCAATATCGATCAGTATGTCGCCCGCGCCATCGCCGCCGATCCCGACCGTCATGCCATCCAGGTTGACATTAACCGCCGCAGAGCCGGCATAATCGACCGTGTCGGTGTCCGCGCCGCCGTCGAGCGTATCGGCGCCGGCTCCGCCGACTAGGCTGTCATCGCCGACGTCGCCCTGAAGGCTGTCGTCGCCGCCGCCGCCAGTAAGCGTGTCATTCGCAAGGCCGCCAACGATAACGTTCCCTTGCTCGTCGCCGGCGATTGCATCCGCGAAATCCGTACCCGTCACGTTCTCGACGCCGTTGAACCGGTCGCCTGTAGCTTCGCCGCTCGTTCCGCCAGTGGCGAGGTTCAGGCTGACGCCGCTGCCCGCAGCGGAATAGTCCACGAGATCTTCGCCAAGACCGCCGATCAGGCTGTCTGCGCCGAGGCCGCCGATAAGGGTATCATCGCCTGCATCGCCGTCGAGAGTTTCTCCCAGCGCAGCGCCGACGATGCGGTCGGCAAAGTTGGACCCCAGAACAACATCAATGCCTGATAGGACGTCTCCGTCGGCTTCGCCGCCGACGCCAGTTGCGCCGTTGAGGTAGACTTCGACGGCGCTTGAGTCCCGATAGTCAACCGTATCCGCGCCAGCGCCGCCTGCAATGGTGTCCGCGCCCGCCGACCCGTCTATCGTGTCGTCCCCGCCGCCGCCGTCGATGCTGTTGTCAAGGCTGTCGCCGTCAAGCGTATCGGCGAACGCCGTGCCGATGATGCTTTCGAAATTGGAGATCACGTCGCCAGCCGCGGCGCCGCCAACGGCGTTCGTTTCCAGGTTGACGGACACAGCGCCGCCTAGTGCGGCATAATCCAGGATGTCGACGCCACTGCCGCCATCCATGCTATCGGCGCCCGCGCCGCCAACGAACCGGTCGTCCCCGTCGTCGCCGGACAGGAGATCATCGCCGGCGCCGCCTATGATGATGTCGGCGCCCGAGCCGCCGAAGATCGTATCGTTCTCGGCGCCGCCGTCGAGGCTATCGTCGTTGTTGCCGCCTTCAAGGCTGTCGGCGCCCGCCTCGCCCAGAAGCGTGTCGTCGCCGAGCCCGCCGACCAGGGTATCGGAATCATCGCCGCCAACGAGCGAATCATCGTCCGATCCACCGATGAGGCTGTCCGCGCCGGCCGCCCCGAGGAGCGTATCGTCGCCCGATCCGCCCGTGAGGGTGTTTGCGACGCCGTCGCCAGCGACAAGATCGCTGCCGTCGCCGCCGACGACATTTTCGATAGACGTATACGTATCGTTGGCGGCGTCCCCGCCGGCGCCGAGGCCGGTCGCGAGGTTAATGTTCATCCCCGCCGTATCCGTCGAATAGTCAACCGTGTCGGCCCCGTCGCCGCCGTCAAAGTCGTCTCCCGCCGCTCCGACGCCGCCGCCCAGCGTGTCGTCGCCGGCGCCGCCGAACAGGTCGTTCGCGCCGCCGTCGCCAAACAGTGTGTCATTGCCGGATCCGCCGACCAGGTTTTCGATCGAGTTGAGATCGTCGCCGCTGGCAAAGCCGAAATTTGCTGCATCCGTAAACAGATCAATTTGCACGCCGGCTGTATCGTCGCCATAATCGGCGGTGTCGATGCCGGCGCCGCCATCAAGGACATCTCCCCCGGCGCCGCCTCTCAAGGTATCGCTGGAAGCGCCGCCGGTCAGTGTATTGGCGCTTGCATTGCCGTAGAGCGTGTCCGCCGCGTTAGTGCCAATGACGCGTTCGATATTGACGTAGGTATCGCCTTGCGCATCCCCGCCGGCGCCTGTCCCGGCAAGCAGGTCAATGAACACGGCGCTCGCTTGGTAAGAGAAACTTATCTGGTCGAACCCACCCGATCCGCCATCGATTGAATCCGCTCCGGCGCCGCCGAACAATTGGTCGTCGCCGCCGCCGCCGAGCAACGTGTCGGCGCCGTCGCCGCCTTCAAGGCTGTCATTGTTGTTCCCGCCGTCGAGTAGATCATCGCCTGCATCGCCAAAGAGCGTATCGGAATCATCCTCGCCGTAGAGCGCGTCGGCGTCGTCGCCGCCCCGGATCGTGTCGTTGTCTGAACCGCCGTACAGCGTATCCGCGCCCGCGCCGCCAATGATCGAGTCGTTGCTGTTCTCGCCCCGAATAACATCGCTGCCGCCCTCGCCCAACAGCGTATCATTGCCATTGCCGCCGCGGATATCATCGTCGCCATCGCCGCCGGCGATTGAGTCATTGCCGAGGAGGCCCTGAAGCACGTTCGCCAGACTGTCGCCGATGATCGTATCCGCCGAATGCGTACCGATGACGTTTTCTATGCTGGTGTACTGATCGCCATTGGAATCGCCGAGGGAGCCGACGCCTGTCGCGAGGTTGACGTTCACAGAACCGGCGTCGAATTCATACTGGACCGTATCCGACCCGCTGCCGCCGTCGAGGCTGTCGGCGCCGCTCCGCGCATGCAGGATGTCATTGCCAAGGCCGCCGATCAGCGTGTCAGCATTGTTGGTGCCCCAAAGGGTGTCATCGTAGGTAGAGCCGATAAGAATCTCGGCCTCTAGAATAATATCTCCCTGGGCGTGGCCGCCCGACCCGACGTCGCCGCTAAGCCGGATATTCACAGCCGCATTCGACGCCGTGTAGTCGACCGTATCGACGCCGAAACCGCCCTCCATACGGTCGGCGCCCAGACCGCCAACAAGCGTATCGTTGCCGCCGGCGCCGGGAGCGCCCTCATCGTCGCCATAAAGAGTATCGTCGCCGTCGCCGCCAGTCAGTATATCGGAATCCAGCAGGCCACGGAGGATATTGTTGGCGCCGTCGCCGGTAAGAATATCGCCAAAGTTTGACCCTTCGAGACGCTCGATCCCGACATAGACGTCGCCCGCTGCATCGCCGGTATTGCCGCCAGGAGACCCGAGGTCGGCAGCTACGCCTGATGCGGACTCCCGGTAGGAGGCGGTGTCCGAACCGCCGCCGCCATCGAGCGTATCGGCGCCCCCATTGCCAATCAGGGTGTCGGCGCCAAGTCCGCCTTCTAGCAAGTTGGCATTGTTGTCGCCGGAAATAGTATCGCTGAGGCCCGAACCAATGACATTCTCAATTGATGTCAGCGTATCGCCGGTCGCGTCGCCGGCGCCGCCAAGCCCCAGCGCGAGACTGACGTTGATCGCAAAGCTGGACGCTGAGTAGTCAGCCGTATCCGAACCTGCGCCGCCATCGAGGCTATCGCCGCCAACGCCGCCGATCAGCGTATCGTTTTCGAGGCCGCCGAACAGATCATTATTGGCCCCATCGCCAACGAGCGTATCGGCGTAGTCGGAACCAATGACATTCTCGATCGTGGCGTAGGAGTCGCCCTGAGCGTCGCCGCCAGCGCCAACGCCTGCAAGACTCACATTTACAGCCGCGCCGGATGCAGCGTAGTCCGCAGTGTCGTCGCCGTCGCCGCCAATCAGTACGTCGGCCCCGGCGCCGCCGCGCAAGAGATCGTCCTGCGATCCACCTGTCAGCGTATCGACGCCATCGCCGCCTTCAAGCGTGTCGGAGCCCGCGCCGCCATCTAGGCTGTCGTCTCCAATGTCCCCACGGATGATGTCGTCCTGATCATTGCCGCGCAGGACATCGTTGTCGGCGCCGCCTTCAATCGTGTCGGCGCCGTCCCCGCCATCAATAGTATCGTCGCCGGCGTCTCCAAACAGTTCGTCTGCGCCAATTCCGCCAGCGATGACGTCCGCGCCGCCGCCGCCTGTGATGGAATCGTCGCCGCCGCCGCCGCCGGAAAGGGTGTCGGCGCCGGCGCCGCCGCGGATCGTATCATTGCCGTCGTAGATCGTTGCGGGGCCACTGCCCTGGTTCTGGCCACCGACAATGCTCACGCCGGAATCGTCCGCAGTAAGACTGTCTGCGAAGACGGAGCCATATAGCTCCTGAATGTTCGACAGATCGTCGCCTTCGGCGTCGCCGCCCGAGTTCACGTTCGTGAGGAGATTGACCGCGACGGCAGCGCCCGAGTCGGCATAAGTGATCCGGTTGACGCCAGCGCCGCCGTCCACCGTATCAGCGCCGGCGCCGCCGGTGATCGTGTCGTCGCCGTCGCCAGCATCAATAACGTCATCGCCTGCATCGCCAAAAAGAATGTCGGCGCCAGCATCGCCCACGATCGTATCATCATCAGCGCCGCCGCGAAGGGTGTCGTTGCCGCCGCGACCGTCGATAAGGTTTGCGCCTGCATCGCCGGTGATTGAGTCCGCGCCGGCGGAGCCGAGTACGTTCTCGATGCCGGTGAGCGTATCGCCCTGCGCATCCGAATTGTTGTTAGCGTTGGTCGTCAGGTTCACTACGACCCCGCCAGAGGTGACATAGGAGACCGTATCGATCCCTGCGCCGCCGTCGATCGAGTCCGCACCCCCTGCACCCTCAAGCGTGTCATCGCCGCCGCCACCCGCCAGGGTATTGTTCGCGTCGTCGCCAAATATGCTGTCCGCGAAATTCCCGCCGATCACCGCTTCAATATTCGAAACGGCATCTCCATCGGCAAAGCCGCCGGAATGGGTGTTTGTTTCAAGATTGATGCTGACCGCCGTTGAACCGGAATAGTCGACAACATCGTTTGCGCCGTCGCCGCCATCGATCGTGTCAGCGCCGAGACTACCGACGATCGTGTCGTCGTTCGAGCCGCCAAGCATGCTGTCGCCGCCGTCTCGCCCAACAAGCGAGTCATCGCCAATATCGCCGAGCAATGTCGAGCCGGCGTTGGCGGCGGCAAGCGTATCGCCGAAAGCCGAGCCCTCAAGAATTTCGATGCCCGACAGGACGTCGCCCAATGCATCGCCAGATGTTCCGAAGCCTGATTGAAGGTCGGCGGCAACGCCGGCAAGCGCAGTCTTATAGCTTGCGGTATCCGTTCCAGCGCCGCCTTCGAGCGTGTCGCCGGCAAGTCCGCCGATAAGCGTGTCGTCGCCGTCGCCACCAGAAAGCGAGTTCGCAAGTTCGCTGCCTTCGATTGAGTCGTTCAGCGTCGAGCCGAGAGCATTCTCGATTTCAAAGAGCTGATCACCGGCGGCATGGCCGCCAGCGCCGAGATTACCGGCCGACAGGCGGATACTGACGCCTGCGTCGGATGTCGAATAGTCAGCCAGGTCAATCCCCGTCCCGCCACGCAAGGTATCGGCGCCAAGGCCGCCGACGAGCGTGTCGTCCCCGCCTCGACCAAATATTTCGTTCGTAAGCGAATCGCCGGTGAGAACGTCGCCAAAGCCGTCTGATCCTTCAAGGTTTTCGACGTTGGCAATGCTATCTCCCGCCGCATCGCCGCCGGAATGAACGTTTGTCGCGAGGTTGACGGTAACGCCGGAGGTCGACCCGAAATAGCTTGCGACGTCGATCCCCGCTCCGCCGTCGATGTTGTCGGCGCCGGCGCCGCCCTCAAGCGTGTCGGCGCTTTCGCCGCCATCCAGGGTGTCGGCCCCGCCGCGGCCTTCAATATCATCCGCGCCGTCGCCGCCAGTAAGGCTGTTCGCCGCACCATCGCCGACGAGCGTATCGGCGCCAGCCGAGCCGATGAGGTATTCCACATTCTGTATCACATCGAGGGCCGCGTCGCCGCCAACGCCAACGCCGTCAGTGAGATTTACGTTTACGGCGCCGGCGGAACCTGAATAGTCCGCGACATCCGCCAATCCTCCGCCGCCTTGCAGGGTATCGCCGCCCCCGAGGCCAATAAGCGTGTCGTCGCCGAGACCGCCATCCAGCGAATTCGACGCGTTGTCGCCAATCAGGGAGTCGCCGCCGGAAGAACCGATCAGGTTCTCAACCGCGGTCAGAACATCGCCTTGCGCATCGCCGCCAGCTGCGCTGACGCCGAGGACAATCTGGACTGGCGATGCGGATGCGGAGTAATCCGCAGTATCCGATCCCGTCCCGCCGTCCAGCGTGTCCGCGCCGGCGCCGCCAATGAGCGTGTCGTTCGCACCTTCGCCCGCGAGACTATTCGCAAGACTGTCGCCAGTTATGGAGTCAGCGCCGCCTGATCCACGGACGTTCTCGATACTTGTGAAAATGTCGCCGCCGGCGTCGCCGTTTGCATTCAGTCCATCGTTCGCAAGGTTGACGACAACGCCCGTGGAGGACGTCGTATAGTCTGCGGTATCTGTGCCGGCGCCGCCATCGAGGACGTCGCCTTCCTCACCTCCCCGCAGCACGTCGTCATCGTCGCCGCCATAGAGCACGTCGCTGCCGGCGAGTCCGACAAGCGTATCCGCGCCGCCAAGGCCGGACAGGACGTTTACGGACGCATCGCCCCTCAAGACATCAGCGCCAGCGCTTGAGCCGACAAGATTCTCGATCCCCGACAGCTGATCTCCCTGCGCATCGCCGCCAAGACCAACCCCGGAATCGATGAAGACGCTGACGGCCTCGGCTGAACCCGTATAGTCAGCCGTGTCGATATCTGCCCCGCCGACAAGACTGTCAGCGCCGCCCCCGCCTGTCAGCGTATCAGCGCCTGCATTTCCCTCCAGCGTATCGGCGCCTGCAGCGCCGCTCAAAATATCGGCCCCGAGACCGCCCTCAATCCGGTTCGCGCCGTCATCTCCGGCAAGCGTGTCGGCAAAGTCCGAGCCAATCAGGTTTTCAATGCTTGCGAACGTGTCCGTCGCCGCGTCGCCGCCGGATGCCGACGGTGCGCTGAGATTGACGTCAACGCCAGCCGCGGATGTGGCATAGCTGGCAGCGTCTATGCCGGCGCCCCCATCGAGGCTGTCCGACCCCGCGCCGCCGAGCAGCGTGTCGTCGCCATCGCCGCCATAGAGCGTGTCGTTCGCGCCAAGGCCGGAGAGGAAATCGGCGCCGCTCAACCCGGTGAGAACGTTAGCCGCGGCGTCGCCAATAAGCGTGTCAATAAAGTTTGTACCCGTTACATCCTCGATTCCGGACAAAATGTCGCCAGACGCGTCGCCGCGTACGCCCAATCCGGCGTCAAGGTCGACCGTGACGCCGGAGCCGCCGCCCGAATAGTCGGCAAGGTCACGCGCCCCGTCGCCGCCCGACAGCGTATCAGCGCCGGCGCCGCCCACCAGGGTGTCATCCGATGCGCCGCCGGCAAGCAGGTTCGCATCGCCATCCCCGCTCAGGCTGTCGGCGAAATCGGACCCGGTCAAGTTGTCGATATCGGTGAGCACGTCGCCTTCAGCGTCGTTGCCCGACCCCGAAGACGTTGCAAGACTGACCGCGACGCCGCCAGTGGCTGTCGAATAATCGGCGGTGTTGACGCCGGAGCCGCCGCGCAAATCGTCCGCGCCGGAGCCGCCGGTCAGGGTATCGTTATCGCCGCCGCCGATGAGGGTGTCGTCGCCGGCCCGACCATCAAGCAGATCGGCGCCCGCGCCGCCAGCAAGCACGTTGCCGGCCAGCATGTCGTCCCCGGCAATCGTGTCGGCGCCGCTCGAACCGATTACATTCTCGATGCCGGCGATCGTATCGTTCTCAGCATGGCCGCCAAGCGCGGCCCCGCTTTCGAGATCGACGTCAACCGGCGCGCTCGACAGGGTATAGTCGATCGTGTCGACGCCAGCGCCGCCGTCAAGGCTGTCGCCTCCTTCAGCTCCAATCAGCGTATCGTCGTTAGCGCCGCCTTCGAGCGTATCCGCGCCATCGCCGCCAAGCAGGGAATCATTGCCGGCAAGTCCCGCGAGTCGGTTGCCCCCGGCGTCGCCCTGCAACGTATCCGCGCCGGCCCCGCCAATGGCGTTTTCGATCGAAGAAAGGCTGTCATTGCCGACGTCTGCGCCGGTCGCGCTTGACGTTGAAATATTGACGATGACTGATGAAATCGACGCAGAGTAATCCGCCGTGTCCGAGCCGGCGCCGCCGGACAAGCTATCATTGCCTCCCAGGCCTGCGAGCGTGTCGGCATTGTCGCCGCCATCGAGCGAGTTTGCGAGACTGTCTCCGGTCAACGTGTCGGCGCCGGCGCCGCCAACGAGATTTTCGATTGCCGCGAGCGTATCGCCAGCTGCATCGCCGCCGGACGCAACTCCCGTGGACAGGTTCACGTCGACACCCGCAACGTCGCTTGCGTAGCTTGCAGTATCGTTGTCCGCGCCGCCGTCGAGCGCGTCCGCGCCCGCGCCGCCAACCAGGGTGTCGGCGCCGGCGCCGCCGGCAAGAGCGTCGTCCCCTGCACGGCCTTCGATCAAGTCGGCGCCTGCTGCGCCCGTCAGGACGTTGACGTTTCCATCGCCGCGCAGCGTGTCGTCATTTGCGGATCCGATTGCATTTTCGAAACCGGACAGCGCGTCGCCCTGGGCATGCCCGCCAGACGCGGCGCCGGACGAAAGGTCGACCGAGACCGCGCCGTTCGAGCCGCTGTAGTCGACTGTGTCGACCGCTGCGCCGCCGGCAAGCGTGTCGGCTCCATCGCCGCCGCGCACAGTGTCATCGCCATCGCCGCCGCTCAAACTGTTGCCGCCGGCATCGCCGACGAGACTGTCCGCAAAGTTTGAACCGATGATCGCCTGGATGTTGTCGAGCGTATCGCCAGCGGCATGGCCGCCGCCAGCCGTATCCGCGCCAAGATCGATGCTTACGCCCGCATTCGATTGTCCGTAGTCGACAGTATTGAAATTTGCGCCACCGTCGATCAAGTCGCCATCTGCGCCGCCGTCAAGAACGTCGTCGCCAGCCTCGCCGCGCAGAGTATCGGCGCCCGCAAGGCCACGGATTGTGTCAGCGCCGGCGCCGCCAAGAATTGAGTTCGCGCTCGCGTCGCCGGTAAGCGAATCGTCAAAACTCGAACCAATGAGGTTTTCGATAGCGGTTAGGGTGTCGCCGGCGGCATCGCTGCCAACGCCGACCGGTCCGCCCAGCGTGACGGTGACCGCGCCGCCAGCCGTGGCGTAGCTTGCAGTGTCAGCGCCAGTTCCGCCGTCGAGGCTGTCGGCGCCAGCGCCGCCAATCAGCGTGTCGTTGTCGGCGCCGCCTTCCACCGTGTCGTCGCCGGCGCCGCCAATGACGGTATCGTCGCCCGCATCGCCGCGCACGATGTCAATACCATCGCCGCCATCAACGGAGTCAGCGCCAGCGCCGCCAGCAAGCGCGTTGTCGCCGATAGAGCCGGTGATTGTGTCCGCGCCAGCGCCGCCGACGACGTCTTCGATTGATAGAAGCACGTCCGAACCAATGTCGGCGCCGACCGCCGTCCCGGCGGCGACATTGACTACAACCGAGGCAGTCGAAGCGCTGTAGTCCGCAGTATCGTCGTCTGCGCCGCCGTCAAGAGTGTCATTTCCGCCAAGTCCCGCGAGAATATCGGTCCCCGCGCCGCCTTCGATCAAGTTTGCCAGGCTGTCGCCGATCAGGGTGTCGCCGGCAGCAGCACTGGAACCGATGAGGTTCTCGATATTCGATAGCGTGTCACCGGCCGCGTCGCCGCCAGATGCGACCCCCGTGGACAGGTTGACGGAGACGCCAGCCGCGGAGCCGGCATAGCTCGCCGTGTCGGTCCCAGTGCCGCCATCAATAGCGTCCGCGCCGGCCCCGCCGGTTATCGTGTCGAGCCCCGCGCCGCCATCGATAACATCGTCGCCGCCGCCTGCATCGATGATGTCTTCACCGGCCGCTCCGTCGATCGCGTTCGCGCCGCCGTCGCCGATCAGCGTGTCGTTGAGGCCGGACCCGATGACGTTCTGGATGTCATAGAGTTCGTCGCCCTGGGCATGGCCGCCCGCGCCAGCGCCGATGCCAAGATCTATCGACACGCCTGCGTTCGAGCCGGTGTAATCCGCCGTATTCGAACCTAGTCCGCCGCGCAGCGTGTCGCCAAGCGCGCCGCCGCGCAGCGTGTCATCGCCAAGGCCGCCGTCGAGCGAGTTGGCGGCGCCATCGCCAATCAGCAAGTCGGCAAAATTCGACCCGATAACGCCTTCGATCGACGTCAGCGTATCGGTTTCGCTGCCGGTCGTCGCAATGCCAGTCGACAGATTCGCGGTGACCGCCGCGCCGGCTTCGCCATAGTCGGCAATATCGAAAGCGGCGCCGCCGTCGAGACTGTCATCCCCGGCGCGGCCCTCCAGCGTATCTTCGTTATCGCCGCCAATGAGCGTGTTGTTGTCGGCATTGCCTGAGAGGCTGTCGCGCTGGTTCGAGCCGACAACGCTTTCCACGTTGGAAAGGATGTCGCCCTGGGCGTCGCCGCCGATCCCGGGTCCGCCGGCGAGGTCAACCGTTACACCGCCTACGGACAATGAATAGTCCGCCGTGTCTGTCCCCGCGCCGCCATCGATGGTGTCGGCGTCGGCGCCGCCGATCAGTCGATCGTTGTCGGCGCCGCCGAGGAGGTTGTCCGCTCCAATGCCGCCGACAAGCGTATCATCGCCGGCGCCGCCTTCTATGATGTCGACGCCGTCGCCGCCGCTCAGGCTGTCACCGCCGCCAAGGCCCTGGAGCCGATTGTTGCCAGCGTCTCCCGTAAGCGTATCCCCGCCAGCGCCGCCGATCAGGTCTTCAATGCCGCTGAGGATATCCGCGCCGATGTCCGCGCCGGAAGCCGTTCCAGCCGCGAGGCTGGCGGTGACGTTGGCCATCGCGGCGCTGAAGTCAGCCGTATCGTCGCCGGCGCCGCCAACTAGCGTGTCATTGCCGCCAAGGCCAGAGAGGAAATCATCGCCGCCCGAGCCATCAAGCCGATTGGCGAAACTGTCGCCAATGAGCGTATCGCCAGCCGCAGCGTCTGAACCAAGAAGATTTTCGATTCCCGAGAACGTGTCGCCGACGGCGTCGCCGCCGGACGTTGCGCCTGTCGACAGGTTCACAGAGACCGCAAGGGTCGACCCGACATAGCTTGCGGTATCATTGTCGGCGCCGCCAACCAACACGTCCGCGCCCGCGCCGCCGATAAGCGTATCAACGCCATCGCCGCCCTCAAGGGTGTCAGCCCCTTCGCGTCCCGAGAGGCTGTCCGCGCCGGCAGCGCCTTGCAACAGGTTGTCGTTGCTGTCGCCAGTGAGCGTATCGTCGCCGAGATAACCGAGAATGTTTTCGATCTCGAGCAGCGTATCGCCTTGGGCGTGGCCACCGAAGCCGGTGCCATCCTGCAACGAAACGTTCACCGCCGCATTGGAGTTCGTGTAGTCGGCCGTGTCGACGCCATCGCCGCCACGCAACGTGTCGCCGAGGGCCCCACCGCGGAGAATGTCATCGCCCTGACCGCCATCAAGCGAATTTAGCGCCGCGTCGCCGCGCAAGGTATCATCGCCAATCGAGCCGATGAGGCCCTCAATAGCGACCAGCGTATCGCCCGTCGCGTCGCCGCCAGAGAATACGCCTCCGCCGAGATCGACGAGCACCGGACTGGCCGATCCCGAATAGTCGGCGATATCGAAATTACCGCCGCCGTCGATAGAATCCGCGCCGCCGCGTCCGGAGATAATGTCGTCGCCGACCCCGCCGAGGAGCGTTTCGGCCGCGGCCGAACCCGAAAGCGTGTCTTCCCGGCTAGAGCCGATCAGGATCTCGATCGACGACAACGTGTCGCCCTGGGCGTCGCCGCCGGCGCCAATGCCGGTCGCAAGATCGACGTTGACCGCAAGAAGCGATTGTCCGTAGTCGGCAGTGTCATTGCCAGCGCCGCCGTCAAGGCTGTCAGCATCCGCGCCGCCCTCCAGCGTGTCATCGTCGCCGCCGCCGAGCAGCGTGTCGCCGCCCGCCCGACCACGCAGCAGGTCCGCGCCGCCGAGACCTGACAACAGGTTTGCTTGGCCGTCGCCGACAAGCGTGTCGCCGGCGCTTGTGCCAACCAGGTTTTCAATCCCGGCGAGTTGGTCGCCGGCCGCATCGCCGCCGGTCGCTGTTCCGGTTTCGAGACTGACATTGATCGCGCCAGCGGCCGAGGCGGCATAATCCGCCGTGTCCGAGCCGGCGCCGCCATCGAGGGTGTCGCCGCCAGCCCCGCCGACCAGCGTATCGGCGCCGCCCGCGCCTTCAAGGCGATTGGCGCCGCCATCGCCCGTCAACAGGTCGTTCTGATCCGAGCCAAGAATGTTTTCGAAGCCCGAGATCGTGTCGCCTTCTGCGTCGCCGCCACTGGCCGCGCTCAGCGCGAGGTTGACCGTGACGCCAGCGGACGATCCTGAATAGGAGATTGTGTCAGTGTCAGCGCCGCCGGCCAGACTGTCAGCGCCGCTGCCGCCGCGGACGGTGTCGTCTCCCGAGCCGCCATCGACCGTGTCAGAACCGCCGCGGCCATCCATCAAGTCATTGCCGCCAAAGCCTCTGAGCACGTTCGCGGCGCCATCCCCGAGGAGCGTGTCGTCCTGGTTTGTGCCATCGAGGTTCTCGACGTTCAGCAAACGATCGCCGGTAGCGTCGCCGCCGCTGGCGATGCCGGAATTCAGATCGACACTGACGGATTGTGAAGATGCGACATAGGATACCGTGTCGACTCCCGCCCCGCCGTCGAGCGTATCTGCATCCGCGCCGCCGACGAGGCTGTCGGATCCGGCTCCGCCTTCCAGGCGGTCGGCGCCGTCGCCGCCTTCAAGCGTGTCATCCCCGTCGCGACCCTCGAAGACGTTCGCCCCAACGCCGCCAACTAGTGAATCGCCGCCCGCGCCGCCAATCAGGTTTTCGATGGCGACCAGAGAGTCGCCCGCCGCGGCGCCGCCGGCAACGCCAGTCCCGAGATTGATGTCGAGCTGGCTCGTCTCGGTCGAGTAGTCCGCAGTATCGAGTCCGAGACCGCCATCAAGGGTATCGTCGCCGCCGCCGCCGGCGAGGGTATCATCGCCGGACCCGCCGGACAGGGAGTTGTCGAGCGTGTCCCCGGTGATCGCATCGGCGTTGGTCGATCCTTCGACATTTTCAAAGTTCGAAATCTGGTCGTTTGTTGCATCGCCGCCGGCGACGACGCCTGCTCCGAGATTTATTGTGACGCCGCTCAAGGATGACGCATAGGAAACTGTATCGACGCCGGCGCCGCCATCAAGCGAATCCGCGCCGGCGCCGCCCTCAATCGTATCCGCGCCGAGGCCGCCGGATAGCGCGTTTGCCGCGCCGTCGCCGATCAGGAAATCGTCGGCATCGGATCCGGTGATGTTCTCTATATTGAGGAATGTGTCGCCCTCTGCGTCGCCGCCGGTCGCTGTGCCCGTCAGTAGCGAGACCGAGACCGGGCCGCCGCCGCCTGTATAGTCGACGAGGTCGACGCCAAGGCCGCCGTCAAAAAGATCGCGGCCGGCGCCGCCGACAAGGGTGTCGTTGCCAAGCTCTCCATAGAGACTGTCATCGCCGCCCGCGCCAAGGATCCGGTCTTCGCCTGAACCGCCCTGCAACGCGTTCACTGCGTTGTCGCCCGCCAGGGTGTCGTTGAAATTCGAGCCGATGAGGCCTTCAATAGCCGTGACCTGGTCGCCGGCGGCCGCGCCGCCGGAGAAGATGCTATTCAGGAGATCGACGTTCACCGCGGCGGAACTGTCGCTGTAGCTCGCCAGGTCGAAATCTGCTCCGCCATCTAGGCTGTCGGCGCCCTCGCCGCCCCGCAACGTATCCTGGCCGGCGGATCCCTCAAGCGTGTCGTCCCCACTTGCGCCGAAAAGGCTATCGGCGCCAGCGAGACCCTGAATCAGGTTGTCGGCGGAATTGCCGGCAATGAGGTCGCCGGAAATGGTGCCGATGACGTTCTCTATACTGTCGAATGTGTCGAATTGAGCGTCGCCGCCGGTGCCGACGCCGGAGTCAAGGTCGACATTTACCGCACCGCCGGACGCTGAGTAGTCCGCGGTGTCGACGCCGGCCCCGCCAATCAGCTCATCGGCGCCGCCGAGGCCGATCAGCGTATCGGCGCCATCCGCTCCGGCGAGCCGGTTCGCCGCCCCATCGCCGACAAGCGTGTCCGACTGCGCTGACCCCCTAACTGCCTCGATGCTGTCGAAGGCATCGCCGGCGGCCGTGCCGAATAGGCCCTGGTTCGTCGACAGGTTGACGCTGACGCCAACGCTAGAGTCTGAATAGTCCGCTTCGTCGAAGCCCGACCCGCCGGCGAGACTGTCGGCGCCATCGCCGCCAAGCAGTGAGTCGTCGCCGCCGCCGCCCTGCAATGTGTCGGCGTCGCCGAGGCCGCGCAGCAAGTCGTCGCCGCCGAGGCCAGAGAGGACGTTCGCCGAACCATCGCCGGCAATTGTATCCTGCTGGCCGGAGCCTTCCACATTTTCAAAGCCGCTGATCAGGTCGCCGTCGGCGTCGCCGCCGGCAGCTGAACTCGTGGTGAGGTTGATGGCCACGGCATTCGCCGATCCGCGATAGCTTACTGTATCCAGTCCTGCCCCGCCTTCGAGCGTATCGCCGCCGGCAGCGCCTTCGATGGTATCCGCTCCATCGCCGCCAACGAGGCTGTTTGCGCCGACATTGCCGACAATGGCGTCCGCGCCACTGCTGCCGACGGCATTTTCTATGCTTATTAGTTCGTCGCCCTGAGCATCGCCGCCAATCCCCGTGCCGAACTGGAGGTTGATGTTCACCGGCGCCGCGGAGGCGGAATAGTCCACCGTATCGAAACCGCCTTGTCCGTCCATGACATCCGCGCCGGCGCTGCCGAGAAGCGTATCGCCGTCACTCCCGCCAAAGACAGTATCGGCGCCTCCGCCGCCATCGACTATGTCCGCGCCGCCGCCGCCGGAGAGGACATTGGCGTCAACTGACCCGATGATCGTATCATCGAATGCCGAACCGATTGCATTCTCGATACTGAAGAACTGGTCGCCGGTAGCATGTCCGCCGGTGGCTACGTTCGTCGTCAGATTCACGTTTACGGCGGCCGTCGACGTCGAATAATCGACGGCATCAAGCCCGGCGTCGCCGAACATCGAGTCCTGACCCTCGCCGCCAACAAGAACATCGTCGCCAAAGCCGCCGACGAGCGTGTCATCGGCGGTTTCACCGCGCAAGGTATCGTCCCCTAGTCCGCCAACCAGGCTGTTCGCGGCCGCATTCCCGGTGATCGCGTCTGAAAGATTCGAACCGATGACATTCTCAATGTTGAAGAACGTGTCGAATTGCGCGTCACCGCCCCCGCCAACGCCGGTCAATAGGTTTACGGTAACTTGCGCGCCGGAAGCAGAGTAGTCGACAAAATCCACGCCAGCGCCGCCATCGAGCGCATCGCCGCCGCCGAGGCCGATTAGCGTATCGGCGCCGTCGCCGCCGGTGAGCCTGTTGGCGGCGCCGTCGCCGGTAAGCGTGTCATCGAACGCCGATCCGTCGACATTCTCTATGCCGATGAATATGTCGCCGGCGGCGCTGCTGAACTGGCCGAGCTGGGTCGTGAGATTGACATCGACGCCAGTGGTTGCGTCCGCGTAGCTCGCGGTGTCCGCGCCGCTCGATCCATCGAGCGTATCCGCGCCAAGACCACCCACAAGGGTATCATCGCCGATGCCGCCATCGAGTTCGTCGTCGCCATCACGACCTTCGAGACGGTCTGCGTCCGCCCCGCCGACGAGAAGATTCGACCCGGCGTCCCCGAAAAGCGTGTCGTCGAAGTTAGAACCCGTAACGTTCTGGATCGACGTGAGCGTATCGCCAGCCGCGTCGCCGCCGCTGGCGCTGCCGGCCTGGAGGTCGACAGCGACGCCATCGGATGATCCGGCATAACTCGCCGTGTTTACGCCGGCGCCGCCGTCAATGAGGTCGCCGGCGCCGGCGCCCTCAAGCGTATCATCGCCGCCGCCGCCCAACAGGATGTTGACGGCCGCATTGCCGGTCAGCGAATCATTGAATGCGGAACCACCGAGATTCTCGATCGACAACAGCTGGTCGCCGTCTGCGTCGCCACCGAGCCCGACGCCAGTAGTCAGGTTGACGTTGACGGACTGATTGGACCGTCCGTAGTCAGCCGTATCTGACCCAACGCCCCCGTCCAGCGTATCGGCGCCGACGCCGCCATCGAGCGAGTCGTCGCCCGCGAGGCCAGTGAGCCGGTTTGCATTTTCGTCCCCAACGAGCGTATCGTCAAAACCGGACCCTATGACTTGTTCAATGCCGAAGAACGTGTCGCCGGTCGCGGCGCCGCCGCTTGCAGCGCTCGTCTCGAGATTTACGTTCACCCCCGCAGCAGAGTCGGAATAAGTGATGACGTCATTGCCTGTCCCGCCCTCGAGGCGGTCGGCGCCGTCACCGCCCCGGAGCGTATCGTTGCCGCCATCGCCGATCAGCGTATCGTCGCCGCCGGCGCCCGTGAGAGCATCCGCGCCGCTGGCGCCGGAAATCCTGTTGGCGCCTGCATCGCCGGTAAGGACGTCTTCGCTGCTTGAGCCCGCAAGGTTTTCAATGGAGAAGAGCTGGTCGCCCTCAGCATCGCCGCCAGACGCGATATTGGCGCCGAGGTCAACGGAAACGCCCACGGTTGACGCCGCATAACTCGCAGTATCCGTTCCTGTCCCGCCATCCAGTATGTCAGCTTCCGAACCGCCCGAGAGCGTATCGTCGCCGGCGTCGCCATCGAGCCTGTCGGTCGAGAACCCACCCGACATGCTGTCATTGCCGCCGAAGCCATAAAGCGAGTTTGCGCCAAGCCCGCCGAGAATTACGTCGTTGAACGACGTACCGAGAACATCTTCGACATTGATTAGCTGATCGCCCTCCGCGTCGCCGCCAAGGCCAACGCCGCTGATGAGATCGATGGTGACGCCGGCTGAAGACGCCGTGTAGTCGACAAGGTCCTGGCCCGCGCCGCCATCGAGAATGTCTGCGCCGCCTAGACCTGTGAGGCTGTCATTGCCGCCGCTGCCTTCAAGGCGGTTTGTTGCATCAGATCCGATGAGCGTATCGTTCGAAACGGTTCCTCGGACATTCTCTATACCAATGATTGTGTCCCCGGTCGCATCGCCGCCCGTTGCCGACTGGGTTGTCAAGTTGACGTTCACGGCGCTTGCGGAGCTCACATAGTCGACCATGTCGACGCCTGCGCCGCCGTCAATCTGGTCAGCGCCGGCGCCGCCGCTTATCACGTCGTCGCCGCTTGCGCCCCTCAACGTATCGTCGCCGTCCCCGCCTGCCAGAGTGTCATCGCCCGCGGCGCCGACGAGGAGATTGGCGAGGGCGTCGCCGGACAGATTGTCGTCGAAAATCGAACCGGAAACGCCTTCAATGCTGAACAGACGGTCGCCGCCCGCGTCTCCGCCCGCGCCAGTTCCCGAGCCGAGATTGACGATTACGGCGCCGGTCGACGCCGCATAGTCCGCCAGGTCAAAACCAAGTCCGCCGACAATAACGTCTGCGCCGCCAGCGCCAGCAAGGGTGTCGTCGCCGGCAAGGCCTTCGAGGCGGTTGCTGGAATCGTCGCCCACGACGGAGTCGTTGAACGCGGTCGCAATTACGTTCTCGATGCCTGAAAAAACGTCGCCGTCGGCGTGACCGCCTGAACCAGAAGACAAGGTCAGGTTTACATTGACTGCTGACGGTGCGCTGCTGAAGTCAATTGTGTCAACGCCAAGACCGCCTTCGATCGTATCGGCGCCGGCGCCCCCGAGCAGGACGTCATCGCCGCCAGCGCCGACAAGTCGGTTGGCGCCCGCGTCGCCAAGGAGCGTATCGCCAAATGCTGTTCCGCCGACGCTTTCGATGCTTGTGAGGGTGTCGCCGTCCGCATCGCCACCGGCAGCCGACTGAGTCGCAAGGTCGACCCTTACCGCTGCGCTTGAGCTTGCATAGTCGGCAAAGTCGTTGCCGGCGCCGCCGGCAAGAAGATCCGCCCCTACGCCGCCGGAAAGCGCGTCATCGCCGCCGCCGCCAAAGAGTTGGTTTGAGCCTTCGTCGCCAATTAATGTGTCTGCATAATCCGAGCCTGTTAGATTCTCGATGTCGACAAGAATATCGACATCGGACAGGCCGGAGCGCGCCACGTCATTCAGCAAGTCCGCGCGGACGCCCGCAACAAGATCCGTAAACGATGCAGTGTCGACGCCGGCGCCGCCGTCAAGTGTGTCTGATCCGGCGCCGCCGCGCAGGATGTCGTCACCGCCTTCGCCGAATACCCGGTCGGCGCCTCCCGCTCCGGAAAGGCTGTCGCCGCCAGCGCCGCCGCGAAGCACATTGTCGCTCGCGTCACCAGTTATCGTGTCCCGGAATTGCGAACCGAGAATTGTCTCGAACCCGGTGATGATATCGCCTTCAGCGTCGCCACCGACGCCCGGCCCGCCCCCAACGGCAATATTGATGCCGGCCGCCGAAGAGGAATAGTCAACAAGGTCCGAGCCTGCCCCGCCACGCAGCGTGTCGGCCCCGCCGGCGCCGATGATGATATCGTCGCCGTCCGCGCCATCTATCTCGTTTGCGCCGGAATCCCCGGTGAGCGTATCCCCGTTGCTCGAGCCGATCAGGTTTTCAATGCTTGTCAGCGTATCGCCGGTCGCGTGACCGCCGACCGCAACGCCTGCGCCAAGATTGACCTGCACTGCCTCGTCTGAGCCGGAATAGGAAATTGTGTCGCGGCCGCCGGCTCCATCCACGAGATCGCCGCCGTCGCCGCCTCGGAAGAAGTTGCCGACCGCATCGCCAATGAGGGTATCGTCGAAGGCGGTCGCTTCGACGCCTTCAAAGTTCGATATGTCGTCTCCAGTCGCGTACCCGCCATTGGTCTCGCCGGTTGCGAGATTGACGAGCACCGGCCGCCCGGAGATTCGGTATGACAGCAGGTCGTAGCCCGCCCCGCCATCGATGATGTCGGCGCCAATGCCCGCGAAGACCGTGTCGTCGCCGCCGCCGGCATTAATGATCGTACCCGGTGGATTTACAGGCAGCACGACGATCTGGTCGCCCGTCAATGGATCTTCCAGAATCATGTCCTCATCGGAGGTCACCAGTTTCTGCACAATCTGGGTGCTGGCCGTGGTGATTCCGACATTGCCGGCGCGATCGACTACATCGTACTGGATTGTCAGTGTCGTCGTTGAGAAGACGCCATTCGCGTCAGGCTCAAGCTCTGGATTGGCGACGCTGTAACGTATCTGTGCGTTCAGGACGAGCGGGTTGTCCGGGTCTACATTAAACTTGTAGGTCCCGTTCGCGCTCTCGTCGGCATTCAGAACTGTCCACCCCTCAGGCAGACCGCCTATTGTTGCAGCGGTTGGCGTATACCCCTGAAACGGGATTTCTACCGTAATCTCGAACACGCGCGCCGTCGTGTCGGTCGGCGCAATTGCTTCGCTATCGGCGTAGATGACATCGTCAGCGCCCGTGCCCGTGAGTCGCTCAACTGCTGATTGCGCGGCATATCGTTCGTCTACGTCCGCCGGCTCTATTGCCGTCGCGCCTTCGATCAACAAGCCGCCCGACTCGGACGGACTTTCCTGATCGCCGGTGATGCCAAACAGACGGACTGTGATATCCGATACGCCAAGATCAAAATCGGACGAGCTGTCGTCCGTGCTCGTAGCGGCGGCTGCGGACTGCTCATCGGCGCGCTTGGTGGAAGTCGCTTGCGCCAGATTCTCATCAACCTTGGCGCGCGTTGCGATGCTTTCCGCATCCCCGCGGAATTGGTCAATCGCCTGCAGGTCGGCTGACTTGATGTCCTCAACGATGATCTCGATCGGGATCTCGACTACCTGGATCTCTTTCTGGGGCGTCTCCTGGTCGCTGTTGCCGGAAATCTCCGACTGGGACGTAAGGTCGATTTCGATGATGTCGGACGTCTGTACGTCACCGACCGACGCCAGCAACTCCTGGCCCGTCAATGTCTTCGAGTTGAACTGGACAACTACATCGTTTCGCAGAACGAGATCCAGCGCCGCCTCAATCAGGATCAGTTTCGATCCGTCAGCAAATCGAATAACAAGGTCAACGTCGACAAGATCGATCTGTGCGTCTTCGATATCGAAGAGAAAGACGAGCTGTTTGCCGGCGACCTTTGTTGCCTGCTGTTCGCCCGCGCCGGGCTTTTCGATGTAGAGCGTTTCCCCGTCGCCAACGTTGGCGGGCGCAATGCGCGCAACGCCCGCGACGTCCTCCGCGACTGTCTTCGTTTCGCTCATACCGTCGAAGCTCTCTACAAACCGGCGCCGACGCAGCGGCGAATGCGCAGGGGGCTACGCATTCGGCGAGGCCGAATGCGTCTTCCCAAACCTCGACACTAGAAATTCAACGTGAACAGGTGGTTTGCGATCATGGTTACTGATTCGTCGCTATACTGATTGCAATTGAAATGACCTGTATCGCCTGATCTATGGAGCAGGAAAATCAAGCTGCGCGGCAAGGACAGGAGTCAGGTAGTTCTGGAACCTGAGGCTCGCGAATGACGCCGAGAGATTTTCGTACTTATTTGAAATGCTTTCCTGGCGCGCTTCGGCAAAATCCGCCTGAGCGTCGAGAAGTTCCAGCAAGGTGCGTCGCCCCGCCTCAAACTGCTTTGAGTATAGCTCAACCACGCGGCGACTCGACTCGACCTGTTCGTTGAAGATCGCCGTCTTGTCGGCGGTCGTACGCAGGACGCTGATAATGTTGAAGGCTTCCTCTCGAAGCTCATTGCGGAGCTTGACAATGCGTTGCTCATTCTCTCGCTTGCGCGCGCGGAGTTGGGATGCCCGGGATGATGCGAGCCCTCCATCGTAGAGGTTCCAGCGGGCCGCAACCATTGCGCGGCCTTCAGTACTGCCGTTGACGTTGCCAAGGACATTGTCCTGATAGCGCCCTACGACTTCGAGGCTAACCTCGGGCAGGTATGACCGGCGGGTCGCCTTCAGCTGATGTTCGATGGAGTTCTGGTCGCGGGCGAAGGATTGCACCTCGAAACTGTCTGCGATGATAAGGTCTACGGTCTGTTCGTTCAGCGCTGCTGCCTTCGATACGTCCACCGATGGCTCAATCAGGCGTCCCGGCTCGAGTTGCGTAACGCGCCTGAAATTGTTGATGGCGTTCTCTCGCAGGTTCTCGACGTCGAGCGCTTGCGTCCGCGCCCGATCAAGCCGCGTTCTTGCCCGCTTCAGCTCCGCTTCGGAAGTATTGCCGCCTTCGTAATTGATCCGGACCAGACTGAAAATCGCCTCATGCTCCCGGACGTTCTGTTTGGCGTTTTCGAGTAGTTCCGTCGAGGCAAGCAAATCCAGATAGGCCGTCACTGCTGCCAGCACGGTATCCTCGACGGCATCGTCAAAGGCGAGCTCGCGGGACTGGTACAGAGCGCGCGCACGCTTCAGCAATTGCGCGGATCGGCCGAAGTCATAGAGCAGTTGCGAAAAGCGGACCGAAGCCTCACGTCGGTTGAGGCCATACGCTCCCCCGGATTCAGCGTTCTCGATAAACGTGTTCTCAAGGCCCGCCGACCCGCTGAACTCTACCGAAGGCAGCAACGGCGATTTGGCCCCGCGTACGGCGAACTGGGCGTCCGCCGCCTGCCAGAGCGCAATGCCGATGTCCGGATTATTCTTGAGCGTATAAACGATGACATCCCGAAGCGACAGCGCCGAGCCCTCAGTAGCCGGGGGCTCTGTGAAGACGCTCGTTACGCGGAAGTCATTGTCGGTGGTCTCAACGTCCGGCCGGCCAAGGCTGCGGCGGTATTGCCGGTCCGCGCCAGTCGACACGGATGCGTCGATCAGGCTCACGCTTTCGTTGGGCGGTTCCGGCAAAATTGCGCCGTAGACCGACGCTGCCCCCGCATCTGCCGCAGGATTGGCGTCGACTCTGGCGGACATTGGGGCCGACAGCTGAGCTGGCGCACCGGGCGCAGTATCAGCTTCGGCTAGGTTCTCATCTGCGGCCGCCGCATTTTCCGCATAGACAATAGGTGGGGACGATGCGGAGGGAGCGGCGGTCGGAGCTGGCGGAATCGCTGGCGAACCCCAGACCGAAGCCAGATCGATTGCATTGAAGTCGCGCTCATCGCGAGCGAACCTGGCGGCGACCGCCTCTGCAATCTGCAGGTTCGGTCCTGTGAACAGCACGCTGACCAACCGTACGTCGTCAAACAAGCTTGCCTTATCGCCCGCCGAAGCGGCGCCGGCCGCAAGGGCGAACGCAATCGCGCCGAGAGCCTGCCACGGCCAGCGGTGAACGCCAGGGCGCATCCAGCATTGATCGTTCGCGAGCGCGCTCACTCGAACTCCGCCTCGGTTTAACCGGGCGGACTACAACTGATTTGCGTTAATTCGACGTTATGGTAAATGCCGTGCAATCCATGCATCGGGCTTTTTACTATTCGCGTAACGCTTTGCTGGATATGTCATTAATCGGTCTTAATAAATAGCTAAGTATTGTTTGTTCGCCGGTAATGATATCGATCTCCGCCTGCATCCCCGGCACGACCGGCTTGTCCTCGCCAAGTCCCTTGACGTCCGCTTCGATCCTGACGCGGAAGTAAATTGAGCCATCTTCGTCCGTTAACGCATCGGGCGATATCTCGACGACCTTGCCTTCGAGGCCGCCATGCGTTGCATAGTCGTAGGCGCTCACTTTAACGACGGCCGTCAGTCCGGGCCATACTTCGGCACGGTCCTTTGGCGATAGCCGCGCTTCGATTTCGATCGGAGCGTCGTCGGAAACGATCTCGGCGATGTTCTGACCAGGTCGCACAACCCCGTTCACGTTGTTCACGAAGAGCTTGTTTATGACGCCGTCAGTTGGCGCAAGAACGTCAAAACGATTGCGGCGGTCGCGTTGCGCTTCGATCGTCTCGTTCAATTTTGATATCTCAAACTCGGTTTCCGTCAGCAGGCGTTCGGCTTCGGCGCGGAAACTCGCCGCGGACTCGCGTCGTCGACCCTTTGCCTGCTCAAGTGCAGATTCGGCCTGCGGGATCTGGAACCTCAAATCGGAAATCTGCGTCAGGACCTGTTGCAGCGCGGTTTCATTCTGGAGGAGTTCGTTTCGAGGAACTGCCCCCGCCTGGCTTAGGTCCCTCAGGCTGCGCAAGCGCTCGGCCATCAATTCGCGTTCTCGTTGCTTGTTCGTAAGCCGCGATTGCTTTTCCGAGAGTTCGAGCTCCTTTTCGGCGATCTGCTCATCGAAAACGCTGAGCGCTTCGGCGAGTTCGTCCTTTCGGCGCTCGAAAAAACGCAATTGCTGGGCGACCTGTTCGGGAAAGGCTTTGGCCAACGCTTCGTTGAAGACTACTTCGGACAAGCCATTCGCCTCGGCGAGCAAGCGATCCCGCTTCAGCTTTTGTACGGCAAGATCGAGCGTCGCCGCGCCAAGCTCCGCCTGCGCGAAGCTGTTCTCAATCCGGAACAGAACGTCGCCTTCTGCGACGCGGTCTCCCTCCGCCACAAGGATCTGAGTAATGATCCCGCCCTCATAGTGCTGGACGATATTGTTCCGTTCCTGCGAGACGACCCGCCCCGCGCCGCGCGTGACGCGGTCTACCTTGGCGATCGACGCCCAGACGATAGCGGCAATCGTCAGACCGAAGACGCATGCGAGAAACTGCGCGCTGGCGCGCGTCGAAATTTGCGCGACGGGGGAGCCCAGAAACTCCTCGACGACTTCGTCCGGTGATAGACCGGTCATACGCGCAATCCCGATTCCTACAGCGGCTTAACGTCGACATTGACACTGGGACCGCCGGGCCCTGCGCGAACGATTTGATAGGGAAACGCGTTTAACCGATCCTTACTTCTTCACGCCTAATTCATCATGACGGGCGTGCGGCGACGCGCGGTCAGGAAAGGTACATGGTCGGACATTCACCCTCCAGGCGGACCGTCGCGGCGGCGGAGACGCAATCGTCGAGGCGCGAGCGAACTGTAACCCCGCCCGTTGATGCATTCGCGCTGCCCGCCGCAATGAACCGGCTTGCGCGCGCGCACGGCGTCGGCGTCGATGCATCTGACGCGGCCATATCAGAGGAATACGGAACAGCGCCGAAGCGCGAGAGCCTGAAAATACTTGCGAACGAGCTTGGCGCAGATTTCGCCCCGAGGCGCGGCGAGCTCGGGAAAATCCCTGCGGAGACGTTCCCGCTCGTCGCCATGACCCGGCGCGGCGGCGCAATCATCCTGCATCGACGCGACAGAGATACGATTTTCCTCGAACGACCCTCCGGACCGTCGCGGGCGACCGTCCTGGAGCTGCGCGAGGAGCTGCTCGACGTTTTCTTCGCGTTCCGGCTCAATGGCCAGTCGGCGGAGCGAATGACCGGCGCCGGTCGCATTGAACCGACAAAGGCCGCATCAAGGTCAGGCCGTCTCTTGCTTGATCTTTATGCAATGTTGATCCGCCGACATCGGTCGGAAATGCTGCAACTCGTCGCTGCGGCGATGATCATCAATCTATTCATGATGGCCCTGCCGCTCTACATCATGTCGGTCTACGACCGCGTTATTCCGCATGCGGCATTCGAGAGCTTGATTGCGCTGACGATTGGCGCCGGGATCGTACTGGCCGCCGATCTGGGATTGCGCCACGTCAAGCTGAAGTTCATTGATGCCGTCGGCATGAAGTCTTCACGGGCGCTTCAAACGCGGCTCTATCGAAAGCTTCTGTTTTCGTCCCTCGCTAACCGGCCGAGGTCCGCGGCGCAGATTGCGCAGGCGCAGCAGGACGTCGATGGGCTTTGCCTGCAGGCTCCTGAGTTCCTGGCCTCGCTTGTAGCGGATACTGCGCTTGCTATTTCCATCCTGACACTGATTTATGTGATCGGCGGAGCCATTGTGATTGCGCCCATTATCGGTTGCGCGATTGTCGCGATCTCCGTCTTCATAGGCGCAGCAAGCGCCCGCGAGCCGTCGAAGCGCAGCGCCGCCCTTCGCAACGCCGCCGCGGCGCAGGTGGCGGAAACCTTTGAGTCGCTGACGTCAATCAAGGCGAATACGGCAGAGCACGCGCTTCTGAACCAGTTCGAGCGGCTCGCCGATGCAGCCTCGCTGATTGGGCACGACGCGCGCCAGCGCAGTCGCTTCGTCGGACACTCCACTAGCGTCATCGTCCAGGCCACAGTCGTGGGGACGCTATTTCTCGGCGTTGTCCGGATTGATCAAGGCGCAATGTCGATCGGGGCCCTTGCGGCGACGACGATCCTCGTTGGGCGCGCAGTCACGCCGATCAGTCAACTTGTGGATCAGTTCAATCGGATCTGGACGCTCAAGGAAGTTCTTGCGCCCGCGCTCGACAGCGTCGCCGAGCAAGAAGAAAAGGGCGGCGAACGCGACGGCGGCGAGAGCCGCACCGTTTCAGGATCGATCGCTTTCCGACGCGTATCCTTTCGCCATGGCGACGACGTGGTGGCGCTAAGCGACATTTCGCTTGATATTGAGCCGGGCGAAAAAATCGCGCTTATTGGAAAGAACGGCAGCGGCAAGAGTACGCTACTTCATCTCATTCCCCGTCTGTACGAACCAACCAGCGGTTCGATACTCATCGACGGGCACGACGCCCGGCAATTCTCGGCGCGCCGCCTGCGGCAGGCCGTTGCGCTGATGCCCCAGGAGACTGTGTTGCTTAATGCACCGCTTAAAGACAATATTCTGCTCGGCGCGAGCGGCGTCAGCGAGGATGATTTTAGGCGGGCGGTCGAAGCAGCGGGCGTTGACAAGTTTGCCCGCCGACATCCGAAGGGCTATTCGCTAGAGGTCGGGCCGCGCGGCGAATTCCTCTCCGCCGGCGAACGCCAGGCGGTTGGCCTCGCCCGGACGATCCTGAAACCAAGAAAGATCCTGCTTCTCGACGAACCGACGTCCATGATGGACCACACTGCGGAAAGCGACGTGATCGAGGCTCTGCGGCGAGAAACGGCGGGACGCACGTTGATACTGACCACCCATCGCCTTCGGCTTCTCGAGATCGTGGATCGGGTCATCGTCCTCGATGGCGGCCGCGTGGTCGCCGATGGCCCCAGGGATGCCGTACTGAAGCAGCTTGCGCAGCCGACGCCTGCGGTCAATCGGCGCGCCGCCAGCGTCGCCTAATCCGATCGACGCCGCTCGGTCGTAGCGATCGCATGAAAAGTGCTCCCCTTACAGCAATCGTTCTCGGCGCGTCGGGCGGCATTGGCGGCGCAATGGTCGCGGCGCTCCGTGCGGACCGCCGGTTTGGCGACGTCCATACGCTGAGCCGACGTGAAAACGACTTTGACCTCGCCAGCGAAGCAAGTATTGCCGCCGCAGCCAAGAAATTTGACGGTCTCGAAGTCGATCTCGTTTTCGTCGCAACGGGGATTCTCGAAAGCAGCCTGGGCGGCCCTGAGAAATCCTTCGACGCGCTCTCCGCGGCCGCCATGCATGAATTGTTCGCGGTAAACGCATTTGGCGTCGGCCTCGCGATTAAGTACTTTTCCCCCAAGATGCCGCGCAACCGGCGAAGCGTGTTTGCCGCGTTGTCCGCAAGGGTCGGGTCAATCAGCGACAACCGCCTTGGCGGCTGGATCAGCTATCGCGCATCAAAGGCCGCTCTAAACCAGATTATCCGGTGCGCAGCGATTGAATTCGGTCGTCAGCGCAAGGAGAGCATCTTCGCGGCGCTGCATCCGGGAACGATCGAGTCCGACTTGACCCGGGAGTACGCCCGGGGCCGCTATACGGCATCGGCCGACGAGTGCGCAAGTCAACTCCTTCAGGTGCTTGACAGCCTCTCGCCGGACGATAGCGGCGGCTTTTTTGCGTATGATGGCGCGCAAATAGAATGGTGACGCGTTTGGCGCTCGTTCTGGGCGACCAGCTGTCGCCAGCTATCTCAAGCCTCGCCGCAAGCGATCCCGATACGGATGTCGTTGTAATGGCGGAAGTTCAGAATGAAGCGTCATACGTTCCGCATCATGCAAAGAAACTGGCGTTTGTTTTCTCTGCGATGCGGCAATTTGCTGGCGAGTTGACGCAGCTTGGGTGGCGGGTTGAGTACGCGCGGCTGGACAGCCCAGGTAACCAGTTCAGAAGTTTTTCGGAAGTTATCGGCGCGGCGATTGCGCGTTTGAAACCGGAGCGCGTTGTTGTAACGGCCCCAGGCGAATGGCGCGTGCTGCAGGAAATTGAAGGATGGGCGGAGAAGTTCGAGATTCCTGTCGAGATCCTTGAGGATGACCGGTTTGTCTGCTCACGCAATGAATTTACGACCTGGGCGGACGGCCGCAAGTCAATGAGGATGGAGTACTTTTACCGCGAAATGCGCCGCAAGACCGGCATTCTGATGGATGGCGACGCGCCCGTGGGCGGACGGTGGAATTTCGACAGCGAAAACCGCAAGCCGGCCCCATCGACATTCTCGCCGCCTGCCCCGATCCGTTTCGCGCCGGACGAGACCGTCCACGACGTCATTGCGATGGTGAACGATCTGTTTCCGGAGCGATTTGGCGACCCCGAACCTTTCTGGTTTGCGACAACGCGGACGGAAGCGGAGGCGGCGCGCGATGATTTTTTTGACAACCGCCTGCAATTGTTCGGCGACTACCAGGACGCAATGGCGATGGGCGAACGGTTCATGGCGCACTCCGTGTTGTCGCACTACCTGAACATCGGCCTGCTGGATCCGCTAGATCTTTGCACACGCGCGGAGCGCGCCTATCGCGAGGGCAGGGCGCCACTAAACGCCGTCGAAGGTTTCGTTCGACAAATTATTGGATGGCGTGAGTTTGTTCGCGGCGTCTACTGGCGCGAAGGGCGCTTCTACACGAAGGAAAACGCTCTTGCTGCGGACATCCCGCTGCCTGAGTTCTATTGGTCAGCGGACACCGACATGCAATGCGTCGCAGAAGTTGTCCGTCAGACCCGGGACGAGGCCTATGCGCACCACATACAGCGGCTGATGGTTACGGGCGCATTTGCGTTGATCGCCGGCATCGATCCGCACGACGTTCACGAATGGTATCTTGCGGTCTATGCCGATGCATATGAATGGGTCGAGGCGCCCAACGTGATCGGCATGGCCCTGTTTGCCGACGACGGCGTCGTTGCGTCAAAGCCGTACGCCGCGAGCGGCGCGTACATCAACAGAATGTCGGATTATTGCGGTTCATGTCGTTATTCGGTCGCAAGGAAGACCGAAGAGGATGCGTGTCCTTTTAATTCACTCTATTGGGACTTCCTTATACGGAATGAAAAGAGGTTCCGGAGCAATCCGCGGATCGGCCGAGCCTATGCGACTTGGGCGCGCATGAAGCCGATGGTTCGCAAGGCATACCTGGCGCGTGCGGCGACCTTGCGTAGTCGGCTGCGCGACGGCACGAGGGTCTAGCGCCGACGAGTCGCTAGAACGAAAGGCGATATCCGCCCGATTCCGTCAGAAGCAGCGACGCGTTCGACGGGTCCGGTTCGATCTTCTGTCGCAGTCGATAGACGTGCGTTTCGAGCGTATGCGTCGTGACGCCGGAGTTGTATCCCCAGACCTCGTCCAGAAGCACGTCCCTGGTCACCGGCTTCCCGCCTGCACGATACAGATACTTCAGGATTGAAGTCTCTTTTTCCGTCAGCCGGATTTTCTTGTCTTCGTCCGTAACCAGCATTTTTACCGCCGGCCGGAATTCATAGGGGCCAATCCGGAAGACGGCGTCTTCGTTTTGCTCGTGGCTGCGCAGGTGCGCGCGAACCCGGGCGAGGAGCACCGCAAACTTGAACGGCTTCGTGACGTAGTCATTCGCTCCGGAGTTAAGGCCCAGCACCTCGTCCGCGTCGCTGTCCGCGCCGGTGAGCATGATGATGGGCGACTTGAACCCGTTCTTGCGCATGAGCTGGCAGGCTTCCCGACCGTCGATATCGGGCAGGCCGACATCAAGAAGCACGAGGTCAATGTGCGCTTCGTCCTTGACGGCCGCGATTGCGTCGTGCGCGTTCGCGTAGGGCTCCAGTTGGAAGTCATCGTGCAGAGCGAACTGCTCGATCAGCGTATCGCGAAGTAAATCGTCATCATCAACAAGCAGAATTCGTTTGGCGCGCGCCATGACGTTCTCCAGACCCTCGGACGAGCTGCCTTAGACGCAACCGCCCGGTTTTGAAATTAAACCCGTCTCACGACGGCGTGAAAGCGCCATTCACCTTTCCGAGAGGTTATTCAGGCCGCGGCCCGAATATTTCCGATCCGATGCGAACATGCGTCGCGCCGAGCTGCGCCGCGATTTCAAAATCCGCGCTCATCCCCATGCTGACGATGGAAAGTCGATTGCGCTCGGCGATTTTGGCAAGCAGCGCGAAGTGCGGGGCGGGCGGCTCATCAATCGGCGGGATGCACATCACCCCATCGACGCGCAATCCGTGCTCATCCCTGCATCGGCGGATGAACTCATCCGCAACGCTCGGCGCCACGCCGGCTTTTTGCGGTTCTTCTCCCGTGTTCACCTGGACCAGGCAGGTCGGGCTGCGGCCCTGGCGTTGCATTTCTTCGCCGACGACCCGAGCGATTTTCTCTCGATCGATCGTTTCGATCACGTCAAAAAGCGCGACGGCGTCGGCGGCCTTATTCGATTGAAGCGGTCCAACCAGATGGAGGCGAAGATCGGTATAGCGCTCCTTTATCGACGGCCATTTCGCTTTTGCCTCCTGCACTCTATTCTCGCCGAACGATCGGCAACCGGCGTCAATGACCGGCATGATGCGGTCCAGGTCATGCTTTTTCGACACCGCCACGATACGCGTCGCATCCGCCGGACGGTCGGCTTCGGCGAGCGCGCCGCGCAGGCGCGCCGACACGGCTGCAAGGTTGGCGGCCGGATCTACGTGAGTAGCGGCGTCGACTTGGGAGATTGCCATCATGAATTTCGAAGGTCTTCGTACGCGAGGAGCAAGACTAGCCGAGGCGGCGAGCCGGCTCAAATCCTTGAGCGCATGGCCTGACGCGGGGATATCGCTCGCCTATCTGACGACGGCTGAACGGGGTCCGTCGCCTGACGTCATAGCGCGCGCTTGCGGAACGCTGGTTACGATCGTCTATCGACACCATGGGGACCCGCGCCGCAGATCGAAGGCCCGCGCGCTAGCGGCGGCCTGTCGCAGATCCGGCGCCCGCTTGTTGATCGCCGGCGATCTGGACCTTGTTCGAGACGCAGGGGCCGACGGACTACACTGGTCCTGGCGTGGCGGCGCGCCGCCGGATCGGCGGCATCTGGACGACCTCATGCTGACCTGTTCCTGCCATGACCTTGCGGACCTTGCCGCGGCGAGGGCTTCAGGGGCGGATGCCGCCTTCCTTTCGCCAGCGTTCAAAACACGCAGCCATCCCGGCGCCGCGGCGCTCGGCGTCGACGGGTTCCGACATCTGGCAAGCGAGGCCGGACTGCCAGTGCTTGCGCTAGGCGGCGTCAATGAAATGAACGCGCCGCATCTCGCAGGCCCGAATGTGGTCGGATTCGGCGCGATCGACGCGTTTGCTGCGAAGACGATGTCAGGACCGCAGCCAGAGGTTCAAGGCAACCTCGAGGGCTCGTAAGACAAGAAGGGCGACCCACCGGGCCGCCCTTCATCGCATCCCCTCGACCCCGAAGGGCCGGCGCGCAGCCTTCAATCCCTAAAACTTGATCGAACTCTCGATCACGACGGTCGTTGCTTCCTCAGCGCCCCCGGCGACAGCGGGACGGTTCGCCTCGACATACTGAGCGGCGGCGCCGACCGTAATGCCGGGCGCCACGAAATAGGTCACGCCAGCCTGCGCAGTCTGTGTGTCCTGAAAGATCATTGGGCTGACAATGCTAGGACCGATGAAGTCGGACTCCGATCGGCCATAGCCGAGCATAATCCCCCAGTCGCCGGTATCCTCGCCCGTGCGATAGGTAACGCCTGCATCAAAGGCGAGATAACCTTCATCAGGCGTTGCGGCGAGGCCTGCGTTGGTCGTCTTGACCGAACCGCCAACGGTGATCCCGCGAAAACCGAGATTGAGGCCAAGGGATACGGCTTCATAGTCGCCGACGGTCGCGCCTGCCGCGAGCGTTTCGCCAGTCGCGGTCACGTAGCTGCCGCCAAGGCCGAACAGCAATCCATCGCGCGCGGAGACGCGAAACTCTTTCTGGTAATAAAACGCGCCTTCGATGGCGTCGGTCCAGCTCGACTCGCCGCCGATGCCGAGCGCGCTTGGCGCCAGGACGAAGCGGCTCGCTGGCGCGCAAAGCCCTTTGCCGCAATCAGCGAGTTGCGGGCTGTATGACACGCCAAGCCTGAGCCCGCCCAGGACGCCGCCAAGAAAGTTCGCCGGCGGAAGATACGAGATCTTCGTTGAGTATCCGGTGAAATCGTTGACTGTGTGAACGTCATTCAGGCCGGAAAGGTCAGTCCGCCAGTCATTGACGTTGATGGCGCGAAAAATAGTCGGCGCGGTTACCGCCAGCGTGCGGGCGACGCCATGGTCGCGACCGAGGATCACCTCGCCGAAACCGCCGCGCGCATATGCGTATGCGGCCTGAAGGTAGGCGTCGCTGTCTTTCGGGGCAATGCCGCGCGGTCCGCCAGCGAGAAGGCCGGTGTATCGGCCTGCGGCGAAATACTGGTTCGGCATCTGACCGTCGAGCCGGCCTTCGACGAGCGCCCCGACCTCGATGCCGCTCGAAAACACCGTGGACGCCCTGACCCTGATCTCGGCGTCAAGATCGCCCTTGACCTGCTCGTCGGAGACGCCGACCACGCCAGACGCTTCGCCGGAAACGTCGAACTCGACCGGGTCAGCGGCAAGCGCCGGCGATGCAGAGGCGCCGGCGATCGCGAAAGCGGCGCAGGCGCAAAGGAGCGCACTACGCGCCGCGCCGCCTGCCGTCCCGCCGAATGTCCGCCGCCTTTTCACGACTGCCAATCCCGACCGCTATCGCCTGATACTAACAAACTTCAGGCGCATGAGTAATGCGCCACAATATTTCTGGCCGATCCTTACGGCTCGTTAAACGACGCCGGAACCAGACAGATCGGACTCGAAAGTTGCCTTCCGGCGACACTTACCGGAAAGATTGACCCGGTTTTGCCTTCTCTACCTATGGAGGGTAAAAATCCGCGGTCAAGCCAGACCGGCCGGCGCGGTTGTGTAATCGCCGGTTTGTGGTAGCAATGCCACTCTCGCCCAGGCTGGGCGGCCTAGATTATTCTGGTTTTCATGAACAGATTCAAATCGTTAACAGCACTGTGGTTCGCCTGCGGCGCCGCCCTGCTCGCAGCGTGCGCAAGCGGCGCCTCGGAAAACCGGGACGAGCCGCTTGCCGGGTATGCGCTCGGCGACCGAACCGGGCAGGCAAGCACGGTCAACCGCTATCTCTGGGCCGCCTCCCTTGAGACGCTCGATTTCTTGCCGGTGTTTCAGGCGGACCCAATTGCAGGCCTTATCATCACTGACTGGTACGCCGATCCGCGGAGCCCGCAGGAACGGTTCAAGGTATCGGTCTACATCCTAGACAAGGCCCTGCGTGCGGACGCCCTGCGGGTATCAGTCTTCAAGCAGGCGCAGAACCTTGAAGGCCAGTGGATCGACTCGACCGTGAACCCGGCCACCGGTCGTGAGATCGAGAATTCCATCCTGACGCGCGCGCGCCAGCTTCGCCTTAACCAACTCGACGAGTAGCCGAGCCGACGCGTTGGGCGTCGATCGCCGCTTGACGCGACCTCCGGAAGCTGCGGCGATGACCCTTTCTCGGTCGATCGCTTTAGAAAGTGCTTTCCCGGATGTCCCGCTACAACCCCAAGTCCGTCGAACCGAAATGGCGCGACCGCTGGCGCGACAGCGATGCGTTCCTGACGAGAAGCGATCGCTCCAAGCCAAAGTACTACGTGCTGGAGATGTTCCCATACCCGTCGGGACGCATCCACATCGGCCATGTTCGCAACTACGCCATGGGCGACGTGATCGCCCGCTACAAGCGCGCGCGCGGATTCAACGTCCTGCACCCCATGGGCTGGGACGCATTCGGGATGCCGGCGGAAAACGCCGCGATGCAGACCGGCCGGCATCCGGCGGATTGGACCTACAAGAACATCGACGACATGCGCGGCCAGCTGCAGCGCATGGGACTGTCGATAGACTGGTCGCGCGAATTCGCCACCTGCGACGCCAGCTACTACCGCCACCAGCAGAAGCTCTTCCTCGATTTCTGGCGCGACGGCCTCGTCGAGCGGCGCGAAAGTTCGGTCAACTGGGATCCGGTCGATCAGACCGTGCTCGCCAACGAGCAGGTGATCGACGGCAAGGGTTGGCGGTCGGGCGCGCCGGTCGAGCGACGCAAGCTCTCACAGTGGTTCCTGAAGATCACGGACCACGCCGAAGATCTCCTCGCGGCGTTGGAAGACGGCCGTCTCGACGGCTGGCCGGACAATGTCCGCCTGATGCAGCGCAACTGGATCGGAAAGTCCAAAGGCCTGAAGATGCGCTTTGACTTCGCGGGCGCGAAGGCCCCGAACGGCGCGTCGGACGTTGAAATCTACACAACCCGGCCGGACACGCTCTACGGCGCAAGCTTTATCGCGATGGCGCCGGATCATCCGATCGCCCAGAGCTTCGCCAAAGAGGACGCCTCGCTGAGAAAGTTCATCACCGAGTGCGAAAAAGTCGGCACCTCCGAGGAGGCGATCGAGAAGGCCGAAAAGCTCGGCCACAGACTGCCGCTCGAGGCCAGTCATCCGTTCCGGGAAGACCTGAAACTTCCCGTCTACGTCGCGAATTTCGTTCTCATGCATTATGGCTCCGGCGCGATCTTCGGCTGCCCGGCCCATGACCAGCGCGACCTTGATTTCGCCCGCAAGTACGGGCTATCCGTCACGCCGGTCGTCCTCCCGCCGGACGCAGACCCGGCCGCCTTCGAGATCGCCGACGAAGCCTATGTCGGCCCCGGAAACCTCTACAATTCCGGTTTTCTTGATGGCTTGGGCGTCGAAGACGGCATTCGCGCCGCTATTGAGCGCATCGAAAAAATGGGCAAGGGCGCGGCGACGACGAACTGGCGCCTGCGGGACTGGGGCGTCTCGCGCCAGCGGTACTGGGGCTGCCCGATTCCGGCGATCCATTGCGACAAATGCGGCGTTGTTCCGGTCCCGGAGGACCAGCTGCCCGTCGAGCTGCCGAAGGTCGACGCGAAAGAGTTTCAGGTTCCCGGGAACCCGCTCGACCGCGCGACCGACTGGAAGACCGTCGCCTGTCCGTCCTGCGGCGGAACCGCCCGACGCGAAACTGACACCTTCGACACGTTCGTCGATTCCAGCTGGTATTTCGCCCGCTTCGCCGCAGCGCGCGAGGATGCGCCGGTCGACAAGGGCGAGGCGGACTACTGGCTGCCCGTCGACCAGTACATCGGCGGCGTCGAACACGCGATCCTGCATCTTCTTTATGCGCGCTATTTTACCCGGGCGATGCGCAAGACCGGCCATCTGTCGCTCGACGAGCCCTTCGCAAACCTGTTCACGCAGGGCATGGTCGTGCATGCGACGTACAGGGATGAAAACGGCGAATGGATTTTTCCCGAGTGCGTGCGACGGGACGGCGATCGCTTCGCGCATATTGATGATGGTCGACCAATCACGGTTGGTCCCATCGAAAAAATGTCCAAGTCGAAGCGCAACGTCGTCGCGCCGGAGGACATCGCCGACCAGTACGGCGCGGACGCCGCGCGCTGGTTCATGCTGTCGGATTCCCCGCCGGAGCGCGACGTCGAGTGGACGGACGCCGGCGTCGCCGGCGCATGGAAGCTCGTCAATCGCATCTGGGAGACCGTCGAGCCGCACGCCAGCGCGCTGGCGAACGGCGCTCCGGCGATTCCCGCCTCGCTTGATGAGCAGAGCCTCGTTCTTCGCCGCGCGACCCACGGCGCGATTGACGGCGTCACCGGCGATATTGAGGGCTTTCGGTTCAACAAGGCGATCGCCCGTGTTTATGAGTTCCTCAATGCCATCAAGAAGGCTGACGCCGCAGCGGCGCCGGCCCGGATAGAGGCACTGTCGGCGCTCGTCAGGCTCATCGCGCCGTTCATCCCGCACCTCGCCGAAGAGTGCTGGGAGTCGCTTGGCGGCGACGGTTTTGTCTGCGACGCGCCCTGGCCCGAAGCGGAGCCGACGCTTCTGAAGCGCGATCTCGTCACGCTGCCCGTCCAGGTGAACGGCAAACGCCGCGGCGAGGTGAATGTGGCCGCCAACGCTGCGCCTGCGGACATCGAGGCGGCAGCGCTCGCGCTTGACGACGTAAAGCGCTTCACAGACGGCCTGACCATCCGCAAGGTCGTTGTAGTGCCCGGGCGGATTGTTAATGTCGTCGTCGGTTAACGGGAGACGTACATGCATGGGATACGCCGTCTCGCAATGCTGATCGCGCTGTCGCCGTTGATTGCCGGCGCCGCCGGATGCGGGTTCCAGCCGCTCTATGCGTCGGCGGACCCGAACCGGTCGACCAGCGCAGCGGACATGCGCCTCGTCGGCGTCGCCGGTCGCGAACTCCTCGCCGACGCGATCCGCGACGCATTCGATCGACGCACGATTGGCGCCGGCGAACCCATTTACGATCTCAGCATCTCGGCGCGCGAACTCGCCCAGCCCCTCGCCGTCCAGATCGATGCGACGGTGACGCGGTTCAACTATCAGATTGTCGGGCGATACACGCTGACCGATACGCGCACGCGGGAAACGGTTTCCGGCGCGGTCACGTCGATTGCATCATTCAACGTCGTGACGTCGCAGTTCTCCACGGTCGTCGCGGAGCCGGCAACGCGCGAGAAAGCGGCGCGGCAGCTCATCAGCCAGATTGAACGTGATGCGTTGTTGAAGCTGTCCCGCTCGCGCAAACCGTCGACGGCGGAAGACGACGCGATTCTCGATGATCCGGGAACGCCTGATCGTCTCGAGCCGCCTGCCCCGCGCGATGACGGCATCTACCTCATCGACGACGAGGCCGCCGATGTGTGGCGCGAGTACTCGAACGAAGGGGCGGCGTCGACAGTCCCGGACGAGGAATAGCCTCGCCGTGACGGCCCTGAAGTCGAACGCGCTGGAGAGGTTCATCAAGGCGCCGGCGGTCGACATCGCCGCAGCGCTCGTCTTCGGCCCCGATGCAGGACTTGTGCGGGAGCGCGCGCACGCTATCGCCGTCAATGTCGTTCCCGATGTGAACGACCCGTTCAATGCGATTGAATTTACCGACCAGGACTTAAAAGGCGACCCGGCGCAGCTTGCCGACGAAGCAGCGGCGCTGTCGTTTCTTGGCGGCCGCCGCTTGATCCGGGTACGAACCGCAGGCGATGGAGCGTTTGAGGCTGCGAAGCGCCTGATCGATGGCGTCGACGGCGGCCATGTAAAGTCGAATGCGCTTGTCGTGATAGAGGCGGGCGATCTCGCGAAGACGTCGCGCTTGAGAAGGCTGTTCGACGCTGCGAAGCATGCGGTGAGCATTGCGTGTTATGAAGACAAGCCGGAAGATCTCGCAGCCCTTGCCGTGGCGATGGCCGCGAAGGAAGGGCTGAAGTTCGAGACGGACGCCCTTGAGTTCGCTGTTTCCCTGCTTGGCGCGGACCGCGGGATTAGCCGGTCGGAGCTCGAAAAGCTTATCCTGTTCGTCGGCCCGGCGGAAACTGACCGATCCACAATTACGATTTGTGCGGATGATGTCAGAGCGTGCCTGGTGGATAGCGAGGATGAGGCGCTGCACGAAGCGGCGGCCGCGGCGCTGAACGGCGACGCCCGCGCCCTTGCGGCGTCGCTTCGGCGGCTGTCGGCCGGCGGCGCCAGCGAGGTTGGGCTGGTGAGGGCGTTGCAGCGGGAGGTAACGCGACTTTCCTTCGCGCAGAATGCGATCGCCGACGGCGCATCGCCGCGCGACGCCATGCAGAAACTGCGCCCGCCAGTGTTTTATGGGGACCAACGAGCGTTTTCGCAAAGGCTGAAGGTCTGGTCCCGGGCGCGTCTCGCCGCAGCGAGCGATATGCTGCTAGAGGCGGAGGCCGGCGCAAAAGCGACGGGCGCGCCTGGTCGCGCCATTGTGGAACGCGCGGCGCTTCGCCTTGCCGCCCTGGCGGGCGATCGTGGCGAACGCTAGACGCCGGTTCCCATCAACCGGCGCGTGACGTCGTCCAGCTGGTCAAGGGTCAGGTAGGAAATATGGATCACGCCACCTTTTCCCCTCTCATGGTCGATTGAGACGCTGAGACCAAGAGCGGCGGCGAGGTCGGTTTCAAGCGCGCGCGTGTCAGCATCCTTCAGGCGCGCGGCGCCGGCCTTTTGCGCGGTCGTTGACGCGGCATCTTCGGTGACTGGCGACGCCTTTGCGCGGGGTCGGGAGGTCCCCCCGGACGATTGAACCAGACGTTCAGTATCGCGTACGGAAAGCTCCCGCGACAAGACGATGTCGAGAAGCGCGTCCGGATCCGGCGCGCCAAGCAACGCTCTGGCGTGGCCCATTGTGATCTCGTTGGTCCGGACTGCGTCGAGGCTCTTCTGCGGCAGGGCGAGGAGCCGCATAATGTTGGCGACGTGACTGCGCGATTTACCCACGGCCTTCGCAATCTGCTCCTGGGTCCGGCCGTAATGATCGGACAGCCGCTGATAGGCGAGGGCTTCTTCAATGGCATTGAGGTCCACGCGCTGGACGTTCTCGATCAGCGCAATCTCGGCCGCCTCTTCATCGGTCAGCTCACGGACGATAACCGGCACTTCATGCAGCTGCGCGCGTTGCGCCGCGCGCCAGCGCCGCTCGCCAGCGACGATCTCGTAGGCGTTTGCGCCGGTCGGGCGGACGAGAATAGGCTGCAGCATGCCCCGTACACGGATCGACGCGGCAAGCTCGGCTAGGGCGTCTTCGTTGAAGTACCGCCTTGGCTGGTCGGGATTGGCGTGCAGAAGCTCGATCGGCAAAGTCGCCGAAGGTCTCCCAGGCTGGCCGGGGGACGTTTTCGCCTTGTCGACGCCCTGCCCGCTCGTTTCATCTTTCAGGATTGCCGCGGAAGCGTCGCCGAGCAGCGCATCGAGCCCGCGGCCAAGACCAACGCGGGATCCGCGCGATGCGTCTGTCGATCGTCCGCTCTTCTTCGCCATCGCAGTCATCTTTCTGCTCCGATCAAGCCGCCCGACGGGCTCGCTTTTCGCGCTCGATAACTTCGCTCGCCAAACGCACATAGGCCTTGCTGCCCGCACACTTCAGGTCATAGAGCAGCGCGGGAACGCCGTGGGACGGGGCCTCTGACACCCGGACATTGCGCGGAATTACCGTCCGATAGACCTTTTCCTTCAGGTGCGCGCGTACGTCGTCCTCGACTTGTTGCGACAGCCTGTTCCGGCGGTCATGCATGGTCAGCACGACGCCCTGAAGCTCAAGGCCGGTATTGATCCGTTCCTGGACAGTCCGGATTGTCCTCAGTATCTGGCTGAGGCCTTCCAGCGCGAAGAACTCGCACTGCAGCGGAATGATCACTGCGTTGGAAGCCGCCAATGCATTAATCGTCAGCATACTGAGGGATGGCGGACAGTCGATGAGGATGTACGTCAGCGCCGGGCCGGCGGCCATGAATTCGCCGATTGCGTCAGATAGCCTGAAGTGTCGCCGGTCTGCGCCCAGAAGCTCCGCTTCCGCGCCCGCAAGATCGACACCCGCCGGCGCAATCGAGAGGCCCGGAATGCCGGTCTCCCGCATCGCATCCGCGAGGCGCGCCTCGCCCATTATGACGTCATAAGTCGACACCGCCCTGTCGGCGGATGCGAGTCCGAGCCCGGTTGATGCATTCCCCTGGGGATCGAGATCGAGAATGGCGACTTTCTCGCCGACGGCGGCGAGCGCCGTGGCAAGATTGATCGCAGTCGTCGTCTTGCCAACGCCGCCCTTCTGGTTCGCGATGGCGAGGACTCGAGGTTGGGTCACGGCGATCTTCCAGTCAGCTACCCGGCGGCCCGAATCCGGCCCCTGTCGATCGCTAGCCTGATTTGCGCGCGAGGTCCCGCACGATCAGAATTTGCGAGCCGGACCGGGTCAGACTCTCACGGCTCTCGACCGCCATACGCCAAGATTTTGTGGCTTCCGTCAATTCTTCTTCTACATCTTGTCCCTTTGGAAAGATACAGACAGTTTTCCCGGTGACGAATGGCGCGGCGTAGCCAAGCAAAGTCGGCAGGCTGGCCAAGGCGCGCGCAGTGATAATGTCTGCTGGCGCCGGCACGATGGATTCTATTCGCCCGGCGATGATGGACACGCTCGAAAGGGCCATTTCCTCCGCCGCGGACTTCAGGAAGGCTGCCTTTTTGCCGGTCGACTCCACAAGGGTGGTCGTCACGCCCCTGGGCGCAAGGAGCGCAGCGAGGATGAGACCAGGAAATCCTGCGCCGCTGCCAAGATCAACAAGGCTTCGGGCATTGACCGGCGCGAAGTTGGCGAGTTGAGCGGAGTCACGGAAGTGGCGCTCCCATCGCTCATCAAGGGTCGATCGGGCGACAAGATTCATGGTCGCTGCGGTGCGCATGAAAGCCCGGTCAAACGCTTCAATCCGCAGCATCGTTTCACGTGGAACGCGAAATTCATGTTCGAAGTCAGCGGGCCCGTAGGCTTTCATCTTGGGCTCCGATCAGCCTCTACGAGAGGCTCAAACTGCCTTGCGCGCCTCGCGCTTCTTGACCCAGGCGAGAATAACAGCGAGCGCCGCGGGCGTTACGCCTTCAATCCGGCCTGCCTGGCCGAGCGTTTGGGGCCTGATATCCGAGAGGCGAAGCCGGATTTCAGTCGAAAGACCGTCCATGCGCTCGTAAGGAATATCTTTGGGCAAAGCGAGGCTTTCGTCCTTGCGAAACGCGACAATGTCGGCTTCCTGCCGGTCGACATAGCCGGCGTAAATCGCATCAATTTCCAGTTGTTCGATCACAGTCGGATCGAAGTCGGCGAACGCCGGCCAGATCGCTGAAATTTTGCCGAAGTCCACATCCGGCAAGCTCAACAGGTCGAGAACATCCCGGCGGCGGCCATCCTGATTGATCTTCAGGCCGTGTTTCGCCGCTTCGCTGGGCGTCAGTGCGTGATCGCGGGCGAACGCGCGGGCCGCTGCCAATGATGCCCGCTTCACGTGAAAAGCTGCGGCCCGGCCAGCCCCGACAAGACCGACCCGCTCGCCGACCGGCGTTAGCCGCTGGTCTGCATTGTCGGCCCTCAGGGTCAATCGATACTCGGCCCGGCTTGTGAACATCCGATAGGGTTCGGTCACGCCCCGGGTCGTCAGATCGTCAATAAGAACGCCGATATAGGCCTCGGACCGGTCGAGAACAAACTCTGGCGACCCGGCGACCTTGAGCGCGGCATTTGCCCCGGCCATCAGCCCCTGGGCGGCTGCTTCCTCGTAGCCCGTCGTGCCGTTGATCTGGCCCGCCAGAAAGAGCCCCGGAATCTTCTTGGTTTCGAGGGTCCGCGTCAGCTCGCGCGGGTCGACATAGTCATATTCAATTGCATAGCCGAACCGCAGGACGCGCGCGCCTTCCAGCCCGTCAATAGTCCGGAGGAACGCCGACTGCACGTCTTCAGGCAGCGATGTCGAAATGCCGTTCGGGTAGACGACGTGGCTGTCCAGCCCCTCTGGTTCGAGGAAAATCTGGTGGCTGTCTCGTTCGGCAAATCGGACGACCTTGTCCTCGATCGACGGGCAATAGCGCGGGCCGCGACCTGAAATAGCGCCGCCGTAAACAGCCGAACGAGAGATGTTGTCCCCAATTATTCGGTGGGTTTCACGTGAAGTATGCGTGACCCCGCACGCAATCTGTGGCGTCGTGATCCGATCCGTCAGAAACGAAAACGGGACCGGATTTTCATCAGCGGCCTGCATCTCGAGCCGGGGCCAGTCGATGGTCCGGCCATCGAGGCGCGCCGGCGTGCCGGTTTTCAGGCGGCCCATGGCAAAGCCCGCGCCGTAAAGGCGGTCCGATAGGCCGAGGGCAGGCGGCTCAACCCCGTCTTCACTCCGGGCCCCGCGCGCACGGCCCGCCGGGATGCGCCGATCCCCGATGTGGATCATGCCATTCAGAAACGTGCCCGACGTCAGCACGACGGCGCCGGCGAGAAGTTCGCGACCGTCAGCCAGCCGAACGCCTCGCGCCACCCCGGTCATTCCACGTGAACCCGAAGCTTCTGGAACGACAATAACGTCCTCGACAGCTCCCTCGACGACCGTCAGGAACTCTTGCTCGACAATAGCATCCTGCATTGCCTCGCGATAAAGTCGCCTGTCGGCCTGTGACCGTGGGCCTCGGACGGCGGGCCCCTTGGACCTGTTCAGCAGGCGAAACTGGATGCCCGCGCGGTCGATGATCCGGCCCATCAGGCCATCGAGCGCGTCAACTTCCCTCACAAGGTGGCCCTTCCCGAGGCCACCAATTGCCGGATTGCATGACATCTCGCCGATCGTCGCCCGTGAATGAGTGACAAGCGCCGTCGCCGCGCCGAGACGGGCCGCCGCCGCGGCCGCTTCGCAGCCTGCATGGCCGCCGCCAATCACAATGACGTCGAAGGCGTTCATCGCCATCGCTCCGGTTGTCGCGCTTTCGGTCTGCGCTCGCGCCTAATCGCCGCGGACCAAAGCCAACGGCGACGCGGATATAGGGGCCGTCCCTGCCCTGCGCCAGCAAGCTGTCTGAACTTTTCACGTGAAACACGCCTGAGGCAAACCAGCGAAGGTCCAGAGATAGTTACTTGCCGATGCAGAATGAGGCGAAAATCTCTCCCAGGACGTCCTCGACATCCACCGCTCCGACAATCCGTCCGAGGTATCGGGCGGCAAGTCGCAGATCTTCCGCCGCTAGCTCAGGCGCGTCATCGATCCGAGTAAGCGATCGCTCGACCGCTGCAATCGCCGTCTCGACGGCGTGGATGTGTCGCTGGCGGGTCAATGCCCCCTCGTCAAACGCCCCAGCCTGTTCGTCGAGCCGTCGCGCGACCTCATCAATCAGTTCATCGACGCCGGCGCCGGTTTTCGCGGATAGCCGGAGCGCTTCGCCGACCAGCGGATCAGCGACCCTGCCCGGCGCCGCGGCGCCAAGATCCGTCTTTGTCAGAACGACGAGGTCTCCCGCCCGCATCAATGCCGATGTTTCACGTGGAACCAAACCGTCCGACGTCACGGGGCTCGTTCCACGTGAAACATCCGCAAACGGATCGATCAGTATGAGCCGGAGATGCGCCTTGTTGGCCGCGGCCTGGCTGCGCCGCATCCCTTCCAATTCGATGGCGTCCGAGGCCGCCGTCCGCAAGCCCGCCGTATCGAAGACGCTGACGAGGCGCCCGCCAATGTCGAGCCGCGCCTCGATGACGTCCCGGGTCGTCCCCGGCACATCCGAGACGATGGCGCGTTCGTCGCCGGCCAGCCGGTTGAGCAATGACGATTTCCCGGCATTCGGCGCGCCGATAATCGCAATGCGGAACCCTTCCCGCACCGCCTCGGCGCCGACCGCGCCGGCAGCGCTGGCCCGCAACTCCGTCAACAAGGCAGTTAATGGCGTCCGCGCAGCGGCCGCCGTCGCGGGCGCGTCCGCCTCGTCGGCGAAATCGATCGACGCTTCGAACTGGGCCATGGCCTCGACTAGACTGCGCCGCCAGCCATCAGCTCTCGCAGACAACTTTCCCCCATACTGGCCGAGTGCCTGTTCACGCTGCATGCTTGTTTCCGCAACCAGCAAGTCGGCGAGACCTTCGACCTGTGCAAGATCCAGGCGGCCGTTCATCAGCGCCCGGCGCGTGAACTCGCCTGGGGCCGCCGGACGCGCGGCGAGGCGCGACAGGCAGCGATAGAGATCCTTTTCGATCGCTGGCCCGCCATGAAGCTGAAATTCGACAACGTCTTCGCCGGTAAAACTATCAGGACCCGGAAAAAGTATGGCCAGTCCTTCGTCCAGGGTATGGCCGGTTTCCGGGTCAACGAATCGGCGCAGCGCCGCGGTCCGCGGCGCCGGTCGTCGCCGCGTCGTCATGGCGTCGAGAACAGCTGCCGCGCCTGGGCCGGAGATTCGGTAGATAGCGACCGCAGCGACTCCCTGCCCGGTGGCCCGGGCGTAGATTGTCTGGACGGCGTCGCCAGAAATACCCTTTTTCGGAATCAAGACAGTTCCAGCGCTTACTTTTTCTTGTTCGCCGCGCCGGTGGCCGACATTGTCGCCGCCAGCAGTCCCTGGAACGCATCGAACCCCTTGCCGCTCATCTCCACCCATTGCTTCACGAGCCTCTCAGGGTCGGCAAGCGTATCGAGGTTGTCTTTCGCTCGCCGGGTCATTTCGGCCACGATCATTTCGTTGAGCGGTCCGACATTTGGCATGCCGAGAAACGCCCGCGCCTCTTCGGGCGTGCATTCGATATCGACTGTTATCTTCATGGGTCCTGCCTCGTCGGCCTTGCGCGAAGTTCGACGCTAAAGGTGGGCGGGACAGGGCCGCGAAGCAAGCTCATGACGCCGCCAGTCCGGGATTTGGCCGGCATTCCGCCCGCCTTGCGTCGATCTGGGCGACGTCGCACTCTCCAGACTGTCGAAGATGAATGGATCAACGCGAGAATGGGCCTGCGTCTCTACGGCATTGCCGCCGCAATCATTATCGCCGCCGCTGGATCAGCCTGCGAACCGGACGCGAGAACCAGCGCGGCGGCGGCGATCGACGTCTCTGCCGACGAGAATGCCTGGCGAATCGACCGACGAGCGGACATCGAAACGTTTCTCGATTGCCTGGAGGAGAACGGCTTGAGCATCGTTTCGGCGCACAGGGGCGGCCCCGGACGCGGGCGACCTGAAAACTCGCTTGAAGCCATCAGCGCCACCCTCGCCGCCGCGCCGGCGCTGATCGAGTTCGACGTCGCGACTTCAGCCGACGGCGTGCTCTTCCTGATGCACGACGATACGCTAGATCGCACCACGACCGGCGCGGGGGCATATGCTGACAAGACCTGGGCCGATATTGAAAAAATCCGGCTCGTCGATGCCGACGGGCAAACTGGCCCGTCGGCCCCGCCTACTTTCGCTGACGCATTGAAACTGGTCACGGAACGGACGTTCGCTCAGATCGATTTCAAGCGGTCGACCAGATATGAAGACGTGATCGCAGAGGTTCGTCGTCAGGGTGCGGAAGGCCGCGTCATCCTAATAGCCTATTCCACCGCGCAGGCCCGGCGCCTCAACCAGCTCGCTCCGGAAATGAAGATCTCCGCCTCGATGGAGAACCCGTCGCGGCTGGACGAAATCCTCGCCGCCGGCCTGGAAACGGACAGCGTCGTCGCATTCGCCGGCATCGATGACGTCGACCCGTCGCTGAACGCAACGCTAGACGCGCGTGACGTCGAAGTTATTTTCGGCACACTTGGGGGTCCGCGATCAATAGACAATGCCATTGCCCGGACCGGCGACGATGACCGTTACGCGGAAATTTCCCGCGCCGGCGTTGACGTGATCGCGACCGACCGGCCGGTCGCGGCGCACCGAGCCCTGGTAAAGGCCGGCCGGGCACCGCAAGCCGGCGTCTGTGGGCTCGTCGCGCCATGACCGCCAGTGCCGGCGCCTGTCTCGTCATAGGGGCTGGCGATGGCCTCGGCGCAGCCATTGCGCGCAACTTTGCCGATGAAGGGCTCTCAGTTTGCCTGACGCGACGCCCCCGCCATGTTGACACCCTGGAGAAGACAGTCGACGCGATCCGCGCCGCAGGCGGCGAAGCGCATGGGTTTGGCGTTGACGCGCGGAATGAAGACGACATGGCGGCGCTGTTTGATCGCATCGAGCGGGACGTCGCGCAGCTCAATGTCGTCGTCTTCAATATCGGCACGAACGTGAACTTCCCGATCCGGGAAACGACAGCTCAAGTGTATCGCAAGGTCTGGGAAATGGCGGCCTTTGCGGGATTCCTTGCCGGCCGCGAATCAGCGCGGGTCATGGTTCCACGGAAACAAGGCACGATCATCTTCACTGGCGCGACAGCAAGCATTCGCGGCGGTGCGGGGTTCGCCGCGTTCGCCGGCGCGAAGCACGCCCTGCGCGCGCTGGCGCAATCGATGGCGCGAGAGCTCGGGCCAGAAGGCATTCATGTTGCGCATACGATCGTCGACGGCGCCATCGACGGCGACTTTATCAGGGGGCTCATGCCCGACGCCGCCGACCTTGCCGCCCAGGACCGGATTCTTTCGCCATGCGACATCGCCAGATCCTATGTCCATCTCTGGAAGCAGCCAAAATCGGCCTGGACCCATGAACTGGACCTTCGTCCGTGGGCAGAAAAATGGTGAGGCTGGATTGACCGAAATAGAATTCTTTTTCGATTTCGCGAGCCCGAACGTCTACCTGGCTTCGAGGGTCCTGCCGTCGATCGCTAATGCGGCATCGGCGAAGATCGTCGTCCGTCCAGCGCTTCTCGGGGGAATATTCAAGGCGACCGGCAACCAGTCCCCGATGCAGGCATTCGCTGGGGTCAAGGGCAAGCTTGCCTACGAGATGCTCGAGATGCGTCGGTTCGTTGAGCGACATGGACTATCAGGTTTCAGCATGAATCCGTATTTTCCGATCAATACCCTGCCCTTGATGCGAGGACTGATCGCGGCGCGGCGCCTTGGCGTTGAAGATTCATATACCAAGGCAATTTCCGCCGGCATGTGGGAGGAAGGCCTCAACATGGGCGAGCCCGCCGTCGTCGCATCGCGCATTGCAAGCGATGGCGTCGACTCTGATGCTGTTTTCAGGATGTCTGGTGATGACGACGTGAAACGAGAGCTGATCCACGCGACCGAGGCGGCCGTTTCGCGCGGCGTCTTCGGTCTGCCAACATTTTTCGTCGGCGGCGAAATGTATTTCGGAAAGGATCGTCTTGATCAGGTGCGTGAAGCGGCGCTGGCCTCGCGCGTCTAGGCGTTCATCGATTCAAAGAATTCATCATTGCTGCGGGTCTGGCGCAACTTGTCGATGAGAAACTCGATCGCGTCTGTTGAGCTCATTGGCGACAGGATGCGACGCAGGACGAAAACCTTCTGAAGGTCGGACTTGGACACAAGCAGGTCTTCCTTCCGCGTGCCCGACTTGGCGATGTCGATCGCCGGATAGACGCGCTTGTCGGCAACCTTCCGATCAAGGACGATTTCAGCGTTGCCGGTTCCCTTGAACTCTTCAAAGATGACCTCGTCCATCTTGGAGCCCGTATCGATCAGCGCCGTCGAGATAATCGTCAGTGAGCCGCCTTCCTCGATATTGCGCGCCGCGCCGAAAAACCGCTTCGGGCGTTGCAGGGCGTTCGCATCGACCCCGCCGGTCAGCACCTTGCCCGACGACGGAACCGTCGTATTGTAGGCGCGTCCGAGGCGCGTAATGTTATCAAGCAGAATGACGACGTCGCGACCATGCTCGACGAGGCGCTTCGCCTTTTCGATCACCATTTCCGCGACGGCGACGTGGCGCGTAGCTGGTTCGTCGAACGTTGAAGCGACGACCTCGCCTTTCACCGTTCGTTGCATGTCGGTGACTTCTTCCGGGCGCTCATCGATCAGAAGAACAATCAGGTAGCATTCCGGATGGTTCGTCGTGATCGAAGACGCGATGTTCTGGAGCATGATCGTCTTGCCGACACGCGGCGGCGCGACGATCAGGCAGCGCTGGCCCTTCCCCAGGGGCACGACCATGTCGATCACGCGCCCGGTGAGGTCGCGCTTCTTCGACGTATCATCGCTGATGACTTCCATCTTGAACCGCTGATCCGGATAAAGCGGCGTAAGGTTGTCAAAGTGCACCTTGTGGCGAGCCTTGTCGGGTTCCTCGAAATTGATCGACGCGACCTTGAGAAGCGCGAAATAACGTTCGCCGTCCTTTGGGCTGCGGATTTCCCCGGTCACCGTGTCTCCGGTCCGCAACGCGAAACGGCGGATCTGCGAAGGCGACACGTAGATATCGTCCGGACCGGGAAGGTAATTTGCGTCCGGCGATCGCAGGAATCCAAACCCGTCGGACAGGACCTCAAGGACGCCGCCGCCCGAAATCTCCACCTCACGATCCGCCAGTTCCTTGAGAATGGCGAACAGCATGTCTTGCTTGCGCATCGTCGAGGCGTTCTCGACTTCGAGCGTCTCGGCGAATTCGAGAAGCTCCGCCGGAGTCTTCTCCTTCAGCTCGTCGAGCGTCATCTTGCTGAGGTCCATCGGGGATTCCGTTTTTCCGGAGCGCTCGCGCAGTGGTCGCGACGATACGGACAAGAGTTTTGAGGGTTTATTAGAGTGGCGGCGATGGCAGCTTTACGCACCGCCAGCCGGGTTTAGACGCTTCAGATATAGTCTGCTGCCGGGCGGCGTCAATCCGTCAGCTTCAGAAGGGCTTTGCAAGCGCCAGAACGACCACCGCAATGAGCATAACGAAAGGGAGCTCATTGATAATCCGCCAGAATTTTTCTGACCGGACCCTCTCGCCGTTCGCAAACCGCTTCTGCGCGATCGCGTAAAAGCCGTGGATCGCGCTGATCCCGGCGACCAGCGGCAATTTCAGGTGAAACCAACCCGCTTTCAGCAGGCCGGGATTCGCCCAGAGCATCATGAGCGCCAGAAGCCAGACCGCCGCGATTGACGGGTTCATGATCCCTTTCATCAGCCGCCGTTCCATAGCTACAAAGTAGCCTTCAGCCTCGCCGCCGGCGATCGACTGATGGTGGTAGATAAAGAGCCGCGGCAGATACATCATTCCGGCGAACCACGCGATGACGGCGATCACGTGAAGGCTTTTCAGATAGGGGTAAGCGCCGGCGAGAAAATCCTGCATCGGGGTTTGCCGTTCATGCGCTACGAATGGCGTCGATCAGGGATGAAACGTGTTCCGGCGGCGTTTCGGGCGTGAAGCCGTGCCCAAGGTTGAACACATACGGTACGCCGTCGAAGGTTTCCTTCAAGCGCCGTGCGGCAGCGATCATGGGCTCCCCGCCTGCGACGACCAGTAAGGGATCCAGTCCTCCCTGAACGGTCGCAAGCGGCGAAATTGTTTCCCGCGCCCAGTCCCAGGGAGTTGCGAAGTCGATGCCCACCGCATCGCAATCGCCAAGCGAGGCAAACTTTTTCAGCGCTGGACCGACGCCCTTTGGAAACAAAATGATCGGGGTTTCAGGTGAATGCCCCTTTAATCTCTCAGCAATCCTCGCAGCCGGCTCGAGGCACACCGCGTCAAGAACATCCTCCGGCAGCCCGCCGGCCCAGGTGTCGAAGAGCTGGATCGCCTGCGCGCCCGCATCGATCTGCCGGATAAGATAAGCCGTCGTTGCGTCAACAAGCGTGTCGATCAAGCGGGTCACGAACGCGCGGTCGTCATAGAACCGGTGGCGCAGGCTTGCTGGGTCCTTCATCGACCCGCCAGCCATCATGTAGGTCGCCACGGTCCAGGGGGCGCCGGCGAAACCGATGAGCGGCACCTCGCTCGGAAGTCCCGCCCGGAGCAGGCGCACCGTCTCGTAGATCGGCCCAAGCGTCTTGTGTATGTCGGCGCTGGAGAGTCTCTCCAAGCCTCCAGCATCGAGAGGCGGCGACAATTTCGGCCCCTCGCCCTGTTCGAAAGCAACGTGCTGTCCAAGGGCCTGTGGTATGAGCAGGATATCTGCAAAAAGAATTGCTGCATCAAGGGCATACCGCCGGATCGGCTGGAAGGTCACTTCGGCCGCAAGCTTGGAGTTGTAGCAGAGGTCCAGGAACGAACCGGCTTCAGCGCGCGTCGCGCGATATTCAGGCAGGTAACGGCCCGCCTGGCGCATGAACCAGATCGGCGGCGGCGAGGATGCTTCGCCCTTCAGGGTCCGGATGAACAAGGTATCGTCGCCAGCCATCAGCTCTCTTTCAATTCAATAATCTCGCAGAAGTCGCTGGTATAATACCCGTTGGAAATCCGGGAAAACCCGGAATTCGAGCCAGCGGCTATTTTTCCCGTCTCCTTCCCGGCATTGCTCACTGAGTTTGCGCGGTGAACGCAGAGCGAACGGATCCACGCCAGGGTATTGATAATCAATAGATCAAGGACTCGTTCTCCGATTTTTCCCCGAACCGACGCGCGGGGGCGGCTCATGGCGCGTCCGCAGGCTTCCCCATGGTCATACTTCAGGCAAGACTCTACGGCGTTTTTCGTTGACGACAGCCGTTCGTGAACGCGAGGTGAACGAAAGTGCGGTATGACCGGTCTTCACAGGCACTCTGGAAAACGGGCATATCACCCAGGTCAGGAATCCTGGGGAAACCATGGAAACAGTCTCCGCCGACGCAAAGAACCCGACCGCGAGTTTCTTCCATGTTCATCTTGTGTCGGATTCCACGGGCGAGACGCTGAACGCCGTCCTGAAGGCGGTCACGGCGCAGTTCGCCCAGGCTCGCCCGTTCGAGCACATCTATGCGCTCGTTCGAACCGAGAAACAGTTGCGCAAGGTGCTCGCCGAGATCGAGGCGGCGCCCGGGCTTGTCCTCTATACAATAGCGAACGAGGAGCTGAGGCGGCTGCTCGAAGTCAGGTGCGCGGAACTGCAGGCGCCTGCGGTGCCGGTGCTCGATCCTTTCGTGAGGGCTTTTGAACAGTACCTGGGGCTCGAACAGTCCCATGAAACAGGCGGGCAGCATGCGCTCAACCAGCGCTACTTCGACCGAATAGGCGCTCTGGATTTCACGATGGCGCACGATGACGGTCAGATGGTCTGGGATCTTGAGCCAGCTGACGTTGTCCTTGTGGGCGTCAGCCGAACCTCGAAAACGCCAACCTGCATGTACCTTGCGAACCGGGGGGTGAAGGCCGCGAATGTGCCCCTCGTGCCAGGGCGCGACCCGCCTGAGGAACTGAAACGCCTCAAACGGCCACTCGTTATCGGTCTTGTCGCAAGCCCCGACAGGCTCGCCCAGATCCGGGAAAGCCGGCTTTCGAACCTGAACGTGGATGGCGCAGCGGACGCCTATTCCGACCTTGAGGAAGTGCGCAAGGAGATGCTCGCAGCTAAGCGATTTTTCGCCCGGCACCGCTGGCCGACGATCGACGTCACCCGCCGCTCTGTCGAAGAAACAGCTGCGGCCATCCTGACAAAGCTGTCGGCCCGGCGAAACTCCAGCGAACCGACAAACGGGCTTTGAGGCCGCCAGGAACAATGTCGATCACCCTCGCATCCAGCAGCGCCATCCGCGCCAAGCTTCTTTCGGCTGCGGGCGTCTCGTTCACGGTCGCCCGTCCGGACGTAGACGAAACTGCAATCATCAAGCGCCTGCTCGATGAACATGCGCCGGTCGACGCCCTGCCGGGCATTCTCGCCCGCAAAAAGGCAATGAGCGTGAATCCGGAAAAGGGCGTCCTCGTGATCGGCGCTGACCAGGTGCTGGAGTTCGAAGGCGCCGCCTTTGAAAAGCCGTCAAGCATGACGGAAGCCGGCGAACGACTGCTGGCGATGCAGGGACGCACTCACCGACTGATCAATGCGGTTGTTGCGGTACGAGACGGGCAGATCGCCTTTGAGGAAACTGGCATGGTGTCGTTGAAAATGCGCAGTCTCTCGGCGAACGACGTGGCGGCGTACCTGGCGGAAGCTGGCGAGGAAATCCTTACAAGCGTCGGCGCCTACCAGATAGAGGGGCTTGGCGCCCGTCTGCTTGAACGTATCGACGGCGATTACTTCACCGTGCTTGGCCTCAATCTTCTCCCGCTGATTGGCTTCCTGAGGGCCGAAGGCGAGCTGGCGTACTGATGAGCGAGCCTCGCCTTGCCGCAGTCATCGGATCGCCCGTCGCCCATTCCCTGTCCCCGGCGATCCATTCGGCGTGGGCCACGGACAAAGGCGTCGATTATCGTTACGATCAACATGATCCTGGCGTCGCGGACGGCGGGTTCGAGCGTCTGATCGAGCGGCTGCGCCAAGCTGGTTATGCTGGCGTCAACGTCACAATCCCATTCAAGGAACGCGCCCTCGCTCTCGCCGGCGTCGCCAGCCAGACAGCGGCCAGCATTGGCGCGGCGAACATGCTGACGTTCGCCGATGACGATATCCATGCGGATAATTCAGACGCTGTTGGTTTTGCTGAAAGTTGCCGCGCCGCCGGCCTCGCGATTGCGCCGCGCCGCGCGCTTGTACTTGGCGCGGGCGGCGCCGCGCGCGCGATTGTCTTTGCATTAAAGCACATGCTGAACGTCAAGGATGTCGTGGTTGTGAACCGAACGACCGCGCGAGCCGAAGAGCTTGCGATGGCGTTCGACGTCGATGTCGCCCCGTGGGCAGCGCGCCACGCCGAAGCGTCCACCTCGGGATTGATCGTCAATACCACGAGCATCGGCATGAAATCAGCTATTACACCGTTCACAGACGAACCATTTATCCGCTTTGACGGAGTAGAGGCGGCGGCCGTCGATATCGTTTATTCACCGCTTGAAACCCCATTCCTCGCCGCCGCCAGGGCGCACGGGCTCATCGGCGTCGACGGCCTTGAAATGCTGATAAGGCAGGCGGCGCCGGGCTTTGAACGCTGGTCTGGCGCGAAAGATCCTGACATCGCGCTCGCTCGGCGGATTTGCGAAGAGAGTCTCGCCGGAAAGGGGCGCCAATGAAACTTGTCGGGCTCACGGGATCGATCGGGATGGGAAAGACCACGGTCACCCGGATGTTCGCTGACCTTGGCGCGGCAACATGGAACGCAGACGAAGCCGTTCATCGTCTCTATGCGGAGGGCGGAGCCGCGACGCCAGCGATAGAGAAACGCTTCCCGACATCGGTCGTCAACGGTGCGGTTGACCGCCGCCGGCTGTCCGAACTTGTGTTGGACGATGCAACCGAACTAAAGGCGCTTGAAGAGATTGTTCACCCGCTTGTCGCAGCTGACCGTCTCCAGGCAATTGAATCCGCCTCTGCGGCCGGCGCCCCAGCGATTGTCCTCGATACCCCGCTTTTGTTTGAAACCGGGGCCGCCACGGCCTTTGACAAGATCGTCGTTGTTTCCGCGCCGCCGGACGTCCAGCGCGAACGGGTGTTGTCGCGACCCGACATGACGGAAGGAAAGTTCCTGGCTATTCTAGCGAAACAGACGCCCGACGGTGAAAAAAGAGCGAAGGCGGACTATGTGATCGAGACCGGCGGCTCGATCGAAAGAACGCGTCGACGCGTCGTCGAGGTGTGGCGACAGATTGTCGACGGCGCCTAGCGTGCGATATCAAGCGCCGCTTTCATGGCGCGGATATTTGCAAGTTTCGCCTCAAATGCCCCCCAGTCGTCAGCGTCGGCGATCTTCGACCAGATCGCCTCCACGTCATCAATCAACATGTCGCAGGGCGAAGGTCGGTCAAAATAGTCCGCTTCAAGGCGGTCCGGCCGATCCGGCGCAGCTGCTTCGAGGATCGAGCGGATAGAGGTGAAGTTCGGGCCGTCGTAAAGCGCGCGAAGAGGGCTGTTCCGTCGCCTGTGCGCCGACGCGACGCCGCAAAACCAGTCATGAAACACCTGCTGAAACGGCGCCTCCGCCATCTGCATCCAGGTCAATAGGGCGGTCGCATTCTCAAACCCCGCCTTCGGGTCGTCGCCGATCGACGCAACGCCAAGCCGACGAGCGAAAGCGTCGGCCATCCCTGTTTCGAGCGTCGGCGCAAACGTCCGCATCGCGTCATTTAGTTTGTCTTCCGGCGCGACAAGGCTGAGGGCGCCGCCTAGCCGCGAAAGGTTCCATGCCGCCGCGTCCGGCTGGCGGCCATAGGCATAGAGGCCGGTGTGGTCGAAATAGGCGGCGGTGAACCCGAAATCGACGGTCGGCAGGAATCGCCAGGGCCCGTAGTCAAAGCTCTCCCCAGTCACGTTCATGTTGTCCGTGTTCAGCACGCCATGAACGAAGCCGGCGGCCATCCATTGCGCGGCCAGAGCCGCGGTGCGTTCGACAATCCTGGCGAAAAACGCGGAAATGCGGGCGCCGCCATCTTCAATGCCTGAAAGTTCCGGATAGAAATGATCGATGCAGTAGCCGCAAAGGGCGTCGACTGCTTTGGCGTTCTCCTCAAAGGCGAGGCGTTGAAACGCTCCGAACCTTACATGACTGTGCCCGAGGCGAACGAGGACCGCCGAACGCGTCGGCGAGGGCTCGTCCTGGCGCTCAAGCGCCTCGCCCGTTTCAATGACGCTGAACGATTTCGAGGTGTTGACGCCGAGCGCCTCGAGCATCTCGGTCGCGAGCACCTCCCTGACGGCGCCTTTGAGGGTCAGCCGACCGTCCCCTGACCGCGAGTAAGGCGTCCGGCCAGACCCCTTCGTTGCGAGATCGAGGAGCCGGCCGCGGTCGTCTTCGACCTGAGCGAACAAGAACCCGCGGCCGTCGCCTATATCCGGGTTGTAGGCGCGAAACTGGTGGCCGTGATAGCGGATCGCCAGCGGGGCTTGGATGTTGCCGGGCAGCGGCTCAAATCTCGCGAAATGCGCGATCCACGCGTCATTCGACAGGTTGTCCAGCCCGACGCTCGCCGCCGCGGCGTCATTCCGATAGCGGAGGACCGAAGCCGGGAAGCTCGCCGGCGTGACAACGTCGAAGAATGGCGCGCCTGCAGCATCGCCAAGCGATCGGAAATCCTGACGCGGCTTGTACATGTTCTCGAATTGAGGCCCGCCGATCCGCACGTCAACCGGGGCGCGGTAGCCTTGACGCAGTGCAAAATCGCGGACAGGACAAATGCATGTCCGCTAGACCCGGTACCTTGCCCACCTATGAAGACGTTATCGCCGCCCGCGATCGCACGGCCGGGCGCATCATGCGACCGCCTCTCATACGGTCGGAGAAGCTGTCCCAGCTCACTGGCGCTGATATCTGGTTGAAGCTCGAAAACCTGCACTTCACCGGGGCGTTCAAGGAACGCGGCGCCCTTAACAAGCTCTTGACCCTGACCGCGGCCGAACGATCGGCAGGCGTCGTGGCGGCATCGGCCGGCAATCACGCCCAGGGGCTCGCTCACCACGCCAGCAAGCTCGGCGTCGCGGCGACAATCGTCATGCCGAAGACGACGCCTGAGGTTAAGGTGCGGGCGACGCGCGATCTTGGGGCCAAAGTTGAATTGATCGGCGCGGTCTATGACGACGCTGCGGACGCCGCCGCTGCCATCTGCGCGCGGACCGGCGCGACATTCGTCCATCCATTTGATGATGCCGCCGTGATCGCCGGCCAGGGCGTCATCGGCCTTGAGATGCTTGAGGACATCGCAGCGGCCGGCGGCGGCCTCGACGCGATCATTGCGCCGGTTGGCGGCGGCGGTCTCGTTTCCGGGATTGCGCTGGCCGTCAGGGGCGCATCGCGCGAGACGATTGAAGTCATTGGCGTCGAGGCGTCGCTATTTCCTTCAATGGCGAACGCGCTCGACGGCGGCGACCGGCCCGTCGGCGGGGACACGCTCGCGGAGGGCATCGCGGTCCGGAATGTCGGTGAACTGACGGCGCAGATCGTCCGCCAGCATGTAGACCGCCTGATACAGGTTGACGAGCCTTCGCTCGAGCGATCCCTCAGTCTACTGATGAATGCGCAGAAGGTGCTCGTCGAGGGCGCGGGCGCCGCCGGGCTCGCCGCGATCCTGAGCGATCGTGAACAGTTTGCCGGGCGCAGCGTCGGGCTTGTCCTGTGCGGCGGCAACATCGACCAGCGCCTGTTGTCAATGATCCTGATGCGCGATCTTGCTCGGTCGGGCCGCCTGGCCCGCCTGAGGGTGGAGTTGCTGGACGTTCCCGGACAGCTCGTTCGGGTCGCTAGCATCATCGCCGCCGCCGATGGCAATGTGATCGACGTCGGCCACCACCGGGTCTATTCCGACCTGCCGGCGAAAATGACCTGCATGGACGTCACCATCGACACCGAGGGGCGGGATCACCTGAAACGGATCCTTACAGAGCTCGAAATCGCGGGCTATCCCGTCACCATCGCCGACTATTGAGGCGTGCGCCGACCGACGCACTGTTCACGCGCAATTGAAACGTCGCAAGGTTGGCATACATTCACGCTATGCGGGTTCGGGGGTGGGAGCGTATGGCCGGCGACGTGAAGACTGTATCCAGACAAAGACGGGTTTCGCCCTTGCGCCTTTGGTCGATGGCCCTGTTGCTGGTATCTGCCGTCATGACCGCGGCGGCGGTCGCCCAGGACCAGACCCGAAGTCTGGCGTTCACGGCGCCCGCCCGGGATGGCGTAATCCTCTCCCTGAATGGCCCCGTAACGCCGGCGAGCGCACAGTATCTCGAACGGGAAATCCGCAACGCTGACGCCGCGGACGCGGAACTCATCGTAATTGAAGTCGACACGCCCGGCGGGCTCGTCGATTCCATGAAGACCATCGTCAAGGCGATCCTCGCGTCGGAAACGCCCGTCGCGACCTTTGTGTCGCCCCAAGGCGCGCGGTCCGCCAGCGCCGGCCTTTACATCATGTACGCCTCGCACGTGGCCGCGATGTCGCCCTACACGAACACTGGCGCCGCCACGCCGGTGGAGCTCGGCGGTGGGCCGGCGCGGGAAAACCCGTTCGAAAACGAAACGCCGGTTCCCGACGAAACGCCGGCTGCGGCGCCAGAATCCGCTGCCCCGCCTGACGCCGCCGCTCCAGACAACGACGCCCAAGCATCGGGACCGGATGCAGCCGGTCGCGAACGAGGGGCGGCGGACCGCAACGGCGCTGGCGAGACCGATCGGCCGAGCGGCGAGTTCGCTCGCCGCGCAGAAGAGCTGGTGCGGGAAATTGCGCCGGCGACCAATCGCAACGACCCGGCCGGCGAAGAACGCTCGTCTCCCTCAATAGCGCCGAGCAGCGACGCCTCCATGCGCGCAAAAATTATCAATGACAGCGTCGCCTACATCCGGGCGCTTGCCGAGGAGCGCGGCCGGAACGCCGACTGGGCCGAACGCGCCGTGCGCGAAGGCGTATCGGTTACGCACAATGAGGCGCTGTCGCTTGGCGTAGTCGACCTGATCGCCGATGACTTGGACGATCTGTTGAGCCAGATTGACGGAAAGTCTGTGTCGACAGTTGCCGGCGACCGCACGCTCAGTACCGTCAATCTCCGCCTCGCCCGCGTCGAGCCCACGATGCTGGAAAGGATACTCGGGTTCATAGCCAATCCGAACGTCGCGGCCATCCTGATGTCGCTCGCGATTACCGGCATCACAATCGAAATGTGGAACCCCGGGTCGATTTTCCCCGGCGCCCTCGGCGTCCTTTGCCTCTTTGGCGGGCTCTATGCGTTTCAGGTGCTGCCGTTCAACTGGCTCGGCGTCGCGCTAATCGGCCTTGGCGTCGTTCTAATGGTGCTTGAGGCGTATACTCCGACATTCGGCGTTGCGGGGTTGGTCGGCCTGCTGACGTTTGCAGGCGGCCTGTTCGTCGTGTTCCCGGCCGGCTTTGAAATCTCCGTATCCGTAATCGCGACGATCCTTGTGACCGTCGGCGCGCTTCTGGGGCTAGTGCTCTTTGCGGTTATCGGCTCGCGCAGCCACGGCCCCCTCATCGGAGCCGAAGCCATCCGCCGCCGAGAAGGCGTCGTTGACCATTGGGACGGCAAGGAAGGCTGGGTCATCGTCGAGGGCGAACGCTGGCGCGCCCGGTCGGACAAGCCGCTACAGCGGGGGGATCGCGTCCGGGTGCTTGAAGTCGACGGCCTGGTGTTGGTGGTCCGCCAGATAAAGGCGGGCGGCCTGCTCGCCAGCCTCGCCCCGAGCGAAGCCTGAAAGGATCCAGGCGGCAGATGGGCGTCATCGAAACCTTGCTCGGCGCACCTGCCGCGGTCATTGCTTGGTCGCTCGCGGCAGGTTTTGGCCTCGTCGTCATCGCCAAGCTACTCGGATTGATTTTCCTGCGCGGCGAGACCGTCCACCGTATCGGCGCCTCGCTTGGCGATGGCGAAGCGGTCGTGTCGGAATGGCGTAGCCAATCCACCTTTGGGCGCGTCGATGTCGGCGGCGAGATCTGGCGCGCGACGTCGACCGACAATCTGAAACCGGGCGACAGGGTCGTCATCACGGGGATGTCCGGGTTGACCGTCGCCGTGCGCAAATCTTGATCTATCGACCAAACCACAATTAGCCGCGTCCTGCGGCGAACCGGAGGCCAACATGTCGGGCATCAGCATTTTTGGATTTCTGATCGCGATCGGGTTTTTCCTGATCACAGCCGTCATCAAGATCCTGCGGGAATACGAACGCGCGGTCATATTCACCCTCGGCCGCGTCGGCCGCCGCTCGGCGGGCCCTGGCATCGTGATCCTGATCCCGGTCATCCAGCAAATGCGCAAGGTCGACATGCGGACGTTCGTTCATGACGTCCCGACACAGGACGTGATCTCGCGCGACAACGTCTCGGTGAAGGTCAACGCCGTCATCTACTACCGCGTCGTGGACGCGGTGCGCGCCGTCGTACAGGTCGAGAACTACATGGCCGCGACCAGCCAGCTTGCCCAGACGACCCTGCGGTCGGTCCTCGGCAAGCACGATCTCGATGAAATGCTGCAAGAGCGAGACAAGCTCAACAAGGACATCCAGGAGATTCTCGATCAGCAGACAGAGTCGTGGGGCATCAAGGTCTCGAACGTCGAGATCAAGCATGTCGACGTCGACCCCTCGATGATCCGGGCAATCGCGAAGCAGGCCGAGGCGGAACGAGAACGGCGCGCCAAGGTCATCCTCGCCGACGGCGAACAACAGGCCGCCACGAAACTCGCCGAGGCGGCTGAAATTCTCGCGTCCTCGAAAGGCGCAATGGAGCTCAGATATCTCAACTCTCTGCAGGAAATCGCCGGGGACCGAACAAACACGATCGTCTTCCCGTTCAACATTCAGGACGCAGCCGACATGCTGCGGCGCAGCTAAAGGCGAAATCCTCCGCTCGCGGCCAAAGTGGCTATCGTCCCGATACTGAATTAGGACGACTGTCCAAATAACGTTTGCTTGTTGTTGCTATATTGCAACGAAGCGATCCTTTGAGCCGAGGCGATCGATTAGCCCCTGACGAGCGCACGGCACCTCGTGCATATTTCCGTCACAATAAGGTGAGCGGAACATCGGGCCGCCCGCCGCAGGGAGGATGCAACATGAAGAATCGCCTTTTGGCGACGGCCTCGTGCGCCGTTGCAACGATCGCCTTGGCCTCGCCGGCAAGCGCGCAGACGGCTGTCGAAGCTTTGCGCGACAATATCGTCGTTACAGCGACAAAGAAGGCGAATGCGGAAAACGTGCAGGACGTGCCGATCGCGGTGACGGCATTTGGCGACGAGCGCCTCGACGCCCTCCAGTTCCGGGATCTTCAGGACCTTACCTATACCATCCCGAACACCCAGTTCGACGACATCGGCACAACTCCCGGCACGGCGAACTTCTCGGTGCGCGGCATCGGCGTCAATTCGTCGATTCCGTCAATTGATCCGACGGTTGGCGTCTTCGTCGACGGCATGTACTACGGCGTCAATTCGGGCGTTCTGTTCAACACGTTCGACATTGAATCGATCGAAGTGCTGCGCGGTCCGCAGGGCATTCTTTTCGGACGAAACGTCACCGGCGGCGCGGTCGTCATCAACACAAAGGACGCGCCGGACGAATTCGAGGCGTCATTCAAGTTCGCCGCCGACAGCGGTTTCCGGGGCAGCGGCCTCAACTATTACACGATGGGATCCGTCGGCGGCCCGATTATCCGTGACGTGCTCAACGCAAAGATCGCGGTTTACTGGAACGACGATGACGGCTGGCAGAACCGCTACACTGGCGACGCCAGCGCCGCCGCCGCCGCCAATGCGGTATTTGGCGGGATACCGACAGTCGCCCCGGCGATCCCGCTGATAACGCAGAACGCCCGCACCGGCGAGGTCGTGAACCATGGCAAGCAGGAAACGCTGATCATCCGTCCATCGTTCCTGTTGAAGGCCTCCGACACGTTCAGCCTGAACGTTAAGTTCGAGTACGGACAGGTCGATGGGGACGGCGCGTCGGCGCAGAACCACACGAACGGCCTTGGACAGACCAACCCGTTCTATTCCGCGCCGCGAGATTCATTCGACTTCTCGATCGACGAGCCTGGCATCACCGACAATGACTGGATGCAGGTAATCGCCGAGGCGAATTGGGACGTTCCGTTTGGCGACGGCACGATCACGAACATCTTCTCCTGGCGCGATTATGAATCGTTCACGCGCGGGGATATCGACGCAACGCCGCTCTTCCTGTTCCATTCGGACGCGGCCCTCGACCAGCGCCAGCTTTCGAACGAGTTGCGCTATGCGGGCCGGTTCTTCGATGCGCTCGATGCGACGGTTGGCGTCTTCTACTTCACGCAGGACGTGAAGTACGACGAAAAGCGCTTCCTGTTAGGCGGCGCGCGCAACCAGTTTGGCGGCGGCCAGCAGGATCACGACGTCCTCGGCATCTTCGGCAATTTCGACTACGAGATTTCCGATTCCCTGACCTTCACGTTCGGCGGCCGTTGGACCCGCGAGGAAAAGACCGCGGACATCGCCAACCTCTTCCTCAATCTGGCGACCGGCTCCGTGCCCTGCGAAGTGACGACCGGCACCTGCCCGTTCGACTTCTCTGACAGCGAGAGCTGGACGAACTTCACGCCGAAAGTCGGCCTGACCTGGGCGGCCAACGACTTCACGAATGTCTACGCCCACTGGACCCAGGGCGTGCGTTCTGGCGGCTACAACTTCCGGAACACGTCATCGAGCGGCCTGCCGACCCTGCCGACGCCAGGCGGGCCGGTGCCGAACCCGGCGTTCGACCCCCTCTTCCTGCCGGGTCCGTTCGACGAGGAACTCGTCAATGCCTACGAAATCGGCTTCAAGACCCAGCCCGGCGACGGGAAGGCGACGATCAACGCCGCGATCTTCGTGAACGACATCAGCAACATGCAGCGCGAGATTAATCTTGCCGACCCCACGGCAGGGGTCGTTCAAACGATCGTCAACTCGGCCGATGCGACCATCTGGGGCATCGAAATCGACACCCTGGTCGCGGTGACCGACAATCTCGTTTTCACGGGCTTCCTTGGCTTTGTGGACGGCAAGTACCAGAGCGTCCTGTTCGACATCGGGTCGCCGAACCCGAACGCGAGCCCTGGCGTTGTCGACGGCGCCGACCTTCTGCTTGAGATTCCGCGCCTGTCGCCGTTCTCTTACGGGGCCGGGTTCGTTTACTCGCTGCCGTTCGGCCGCGACGGGTCCATCAACGCGCGGTTCAACTATGCGCACCGTGACGCCAACTTCTACACGGACAACAACCTTGGCGTCCTCAACGAAGTCGACATTATCGACGCCGGCGTGGAGGTGTCGCCCTTCGGCGATGGCGTGACCTTCCGCGTCTACGGAAAGAACCTGCTCAATGAAAACAATTTCGGCGGTGACACCCAGCTGCCGACGTCGATCGGGGCCGGCACGTTCTCGCCGCTGACGGTCGGACGGCGCATTGGGGTTGAGCTTCAGCTCGACTTCTAATCGCGCGAAGAACAAGGGAGGAGACGCCCTCGTCGGCTTCGGCTGACGGGGGCCATCTTTTTTGGGACCTCCGGCTTGCGCGTGGGTCAGGCTAGTCGCCATCCTCGGCCGGGAGTGCAGGGACCCAAGATGACCGACCGAGAAGAATTGGCGACACGGCGCCTCGACGTGCGCGGCCTTCGGTGCCCGATGCCCGTCCTAAGGGCGGAGGCCGCCCTGCGTCGTTTGTCGCCTGGCGACATGATCGAGGTGTTAGCGGACGACCCGATCGCGGCCGTCGACATCCCCCATTTCTGCAGCGAAGCTGGGCACGCCGTTGAGCGTCTCGCCGACGAGGGCGATTGCTGCGTCTTTCAGGTCACGCGGGGTTAGAAAACAGCGGTTTCCCGGCCGCGCACCCCTTTGCTTGACGGCTTTGACCTGCGGATTGCTACCCGGTCATGTAAAGGTTAGCCTAGCCGCGTTCGCGATGACGTGATTAGCTGCGACGTCGCCGGGGAGGCGAGGCGCGCTGGGTCGACGACCGAGGGGTGTGAGGGGTTATGAACAACAAGACCTTTTTTGGAGACGCGCGCCGCCTGATGCGGGGCGCCGCCGCAGGCGCTTTGGTCGCTGTGTCGTCGTTTGCGATCGCGGGCGCCGCGCACGCCGAATACGAGATGGGCCTTGAGGCGTTCAAGCGCGGGGAGGAGGATCTCGCCCTCGACCTGTGGGAGCGTTATGCCGTTGCTGGCGACGTGCGCTCCATGAAGGCGCTTGGCGACTATTATTCCGGCCGCGCGATCGTCAATGCCGATGGCGCGGGCGTCGAGGCGGAGAAAAAGACGCGTGCTGACTATGTGCAGGCGCTGAAATGGTACATTCTGGCGTCGACCCACGATTTCAACGAGGTCCTGAAGACCCCGACCGCGTACGAACGCAACGCCCAGATCGAAGCGCAGGACAGGTTGCCGGCGATCCGCGCCAAGATGACTGACGCCGAAGTCGCCAAGGCCGAGCGCCTTGTCACCGACACGTTCGAACGCGGACGTCCGCGCGACGTATTCGTCGTCGCCCGGATGTTTCAGCGCGGGGCGGGCGTCCGCAAGGACAATGGGCGCGCCTATGAGCTCTATACTGTCGCTTCCAAGCGCGGCGTCGACGATGCGACCCTTGCGCTGCAGGCGATGCGCGATGGCGGCCTGATCGACGAGCGCCAGATCGCCGCCGCGGAAGAACGCGCGGTGAACTGGCAGCCGCCGCTGCCGGAGGAGCACACCGGCGACACCCGCCAGATGGCGGAGTTGAAGCGGCTGAAAGCGGAGCTCGAAGCGCTGAAGCTGCAGGACGCGTTGCAGGAGGTTTACGATATCGACGTGGCGGTGCTGCAGCACTCGCTCCGCGCGCTTGGGTTTTACTTCGGGGCCGTCGACAACAAGATGGGTCCGCAGACCCGCGAAGCGGTTCGTCGGTTCCAGTACGCGCAGGTTCGCGACGACCGTGAGATGACCGCCGAAGAAAAGCGCAATGTCGAGATCGGCGTTCTGTCGGCAAAGGATACGGTTGAGCTCGTCGCGCAGGCCGCCGGCCGGGCGGACAACGAGATCGCTCAGTACACCTATGGGATCATGCACCTGAGAGGGATTGGCGTTCAGAAGGACGGCGCGATTGCCGTCGACTGGTTGCGCCGCGCCGCCTCGAGGAACGTCGCCGAAGCGCACTATGCGCTTGGCGTCGTGTATCGCGACGGCACGACTGGATTGAACGCCGTCTCGCCCAACAAGGCGAACGCGGCGTTGCATTTCGCCAAGGCGGGGCAGCTTGGCTATGAGCCCGCGCGCAAGGCGCTTGAGCTCCTCGAGTTCGAGAGCCCACGCAGCGTCGGCGAGTGAGAGTGGGGAGACAGGCAACGATGAGCGCGAACATGACAACCGCCCGTACCAAGTCGGCGTTCCTGCGCGGCCTCGCGGCCTCGTCGGCGATCGCCATGCTGGCGACAGCCGCCGCCGCTGGTCCGGGAAAAATCGGCGGGTTTGATATTCCGGGCGGCATCACGACGAAGCCGGCCACGGATCCGGCGAAGCCAGCGGAGAACCAGTTGCAGCCCCAGGTGATCGTCAGCCAGACGCCTGGAAGCCAGGTCACGACGATTTCCCAGGCCATGGGCCTCGTGGCCCCGGGGGGCACGATCCTCGTGCGCGGCGGGATCTACAATGAAAACATCAACGTCACCAAGCCAGTGGCGATCGTCGGCGCGCTTGGCGACTATGGCCGCGAGCCAATCATCCGATCAAACGCCGCCGCGCCATGCCTGACCATAGCGCCGCCGTCATCGGTCGCGCGCGTCAGCATTGAGCGCATGATCTTCGAATTCGACCACACGCGGTCATCGGAGCCATGCATCAAGGTTGCCGGCGGATCGGTCGCCATGCGCGACAGCGCCATTATTCCGGTGAACTCCGACATTCAGGTGCGCGCAGCCTATGGCCAGCTGCGCCCCGACATGATGGAGCACATCGCCCGTCCGCCTCGTGACGAAACGCCTGAAAACAGCGAAGCGCGCAGGCTCGAAGGCTACATCACGAGGCACGCGCGGCCGGTTGGCGCAGAAAACCGCGGCTGGGACTTCATGTCCGGCGGCACAGGCGTCGAGCGTTACAGCCATGCCCGCGCGACGGCGGGCGGCGGCCTGTTGAACGGCCCTGCCGCAGGCGTGCGCGTTCTTGCAGGCGACGTAAGCCTCGACAACAACACAATCATCGGCACACGGAAGGCTGTTGAGTTCCTTAGCTATGATCGCGCCCTTATTCAGGGATCGATGACCAACAACGTGCTCATCGGCAACGGCGCCGGCATCGCGGCGACGGGACGGGTGGCCGACCTCCAGCTGACCCGCAACACCATCAAGTACAATTCCGGCCCCGGCATCGAAGTTGACGCCCGGGACGCCTATGGCGAAGTGAAAATCCTTGCGAACCTGATCGTTGGCAATGACACCGGCATCTTCCTGTCGGAAAAAGTTCGGTCTGCGATCGTCAATTCAAACTTCATCGCCCAGAATTTCGGTGATGCGATCCAGATGTCGACCGGGTTTTTCGGGGCTGTCGCCGGCAACACGCTGGCGGCGAACACCGGGTGCGCCGTCGAGTTTTTCTCCGCTGAACAGCGCGAGATCAACCGCACCTTCATAAAGGTGATCGCCGGCGAGAATTTTACGCCGGGATTGCAGTACGACGCCACGAACGCCGCGCTCGACAATGGCGAAGACGCGGAGATTTCCCGGCGCGCGCGCAAGAAGCTTCGTCGGGACAACATCAATCCGGACTCCATCATCCCGGCTTGCGGCGGTTCCTTCTGATCACGGTTGACGCAACGTAAAGATCGCAGGTTTCAAGGAGCGGCCGCCCCAACAGGCGGCCGTTTCGTTTACGGCGCGATTCAACAACCGGAAGCGCGATGCGTTGGCGAACGTGTTGTGCGGCTGAGGCTGTTTCGACATCCAAATGAGAAACGTCACGACTCGCCGTTGACGCGGCGGCCGGCGATTTCCGACATCAAGTGAAGAATGGTGCCCCGCGTCCGAGTCGAACGGACACTCCTTGCGGAACCGGATTTTGAGTCCGGCGCGTCTACCAATTCCGCCAGCGGGGCATCATGTCGAGAAATACGCAAAGCGGCATTGCGGTCAAGCGCACAACCTCGCCCCCATGGCGATTGACGCCTCAAGGCGGCTTGCGGCGCGAGGTCAGCTGGCTTACCGCAGCGCGCGACGAACGCGCCGCTGTCGCGATTGAGTAACCTCGTTCGCTTAGTGGAATGGTGCATGGCCGCGCCGGATGCGCAATCGACCGGGGAGCGGCGGCAATGCGGTCAGGAACGGAAAGATGAACGCGCCCGTGCGCCGAGAAAATCTCAGGCCGGACGGAGAGGCCCCTGACGGGAGCGCCAGCTCGGCGTCGATGCGAGCGATCCCGTTCCTGCGCCACGTTCTTGAAGCCGCTGCAACGGCGGCGGTCACATCGCCGGCCACCGCCGCGGGCGCTGCTTCGCCAAACGGTGCGCCTTCGGACAACGCCGCCGGCGAATCGCCAGACTCCGTTTCTGGACCGGATATGGGTGGGACATCACGGGCGCGCCTCGGCGATGTGGTCGACCGTCTCGACGAGCGCGCCTTTGGCATGATGCTCCTGCTGCTCGCCTTGCCGTGTTGTCTGCCTTTCGTCTACGTGCTCCCCCAGATTGTCGCGCTGCCGATGCTGGCGCTTGCAGGCCAGCTCGCCGTCGGGCGCAAGCATCCCTGGCTGCCAGGCTTTCTGTCCGAACGGGAATTCGACGCGGCGGCATTTCAATCCGTGCTCGACCGTAGCGAGAAGTATGTGGGCTGGGTCGAAGCGTTCGCCCGGCCGAGGATCACGGCTATCACAAGTCGGCATGGCGCGCGCATCCTTGGAGCGCTGCTGTTGGCGCCTTGCGCGTCGATCCTGGTGCCGTTGCCGGGCACGAACACAGTGCCGGGCATCGGGGTCGCAATCGCCGCACTCGGATTCATTGAGCGTGATGGCGTGCTGACCTGTCTTGGCGTAGTGCTCGGCTGCCTTTGGGTGGCGGCGCTCCTGATTTTCGGGCTCGAGGCGGCATCCCTGTTGAAGGACTGGCTCGCCGCGCGATTCTGACGCGTCGCCTCGAAGACAGAGGCGTTTATCCTTCGCGGGATGTCTGAAGCGGTCATGCCGATGAAATTTCAGTCGATCGCACGCTCCCCGGTCGATCTCGCGCTCATGACGAGCATCGTCGTGAGCAGCGCGCTGCTGGCCGGTGCCCACATTTTCGAAGCGCTCGGCTATCAGCCATGCGGCCTTTGCCTCGATCAGCGCGAAGCGCACTGGGCGGCCGCTGGGGTGGCCGCGGCCGGCCTGATCGCATCGCGCCTCGTAAAGGCCGGCATTGCCGCAACCGCCGCGGTTGGGGCCACGGCGTTTGTGTACGCATTGAGCGCCGGCCTCGCGTTCTTTCACACCGGCGTTGAGTTCAGCTATTGGCCTGCGTTCGGTTGTGACGCCAGCATGATTGGCGACGGAATGGACGTGGGCGAGTTTGCCGCGGCGCTAGATTCGGCGACGCCTGTGGCGGAATGCACGAACGCGCAATGGCGCCTGTTCGACATTTCAATGGCCGGATACAACTTCTTGGCGTCGACGGGCTTGTTTGCATTGTGCGCCGGCGCAGCGCTCGCGACGACAAGGCGACTTCGAAACGACGGGGAAGCGGGCGTTCATGACGGATAAGCACCAAACGGGCCGGACCCAAGCGCCAAGGGCGGTCGACGCGGCGTCAGGTTTTTTTGGTCGCCATCGGCCGGGACCGAACGCCAAGCGCCTTGCCGAAATGATCCGGGTCGACCACGCCGGCGAATATGGCGCGGTGCAGATTTATCGCGGCCAGCGAGCTGTATTCGACGCGCTGCCGGCGAAAAAAGGCGTGTCTGACCTCTTGAAGCATATGGAAGAGGGCGAAGCACACCACCTCGCCACGTTTGACCGCCTCGTTGCGGAAGGACGCGCTCGCCCGACTATTTTCGCGCCGATCTGGAACGCCGCCGGCTTTGCGCTGGGGGCGGGGACGGCGCTGATGGGCGAAAAGGCGGCGATGGCGTGCACCTCCGCGGTCGAAGAAGTCATCGAGCAGCACTATGCCGCGCAAGCCGAGGAGCTGGAAGCGGCTGGCGAGCCGCTAGCCGAAACGGTGCGCCGTTTTCGGGACGACGAACTTGGCCACAAGGAAACCGCCGAAGCGAATGGCGCCGCCGAAGCCCCTGGCTATGGCGTAATGCGCGCTGTCATTCAGGCGGGCTGCCGCGCGGCCATCCGGCTGTCGGAAAAATTTTAGCAGCCATCGTTTTGCGCGCGCTCTCGCGCTTGGATAGTGTCCATCCAAGCTAATCGTTTCGGGTGGAAAAATGCAGAAAAACAATCGCCTTTTTGCCGTCGCGTCGGCGACGACACTGTTGACCGCGCTCACCGCCTGCGGCGCGGAGGTTGGCATTCCGTCTACGGACGCGGCGGCCGCTGAAGTCGAGGCGTCGACTGCGGCGTCGACCGAGCCTTCGACAGTCGAGGACGCAGCCGCCTTCGTCAAAAAGGTCGAGGATTGGACGCGCGAATACGGCGAGTACGCTGCGCGCGTGGCGTGGCTGCAAGCGACGAACATTACCTTTGACAGCAACTGGCTGCAGACAAAGGTCGCCGCTGAGGGCACTGAAAAGGGCGTGCAGTTTGCCAACGAAGCCAAACGGTTCAACGACCTTGATCTTCCGCCGGTCATGCGCCGGAAGATCGAAGCCATCAAACTTGGGCTGAATGTTCCGGCGCCGGAACGTCCCGGCGCAGCCGCCGCGCTCGCCGAGGTCGAAACGCGCATGGGCTCGACCTATTCGACCGGCGCGATCGATCTGTCGTCCTCTTCGATCCCCGCCGACGAGATCGCTGCGGCGCTTCGGTCGGCGCGCGGTCTTGATGCCGGCGCCGAAGTCGATCTGACGTCGGTGCCAGGCGTCGACCTCGAAGCGATGATGGGCAAGGTGCGCAACCCGGCTCTTCTCGCCGAAATGTGGACGAAATGGCGCGATGTGCCCGTTCGTCCGGATGGGGATGGACGCACCATGAAGGACGACTACGCCGCCATGGTCGAGCTCGGCAATGACGGCGCGCGCGAGCTCGGGTTCGAAGACGTCGGCTCCATGTGGCGCGCCCGGTACGATATGGAGCCCGCCGCCTTCGCCGCAGAGACCGATCGCCTCTGGGGGCAGGTCAAACCGCTATATGAACAGCTGCACTGCCATGTCCGCGCCGAATTGAACGAGGTTTACGGCGATGCCGCGGTTCCCCTCGACAAGCCGATCCGCGCCGACCTGCTAGGCAATATGTGGGCGCAATCCTGGGGCAATATCTACGACCTCGTCGCGCCGGAAGACGCCGACCCGGGATACGACCTGACGCAACTCCTGACTGACAAGGGCTATACGCCATTGCAAATGGTGAAAACGGGCGAAGCATTTTTTTCGTCGCTCGGGTTTGCGCCGCTGCCCGAGACGTTCTGGGAGCGCTCGCAGATCACGAAGCCCGCCGACCGCGAGGTCGTCTGCCACGCCTCTGCGTGGGACCTCGACTGGGCTGACGACATTCGCATCAAGATGTGCACCAAAGTGAACGCCGATGATTTCCTGACCGTCCACCACGAACTTGGCCACAACTATTATCAGCGTGCGTACCAGGACAAATCGGTCCTTTTCCAGACCGGCGCGAATGGTGGCTTTCACGAAGCGATTGGCGATATGGTGGCGTTGTCGATCACGCCCGACTATCTGAAGACCATTGGCCTCCTTGAGACGACGCCGGATGCGTCGAAGGACATCGGCCTGTTGATGCAGCAAGCGCTGGAGAAGATCGCGTTCATGCCCTTTGGCCTGTTGATGGACAAGTGGCGATGGAAGGTCTTTGCCGAAGAAGTCGCGCCGCAAGGGTACAACGACGCCTGGTGGCGCCTGCGCGAAGAGTACCAGGGCGTCACGCCGCCATCCGATCGGCCCTCCTCGGCCTTTGACCCAGGAAGCAAGTACCACATCCCGGCGAACGTTTCGTACACGCGCTATTTCATCGCCCACATTTTGCAATTCCAGTTCCACAAGGCCGCCTGCGATATGTCCGGCTGGGACGGACCGCTTCATCGCTGCTCTGTCTACGGATCGAAAGAGGTCGGCGAGCGTTTCAATGCGATGCTTGAAATGGGCGCGGAAAAGCCCTGGCCGGAAGCGCTGGAAGCGTTCACCGGGTCGGCCCGTATGGATGGCGAGGCCGTCGTCGCCTACTTCAGGCCGCTGATGGAATGGCTTGAAAAGGAGAATGAAGGACGGTCCTGCGGCTGGTGATCGCGGCCTCGCTGGGCGTCGTTAGGGAATAAGAAACGGATTGCGCGCTAAAGTTGCGCAATGAAAAACCGGCAATCGACAGTTGCTGCTGCTGCGCGACAGTGGGGAGCGTTCCGGGCCAGCGCCCGGGGCGTTTCCGCCGTCGAGTTCGCGCTCGTCGCGCCGGTGTTTCTGTTCCTCCTGTTTGCCTGCGCCTCGTACGGGGTCTATTTCAGCGCCGAACACTCCCTGCAGCAGATTTCCGCCGATGCGGCCCGTACGGCGCTTGCAGGCGCGTCTGACGAAGAGCGGCTGCGCCTGATCGAAGACTACCTCGACCGCGAAGCCGGACAGTATCCATTCATTGAGCGTGCCGGCATCGAATACGCGGTGGAACTGGCGGGGGCCGGCCGTTCCACGCTTGTCGTCACGGTTACCTACCGGCCGGGCCGGCTGCCGGTCTGGCGAATCTGGCCTCACCTGCCAACGCCCTCCGGCCTGATCCAGAAGCGTGCGTCTATTCTCGTGGGCGGCCGGTAATGCGCGCCCCGCGCCGGTTCGTCGCCAATGAAGACGGCACGGTGATGATTATTGGCGCAGCGGCCATGTTTATCATCCTTACTCTGACGGTGATCATTCTCGACTGGCGCATGGTCCGGAACGAAGACAGGGCGCTGCAGAACGCCGTCGACTTCGCCGCCATCTCCGGCGCGGCCGACATCGAAAGGGCCGAAGCAGCGGCGCTCGCGACGCTGGAGGCCAACGGGATTGACCTGTCGACCATGTCGAGCTCAAGCGGCGGCGCAGAGGGCCGACCGCGCGGCGGGGCCAGCGTCGTCGAGGTCGAGGTCCGCCATGGTCGATTTGACGACGCCGCCGATACGCTGGCGGAAGACCGTTTCGTTGAGGGCGAACGCCCCTTCAACGCCGTCAGGGTCACGGTCGGTCAATATGCAAGCCGACGATTGGCGGAAAACATGCTCGGGCCGGCATGGCTTGAGCGATCGGCCACTGCGCGAGTCGCGGCGGAGGTGGCTGCGAGCGTCGGCTCCCGGCTCGCGCGCCTGGAAGGCGGCGTCGCAAACGAGCTCTTGTCCGCCGCGACGGGGTCGACGGTCGAGCTGTCCGTCATGGACTATGAGGCGCTGGTTGCCGGCAAAGTATCATTGCTCGGATTTCTCGACGCTGTCGCGACCGAAGCCGCCTTCGCAGGCGGGACCTATGAGGAACTCCTCAAGACGGACATCCGCATGCCAGCCTTGCTCCGGGCGCTTTCGGCGGCGTCGACGGACCCGGCGGGCGCGCGGGCGGCGGATGCCCTTGCGAGGCGACTGGCGAGCGACCGGGCCGGCTTGCCGCTCGACAAGCTCTTCCATCTAGGTTCGGCTGGACGAGAAGCAATCGGCGTCTATGCGCTGTCTATCGACGCCAATCTATCCCTATACGATGTAGTCGCCGCAGCGGCGCTGACCATCGGCGCCGGTAGGCCGCTTGAGCTTGACCTTGCCGCCGCCGCGGGCGATCTCGCGGAGGTATCCGCGAGGGTCGTCATCGGCGAACCGCCGCAAGATTTCGCGTGGTTCATGGTGCGTGAAGACGGGGAACTGATCCGTACCGCACAGATGCGCCTCGCGGTGCAGGCGGTCGTCGGCGGAAAGGGGCCCCTCAAGGACATATCCATTTCACTGCCCCTGCATTTTCAAGCGGCCTATGCCGAGGCGTCTATTGAGGACGTCGCCTGCGGCGGCTTCATGGCGAGCCGGCTTGACGCCGTCGATATCGCCGCTCGCCCTGGAGTCGTCGACGCCTGGCTTGGCGACGTCGATCCGAGCGCGTTCGCGGACTTTGGCCGCCCGCCTGTCCCTGCAAAGGCGACGATCATTGATGCGCCGGCGCTCACGGTCATGGCGCGGTCGCACGTCCATGTTGGCGACGCGGTCCCGCGCCGCTTGCGGTTCACGGCCGAGGAGATCGAACGGGGCGTCGTCAAGACAGTGAGCACACGGAACTTTCTTTCGACCCTGCTCGGCGATCTGGTGGCGGACTCAGAGCTCGACGTTCGCGCGGGGCCCTTAAACATCGGTTTGCCCCACATCTTGAAAGCGGCGCTGGCGTCCAGCTTGCGCGCCGTCGGCGACAGCCTCGATGTGGCGATCCGCGGCGTGCTGCGGGCGGCCGGCCTTGGCCTTGGCGAAGCGGATGTGGAGCTGCTTGGCGGCCGGTGCGGCCGTGCGGCGCTCGTTCAATAGCAGCAATTCGCCGGGTGGCGTTTCATCCTTTGTCAGTGCAATGTGCTGGAGTACACTTACCAGTGTAGCAGCGCGGATGTCGGATCGAGGCGACGATGACGGTTTTCACGGCGAATACGGCGTCGGGCGAGCGGATAGAATATCGTGATGGCAAGCGATATCTGTGGCTCCTGTCGCTATCGCTCGTCCTGATCGCGCCGGTGACGGCCGCTCTTTACTTCGCCTCTGGCGGGTTAGTGATCGCGACCTTCTTCCCGCTCTTTTACATTTATCTGTTCGTGCCTGCGCTTGACCTGCTCTTTGGCGAGGACCCCTATAACCCGCCCGATGAGATCGCGCCGCTGATGGCGGAAGACCAGTTTTACCGACGCCTTCTCTATATCGCTGTGCCGTTGTTTTATCTAAGTTTCCTGTCGGCATGCTGGTTTGTCGGCACCGCGTCTCTCCCCTGGTGGTCGATCGCAGCGCTTGCCTGGGGGTTTGGCGCCATCCATGGCGACGTGCTGACGATCGGCCATGAGCTAGGCCACAAGAACAGCAAGTCAGACCGGATGATGGCCAAGATCATCAACGCGCTGATTGGCTATGGCCATTTCTGCATTGAACATAATCGCGGCCACCACGTCTGGGTGTCGACGCCGGAAGATCCGGCGAGCGCGCGAATGGGCGAAACGATTTACGAATTCGCCGGCCGTGAGCTGCCCGGGACCTTGAAGCGCGGCTGGGATCACGAGCGGCGCCGGCTTGAGGCAAAAGGCAAGGCTTTCTGGTCGACGGAGAACGAGATTCTGCAGGGTTACGCCCTGACCCTCGCTGTGGCGGCGATGGTCGTGGCCGCGTTCGGGCCTGAAATGATCCCCTTCCTGGCAATCCACCATTTTACCGGCTGGTACGCCCTGACCCAGGCGAATTATGTAGAGCATTACGGCCTGAAGCGCGAAAAACGCGCCGATGGCCGATATGAGCCTGTCGCGCCGCGCCACTCGTGGAATACGAACCACATTGTGTCAAATTTGATGCTGTTTCACCTGCAGCGCCATTCCGACCACCACGCCAACGCCCAACGGCCCTACCAGTCACTACGGAACTTCCCGGACGTGCCGCGGCTGCCAAGCGGCTATCCGGGCTGTTATGGGCTCGCGGCCATTCCGCCGCTGTGGTTCCGTGTGATGGATCCGAAAGTCGCGGCCTGGGCGGACGGCGATCTCGATCGCGCGAACGTCATGCCTGCGGCGCGGGCCCGTCTCTATGCCCGGCATCATCGCCCGAAGGCTGACGCCGCGGCGGCCTGAACGCGCCCGAGCTGGCGGCGCGGGGGTGAAAGATCGTTTCGTCGACCTTCGGGCGCTTGATCAGGCGTCCTGACGCTGCTCGCCCCCGCGCGTCCCACGCGCAGCGTCAGCGGCCCAGCCGATCAGATGCTGCATTGCATAGACCGTCAGCAGGCTCGAAATGAGAGTCAGAAAGCTGAGAATGAAGCACGTCGCGGGCGTCAGGGCCATGGTCTGCTCCCTTGGAGGTTGCAGTCACGAGCATGACCTGCGGCATCTGAATAAAAAGTTCGGAAAAATCGACCGACGGTAAACAAGCGATGAAACAGCCGCCCGTGTCGTCGGCCCCGTTTGCGTCGGGCATTTTTCCAGCTAACCTTAACGGCGAATGTCGATCGCCGCGGACGCGTCGCCGGCGGCCGGCTCCTTGGGTCTCCGCCTGGGGCCGGGTCGCGGCGCAAGATTGCGGGGGCGGCCCGGCGCGGTTGCGCCGCGGCGGCGGGGAACAAGTGAGGGGCGGATGACTTCCGAAGTGGTGTTGATGAATCGGCAAGCCGTCGCAATGGCGGCTGACAGCGCCGTGACCATTTCCGGTCATGAGTGGATCAAGACCTATCAATCCGTCGACAAACTGTTTCCGCTCGTCGAGGGCCAGCCCGTCGCAGTGATGATCTACAATAACGCGGAAATCATGTCGACGCCGTGGGAGACGGTGATTTCCCTCTATCGTGAAGCGATCAGGGGGCAGTCGCTCGACACGGTGCAGGACTACGCCGAAGACTTCATGAATTTCATCTCCGGCAATCCGGACCTGTTCCCCCCGGACCATCAGGACACAGAGTTCTTCAAGATGGTCGCTGTCGCGTATACGATCATCGCCGAGGATTTTGAGGCGCAGGTCCAGCGGCTTCAGGAGACAGGCGGCGGCCGCATCAGGGAGCACCTTTCATCGGTGTTCGAATATGTCGTCGGGCAACTGCACCAGGATTATCAGAGGTACCCGGATGACAGCGCGCGAGGCGACCTTGATTGCTTTCCGAAGGGAATGCCCGAACAGATCAGGCGCCGCTATGGCGGCGAGATCGAGCACCTGATCGAGAGTCTGCTCGGCGCAGTGCGAAACGAGTACGGACCAATTGCCGTGTCGGAACAGACGCGAGACCGGCTGCGCGAAATCGGGGTGTTCGTCGCGACGCGCGACGCCTTCTTCGAACACTACACCGGCGTTGTATTCGCGGGCTTCGGGGCGCGGGAGAAGTTCCCGGCGATGAGGTCTTACCTCACGTCCGGCGTCGTCCTCGGCATGTTGAAGCGCAAGAACGACCGCAGCGTCGACATGACCGCCGATGGCGGGCCGGTCGTGCAGCCGTTTGCGCAGGACAGGATGATCAAGACGTTCCTGACGGGCATGGATGAGTACCAGCGTCGCTATATCTATGGCGAAACGCTGAAATTGTCCGTGAATATCGCAAGCGATATCGTCCACGCTGCGCCGAACCTCAGCGACACCCAGCGTCAGGCGCTGTTGCGCGACTACTCGGAAACCAGCATGCGCTCCGCGTTGAATGAATTCTTCCGCTCGATCGATGCCTATCAGTATGCGGTTCATACGCGGCCGATCTACCGCGCGATCGGATCGCTGCCGAAGCGCGAGCTTGGCGAGACGGCGGCGTCGCTCATTAAGCTGAACAGTTTTCAGCAAAAGGTCATGCACGCGATCGAAACCGTCGGCGGTCCGATTGACGTGGCAGTTATCACCAGGAACGGCGGGCTGGAACTGAAGCGCGACAAGCCCGGTCTATAGCGGCGGACGCCGCCCCGGAGGCGATGGAATGAGCGAACGACTGAAACAGATCTGGAGCGCTTACGAAGCGAAGACGAGCCGGCGGCTGACGGGCCGGGGGGTGGAGAACATCGTTGCGCCCTCGCGCGCATCCACGGCGCCGCAGCCGGCCTTCCCGGCTGACTACGTTGCGCCGGCGGAAGCGGCGTTTACGGCGTTGAAACGCGAGCTGGCGGCCAAAGAGCGGCGGCAGGCGGGCGGCCGTCGCGCCGCCGATCCCGGCGCGCAGCACGCGGCGGACGGCGCACGATTTGGCGCGCGCCTTAATCTTGCTCCCGATGAACCGGTCGCTGCGATGTTGCGCGGCCTTGCGTCCACAGAAAGGCGGACAGACCGCCCGCCGCTCGACTATTCGGCATTTGCGTCCGCGAACGCCGACCGAAAGCTGAAATCTTTGAAAAAGCGGCGCAAATTTCTTGGCCTGTTCTGAGCGGTAGGCCCGGCCAAAAGATGCACTGCGCCTGCTCAATGAAAGAGGCCCCCGCTGCGTCAGGTAACGTCGCGAGAGCCTCTTTGCAGCGTTGGGTCGCCTTCGGTCCGTGCGTATTCGCCAGCACCTAGAGGCGCCTTGCCGCTATCTCCCCCTTGGGTCGACGGTTTGAACCGGCAACTGGGGTCATCCTAGATCACCGGTGGTGGATGAATTGGATAAATTGGCCATTCTCGATCGCCTTGGACCGGCGCTGAACGCCTAGGCAGACGGCCGCGCCGGCTTGTGGGTCGCGCGCGCTCTTAACTGGATGGACCGCGCCATCAATGCGGCGCTGTCCGCGAGGTACTCACTTGGCGTAGCGCCGACGAATTGCTTGAATTCCCGGATGAAATGCGACTGGTCGTAGAACCGCTCGCCGCATGCATCCGCCCAGTGGATGGCTCCTCGCGGCGCAATGGTCAGGCGGTTCAGCGCATGCAGGGTCCTATACTTTCGCTGCAGCGCCTTCGGCGATGCGCCGAAATAGTACTTCGCAAGGCGGTCGGTCTGTCGCCTCGAAACGCCGAGCTCGGCGACGAGGCAGTCGATGCCGGCGATATCGGATGAAAGCAGCCAGTCTTCGATTGCGACAGGGAAAGGCCGAAGCCGATCGCGCCGAGGCGCCAGCGCCCGCATGAAGAATTCGTCAAGGCAGGCTGCAATATTGCCGTCCGTTGCAGCGGCTAGAAGGCGTTCCCTGCAGTCGTCGGCCAGTCGCCGCAAAGGCGCCGCAACGCAGGCGCCGAAGTCCGTGGCCTGGTCTCGCAGGCGTTCCGCTGAAAAGCCGAACAGGGCATCCCAGCCACGCGGAGTCAGGCCGACGCCAACTGCCCGGGCGTCGCGGTCGGCGTCGATCCCGTAGGCGGACATTGTTGGCCCGACGACCGTCATTGGTGAAAATGGCGTCGCATGGCCGTCCCGCCAGAGGATGCGGCCGCCGCCATTGAGAACAATGCGGATGTTGCCGAGCTCGGCGCAAAGGGGCTGGAAGCCGCCGCACGGGGCGTCGAAAATGTAATAGTCGCCGAAAAACTCCGCCAGTGTCGGCGCTGGCTTGAGGTACGCGAGTTTCATCTGACGACGTTTCCCATGCCATCAAACGTACCGCCAACCCCGTGGCGCGATCAATCTTGCCGTCGTTGGCCGCGGCTCAGCCGTCAGTGGCGGCGGCCGCCTCTTCGGCGATCGAGACAAGCGCGCCCGCAATCTGCCGCGCCATCGCCGCGACGTCCTCGCCGGTCTCGGCCGGGAGGTCGATCACCGAAACTGTCACGGCGCCATTTCCGTCTTCCCAGACCAGCGCCTTCAGGGGCAGGACGATGCCGTATCGCTGGTCGGTCCGCATGAACGGCGTGCCGCCCGTGGGATTTCCGAAAATCAGCAATGTAGTCGGGCGAAGGGTTTCGCCGACCGACATCGCGCCTTTCGCGTGGTCGATCTCGGCAAAGATATTCAGTCTACGGCGTTCGATCGCCTGCTTCAGGTTCGCAAGCGTGGTCGAAAAATCATTGGCGGAGCGAACGTCGACCGTGCGGGGCGCCTTGCTCGCCGCCGCGGCTGCGTTGCCAGCCGCGGCGGCTGGGCCCGCGATCGCAAGGACGCTGGCAGTGGCGATCGAAGCAAGGGCTATCGCGCGTGACAAGGCATAAAGCGCTTTCATGGTCTGTCTCCTGGCGAACTTGTCGAAGGCGGCGCGCCGTCGCATGCGCCAAACTCTCCGCCTCTACGCTAGTCTACTGGCCGTCCCCCGTCCTGCCCCGCCGGGTCGCAATCACGTGAGCAGTGACATGGCGAAACCATCAGGCTGCGCCTTTCGCGGTTTCGAGGGCGCGTTCGATCGCGTCGCGATTGGCCAACAAGGTACGCCGCCCTTCCTCAATGAATTCGTCCGCCTGATCGAACGAGGTTGGCGTCGCGTTGCGCATATCGGGCTTCAGAATGATATCGGGCCTTTCCAGCTCGAGCCGGGCCTTTGACAGCTGCATCTGGAAGATATCCGCCGCGGCGTAGGCTGTTTCAAACAGCTGCGGTCGCGAAAGCTGCCGCGCCTTCGCGAGGGCGAGCTGCTCGTCCACCCAGCGCCGCGTGTCGTCGACGAAACGCGAGACCGTCTCCGTCAGGGTCTCATTCGCTGGCGGCGAACTCGGTTGCTTTTCAATGACTGCGGGAACGCCGGGCGACCTCGGATCGAACCGGTCGAGAACCTTCGGGACCGCGGTCAGATCCACCGCGATCACCACGTCCGCGCCGAGATGGCGGGCGAGGGACACCGGGGTCGGGTTAACGACGGCGCCGTCGACCAGCCATCGGCCCTTTCGTTCGACGGCGTGGAACAGGACCGGAATGGCGCTCGACGCCCTGAGCGCGGCGATGAGGCCGCCTTCGGTAATCCAGACTTCCTCGCCGGAGCCCAGATCCGCGGCGACGGCGCCGAATCGAATCGGCAGTTCCTCAATTGGCCGGTCGAATTCGGCGAACGCCGAAAACGCCGCGCGGCCGTCGATCAGGCCGCCGGGGCCTGGGCTGACGGAAAAGGACGACAGGGCTGACAAAGGACTGAGCTCCCGGGCCCATATCTCAAATGCGTCCAGGCCGCCGCTGAGATAGGCGCCGCCGACCAGCGCGCCGACCGAGCAGCCAGCGATGGCATCCGGGCGAATTCCGATCTCATCGAGACCCTTGAGGACGCCTATGTGCGCCCATCCGCGCGCGGCGCCGCTGCCTAGGGCCAACCCAAGCTTCGCCATTTTCAAGCCTCTTCAACCTTGAGCTAAGGCAAGTCCAAGACGCCCTGACACTCGTTGCAAGTCCGAAATTTTCTCCAGAATCTGGGCGTCACGGCCCTATGCGGCGGTGAAGAACCGGTTCCCGCACATCGTTCATTAACGGCTCGAAAATATGTTGCCGCCAAGGGAGCCGCCATGCCCATCAGGTTTGTCGATATCGCAAATCGTTGGCGTCACGGAAAGACAGGCAAGGTCATCGTGACCCTCGCCATCGTCGTCTGTTCCGTCACCGCCGCGACGTCCCTCCTCTACGCTTTCCATTCTTTCTATCGCCCCGACCTGCGGACGCTAAACACGTCGCTCGCGTTTTTCGCATCGCTTATCGTCACGACGCCAATCGCGGCCCTGTTCGCGCACTTGCAGGTGGACCTCAGGCGCGCGAAAGCCGCCACCGATGACGCGCGGATCGCGGCCGAACGCGCAGATCTCGCAAAGTCTGATTTTCTCGCCAACATGAGCCACGAGATCAGGACGCCGATGACCGGCGTTCTCGGTATGGCGGAGGTGCTGGCGGCGACGCGCCTTGATGCCGAACAACGAAAGTGCCTCGACACCATCAATCGGTCGGGCAGCGCCCTTCTGACGATCATCAACGACGTGCTCGATTTCTCGAAGATCGAAGCAGGCCGACTTGAGCTTGACCCGGTCGACTTTGACCTCGTCAGCGCAATTGAAGACGTGGTGGCGCTCCTGTCGCCACGCGCAAAGGAAAAGAGCCTCGCCTTGATGCTTGAGGTGCGCCCTGACGTGCCGTCGACGCTGGTCGGCGACGTTGGCCGCATCAGGCAGATCGTGACGAACCTCCTCGGCAATGCAATCAAGTTTACCCATGCCGGCCGCGTGCGCATCAATGTCAGCGGCGAGGAAATCGACGGGTCTATCCTGCTGTCGATTGCGGTTGACGATACCGGGATAGGGATTCCGGCCGACAAGTTGAGCGCAATCTTCGAAAAATTTACGCAGGCGGAGTTCTCGACGACCCAGCGTTATGGCGGCACGGGCCTGGGCCTGACCATTTCGAAGCGTCTTGCAGAGGCGATGGGCGGCGAGATTATCGCCACGTCCAGGCTTGGGGCCGGGTCGACGTTCACGTTTCGGGCGCCCTTGCCGATCGGCGAGGCTATCGCCCCCAACGCGTCGGCGCGCCGCGCTCTCGAAAACGAGCGACCGGCGGCGCTTGGTACGCTTGGAGCGGTCGCGCGCCGCGTGCTTGTCGCCGAGGACAATGAGGTGAACCGCCTCGTGATCAAGAGCATGCTTGGCGACCGCTACGATCTGCGTTTCGCGTGCGACGGCCGTGAAGCCTACGAGGCATTCATGATCGACAGGTTCGACGCCGTGCTGATGGACCTCTCCATGCCGAATATGGATGGTTATGAGGCGGCATCGGCGATCCGCGCTTTTGAAGCGGCAGAAGCGAGGTCGCGAACCCCGATTATCTGCCTGACGGCGCACGTCAGAACCCGCGAGCGCGAAGCAAGCATCGCTTACGGCATGGATGACTATCTGTCCAAGCCGGTGCGGCGGGCGGACATCGACGCCTGTCTGATGAAATGGACGTCAGGCGACATCGAGACGTCCGCGCTTGTTCCTCCGCCGACCCTGCCCGACCAGAGGCCGATGGCGGCGACTTAGGCGCTGGCCGCCCGGCGCGAAGCAGCGCACGTTCCGCTTTCCTGTGAACAAATGGCGATTGCCCTCGGTCGTGACCGAGCGGCATTGCGCCTGAGAATTGAACGGAGCCGCGTCAGCTCATGGCGACCACTGAAGCGAAAAGGCCCGAACCGGAAAACCTTCCCGGCGCCCCGGCCGGCGGCAGTGATGACTCCGCGGTGCGCGACGGCGAACCCGTCGCCGCCGCGCCGCGGCCCCCAACCCCGGACGATATAGAGCGCATGCTGAGTGAAGCGTCGGCGCGCGCGTCGGCACGGCCACAAGCGGAAGGACGCGGTCTTGAAGTGTTTTCGCTGGCCTTGCTGTGGAGCGGCGTGATCGTCGCGGTCGCGGCGGCGGGCTATCTTCTGCTGCACGGCGCAATCGATCCGGCCGCCGCCTTGTCAGCGATCGCCTTCCTGCTCGGCGCTGGCGTCGTGATTGTCGGCGTTTGCCGTCCTGACCTGCTTGCCTCGTTTTTTACGCCGTCCAGCGCCCGCCGGCGAGTTGCCGCCGCCAATGGCGGAGAGCTCGCGAGCATCGAGTCGCTCGTCGGCCTCGGCGTCGCCGAAGCGGTTCTCGCCGCCGATGTCGACGCCTGGCTGATTACGCGAAGGGATGGCGTCGTCGCGTATGCGAACAATGCCTACCGCACGCTCGCGTTGGAGGCCGGGCTCGGCGCCGGCGCGACCGTTCCGCCGCGGATCGACAGACTTTTCGCCCAGCAGGGCAAGGACGCATCGAAGGTCTATCGGCTGTGCCGCGCCGCGCGCGCCGGCCAATCGGCGGAGGAAATCGTTTTTCAGCGGTTTGGGGTCGACCACGGCGGCGCAGAGCGTCGTTTTCAGGTCTCAGCTTCGCCGATCGAGGGCGCGTCGCCATACGTGGCTTGGCGCGTAAAGGAGCTGCCGATTGAGCGACGCGACCACGACGCCCTTGAAATGGCGTATGCGGATGTGCCGACGCCGATCTGCGCCATCGACCGCGCCGGCCGGATCGCCACGTCAAATGCAGCCATGCGGAAAACGTTCGGTCTCGGGGATGGCGTCCGGACGCTGGACGAAATCGTCCTTGGAGAAACGTCGAAACTCGTCGACGTGCTGTGGAAGAACCCGGGCGCAACTTCGGCGGGGCGTGTCCGGATCCCCGGCTCGGCCGGCGCGGACGCTGTCTTCAGAGCCTTTCGTCGCGGCGGCGTCGGCGAGGGATCCGTGTATGTCGCCATCGACATCGCCGCCGATGAAGAGCCTGAGGTAGCGACAGGCGGCGTCTCCGGGGAATTAACCGAAGCGCCGTTCGGCGTTGCGATCGTGGAGGGCGACTTTGGGCGCGATGCAAAGATCGTCGAAGCGAACCAGGCGTTCCTGTCGTCGTTTGAGGGCGCTGCAAAAGGCGCGACCCTTGCGCGGATCATGCCCCTTGCAGTGATCGGCGAACTTGCGGCGGAATCGAGAAAGCGATCGACAGCGGCCCCGCCGCGACCCATTGACGCCGAAATCCGCGACGTCGCCGGCCAGACGCGGACATTCTCCGTCTACGCACGGCCGCTGCGGCGTCGTCGTGGCGGCTATGGCGTCAAGAGGACGTTCCTTTACTCTGTCGAGATCACCGAACAGAAGCGCATGCAGGAAGACCATGTTCAGGATCAGAAGCTGAAGGCGATCGGCAACATCGCCGGCGAAGTCGCGCACGACTTCAACAATCTGCTCCAGGTCGTACTTTCAAGCTGCGAAGATCTCCTGGTCAGCCATCCAGCGGGAGATCCTGCGTATACGGATTTGCTGCTTATTCGCCAGAACGCGCAGCGGGCGGCGAACCTGACCCGTCAGTTGCTTGCCTATTCGCGCAAGCAGACATTGACCAGTCGAAGCCAGTCGATCACGGATCTTCTGATCGACTTCTCGCGGTTCCTAGACCGCGCGGTGGGCGAGAAAGTGCGCGTCAAGCTGAAGAACGGGCGTGGCCTTCCGCTCGTCCGGATCGACACCAACCAGTTCGAAACCGCCATCATGAACCTCGCCGTCAACGCGCGCGATGCAATGGCCCCGGACGGCGGCGAATTATCGATCGAGACCGAATTCGTGCCGCGCGACGGCGTCGCCGGCCTTGGGCTCAACCAGTTGCGCGATCAGGACCATGTCCTCGTGCGCGTGAGCGACACCGGACCGGGCGTGCCGGACGATCTGAAGGTTCGGATATTCGATCCGTTCTTCACGACCAAGGAGATCGGCAAGGGCACAGGGCTTGGCCTGTCGGCGGTCCAGGGCGTGATTGAACAGATGGGCGGCGCGATTACGGTCGATGACGCGCCGACAGGCGGCGCGACGTTCCGCATTTATCTGCCCGCCTATCACCCTGATGAGGCGCCGGCTGAACAGGCGCAAGCGGTCGCGAGCGCTCCGGCCGTCGCGCCGCCGCTCGACGTCGATTATTCAGGCGTCGGACGTATACTGGTCGTCGAAGATGAGCCTGGCGTGCGTCTTGTCGTGGTCAAGACGCTGCAGAAGGCGGGCTATGACGTAGACGTCGCCGACGATGGCGTCGAGGCGCTTGAAAAGCTGGCGGACGATGCGACCTACGATCTCGTCATTACCGATGTAATGATGCCGGAGGTCGACGGTCCGACAATGGTTGCCGAGGCTCGGGAGAACTTTGGTCTAAAGGCCGCGGTCGTTTTCATGTCTGGCTATGCGGAGGCCGCCGTCCGCGAGCAGCTTGACGCAATCGATTCAGCGTTCTTCATTCAGAAACCCTTTCAGAAAAGCGACCTTTCCATGCTCGTTCGCCGGGCGATCCACGGCGAGGACTGACAGCGCCTAGGGGCGGCTGCGGAAAAAATCCTGTTCCACTGCGGATTGGACGGCGCGGCGAATGCCGGCATGGTGCCGTTCATGCGGCAGATCGTATTTGACCTTGAGACGACAGGGTTTCGCTTTGACGAAGGCCACAGGATCGTTGAGATCGGCGGCGTGGAGCTTGTCCGCGGGGCCATCACCGGCAAGTCGTTCCACGCCTACGTCAATCCCCAGCGTGACGTGCCTAAGGGCGCGTTTGACGTCCACGGTCTAAGCTACGCGTTCCTGAAGGATTTTCCCACGTTCTCGGACCCGTCGGTCGCGCAGGCGTTCCTGGAGTTCGTTGGTGACGCTGAGCTGATCGCGCACAATGGCAAGTCATTCGACCTGCCATTCCTGAATGACGAGCTGACGGCCGCCGGCATGGCCAAGCTTTCGAACCAGCTGGTCGACACGTTGCATCTGGCGCGGCGTCGCTTTCCCGGCGCGCCGGCGAGTCTTGATGCGCTGTGCGCACGATTTGGCGTCGACACCGCGGCCCGCGAAAGGGACGGCCACGGGGCGCTGCTCGATTCGCGGCTACTTGCGGAGGTCTACATTGAGCTCACCGGCGGCGCGCAGGCGGGACTTGATCTTGACGCCGCCGAAGAGCGGGCAATCCGCGACCGGTCGCGCGGACCGGCGCGCAAAAGGCCGGGCGATCGCCCGCGGCTCGTTACGCCGGCCGAGGCGGCGGCGCATGCGGCGTTCATTGCGGAGCTTGGAGACGCGGCGATCTGGCGGCGGTTCGAAACCGAACTCGCGCCACGCGCCCACGCGGCGGAATGATCCGTACCTTGATCGCGTCCCGGTGCGCCTCCCGTGGTCAGGCGAGCGCGCCTTCGCCTTTCTGCGCGCTGGCGGCCTGACGCCGACGCTGTTCGTAAATCGACAGAAAATCGATAGGGTCCAGCATCACTGGCGGGAAATTGCCGGACTGGGTCACGTCCGCCAGCACCTGGCGGATGAACGGAAACAGGATCCGCGGGCACTCGACAAGAAGCACAATTTCAAGCTGTTCCTGCGGCACGTTGACGATTTCGAAAGCGCCCGCATAGGCGGTCTCGGCAACGAACACCGTTTCGTCTTCGTGCGTCGCCTTTGCCGAGACGGAGAGCTCGACCTCATACTGGTTGTCGCCGATCGCTCTGGCGTTGACATCGACATTCACCGCCATGGACGGCGCGCCCTGCAGACGGCCGTAGACAAGCGGCGCGCGAGGGTTCTCGAACGACAGGTCTTTCAGGTATTGCGCGAGGACGCGAAGGCTCGGAGCGCCTTCGCCGTTTTGCGGACCGGGCGCTGGCGTATCGGACATGATCTCGGCTTCCCATGGCGTTAACGGAAAGCGCGGGTCCTACACCCGACCGCCGCAGGTCGCAAGCGATCCGGGACGCGCATTCAGGGATCAACCCGAGTCACGGTAATGATGCGCCCTTCGATGTCTGCGCGCGCCTTGAAGTAGGCGACCGCGGACTGCGCCAGCCTTCGCCTGATCGGCGGCGTCAGGAGGGCGAACCCGATCGCGTCGGTAATGAAGCCCGGCGTCATCAACATTGGCGCAGCTAGAATTAGAAAAGCGCCGTCGGAAATCGCGCCAATCGGCGCGCGGCCGGCATTCAGGTCGCGCTGGGCTGCGGCCAGGGCCTCTATGCCCTGCAGCCGCAGCACGATGCCGCCAATTACGGCTGTCGCGACGCACGCGGCGACAACCGGCAAAGCGCCAAAAGCTGCGCCTGCTTTCAGGAGCACGAATATCTCGGCGATCGGGCCAATCAGGAATACGGCGACAAGGAACAGGGCCATGCGACGAAAGTGAATCCTCGCTCGATGGTGTTTTCGGTAACTCCACCCCTATATAGTGATTGCGGGCCCAAGTTCACGGGTCCCGCCGCAATCTCCTGGCAAGGGCGGGTTTCCGACCAAGGCGGGGCGTTGCGCAAGCCAGGAGTCGGCCGCGGCTCCGCGAGAGGAAAGCGTTATGGATCCCGTCAGCTTGATTTTTGCCGGCGTCGCCATTTTCTTTGTGTACAAGCTAATCTCTGTGCTCGGAACGCGGACCGGCCATGAACAACGTCAGGAAATCGAAGGGCTGCAGCGCGCGTCACGCGCCAAGGATGCCGCCAGCGGCGCCGAGGCTGGACCGCGGACGGTGACTGAGAAGGCGCCGAGGCCCGTCTCGCCGGCGGCCGCATCGCTCCGTGAAGCGGATCCTGAATTTGACGAACCGGCGTTCCTCGACGGCGCAAAAGGCGCCTACGAAATGATCGTCGAAGCGTTTGCCGCCGGCGATCTCAAATCCGTCAAGCGGTACCTGGCGGCCTCGGTCCACGACGCCTTCAAACGCGCGATTGCCGATCGCGAAACCGCCGGCTCGCGGTTCGAGTTGAAATTCATTGGCGTCGACAGCGCGTCGATCAGGTCTTCCCGGGTCGAGAACGGATCAATGATCGCGACAGTCGATTTCGCGTCAAATCAGGTCCGCGTCACCTACAGCGCGAATGGCGACGTGATTGACGGCGATCCGAACCGGGTCGACCTGGTCCGTGACGCATGGACCTTTTCCAGATCCGTCCGGTCGTCTGATCCGAACTGGACTCTGGTCGCCACCGGCGCAGCGGCTTAAACGCTCCCGAAGGACGAGGACGTTCCCGCGCGGCATCCCATGGCGCGTGACGGGGCGGCCTTCGACGCGGCTGGAGCGCAAGCATGGCGGACGATACTTCGGCGAATGCCGACCCCACGAAACCGCGCGGGCCGATGCACCTTGGCGTGCCGACCGGCCCTGTCGCCATTGTGGCGCTCGTCGCAGCAGCGGCGATTTTTGTCGTGGCGTGCGTCATCTCAATCAGCACCGCACTAAAGAGCTTCATCAGGCCAGTCGCCACGGAATATGAATATGTCGGCGTCGCGCCATACCGCGTCGCCTTTGATGACCTGCCCGGCTGGCATCTCGACAACGTGGCCGAGGCCTTGCCCGCGTTCCTTCGATCGTGCGAACGGATTAACGCGGCCGACCCCGATGCGCCGTTCAACCCCTTGGCGACCGAACCTCTTGCCGAGGGGCCGGATTTGTTCGGCGGGCGAATTGGCGACTGGCAGCCGCTTTGCGCCGAGGCGGCCATCATTGCCGACCGCGCGTATTCCGACGATCGCGCCCGGTCGAGCGCCGCCCGCGAATTCTTCGTTTCAACCTTCGATCCGGTGGTCGTCACAAAGCGAAGCATACAGACGGAGGTCGGCGGCGGTTCGGGGCGTCGATCAATAGATGATCCGCTCGGCAAGGTTACGGGCTATTTCGAACCGGCGTTCACCGCGTCGCTTGCGCCGACGAACAGGTTCTCCGCGCCTCTTTATGCGCGGCCCGCTGACCTTGTTTCGGTCGACCTTGGCGCATTTTCCGGCGAGCTCAAGGGGAAGCGAGTCTGGGGGCGGCTCAAGCGCGAGGATACCGGCCTTTCGCTGGCGCCGTATCCGACCCATGCGGAAATAAACGCCGGCGCGCTTTCTGATGTCGCCTCGCCGATCGCCTTCATGGATCCGAATGATCTTTTCTTTCTGCAGATCCAGGGATCCGGACGACTGATCCTTCGATCGACCGGCGGCCGCGTCACCGAGACCCGCGTCGGCTATGACGGGGCGAACGGGCGCCCTTACTTCGCCATCGGACGCGCGCTCGTCGAGCGTGGCGCGTTGCCGCTTGAAAAAGTATCGATGCAGACGATCCGGAACTGGCTCGAGGCGGCCGACGAGATGGACGCCCGTGCGCTGCGGGAGATGAATCCCTCCTTTGTCTTTTTCCGAACCCTTTCGAACCTGCCCGAACCGTCGCTCGGCCCGCTCGGCGCGGAAGGCGTGCAGTTGACAGGCGGACGCAGCGCCGCGATCGATCCCGCATTGTACGGGTACGGCGCTTTCCTTTGGATCGCGACCCGTCGCAACGAGGACGCTTCGTTCGAAGGCGGGCTATATGTCGCGCAGGATACGGGCGGCGCGATCAAGGGGCCGGTCCGCGCAGACATCTTCACCGGCTCCGGTCGAACGGCGGGGGTCCTCGCGGGCGACATGAATCTGGAAGGCGCGATCGCAGCGCTGTTGCCAAAGCAGCTTGCCGCGGCGTATCCGCCCTTGCCGCGGTTTCCCGCAGCGCCGATCTCCTTCTTCGATGACAGCGAAAGCTAAACGTCCGAAGCAGCGGTTCGATATAGTGGAGACGCAAAATGGGCGGGCGCGGCAGACGTCTCGACGAAGAAGAAGAGCGGCTCTGGCGGCGCGTTGCGCGTACGGTCACGCGCCGCAACGCGCGGCCGATGGACCCCGCCTTGATCGACAGCCATAACCCTTCCGATAGCGGACGATACAAGGACGATGTCGGCGTTCAGTCGGCGCGCCCTGTTTCGGTGGCCCCTCGCCCGCCCGCTGCTTCAGCATCCTCTCGGTCGGCGGCCGGCGCAAATTCACCGCGCGCGCCGTCGTCACCAGCGTTCGGCGCCGGCGATCCGAAGCGGGATCGGGCCGTCGCGCGCCGCCGTCAGCCGATTGATGGCGTGCTCGACCTGCATGGCATGACTCAGGACATCGCGCATCGCAGCTTCAACGCGTTCGTTGCGAATGCCGCCCGTCGCCGCTGGCGGTGCGTTCTTGTCATTACAGGCAAGGGCGGCCCGGCATCCCAGGCGAACCTGACGCGGGCCCGCCTGGCGGACTGGCGGACCGGTCGGGCCGGCGCGGAATCTGCTGCCGAGCCGTGGCGGCCGATGCGCGGCGTCCTTCGCGAGCGCGTGCGCGACTGGGCCGACGATCCGTCGATCCGTTCACTGATCGCGCGCCTCGCGCCGGCGCAGCCGAGGGACGGCGGCGATGGCGCGTACTACCTTTTCCTGAAAGCAATGCCGTCGGCCCGCGATGGCGAGGATCGCTGAGCGGCGCGTCCGATCGCGTGGACGAGTTCAGGCGGCCTCGTCGATCAGAGCCAGATTCGACCGGTCCGGACCAAGTCCGACTAGTTCGACGGACCGGCGCCGATAACCGACAGGAACTGTGTCCAAAGGTCCTGAACTTGCGGCGGCACTTCGCCATTGAAGAAGAACGCCGCCGCGGCTGCGCCAACGACGCCGGCGATCGGAACCCGGTAACGGATCCACTTGTCGCGGACGAAGGACTTGTAACCCTCGACGACATTGTCGGAGACGAACGTGCGACGGCCCGCCTCGGGAAGCTGGTGCTCGTCAAACGGCATCGCCGCCGCGACGATTGTCGAGCGCCCGCGCCAGCGCGCGAAGGCATAGCCAAGCGCATCGCGCACCGCGGACCTGCCGACCAGCGGCAAGCCTGACCGGAAATGTTTCGCCTCGAATTCGATATCCAGCAGGATCGCGCCCGGATTTTCCTTGCCGCTGTCTTCGACAATCTTCACGACGGCATGCCGGATGCCGTGGTGGCGCAGCACCCCCTCCACATCCCCGATGGACGCGGCTTTCTTGCTGCGGTTGAACCGAAGCATGACCCGCACGCCTTTGCCGCCCATTGCCTCGGCGTCTTCGAGCGTAGCGTTCAGGCGTCGCATCCAGTAGCGGGACCGGTTGCCGGTCAGGCCAAGCGTGTCGTCGAGCAGCGATTCGTCGATCACCTCGCGTACGACCATGAACCGGGTCTTGACCGCCCGGTCGCCGGGGTCCGCGTCTTCGATATTCGGATCAATAATGACGAAATCCGGGGACTGATAGGCGATCTCGAACGGCATCACGACGCCATAAAGCTTCGCGTTCGGATTTTCCGCCGCCATGATCGACGTGAACATCGTGCCGCCGCCCCGCGGATCGAATGACGTCGAAGTCTGGCGTGAGTTGTTCAGGGTGCTGCGGGCAAGCCGCGCCATCTCGCGGTGGGGTTCCACGGAGTTCAGGGTTTCGCGAACGTCGACGCCGGCGGCGCGCAGGCCGTCGAGCTTGGACTTGCAGCGCCGCACCGCTTCGGGCCCGGCGAATACGCTGTCGATCCGCTCACGAAGCATGTATTGAGCCGACGAATCAAGATTGACCCCGCCGCCATACTGCCGGCTGTTTTCGCCCCCCGCGCCGGCCATTTCCTCGGTCCAGGCGTTTGACTGCCAGCGGTTGCGTTTCGCGCCGAGGAGCGCGGAAAGCCCTGAGCCGGGATGCGAGGTCTGCACGACGTCGAGCAACTGTGGCTCGTACACGGCGAGGCAAAGCTGGTCGGTCGCCGATATCTGCTGCACGCCTGTCAGCGCAAAAAGGCTCGACAGCGTGTTCAGCGTTTCGATGTCATAGCCCGTATAGGGCGCGTAGAACGGCACGATCGCCATGTCGACGGTCTTGCTCTTGACCGCGACCAGCGCCTGTTCCTTGGAAAATAGCGGCCGTTCCTCTGGCTGGGTGAGGTCGAAGCCGCCATTCGTTTTTTTGGTTTCGTCGTCGCGGCGCCCGCGCAGGAGCCACTTCGTGCTGACCTTGCCGTCCGATACGGCGGCAGCGCCTGCGTCGAGGAGGATGCGTCGGGCGGAGTCCTTAAAGCCCGCGCGGAACGTCTTGACGGCCTGGTAGCCGAAGCCGAACTCCTCGCCTGTGAAGGCGATCTTGGGGCGTTTCAACCCGGAAAAAGGCGCGCCGTCCGCCATATCGATTCCCCACTACGAGCATCAAGATTAACGCGCCGAAGCCAAAACGGAAAGGCCGCAAGCGCGCTTCGTTCCGGCTATTATGTGGCCCCCCGGCAACAACGGGCGGTCACGATTCATGGCGCGTCAGCGCCGGGCAAACTTGAAAAACGAGGCGCGCGCCGGGCTGGCCGGGGTCGGGCGCTCCAAGCGGACGCGGTCCAGTTCTTCATAGGCCGCAATGGCGAAGTGGGCGATCGAGGTGAGCCGGCCCCATTGCCGCGGCACCTCGTTGCGCTTCATGAACACGCCCTTGCCATCGGAAATGTCGAGCGCCTTCAGGGCGTCGAACGACAACCCTTCGGCGAGAAACAGATGCCCGCTTGTCAGCCGGCCGGATTCATTCTGGCTTTCCACCCGCGCCAGCAGGGTCAGGTCGGCGGCTTTCAGTTCGAGCCCGGTTTCCTCAAGCACTTCCCGGATCGCGCAGCCTTCTGCGGATTCCTCTCCCTCGCGACGGCCGCCGAACATTGAAAATCGACCGCGATACTCGACGTCATCGGACCGAGGACGCTCCTGCAGCAGGAAAGGACCCTCCCCTGCCGCCTTGATCAGGACAACGGCGTATCGCACCGCGCGATCCGGATCGAAGGCCTCGTTCGGGTCTTCGTAGGCGGCCCAAAGGTCAGGCCCGAAGGTTGAGCTCCGCGTCAGCATGATTATCGGCTCCCCGCCACAATGCGCCCGTCGTCGACCGGGCGACAGGCGACCCCGGCGGGGAGAATAGCCTTAAAGGACATATTTCGATAGGTCGGCGTCGCCGGCGATGGGCTCGAGGCGTTCGCGAACGTAATCTGCGTCGATCTTCACGGTTTTCGCCTCGCGGTCTGGCGCGTCGAAGGAAAGGTCCTCAAGCACTCTTTCCATAATGGTCGCCAGCCGCCGGGCGCCGATATTCTCAATACTGGCGTTCACGGCGGCCGCGGCGTCAGCGAGCGCGTCGATCGCGCTGTCCGCGAAAACGAGCTCCAGGCCCTCTGTGGCGAGGAGCGCCGTGTACTGCTTCAGGAGGCTTGCCTCCGGGTCGGTGAGGATGCGTTTCAGGTCATCGCGCGACAAAGCCTTCAGCTCCACCCGGATCGGCAGGCGCCCCTGCAGCTCCGGCAGGAGATCGGAGGGCTTCGAGAGGTGGAACGCGCCTGAGGCAATAAACAGGATATGGTCCGTTTTGACGGTTCCATGCTTGGTGGCGACCGTCGCGCCCTCGATCAGCGGCAACAGATCTCGCTGCACCCCTTCCCGGGACACGTCCGCGCCTGACCGGCCCCCGGCTTCCGTTCCCCGCGCGATCTTGTCGATCTCGTCGAGGAAGACGATGCCGTCATTTTCGGTGCGCTCCAGCGCCGCCTTAACGATCGCCTCGTCGTCGAGGAGTTTGTCGGATTCTTCTGCAATCAGCGGCTCGTAGGCGTTGCGAACCTTCAGCGTGGTGCGTTTCGCCGGTGGGCTGAACGACTTGCCGAGGAGGTCCGAAAGGTTCAGCACCCCGACTTGGCCGCCCATGCCGCCCGGAAGCTCCAGCGATGGCCCCTTGGCGCCCGCCGGCCTGAGATCAAGCGTCACGTCCGCATCGTCGAGTTCGCCCGCGCGCAAGCGCGCCCGGAATGTCTGCCGCGTCTTTTCGCTGGCGTTTTCGCCCACGAGCGCCGCCACCACGCGATCTTCGGCCAGGGAGCGCGCCCGGCTCTCCACATCCTTCCGGCGTTCATCGCGGACAAGCCCGATCGCGACCTCGACCAGATCGCGCACGATCGATTCAACGTCTCGGCCCACATAGCCGACCTCTGTGAACTTCGTCGCTTCGACCTTCAGGAAAGGTGCGCCGGCCAGGGTTGCCAGGCGGCGGGAGATCTCGGTCTTGCCGACGCCGGTCGGGCCAATCATCAGGATGTTCTTCGGCGTGATCTCATCGCGCAGCGGCGGTTCGACCCGGCGCCGCCGCCAGCGGTTCCGGAGCGCGATCGCGACGGCGCGCTTGGCGTCGGCCTGGCCGACGATAAAGCGGTCGAGTTCTGAAACGATCTCCCTCGGGCTATAGGCGGTCATGTTCTGGTCCTTTCGGTGCGGCGGTTCACCTAGGCGCCTCCCGCGGGCGTCGCAAGGCGTAGCCCGCCGGGCCGCCGCCGCCGCCCAGGGCTCGCGGGCCTGCAATCCGGACTTCCCCTGACGCCCGAAATCGGCAGGATAAAGCTTTCCCAAAAACAAGGATCGGGGGACCGCCGCGATGGCTCTTGCAGCGAACAAGTCAACGGAGACGGTGAGGCCGACATTCAGGTCGACTGCCGCTCCTCTCGCAATTGCGGCGGCGTCAGCGCTCGCCCTGGCGGCCTGCGGCGGCGAGAATGCGTCCGCGCCCTCGACTGCCGCCGACACGGACTATCAGGAAACGCTGATGACGCGGCTGCTCGACGCCGCGCCCGGCGATGTGATCGACATCCCCGCGGGGCGGTTCATGTTCGATCGCTCCCTGAGCCTCGCAGTGGACGGAGTCACGATCCGGGGCGCCGGCATGGACAAGACGATCCTGTCTTTCAAGGACCAGGTGGCCGGCGCTGAAGGGCTGCTCGTCACGGCGAGCGACTTTACGATCGAGGACCTCGCGATCGAAGACACAAAAGGCGACGCACTGAAGGTGAACGAAGGCGAGAATATCGTCATCCGGCGGGTGCGGACCGAATGGACCGGCGGCCCGAAGACCGAAAACGGCGCGTACGGCATCTATCCCGTTCAGACAACCAACGTGCTGCTCGAAGGCAATGTGGCGATCGGCGCGTCGGACGCCGGCATTTACGTCGGGCAGTCAAGGAACGTCATTGTCCGGAATAATCGGGCCGAACAGAATGTGGCCGGCATTGAAATCGAGAACACCTTCGACGCCGACGTCTACGGCAATGTGGCGACCGGCAATACCGGCGGCATTCTTGTTTTCAACATGCCGAACCTGTCGCAACCGGGGGCGCGCACGCGGGTGTTCGACAATGACATCTCCGACAACAACCTGAAGAATTTTGCGGTCAAGGGCACTGCGGTGGCGAGCGTGCCTGCAGGTTCGGGCGTCGTGATCAATTCGAACGACCAGGTTGAGATCTTCGAGAACGAGATCCGTCGCAACAAGACGGCCAACGTAATTATCGCAAGCGTCTATTCCTCCGGCCTAAGCCAGGACGGCATGTCCGACGACTTCGACGCCTACCCCGAAGCGATCTACGTGTACGACAATGATATGGGCGAAGGCGGCGGCAATCCGGACGGGCTCGAACTGCAGGCGCTGAAAATGCTGAAGTTCGGGCCGACCGGTTCGTTCCCCGACGTCCTGTGGGACGGTTTCGTCGATCCGGCCAAGGCCGTCGACGGCGCGCTGCCGCCGGCTCAGAAAATCTGTGTGCGGAATGGCGACGCCAAAGTGTTGAACGTCGACGCGCCGAACCAGTTCGCCAACCCAAGCGTTGCGAGCGCTCCCTTTGATTGCGAACTGCCGCGCCTGCCGGCGGTGCAGTTGCCGGAGAAGCTTGCGGAGCTTTGAGGCGACGGATGCGTTTATTTGTTGCTTTCCTGGCAATAACGCTCGCTGCGGCTTGCGACGAAGCGCGCTCCCCCGATGCGTTCTCCGGCCCGCCGGCGTTTCACGACGAGGGGTACCCGGAGCGACTTTCCGACTGGAACGTCATCCGCGCGGAGCGCGGGGCCCTGCGGCTTAACGCCGGCGTCACGCCCTATGAGCTGGCGACGCCGCTGTTTTCGGACTACGCGCTCAAGCTCAGGACGGTCTACCTGCCGGCGGGCTCGGCGGCGGACTATCGCAATGACGAGGTCTTCGAGTTTCCTGTTGGCGCCATCATTACCAAGACGTTTTACTATGTCGAAGGCGCGGACGGGACGGTTTCCGATGCGCCGGCGCCAGTTCTCGACATGCCGACGCCGGATTTGGCAGGCAGCGAATTGGCGAGCCTCGACCTGACGGGCGTTCGCCTGATGGAAACGCGGGTTCTCGCCCGTCGCGCGGACGGATGGGTCGCGATCCCTTATGTCTGGGACGAACGCCAGCGCGACGCGACCCTGAAGCGAACCGGCGCCGTGATGCCGATGACGCTGCGCCGCGATGGGGCGCCGCCAGTCGATTTCCCCTATGTGGCGCCGAACCAGAACCAGTGCCGCGGCTGTCATGCGCCCAACAACACGACACGCGCCCTGTCGCCGATCGGACCAAAGGCGCGGCATCTCAACGCGCCATCGCGCTACGCCGGCGGCCGCAATCAACTCGCCGCCTGGCGCGAGGCCGGCATTCTTTCAGCATCAGACGCGCAATTGGCGGCGGCGCCGGCAAACGCCCGGTGGACTGATGAAAACGCCCCTGTGGCGGCCCGCGCCCGCGCCTATCTCGATGTGAACTGCAGCCACTGCCACAACGACGTCGGCCCGGCTGACACGTCCGGCCTCGACCTTACGCCCGCGGCCGCGCACGGGCCGAAGCTTGGTTTCTGCAAGTCGCCGATCGCGGCCGGCGACGGAACCGGCGGCCGACCGTTCGACATCGTGCCGGGCGATCCCGATCGTTCGATCCTGCTTTTCCGGATGGAGACGACGAACCCGGCGGCCATGATGCCGGAACTTGGCCGCGCCCTCTCCCATGACGAGGGCGTTGCGTTGGTCCGCGACTGGATCCTCAGCCTCGGCGGCGGTTGCGCCTGAGTTGCGCCTCAGCGATTGCGTCCGGCGCCCGCCTCGCGCTAGCCATGCCTGTCGTCCCTGCTTGAACAAGGAAGCGCCGACGCGCGCCGCGATATTCCCATGCCCGACATAAACAAACACTCCGCTGACGAATTTCTGGAGGAGTTCCGCAAGGATTCCGGCAATGCGCCACTGGCCCTTTATACCGGCGCGGCGCTGCACCGGGCGGGGCGCCTCGACGAAGCGGCGGCCGTCTGGACAATTGGACATGACGAAAGCGGCGTTCTGCGGCACTTGCACAAGATGCCGGAGATTCAGGGCGACCTTCGCGAGTTCTCGCTACTTGCCGACAAGTCGATCGCCGAGCATTTCACCGGCATGCACCGGGAGACGGTGATGCGCGTCGCCGCCGAGACCGGCGCGGATCTGTCGCGGGTGCTCGCTGGCGTTTGGCCGCATTTCGCGACCGAGCCGTTCAGGTACCGGGCCGACGGCCAGCGGCCCGACACCTTTTACATGCCCGACCTTGAGGCGAAGCCGGTCTGGCCTGGCGGCGAGTTCGCCTGGGCGGCGGCGCTGCAGGATGCGGCCGAAACGATCAGGTCCGAGTACCTCGCCGCCGCGGGTCTTGAGCATGTGCCGTGTATTGCCCCCAACGCCCAGGACGTAAAATGGGCGCGCCTCAGCGGTTCGGATGACTGGGCGGCGATCAATCTCTATTTCAACGCGGCGCGGCAGCCGGAGGCGGAACATTTCCCGGCGACATTCGCGACCTTGACGTCGACGCCCTTGCTTACTCGCGACGACGTCCCTCTCGAGGTCATGTTTTCCAGGATGAGGCCGGATGTCGAAATCCCGCCTCATTGCGGCCTGACCAATACCCGACTGACCGTCCACCTGCCGATCATCGCGCCGGAAGGAAGCGCCTTCCGTATCGCGAGCAACCGGTTCGACTGGGGCCTGGATGCGCCAATCATCATTGATGACTCGTTCTTGTACGAAGCGTGGAATGGTTCCGACGAAGACTTCGTCGCCCTCACTTTCAAGATTCCCCATCCACATCTAGCGGCGGCGGAGTTGATGGCGATTGAGGCTGTCTATGACCGCTTCGACAGCTGGGTTGCGGACCGCATCGACCGCCTTGGGATCATCCATCCTGACGCGCCGACGAAGTCTTGAACGATGGCAGGCCGTTTGGCCTCGGGGCGAGGCTGATCGGCAGAAAATCGGCGTCCGGAGCGTAGAGGCAACTGCGCAATTGGGCTGGAGTTGACATGAGCGAAGCAAGACCCGCAATTTCAATCGATCTTGAAGACGACGGCGGATCAAAGGGTCGGTACGTCGCGCGCGTGGCGGGAAATGACGATCCGGGAGAACTGACGTTCTCGCGCGCGAGCGCCGCGCTTGTCATCGTCGACCATACTGGCGTACCGGACAGCCTGCGAGGCCTCGGCGTTGGCGCCGCCCTCGCCGCTCGGGTCGTCGCGGACGCCCGCGAGCAGGGCTTCAGAATCGTGCCGCTCTGCCCATTCTTCAAGGCGCAGGCGGCGAAACATCCCGAATGGAAAGACGTTGTTCAGTAAGCGGAGCGATCAGGCTTGGCCGCCCGGATCGTTGAACTGGGCGGCATGGAGCGCATGGTCCATCCATGCCGGCATCCGCGCGCCGAGCCTTATTCGCCGATAATCTCAAGCGTCAGCTGATCGTTCGTATAGACGCAAATGTCCGCGGCGATCCCCATCGCCTTGCGAACGATCGTTTCGGCGTCGAGGTCGGTCTCCTCATAGAGCGCCCGCGCCGCTGCGCGGGCATAGTCGCCGCCGGAGCCGATCGCCGCCACTCCATGCTGCGGCTCCAGCACGTCGCCCGACCCGGTCAGCTGCAACGTCATGTCCCTGTCCGCAACGATCATCATGGCTTCGAGCCGCCGCAGATAGCGGTCCGTGCGCCAGTCCTTCGCCAGTTCGACCGACGCGCGCATCAGCTGGCCGCTGTACTGGTCAAGTTTGCCCTCCAGACGCTCCATCAGCGTGAAAGCGTCCGCCGTCCCCCCAGCGAAGCCGGCGATTACCTTGCCGCCGCCGATCCGCCGAACCTTGCGCGCGTCGCCCTTCACGACCGTTTGACCGAGGGAGACCTGGCCGTCGCCGCCGACGCAGACCTTCCCTCCCCGCCGAACCGACAGGATCGTCGTGCCATGCATTCTTGGGGCGTCCGTCATTGCAGCCTCTCGAGGAACGTTCACTTGTTGCGCGGCGTCGCCGCCATGCTGCGCACACGGCCTCGGCGGTCAAGGGAAACCGCTGGTTCGACGCTTCAATCGCCGCGCTGGGCGGCCCCTTCTTTCGCGACGTGCGCGCCCGCGGGAAATAAGCTAAGACGCGCCTATGGAAAGCGAAAACAGGGCCGCAACGGCCGAACGAAAGACCCGCGAGACCGAAGTCTTCGTCGCTGTCGATCTCGACGGCTCTGGCGACTACGATATCGAAACCGGCATCGGCTTCTTTGATCATATGCTGGAAGCTTTCGCCAAGCACGCCTCGCTCGACCTGAAGATACGCGCCGAGGGCGACCTTCATGTGGACATGCACCACACGGTCGAAGATGTCGGCATTGTGCTTGGCAACGCCTGCGCCCAGGCGCTCGGCGAGGCGCGCGGGATCCGTCGCTTTGGCCACGCCTACGTGCCGATGGACGAAACGCTGTCCCGCGCCGCCGTCGATGTCTCGAAGCGCCCGTACCTGGTCTGGCGGGTTGATTTCCCGCGCGACAAGATCGGCGAAATGGACACCGAGCTTTTCAAGGAGTGGTTCCACGCGTTTGCGATGAACGCCGGGCTTTGCCTGCACGTCGAGAATCTCTACGGCGCGAACTGCCATCATATCGTCGAAAGCTGCTTCAAGGCGACGGCGCGCGCGTTCCGCGCGGCGACTGAGGTCGATCCACGGGCCGGCGGCGCCCTGCCCTCGACCAAGGGTTCGTTCGGCTAAGATATTGGCGGTTAAGATATTGGCGGTTGAGACCCTGGCTGCTGAGACCGAGGCCCATCGGCGACCCCTCGCCGCCTCATCTTCGGGTTCCGGCCTTCGCCCGCCGCACTGTGTGTCGAGCTTCGTGCTGCGCCTTGCGAACCGCACGCCGGCTGCGTATCCCCCGCGCTCCCCTTAGGACGCGCCGAAGCATGATCGAAACCGTCGCACTGATCGACTATGGCTCCGGCAATATCCGGTCGGTGCAAAAGGCGCTGCAGCGCGCAAGCCGTGAAAGCGGCCTGTCGACTGCCGTGATCGTCACGTCCGACGCGCAGCAGGTGGCGTCTGCCGACCGTCTCGTTCTGCCGGGGGTCGGCGCATTCCGCGCGTGTTATCAAGGGCTTGTGGCGCTGCCGGGAATGATGGACGCACTCGACGAGGCCGTCCGCCTCAAAGCTCGGCCGTTCCTCGGCGTCTGCGTCGGCATGCAGCTCCTCGCTACGCGCGGCCATGAGTATGGCCTGTCGGCAGGGCTTGGCCTGATTGCTGGCGACGTGTTGCCGCTGTCGGCGCGCGCCGGCGTCATTTCCGGCGGCCTTCGGGTGCCGCATATGGGTTGGAACGACGTGTCGTTCGTTGGCGGTCAGGATCTTGGCGATCGACCTGACGAGGCGTTCTATTTCGCTCATTCATTTTATTTCGATGTCGAAAGCGACGAGGATGTGATCGCTGTTTGCGACTATGGCGGGCCGCTGCCGGTCGGCGTTCAGAGGGGCAATGTCATGGGCTTTCAGTTCCATCCTGAAAAGAGCCAGGGGGCCGGCATTGCGCTTCTTGCGGCGTTCCTGCGGTGGCGACCGTGACCAGGGCGGCGTTCGAGATCTGGCCGGCAATAGACCTTAAGGGGGGGCGCTGCGTGCGCCTGCTGCACGGCGATCTCTCAGCCGAAACTGTCTACAATGATGACCCCGCCGCGCAGGCTGGCGTCTTCGCCGAGGCTGGGTATGACCGCCTGCACATCGTCGACCTCGATGGGGCGGTGGCTGGCGAATCGCGGAATCAGCCCGCCGTTTCAGCCATACTCAAAGCGTTCCCGGGACCGAAACAGCTCGGCGGCGGCGTGCGGGACATGGCGGCGGTCGATCGCTGGCTCGACGCCGGGGTCGATCGGGTCATACTTGGCACCGCGGCGGTGCGGGACCCGGCGTTCGTCGCGGAGGCCGCCCGGGTTCATGCCGGGCGGATCGTGGTTGGCATTGACGCCGACAAGGGCGAAGTGCGGGTGAGCGGCTGGCTGGAAGGAGCGGGCCATTCGCCGATTGATGTTGCAAAACGCTATGAAGATCAGGGGGTTGCAGCGATCGTATACACCGATATTTCACGTGACGGCGCGCTTGTTGGCGTCAACGTCGACGCCACGGCGCAGCTCGCTGCGGCGCTTTCGATACCAGTGATTGCATCTGGCGGCGTCGCCGGGCCGGCCGATATCGAGGCGTTGGCGCGGCGGCCGGAAGGCATCGCCGGCGCCATCGCCGGCAGGGCGATTTATAACGGCCGGCTGACCGCGGCAGCGGCCTTTGCCGCGGCGCGGCGAGGGTAGTGCCATGCCAGGTCTAGGTGACGTTACCAGCGTGCGGGCGATCGGCGTCATCGGATCGGCAGCTGCTGTTTCCCGGCTGTGGGATCGCCCGCCTTTCGTCGACGGCGATGCCGTGCGGCGGCCGTGGCGCCGCATGACCGCGACGGTCAGCGAAGGTGGGGAGCTTTACTCCGGCGGCGACGAAACCAGGGCGCCGGCCAGCGAGGAGGTCGCGGTCGAAACCTCAGCCGGCGCATCGCCGGCGGCCTTCGTTCGGCGCTGGACCGATCATGGATTGCGCCTGTCGGAGCGCGTCGGCGAGCCGCCGGACGACCGCCTGACGCCTGCGGCGCGTTTTGATGGAAAGGTCGCCAGCGCGCTGGCCCTTGTCGGCGACGCCGCGATCGAAATGCGGCTGCGCGTCGGTCGCACGACATCCGGAACCACGCCTTGCGATGGCGTTGACGCCGCCTGCGCCCAGTTCCTGCTCCTGCGCGGGGAACCGCAGGCATTCTTCAATCTCGTTCGTACAGCAATCAAGGACGCTGACGGCGCGTTACGGCTCGCAATAGGCCGCGACTGCGCCATCAACGCCGCCCTTGCCGGGCCGCCTGACGCAGGCCTCATCGCTCCGATGAAGATCAGCATCGATCCGGATGCGGACGCTGGCGAGGCGCTGGCCGAAGGGCTCGCGGCTTGCGCGGCGCGGCTGCTTGAAACCCGCAGCTTCCTTGCGGATGGGCGTTCGCCGGAAGGCGCCCGACATGCGCGCGTCGCCCTGCGCCGGTTGCGCTCGTTCGAAAAATGCTTCCGCGACGCCGTCGCCGGCGATCGGCTGCGCAAGCTGTCGCGCCGTGCAAGGCGCCTCGCGCGCCAGATCGGCGCGGCGCGGGACTGGGACGTCTTTATCTCGGAAACCCTGCCGATGAGCGGCGTCGACGGTTTTGAGCCGAAGGGCGCCCGCCGGCTGATGAAGGCGGCGGCGCGCTGTCGCAAGGCCGAATGGCGCCGCGTCGAAGCTGCGGTCGCTGCGCCTTCCTTCGATCAGCTTGCGCTCGACGCGTTCGCCGCCGCTGCGTCCCAGGACTGGCGCCGCGACGGCTCGGCGGCCTTGAGCGATCCCGCAAAGGCGTTCGCCGCCGTCGCGCTGGATGAGCGAGCCTCGGAATTGCAGGACGTTGCGGCGCGAATCGCCGTTGATGATCCTGCGACGCTCCACGATCTCAGATTGTCGCTGAAGCGTTTCCGCTATGTCGCGCAAATCTTCAAGCCTGCGTATGCAAAAGAGATCCGCAAGCCGTATTTCAAACGCCTCGGCGCGCTGCAGGAAAGCCTCGGCGTACTGAACGACAATGTCGTCGCCGAACGCTTGTGCGACGCCGCCGCGGCGGGCGAGGGTGCGCGCGCCGTGCGCGCGGCGGGCTTCGTATGCGGCGTGAGCCGCCAGCGTGCGACGGACGCCGCGACGACGGCGATCGACGCCTGCCGGGCGCTCCTGGAGACGCCGCCGTTCTGGCGCGACGGGGAGGCGACTCCCATCCTCGGCGATCGGCGCTTTCAGGAACTCGCCGAGTTGTTGCGCGACATGAGCGGAGCAGCGTCCGGCGGATCAAAGGCGGATGACCGTTCCTGATGCTCAAGATACGGATCATACCATGCCTTGACGTCAAGGACGGCCGCGTCGTCAAGGGCGTCAGGTTTGTCGATCTCAGGGATGCGGGCGACCCGGTTGAGGCGGCGATCGCCTATGATGCAGCCGGTGCGGACGAGCTTTGTTTTCTCGATATTTCCGCAAGCCATGAGGGCAGGGGCGTCCTGCTCGACGCCGTCGCGGCGGTGGCGGAGCGCTGCTTCATGCCGTTGACGGTTGGAGGGGGCGTAAGGAGCATCGATGACGTTCGGCGGTTGCTCCTTGCGGGCGCTGACAAGGCTGCGATCAACACTGCCGCGCTTTCCCGTCCGGAACTGATCGCCGAAGCCGCCGAACGATTTGGCGCGCAATGCGTCGTCGTGGCGATCGATGCGCGCAGGACCGGGCCTGGGCGGTGGGAATGCTTCACCCACGGCGGACGTACGCCGACCGGGATCGACGCGGTCGCGTTCGCCCGCGAAGCAGCCTGTCGCGGCGCCGGAGAGATCCTGCTGACGTCGATGGACGCGGACGGTTCGCGGTCCGGTTACGACATAGAGCTGACGCGCGCGGTCGTCGACGCAACGAGCGTGCCGGTGATCGCGTCCGGCGGCGCGGGCGCGCTGTCGCATCTTGTCGATGCCGCGCGCCTTGGCGGCGCGAGCGCGCTACTCGCGGCGTCGATCTTTCACTTCGGCCAGCATTCGATTGCTGAGGCCCGCGCGGCGTTGCGCGCGGCGGGGCTCCCGGTGCGGAACGATGTCATGGAGCGAAACGATCATGCCGGATGAAACCCTTGGCGCGGCGGTTGACAAGCTGACGGCGACCATCGCCTCGCGTGGGTCGGCCTCGCCAGGCGATTCGTACACGGCGAAACTGCTGGCTGGCGGGCCGGAGGCGTGCGCCAGAAAGTTCGGCGAAGAAGCGATCGAGGCCATTGTCGAAGCGGTGAGAGGCGACAAGGAACGCCTCGCGGACGAGGCGGCGGACGTGATCTACCATCTCCTCGTTCTCCTCGCCGCGGCCGATACGCCGCCGGCGGCGGTCGCGTCGGCGCTTGCGCGTCGGCGCGGCATGTCCGGGCTTGAAGAGAAGGCGCGCCGCTAGACCCGCGATGGCGGCGTTTGTTGCGCTCATCGCCTCGATGCGTCAGGCTCGGCGCAAGGGAAACGCACGAAGGAAGCCATTTCATGATGCGCGAAATCACGCTCGATCGACGTCAACTTCTCATGGGCGCCTCCGTCGCGGCGGCGACGGCGGCGGCCGCCACAGCTGCGCGGTCTGAAAGCGCCGCTGGAGCGCCCGACCTTTCCGGCAAGGCGATCCTTGTGACCGGGTCGTCGTCGGGATTTGGCCGTCTTGGTGCGGAGCACTATGCAAGGCTCGGCGCGAAGGTGTTCGCAACCATGCGCGACCTGCCGCGCCGGGAAGCCGATGAACTGCGCGATCTTGCTGCGTCCGACAAGCTCGATATCGCCGTGATTGAAATCGACGTGCGGTCGGACGAGCTGGTTTCGGCCGGAGTCGCTGCGGCGGAAGCGGCCGCCGGCCGTCCGCTCGACGTCCTCGTTAACAACGCCGGCGTCGCCTATGGCGGGCCGGTCGAGGTTCAGGACATGGAGGCGACACGGAACATCTTCGAGACGAATGTGTTCGGCTGTCACCGCATGGCGCGCGCCGTTCTGCCCGGCATGCGGTCGGCGGGCGCCGGGCAGATCTTCCAGATCGCCTCCCAGCTCGGCCGGCTCGTCCTGCCGGGTTACGGCCTTTATTCCGGCACCAAATTTGCGCTCGAAGCGCTGAGCGAGCAGATGGCGTACGAGCTTGCGCCGCACGGGATTGATGTGACCGTGATTGAGCCGGGCGGCTACCCGACGGAAATCTGGGAGAACAGCGAGGCGCTGACGACATCGCTCTTTGAACGGACGGACAAGGCGTTGATGGGCGCTTATCCCGCCCTGACCGCCCTGTCCGGCGGCGGCGGCGGGTCGACTGATCCGATGGACGTGCCCCGGGCGATTGCGGATATCATCGCCATGCCAAAGGGCGCCCGCCCGCTGCGCCGCGCCGTTCACCCGACGTCGCGTCCACAGGAAAAGATCAACGCCATCTCGGCGGAAACGCAGGTCGCCTGGCTTGGCGGCTCGCCCTTCGGGCCCTGGATCAAGGACGTCAACAATGTCGGCAAATAGGGCGTCGAACGTTAGCGCAGCGCGCCAAGAAAATCCTTGAACCGGGCGCGCGCGTCCGACGCTTCCTCCCGGCCATAGTATTCCGGCAAGGTTGGGTCGTCGAAAACGTGCTCCGCATCCGGATAAAAGACGAGATCAATGTCGGCGCCTACCGCCGCGAGGCGCTCAAACGTCGCCTTGCACGCCGGACCGTCGACGACGGTGTCGCGTCCGCCGACGAAGGCTATCGCCGGCGGGGAGATCGTCCACTCCTGAACGCGGGACCAGGCGCCGAACCCGCAATAGGGATAGAACAGGATCGCGCCGGCGATCTGCGGCGCCGCGACGCCGTCATGCTTCAGGGACGCCGGCGCACGTTTGCCGATGTCCATTGCAAAGAGATCCATCAACGTCCACGCGCCATGCGACCAGCCAGCGACGACGATCCGTGCGGGATCGACGTCAGCGCGCGCGGCGACCAGGTTGACTGCCGCAATGGCGTCGCCCGCGCGCTCCTGGCCGAGAAGCGCCTTGCCCTGGCACACTTTCGCCATTGCCGCGTCGCGGTCGATGCCGCGCGGCGCATGGCTGTCGACGGAAAATGCCCGCCAGCCTGCCTCGGCGGCGACGGCGCCCCATTGCGCCATGAACGCGGGCCGGTAGCCGGAGCAGCCGTGGAACATGATGACCGCGGGGAGGGGCGATGTTTCCCCTGCGGCGCTTCCTGCGACTTCCGGCGACGCCTCGAGCCTGATATGCGGCGCAATCATGCGTTCGCGCTCGCTGATCGTCATATCCGGCCGGAGGCCGCCGACAACATCGAGCAGCAATGCTTCATTTCGGAGCAGCGCAAAGCCGGCGCCTGCAATAGCAGCGACGAGGACAAGTCCGGCGACAAAGAATTTGCGCATCCCGGGCCCCCTAGATCCTTGCGCCTAAAGCAGCCCGTTTGCTTCGGCGAGCGTCTTCAGGTCCTTCTGCGGACGCGCGCCGAAATGGCTGATCACCTCCGACGCGGCAAGCGAGCCAAGTCGGCCGGCGGTTTCAAGATCGCGTCCGCTCGCAAGGCCGAACAGGACGCCGGCTGCATACGCGTCGCCGGCGCCCGTCGTGTCGACGAGCTGGGCAGGCGGAACCGCCGGCACGGCGACTGACGGGCCGTCGCGCGTTACGAGGCGCGAGCCTTTTTCGCTCATGGTAATGGCCGTAAGCGGACAGAGTTTTCGCGCTGCGTCGTCGAGCGCCTCCGCCTTGACGCCGAACAACATCTCCGCCTCGACCTGGTTCGCAAACAGAATATCCACATGCTGCGGAATGAACTCGAGAAGCGCGTCGCGGTTGCGATCAACGACGAAGCCGTCGGACAAGGTGATCGCGAGCTTGCGGCCGGCTGCGCGCGCAATGTCGCCGGCCTTGGCGAAGGCGTCGCGCGCAACGGGCTGTTCAAAAAGGTATCCCTCAAGGTAGGTGATGGCGGCCGCGGCGACGAGGTCTTCCGATACGTCATCCGGTCCGACATGGCCCGCCGCGCCAAGAAATGTCGCCATTGACCGCTGGGCGTCCTTGGTGACGTTAATCAGGCATCGGGCCGTCGACGGCCCGCCCGACATTGGCGTAGCGTCGAAGGCGATGCCGAGGCTCTTCAGGTCGTGCGCAAAAATCCTGCCGAGATCGTCGTCGGCCACCTTGCCGATATAACCGCCGCGGCCGCCGAACGACGCGATGCAGGCGACTGTGTTCGCCGCGGAACCGCCGGAATTCTCAATGCCGGCGGCCATATCGGCGTAGATTGCCGTTGCGCGCGGTTCGTCGATCAGGGTCATGCCGCCCTTAGCGATGTCGTGCTTCTTCAGGAAGGCGTCATCCGAATTGGCGATGACGTCGACGATGGCGTTGCCGACCGCGACGACGTGGAGCTCCGGCTTTTCGTTGATTGCGGACAAGGGCGCTCCCCTCCATAATTGCTTAAAGATTTGGCGCGGGTATAGGCGGTCCGGGATGTGGCGGCAAGGAGCGGGCGTGACGGCGAACTTGGATCGCACTGAATGCGGAGGGCCGCCGAAGGCGCAAAATCATTTGTATGCAGAACGCATTCGTCGAACGGGGGCCCGCGCGGCCGTGCTGGCTGCAATCCTCTGGCTCGGCGCATGCGCGACCCAAGGCCCGCCGCCAGCGCCCGCCGCGCCGTCGTCGCCGCCCGCCGGCGCCGGCGGGCCTGTCGGGATCGTCTACGACCCGGCAAACCCGGCGTTTCGCGCCTCTGACGTGATCGGACGGACGGCGCCCGCAATCGACAAGCTTTTTGGCGCGCCCGCCCTGGTCAGGACCGAAGGCGTCGGCGAGCTGCGACGGTATGACCTTGCGGCGTGCTCGCTGATCGTCCTGATGCTTGACGCGGGCCAAGGCGCGCTGGCGGCGGCTGAGCTCTATGCCAGTCGTCGCTCGTCGGACGCGCCGGAGATTGACGCGGCCCGCTGTCTCGGCGTCGGTCGAGGCCCCGGCGCATAGCGGCGGGGTCACCGCATCCGCAGTCTATTCGGCCGGCGCCGGGCGCGCTGCGACATTTTCCCTTCGCTTTTCGCGGGACAGGCGCAGCCACTCAAGCGAGGTCGCCGCCACAGCGACAAGGCCCAGCGCGGCCGTCAGATAAAACACGAAGGCAAACCCGCGCAGCTCGATCAGTTCGCCGATCGCGCCGCGACCGAGCGACCCGAGCAGGAACCCAAGTGAGGCCAGAAGCGCATACTGAACCGCAGCGAACTGACGGTTCACGATCGCCGACAGGTAGACAACGATCGCCGCGCTGGCGAAGCCGACCGCAAGGTTTTCCGCGGCGATAACCACCATCAGCCTCGCGAGCGCCTCGTCCACCGTGACATCGAGATGGAGGAACGTGGCCAGCGGCTGGATCGCGCTGAACGCGCCGTAGAGACCCGTAGCGGCCATGAACGCGTCCGTCCCTGCGCCGCCGGTTGCAAGGTCGGCGAACAGGAGGTTCGTCGCCGCAGCCAGCACCGCGCCCGCCACAAGGCAGGGCATCCGCCCGATCCGCAGGATAAGCGCGCCGCCGACGCCGATGCCCACGAATGTCATCAGTGCGCCGAACAGTTTTGACGCGATCGCCACCTCGTCAAGCGTATGGCCGAGGGCGCCGTAGTTTTCGCCTAGGTAGAACGGATAGGCGAACGCGCCCCAGATCAGGTCGGTAAATCGGTAAGACAGCGCGACGATCAGCACCAGGAGCGACCCCCAGCCGAGGCGGTCGATGATGTCCGCCATCGGCGCGAGCACCGAGCCGTAGAGCGCGTCGAACGCCCGCTGGGCCGGCCACGGCTTTTCCGCCGTCGTCGGCGCGGGATGCTTGCGATGAACATAGAGCATCGCGGCGGACGCGATCACTGGCGCGATGATCGAGGCGATGATGATGAAGGGGCCGGTTTCCATGGTGAACGCTCGCGCGTTCGCTTCTCCCGGCGACTTCAGCGCGAAGGCCATGAATCCGAAAAGGGCCGCGAACGACCACGCCCAGCCGAGGATCACCGGCGTCAGCGCAAGGTTGCGCCACTGCGCCGGCGGCGCGTCGCCGGCCTTGCGCGCGCGACGGATGATCTCGGAATCGCCAGCGATCATCACGCCGCTGATCGCCGCGCCCATCAGCAACGACAGCGCGACGAACGTATCGTTCCAGCCGATGCGCGCTGCAATGATCAGCGCGCCGGCGCCGCCCAGGATTACCGAGGTGCGGTACCCGAGTTGATAGACCGCGGAAAGAAGGTCGATCGAAATCCGCTCGTCGGCGACTTCGATCCTCCAGGCGTCAATGAGCACATCCTGCGAAGCTGAGGCGAAGGTGCAGACGATGGCGGCAATGGCGATAAGGCCGATCTGCGTCGTCGGCTCGACCGTCGAGATCGTCAGGAGGCAGAGGAGAATCACTCCTTGCAGCAGAAGGATGGTCGCGCGCCTCTGCCCCATATTGAACAGGCGCGGCGTCGGCGCTCGGTCGACGGCCGGCGACCACAGAAACTTGAAGCTGTAGATGATGATGATCCACGAAAAGACGCCGATCGTTGCGACACTGATGTTCTCGTTCGTGAACCACGCGTTCAGCGTGCCGGTGATGAGGACGTAGGGCAGGCCCGCCGAAAAGCCGAGCACGAACATGGCGAGCGAATTGCGCTGCTTCAGGGCGTCCGCGAGATCGCGCCAGGAATATTTCTTTGTCTCGGACATTGCCCTTGTTTCCTCGAGATCCGGCGACGCGCACGCGCGCACGGCTTAGCTGCGAATTGCGGCGGACCTTAGGCTGTTTCGCCGCCCGGCGAAGCCGCGCGGCGGTCTCACGGCGTCGTCAGGTCATGACGCCTTGCGCGCCGCTCGCCCAGCGCCCCATTTCGACAACATGGACGAAAGATCGTTCGGGTCGAACGGCTTTGAGAGAAAATCGTCCATGCCGGCGGAGAGGCATTTGCGGCGGTCATTGGCCATCGCATTCGCGGTCAGCGCGATGATTGGCGTATCCGCGCTGGGTCCCTGCTCGGCGCGGATGCGCCTGGTGGCTTCGAGCCCGTCCATCTGCGGCATGTGCATGTCCATGAATACAAGATCGTAGCGCTGCTCGCCGGCTGCGGCGACCGCTTCAACGCCGTTGACGGCGACGTCGACCGTATGGCCGGCGCGACGGATCAGCGTTGTCGCCAGCACGGCGTTGATGTGGTTGTCCTCCGCCAGCAATATCCTCATCAGCCGCTCGCCGGTCTCGGCGCCGCGATCCCCCTTTGCGACCCCGTCGTCGCCAGGGCGGCTGGACGCAACGCCGGCCCCGCTCTTTGAATCATTCTGGCCGTTCCCGGGTTGGACGTCTTTCGCAAGCTGATCGGCGTCCGCGTCAGGCGCAAGTGAAGGCCCGGCCGCGTCATTGGCGACGGTCGCGGACGACAACTCGCGCACCAGGGTCGCCTGACGCACCGGCTTGATCAGATAGCCGTCGAAACCCTTCGCCCGCAGGTCGGGGATTGCATCGCGCGCCGCGGCCGACAGGAGAGCAAGGGCCTTTGATGTTCCGGCAAGCGCGTCGCGGCTGATGCTTGCGGCGATGTCCTGGTCGCAAAGGACGATGGCCCGCGGACGCTTGGACAGGATTGCAGCAAGGGCGTCCGCTGTTGGCGCGACCACAACTTGCGACAGGCCGAGGGCCCGAAGGTTCCGCCCCAGTTCATCGGAGAGAAAATCCGACTCTGTCGCAATGACGATGGCTCGCTGGGTTAGCGGGCCGGGGGCCGCCGGCGCGGCGGCGGCAGTGTCGGCATCGAACTGGAAAGTGAATTCGCTGCCGTCGCCAGGCGTGCTGCGCACGGCGATCCGCCCGTTCATGGCTGCTGCGAGGCGCCGGGATATCGACAGCCCGAGGCCGGCGCCTTCGGCGCGCGCTTCGCCGTCTGAAGCCTGTTCGAACTCGTCAAAAATCTTGCCGACTGCCTCGGCGTCAATGCCGATCCCCGTATCGCGGACGCTGGCCTCGAACCGCACGCGATCGCCCGGCAGGGGAGACATCCGCGCGTTTATCGCGACGCCGCCCGACGACGTGAATTTCACAGCATTGCCCGCAAGGTTCACGAGCACCTGGCGAATGCGGTTTTCGTCGCCGAAGAGCCGCGCCGGCATGGCCGGATCGACGAAGCCCGTGATCTCGATGCGTTTGTCCGCCGCGCGGGGCGCCAGCATTTCGACAACGCCCTGCACGAGACGGTAGGGGTCGAATGGCGCCCGCTCCAGCACGAGCTTGCCTGCGCGCAGTTTCGAGTAGTCGAGCAGGTCGTTGATCAGGTTCAGGAGCGAGTCGCCGGAATCGCGTATCGCCTCGACGTAGCTCATCTGGTTGGGACACAGGTCCGTATCAAGAAGGAGCTTCGTCATGCCGATGACGCCATTCAGGGGCGTCCGCATTTCATGGCTCATCGTGGCGATAAAGCGCGTGGGGTCGTTGTTCGCCGGCGGCGCGCCCGGCTCGTTCGCGGGCGGGCCGATCTCGACGTCCGTGCGGCGACGGTCTTCGGCGATCCGGCCGGCGTAGAGGCGCTCGCCGGAGCCGAAGACGGTCAGGCTCCAGTCGATCACGCAGGGGCCGGTGGCGCAGCGCGCGGCGGTGCGGAACAGCTGCGGATCGTCGCCGGGCGCAGGCAGGTCGCTAGTCGGCGCAAAAAGGCGGTTGGCCCAGGCGGATGGTTCGGCGCCGAACAGCCGGGCGAAGCTGAGGCTAACAAAGCGGATGCTGTCGGCGGCATCGCAAAGGACAATCAGCTCACGCGAGCTGTCGGCCATCTGGTCGACGGTCGTCATGGAGGCCTGGAGCTCCCTCTTTTCGAAGGACCAGCTTTCATGGCCGGCGCTGAAAATAGCGTTAGCGGACAGCGTTAACGTCGCCTTCCGGCGCCGGATCAACTTTCCGACGTCACTCCGATCCACGCTGACAGCGGATGACGGAAATGACTCTAGCGCGGGCGGCCGACAATGTTGCGCGCCAGGTCTCCCGCACCATTGCCCTGGTTGTCGCCGTGGGCCGGCAGGGCGCCTTGACGGCCGGGGTCAACGAGGGCCGGCGGCCGGGACCTGTAGGCAATTGCCTCGGAGACATGCCGTCGCCGAACCCCTTCCGATCCGTCGAGATCGGCCAGCGTTCGGGCCAGCTTGAGAATGCGGTGGTAGGCGCGGGCGGACAGCGCCATGGTCTCCGCGGCGCGGGCAAGGAGGTCCGCGCCTTCCGCGTCCGGCGTCGCGACCTTTGCGAGCGACGCGTCGTCGAGGGCCGCATTGCAATGGGCCCGCACGCCCGCTTCCGCTGACCGCGCCCGCTGACGCCTGCGCGCTTCGGCGACCCGCGCCGCCACCGCCGCTGACGCTTCGCCATCAGCCGGCCGCGTCAGGTCGGCCGCGGTTACCGGCTGGAGATCGATAGTCATGTCGATACGGTCGAGCAGCGGGCCGGACACCCGGGCCTGATAGCTCGCCTCGCAGTTGGCGCCGCGCCCGCAGGCGAGGCCGCTCGCCCTGCCATAACCGCACCGGCAGGGGTTCATCGCAGCGACCAGCTGGAACCGCGCCGGATACCGCACTCGCGCGTTCGCCCGTGCGATCATCACGTCGCCGGTCTCAAGCGGCTGGCGCAGGCTGTCCAGCACCTGCGGCGCGAACTCGGGCAATTCGTCGAGAAACAGAACGCCATTGTGCGCCAGCGACGCCTCGCCAGGTTTCGCCCGAACGCCCCCGCCGACCATGGCGGCCATTGACGCCGAATGGTGGGGCGAACGGAACGGCCGCGCCGCCGAAAGCTCGCCGCGCTCCAGCAGTCCCGCCATTGAACGCACCATCGACGTCTCGAGCATTTCCGGCGGGCTGAGCGGCGGCAGAAGGCCGGGCAGGCGCGCCGCCAGCATCGATTTGCCGGCGCCGGGCGGGCCGATCATCAACAGGTTGTGGCCGCCGGCCGCCGCGACCTCAAGCGCGCGCTTGGCGGTTTCCTGCCCCTTTACGTCGGCGAGGTCGGGCGGCGTCGGCGGCTCGGCGAGGCCGCCTGGCGCGGGCGGCGTCAGCGTCTGAAGCCCCTTGAGATGATTGACCAGCTGGATCAGCGACTTCGCGGCAATAATCTCCAGATCGCCGCCTGCCCATGCCGCCTCCGCGCTATTCGCCGCCGGACAGACAAGCCACAGCCCGTCAGCCTGCGCCGCAATGGCCGCCGTCAAGGCGCCGTCGACCCGCGCGATCGATCCGTCGAGGCTGAGTTCCCCGAGCACCGCCGCGCCTTCAATCGAATCGCGCGGCACCGCGCCCATTTCCGCAAGCAGCCCGAGGGCAATCGGCAGGTCGAAATGGCCGCCTTCCTTGGGCATGTCCGCCGGCGCCAGATTGACTGTCACGCGCTTGGCGGGCAGCCCGAGGCCAACGGCGGTCAGCGCCGCCCGAACCCGGTCGCGCGCCTCGGAAACGGACTTGTCCGGCAAGCCGACAATTGCGAAATAGTTTGCGCCGCCCGCCGCCTGCACCTCGACGGTCACTTGACGGGCGTCGACGCCGTGGAACGCATAACTCGTCAGTCGCGTCACCATCCCAAAGCTCCATCGGTCCGCCAGCGTCGATATGTAGGAACAATACAGGAACAAACCTGTTCGCACAATTCACTTTGCTTCCTCGGCGAATAGCGTTTGTTTCCTCCGTCAAGCGACGGGAGTCGACGCGCAGAAAGCGCGTGACCCATGCCGCCGCGAACCTGGAGTTCGATGGGCAAGGTTCGATTACTCTTCACGTCCGACGGGGCGCCGCTTGGCGAGCGGATTGCGCTCGGGCTAGAGGCGCAAGGCTGGCCACTGGCGTTTGGCCTTTTTGACGACGGCGATCTCGACCCGCGTCCCGTCGCTGCGACGCTGGTGATCTGGACGCCGCAGTCCCGGTCTTCGCCGGACATTCTGCTCGCCTGCGACAATGCGATGGCGGAACGCTCGCTGGTGCCCATCGGACTGGCGGGGCATTCTCCGAGCGGGTTTGAGTCCGTGCCGCCGATCGACCTTGGCGGCTGGTCGGGCGATGAGTCCGATCCGCGCTGGCGGTTCGTGCTGGATGAACTGGTCCTTGCCCAGAAATGCGCTGCGAAGGCGAGCGGCGGGGCGAGCGGCGGGGAGCCGGGCGGCTCTTCCGCTGGCGGACGGGATGAAGTTCCTCACGCGATGGGCGACGTCGCTCGGGCGCCGGACGAGCGGACCGTCGACCTCGGCGGGGTGCAGGGTGCGGCCGGCGTCGCTGTTGGTCGCCCTGATAGCCCTGCGGCTGCGGCTGGGGCTGCATTCGCGGCGGCCGGCCAGGGCGCGGTGCGCCCGTCCGGCGCCAATCGCGCGCCTTCGCTCGTTGAGAATTCGCTCGAGATCGAAACGCCTCGCCCCGAGGCGCTCGCCGTTCGGGGCATCGGACGAGCCATTTCGCGCCGCCCGAACCTTGCTGCGGTATCCGCCGGGTTTGCCGCCGCGCTGTGCGTCATGGGCGGCGCGGCCTTCGTTGCCGGCCTCGCGACCTATCAGTCGGGTCCGGCGAACGCCGCCGCGCCCCCGTCGCCGGCCTCAATGCGGACGATTGCCGCCGCCGAGGACCCGCCGCCGGTCATCTCTTTCGTCGTGCCGGCGGATGATGCATTCGACATCCTGGCGGACACGACGCCGGGGTCGCTTGCGCCCCTGGCGACTGATGCCGTCTCGCCAAAGGCCGCAATGCCGGATTCGTCTGTCCCTGAAATGGCGGCCGGGGCGACCGCCGGCCAGCTCGATCAGCCGCCGCCGGCGGGCGAGGGGGATGCCTCCGATCCTGATTCCGCCGAACCCGGCGCCTCTGAACCGGATGGCCTCGCGGGCAATCCGCCTGCGGACGATGATTTCATCGGACGCCTTGCCTGGGCGACGTCCGCCGATAATCCGGATGAAGCGATCCGAAAGGCGGTCGGCCCGGAAGCCGTCGCGGCCGCCGCCGCTGCGGAGCTGATCATTGCCGAAGCCAGCCCCGGCGACATGGACGCGGCACTTGCCCAGGCCGACGCCGCCCGCGCCGGCGTCGCCGCCGGCTTCCGCGACTGCGCGTTCTGTCCGCTCATGACGCCGGTCTCCGCAGGCCGCTTTGCGCTCGGCTCCCCGGCAGGCCAGGCGGCGCGGTCCCTTGACGAATACGTGCGCACCGACGTGACGATCGAACGTCCGTTTGCGATTGGCGCCTATGAGGTAACGTTCGCCCAGTGGGACGCTTGCGTCGCGGATGGCGGTTGCCGTGGCTATGAACCGTCCGACCTCGGATGGGGGCGCGGCCAGCGGCCAGTGGTGAACGTTTCTTTCGAGGACGCGACGGCTTTCGCAGAATGGCTCTCGCGCAAGACTGGGCATGCCTATCGCCTGCCGAGCGAAGCGGAGTGGGAATACGCCGCGCGAGCGGACGCGCCAGGGCCGTTCGCGTTCGGCGAAGGGTTGTCGACGCGTCTCGCCAACTATCACGGGGCTTATCCCTATGACGGCCCAAAAGGCGTCTACCGCAAGCAGACCCTTCCGGTCGGCGCGTTCGAGGCGAATGGCTTCGGCCTCTATGACGTACACGGAAACGTCTGGGAGTGGACGGCCGACTGCTGGAAGCGCGGCGCGCTTGTCGAGGCGCCCGGGCAGTCGCCGGTCAATGCCGCCGAAGGCGGCGACTGCCGCAAACGCGTCGTCAAGGGCGGGGCGTGGAACTCAGGCGGCTGGCGGCTTCGCGCCGCCCACCGCCAGCCAACGCCGGCGACCGGCCGCAACTACGCCACGGGCTTTCGCGTGGTCCGGGAAATGTAGCGGGCCGGTCAAGCCTGATCGCTGAACGATTTATCATGCGCGCTTGCGCGCCTCGCTGAAGGCCCACGCGCCAATCAGCATGCTGAGCGCCATGCGCGCGGGGTAATAGATCGCCGCCGGCAGGCCGAATATCCACTCGACAAAGCCATCGGGCAGGGCCCAGTAAGCGACGTCCTTGACCCAGTAGACAAAGCCGAGATGGTCGGCGAGATGCGCGTCGACGGTGATCGACCACGCCGCCGCGCCGGTCGCCGCCAGCCATAAGACGAATGCGAAGATCGCGGCGTCGAAAATACTGCCGACGACCGACAGCCAACCGATTCCGAAAAGCAATGCGCGCATTGTCCGTCGCCTCCCTTGAGACCTGGCGGCGCCAGGGACTGCGTGCGCCGGCGTCAGTTGAATACTTCTGTTCCCGCGAGCCCGTCGCCAAGCAATACGCGACTAGTTGAGGAAGATACTCGTTGAACTGGCGCCGGCGCTTCGCTGGGCTGGCGATGCGCTTTAACGATCCTGAACCGGAAGAGCCACGCGAGCCTGCTGCGCCTATGCCGTACTCGGAACTGAGAGCCGAACACGTTATCGCCGCGATCGACACGCTCGCCTTGCGGATCCGCGAGCGGTTCCCGACCGCCGGGCTTGGCGGCGTCTGCGTTGAGCTTGGCGAGGTGGCGCGCAGTTGCGCGGCGGAGGCGGATCGGATCGCGCGGCCGCAGCTGTGGATCCGCGCGTCGGTCGTCTCGGTCTGGACCGCCGGCGCCGTGGCGGCGTTCTGGGTATTGCGGGGGCTGCATTTCGACGAGATCGACGGCGAGGCGATGACCGAGGCGTTCACGCTTGTCCAGTTCCTTGACCCGGCAATGAATATCGCCGTGCTCGTCGGGCTTGGCGTTATCGCGCTGGGGCAACTGGAGGAGCGATGGAAGCGCGCTCGTGCGCTCGACTACCTGCACAAGCTTCGATCGATCGCCCACATCGTCGACATGCACCAGCTGACGAAGGACCCTTACCGCCTGTCGGACGAACTGGCGCCGACGGCGCACTCGCCGCGATACGAAATGACCCCGGCGCTGATGGAGCGCTATCTCGACTACTGCACGGAAATGCTGAGTCTGACCGGCAAGCTCGCCGCAGTGCTTGCCGAGAAGAGCGGCGATCCCGAAGTGAACCAGTCGGCCCATGAGCTTGAGATGCTGGCCACCGGCCTTGCGCGGAAGATCTGGCAGAAGATCATGACGATGGGCCGCAGCCCGGTCTTCGTTGATGGCGTGGACTAACGCAGGGCCGGCGGGCCACGGAACCGCGTGCGGATCAGGAAGAAAATCAGCGCAAGGAAAATGAACAGCTCCGGCAGGGCGAGCGCGCCCGACTGCTGCAGCCATGCCGGAAATGCCGCCTGACCGGGGCCAGTAAAGGCGGAGCCCGCCGCGATGAAGAACCCCAGGCACATCCGCCAAAGGTGCCGAGCGATGCGCTGGCGTTCAGGCGCCGCGCGGCGCGCCAGCCAGGCCGCGTCGCCGAGGGCGGCCGCCGCGGCCATGCCGCCGAGGAAAAAATAGTCTTCAGCCGGAAATCCTCGAAATGCGCCGTCGCCTCGAACGGCGACAACGCCAATCGTCGCCAGCGCGCCAAGGTTCAGCAGGTTCGAAATTGCGAGCGCGACGCCCGCGCCGCTGGCCTTTTGGCTCGGTCCGCGCGCCGCCAGCCAGCCGGTAACGACGAGATAGGCGGCAAGAACGCCCGCAAACGCGGTAATCAGGAACCGGTCCGACGCGATGAGGCCCAGAGCCGCGCCAAGGATCGATGCAATCGACATCGTCGCGACGAACATTCGGCCGGCCGCGACGTGGATGCTTGCCCCCTTTCGAGCGACGAGCGCCGTTGCGCCCGCCGCGACGGCGAGGGCGCCGATCGAGACATGAAAGAATGTCAGGTCAGCCACCCGCCCCTCCCGCAAGGCAATCCCGTTGAGCCTATCGAAGACGCAGCCTTGGCCGCGACGCAAGGCGCGCCGGGCCGCGCTTTCGACCGACCGAAGCGATGCTGCGGCAGGCCGCGCAGTTAACCTGACGCTAACCAACCCGGCGGAGGTTTCGGTCCGCTTGAAAAATCCCGGCCCAACGCAGGGTTGATGGGCCCGAAGGGCCTGCCTATATGCGCGACAATCGCAGGAGCGCGGCGTCGTTTCGAAACGGTTCCAACCCCAGCGAATGCTTAATTTACGATAGCGACCCCCCAGGACAAAAAGGGATCGTTCCGACCATGTGGCGCCGGCGTTCGCCGGGCGAATGAACGGTCCGCTTAAGGAGACGAAAATGGGCAAAGTGATCGGCATCGACCTTGGCACGACGAACAGTTGCGTCGCGGTCATGGAAGGCAAGGAGCCGAAGGTCATCGAAAACGCGGAAGGCGCGCGCACGACGCCGTCCGTCGTCGCCTTCACCGAAGATGGCGAGCGCCTGATTGGCCAGCCGGCGAAACGCCAGGCGGTAACGAACCCGGAGAATACGTTTTTCGCGATCAAGCGCCTGATCGGCCGTCCGTTCGCCGACCCGACGGTCGCGAAGGACAAGGGCATGGTCCCCTACCAGATCGTCAAGGCTGACAATGGCGACGCCTGGGTCGACAGCCGCGGCGAAAAGTATGCGCCGTCCCAGATTTCGGCATTCATCCTCGGCAAGATGAAAGAAACGGCCGAGTCCTATCTCGGCGAGAAGGTCACCCAGGCGGTGATCACCGTGCCGGCTTACTTCAACGACGCCCAGCGTCAGGCGACGAAGGACGCGGGCAAGATCGCCGGCCTCGAAGTTCTTCGCATCATCAATGAGCCGACCGCCGCCGCGCTTGCCTATGGCCTCGAGAAAAAGGACGGCAAGAAAGTCGCGGTCTACGACCTTGGCGGCGGCACGTTCGACGTCTCAATCCTCGAGATCGGGGACGGCGTTTTCGAGGTGCTCGCGACCAATGGCGACACGTTCCTCGGCGGCGAGGACTTCGACCTGCGCATCGTCGACTACCTCGCGAATGAATTCAAAAAGGACCAGGGCATTGACCTGCGCAAGGACAAGCTTGCGCTTCAGCGCCTGAAGGAAGAGGCGGAGAAAGCCAAGAAAGAGCTTTCGTCCACGTCGACCTACGAGGTGAACCTGCCATTCATTACGGCGGACGCGTCCGGTCCGAAGCATCTCAACATGAAGCTCTCGCGCGCCAAGCTCGAAAGCCTCGTCGAGGATCTCATCAAGCGTACGGTCGACCCGTGCAAGGCGGCGCTGAAAGACGCGGGCCTGTCGTCGGGCGACATCGAAGACGTCATCCTGGTCGGCGGCATGACCCGCATGCCGAAGGTGCAGGAGACCGTGAAGCAGTTCTTCGGGCGCGAGCCGCACAAAGGCGTCAATCCGGACGAAGTCGTCGCGCTCGGCGCGGCGATCCAGGCTGGCGTGCTGCAGGGCGACGTCAAGGACGTCCTGTTGCTCGACGTGACGCCGCTGTCGCTTGGCATCGAGACCCTGGGCGGCGTGTTCACCCGCCTTATCGACCGCAACACGACGATCCCGACCAAGAAGTCCCAGACCTTCTCCACCGCAGAGGATAATCAGTCGGCCGTGACGATCCGCGTCTTCCAGGGCGAACGCGAGATGGCGGCCGACAACAAGATGCTCGGCCAGTTCGACCTTGTGGGGATTCCGCCAAGCCCGCGCGGCGTGCCGCAGATTGAAGTCACCTTCGACATCGACGCGAACGGCATCGTCCACGTGTCAGCGAAGGACAAGGCGACCAACAAGGAACAGTCGATCCGCATTCAGGCGTCTGGCGGCCTGTCCGATTCGGATATCGAAAGCATGGTGAAGGACGCCGAAGCGAACGCCGAAGCGGACAAGAGCCGGCGCGCCGTCGCCGAAGCGCGCAACCAGGCCGAAGCGACCGTCCACCAGACCGAAAAGGCGCTTGCCGAACACGGCGACAAGATTTCGGGCGACGACCGAAAGGCGATCGAGGATGCGGCTGCGGCGCTGAAGGACATTCTCGGCAACGACGCTGCGTCGGCCGATGACATCTCCGCCGGCGCCCAGACCCTACTGCAGGCGTCGATGAAGCTCGGCGAGGCGATGTACAAAGCGAATGCGGAGGCGGATGCGGCGTCCGACGCCGCGAGCGGCGGGGCGGACGAAGCGTCATCGGATGACGATGTCGTCGACGCCGACTTCGAGGAAGTCGACGGCGACAAAAAAGACTAGGTCCGCGCCGCCCCTGTTGCGCCGTCGAGGCGCGCGCTCAAGCCCGGGCGCGCCTTGACGGTCAAGGGCGCGAGGCAGCTCGGGAACGAAGTGCGGACATACCTCTACATAAAGCACCTCGCCGCGACGAGCGGCCTCGCCCATGCGGCGAGGTCGGCCCGTCGCCTTGCGTCGGTCGCGTCGGCGGCGCGGCATCCCCATCTCGGCATGCTTTCCGCAGAAGACGAGATGATCGACGCCTGCCTGAAGCGGTTCATTTCGGCACGGACGAACTGTCTCGATATTGGCGCTCATATCGGCTCTGTTGCGCATCGTCTGCGCGAGTTGGCGCCCGACGGCGACCTGACGCTCATTGAGCCCAGCGAAATGAAGGCGGCGTGGCTGAAAAGGCGCTTCGGCGAGGCGAACGTCATCCGCGCGGCCGCATCGGACGCGTCCGGCTCGGCGACCTTTTTCGACAACGCCGACGCGCCGGGATACAGCCGCTTGCGCACGCGCAACGGCGCTGCCAGCGAGGAACATGTCGCCGGCAGGGAATACGAAGTGCCGCTTGTCCGCCTTGACGATCTCTTCGCCGATCGCCGCGTCGACTTCATCAAGATCGATGTCGAGGGCCACGAACTGCCGGCGCTGAAGGGCGGGGCTGGTCTTCTTGCGCGTTGCCGCCCGGTCATCCTGTTCGAGGCGGGCGCGATCGCCGCCGGCGCGGAAACAGATGACGCGATGGACCTTTTCGACTGGCTGGAGGAGACCTTCGGGTACAGGATCTTCCCCGCCTTCCACCTCATTTACGACCGGCGGCCGATCTCGCGCGATACCTTCCGCGAGTATCGGCGGTACCCATTCGCCTGCTTCAACTATTTCGCGCTGCCGCCGGAGGCTGGCGCGCCAAACGGGACGGATGCTGACGTTGCGACAGCGCGCGGGGACGCGCGCGGGAAGAGCTAGAAATGGCTGAAGATTTTTACCAGGCGCTTGGCGTCGACCGAAGCGCGGACGCTGCGGCGCTGAAATCCGCCTTTCGCAAGGCCGCGATGATGTACCATCCGGATCGCAATCCGGATGATCCGAACGCGGAGAAGAAGTTCAAGGAAGTGAACGAGGCCTACGAGGTCCTGTCCGACCCGCAAAAGCGGGCCGCCTATGACCGCTTCGGCCACGATGCGTTCCGCAATGGCGGGATGAACGGCGCGAGCGCCGGCTTCGGCGCCGGCGGATTCTCGGATGTCTTCGAGGATATCTTCAACGAGTTCATGGGCGGCGGGCGCGGCCGCGGGCCTGGTCGCGGCGCCGATCTGAAATACTCCCTCGAGATTAGCCTCGGCGACGCCTTTGCCGGCAAGAAGGCGACGATCAAGATGCCGGGGTCGGTCGCCTGCGAAACCTGCGAGGGCGCCGGCGCGAAGCCGGGATCGGCGCCGACGACCTGCGGCACGTGCCGCGGCGCCGGGCGCGTGCGGTTCCAGCAGGGATTTTTCACGATGGAGCGCACCTGCCCCGATTGCGGCGGCGAAGGGCGCGTCATAAAGGATCCGTGTACAGAGTGTGGCGGCGCCGGGCGCGTCAGGAAGGAGCGCACGCTTGCCGTTGACATTCCCGCCGGCATCGAGAGCGGCACGCGGATTCGCCTGGCCGGCGAGGGCGAGGCGGGGCCGCGCGGCGGGCCCGAGGGCGATCTCTATATTTTCGTGCAGGTGAAGGACCACGAGATCTTCGAGCGCGACGGCGGCGATCTTTATTGCGCCGCGCCGATCCCGATGACGACGGCGGCCCTTGGCGGCGAATTCGAGGCGCCGACGATCGATGGCGGCCGCGTGAAGATCAAGGTGCCCGAAGGCGCGCAGTCCGGCCGGCGCTTCCGCGTCAAGGGCAAGGGAATGACCCGCCTCAACCAGAAGGGCCGGGGCGACCTCTTCGTGGAAATCCATGTGGAGACGCCGTCAGGCCTCAACGCGAAGCAGCGCGATCTCCTGAAGCAGTTCTGCGAGGCCGGCGGCGATGAGGCGTGCCCGGAATCAAAGGGCTTCTTCGCCAGGGCCAAGACCTTCTGGGACGGATTGGCGGAGGGGTAGGGCATTCGTACGTGTTCGGACGGCCCTCGCCGCCGTGCGACAGGTTTCCCACGGATCGCTCAACGAATTGATGGGAACCTGCCCTGTCCCGCCTCTCCGCGTGGCGCCGGCGGACCCGATTAAAGCCATCAGAGGCGTCGCCCCGCCGTTAACGGCGGAAAAGTCATTTACATTCCGGCTGGTTTCGGCGTGCGCGCCGGCGCAGCGTGGGGCGTCAACGAATTCGTCAACACAAGGAAAGCCAAAGCGCCGGGCAGGGACGCGTGCCCGGAAAGGCAAGCAGCGCACTTGGCGCTGCAAAACAAAAAAAGCCCGACGCATCGCGCCGGGCTTTCTCGTCCAGATGAAACGCGTGTTAGGCGTTCTTGATCGTGGAGACGGCCGTCTTGCCGTTGCGGCGGTCGACTTCGGTTTCGAACTCGACGGTCTGGCCTTCGGACAGCGAGCTCATGCCGGAGCGCTCAAGAGCGGTCGCGTGCACGAACACGTCTTTCGATCCGCCTTCCGGCGTGATGAAGCCGTAGCCTTTGGATTCGTTGTAAAACTTGACAACGCCTTTGGTCATAATAGTCGTCCTTTCACTGACGATCTCCGCGATGAGAGGGCACCCGGAACAGCCCGCGCGACGTCACCGCAATGCAGTCGAATTTGGGGAAGGGAGAAGTCGTCAGCGTCATTCAAGTCGCGCCAAGGAAGTCTGTTCGGCCAAAATTCCCGCTATCCGTTGCGCGAAATTCGCCGGAATGCAAGACAACAATTCTTCATCCGCGCGCCCTGAGCGCTTCACGCAACCGTGCAATTGCGTGTCTCATTTGCGCATTGCGGCCTGAGGCAGGCGACTTTATGTACCGACTGGCCGGTACAAATTGTTTTGGCCCGCTCATTCCGGTCTCGCCGGCGGGAAAAGCCGGGACGTGCTGAGACCCGAAACGAGACCGGCGCGCCGGGCCGTTCGATGGTCGCCGAGATCGGAACGGCCTCGAAAGTCGCATCCAGAATGACGCCGTGACCGACGCCGGCGCCGCCAAACCAGAAGGACAGCCGCCATGATCGAGAACCTGACCGCCACGTCGCCCGCCGCCGCCGGCGGCGATGACCCGCTGATGCGCGTCGAGCCGCGTCCGCCCGCGCCGCCGTTCACGCGGGATACGGCGCTGCGCAAGGTGCGGCTTGCCGAGGATGCCTGGAACAGCCGCGACCCCGCCCGGATCGCGCTGGCGTACACGCCGGACAGTCGCTGGCGAAACCGGTCGCGGTTCGTCACGGGGCGGGCGGAGATCGTCGAATTCCTCACCGGAAAATGGGATCGGGAGCGGGACTATCGCCTGATCAAGGAGCTCTGGGCGTTCACCGATGACCGCATCGCCGTGCGATTCCAGTATGAATACCGCAACGCCGACAATGCGTGGTTCCGGGCCTATGGCAACGAGAACTGGGAATTCGATGGGAACGGGCTCATGCGGGTTCGCCAGGCGTCGATCAATGACGTGCCAATTGAGGCGTCGGAGCGGAAGTTTTTCTGGGACGCGCCGGGCCCTCGTCCGCAGGGCCATCCGGGCCTCACCGAGCTTGGGCTCTAGCGCTCCTGAAGCGCGCGTTGCAGGCGCACGATCTCCCGGTCGAGCGCCTGCAGGAAGCGCGAACGGTCTTCCTTGCGGAACGGCGCGGGGCCGCCGATTTCGCCGCCCCCTTTCGAACCGACCGACGCCCGAAGGTCGGCCATGATCGCCCGAGTTGCGATAGCTGAGCCGATCATGTCGGCGGTGAACGGTCTCCCGTTCGGTGCGATCACGCTCGCGCCGACTTTCAGGCAGCGGTCGGCGAGCAGGATGTCCGCGGTGATGACGATCGCCGCTGGCCCGGCTGCTTCGGCGATCCAGTCGTCGGCGGCGTCAAACCCGTCGGAGACCAGCACCCGTTCCACCAGCGGATCGTCCGGCGTGCGCATGAAGGCGTTGGCGACGATCTTCACCGGCGTGCGGGTGCGAAAGGCGACCCGGTAGATCTCGTCCTTCACCGGACAGGCGTCAGCGTCGACGAGGATTTGCAGCGCGTTGGTCATCCTGCGGCGTTCATTAGCCGGCGAGCGCATGGAGTTGCTACCGGGGAACTTGGAGAAACTCGCCCAACGGCGCGCAATTGGCGCGCAATTGGCGCGCAATTCGAGCTACGAAAAAAACTTATCGAACGCCTCAACCCGGCATGAACGCTGGCGTTGAGGGCATTTTCAAAAAAACTTATCGAACAGCGTTCCGGCGCCCCCACGATGCGTGCGTTGCGTTGGCGGACCGGAAGGGACCGCCGGCGGCCGTGAAAATCGCGGCGGGCTCTTTGACAAGTTGGAACAATGGGGGGCGACGCACTGTGGCGACGCTCTGTATTGTGCGAGCGGTATCGTGTGGTCTGTCCCCTGCGGCATCGCGCGAGGCGTCTGGCCCGCCGTTCCGGCCCCTCGCGCCGGCCCCTCGCGCCGGCCCGTCGTGCTGGCCCGTCGTGCTGGGGCGCCATCCTTGAAAAGGGTCGTCGCCATGAAGGACGCGCTTTATCTCCTGCCGCCGGGATTTGAGGGGCATGGGCGCCGGGAGTACTGCCCCGAATGCGCGGAGTTATGGGGCTTCCTGCATTATTTTCCGGCAATCCGCGACGACCTTGAGATCGTGCACCAGCCCATCGACCATCCCCGTCCCGGGCTGGTGGCCCGGCTCGGCCCAGGCGAGTGGAACTGCCCTACCCTGATCCTGGCCGATGCGTCGCCCCACGTCGCCCCTGAGCGGATCCGGACGGCCAATGGCGTGCGCTATCTCGACAGCGCCCGGGCGATTGGCGCCTACTACGCGGCGCGTTATGGCCTGGCCGTGCCGCGAAGCGGATGATCGGCCCCTTCCCGCGAAACGGGTATTTGGCCTTGGCGCTTTGTCGCCTGCGTCATCCGCGCTATGGTTAAGAACGGGTGAACATCCGGGCCAATCGCGATTGAGGGGGCGTGGCGCATGAAGAACGACCGCTACCGGGACGAAGACGACGCCTTGCCGATGGGCCTGATTGCGCTGGTGCTGTGTCTGCTGTTGATTGCCGGGTTCACCGCCTGGTGGTGGATGACCCGGGACCCGGCGGCGCCGAGCCAGGTTGAAGCGCCGGCCGTGAACCCTGAACCGCTGCCGGAACCGGAACCGGAGCCAGAACCCGAGCCGATGCCGGCGCCGATAGAGCCCGATCCGGAGCCGGCCCCTGAACCGGCCCCAGAGGCAGAGCCGGAGCCGGAGCCGATCATCGAGCCGGCGCCTGAACCCGCGCCCGATCCCGTCCGGATGACCGTTTACTTCGAACTCATGTCGTCAAAGCTCAGCGACGAGGCGGTGCGGGAAATTGCGGCGCGGACGGCAGGCCTCGACCTGTCGGCCGCCACGTCGATCCGGGTCGAAGGGTTTACCGACACCGCGGGCTCGGTCGCCTACAATCTGCCGTTGTCGAAGGGCCGCACGTCGGCCGTCGCGGCTGCGCTTGCCGCGGCGGGGGCGCCGGCGGGAGGCGTTCAGACTGAATGGTTCGGGGAGACGCGCCTCGCCACCGAGACCGGCGATGGCGTCCGGGAGCCGCTCAACCGGCGCGCGACGATCGAGATCCGGTTCGACTGACCAGGCCGGTTCGACCGACCAGGAAAGGGATGAATACGATTGCGGTCATCCCTGCGGCGTCAGGCGCTTGCGCATCAGGACCGCCGCGAAAGGCTGGCCGGCGACCGTGAGCGAGGTGAACCGGAGATGCCGGAAACCGAGTCGCGCGTAAAAGCCTTCAGCGATCAGCGTCGACACACAATCAAAATCCCGCGCCCCGGCAAAGGCGGCTTCCGCCTCGCAATGGGCGACAATAGCTGCGCCGACCCCGCGGCCCGCCGCCGAAGGGGCAGTCGCCACCTGCCGCAGATCCGCGGCCCCATTCAGCAACGGGGTCCCGCCCCAGCCGCCGCAGCCAAGGACGCGCCTGTCGTCTTCCGCGACGTAGAACCGGCCGGACGCGATGATCGCCGGGGTTGCGCGCATGACGGCATCAATCGCGCCGGCAAGCGTCCTCGCGGCGTAAAATGGCGGGCCATAGGCTTCGTAGGATGATCGGATGAGCCGGTTGAGGGCCGGCAGGTCCGTGCGGTCGGCGGGGCGAATGACTATGTGACGCGTCGACATGCCTTCGATCATGCAAGCGTTGCGCCGCGTAGCCAAGCCGGGCGAAGTAAGCGTTCCCGGTCGCCCGCTTGGCGATGCCAGCCCGCCAAACTACCCTCGCCCCCGCCGGAGAGGATCGCCCCGGAAAGGATCGCCAATGACGTTGACCCGCCCCGCCCGCCGATTGCGCAATGCCCGCCGCAGTTTCGCGCCGTTCGGTCCGGCCGTCCTCGGCCTCTCCGTCCTTTGCCTATCGGCGTGTGGCGAGGACGTTGGTTCGGTGGCCGACAAGATCGCGCCGCCCGCCCCGGCCGCACAAGATGAGGCGGCGACGGCGGCGGCGACGGGCGATCTCCCCGGCCCGGGCGCGCTGTTCGATCCGGCGACGGCCGATCGCGTCGACGCGTTCTCCTATTCCAATTTCGACGAAGTCGCGGTGGGCCATGTCTCGCTCGATCTTGACCTCGATTTCGAGGGGCGCGTCCTCCTCGGCACGGCCACGCTGGAAATTGCGCGCCGGGATCCGGCGGCAACGCAGCTCATTCTCGATACAGATGATCTGGCAATCGCCACGGTGGAGGCGGCGTCTGGCGATGCGGGATCTGGCGATGCAGGCGCCGGCGAGTGGCGCCCCGTGCCCTTCATTCTTGGTGCGGATGACCCGAAACTCGGCGCGCGGCTGGCGATCGATTTGCCGCCCGCCGCGACGCGCGTGCGCATCGCCTATGTCACAAGTCCTGACGCCGCCGGCCTGCAATGGCTTACCCCCGCCCAGACGGCGGGTGGGAAGACGCCGTTTGTGTACAGCCAGGCGCAGGCGATCCATGCGCGCTCCATGGCGCCCTTGCAGGATACGCCGGCGCTTCGCATCACCTATGACGCGCGCGTTCGCGTGACAGGCGCGCCGGCCGAGGATGTCCTTGTGCTGATGAGCGCGCGTCAGCCGACGGATGCGGCGCGCGACGGCGATTTCGAGTTCGAGATGCCGCAGCCAATTCCGCCTTACCTGCTCGCCATTGCGGCTGGCGACATCGCCTTCGAAACGATCGACGAGACGATTGGCGTTTACGGCGAACCTTCCATCGTCAGCGAAGCCGCGGCGGAATTCGAGGAAACGCCGTCCATGAAGGCGATCGCCGAAGGGCTCTATGGGCCATATCGATGGGGCCGCTATGACATGCTCGTCCTGCCGCCGAGCTTCCCCTATGGCGGCATGGAGAACCCGCGCCTCACGTTCCTGACGCCAACGCTCATCGCCGGCGACAAGAGCCTGACGAACGTCGTCGCGCACGAACTTGCCCATTCCTGGTCCGGCAATCTTGTGACCAATGCAACCTGGCGCGACGCGTGGCTGAATGAAGGGTTCACGTCCTATGTCGAAAACCGGATCATGGAGGCGCTCTATGGCGAAGAGCGCGCGACGATGGAACGCGCGCTTGATCTTGCGTCCTTGCGCGAGGAAATCGATGGCCTGTCGAACGAGAGCCTGTCGCAACTGAAGATGCCAAAGGTCGTCGGCGACACCGACGATGCGTTTTCGGGGGTTGCGTACTTGAAAGGCATGTTCTTCCTCAGGCGCCTCGAGGAAGCGTTCGGGCGCGACGCGTTTGATGCGTTCCTGAAATCCTATTTCGAGGAATTTGCGTTCCGGTCCGTCGTGACCGAAGATTTCCTTGGCTATCTCCGTGCGCAGCTTATGGCGCAACAGCCGAACGCAATCGCCGAACGGGAGATCGCTGAATGGATCGTTGAACCCGGCCTGCCGCCGACCATCGAGGCGCCGACGTCCGACCGGTTCGCGGCGGTGACGCTCGCCGAGACATCCTGGCTCGCAGGGGATCTCGCGGCGGCGGAAATCGAAACAGCCGACTGGACGACCCACGAATGGCTCCGGTTCATCAACCAGCTTCCCGAAACCGTGACGAATGATCAGCTTGCTGAGCTTGACGCCGCGTTCCGACTGAGCGAGGCCGGCAACGCCGAGATCGCCTTCGCCTGGTTCATGCAGGCGATCCCCGCAAACTATGCCCCGGCATTCCCGCCGCTGGAGCGCTTCCTGCTGCGGGTCGGCCGGGGCAAGTTTATCTACAGGCTCTACGAGGCGCTCGACGCGAACGACGCCCGCGCTGAATGGGCTCGTGAGATCTATGCGCGAGCGCGACCTGGGTATCACCCGATCGCCCAGCGCCGGATTGACGCCATTTTGTCCGTAGGCGGCTAATGGCCGGCGAGGTCAGGGATATCGTCATTGTCGGCGCCGCAGGTCGCATGGGCCGCGCCATCGTGCGCGAGGCGGCGGGCGACCGGCGCATCCGGATCGTCGCGGCGCTCGAACGCGAGGGATCGGACGCCATCGGCCGGGATGCCGGCGCGCTAGCCGGCGCCGGGCCGCTCGGCGTCGAAGTCGCCGTCGATGCGCCATTGGGCGGCGATGCCTGCATCATCGACTTTTCGTCAGGCGCAGGCGCTGCTGCGATGGCGGCGCGCGCCGCGGACGCCGGCGCGGGGATGGTCATCGGCGCGACCGGCTTTTCCGACAGCGACGAAGCGCGCATCGCCAGCGCCGCAACGCGCACGCTGATCCTCAAGGCCGGGAACATGAGCCTTGGGGTCAACCTCATTGCGCGTCTGGTGCGTGAGGCGGCGAGCGTTCTAGGGCCTCATCATTTCGACGCGGAGATTGTCGAGACCCATCACCGCCGCAAGGTCGACGCGCCGTCCGGGACGGCGCTGATGCTGGCGGACGCCATCGACCGGGGCCGGGGAGATGCGCCGCCCGCGCCGCGCCGCGACGGCCATCGCGGGGGCGCCCGGGCGCCCGGCGATGTCGGATTCGCCGTCGTCAGGGGCGGCGGCGTCATCGGCGAACACACGGTCGCGTTCATCGGCGATATGGAGGCGATCGAAATCAGCCACCGCGCCTTTGATCGGGCGCTATTCGCGCGCGGCGCAATCGAAGCGGCGATCTGGGTGGCTGACGCCGTCGCCGCCGGCCGCCGCCCGGCCCTCGTCGGCATGGATGCCGTCCTCGACAGCCTTAGCGGAACCTGAACGCAACCTGTCGGATTGCGCGGATCGGAATTGACGTTCCTTAGCCCTTTTTGGCGAAAACCGGTTTCGCTCGAAGGGATTTGTAAGCCATGCGTTCGGAGTTCGTTTTCGCCGTCCTCGTGCTGTTGGTGGCCGTCGTCGGCGTGCGCCTCCTTGACGAGAGGCATGAGCGTAGAAATGCCGCGGTGACGCGCGAGGCGGCCGCGGACGTTGCGTCGGGCGCAAGCGACCTGCGCGCCTACTATGCGGCGGTTGACCAGGAAGTGCGCGTCGCCCGCGGCGCCCATGACCAGTTTTTCGTCACGGCCCACATCAACCGCAACCCGGCCGAATTTCTGGTCGACACCGGCGCGAGCTATGTGGCGCTGCGCGAAAGCGACGCGGCGGCCGCAGGGGTTTTCACTCAGCCAGCGGATTATTCTCACGTGGTGCGCACGGCGAACGGCGAGACCCGCGCGGCGCTTGTCACGCTTCGCTCGATCGAGGTGGAGGGGCTGCGGGTCGACGACGTTAGGGCGTTTATCCTGCCTGACGAACAGCTCGGCATGAACCTTCTCGGCATGAGCTATCTGTCGCGCCTGAAGAGCGTCGAGGCCCGGGGCGGCGAGCTTGTCCTCAAGGGCTAGGCCATAACTCTCGCAGTCAGTGGCAGTTCTTCAGTCCACGCCGTAACAGGAACCAGTTCACCGGCCACGCGGCAATAAACCCCGCCGGAATGGCGACCGCGACGCCGAGCCAGAACGTTGGCGCCAGGACCGACCCGGCTGACATGCCGCCTATCGCGTAATCGGCGCCGTTCATGGCGATTTCCATCACGCCTATCGATACGGCTTCGCCAATCCAGATCAGTCGAATCGCGCGGATGAGCGAAACGCCCTCGCGCCGCATCACCGGCAACGCCCCAAGCGCGAAGCCAGAAACATAGGCGAGCGCGGTCGCGAGGATGATCGTCGCGACGACGCTGAGGCTGAGGCTGACGCCGATGCCAAGGCCCGCCACCTCGCCGACGACGCAGCCTGTCAGGCAATGGAGGGTCGCCTGCGCCGAAGTAACGATCGCGCCGCTGCGATGGCGGTGGACGTGGGTGGCGTCGGTCTCATGGGCGCAGCCAGTCACGGGCTTTCCTCCGTGCATCTCGCCGCCAATACTATATACCGGTATAGGGTATATCAAGGGGCCGAGGAGACGCGCTCCGGCTGCAACAGGCTCGGGAGGCGGCCAAGGTCGGCGCCGGACTCCCGCATGAACGTGCGTTTCAACGGTCCGAGGGCGTTCACCGCCGACAGCCCAAGCCGGCGCGCCGCCCGGATCGGCCCCACGTCATTAGAGAACAGCCGGTTCAGCATGTCCGTTCCGAAAGCGAGCGCGGCGGAATCAAAGCGTCGCCAGCGGTCATATTCATCGAGGACGGACAAATCGCCGATGTCGCGCCCGAGGCCGCGCGCCGATGTCAAGACATCCACCAGGGCGGCAACGTCCTTTAGCCCGAGATTGAAACCCTGACCGGCAATCGGATGAATTGCGCGCGCGGCGTCGCCGACAAGGGCGAGCCGCCGGGCGACGAAGGATTCCGAGAAGTGAAAGCCGAGGGGAAAGCTCCAGCGCGGGCTTGCAAGCGACAGGGCGCCGAGATAAACGCCGAACCGCGCGCCGATCGCCTCCAGGAAGGCGTCGTCCGGCAGGGCAATGTAGGCGTCGGCCGCATCGGCGCGCTCGGTCCAGACAAGCGAGCAGCGGCTGTTCGTCATTGGCAGTATCGCAAATGGCCCGCCGGGCAGGAAATACTCCTGCGCGACGCCGTCATGGGATCGTTCGTGAGCGACGGAACAGACAATCGCCTTCTGTCCGTACCCCCATGCATGGGACCTGATGTCGGCCGCGGCGGCAAGGGCGGAACGCTTGCCGTCGGCCGCTACGGCGAGGTCGGCGAAAATGCGTCGGCCATCCTTCAGCGATATGCGCGCAGCGCCGGCGTCGAACGAGGTCCCCGACGCGGATGCCGGCGCCAGCAGCGTGATCGCGTCGGTCGCCTCGATGGCATCGAAGAGCGCATTACGGATAATCTGGTTCTCTACAATCCAGCCAAGATAGGGCTCGCCATCGAGCGCCGCGCCGTCGAACCACAGATGACTGTCCACGACCCCGCCGCGGCGCGACGGGCTTTCGAGGGCGCCGTCGGTGACGAGGATATCGCGGATCGGCTCGGCGGAAGGGGCGATGGCGTCCCACAGGCCCAGCCGCCGGAACATCCGCGCCGTTGCATATGCAAGGGCTGTCGTGCGCCCGTCGAACGCCGCGTCGCGCATGACCGAGGGGTCGGTTGCGTCCACAAGGGCGACGCGGAAACCCGCCCCGGCGAGCGCCAGAGCCAGGGAGCCTCCAGCGAGACCGCCCCCGACAATCGCCACATCGACCCGGAGGTCGCCGCCCTGCTCGCTGTTCGCCTGATCGCGCTCGTCATTCGTCATGGCGATATCCTTAGTCGCCGCCGGGCGGTCTGGCGAGGCGACCGGTCGTCCTCCCAACGGGATCGCCGCAACCGCGCCCATCGCGGGGGCGACGGTCTGAAGCGTCATGTTGCGTTGCGGCACAGCCAACAGTAGCCTTCGCCGCCATGAGAAAAGAACACGCCGCGGCAGGCGGCCAGGGCGACGCCGGGCGAGCCGCCCGCGCCCGCCCGAAAACGGCCTGACGAGGGTCCGGAAAAAAAGGCCTGGCCAAAGGCCTGACCAAGGGGATGTCACCCATGCAGCACGAAGTCTTCCGGTTTGCGAAGGCCACGCTCCCCGCCGTCGTCATTCCGGCGGCCATCTTGTTCGCGTCCGCCTCTGCCCCTGCCTTCGCCCAGGACGCCGCCCCGGCGAGCGACACTTCCCGGATCGTTTTCAACACGGTCCTCTTCCTGTTCTCGGGCATGGTCGTGATGTTCATGGCGGCTGGCTTTTGCATGCTCGAAGTTGGGCTCGTGCGATCCAAGAACGCCGCGACGATCTGTCTGAAGAATATTTCCCTGTTCGCCGTGGCGGGGGTGATGGTGTGGCTCACCGGCTACAACCTGATCTATGGCGTGGAGCCTGGCGGCCTTCTCGGTTCGTTTGGGCCATGGTCGGCGAACGACCAGCGCATCCTCGAAACCGGCTACGCCGCTTCGTCGGACTGGTATTTCCAGATGGTGTTCGTGGCGACCGCGGCGTCGATCGTTTCCGGCACCCTCGCCGAGCGCATCAAATTCCTGCCGTTCATCATCTTCGTCGTGCTGCTGACCGGCCTCATCTACCCGATCCAGGCGTCGTGGGAGTGGGGCGAGGGGTACCTTGACGCGACCTGGGGCTTTTCGGATTTTGCGGGCTCGACGCTGGTGCACGCGACGGGCGGCTGGGCCGCGCTCGCGGGCGCGCTGGTGCTTGGGCCGCGCATCGGCCGTTACCATAACGGGATCACAACGCCCATGCCGGGCTCGAACCTGCCGCTGGCGACACTCGGCACGTTTATCCTGTGGCTCGGCTGGTTCGGCTTCAATGGCGGCTCGCAACTCGCGCTCGGCACGATCGAGGACGCAGTTTCCGTCGCCAACGTCATGGTAAACACCAACATGGCGGCCTGCGGCGGCGTCATCTCGGCGATGCTGATGACGTCTTTCATCTACAAGAAGACCGATCTGACGATCGTCCTCAATGGAGCGATTGGCGGGCTCGTCTCGATCACGGCGGAGCCGCTGGCGCCGGCAATCTGGCAATCGCTGATGATCGGCGCGGTCGGGGGCGTGATCGTCACGTCTTCGGTGCCGCTGCTTGACCGGCTGAAGATCGACGACGTCGTCGGCGCAATCCCTGCGCATCTCTTCTGCGGCATATGGGGCACGCTGATCGTACCGTGGACGAACGGCGACGCATCCATTGTCGGACAGCTCGTCGGCATCGTGATGAACGCGGTTTTCGTGTTCGGGATGAGTTTCGCTTTCTGGACCATGCTGCGCTACTCGATCGGCGTGCGGGCGAGCGTGGAGGCTGAGACCACGGGCCTCGACCGGATTGAGCTTGGTCTCGAGGCGTATCCGGAGTTCGCGAACCGATAGGGCGCCTGCCGCCCCGCCGGCGGCTCTGTTGCCGGTCGGACCCAGAAGGGGGAGTTCGGCTCCCATGGATCAGGTCTGGATTGCCCCCCGGATGGAGCAGGGATCGAGAAGGTTAACGCGGATTAACCCATTTTTTCGCCCGCCGTGCGATGGTGCGCGCGAGGTCGATGACGATCAGCGATGACGAAAAGAAACACGAAACTCCGCGCCGGGTCGCGGCGGCGCGCCGCCGACGAGGAAATCCGCACCTTGCCGGAGCGCCTGGCCGACGCGCGTCGCGCGCTGGTGGCGTTTGGCGGCGGCGCGGCCATGGTCGTCCTTGGCGCCGGCCTCGCGACGTCTTTCGCCACGCATTCGATCAGCGATCCGACGTGGAACCAGGCGACCCCTGCGCCGGTTTCCAACGCGATGGGCGCGCTCGGCGCGAACCTGTCGGATGCCTTCCTGCAGGCTTTTGGCGGCGCGGCATGGCTCATCGTCGCGAACCTTCTGCTCTGGGGCCTTGTCGCCGTCGCCGGCGGTCCCGGCCGGCTGCCAGCGCGCACGCCGCTCGTGGCCTGGGCGCGGATCGCGCTGGCGCCGGTCGCTCTTGCTTTGGCGGCTCTCGCGCTGTCGATTGCCCCGACGCCTCAGACCTGGCCATTCGTGGTCGGCGTCGGCGGCGCGCTCGGCGATGGGCTGAATGCGCTCGCGACGTCCGCTATCGGACCCGGGCGCTTCGCCACGGCGGGCGTTCTCGTTGCGGGCATTGTCGCGGCCATCGTCCAGGGATTCGTCCTGGGACTGACCATTGATCGACTTGAGGACGGCGCGCACTCGTTTGCCGCCCTTGTCCGGCGCGGCCGGCGACGTCTCGCCCGCATCGACGTTCACCTGCCGCATGTCGACCGCCTGGGGCGCGGCGCGCCCGGTCTGGCGGGCCTTATGCGCAGCGGCGCTGAGGCCGAGAAGGACGATGTCCGGCGATCGGGCCGCCGCCGCCCCGAACCGCCAGTCGACGAGGAAGCATTCGACGATGAGCTTGCCGCCGCGGGGGACGACGACGTCGACGGCGGAGCTGGCGGCGCATTGGACGAGGTGGCTGCGGAGGCGGCGCGCCAGCGAAACATCATCCGCACCGAGCCGTCGAAGGCCAAAGCGAAAAACGACCGCGAAGCTCGGGAGGCGCAGCCGCGATTCCCCATGTTTTCGCCCGGCGATTACCAGTTGCCGACGCTCAATCTCTTTGCAAAGCCGCCCGCGACCAAGGCCGAGACGGTCTCCGACGAGGCGCTGGAGAAAAACGCCCGGATGCTTGAAAGCGTGCTCGCCGATTTCGGGGTGCGCGGAGAAATTATCAATGTCCGGCCCGGCCCGGTCGTAACGCTCTACGAACTGGAGCCGGCCGCCGGCGTGAAGTCTTCGAGGGTGATCGGCCTTGCCGACGACATCGCCCGGTCGATGAGCGCCATTGCCGCGCGGGTCGCCGTCATTCCCGGCCGCAACGCGATCGGCATCGAATTGCCCAACCAGCGGCGCGAAACCGTCTTTATCCGCGAGATGCTCGGCGCGCCTGACTATGAGTCGACGCGCGGCGACCTCACCCTCGCGCTCGGCAAATCGATCGGCGGCGAGCCGGTGTTCGCAGACCTCGCCCGGATGCCCCACCTCCTGATCGCCGGCACCACCGGCTCCGGCAAGTCGGTGGGGATCAATGTCATGATCCTCTCGCTCCTCTACCGGCTGCCGCCGGACCGCTGCAAGCTGATCATGATCGACCCGAAGATGCTGGAGCTATCCGTCTACGAAGGGATCCCGCACCTCCTGTCGCCCGTCGTCACCGACCCGAAAAAGGCTGTCGTCGCGCTGAAATGGACCGTGCGCGAGATGGAGGAGCGCTATCGCAAGATGTCAAAGGTCGGGGTCCGGAACATCACGGGCTTCAACCAGCGCATCGCCGAGGCGGAGGAGGCTGGCGAAACGCTCTCGCGCAAGGTGCACACCGGCTACGACCAGGAAACGGGCGACCCGATCTACGAGACCGAGGAGCTCGACTACGAGGAAATGCCATTCATCGTCGTGATTATCGACGAAGTGGCCGACCTGATGATGGTCGCCGGCAAGGACATCGAAGGGATGGTCCAGCGCCTTGCGCAGATGGCGCGGGCCGCCGGCATCCATCTCATCATGGCGACGCAGCGCCCTTCGGTCGACGTCATCACTGGCACGATCAAGGCGAACTTCCCGACACGCATTTCCTTCCAGGTCACCTCGAAGATCGACTCCCGGACGATTCTAGGCGAGCAGGGCGCTGAGCAGCTGCTCGGCCAGGGCGACATGCTGCACATGGCGGGCGGCGGCCGCATAACCCGCGTCCATGGGGCATTTGTTTCAGACGACGAAGTGGAAAAGGTCGTCAAGCACCTGAAGAAGCAGGGCAAGCCGGATTACGTCCAGGAAGTCACCGAACTGAACGATGAGGACGATGGCGCCTTCGCCGGGCTCGACATTGGCGGGAACACCTCTTCCGGCGACGCGCTCTACGACAAGGCCGTGGCCGTCGTTCTGCGCGACCGCAAGGCGTCGACGTCGTACATCCAGCGACGGCTGCAGATCGGCTACAACCGCGCGGCGACGCTGATCGAGCGCATGGAAGACGAAGGCGTCGTCAGTCCGGCGAACCATGCCGGCAAGCGCGACATCCTCGCCGGCGAGGATGCGGCGTAGGCGGCTGGCGTCGGTTCACCGAAAGGCGAGGCGGCGTTGCAGCTTGCCGAGACTTCATCCTGAGGAGCCCTGGCGACGCCAGGGCGTCTCGAAGGGCGCGCGGGCGCTGCCGAGAATGGGCCTATCCTTCGAGACGCGCTGACGCGCTCCTCAGGATGAAGCCGGATGCTTTCGGCGAACTCTGTGGCCTGTCGATATCGGCCTTCGCGCGATAGCGCGGCGACAACATGCGTCTTGGCCCATCTCGCGGGCTCCCCTAACGTCGCGCCATGACGCAGCGTGAGAGACAGGGCAGGGACGGCATGAGAAAACTGATGATCGCGGCGATCGCGGCGCTTGCGCCGGTCGTCGCGCTTGCGGCGGAGCTGAAGGAAGCGGCGGAGCCCATCGACCCGCCGATGACGGAAATCCTGCCCCTGCGCGCGCGCGCCGAAATCGAGGACGCGTGGCTCGCCGAACGTCTCGATACGGTCGTTCCGCAGATCATGCGCGAAGCGGACGCGGACATGTGGATCATGATCGCGCGGGAGTACAATGAAGACCCCGTGGTCAAGACGATGCTGCCAGCGACATGGCTCAACGCGCGCCGGCGGACGATCCTCATCCTGTTCGATCGCGGGCCCGAAGCGGGGGTGGAGCGTCTCGCCGTCTCGCGCTACCCCATCGCGGCGCGCGGCGATGCGCAAGTTACGGAGCTTTTCCCTGCGGCATGGGATCCGGAAGCCGAACCCGACCAGTGGAAGCGCGTCGCCGAAATCGTTGCAGAGCGCGACCCGAAGAAGATCGTCGTCAATGTCGACTCCGTCGAGGCGCTTGGCGACGGCATGACGAAGAGCCAGTACGATGGTCTGATTGAGGCGTTGCCGCGGAAGTATCGCGGGCGGATTGATGAGACGGGCTTTCTTGCGACCCGCTGGCTCGAAACGCGCATTCCCGCGGAAATGGACCGCTATCCCGAACTCGTCCGCATCGCCCATTCGATCATCGGCGAGGCGATGTCCGGGAAAGTGATCACGCCGGGCGAGACCACGACCCAGGACGTCGTCTGGTGGATGCGCCAGCGCGTGCGCGATCTAGGCCTCGCCACATGGTTCCACACCTCGGTCACCATTCAGCGTCAGGAGGAAGGCCCTCTCAAGAAGGAAAGCGAGGTGCAGGCGGAGGCGCGAGCGAACGACCAGGTGATTCGTCAGGGCGACTTCCTGCATGTGGATTTCGGCATCACATATCTCGGCCTCAACACCGATACCCAGCACCACGCCTACGTCCTGAAGCCGGGAGAGACGGATGCGCCCCAGGGACTGAAAGACGGTCTCGCCGCGGCGAACGCGGTCCAGGAGCATCTCATCGACGCATTCAAGACGGGCAGGACGAGCAACGAAATCCTCGCCATTGCGCGCGCTGCTTCGATTGCCGATGGCCTGCGTCCCAGCATCTATTCGCACCAGATCGGGTTTCACGGCCACGCTGCGGGATCGCCGATCGGGTGGTGGGACGACCAGAGCGACGATCACCCGCAAGGGACGCATCCACTCTATCCGCATACGGCATGGTCGATTGAGCTGAACGCGACTCGCGCCGTGCCGGAATGGGGCGGGCAGGATATTGTCTTCAAGACCGAGGAAGACGCCTATTTCGACGGCGAGACTGTTGAGTTCCTTGACGGACGACAGAAGGCGCTCCACCTCATTCCGAGGCCCGGGCGCCAATAAGCGCGCGCCAACAAGGAAGGGACGCGAGATGGACCAGGCGCCGAATGATGCCGAGGCCGGCGTCCTGACGCCGTGCGACGGGCCCGCCGCCGCTCTGGACCGGCTTGAGGCGCTTTATGACGCGGCGATGTCGGAGGTCGGCCGGCGGCTCGACGCATTCGCCGCTGGCGGCGACGTCGACGTATCGGCCTCGCCGACCTATCCTTATCTTCGCGTCGACGTGCCGGCGCGGCACGCAACGCAGACGAGCAATCTCGCGCTCGGCCGGGTCGCCGAGGCGCAGGTCTACGCCGCGACCGTGTCGCAGCCCGCGCTCTTCCGGAATTATCTGATGGCGGAGCTTCAGCGGATCGTCGACGCCTACGGCGCGAAAATCTCCGTCGGGCCGTCGACGACACCGGTTCCCCTGTCCTTCGCGCTGGAACAGGCGTCCGCCGCATTGACGCCGGAGCAGCGCGACCGTCTGCCGCTTCATTTCCATACCCCGAACCTCGTGACGACGAATGACGACATCGTCGATGGCCGCCTGATCCTGAAGCGGGATGGCCCGAACCCATTGTCGCTGTTCATGGCGGAGCGCGTCGACTATTCCCTGCACCGCATCCAGCACTACACGGCGACGGCTCCGACGCATTTCCAGAACTTCGTTCTGTTCACGAACTACCAGCGATATGTCGACGAATTTCGCGAGCATGCGCTCAAGGAAGTCGCGGCGGGCCGGTCGAAGGCGTTCGTCGAGCCCGGCAATCGGGTGACGACGAGGACGGGCGGGCCGAACGCCGACCCGGCGCCAAAACCGCCGCAAATGCCCGCCTATCACCTCGTCCGCGACCGGCATGACGGCGTCACGCTCGTCAATATCGGCGTCGGCCCGTCAAACGCCAAGACGATTACGGACCATCTTGCGGTCCTGCGCCCCCATGTGTGGCTGATGGTCGGGCACTGCGGCGGTCTGCGCCGGACCCAGCGGCTTGGCGACTATGTGCTCGCCCATGCCTATCTGCGCGACGATCGCGTGCTTGACGACGTGCTTGATCCGGGCGTCCCTCTCCCGACGATCGCCGAGGTGCAACTCGCGCTGACCCAGGCCGTGGCTGAAACCGCCTCGACGCCCGGCGGCCGCGTGAAGGAACTCCTCCGTACCGGCACGATCGTGACGACCGCCGACCGCAACTGGGAATTGCGATTCGAGCAGATGGCAGTGCGGCTCAACCAGTCGCGCGCCATCGCGATCGATATGGAATCGGCGACGATCGCCGCGAACGGCTATCGCTATCGCGTGCCCTACGGCACGCTTCTGTGCGTTTCCGACCGGCCTTTGCATGGCGAATTGAAGCTGCCGGGCATGGCTGACGCCTTCTATCAGGAGCGGGTGAGCCAGCATCTCGCCGCCGGCCTTCGCGCCGTCGACTTGCTGCGGGCCGAGGCGGCCGCCGGCGCGCTTCATTCCCGCAAGCTCAGGAGCTTCGACGAGCCATTGCTGCGCTAGTTGGCGCGTTCCTTCAGCCGGATTTCAAATACCTTCGGCCACAGTTTGCCGGTGACGAACAGGCGATCCGCTTCCGGATCATAAGCGATGCCGTTCAACACCGGCGGCGCGCCGCCGGGTTCTTCGCCCCGTTCCTCCGGCGCGATAATGCCCGAGAGCAAGATAACCCCGTCGACGACGCCCGTTTTCGGGTTGATGCGGACAATTTCGTCCGCGCCGTAGACGTTCGCCAGTATCCGGCCGTCTACGTATTCGAGTTCATTCAGGTAACGCAGAGGCTTGCCGCGAAACGTGACTGTTACGGAACGGACGACTTCAAATGTCTCCGGATCTCGAAACTCAAGATCGGCCGATCCGTCGCTCATCACGAGATGATTGCCGTCAAAAGTCAGGCCCCAGCCTTCGCCGTCATAGGCGAACTGCCCGAGCTTGCGGAAATCGTCCCTGGATAGAACGAAACCGAGCCCTGAGGTGTATGTCAGGGCCACGAAGCGGTCGCCGGCGAGCGCCAGTCCCTCGCCAAAATAGCGGTCGGGCAGGGCCTGCGATCGCCTAACGGCGCCCGTCTCGATGTCGACCCGGCGAATGCTCGACCTGCCTCTCAGTCCCGTGCTTTCGTAGAAGTCCCCATCCGCGACGAGGAGCCCCTGGGTAAATGCGTCCGCATCGTGGGGGAAGACATTGACGATCTCGTAGTCATAGAAGGTGATCGCCGAGGCCTCCGCCGTCCCGGCGGCGGCTCCGGCCTCGGATGTCGCCGCTGATGCGGTCGGCGATGCCGCTCCCAGCGTCGCCAACAGGGCCGCATGCAGCGCCGCGCCGGCGCGCCTAGAGCGGTTTTTCATAGACGCGATAGGTCTTGTAGATCTCACCGCCCATCTCCGTCAGCATATTGAGCATCGGCGTATTGGTTTCGAGGATCCATGACAGCTCGGATGACTTCAGGCCGCGGCTGATATTGTCGCGGTTCATGATGTCGATCATCTTGTAGGCGAACGCCGGACCGAGCGGCTTTCCCTGGAATTTCTTGCGCACCCCCATCAGCGGCATTCGCGCCTGGCTCAGCCCCTTCACCTTCAGGCGGTACAGGAGCTTCGCCCAGTTGAATGGAAACAGCCGGCCGTCGAAGTCGCGGATCGCTTCGTTGATGTTCGGAAAGACGAGCCCGAACGCGGCAGGCGCGCCGTCGTACTCGCAGATCATGAAATTGTGCTTTTCGATGATCGGCCGCAGCTCCGACGCCATGTGCGCGGCGTTCGCTTCGGTAAAGGGTATGAAGCCCCAGTTGTCCGACCAGGCGTCGTTGAAAATTTCGACAGCCGTCGCGACTTCCTCGCGGAAGCGGGAGAAGTCGACGTGCCGGAGCCTGACTTTCGGATTGGACAGGGCCCGGTCGACAAATCGCTGGCGCTTTTCGGGAATGAAGTTGACGACATTGCGATAGCTGAGGGCGAACATGTCCATCGCCTTGGCGTAGCCTGCCGCTTCGGTGTGGCGCCCATACCATTCCCGGCCGTGCGGCATCATGAAGTAAGGCGGCGCATCGAACCCGTCGACCAGCATCCCGACTTCTTCGTTCACGGAGAAATGATACGGGCCGCCGATGCGCGTCATGCCGCGCGCGCGCGCCCATGTCTCGGCCGTCGACAGGAGCAGGCGGAAGACCGCCGGATCGTCGATCGCGTCGAGAAAGCCGAAATGCGCAGCGCCGTCATTATGCGTGCGCAGATGCATCGGATTGATCAACGCGCCGATGCGGCCCACGTCCCGGCCGTTTCGGGTGGCGACCCACAGCTGGTGATCGGCGTCCTTGAGCGTCGGGTTCGCTTTCGGGTCAAGCCGCGAGCCGACTTCGATATTGAGCGGCGGCACATAGTGCGGGTCGCCCTCGAAGGCCGGCCTGGCCGCGGCGATAAACCGCTTTCGACCGGCTGGCCCGTCGACCGCTTCGATTGTCACGCCAGTCGACGCATCCATGCTGGTCGCTCAGCCTCCCGATTTCGCCTGACGCGCCGCGTCAGCCCTTCAGGGTAATGACGATCGACGCGCCGGCTTCGTCCACGGAGAACAGCGCCTCTTCGATTTTTGGCGGCGCGAAGCGGATCACCGGATCATTTGAAATGCCATAGGGCTCGGCCGGCATGCCGAACGCTTTCTTGTCGAAGGAGAGATTGGCGTTCTCATCGTGGTAGACCGCCACGGCGTACTGACCGGCCCCTGGCGCCTGAATGCAGAACTGGGTCTCCGGCGCCTTCGCGGCGAAGCTGACCTTTTCCAGCTGGCCGGCGCTCTTCAGGAAGCCTTCCTCGTCGTTCTTGTAAAGATCCGCCCGCATCAGCCCGACCGAGTCGCCGACGCCCTTGACGGTGACCCGGACTTCGTTCGGCGCGCCGCGGCAGCTGACGTGCTCGACGACGCCGTCGGCCGCTTCCTTTGCAGCCGCTGCGCTGGCGTCAAGGAAAAGCCCAATGCTGGCGCTCGCGCAAAGCGCTGCAATGGCGACCGGATGTTTCATCAGTGAATACGCGATCATGACTGCCCTGCACTCCATCAACGGGGCTGCGCCACTGGCGGGTCCCGAAAAGCCGTTGCGTCCGTCTCATCCTACCTGCCGGACGGACGTTACGGCTCTGTGACGATCTACGCAGGGAAAAGCCCTACGGGTTACCCCCCTCGACGTGCCCCGAGGTCGCGGCGGAATTTGGGCGCAAAGAGGCCCGCACGCAAGGTGGCTGTCACGTTGCCGCGATCAGGTCCGGTCGAAGCGGTCAGTGACCGGCGCTGCGTCTCGCGGCCGGAAAGGCTTCGGCAAGGGCGCTGTAGGCGCTGACGAGCGCATCGATGTCCTCAGGCGTGTGGGCCGAGGAGACGGCGAGCCGCAGCAGGGATTCCTTCCCCGGCGTGCCGGGCGGTATCGCCATGTTCACGTAAACGCCGTGTTGCAACAGGAAGTTCCAGGCTGCGAAGGCCTCTTCGCGCGTGTCGAACAGCACCGAGATCACGGGCGCGGGCGCCGCAGCGAGTCGAAGGCCGAGTTGCGTGAAGGCGGCATGCAGCCGGTTGGCGTTCTCCCACAACTTTGCCCGGATCGACGGGTCGCTGGCGATATTGTCGAGCGCGGCGTTCGCCGTGGCGATCGTCGAGGGCGATGGCGAGGCGGTGAACTTGTAGGGACGGGAAGAAAACCGCAGGTACTCAACCTCCGGGTGTCGCGACGCAACGAAGCCGCCGATCGACGCGAGCGATTTGGAAAACGTCCCGGAATAGAAATCGATCTGGTCCATGACGTCTTCGGCGACGCCGCGGCCTTTCTCGCCATAAATGCCAAAGGAGTGCGCTTCGTCCACGAGCAGATGCGCGCCATGGCGGTGCGCCACGTCGACGAATTCCTTCACCGGCGCGACGTCGCCATACATCGAATACATGCCTTCGATGCACACGAGCTTGCCTTTGGTTTCCGGCGGCACGCGCGCAAGGCGCTTGTCGAGGCTTTCGGGATCGTTATGGCGGAAACGGATCGTCTGGGCGCCGGCAAGCTGGCAGCCGTCATAGATGCAGGCGTGGCAGTCGGCGTCGATCAGGACGACATCTTCTGACGGATCGATGAGGCCGGCAATGGCGCCGAGGTTTGCGACGTACCCGGTTGAAAACACGACGCAGTAATCGACCCCAAGATAGTTGGCGAGGTCGCGTTCAAGCTTTTTGTGGCCGGAAAATGTGCCGTTGGCGAACCGGGAGCCGGTGGTGCCGGTGCCTTCGACCTCAAGCGCCTTCTGGCCGGCGGCGATCGCCGTCTTCTCGAAGGTCTGGCCAAGATAATTGTGGGTGCCCGCGAGCACGGTCTCGCGGCCGCGAATTTTCGCGCGGGTCGGGCCGAGGACTTCTTCCATGACGACGCTGAAGGGGTTCTGGCCGGCGGCCTCGAGCCCGTTATAGAGCGTCGCGGTTTTCTCGAACTTCTCGAATAGGCCCATGTATTACGCCTGGTCTTTTTTCGTGACGTGGATCGCATCGACCAGCTGGCCAATCGTGCGGGTCTCGGAAATCACGTTGACGGGGATCGAAATGTCGTAGGTATCTTCTACGTCCATAACGATGTCGAGCACGGCGACGCTGTCGATTTCAAGATCCGCCACAAGGTCGGTGTCGCGCGTCAGCTTGACGCCCGTGTGGTTCAGCGGATCGAGCAGGCTGCAGATCTTGCGGAAGACGAGGTCGTCGTCCTCCTGAATGCCGCCTGAAGGTCCGCCTTCATCGACGCCGCTCTTGGGCGCGCTTTCGCCAGTCGCCGCCATGTCGCCTCCATCGCCCGTCGTCGGGCGCTAAATCAACCCACGTTCTTGATACCACTTCAGGGTTTTTGCAAACCCTTCGACGAGCGGGGTCGTCGGCGCCCAGGAAGTGGCGGCTGCCAGGGACGGCTCGCCGGCCACCCAGTCCGGGTGAAAAAACTCCCTGATCTTGCCGCGCGAAACGAACGCCGCTTCGCCTCTGGCGTGCGCGATCAGCTCCTGGACGGCGGCCTGGGCCAGCAGGAGCGGTTTCGGCATCGGGGCGACGAGCGGCTTTCTGCCCATCGCGACGCCCAGATCCGCGGCTATTTCCGCCCATGTGCGCCCCTCCGGCCGCTCGTCGCCGACATCGTAGACGACGCCGGCCGGAGCCTCGCGGGCCGCTGAAACGATCGCCGCCGCCATGTCGTCAACGTAGAGGATCGATGCCCGCGGCGCGGGCTTGTGCGCAGGCGCCGGCGCGATCCCGAACCTGACCGCCTTCAGCAACGGCAAGGTCGCGCCGTCGTTCGGGCCGTAGAGCGCCGGCGCTCGCAAGATGGCCCAACGGGCGCGCGCGGCCTGGTTTGTTTCGGCGCCCATTCTTTTATCATGGGCCCGGGCCGCCGCGAGTGTCGCGGCTTCGCCGCCTGCCTTCGAGGCGGCATAGTCGGAGAGCTCCGGCTGCCGCGCCGCGATTGACGACACTGCGACGAGGAAAGCGCCAGCGGCAAAAGCGCCGCGGGCGACATTCGCCGAGCCCTCGATGTTTGCAGCGCCGAACGCTGCGCGGGTGCGGGCATGGGTGAGGGCCGCGAGATGCAGGACTGCATCCGCGCCGTCCGCGGCGCGGGCAATCGCCGTTTCGTCCGCAAGGTCGCCCGGCACGATGTCGATCTGGCCGTCAAACCGGGAGAGTTTCGCCGGGGTGCGCGCGAGCGCCGCGACGCTGACGCCATCGTCGATGAGCCGCGTGATGAGCGCGCCGCCGAGAAAGCCGGCGCCGCCCGTTACGGCGACCCGGTCAAGCTTCCGATCCGTCAAATCCGAGCGTCCGCAACGGCCTTCGCCGGCGCTTCGGCCGCCGTCTCGAAAGCGCCTTCGAGATACTTGGCCTTCATCTTGGCGCGCGACAGCTTGCCGGACGACGTCAGGACCATCGAATGGGGCCGCGCCAGCACGACCTCGGCCGGGGCGCCGGCCACGGTCTGGACGGCGTTCATGACGCGGCGCTTCATGTCTGCGAGCTCTTCGGCGGTCATGCCGCCACGGCGTTCGACAACAACGACGATGCGTTCACTGATGCCGTCGTCGACGGAGAACGCGGCGACGCCGTTCTGTCTCGCGCCCGGCGTTGCCTCGACGGCCCACTCGATGTCCTGCGGCCAGATATTCCGGCCATTGATGATGATGAGGTCCTTGGCGCGGCCCGTAATGACAATCTGGCCATGGAGCATGTAGCCCATGTCGCCGGTGTCGAGCCAATCATCATGGTACATCGCTTCGGTGGCTTCGTCGTTCCGGAAATAGCCTGGCGTCAGGCTCGGCCCCTTGATGAAGATCCGGCCGACGACGCGGTCTGGCAGCTCTTCGCCGTCATCGCCGCGAACCTGCAGTTCATGCTCCGGCAGGGGCGAGCCGCAAAGAACGAACTTGCGCGACTGCGATGGCGCCGTGACCGCCGAAGCTGGCTGGGCGATGCCCGAACGGTTAAAGTGGCGCATGTCCACCTGGTCGACCTCGAGAGGCTCGCCAACCTTCGTGAACGTGATCGCAAGCGTCGCCTCGGCCATGCCGTAGCTGGGGAGGAAAGCTTTCGGGTCGAAGCCGAGCGGCCCGAAGGCCTCGGCGAATGCCTCCAACGCTTCCGGCCGCACCATGTCAGCGCCGATGCCGGCGACGCGCAATCTGGTAAGGTCGATCGCGCCGTCCTCCGCGCGGGCCGCCCGGCGCGCGGCAAGTTCGTAGCCAAATGAAGGGCTATAGGTAATCGTCGCCCGGCTCTGTGTGATAAGGCGAAGCCACATCAGCGGTCGACGGACGAAATCCGAGGTGGCGAGGTAGTCAACGCCCATTCCCGCATAAAGCGGCGATAACGCGAAGCCGATAAGGCCCATGTCGTGATAGAGCGGCAGCCAGCTGACGGCGCAGTCGCCGTCTTGCAGGCTGAGGCCGTAGGTCGTGATGCCGTGGAGGTTTGCCGTTACCGACGCCTGGGTGCCGATCACGCCCTTCGGCGCGCTTGTTGAACCTGACGAGTACTGAATGTAGCAATGCTCGTCGGGGCCGAAAGGCGCAACCGCGCCGGCGACCGGCAGCGCGAACAGTTCGTCATAGTTGAGCGGCACAACGTTCGGCAGGCCGTCGATCGCTTCGGCGAGGAAGCCCTTGACCTCGACGGGGCCGACAACGGCCGCCGCGTCCGAACCTTGCGTCATCAGGCGGATCTGCTGGAGGTAGCCTTCCTTGCCGCCAAGATTGACAGGCAGGGGCAGCGGCGCCGGCACAAGCCCCGCGTACTGACACGCGAAAAAAGAAACGAGAAACTGCGGACTGGTTTCCGCCACAAGCGCGATGCGCGCGCCGCGCTCAAAGCGTCCGGCAAGCCGCGTCGCGAGGTCGCGCGCCTTCTGGCCCAGTTCGCCGAAGGGAATGCTCGCCACAAGCTCTCCGCGCACGTCGAAGAAACGATATCCGCTGGCGCAGCCTTCAAGCGCGTCGACGGCGTCAACGATCGTTGCGTACGGGCGGGCGACCGCGCCGGCGGACGGATTGGTGTAGCCGTTCAAAGCAACCTCGACGCTGGAGGCGGGGCGCTTCGCCGGGCGGTCGGTCGCGTCCCATCCATTCGATTTAAAGCCCGACGCGGTGGAAATCCCACGCCCATCTTCGGAGTCTGCGACCATACCCTACACACGCCCCCGCCCGTGCGAGACGGACCGACGCCCGTCGACGCAGCGCGCTGCCCACAACTCATCGTGTTTATCGCGTGCGATGGATAAAATCACCCCTGAGCGCAACCTTCCAGCAGCCGACATCCTGCCACCGCGGCCTCGGCGCCGCACCCGCGCCCCTTGGAGACGGGCGACTGACATCTTATAGAGCGCTTTGGGGATATCGGCGTCCATCCTCGCCAAAAGCCAGACATGAGGCCCCAAGTGAGCATTTTCGAAGGCGAAATCTTCATTGGCTACAAGGCCTGGAAGCATCAGAACTATCTGCTGAACCGGATGACGTTCGAGGACCTGTGGCGCGCGTACATCACCTATCCGGCGATTCAGGTCTATGCCGGGCTCATCCTTTTCTCGTTCGGCGTGATCGCGTTCACGCTGTCATCTTCGTCGATCCTCGCCACCATCGCCGCATTCGCCCTCGGCGCGTTCCTGTTTCCAATCGCCTGGTACCTCTTGCACCGCTTCGTGCTGCACGGGTCATGGATGTACAAAACGCCATATTTTGCGAGCTTGTGGAAGCGCGTTCACTACGACCATCACCGTTTCCCGAACGATTTGTCGGTGCTGTTCGGCGGCCTTCACACAACCCTGCCGACGATCGTCTTCGTCGCCGGCCCGGTTGGCTGGCTGATTGGCGGTCCGGCGGGCGCGGCGGCCTCCATCGCCGGCACCCTGACCATGACCATGATCACCGAGTTCCTGCACTGCGGCCAGCATCTGGCGTTCGAGCCGAAGTCAAACTTCTGGCGGGTAATGAAGGAGCGCCACCTCGCCCATCACTTTCACAACGAGAACGGCAATTACGGCATCACGGAATTTGTTTGGGACCGGATTTTCGGCACCTTCTACGCGACCCAGGCCGATGCGCCGCGCACGCGCACGGCCCGAAATCTCGGCTATGACGCCGACATGGCGGCGCGTTATCCGTGGGTGAAGGAACTGACCGACGCGGAAGGCGAACGGCCTGGCCGCGCGGCCGAAGCGACCCCGGCCGCCTGAGGCCACGTCTTCGCTGACGCGTTGCGCGTCGGCGAGGCAAATCCGCCAGCGAAAAGTAAGAAGCGAAATATCAGCGGCGAGACGTCGCATATTTTTGGCGCATGCGGCGGCGCGCGTAGCGGCGTCCGCATCGCCGCGCCCCACCCCCGCCAGCGTTTCCCGGAGCCGGTTTTGGCTGGCATTGCGCGGTCTTTGTCGTCATGACGATTGACTTGGCGCGGCAAGCAGTGAAATTCGCCATTGATTTCAGGCGGCCGGTGAGTAGGTTCCGGGCGCTTTCGGGCTGCGGGTCCGTTTGAAGCGGTCGTCGTTCCATTGTCGGAGCGGCGCGCCGGCCATTTCGGGGGACTCCCGCGACATTCAAACCAATCGTTTCGGCGCGTTAATGGCCCTTTCCGGCCCTTGGCGACGACCGACGCGGAGCTTGCGGGCCGACCGGGCGCGCGCGCCTGGCGCGACACGACGGCCGCCGCGATTTGAGAGACGGGAAAGGTGTGCACATGACCTTGAGCTTGGCGCTGATCATCGGGGCGGGCGTTCTCGCCATCCTCTATGGCGTCTTTACGATCCAGTCGGTGATGTCGTTGCCGGCCGGAAACGAACGGATGCAGGAAATCGCCGGCGCCATCCAGGAGGGCGCGACCGCCTACCTCAATCGCCAGTACACGACGATCATGATCGCCGGCGCGGCGGTTTTTGTCATTCTGCTGGTGGCGTTCGGCTTCAACCTCATTCCGGCTATCGGTTTTGCCGTAGGCGCGATCCTGTCCGGGGCGGCGGGCTTCATCGGCATGCTGGTGTCGGTCCGCGCCAATGTGCGCACAACCCAGGCCGCGTCCCAGAGCCTCGAGAAGGGCCTCTCGGTCGCCTTTCGCGCCGGCGCCGTCACGGGCATGCTGGTCGCCGGCCTCGCGCTGATAGGCCTTGCCGGCTATTACGCGATCCTGACCGGCATGCTCGGCCTCGCTCCGGAAAGCCGCCAGGTCGTGAATGGCCTGATCGCGCTCTCGCTCGGCGCTTCGCTGATCTCGGTCTTCGCCCGCCTCGGCGGCGGCATTTTCACCAAGGGCGCTGACGTCGGCGGCGACATGGTTGGCAAGGTCGAAGCCGGAATCCCCGAAGACGATCCGCGCAACCCCGCGACGATCGCCGACAATGTGGGCGACAATGTCGGCGACTGCGCCGGCATGGCTGCCGACCTGTTCGAGACCTATGTCGTGACCGTTGCGGCCACCATGGTTCTCGGCTCGATCCTCTACACCGCTTCGGCGGCTCAATTCATGCTCTATCCGCTGGCTATCGGCGGCGCGTGCATCGTGACGTCGATTGCCGGCACGTTCTTCGTGCGTCTCGGCGCAGGCTCCGCCAACATCATGGGGGCGCTCTACAAGGGGCTTATCGCCACGGGCGTGCTGTCGCTTGCGGCGCTCGGCGTCGTGACCCATCTCGTTTTCGGGTTCGGCGACATCGCCACGACCGCGTTTGCCGGGTCGGACCTGTTCCTGTGCGGCGTGCTCGGCCTCGTCGTGACCGGCCTCATCGTCTGGATCACGGAATACTACACCGGCACGGGCTTCCGTCCGGTCCGGTCCGTCGCCGCAGCGTCGGAAACCGGCCACGGCACGAACGTGATCCAGGGCCTTGCGGTCTCAATGGAAGCGACCGCCGCGCCGGCCATGGTGATCGTCATCGGCATCATTGTGGCCAACAGCCTCGCCGGGCTCTACGGCATCGCCACGGCGGTGACGACCATGCTTGCGCTTGCCGGCATGATCGTCGCGCTCGACGCCTTCGGTCCGGTCACGGACAATGCCGGCGGCATCGCCGAGATGGCCGGCCTCGAAGGCTCGGTGCGCGAAACCACGGACGCACTCGACGCCGTCGGCAACACGACGAAGGCCGTCACGAAGGGCTACGCCATTGGTTCGGCGGGCCTTGGCGCTCTCGTGCTTTTTGCTGCGTATACGGAAGATATTAGGCACTTCGTCGCGCACCCGGCGGATTTCCCCTTCTTCTCTGACGTCGTGATCGATTTCTCGCTTTCGAACCCCTATGTCGTCGTCGGGCTGTTCTTTGGCGGCATGCTGCCGTTCCTGTTCGGCTCAATGGCGATGATGTCGGTGGGCCGCGCGGCGGGAGCCGTCGTCGAAGAAGTGCGCCGTCAGTTCCGCGAGGATCCTGGCATCATGGCGGGCACGTCGAAGCCGGACTATGGCCGCGCCGTCGACATGCTGACGCGGGCCGCGATCAAGGAAATGATGGTGCCATCGCTGCTGCCGATACTTTCGCCGCTCGTCCTCTACTTCGCGGTCCTGCTTGTCGCCGGCAAGTCGATGGCGCTTTCGGCTGTCGGCGCGATGCTGATGGGCGTGATCGTCACCGGCCTCTTCGTTGCGCTGTCGATGACGGCTGGCGGCGGCGCCTGGGACAACGCCAAGAAGTACATCGAAGACGGGAATCACGGCGGCAAGGGCTCCGAAGCCCACAAGGCCGCGGTGACCGGCGATACGGTGGGCGATCCGTACAAGGATACAGCCGGCCCGGCCGTCAACCCGATGATCAAGATCACCAACATCGTTGCGCTCCTTCTGCTGGCGGCGCTCGCTGGCGTCGGCGCAGGCTAAACGCGCTGACTCTACGGAAACGCCAAAGCCCCGACCTGACGGTCGGGGCTTTTTCATTTCCACCGGCGGGATTGGCGGGCGCGCTCTGGACATGCTCCGAACGATCGACGACCGTCGGCTCTGATCAGATCGGGAGTGAGACATGCTGAAGTCCGGGCCAACCGCTGGAGTGATTGCCGGCGTCGCCGCGTCGATTGCTCTGTTTGCGCCGTGCGCCGCCTTCGCCGACGAGGCTGGTTTCAGCTTTCCGCCGGAGTGGGCGCCCCACGAAGCCGTCTGGATGGGCTGGCCGGACGAAGTTGCGGAGCGTGGCGACTTCAAGGCGCTATGGGCGGAGATCATCACGGCGCTGACGCCGCATGTGCGCGTGAAGCTGGTCGTCAATACCGAGGCGGCTGCCGCGGCGGCGCGGCGCGAACTCGCCTTGCTCGGCGTCGACGTCGGAAGGATCGAGTTCATCGTTCAGCCTACGTCGGATATCTGGCTGCGCGATTCCGGCCCTCTTTTCATCTCCGATGGCCAGGAGCTCAGGATCGCGGATTTCGAGTGGGGCTATTACGGCTTCCCCTGGCCCTACGGGGGGCCGGCGGGACTGGCGAGGGGCGCTCTCGACCGGGAAGCCGCAACCGGCATGGGGCTGGAACGCCGGCGCTCAGAACTGATCGCGGAGGGCGGCGGCCTTGACGTCAATTCGAACGTGATGGTCGCCTACCTGGACGCTGCCCAGCACCGCAATCCGGGCGCCACTGTCGAGGAAATCGAGGCCGAGTACCTGCGGCTCTACGGCAAGAAGAAGATAGTCTGGCTGGATCGCGCGCCGATTTCGGACCGGGTCTTCGCCGGGCCGAAGGTCGCGAATTTCTTTGGCTGGGGCGCGAACGGCCATGTCGACGAATACGTCCGTTTTGTCGACGAAAAAACGATCCTCGTCGCCCAGGTTGCAGCGGACGAGCGGGACGCGAACGCGCTCTACCGGCTCGACGACGAAATTCTGCGCGAAAACCGCGCCCAGCTCGAGGCGGCGCGAGACATCGATGGCGCGCCGTTCAGGGTTGTCCCCGTGCCGATGCCGGACATCCGCGCGCTGATGGGCCAGCGTACCCTGACGGAAAAGGACTTCCAGCGCAGCGCGGATGGCATGGACACGCGAAGCGTCTTCCGCGATTTCAAGGTTGGCGACGAGATCGTCTGGGTCCCCGCCGCGAGCTATCTCAATTTCCTCGTCACCAATGGCGTTGTCCTTGTTGCGAAATACTGGCGCGAGGGACTGCCCCAGACGCTCAAGGAAACCGACGAGGAAATGCGCAGCGTCCTGGCTGCTCAGTACCCGGATCGCGAGGTCGTTCAGATCAATCCGCTCGCCGTGAACTGGCTGGGCGGCGGCATGCACTGCATTACCCAGCAGGAGCCGAGACTCGCAGCCCCGTCGGCGCCCTGAAGCCTTACTCGCTGGCGGCGGCGACCTGAGCGTCGAAGAACCCGCGATAGGGCGCATCGAGGGCCGGCGCATAGAAGCCCGCTTCCGGCGTATCCCGTCGCACCACCGCCTGATCGTCCGCATACGCGGCGAGCATCGGCGTCTTGTGGGTCGGCGCGCCGTATTGCGCCGTAAACGCTGCTTCCAGGGCGTCAAGCTCCGGGGTCTCGACAAGGATCCACGCGATCATCAACCGCCCATCGCCGAAGACGAACTCAGCGAGCCGGGGCGCGCCGAAATAGTCGAATCCCCTACAGTCGATCTGTTCCTGCCTGGCGATGCCGGGAATGGCGACGTCGACCTCTCGAAGCGCGATCGTCGTGCAGTCATCGGCAAGCGCGACCTGCATGTCGCTGACGCTCGCGCCGAAGGACATGACCGACGGCCTGACATCGCCGCTCGGCTTGCTCTCCACTTCGCTGACTTGCGCGCCGGTTGCAGCGACGCACCCCGCCGCGACCAGCGCCCACGTCACGGCTGCGATTCCAACAAGCCCGTTCATTCAACTTCCCCTCGTTCCGCCGAGCGTTCTTGTTTCCTCGTCGGCGGAAGCATGTAAATGCTCGGGGCGGCGAGGCGGGCGGCTCGTGCGGCAAAAGGAGGCGAATAGCTCAGGCGAGGTTGACGAGCGTCATGAAATCGCCGCGTCCGCGGGCGGATTTTTGCCGCGATTGGGAAGGCATCCTCTCCTTGTGCTGAAAATAGCCCCCTCCATCGACCGGGAAATCCTGACGGGCGACGCGGCAAGCCGCGTCGACGCGACGATCGCCCGGCTTGCGCCGCCGGTCGAGGCGCATCTCGCAAAATGGCTGCCGAGCTCGCTGGCGATCGGCTTTGTTGAGTTGCTTGCCTTTGGCGTGAAGCAGGCCTGGGCGTGCCTGTTCGGCGGGTTGATGCTCGCGGCGATACTCGTCACCGGGTTCGCCTGGCCGGAGGGCGCCGGCCTTGCGCGGTATGATTTTCTTTTCCTGTTCGCCATCTGCGTTCAGGCGGCGTTCCTCGCCACGCGCCTGGAGCGGCCGAGCGAGGCGGCGGTCATTCTCATCTTCCATGTTGTCGGCACCGCAATGGAACTCTTCAAGACGGGCGCCGGGTCGTGGACCTATCCCGAGGCGAGCCATTTCCGACTTGGCGGCGTGCCGATGTTTTCCGGGTTCATGTACGCCGCCGTCGGTTCGTATTTCGCCCGGGTCGCGCGCACATTCGAATTTCGTTTCTCGCACTATCCCCGGCGCCGCTGGACAGTGGCGCTCGCCGTCCTGATTTACGTGAATTTCTTTGCCCACCACTTCGCGCCCGACATTCGGGCTGGCCTCTTTGTTTTCACTGCGGTGATCTTCGGGCGGACGACGGTCAGCTATCGCGTCTGGCGCTGGCGCCACCGCATGCCGCTGCTGCTCGGGTTTTTTCTGGTGGCGCTTTTCATCTGGATCGCCGAAAACGTCGGCACGTTCGCCGGAGCCTGGCTTTATCCGGACCAGGCATCGGTCTGGCGCGCTGTGGCTTTCGCAAAAATGGGATCGTGGTTCCTACTGATGCTGGTTTCCTGGACCCTCGTGACGCTCGTTCACCCGCCGAAGCGGCTGCCGTCCGAATGATCGACGCCGTTATTTTCGATTGCGACGGCGTCCTCGTGGATTCCGAAGTGCTGGCGATCCGCGGGGAGCGGGAAGCGCTCGGGGCGCTCGGGCTCGACTATGATCCGCCAACTTATGTCGAGCGCTTCGTCGGCATGCATGACCGGACTTTTTTTGCGGCCCTTCGCATCGATTACCGCGCCGTACACGGACAGGATGCGCCGTCCGACTTTGAGGAAACTGTCCTCGCCGGCCGCCGCAAGCACAAGGACGGGCTGGAAGCGGTCGCCGGCGCCCATGACGCCCTGCGCGCCGCCCGAGAGCGAATCGGCGCCGTCGCCGTCGCGTCCTCGTCGCGCGCTGAATTTCTTCGTTCAAAGCTCGAGCGCACCGGCCTGTTCGAACTCGTGGCGCCGCACGTCTATTCGGCGGACCTTGTGGCGAACGGCAAGCCGGCGCCGGATATATTCCTCTACGCCGCTGAACGGCTTGGCGTTGCGCCGGCGCGCTGCGTCGTCCTGGAGGATTCGGTGAATGGCGTGCGCGCCGCCCGCGCCGCGGGCATGCGCGCGTGGGGCTTTCTCGGCGGCGGGCACATCTTCCAGGGGCATGAAGAACGCCTGATCGCCGCCGGCGCCGAGGCTACACTGCGGGATTTCCGGGCGGCTGGCCGCGCGATTTCTGCTCTCGAAAAGTCAATACGTTAACTTTTTGATAACCGCAGCCTTTGCCGGCGACGCATCGCGGCGGGCGCGATATCAATCGATCTCAGACGAAAACGCCATTCTTTGGGAGGCAATTGAATGAATAAGTTTCTTGCTGCCGTCGCCCTGACGTTGATCGCGGGCCCTGCTCTTGCCGCTTCGACAACGGTGGAGTTCAAGCGCGACACTGGCCAGGTTCAGGTTGTCACGCTTGACGGCGCTGGCGGCGCCTCGCTGGCTGACGGCACGGCGCTCGCCTATACCTACGACGAAGCCGCAATGAAGATGTGCTTCATTGTCGAAGGGATGGACCCGAACTGCGTCGTGTTTGCCGAAAGCGTGCCCGACCCGAAAGTCGGCGACAGCGTGCGTTACACCGCGGCTGATGGCGCGATGGGCACGGCGACAGTGACGGCGATTACCGAATAACGACCGCTCCCCACTTGCGGTTTCTGTGAGGTCCCGGCGCGGCGATGCGCCGGGCCTTTCTGTTTCGGGCGCCCCCCGGCTAGTGTCACGTCATGAAATTCGCTTCCGATAACTGGGCCGGCGCGGCCCCCGAAGTCATGCAGGCCCTCGTCGCCGCGAACGAGGGCGCAGAGCCAGCCTATGGCGGCGATCCGTGGACCCGACGCGCGGCGGACGCCTTCAATGACGTGTTTGAGCGTGAATGCGCCGTCTATTTCGTCGGCACGGGCGGCGCCGCCAACGGGCTTGCCCTGTCATGCCTCGCGCCGCCCTACGGCTCGGTCGTTTGCCACGAGGCCGCGCATGTGCAGATGGATGAATGCGCGGGCCCTGAATTCTTCACGGGCGGCGCCAAACTCATTCCCGTTCCTGGCGCTCATGGAAAGCTCGCGCCGGGCGACGTCGAAACTGCTCTCGCCGGCTATCCCTCGCGTCCGCCCCATGGCAGTCCCTTCGCTGCGCTGACCATTACTCAAGGTACGGAGTATGGAACGGTCTATGCGCCGGCCGAGATTGCCGCGCTGACTGAAATCGCGCGCGCGCACGCCATGAAGATTCATATGGACGGCGCCCGCTTCGCAAACGCCGTTGTCGCCGCCAGATCGACGAATGGCGCCGCGCCCGCCGACCTGACCTGGCGCGCAGGCGTCGACGTCTTGTCCTTCGGCGGAACCAAGAACGGATGCCTTGCCGCGGAGGCGGTCGTCTTTTTTGACCCCGCGATGGCGCGCGATTTCGAGTTCAGGCGCAAGCGAGCAGGGCAACTGTTCTCCAAGTCCCGGTTTCTTGCAGCGCAGTTTATTGCGTACTTCGACGAGAGCCTTTGGCTGCGCCTCGCGGCGCGGGCGAATGCCGCCGCCGCGCGCCTTAGCGAAGGCATTGGCGCGATTGAGGGATGCCGGATCTGGGCGCCGACGGAGATCAACGAGGTCTTTGCGTCTTTCCCGGCGTCTGTTGAAGCTCGACTTAAGGAGGCGGGCGCGGAATTTTATCCCTGGGTGACCCCCGGCGATCCGGCCGATGGGGCGATGCGCCGCCTGATCTGTTCCTGGGCGACCGACGACGCTTCCGTGGACCGTTTCCTTGACATCGCGAGCGGCGCCTGACGCACGCCGCATCAGCGATCAGTCGCGCTCCGCGACCGATGGACGATTTCGATTTCGAAATTTTTAACCGCGTGATGCTCGAACTGCATTCGGGAACACTTCTGCTCATCGAGCATCGTTAAATTATATTTACCCACTATTTTATCAAATCACTAATGCCGAGCGTGCAAATAGGCAGACTGTAAGCATTGCGTCGAAAGGGTTCGGCATGTTCAAGAAGAGTCTTCATTGCGCCACGGCAGCAATTGCGATCAGTGCAGCGATGATTGGCGTTGCTGACGCCAAAAAGAACAAGCGCGCCCCGGCGCGCGCCCCCGCCGAGACGACGCAACCGGCGCCGACGCCGCCCGCCCCGCCGCCCCCGCCTGCGGCGACAGCGCCGCTTGCGACGCTGAGCCATACGGCCGCGGCGACGGTCGGCGCGAATGGCGTCGACGCCGCCTACGGATCGCTTGACGCGTTCTATGGCTCGCTTGACGCCTTCTGGGGCTCGCTTGACCCCTTCTTCGGCTCGCTGGATCCCTTCTATGGGTCCCTTGATCCGTTCTACGGCAGCCTTGATCCGTTCTGGGGGTCGCTCGACCCGTTCTGGGGATCGCTTGATCCGTTCTACGGTTCGCTGGACGCTTTCTACGGCTCGCTCGACGCTTTCCAGGGCTCTCTCGGCGCCTACTGGGGCTCGCTGGACCCCTTCTATGGGTCGCTCGATCCGTTCTATGGCAGCCTCGATCCGTTCTGGGGTTCGCTTGACCCGTTCTTTGGCTCGCTGGATCCCTTCTATGGGTCCCTTGACCCGTTCTACGGCTCGCTCGACCCATTCTACTCAGATGCCGGCTTCGGCCTGCTCCTGCGGAACGCCAAGGACACGTTTGGCGACATTGTCGAGACCAAGACCGGGAAAAGCTTCGAGGAAGCCTTCTGGCTGCCGTTCGCGCAGAAACACGAGCTGGCCAAATACGCTGGCGAGAACGCAGTCGCCATCGATCAGGCGACGCTCGGCATGATCCTGCTCGACTTCAACGACCAGCTGAATCATTTCGTCGACATCGACCGCGTCGACCACTGGATGGTCACGGCCAACTGGTCGCCGCGCGTGTCGCAGGAAGCGGGCCTCGGCGTTGACGTGAAGGTCGGCATTCTCGATACGCTCGTGAACGACGCAGACCTGATCGGCGGCCAGTTCACCGGCCAGACAGGCTACCAGGTCGCCGAACAGACCCACGGCGCGTCCGTGACCGGACTTGTCGCCGGCGCGCATGACGGCCGCGGCGTGATGGGCGTCGCGCCTAATGTGGAAGTCTTCTCTGCGAACCCGTTCGACGAGACCATGACCGCGAGCTGGGAAGATGTCCGTACCGGGATCGTCAACCTCGCGAGCTCCGGCGTCAACGTTATCAACATGTCGCTTGGCGTCGCCGACTACACCCTGCACCAGGACTGGGCGACCGAAGTCTTCTCCAGCGACGAGGCGGTGCGCGACGCTGCCAACGTCGTTTTCGTCAAGGCCGCCGGCAATTCCGGCGTGACCCAGACGTCTAACATTGCATGGGATCAGGCCAAGAATGCGGCCGACCAGTATGGCTCGGATGCCCTGAACGAGCGCCTCCTGATCGTCGGCTCCCTGTCAACGAACGGCGAGATCTCCGCGTTTTCGAACCGACCGGGCTCAGCCTGCCTGACGGTCGCGGGCCAGTGCTTTAACGGGTATCGCCTCCGTGACCGGTTCCTTGTCGCCCCGGGCGAGCTCCTGCTCGTCTCCGATGGCGCTGGCGGCGTCACGCGCGCGACTGGCACGTCGTTCGCCGCGCCGCTGGTGACCGGCACGGTCGCGCTGATCCAGAACCGCTGGCAGTGGTTCAAGTACTTCCCGAAAGAGACGACCGACGTCGTCCTGCTCTCGGCGACGGATCTCGGCGCGCCGGGCGTGGATGATGTGTACGGGCACGGACTTTTGAACATCGGCGCAACGATGGAGCCTCTGAACCTGTCCTCGCTGGTGATCGGCGGCGGCTTTGGTTCAAATTTTGTCCTCAACGGATCGGGCCTCAGCGCCGCGGCGCAGCTCCTGTTCCAGTCCAATGAGACGATCACTGCGCTTGAGTTCATCGGGCGCACTTACCGCGACTTTGAGATCAGTCTCGCCGACCTCGGCCTGACGACCGAAGACGTGACCCAGACCGCCGACTCCCAGAATGATCAGGATCTCAGCAGCCTGCTCAACGCGACGCTAAGCTGGGGCGGCGCCAGCAACGGCGGGGGCGGATTGTTCGGCGGCTACTTCAACGGCTTCACGGACAACGCCAGACTCAGCGACGTCAGGATCGGCTCGGCGAATTCAGCGTGGACGGCCCGCTTCTCCGCGACGGCGCGTGAAGCCGGCGAATTTGTCCCGGCTGACGCCGTTCCATTCCAGATGGGCGCGGAATTCCGCAATAACGAAAGCGGGCTGCGCGTCATGCTGGGCGAGGGCGACGCGTCTCTCGCGTTCGCGCAGGGCGGCACGTTCACGCTGCGCTCGGACCACGATATCGACACGGGCGGCGTCAATCCGTTCCTCGGTCTTGCCTCGGGCGGGCTCTACGCCGCCACCAACCTGCCGGTCAGCGAACGGCTGACCCTTGGTTTCGGGTTCGCGCAGGATGAAGACCGCAACGTCTTTGCCGACCCTGTCACGGGTGAAGTCCGGAACAGCTTTGACGGCGTCGACGATTACCGCGCCAACGCAATGACGATGAATGTCGGTTATGCGGTCGGGCCTGGCGTCGACCTGACGGCGACGTACACGTATCTGGACGAAGCGACAGGCTTCCTCGGCGTTCAGGGCGCCGGCGCGCTAAGTCTCGCTGGCGGCGCGAAGACCGATGCAATGACGCTCGGCGCAAACGTCCGAATGGCGAACGGCGTTGACGTGTCGCTTTCAGGCTCGGTCGGCCGCACGCGCGGCGGTCAGTTCGAAAACTCGATCCTTGGCGTCGAGGATGGCGTCCGTTCGACGGCTTTCCAGATCGCCGCCAGCAAGGCCGGCATATTTGGCGAAAGTGACGCGATCCGGCTTTCGTTCGCCCAGCCGCTCCAGGTTGAGGCCGGTTCGATCGAAGTGACGTCGATGCAGGTTGTCGATCGGACAACCGGCGAGCTTGGGCTCGTGACGGACCGGATCGGGCTCGACGGCGCGGCGCGCCGGTACGTGTCGGAAATCATGTATGGCGTGCCGGTGTTCGATGGCGCTGCGTCGATGAACGCCTTCACGCGGTACGAGCTCAACAATCGCGACTACGGCTTTGCGCAGGACGTCTTCTCGACGGGCGTCCGGCTGAATGTCGGGTTCTAGAAAGCGCGAGACTTGATGGCGTTAGCGCGGGGGTCCGGAAGGGCCTCCGCGCGATCTGATTGCGCCGACACGCGATTAAATTGCTGCGAAATTTTTTCCTAACCAATCGGCGTTAAGCCGTTTGTTTGGAATAGTGGCGCAGCGAGGCGAGATGACGTCGCCAAAAAGGTTTCGGGTCCTGGCGACGATCGTATTGGCGGTCGTGGTGTCGCCATCCGTCCTTCTTGCCCAGGTCGAGCAGCTCGCGATGGTCGAGTTGCAGGCGTCCCCTGAAACGCCGAAAGAGGCGCCCGCGACCGCGAAGCCGGCCTTCGATTCCTTCGACGCCGCCGTCGAGGCGGCCAAGGGCGCGATGATGTCGTCGCCCGCCGAAGCGTTGTCGGCCGCCGAAGTAGCGCTCGTCTTCGCGGATGAAATGCCGGACTCGCTGGCCAAGAGCGACGCTGTCGCCACGAGCTTCTGGCTCCAGGCCGAAGCGGCCCTCCGGCTCAATCGGCCGACCGAGGCCGCGCCGCTCGTGACCCGTGCGGAGTCGTCGATTGGCGACGGCGCATCGCAGCTTGCCGGCGACATCCTCCTGACCAAGGCCCGCCTCGCGCGCGCGGAGAGCGACTTCGGACTCGCGCTCATCAGCTTTCAGGACGCTTACAGAATTTTCAACGCCATCGACTCTGCGCGAAGCCAGGCAATCGCATTGCAGGGCGTCGGCACTGTTTACGACGCGGCGCGCCAGTACGAGCGCGTGATCGATTACAACGAACGCGCGACAGCGGTTTATTCCGACGACGGCAGCCTTGACCTCGTATCGCTGAATAACCGCGCAAACGCCCTCAGGGAGCTTGGCCGCTATCGCGAGGCGCTGCCGCTTCTCGAACAGGCGCTGCAAATGGCCCGAGAACGCCAGAGCGCAGTGCTTGAAACACGCATACTGACTAATGTCGCCATGCTTCACCTACAGCGAGGAGCGCTTGACGCGGCGGCGACCTCAATCGATGAGGCGCTGAGGGTCGCTATGGGCGACGCCGCGGGCGGATGGCGCGTCTACATTCACGGAGTCTCAGCCCAGCTTGCGCTGGAGCGGGGCGACATGGGCGCGGCCGTCGCCGCGATCGAACGCACATTTGACGGCGCGGATCTCAAGGAAACGCCCGCCGCCTTCCGCGACTTCCATGAGACGGCCTACAAGATCTACAAGATCCGTGAAGAGAAGGATCTCGCGCTCGCCCACCTCGAGCGGTTCAAGTCGCTTGATGACCAGGGCCGCGAGGTGGCCGCCAACGCGAACCAGGCGATCCTCAGCGCCGAATTCGATTTTGCGAATCAGGAACTTCAGATCGAGAAACTCCAGCGGAACCAGCTTGAATCCGACTTTGCGCTCGCCGAAGCCCGGCAGCGCCAGCGGCTGCTCGCAACCTATGCCGTCCTGGCGCTCGTCACGATCGTGCTCGGCTTCATGGGGCTCGCTATTCATTCCGCACGCCGCAACCAGCGCGTGACGGCGTCGCTGAATGCGGAACTGGAATCGGCGAACGTCGAACTCCAGCGGAACAACGCGGCGCTTGAAAAGGCCAACCAGGCGAAACTGCAGTTCCTGTCGACGACGAGTCACGAAATACGCACGCCGCTGAACGCGATCATTGGCCTTACCGACGTCATCATGGCCGGCGACAGCATGACGCCGCGCGACAAGGAATATGTCCGTATCGTCAATGAGTCCGGCAAGAGCCTGCTGGCGATCGTCAACGATATTCTTGATATTTCGAGGCTCGAATCCGGTCGCCTTGTCATCGACGCGAAGCCGGTCGACGTAGCGGATTCAATTGGCGCCGTCGCCGAGCTGTGGCGGCGGTCCGCCGAAGACAAGGACCTTGAATTCGAAGTGGACATCGCGGCGTTTGATGCGCCGATTGCGACCGATGACCGGCTGCTGCGCCAGATCGCATCAAACCTCATCTCGAACGCCGTCAAGTTCACGAAATCGGGCGCCGTCCGGGTTTCGCTTCGTCCGTGGACGTCTCTTGGCCGGCGAGGGCTTGAACTGTGCGTCGCTGATACCGGCATCGGGATTGCGCCGGAAGCGCGCGACCTGATTTTCGAGGCGTTCCGCCAGGAAGACGGCAGCGCCCGCCGCAATTTCGGGGGCGCCGGCCTCGGTCTCGCGATCGTCCAGCGGCTCGTGCACGAAATGGATGGCGAAATATCGCTCGACAGCGCATTGGGAGAGGGATCCGTGTTTACAATCAGATTGCCGGCGCGCGCCGATGAAATCGAAAGCGCGACTGCGCCGCGGGAGCTTCCCCGTCTGGAGGAAGGCGCCGCGCCGTGCTCGATCGAAGAGCTGGACGTGCTGCTGGTCGAGGACAATCCGGCGAACGCCATGGTCATCAAGGCGCTCCTGAAGTCCAAGGTCAAGTCCATCGAAACAGCGGAGAACGGCGAAGTCTGTCTACGGATGATGGAGGAGAATTCCTACGACCTTATCCTAATGGACAAGCAAATGCCGGTCATGGACGGGCTCGAAGCGATCCGCTGCATCCGGAAAATGGACGACGCCCGGCGCGACGTGGCCATCATCGCGGTCACCGCTGACGTTTTCCCCGGCGCCCGCGAGGAACTGATTGAGGCGGGCGCGGACGACTATGTTTCAAAGCCCGTGCAACTGCCAGTTATCTTGCGCACTATTGACGCCACGCTCGCACGGCGCGCTCGAAGCGCCGGCGATGACGGTCGGGCCCTTTCCGCGGCATCCTGACAACGCCCCGATCGGTTAGCCGAAAATGTCCCGAACGACATCGTAGGCGCCGGCGTAGGCCGCGACGCTCGCCTCGATCGGGTCGGCGTACCCGCCGCCGATCGCCATTGAGACCGGGACGCCCGCCCGTCGGCAGGACCTGAGCACGAGGTCGTCGCGCGCCTTCAGGCCGCCAAGGCTGAGGGCCATGCGGCCAAGCCGGTCTTCCTTGAGGGGGTCGACGCCTGCCTGGTAGAGCACGATATCCGGCGAGAAGCGGAAGGCCGCCGGCAAGGCGCGCTGCAGGGTGTCGAGATAGGCGTCGTCGCCGACGCCGTCTGGCAGCGGCACGTCGAGATCCGACGGGAACTTCCGGAACGGGAAGTTTTTCTCGCCGTGTACGGAGAGAATAAAAACATCTGGCCGGGGGCCGAGAATGGCGGCGTTGCCATCCCCCTGATGGACGTCGAGATCGATGATCGCCACGCGTCTGACCGCGCGGCTCGCCAGCAGCGACAGCGCCGCGACGGCAAAGTCATTGAACACGCAATAGCCAGCGCCAAAGTCATAGTGCGCATGGTGGGTCCCGCCGGCCAGCTGGCCCGAAACGCCGTCGCGCAGCGCCGCGTGCGCCGCCGAGAGCGCGCCGCCACATGTCGCGCGAGCGCGTTTCGCGATCTGCGGCGACCACGGAAAGCCGATGCGCCGCATCGCGGCCGGGTCGATCGTTCCGTCGTCGATCGACCTTACATAGGCCGCATCGTGCGCGCGCAGGAGATCCTCGTCGGCGACAAGCGGCGATGATGACAGCTCGCCTGCGGCAACCAGTCCGTCGGCCAGCAGCTTTTGACGCAGCATGCCGTATTTGCGCCCCGGAAACCGGTGGCCCGGCGGCAGCTCAAGGTCGAAAGCGTCCGAGTGGAAAACCTGCATCGTTTCTTGCGCGGGTAAGGGGGAGGATCGGACTGCTCCCGCTGCGCCTCGTCAGGCGATGGCCGCCCGCCATCCGGACAGCTCGTCCGCAATCAAGTCCTCAGCCAGCGCGATCATTTCGTCGGAACTGTTGAGGCAGGGCGCGCATAGGAAATGCCGGCCGCCCTTCGCCTTGAAGTCGGCCGCCGCCGCGATCCCGATTTCCTCGAGGGTTTCGAGGCAGTCTGAAATGAAGCCGGGCGTTACGACCATCAGGTTCCTGACGCCTTCGCCGGCAAGGCGGTCAATGGTCTCGTCGGTTGCCGGCCCGAGCCACTTCTCAGGGCCGAACCGGGACTGGAAGGTCATCGGCGCGAATTCCTCGTTCCAGCCCATCCGCTCCCGGAGCAGTCTCGCGGTTTTGGCGCACTGACAGTGATAGGGGTCGCCCTCGGCCAGCAGGCGCTCCGGTACGCCGTGGAAGGAGATGATCACCCGCTCAGGCCGCCACGCCAGGGCCGCCATCGACTTGTCGAGGCTTCGCGCAAGCGCCTCGATGTAGGCGGGCCGATCGTGGAACGCTGGCGCGATGCGTAGGGCAGGCTGCCATTTCAGCGCCTTCACGGCGTCGAATGCGGCGTCATGGACGCTCGCTGTCGTCGTCGATGAATATTGCGGATAGAGCGGAACGACGACGACCCGATCGCACCCGTTCGCCTGCAACGCGGCAAATCGGCTCGCCACCGACGGCGAGCCATAGCGCATTGCCCAGTCGACGATGACGTCGCTTCGACCGGCGGCGATCCTTTCGCCGAGCCGTTCTGCAAGATCGCGCGTGAAAAAGCGGAGGGGGCTTTCGTTCGTTTCGGCGCGCCACACCTCGGCATAGGCCTTTGCCGTTTTTGCCGGCCGGACATTCAGAATGACCCCATGGAGCAATGGCAGCCAGAGCGCGCGTGGGTAATCGACGATCCGCTCGTCGCTGAGGAATTCGGCAAGATAGCGCCGCACCGCCTCGGCTGTCGGGGCGTCCGGGGTCCCAAGGTTAACCAGCAGCACGCCGATCTTCCGGCCGCCGACCGCGGGGTGACCGGCAGGCAACGGGCCAGTCGCCGCGTAGGACGTTTCAAGGTCCTCCGGCGAGGGATCCGCGACTGCGTGCAACTTGGCTCGTCCGTTCATGTTCGCCTTCATGCAGGTTTAGATGGCCTAAGCTCATACGCGCCGCAACAAGGATCGGGTCTCTCCAACCGGCGAACTGCCGAAAAAGCCGTCACAAAAGCTACATCTAAGCGTGAAAAACCCTTCGCCGGGGCGTTCGCGCTGGAGGGGCCATATGCTGTTCGGCTTGGATATCGGGATTTGGGCCGCGGTCGGCTTCCTCTTCGCCGCCTACGCCGTTGTCGGCAACGACGCGCTTCAGACCCTTGGCACATTCATCAATTCTAACGACCGGTTTCCGTGGTGGGTGCTGTACCTGTTCGCCGGGGCCATTCTGGTCGCCGCGTTCTTTTACGGCTGGGCCCAGGGCGATCCATCCTACGGCCGCCTGACGAAGTATCCCGAAATCGAGATCCAGTGGTACCACGCACTGCCGCCGTTCGTCCTATTGCTCCTGACGCGGACAGGCATCCCGGTCTCCACTACGTTCATGGTGCTTACGATTTTCGCCGTGGGATCGGCGAACCTGACCGACATGCTGGAAAAGTCATTCGTCGGGTATGCGTTCGCTTTCCTCGTCGGCGGCGCCGTGTACCTCATCGCCGCGCCGACGTTCGAGCGCTTCTTCATCAAAACGCAGGATACGCAGCATCACCCGGTGTGGGTCGTCCTCCAGTGGTCCTCGACGGGCTTCCTGTGGTGGCAGTGGCTCGCCCAGGACTTCGCCAATATCTTCATTTTCCTGCCACGACAGCTTGCGCTGGCCGAAGCGAGCGTTGCGATCGCCGTGGTTCTTTTTCTGCTGTTTGTAACTTTTGCCAATGCAGGCGGGCCGGTCCAGCGAATTCTCAAGACCAAGCGAAGCGTCACGGACATCCGGTCGGCGACGCTGATCGACTTCACCTACGCCTGGCTGCTGGTCTATTTCAAGGAAATGAACAACATTCCGATGTCGACGACCTGGGTGTTCCTGGGACTGATTGCCGGACGTGAATTTGTCATCCGGCACGTCGACCTCGAGGAGGGCAAGGGCGTTGGGCGCATTCTCGGCGACCTTGGCGATGCGGTCTCCGGCTATGTCATCACTCTGTTCCGCTATGTGTTCATCGGGGTCGAATCCGGCCGCACGGCGCGCAATGCAACGATTGAACCCGTCGCCGGCCCAACTCGGTTCTGGCGGCTGACGGGCAAGTTCCTGCCCCTCCTAGCGATCTTCTTTTTCTTTTTCCTCTTCTACGTCGTCCCCTCCAGCGAGTACGCCGCCGCGTCTGGACCGGCCGGAGGCTTCGCGGCGGCGCTTGCAGCCGGCAATATCGGCGCAGTGACGATCATCGCGCTCGCGGTCGTCGCCGCGGCGGCGCAGGCGCTGACAGGTAGCGGTCTTTGGTCGGTCTTCAGGCTTGAAGAGGAAGACGTCATTGAAGCGGCAGACGGCGTGCATGCCGACGGCGTCAAGGCGCTGATCGGCCTTTTGATCAGCGTCGTTCTGGCTATTGGCCTGCCGCGCATCGCCGTGGCGGCGGTGCAGCAGGGCTTGTGACGAGCTGTCGTTCCGCGCCGTGAATTATTCAGCGGCCTTCGGCAGGCCGTTCTCTTCGTCGTTCGCCGGACGTTGCGCGCGCGCCGCGCCGGCCGCCGGCTTTCCCGGCTTCGACAACTTTCCGGCCTCTGTGTTCTCCGCTGCCCTGACCGCCGCGGACCGGGCGGCCGCCTCTTCGGCAATGCGGTCTTCCGCGAGGCGTTTGATCGCGACATAGTTCAGCTTGCCGGTGCCGAGCACTGGAACCTCGTCAACCGAAACGATTTTCTTCGGTACCGCAATTTCCGGCACTCCGTGCGACTGCGCCCATGCGAGCAGAAGCGCCCGGTCATGCTCCTTGCGATCCGTAACCAGAACGATCTGCTCGCCCTTGCGCGGATCAGGCAGGATCGTCGCCGCGTGCATGTTGTCCGGCCACACTGCGGTGGCGCAGTTTTCGACGACCGCCAGCGACACCATTTCGCCGCCGATCTTCGCGAACCTCTTCACCCGGCCGCGAATGCTCATATAGCCGGCTTCGTCGATCACCACCACGTCGCCGGTGTCGTGCCAGCCGTCCTTCAACGGATGAATGACGCCAGGCTCCTTGGGCGTGATATAGCCTTTCATGACGTTCGGGCCGCGGACCCAGAGACGCCCCGCGCCATCGAGGCCCTCAACCGCCTCAAGGCGATACTCGACGCCCGGCAGCAGCTTGCCGACGGTCCCTGAACGGATGTCGCCCGGCTGGTTCGCGGCAAGGACCGGCGAGCCTTCGGTGACGCCGTATCCTTCAAGTACTTCGAACGAGAAACGGCGTTCGGCCATCGCGCGCGTTTCGTCCTTCACCCGCTCGGCCCCGCACACGGCGAGCCGCAGCGAGGTCATTCCGCGGGCGTCGCTCGCGCGCATGTATTGGAGCAGGAAAGTGTCGGTTGCGAACAGCACCGTTGCATTCGTCTCGAAAATTCGCTTGGGAATGATCTTGGTCTGCAGCGGCGAAGGGTGCAGCGCCGTCGGATATCCGACGATCAGCGGCCAGAGCGTTCCCGCCGTCAGGCCGTAGCAATGGAACATCGGGAGCGGATTGAAGAAAATGTCCGAAGGCGCGATTTCGACGTGCTCGGCAATCTGCTCGATGTTCGCGATGATATTCGAATGCGAAAGTACGACGCCCTTGGGGTCGCCCTCCGTGCCGGAAGTGAACAGGATGACGCCCGGTTCGTCGGGATCTGGGTTTGCCGAAAGCACGGAGGGCAGGAAGGGGCCAAAGAGCGCCCTCAGCTTGTCGCGGAGGGTCAGTTCCTCCCGCAGATCCTCGAGGTAATGAAAGGTCAGGTCGTCCTTCAGGTCAGCGACAAGTCCGTCCAGCCCGCCGACCTCAATGAACTTGTGCGCGGTCAGCACCTGCGTCACCTCAGCCGCCTTGCAGGCCGCCTTGATGTTCCGCGCGCCGGCCGTAAAGTTGAGCATCGCCGGCACGCGGCCCTGCGCCATCGTCGCAAAGAGCGCGATCGTCGCGCCGGCGCCCGTGGGCAGAAGAATGCCGATCCGTTCGTTTGGCGTCGAACGCCGCGCAATCGGCCCGGAGAGCGCAAAGCTCCCTTTCAGAAGATCGCCATAGGTCAGGTTGCGGCCGTCGGCGTCCAGGAGCGCTAGCGTCTTGCGGCCCTTGCGCCGCGCGGCGCCCAGGAATGCCGCAAAAATGCCCTTCCGTGACTTTCGTTCGACCCGTCTGATGACGTCCTTGTCGCCGGCAACGCCGCTTGCGGTGACCGTCATGGGTTTCCTCCACGCGGGATCCGGTCTCATGCGCCGGATTTGTTACAAGATATCAATATAGCGTCGTTTTACGCCAGATATCGATTGTCCGCAAAAATCGAGGGTTTCAAGCGTTTTCTGCGCCCGCACGAGCGCCCGAATGCCGCTCCCGCCGCCGCTTCCGCCCGAGCTGGCGTCATTCGTCGCGCATTTCCCCCAGGATCGCCCCCGCCGCCGCCGCAGGATCGCTCGCCGCCGTGATTGGTCGGCCGACAACGAGGTGGCTGGCGCCGGCCCTCAAAGCGTCAGCCGGCGTCGCAACGCGCTTCTGGTCGCCAATGTCAGCGCCCGCCGGCCGGACGCCGGGGGTCACGATCAGGGGCGCCGGGCCGAGGGCGTCGCGCAGCGCGGCGGCTTCCATCGCCGACGCAACGACGCCGTCAGCGCCTTCGTCAATCGCCATGCGCGCGCGGTCGAGAACGATCTTGGGCAAGTCGATCTCGTCGGCGGATAGGTTGAACCCTCGTGCGACGTCCGCGGGCGACTGGTCGGTCAGGACCGTCACCGCGAGGATTTTCAACGTCGCGTCGTCGCCCCGCCCGGCGACCGCGGCGCGCACGACCGTAGGCGTCGAATGGACCGTCAGAAGGTTCGCCCCGAACTGCCGGACCGACTGGACGCCTTTTTCGACGGTTGCGCCAATGTCATGGTATTTCAGGTCGAGGAACACGTTCTTGCCGGCGCCCTTAAGCAATCGCGCCAGTTCAAACCCGCCAAGCGGCGCGAGCTGATAGCCGATCTTGTAGCTGACGACGGCGGGTCCGAGGGTGGTGATGAGGCTTTCGGCGTCTTCGACGCTTGGCAGGTCGAGGGCGACGATCAGGCGGTCGTCGGGCTTCATTGGCGTCACGTTGCCTTTCCGGCTCTGGGGGTCGCTTTCGCCGCCTTTGCGGACGTCGGCGTCTTGTGCTTGAAGAGGCAAATATCAGCGATCGGACAGGCCGGACAATCGGGCGTGCGCGCCTTGCACACGTAGCGCCCATGAAGGATCAGCCAGTGGTGCGCGTCGCGCATGAACGCTTCGGGCGTGATTCGCTCAAGGCCCTTTTCGACTGCCAGCGGCGTCGTTCCGGGCGCAAGTCCGGTGCGGTTCGCCACCCGGAAAATATGCGTGTCGACGGCGATCGTCGGTTGCCCGAACGCAGTGTTGACGACCACATTTGCTGTTTTGCGACCAACGCCCGGCAGCCGCTCCAGCGCATCGCGGTCGGCCGGCACCTCGCCGCCGTGCTCTTCGATCAGCATACGCGACAGGGCGACCACGTTTTTCGCCTTGTTGCGCCACAGGCCGATGGTGCGAATGTACTCGCCGAGTTTCTCTTCGCCGAGCGCGACCATTTTTGCAGGCGTGTCCGCCACCCTGAACAGCGGGCCGGTGGCGCGATTGACGCCGATGTCGGTCGCTTGCGCCGACAGCGTGACGGCGACGAGCAGCGTGTAGGGGTCCTTGTAAGCAAGCTCCGTCGTCGGCGCAGGGTTTGACGCTCTAAGGCGGTCATAGAGCGCCGCCGCGGCTGCTTTGGTCAGTTTTCGCGCCATGCCTGGCGTTAGACAGGCGCGCCGTCGGCGGAGCAAGCCGGAATCCTAGTCGTCCTTCGATGGATCGCGCGTTGCGTCCTCGATTTCATCGGCGACGTCGTCGGCCGCGTCTTCAAGATCATCGGCGGCGCGATCAATCGCTTCGCCGACCGTCTGCGGTTCCCGGTTCTCCTGGTAAACCCACCACCCGCCAACGGCGACGACCGCGAGCAGGATTGCGATAACGAGCGGGTTCGATTTGCCCGCTTGTCGTGATGCGTTCATCGGCTTTCTCCTGATGACCTGACGCTTGAACACGCCATCGCCCAATGCGTTCCCCGTTCGCCGTCCATGCAGCGGTCCCGGTTATCTCGGTCCGCGATGTGGTCCCCCGTTCGGCGATGGCGCGCCGACGCGCCGCAATTGGCTGTCAGACCTGCCGCCGCTAGACTGCGGTCCATGCCTTTGAACCGATCTTTGCGCGCAGACTCTGGCGGCTATGAGACGATGGCGCCGAATGAAGTCGGGCGCGTCGCCTATGAGCGGCCGCCGACGCCGCCCGCGTCCAGTGAAACGGCCGGCGAGGCATTCGAGGCGCTTTTGTATCCGAACCGATCCTTGCCGCCAGCCGGCTTCGCCATCGTCATGGGGATCGTCATCTGCGTGAACCTGACTCTCGGCGTCTATTTTGCCGCCATTGGGGCGTGGCCGGTGCTTGGGTTCTGCGGCGTCGACATTTTTCTCGTGTGGCTGGCGTTCAAGGTCAGCTACCGTCAGGGGCGACTGCACGAACGGATAAGGCTGGACGCGGAAGAGCTCGTGGTTTCCAGGGTGCTGCCGTCGGGACATGAATCCCGATGGCGGCTCCAGCCGTTCTGGACCAGCGTCAGCATCGTTGCGCCGAAAGAACACCACGCCGAAGTCCGTCTCACCAGTCGGGGACGCACATTGATCCTTGGGTCGTTTCTGTCGCCAAAGGAGCGGGTCGCCTTTGGCGGGACCTTGAAGGAGGCGCTCCGTCGCGTCACTTCTGGCGGCGATTGAGCGGTCGCATGTTTCGCGCCGGCGGATCGGATTGGGACGAGAGATGACGCACCTGCTCATCGGCCTCTTTGGACTGGTCGTGGCGCTGGCTGGGGCCTACGCCCTATGGGCGCGGCGCATAGAAGCCGAGTTGAAGGAAGGTGCGGCCGTCGCCTTCGAACGCTACGTGCGCGAGGAACCTACATTGATCGGCGCCATGGGCGAGGACGACTTTACGACGATCTACCGTCGATCGAACTTCCCGCGCTTTCCAAAATATTTCCTCGCCAGCCTGGTCGTGTTCGTTGCGGCGCTGCCCGTCGTGTTCGGCTTTCTAACCGGCGCTGTCTGGCTTCTTGACCGGTTCGACCTCGTGGCGGAGCCGGCCGAGCTCGCGAAATACGTGCCGCTTGGCGACGGCAAGACGTCCGCCGGGCAAGCGCAACGCGAGGAAATGGCGCTATACATGGCGCGGGATTTTGCCGGCTTCTTTTACTTTTTCGGCGTCATCGCCGCCTGGGTCGGGATCGTCAGTGTGTCGATGAAATTCTACCATGCGCGGCGTCCGGAAGATGTGCGCGATGAGTTGCTTCGGGCCCGCGATGCAGCGATGACGGCGCCGCAGGGGGGCGCGGAAGACGACCTGGGCGGCGACGGGCGCGGCGGGTCGGATCGCCCGGCAATCACCGTCGATCGAGAGCTGACCTGAAAGGACGATGACATGCGGTACCTGCACACCATGGTGCGCGTCAGCGATATCGACGCCGCGCTGGACTTTTACTGCGACAAGCTTGGCCTCGTCGAAATCAGTCGACACGACATTGAGAGGGGCCGGTTCACGCTGGTCTTTCTTGCCGCGCCGGACGACGTCGCCGCGGCGCGCGAAAAGAAAGCGCCGATGGTCGAGCTCACCTATAATTGGGATCCGGAAGAATATGCGGGCGGGCGCAACTTCGGGCATCTCGCATTCCGGGTCCGGAACATTTACGAGGCGTGCGCGCGGCTCATGGAGGGCGGCGTTACAATCAATCGTCCGCCGCGGGATGGACACATGGCGTTCGTGAGGTCGCCGGATGGCATCTCGATCGAACTCCTGCAGGAAGGCGACAGCCTGCCGCCGGAGGCGCCCTGGTCGGACATGCCGAATGTGGGGTCCTGGTGAGCGGGCCCTGCGCCGCAGCATTAGAGAATTGTTAACGGCGTCAGCCGATTGGAGAACCTTCGCGCGGAGCGCTAGCGCGCACAGGAGGGGCGATGGGGGCCGACGCCGCAGGTGCCGTTGACGACGCCGTCCGCCTCGAAGGCGTGACAAAGTCGTTTGGCGGCTTCACCGCCGTTCGCGATCTTTCCTTTGCCGTTCCCCGCGGAGAGATTTTCGGGTTTCTCGGCCCCAATGGCGCCGGCAAGACGACCACTCTCCGCATGATCCTTAACATCATTGAGCCGACCGGCGGCAGGATCGATGTGCTCGGTCGGCCGTCGACGAGGCCGCAACGCGCCCGCGTCGGCTATCTGCCTGAGGAGCGCGGGCTCTATCGCAAGATGCGCGCAGCGGAGTCGATCGCATACTTCGCCAGACTGCGCGGCATGCCCGCCAGGGACGCAATCCGCCGCGCCAGCGAACTGCTGAACGAGTTCGGGCTTGGCGAGTTTGAGCGCTCTCGCAATGAGGCGCTTTCAAAGGGCATGGCGCAGAAAGTTCAGCTGCTAGCGGCGATCGCTCATGACCCGGAATTTCTTATCCTCGACGAGCCGTTTTCCGGACTTGATCCTATCAATCAGGGCGCACTGGAGGAATTGATCCGTTCCTTGAGGGCGCGCGGCAAGACCATCATATTCTCCACCCATGTGATGGAGCATGCGGAACGCCTTTGCGACCGATTTCTGATCATCGCGCGCGGCCGCAAACGGTTCGAAGGCACTCTTGAACAAGCGCGGGAAAGCGTCCCCCAGCCGATCGCACTGCGCACGCGGGCGTCGCCGGAGGAGCTGCAGCGTCTGGCCGGCGTCCGGCGCGCCTACGGTCCCGCCGCGGATGGAGAGTTCGCCGACCGGAATATCGAACTTGAACCTGGCGTCGATCCCCAGTCCATTCTTGCGGCAATTGTCAGCGCCGGGATCGCCGTAAAGCGTTTCGACGCTTCAGCCGCGTCGCTGCACGATATTTTCGTCAAACTGGCCAGTGAGGAGCCTGACGCCGAATGAAGCAGATCCTCCTGATCGCATGGCGCGAATACAGACAGTACGTATTTTCACGCGGCTTTCTGCTGTTCCTGATCCTGACGCCGGTTGTCGTGGTCGCTGCGACGGTTCTCCTGTCCGTCGTCGATCGCGCGCGGCCGGAGCGGACATTTGTGGTCGTCGACCAGGCGGGCGACTTCATCGACCTTCTGGATGCGGATCTGACGCGACAGAACGCGCGCGCCGCCCTTCAGGCATGGAATGTCTGGGTCCAGGTCGCGGTTGACAGGGAGGTTATAGAGATTGCTGACTTGCCTGCGCCTTATGGCGCTGGGCCGATCACGAATGAACGCATCGAGGCGTTCCTGTCCGCGGGCGGCGCCGACGCGGGGGTCCGGGCCCTTTCTCCCTACCTCAAGGCTGGGGCGCCGCCATTTATTGCGCCAAAAGCGCGGTTCGCCCGCATACCCGCGCCGCCGGAAGCGACAGGCGCCGCGACGTCAGCCGATGCGGCGGCCGCGCTGGAACCGTACCTCGTTGGCGCGCGCCGGCTGCCGGGGGCTGGCGACGAACTCTTCGCGGCGGTCATCATTCCCGACGGGTTCGCCGCCGATGCGAACGCGCCGAGTGCGGAGTACTGGAGCCGGAACGTAACCGACCCAACGCTTCAGATGTCCGTCACGAGGGCCTTGCGCGACGCGCTGCGGCGGCGCGCGGCGGCGGATCTTGGCCTTGAGCGCGGCGTTCTCGACCGACTTGCGGACATTGATGCGCCGATCGCATCGTTCACGCCGGGCGCGTCCGACGTTGCGGATGCCGCCATTGATGACACCGACCGCCTCGAGAAAGTCATCCTGCCCGGCGTCATGACTTACGCGCTGCTGGTCGTCGTCTTCGCTGTCGGCAATCCGCTCCTCACCAACACGATTGAGGAGCGCTCCAACAAGATCGTCGAGGTGCTGCTGTCGTCGGCGACCGCTGACCAGTTGATGGCCGGAAAGCTGCTTGGCATTGCCGCGGTCGGGCTGACCGTCCCGACGATCCTGCTGGCCGGCGGCCTCGCGGCGTCGCTGGCGGCGGGGCCGGAAACTGAGTTCATCCGGCAGGCGATGACGGCGCTGTTCCGGTCCAACCTGATCTTCGCCTATCTATTCTACTTTTTGTCCGCCTACGTAATTTTTGCGATGATTTTTCTCGCAATCGGGGCTCTTTCTAACTCGTTGCAGGACGCCCAGGCCTTTATGGGTCCCTTGATGATGATCGTCTTTGCGCCGATGCCGTTCGCGATAATGGTGTTCCAGAACCCGAACGGCCTTGCCGCGACGATCCTGACCTTTATCCCGATTTATACGCCCTATGCAGTGATGCTGCGGATCGCCGCTGACCCGCCATTCTGGGAAATCGCTGGCGGCACAGCGTTGATGCTTGCCTTCGCCGGCGTCGTTGCGCGCGTCATGGGGCGGATTTTCCGCAACAACATTCTCAACGCCGCGCCGCCGAGGGCAAAGGAAATCTGGAAGATTGCCCGCCCGCGCGCCTAGACCTGCCGGTCCATCCGGGCCTTTTGCGGGTCATAGACGAACATGCGGTCGCAGTAGCCGCATTCCGCCTTGCCGTCTTCAAGCGAGTACCACACCTTCGGGTGGCCAAGCGCGCCGCCGCCGTCGCACGCGATGCGATGATCCGCAACATAGACGACTTCGGGCGGCGGCGGGGCGGTGCGACGTGCGTCGGTCATGGTTATTGGCCGTTTGACAAGAAACTTGATCGCGTCATCCGCCAAACCATATCGGTGCGTCAAGCCTTGCGCCTTGTTCAGGCGGCCCGACCTTTCGCCGCCGCCCTCCGCGCCCTAAATGGCGGTGACGTCAACGAAGAGACCCGTACATGCCGCAGGACCGAGACATCGCCATTGCCGCCCGCCGGCTAACAAAGACCTATGCGGCGACGAAAAAGGCGCCCGCCAAGGAAGCGCTGAAGGGCATCGATCTTGATATCAAGGCGGGTTCGATCTTCGGGCTTCTGGGGCCAAACGGCGCAGGCAAGTCGACATTCATCAATATTCTCGCCGGCCTCGTAAACAAGTCCGACGGCGAGGTGACGGTCTGGGGGTTCGATATCGACCGCAATCCGCGCCAGGCGCGCGCGTCCATTGGCGTCGTCCCGCAGGAAATCACCACAGATGTGTTCTTTACGCCGAAGGAATCCCTCGAAATCACTGCGGGTCTTTACGGCGTGCCCAAGGGGAGCCGCCGGACGATGGAAATACTCGGCGCCCTTGGCCTCACAGACAAGGCAGATGCATACGTTCGGCAACTGTCCGGCGGAATGAAGCGCAGGCTTCTGGTCGCAAAGGCGATGGTGCACGCGCCGCCGATCCTTATCCTCGACGAACCCACCGCCGGCGTCGATATCGAACTGCGAAAGCAACTATGGGAGCAGGTCGTCAAATTGCACGATCAGGGCGTCACGATACTCCTGACGACGCACTACCTCGAAGAAGCCCAGGAGCTTTGCGATGAAATCGCCATTATCAATCATGGAGAAGTGGTCGCCTGCGAGCCGACGGAAAAGCTGATCGCTTCGCTTGATCGCAAGACGCTGATGGTGACGCCCGCTGAGACGCTGTCAGCGGCGCCCGACCTGTCGCCGTTCGCCGCCGAGCTGAAGCCTGACGGCCGCATCGCTATTCCGTATACGCCAAGCGAGGGCAGGGTCCGCGACATTCTTGATCGACTGGCGTCGGCCGGGGTTGGCGTGCGCGACCTGACCACTGATCAACCCGACCTCGAGGAAGTATTCCTGGACCTGACGTATCGGCGCGATGCGAAAGACGCGTCTAGAGCAGCTGCCCCGCAACCCTGATTGCGGCTTGCGAAAGCGCCGTCGGTCCCTCGCCGTCCATGCTTGATGCGTATGCGTACAAGGCGAGCGCAAATCCCCGGATATTGTGAACCCGATCAAGGTCCGCATTGGACTGAAAGGCTTCGCCCCAGTTGGCGAGCGGCGCGGGGTTCGCGACCGCTTCCAGCCAGGTTGACCATTCATCTTCGCCGATCAGGCCGCGCCTCGCCATATAGGCGATCGGGCGCGCCAGACGGTTGGTTTCGCCGCGAACATAGGCGACGCCGGCCGGCGGCGAAACCTGGGCTGCAATTGCGTCGCGCAGCGCGCGCAACTGCTTGAGGGTCGTTCTTTCGTTCACCGTTAGTTGCAGGATGAAGTCGGCCCCGTGCGCGACTCCATGCCGCCAGCCGCCCTGTTCGTCGAACGCCCTGTAGTCCGATATCCCAGAGAGATACTTCGCCGCGGCGTAAACGAGGCCGTTCAACTCGCGTTCGTCGAGGAACGGCTCGATGCGATCCGTCCGGACGATTTCGGCGAGGGCCAGCGCCGCGAATGGCGCGGCCACGCCGGCGGGATCGACGCTGCCCGTCTCCCGACCGTCAAGGCGCGGGACAAGGTCGTCGATCAAACGGCGCCGCTGATCTGCGCTGACGAGGCCGGCCCGCAACAACGCCGCCAGCCCTTCGTAGCCGATCTGGTCGCGCAGCGTCGGGTCCGGATGGCCAAGGCAGGCGCCCAACGCCGCCGCCGCAGCGTCGGGCGTGGTCGTTTCGAAGCCGTTGTCGCGCCAGGCAAGAAGCTCCTCGCGAGCCATGCCGAGCGGGGCGCGGGTGGGCGTCGGCGCTCCGGCCAGCAGCGACTGCGGCGCCAGCAATAGAATTGCGCCTATTGCTGTGATGGGGCGGGGGCGGTTGATCATCGGCGAATCCTGCTCTGGCGGGGCGCGGTCCGCCGCGCCTCGCCGTCATCATCGACATCGGGCGAATTCAGCGCAATCCTTCCGCCGGACGAGTCGATCCGGCGCCGGGAGAAGGGAAACGTCATGCGGTGGGCAGGAATTCTGGCAATTTGCAGCGCAATGACAAGCGGCGTCGGCTGCGGAGGCGCGGCGCCGGAGGGTCGCGAGCCGCCCTCCGTTAACGTCAACGTGGCGGCGCCTGATATGCCGAACACGGATATCTTCACGGCGAATCTGCGCTTTGTGGAAGGCGAGCCCTTAATCAGCGACATTGGGCCAATCGCGGAAGGGCCAGGATACGAGAATCAGCCGTCGTTTCTGCCCGACGGAGCCGGCTTTCTTTTCACGGCGCAGTCAGCTTCGGGAAAGACCGATGTATTTCGGCACGCGCGGGGCGCCGAGATCGCGACGCCCGTCTTTCAGTCGCCGGATCGGAGCGAGTATTCTCCGCGGCTGTCCGCGGACGGCGCGTCAATTACCTACATCCAGGAAAACCCCGATGGCGACTGGACGGAACTCCACGCCATGCCGGTCGATGGCGGCGAAGGCAAGGCGGCGATCGATCTCGCGCCGCTTGGCTATTACGCGTTTGTCCGTAACGGCGCTGCGGTTCTGGCATACTTGCGGTCCGAGCCGCCAACCCTGCACCTCGTGGAGATCGAAAGCGGCGCGGATGAGCTTGTTGCGACGGACGCCGGGCGCGGCCTAATGCCAGGCACGGATGGTTCGTCGGCCTACTTTACGGCCGGCAGTCCGAGCGAGCCATTGATGCTTCATCATTTCGACGGCGCATCCGGCGCGGTCTCGCCGATGTTTGCCTTGCCGTCCGGATCCGAGTTCTATGTCGCCTTTGATTCGCCCGGCGCCCGAACCGGGTTCTTCAGCGGCGATGGATCGACGCTCGTTTATCGGACTGACACGGACGATGACGCATGGCGCGCCGTCGTCGATCTCGCCGGCATTGGCGTGCGGACGATTTCGCGCCTCGCCGTCAACGGCGATTTGACGCGCATTCTGATGGTCGTTGAGCGGGCGGAATGAGCCTTCACGCGGTTGGCGACGCAACGTCGCCCTCGACAGGCGACCAGGCGCGGCCTGCGCGAATATCCTCGATGGCATGCCGACGGAGTGCGCCGGTCACATCGTTTGGGTCGCCCTTGAGGGCGTCCGGCGGGATCGGCGGGCCAAATGCGATGTCGAAGGGCTTGCCCTTCTTGTTCAGCAGCTCCCGGAAAAGCGTGATGTCCCGAAGTTCCTGGTTCAGGTTTCGGAACCAGTAGTAGACCCAGGAATTCCGCGATCGGACGTTCGCCGGCACGATCGCGCAGTCGTGCTTTTTTGCAAGAATCGCGACTGAGGTCATCCATTCCTGTTCGATCAAATTCTTTCGTTCGTCCATGTAGGCGAGCCTGCCGGATGGGAAAAGCACGACGCATCGGCCGTCCGAGAACGCGTTTCGCGATGACCGCAAGGTCTCGCGGGACCGCTCCCGGGTGCGTTTTTCGGGCACCCACTCGACCGGGATCATTAGCTCGGTGAATTTCGGCACTACGCGAATTGCATCGCGGTTTGCGAAAAAAGTGAGATCCGGCCGCTTTCCCTTCAAGGCGTCGAACATGGCGACGCCGTCAGCGATGCCGGTCGGATGGGTTGCGGCGATCAGGACGCGGCCGGTTTCCGGCACGTGCTCCAGCCCTGTAACCGATACGTCGAGGGCGAGCGCTTCGCTGACGGAATCAAGGGCCTTCCGACCGCTCATGTCCGCAATGCGGTCCGCCATGCGGATCGCCTGCCGGTGCCGCAGGACCGGAAACAGGATCGATCTATAGAGCGGCCATAATGGCCGTTTGACGAGCGTCTTGGCGCGCTCCTCAATCAGCTGCTCGATAATGTGCTTGTCGTCGTGCGGGTCGTCCGCACTCTGCTCATCATCAGGGCCGGCGTCCGGGCCTGAAGCCGGGCCTGAAGCTGGGCCTGCCGCCAGCTCTGGCGGCGGACATGCCTTCCGCGTCGTCGGTGCATGGATTGCTTGCAACGTCAAACCCTTAACGGCTTTTCGCTCTCAAGAGTATATCGCCGTTCAGATTAACGGAATGCCGATAAGTTCGTCTCAGCTGGCGAGCGCTGCCGCCTGCAGCGCCTTCAGGTCCTCGCAGGCGCTGCGGGCCAGTGATATGAGCGCTTGCAGCTGTTCCTCGGAAAATGGCGCGCCTTCCGCCGTGCCTTGCACTTCCACGAGCCCGCCCGATCCGGTCATCACGAAGTTCATGTCGGCGTCTGCGGAAGAATCCTCCGGGTAGTCGAGGTCGACCACCGGGCCGCCGCCGACAATGCCGCAGGAAATTGCCGCGACGCTGTCGCGGATCGGGTTCTGTTTGATGACGCCATCCCTGACCGCCCAGTTGCAGCATTGGGCGAGCGCCACATACGCCCCGGTCACGCTGGCGGTGCGCGTGCCGCCATCGGCGCGGATGACGTCGCAGTCGATCAGAATCTGGCGCTCGCCGAGCGCTTTCAGGTCGATGACGGCGCGCAGGGCGCGGCCGATCAGCCGCTGAATTTCCTGGGTCCGGCCGGACTGGCCGTTCTTCGCTTCCCGACGCGTGCGCTCATGGGTCGACCGCGGCAGCATGCCATACTCCGCGGTTACCCAGCCCTTGCCCTGCCCGCGCAGCCAGGGCGGCGTCGTTTCGTCCCACGACGCCGTGCACAGGACATGGGTGTCGCCGAACTTCACGAGGCACGAGCCTTCGGCCTGCGGCGCGTAGCCGGCCTCGAGCGTGACCGTTCTCATTTCGTTGAAGCTTCTTCCCGAAGGACGCATTTGCAATGACCTTTCAGGGGGCGGCAAGGTCGCAGGCCCCGGAACGCGGCGAGTTACTCCGCCTTGCTCTGAAAGTCTAATCCGCGCGCCGTCTCGGCCCCTATTTCAGGCCTGCCGCCGATGCGAACTTGCGCAGAAAAGCATCCGCTTCTCGCTGTCGCAGGTTCTTCGCGATTTTCACGCGTCGACTGCCGTAGTCCACGCAAACATGGTAGGCGGTTGAAGCTCGCGGCCGGTCAAAAAACAGGTCCCGGATCGCAACGCCCAGCGCCGCGCCGGCCATGTAGTTGACGCCCTGCGTGCGTTTCGCGCCTTGCTTCATAATGCGCCTATTGTTGCCCAGCGTCTTGAGAACGCTGTTGAAGACGTACGCCTTTTTGATCTTCCGTATTTCCAGTCTCTCTCTGTTCGCGAATACGACGCCGTCCGAAACGATGACCCTTCTGGGCGCGACCCGCATTGCAAACATGAAGACGATCGCCCAAAGCAGAAAGGGAATAAAAATGAAGTTGATTATCGGGATCAGCGAAAAACCGATCAGGTAGATCCAGACGAGCGGACCCGGAATCGCCGCCCGGTAGTTAAGCACGATTGCGTCGTCATTGATTTCGGACCGGACGTCGCCTGTCAATTCGGCCGTTTCCTCGGCGCTAATGGCTTCGCCGGGTGCGGACGCTTTGTTGCCCGCCGCGGCGAATTCTTCCCCGGCTTCGACGCGGAGGAAACTCGCCGGCGGCGCGATGCATGCGTCAGCGGCTTGCGATCGCTGGCCGCTTCGCCGCTCCTCAAGGTAGGCCTCTCGGATGTCGCGCTCAAGCGCGCGTCCGACAAACACGCGCATCGCGTTGCTGAAACTGTCGCGTCCGGCGGCGAATGCTTTACGGTAACCGATCCATTCGCCTGATGGCCGCACGACTGCCTTCGCCGCCGCAAGGGCGAGTTCAACCGCAACGACAGGCGCGCTGAACAACAGCGAAGCGAATGCCGCAGGGGCGAGCGCCAACCCCAGACCGACCTTTTCAATCGGGCCGCGGCTCGCAAATGCTTCCGACAGGCTGACTTCGACGGAGCGGGTCGCCTCGGCGATCCCGGTGAAATCCACGGCGATGCGGCGCGGGTCGCTGACGCCCCATCGGTCATGAACCGCCAGCTCGAATACGCCAAAACGAAATCGCATATGCCCCCGCACTTCAGGTTAATGATTACCGACCCTTGCGCGGCTGGCAACCCGGGGCCGCCGGCGACAGAGGGGGCCTTGCAGCCGCAGGCGCTTCTCGAACCAGGCGTAGCGCTCTATCTAACAGGCATGACAGTTCTTTCGGAAATGGACGAGCGCGCCCGAGAGGTCTTCAGGCGCATCGTCGAGACCTATCTCGACACGGGTGAACCTGTCGGGTCGCGCACCTTGTCCCAGGGCGGGCTTGGCGTATCGGCCGCGACCGTTCGCAATGTCATGGCGGACCTCACGGACATGGGGCTGCTATATTCGCCGCACATCTCCGCCGGCCGCATTCCCACTGAAATCGGCCTGCGCCTGTTTGTCGATGGCCTGATGCAGCTCGGCGGCCTGACGCCGGACGAGCGGCGCGCCCTCGATATCGGTGCCTCTGCAGGCGACGGCGATACAGTGCTGGAGCAGGCGGCGGCCCGGCTGTCCGGGCTGACCCGCACCGCCAGCCTTGTTGTCGCGCCGAAGAGCGAAGGCCAGCTGCGGCATGTAGAGTTCGTGGCGACATCGTCGGCCGAAGCGCTCGCCATTCTGGTCTATGAAGACGGCCGCGTTGAAAACCGCGTCATGGCGCTGCCCGGCGGTCTGCCGCCATCATCGTTGATCTCGGCGGGCAACTACCTTTCCGCGCGGCTCAGGGGCAAATCGCTCGGCGACATGCGCAAGACGATCCTCGCCGAGCTTGAGTCCAATCAGGCCGCGCTCGATGAGCTGACCTCCAAACTGGTGAAGGACGGCGTCGCCGACCTCAGCGACGGCGAGCGGTCCAGCCTGATCGTCCGGGGCCGCGGGCGCTTGCTCGACGCGGCGGCGGAAGAGGATCTCGAACGGGTCCGAATGCTGTTCGATGACCTGGAGCGTAAACGCGACGTCATCGACGTCCTTAACGCGGCCCGTGACGCGGAAGGCGTGAAAGTCTTTATCGGCTCCGAGAACCGCTTGTTTTCGTTGTCCGGATCTTCCGTGATCGCGGCGCCTTATCGGGACCAGTCGAACCAGATCGTCGGTGTCCTTGCCGTTCTCGGGCCAACGCGGCTCAATTATGCCCGCATTGTGCCTATCGTCGACTACACTGCGGAAACCGTGTCGCGCGTGCTCGGCCGCACCGGCGGCGCTTGAGCCCAGCGGCGCCTGAGCCCTGCGGCGGCGGCGCGCCCCGACCTCATTGGTTGAAATACGCGCCCGGTCTGCGTACATCGCCCGGCTGAAGGCAGTAACCTCACGACGAGTGCGGCATGAGCGATAGCGACTTTGATGGCAATGGGGAGCCGGCTGGCGAGGTCGAGGCGGACATCTCCAGCCTCGATGCAACCGCGCAGGCGGCGATCGTCGCCCTGCAGGATGAAATCGAAAAACTGAACGACCGGCTGCTCCGGACGGCCGCCGAGCTTGAGAACACGCGCCGCCGCGCCGAACGCGAAAAATCCGAAGCGAGCGCGTATGCGATCGCCGGATTCGCGCGTGACCTGCTTTCGATCGCCGACAATTTTGAACGCGCTCTTGCGACGGCGCCGGAGGACCCGGCCGATATGTCCGCCGAAGGGTTCAACGGGCTGATGACCGGGGTCAGGATGACCGAAAAGGAACTCCTCAAGGTCCTCGACCGCCATGGCGTCAAGCGCATTGATCCGACTGGCGACAAATTCGATCCGAACCGGCATCAGGCCGTCGCGCAGGCGCCGGCCGCGGGCGTGCCCGCCGGGCACGTGTCGCAAACCGCGCAGGTTGGCTTCGTTCTAGGCGACCGCGTGCTTCGCGCCGCCATGGTTATCGTTTCCACCGGCGCGCCGGAAGCAGAACCGGAAGCGAAGATCGCGAACGATGCGGCGGCATCGCCCGCCGCCGATGAGCCGGCCGATTCCGACGGATCAGGATCAAAAATCGATACGCGGGTTTAGGCGTCGTCGCTAGATTTCGACGCCACTTCTCGCCGCCGGCTCGGCGGGTTGATCAATTGACTGCGGCGCATCGAGCTCCTCGCACGACGGCAGGGAGGGGTCGTCGCCGCGCTTCATCTTGATACGTATAATCATGTCGCGCGCCGACTCGCTGTTTGCGTTCCTGTCGCAGATGCGGACTTCGAGCGCAGGCGCGACGAATCTGACAGATGGACGATTGTTCTCGCTGATCGATACGTCGACCGACATCGCCGCGTAGCTTGCGAGATAGAGCGCCGCGCCGGCCAGAAGCATCTGTTCCTTCATTTCGCCCTCCTCATGCTGATGAATTAGGCGTGCCTCCTGATAGGCCGCTGCGCGGCTGAATTCACTAGTGAATGCTGGCGCCGCGTTGCTGCGCTGCATCATTGCGGGTCGCGCAATCTGCAGGCGCGGTCGCCGCACGATCAGGATCTTGTCGTGATGCTTGCGCGATCAGTCATGATCTAATCATGATGCTCGGGATCGAAGGAGGGCGCTGGCGACATGGCGGGGAAATCATTCAAGGTCGACGGGCAGATTGCGCTCCTCGCCTTCGCGCTCAGGATGCACAAGCCGTCGACACCGTCCGGGCCAATCGAGCTTCACGTGCGGGTGCGCGATGTTTGCGACCGCGCATGGCGAGAGGCGTTGAGTGCGGAAAAAGCGCCCGTGCAGCCAACGTTTCACCGCTGGTATCGTGGCGAAACCGGAATCGGCCCCGAAAATCTGAAAGGCTTGCAGCTGGCGCTGAAATGGATTGCCGATGGCCGAATCCCGTTTGAAGCCGTCGATCTCACGAGACCCGTCCATGAACTTGCGGTGAAATATGGCGTGTCTCTGGACGATTTTCACGCCTGGCTTTCCGAAGCGGAGGCGGAGCGCAATGGCGGCGCGCCGGATCCCCGTCGCGAACGCGACGCCTCGATCGTAAAGGATATTGGCGGCGTCAGCCTCTGCTATCGTCATCACACGCACCCCAAGTTCGGCGACCTTGTGCGACGGACTGCGATGGTCGTTGTTGCGCGAGACCCGGGTCCCGGCGTCGAGATCCAGCTTGTCGGACCGACGGGAAAGGTCTGGTCGGGCGAAATCGTCCGTGGACAGGATACCTATACCGCAATTGTTGAACGCCGCGGCGAAACGGGCGGGTGGTTTGTCAACACAATTACGCTTGCGACCTTTGGCGGCTCAAAGAATGTCCGAAGCGGGTTTCGAACGCGCATTTCGGACGACTTCGTCCGGTATCTCTCATCGTACAGATTACTGTGCGTGCGGCGGCCGGATCTGGACCCGATCCTCGATTCAGATGACTACGTCTCATCGCTGCAAGGTCTGTGTCATGACGTCAGCTTGTCGGCAAAGCCCTCGTCAGACGCAAAGAAGAAAGCCTATTTGGAGATCGACAAGGCGTTGAACGCAGACCGGCCAAGAGATCCGAGCACTGGCGAGCTGATTGGCCAAGGGTCTTCCGTATTGGTTTACTTCTTCGACCCGCGACGGTTTGATCTCGCGCTTATTGCCGCCGATCCTGCAAGCTAGCGGCCTATGAGAGGCTTGCCGCAATGCGATCCGCAAGGCGCGCGGCTACAAGGTCCTTGGCGTCGGCAGGCCATGTTTCTTCGCCCGCCGCGTCGATAATCGTGACGGCGTTCAATTCGCCGCCCATGACGCCGGGCCCCTTCGTCGACACGTCATTGGCGACAATCCAGTCGCAGCCCTTGCGTTTCAGTTTGGCGCGCGCATGCGCGATCACGTCGTCTGTCTCCGCAGCAAATCCGATTACAAGCGCCGGGCGTTGTCCCGCGGGCAGTTTCGCGAGGGTGGCGAGAATATCGGGGTTCTCACTCAACGGAATTGCGGACAAGCCGCCGCACTCCTTTTTGATTTTTCCTTCCGCGGCGAGTTCAGGCCGATAATCGGCTACGGCGGCGCACATCACCGCGATGTCCGCCGGCAAGGCGTCGAGTGACGCCTCCAGCATTTCGCTCGCCCTCTCTACACGAACTAAGCGCACGTTCGCCGGCGGCGCGATCGTCGTCGGTCCCGATACGAGCGTGACGTCTGCGCCGAGGCGGGCGAGAGCGGCCGCGATAGCGTAGCCCTGCTTGCCCGATGACCGGTTGGCGATGTACCGGACCGGATCAATCGGCTCATGGGTTGGCCCGGCGGTCACCAGCGCCCGTTTGCCGGCCAGTCGCCAGTCCGAAGACGACAGCGCCGCCTCGATGGCGTCAACGATCGCCGCCGGTTCGGCAAGCCGGCCGAAGCCAAACTCGCCGCACGCCATGTCCCCTTCGTCCGGGCCCACGAACAGGGCCCCATCAGCCTTCAGCTGACGTATGTTCCTCTGCGTCGCGGGATGCTCCCACATCCGCACGTTCATGGCGGGGGCAAAGAGCACCGGCTTGTCCGTCGCAAGAACGGCGGTCGAGGCGAGGTCGTCGGCATGTCCATGTGCGGCTTTCGCCATGAAGTCGGCGGTTGCGGGCGCGACGACAACAAGCGCCGCCGAACGCGAAAGCTCTATGTGACCCATTTCCGCTTCTGCGGTCAGATCGAACAGGTCGTCGTAGACCTTGTCCTGCGTCAGTGCGCCGACGGAAAGCGGCGTCACGAACCGCGCGCCTGCGCGGGTCAGAATGGCGCGCGTCGAGATACCCCGCTTCGCCAGGAGGCGGATCGTCTCCAGGGACTTGTAGGCGGCAATGCCGCCGCCGATGATCATGAGGACAGATCGTTCATTCATAGCGGCAAGACTAATCCATCAGGGCGCGTCATGTAATGGCGAAGCAATCGAACTTTGACGCCATTTGACGTTTTTACTTGCCAGGACCATCCGTTTTCGTTAACCCCCGCCGCCCGGCGAGGCGTTCCCCCGCCGTGAAACGGAGAAGCACATGCGTTTAGGCCAGCGAGCGAGTTTCGCGAACGTCTGACGCGTTGTCCGTCGTCCTTCCGGATGACCGGCGGCGCAGAGGCGTCGCCTGATTGTTTGAAAATGCCTCTTTGGCGATCGCCGCCGTCACGTTGCGCCCCGTTTGGCGCATGCATCGGCGTGTCGCCGTTTGGCTCCCCGGAAGGAGATACATGTCATGTCGCACGAAATTGTGCGCGGCGCGCTTGCTCCGTGGCCGCCTGACGGCGCGGATACGGCGCTCGGCGGCGCCTATGGCTGGCTGACGCCGCACGTTGCGGCGATCGCTGGCGTCAATCCGGATTTTGCCCGCCGCGCGCTCGTGCTCGAACGATCGGAGCTTCACTTTATTGCTCTCGCGATCTCGTTGATGGAGCCGTCGGGCCTGGAACGGCGCGAGGTGGAAGCGCTTGGCCGGCGGATTGGCGTTGCGCCGCGCGACGCCGTTCTTGCCGCCGCGGCGCCGGCGGGGACCCGCGGCATGGCGTCCGTGGTCGGACGACTCGTCGGCAAGGTCTGGCGTCCGCCGACTTATCGACGGCTTGCCGCACTGATGGCGAACGCGGAGACCGCCAAGGCGATCCGTCACATGAAGAACGTCTCCCGCCGCGACATCCGGACGATGACGCGGCTGCCCGATGGCTACCGGACGCGTCCGGTCATCGAGCTTTTGCGACGTCGCGGGCACGTGCCGACTGTCGTGTTCGCAATTGATCTGGTCCGCCGCGTACGGCGCGACCTGACTGACCGGCAGATAATGGAATCGCTCAAGTCGATGCAGCCGGGCAACCCGCCTGAATGGATCGAACGCCATTACGCGGCCGCGCCTTTCCCGCCGCCGCCTGCGCCTGGCGTTCTGCCGGTGGCTGGCGGCGGCAAGCTGACGCCGCTCATGCGGTACGGCGAACTGGTGCAGGCAGGCGAGGCCTTGAGAAACTGCGCGCGCACTTACGCGATGGCGGTTATCAGGGGCGATTCGTATATCTATGCGTACACGGTTCACCGCGGTCATGCCCACTGGCCCGGCGGCATGGTCGAGGTGCGCCGCGCGCCACTTGCCGGCTGGTGCGCCGTGCAGGCGCTCGGCCAGTCGAATGAGCCGCTGGCGCCGGCCGCCCGTTTTGCCCTCGCCGCCGCCCTGAAGTCTGCGGGTTATCTCGTTGCGCCGCGGCTGGTCCACCCCGATGCGCCCTGGCTCAACATCGACTTCGACTGATGTCGCAACGGCGCTAGCTCAGCGCCGTCGCGACCGCCAGGACGAGGGCCGCGACGCCGGCAAACCAGAATGCGGCTCTGGTCATGCGGCCTTCACGCGCGAGCGCGCGGGCCAGCGCCGTCATCTCGGTCCGCGACCAGTCTTCGTGCAAAGCGCCGGCTCGCGCTGACGCCGCGCCGATCATTTCGATGTAGCGGGGAATGTTCGGCGCAATATCGAGCGCTTTTTCGGTGGCGTCGCGCAATCGTTCGATTTGTCGCCGGGGGCCTACCGAATCCGCGATGTAGTCGCGCACGACAGGCGCCGCCGCATCCCAAAGATTGATTTGAGGGTCGAGCGCGCGCGCGACGCCTTCGACGATAACCATTGTCCGTTGCAGGAGCACAAGCTCCGGACGCAGATGCATGTCGAACAGATCGGTAACGTCGAAAAGCTGTTGCAGGATGCGCGACATGTCCATGTTCGCTGCGTTGCGGCCGTAGAGCGGTTCGCCGACGGCGCGAAGCGCCTGCGCGAACTGGTCGACGGAGTGGCTTTCCGAAACATAGCCGGCGGCGAAGTGCGCTTTCGCCGTGCGCTGATAGTCGCGCGTGACGAAGCCGTGAACGATTTCCGCGAACGTCCGGCGCGCCTCCTGGTCGAGACGGCCCATGATGCCGAAGTCTATAAGGACGATGCGGCCGTCGTCGCGCACCATGATGTTGCCCTGGTGCATGTCCGCATGGAAAAAACCGTGATTAAGCGCCTGGTTCAGGAAGAGTTGCAGGATATCCACCGCCAGCCTGCGTCGATCATGGCCCTTGCGGTCGAGTGCGTCGATGTCGCCGATCGGGGTCGCGTCGACCCACTCCAGCGTAAGGATCCGTCGTGTCGTCAGTGGCCAGACGATCTCGGGAATATAGATGCGCGCGTCGTCCTTGTGGATCTCGGCGAGCGCCGACGCCGCGCCGGCTTCCATCCGCAGATCAAGCTCGACCGCGGCGGATGACATCAGCGTTTCGACGAACTTCACCGGCTCAAGCCGCCGCGCCGCCGGCGCAAGTCCTTCTGCGGCTTTCGCCGCCCGCATGAAGGCGCGGAATTCGATGGTCGCGCGCTGTTCTATGCCAGGCCGCAGCACTTTAACTGCGACGTCCTGCCCGTCGCCGGTCGTTGCGCGGTGAACCTGGGCAATCGACGCCGCCGCGATCGGCTCGGAAAAGCGGCTGAAGCACTCGTGCAGGGATTTGCCGAAGGCGCGTTCCAGCTCGCGAACAGCGAGCGCCCGGTCGAATGGCGGCATCCTGTCCTGCAGTCGCGACAGGTCCCGGGCCATTTCCATGCCGATGATGTCGGGACGGGTGGCGAGCATTTGACCGAGCTTCACATAAGGCGGGCTCATGGACTCAAAGGCCGCCGCCATTCGTTCGCCTGGCCTAAGTCGCCGAACCCCGTCGCGCGCGCGTCGGTTCGAGCCGATGCGCGAGACCGCGCCGAACGCCCGGACCAGCGGCGGCAATCGGTCCGCAAACTCCCGAGGGACAAGCGCATCATAGCGCGTCAGGCGATGCCCGGCGGCGATCAGGCGGGCCCAGTCGGCGACAGCGGTCAGCATGCCGTCAGACCTTTGCGCCGAAATGAATGGCGGCGACCCCACCGGAGAGGTTCTCATATCCGACGCGTCGGAAGCCGGCGTCCGCGATCATCCGGGCGAACCGCTCCTGAGTGGGAAAGCGGCGGATCGATTCAACGAGATAGACATAGCTTTCGCGGTCCGACGTGACGAACTCCCCGAGCGCTGGAATGACGTTGAAAGAGTAGGCGTCATAGGCGGCGCGCAGCGCTCCTACGGTCGGTTGCGAAAATTCAAGGCACAGGAACCGGCCGCCATATCTGAGCACCCGTCTTGCTTCGCGCAGCGCTTTCTCGATCCGGGTAACGTTCCTGATGCCAAATGAGATCGTATAGAGATCAACGCTCGCATCCGGCAGCGGCGTTTGCTCGGCGTCGCCGCAGACCCACATGGCGCCAAGCGCGGCGGCGCCTGCCGGCGCGGTCGATGCCTTGCCAACCCTCAGCATGCTGTCGTTCACGTCACAGATGATCGCCGACGCCGGCGGGCGGCCTTGCGCTCCCTTGCGGCTTTTGGCGCGCGCCAGGAAAGAAGCCGCCACATCGCCAGTCCCGCCGGCCATGTCGAGTAGCCGCCGGCCCGGCTGCGGCGCGAGCCGGTCAATAAGCGTCGATTTCCACAGCCGGTGGACCCCCGCCGACATGAGGTCATTCATCAGGTCATAACGGGGCGCGACGGAATCGAAGACGTCGCGCACGAGGTTCGCCTTTTCCGTCGCCGCGACGGTCGCGAATCCGAACGACGCAAAAGCGGCGTCGGACTGATCGGGGTCATTGAAATCCGGTGGCATGATCGGGTGATATCGCCGGGCTTGAAAGAATAGAAGCGACTTGACGCCACACGATTGTTCGCGGAAAGTAACCGTCTGAATTTTCTCGCTTTTCGACGGCCTGGGTCCCCGGCGTCGTCACGTCAAGCGTTGGCGACCGGACGCAATGCCGGATAACTTCGACCCGGTCGGCTCCCGTTCGGACGACTTTGAATGTGAGGCTTAGAGGCGCGTCGCGCGCAGGCAGGAGAACGAGCGCATGATCAAGTCCGAACTCGTGAACAAGCTCGCTGAAGAAAACCCGAACCTCTTTCACCGCGACATCGAGAAAATCGTCTCTATCTTCTTCGGCGAGATTTCGGGCGCGCTGGTGCGCGGCGACCGCGTGGAATTACGGGGCTTCGGCGCGTTTTCGGTGAAGCATCGGCCGCCGCGAATTGGCCGGAACCCGCGATCTGGCGAACCCGTCAGAATTGACGAGAAGTTTTCGCCCTTTTTCAAGGCCGGCAAGGAAATTCGCGAGCGGCTGAACAAGGACTGAAGCTTGGGCGTCCCGCAATGCCTTTCGTCCGGCGTCGACGCGGCGCTAGAATGGCGTCGGTGTAGAATGCAGGCCGGAGCCTCGCCGTGAAGAAACTGCTGGGTCGTTTAATATGGGTCCCGCTCGGGTTCGCGTTCGTGGTGTTCCTAGCGGCGAACCGACAGCCGGTGTCGATCAGCCTTGACCCTGTCTCCACCGACAATCCCGTGATTCAGACGCCGGCGATCTGGCTCTGGTTCTGGCTGACGCTGTTCCTGCTGATCGGCTTCTTTCTTGGCGTTTTCGCGATGTGGGTGTCCGGCCGGGACCGTCGACTGAAAGCGCAGGAAGATCGTCGCGCGTTGAAGGAACTGGAGCGCGAAAACCAGATCCTGGCGGCGAGGTCGACTGGCGAAGCGCCGTTGATCGTCGCGGAAGGGTGACAATGGGTCGCCCGGGAAGCGGGCTCGCCAGTTACCAATCGACGATCATCAAGATATGCGGCCTGCGAACCGCTGCCGACGCTAAAGCGGCGCGCGACGCCGGCGCAGACATTGTTGGCTTCGTCGTCGTGGAAGGCGCGACGCGAGCTGTGCCTGTCGATAAGTTGGCGTTTATTGCAAGCGACCTTCGAAAGGCGGGCGCAAAGAAGGTGGGTGATGCTGTCCGGATCGCCGCGCTGACCGTTAATGCGGACGACGAATTGATTCAGTCGATCTCGCCATTGGTTGATATCCTCCAATTGCATGGCGATGAAACGCCGGACCGCGCCGCGGCAATCGGGCTGGCGACTGGCCTGGCGGTCGCGAAGGCAATCGGCGTGGCGGGCCAGGACGACCTTCGCCGTGCCGCAGCTTATGCTGGCCATGTCGACTTTCTTGTTCTCGACTCAGCGCCGTCGTCCGACGGACCGGAAAGAGGCGGCCTTGGGCGCGGGTTCGACTGGTCGTTGCTCGACGAATATCGCGGAGAAGCGCCGTTCCTTTTGGCGGGAGGGCTGACGCGGGCCAATGTGCGGGGCGCTGTCGCCGCTGCTGCTAGGAATGCAAAGTTTTCAGGGGTCGATGTATCGTCCGGGGTTGAGCGCGAGCGAGGCGTGAAGGACGCGGAATTGATGCGGGCATTCGTCGACGCCGCTCGCAGGCCAGGGGAAAGGGGCCCATCATGACATTTCGCTTCGTAAGCATGCTGGTTGTGGCGGCCCTTGCCGGCCCGATGGCGAGCGCTGCTGATGGCTCCCTGGAGGCAAAGGCGGTCGCAGGCCTTATGGCGGGCGGCAAGGTGATCGTGCTTCGCCATGCGAATTCGCCCGCTGGCCAGGCTGGCGCCGTTGGCATGACGGCGGGGTGCCGCCTCGCCGATGGTCGCGGCCTGGACGCCATCGGCTTCGCGCAGGCAAGGGCCATGGGCGCATATCTCGCCGAGGCCGGCATTCGAATTTCCGCAGTCTACACGAGCGAAATGTGTCGGGCGTGGGACACGGCGCGGCTTGCGTCGTCCGGGGGCGAGGCGGCTGCGGTTGAGGCGCTCGTTTCGACTGATGCAGCGATCGTTGACGCGTTCAAGACCCAGCTTGAAGCTGAAATCGTTGAAGACTGTCTCGACGGCGTTTGCGGCAATATCCTCCTCGCGAGCCATTCCAACGTCGTTCCCCAGTTCGGCGCGATTCCTGCCGAAGGCGAACCAGAGACGCCTTCCGGCGCGCTCTACGTGGTCGACCCCGCGACATGGACCGCCCTTGGCCGCGTCGACTTTATGGTTCAGACAGGCGACGACCCAATGTCGGCGCGGCATTAACAGGCGCCGCGCGTCGCCACCCAGGATCCCGATGACCGCGCTCGTTCCGAACAGCTTTCGCACAGGACCCGATGAATTCGGCCGTTTTGGCGAGTTTGGCGGCCAGTTCGTGGCGGAAACGCTGCAGCCGCTGATCCAGTCGCTCGGCCGCGAATACGCCCGGGCGAAGTCAGACCCTGCATTCGACGCCGAGTTACGGCACTACCTGAAGCACTACGTGGGCAGACCGTCGCCGCTCTACTTTGCCGAGCGCGTGACGGCGCACGTCCGCGAACGCGCCGGCGCTGGCAAGGGCGCGAAAATCTATTTCAAGCGCGACGAGCTCAATCACACCGGCGCGCACAAGATCAACAATTGCGTCGGCCAGATCCTTCTTGCCCGTCGGATGGGCAAGACCCGGATTATCGCGGAAACCGGCGCCGGGCAGCACGGCGTCGCGACGGCGACTGTCTGCGCGCGTTTCGGTCTGCCCTGCGTCGTGTTCATGGGCGCCACCGATGTGGAGCGACAGAAGCCGAACGTCTTCCGGATGCAGTTGCTCGGCGCGGATATTGTGCCCGTCACAAGCGGTAGGGCCACCCTGAAAGACGCCATGAACGAGGCGCTTCGCGACTGGGTGACAAACGTGCACGATACCTTTTACGTCATTGGCACGGCGGCGGGGCCGCATCCTTATCCGATGCTGGTGCGCGACTTTCAGTCGGTCATTGGCATTGAGGCGCGCGAGCAGATCGTCGAAGCGGAGGGCCGCCTGCCCGACGTCATCATGGCGTGCATAGGCGGCGGCTCGAACGCGATTGGCCTGTTCCACCCTTTTCTCGACGACAAGGACGTGGAGATCATTGGCGTCGAAGCGGCTGGCAAGGGCGTCGACTCCGGCGAGCACGCGGCGTCGCTGACAGGCGGCGCGCCCGGCATCCTGCACGGCAACAGGACATACCTCCTGCAGGACGATGACGGGCAGATTGTCGACGCCCATTCCATCTCCGCCGGGCTCGATTATCCTGGCATCGGCCCCGAGCATGCCTGGCTGAAAGACATTGGCCGCGCGCAGTATCTTTCCGCGACCGACGACGAAGCGCTCGCCGCCTTCCAGCTCTGCGCAAAGCTCGAGGGGATCATCCCGGCGCTGGAGCCGGCCCACGCGCTCGCGCGCGCGATCGACAAGGCGGCCGAAATGGACGCAGATCAGATCCTCGTCCTCAATATGTGCGGCCGCGGCGACAAAGACGTGTTTTCGGTGATGGAGTATCTCGCCGAATAGGCGGACATGCGGATGTCGGATGATTCATTCACACTCGTCATCACAAGCTGCGGGCGGTTCGACCTCCTGACGCGGACATTGGCGAGCCTGTCGCGTTGCCTCGATGAGCCGCCGGCCCGCGCGATCCTGATTGAGGATTCCGGCGACGCATCCGTCAGGGACGTGGCGCAATCCGCTGGGCCTCTTGTCGGCCGGCCAATCGAAACGATCGTCAACGACCGCCGCCTCGGACAGATGGCTTCTATCGATCGCGCCTACGCGATGGTCAAAACGCCTTTCATCTTTCATTGCGAAGATGACTGGGAATTCACGCGCGCCGGATTCATTGCATCGTCGCGGCGCCTGCTCGACGCGATGCCCGATGTCAGCATGGTCGGCCTGAGGGATCGCTGGAGCCTCAATCCGCTGCTGCACAACCTGCCGGACGAGGAGCATGCGGGCGAAAGGGTATTCATGACCGACCCGGCGGCGCACCCTGAATACTTTAGCTACTCGTTCAATCCGGGCCTGCGGCGCCTATCGGACTATCGCCAGATCGGTCCGTTCTCCGCGCTCGGCCACGAAGCGGATGTCAGCCTTGCGTTCAAGCGAGCAGGATTTCGAATGGCGTACCTTTCGGAGGCCGCGGTTGCGCATATCGGCGACGACCGGCATGTGAATGACCCGATGGGCCCGAAACGACCGACGAACCCATTCGAGCGCTGGGGCCGATCCGTCAGTAAGCGTATCAAGCGCGTTCGGCGCGCGGTTTCCGGTAGTGGTCATGGCGCAAGTCGCTGAGTTTCTCTATTCTCCCTCAGAGTTGCACCGAGGCGCGACGTTCAGGGTTTTCTTCTGGATGCTGGCGATCGCCGCGATCCTCGGCCATCGCGCCTATGCGCCAATTCTGCTCGCGCCTCTGGCGGCGATTGACTGGCGACACGCCTACTACTCTCGCCATGCGACCTTTCGATCCGTCGACCGACGATGGGTGGCGTACTTTTGCGCAGCCGGCGTTTTCTCGATCTACACCGCGGTTTCGGCGCTTTGGTCTCCGTTGCCTATGCAGGCTGACTGGGCCCTGCGCCTCGGCGCGTGCTTCCTGATTGCGCCGGTGTCGTTCCACAGCGTCGGTTACCTGACGCCAGCGACGCGCGAGCGCGCGGCCGCGGCGGTCGCATGGGCGACGCTCGCCATGCTCCTCCTGCTGACGTTCGAAGCGGCGACGAACGCCGCCATCCGTCAGGCATTGCCGCCGGAGGAAACCGTGGCGCGGGATTTCATCTCGCTCGGACGCGGCACGCTACTGCTGGTGCTGCTTGTCTGGCCCGCCCGACGGATTTTCGCCGAGCGGTTAAAGCGCCCCTGGCTCGGCTGGCTGTTGGTCGTCGCGGCGACGTACCCGGCGTTGAAATTCTCTATCGTGACGAATGCAGCGATGCTGGCCGCAGGGTTCATCGCTTACTGGGCCGCTCGCGCATTCGGCCGCAGCGTGGCCGCCTCGATATTCGCAATGGCGGCTGTCTTGATCTGGGCGACGCCCATGGCGGCGGTCATGCTGGACGCGCAGTCGGCGTATGAAGCGCTCCCCTGGCTGCCGGATTCGTGGGCGCAGCGGCTGTTCATCTGGGAGCGCGCCGGGGACGCCATCGCAGCGCATCCATTCGGCGGCGGCGTCGAGTATGCCCGCGCTATCAGCCGGCCAATTGACGCGGTGAGCATTAATGGGGTTGCGCTCAATACCATGCCGCTGCATCCGCATAATCTCATCTTGCATGTCTGGATGGACCTCGGGGTCGTTGGCGCCCTGTGTCTTTGCGGCTTTTTGTTTGCGGGATGGCGGGGCCTTTCGCACGTTGGCGATCGCCATGAGGACCTTGCAACCGCTGCGGCGGTTGCGGCCGCCATTCTGGTGACGGCGATGACCGAGTGGAGCGTATGGCAGGTCTGGCGCTTCGCGGCGGTGTGGATCGCGCTGATGGCCATCCGTCTCGCCTCTGGGCCAGCGCCGGCGTCCCATTTCGTGAGGCCCGGCCTTTAGCGGCGCGGGCGGATTGATTGCGCGCGGCGTGTTGCATCGGCTATTGGCTTATCGTCGCCGTCCCTCGGGTTGGCGCGAGGCCGCGGGATTGAATTGGCCGCAGTGAGGGGATTGGGGATGTTTCGTTCTGGAAATGCGCTGCCTGGAAATGCTCTGCCTGGAAAAGCGCTGGCGGTCGTTGCCGCCTGCCTGTTCGTCGCCGCCTGCTCATCTTCGAAATCGATTGATGATCTCGCCAAGGTCGGCGCGCCTGACGCTGCGACGATGGTGTCGGTTGCGCAAGGCGAGCTTGTCGGACTGACGACAGCGCGCGGGGCGAAGGCATGGCTTGGCGTTCCGTTCGCCAAAGCGCCGGCGGGCGATTTGCGCTTTCGTGCGCCCCGGCCGCCCGAGCCCTGGTCCGGCGTGATGGAAGCGACGTCATTCGGGCACAGATGCCCGCAAATGACCAACGGCCTCAATCAGTCAGAAGGCGTCGCCCCCGGATTGCGGGTCGGCGACGAAGACTGTCTTCGCCTGAATGTATTTGCCCCGGCGGATGGCGGCGAAGGCCTGCCGGTGATGGTCTGGATCCATGGCGGCGGCAATGTGTGGGGTCGCGCGAGCGCATATGATCCTTCCGATCTGGTGATGAACGAAAACGTCATTGTCGTGACGACCCAGTACCGGCTTGGGCCGCTGGGCTGGTTCGCGAGCGAGGCGCTGCGCGACGCCGCCGGCGCATCCGATGAACCGCTCGACGCCAGCGCGAACTTTGGAACGCTGGACCTTGTCGCGAGCCTCAGGTGGGTCCGCGACAACGTCGCCGCATTCGGCGGCGATCCGGGGAACGTGACGATCTTCGGCGAAAGCGCGGGCGGCCACAATGTCGTGACCCTGCTGGCCGCGCCCCAGGCGGCGGGCTTGTTCCACAGGGCAGTGATCCAGTCAGGCAGCTTCGATTCCGTGAGCGTAGCCGAAGCCGAGAATGGCGGCCAGGATCTCATCAATCCGTCAACGGAAGTTATGGCGCGTCTCGGGGCGGCCAGCGCCGGCGATTTGCGCAACCTGTCGCTCGACGAACTCTTTTCCGCATTCGGATTTGAAGAAAACGGCGGCTTCCTTGACCTGCCAAAGATAATCACTGGCGATCCGGCGCTTCCGACGCCGACACTGCGCGAGGCGTTCGACGATATTGCAACGTTCAATGCGACGCCGATCATCACCGGCACGAACCGCGACGAGATGAAGCTCTTTCAGGCGTTGGACCCGGAGCTTGTGAACGCGTGGCTTCGGTTCATCATCATCCCGAAAGACCAGGACTTCTATGATGCGCTGTCGGACTACCAGTCGCGCTTGTGGCGCGTGCGTTCGGTCGATGATCCGGCATCCCGGATGGCCAGGGCGGGCCATGGCGACGTCTGGGCCTACAGGTTCGACTGGGACGAAGCGGGCAAGTTTCTGCTGACTGATTTTTCGACCCTGTTCGGCGCCGCCCACGCATTCGAGATTCCGTTCGTGATGGGTAACTTCGAGTTCCTCGGCCCTGCGGACAGGTTTGTGTTCGCCAAAGAGACCAAGGAGAGCAGGGAGGACCTGTCGCGCGCCATGCAGCGGTACTGGGCGGCGTTTGCCCGCACTGGCGCGCCGGGCGAAGCAGGCGGGCCGGCGTGGCGTCCCTACGCAGATGGCGCGAGCCTGATGCGATTTGACAGCCGCAACGACGGCGGCGTCGAGGTGGTCAATGATGCTGACAGCCTGGGTGGCCTCCTGGAGGATCTGTCAGCGGACCCGCGTCTTGACGGCGGGGAACGCTGCCGCATTGCAGAGGCCCTCGTGCTGTGGGCGCGTGATATGGAGACGGAAATTCGCCGCGGCGCCGGCTGCACGTCTAGCTGACGGGTTTCACGGGCGCACGGACGCAAGGCGACTCAATCGTTTCCGGCAAAAATCAGGATCCAGGCAAGTGTCCCGTATCGCCTCCACGTTCGCCGCAATTCGTCAGGACCGGCGCGCGGCGTTCATTCCCTTCATCATGGCGGGCGACCCCGATCCGGATGCGTCGTACGCCCTGCTGAAGGCTATGCCTGAGGCGGGCGCGGACATCATCGAACTCGGCGTCGCGTTCACCGACCCGATGGCCGACGGCCCATCGATCCAGGCGGCGGGCCTGCGGGCGCTGAAGGCGGGGCAGACCCTGACCGGCACGATTGAGATGGTCCGCCGGTTCAGGGCCGAGGGCGGGACGACGCCGATCATTCTGATGGGATACGCCAACCCGATCCATCGGCGCGGTTTCGAAAGTTTCGTATCGGAAGCCGCCGAAGCCGGCGTCGACGGGCTGATCGTCGTCGACCTGCCGCCGGAAGAAGATGGTCCCCTGAGGTCCGCGGCTGCGGCTGCCGGCATCGACGTGATCCGGCTTGCGACGCCGACCACCGACGCCGAGCGCCTGCCAGCGGTGGTCTCGGGCGCTTCGGGATTTATCTACTATGTTTCCGTGGCCGGGGTGACCGGCCGGGCAAGCGCGCTTGAAACCGACGTTGCCGCAGCGATTAGCGGGCTCAGGCAGGCATCCAGCCTGCCCATAGCGGTTGGTTTCGGGATCAAAACGCCCGGGCACGCGGCAGTTTTCGGGCGGTTGGCCGATGCCGTTGTCGTCGGGTCCGCGATCGTCGACCGGGTAGCCGCCGGGGCGGAGGCTCTTGAGAAAGGCGCTCTGGATACCAATTCTTTCGTGATTGACGTGGCAGGGTTCGTGCGTGAGCTCGCGATGGCGACGAGATTGGCTCGAAAGTCCTGATCTTCAACGATTGGGCTGGCCTAGAACGTCGCTGAGGCCGTATCCTTCTAAGGCGGTCGACCGCGTCTTCAGGGCCGGCCCGACCGCGATCTGGTGAGGAGAGTATGCCGTGAACTGGCTGTCGAACATTACACCGCCCGGCATCAAGAACATGTTCCGGCGACCGGACGACAACGCTGACACCCTCTGGCTGAAATGCGGCGGTTGCGGCGAAATGATCTTCCATCGCGATCTGGAGAACACCCAGCGCGTGTGCCCGGCGTGTTCGCACCACATGTCGATTCCTGCCGAAGACCGGCTGCATGCATTCTTCGATGACGGCAAGTTCGAGGACATCGAGCTGCCCGAGGCGCCGGTCGATCCACTCAAGTTTCGTGACGAACGACGGTACGCTGATCGGATCAAGGATGCGCGCCGCAAGACCGGCCGCCAGGATGCAATGCGCGTGGCGGCGGGCGCCGTCCACGGCCTGCCAATAGTGGCCGCCTGCCAGGATTTCGCCTTCATGGGCGGGTCGATGGGTTGCGCCCTGGGCGAGGCCTTCCTGAAAGGCGTCGAAGAGGCGATCAAGCGCAATTCGGCGCTGGTCGCATTTTCCGCCTCCGGCGGCGCGCGCATGCAGGAAGGGATACTCTCCCTCATGCAGATGCCGCGCACGACGATTGGCGTGCAGATGATGCGCGAAGCGGGCCTGCCTTACATCGTTGTCCTGACCCATCCGACGACGGGGGGCGTTACCGCGTCATTCGCCATGCTCGGCGACATAAACATCGCGGAACCCGGAGCCCTGATCGGCTTCGCCGGCCCGCGGGTCATCGAACAGACAATCCGCGAGAAACTGCCCGAAGGGTTCCAGCGGTCCGAGTTCCTGAAGGAAAAAGGCATGGTCGACATGGTCGTGCACCGACATGATCTGCGCGATTCTATCGCGAAACTGGTTCGGGTGCTGACCAAGAATGGATCGGCCAGGTCGCGAATTTCGCTTGGCGAGGGCGAGGCGACGCCTGCCGCGAAACCTCCGGCCAATGACCTTGACGCCGTCGACAAGGCCGCGGAGTAAGCTTGAACTTTTCCATCCGTGGCGAGACGAAGCTGGACGACGCCCTGCGGGCGATCGCTACGCGCCGACCTAAGCTCATCGACCTCAGCCTTGGCCGCACCCGGGCCGCTCTTGGCCGGCTTGGCGACCCCCAGGACCGGTTGCCGCCGACTTTTCATGTGGCCGGCACGAACGGCAAGGGTTCTACGGTCGCCTATATCCGTTCCATGCTCGAGGCGGCGGGCGCGCGGGTTCATGTCTATACCTCGCCGCATCTCGTTCGGTACAATGAGCGAATTACGCTCGCCGGCTCGGCGATAAGCGATGAGGCGTTCATGGCGGCGCTCGCCGCCGTTGACCATGCGGCGGGCTCGGATGAACTCACCTATTTCGAGACTCTGACCTGCGCGGCGTTCGTCGCGTTCGCCGAAGTCCCGGCTGATTTCGTGGTGCTTGAGGTTGGCCTTGGCGGTCGGCTTGACGCCACCAATGTGATCAGTGAACCGGCCGCGGCCGTCATTACGCCGATTGGCCTCGATCACCAGTCCTATCTGGGCGATACGCTGGCCGCAATCGCGCGCGAGAAGGCTGGCGTGTTCAAGGCCGGGCGGCCGGCCGTCATCGGCGCCCAGGAACCCGAAGCGATGGCCGCTCTCATTGACGCTGCCGCGGCGGCGCAGGCGACGCCGTTCGTCTTTGGCGCCGACTGGACGAACTGGGCTGAATCCGGCCGTCTTGTTTATCAAGACATGAAAGGTCTCAGCGATCTGGACCCGCCGCGCATCTTTGGCGCGCACCAGTTCGGCAATGCAGGCCTCGCGGTCGCAGCGCTGCGCGCGGGCGGGCTTGAATTATCGAGCGACGTTCTTTCGCGCGGCATTTCCACGGCGGCCTGGCCCGCGCGCATGCAGCGGATTGGCGGCGGCAGGATCGGCAAGCTGCTCCGCATCGGCGAAGCTGGCGCCGGTCGGGAAGCATGGCTCGATGGCGGCCATAATCCGCATGCGGCGGCGGCCATTGCCCGTGCGCTCGCCGACCTTTCGGATCGCAGCCCGAAGCCGGTCTTCATGATTGCGGGCATGCAGTCGACAAAAGACGCACAAGGATATTTCACGCCGTTCGAAGGTCTTGTCCGGCAAGTGGTCGCAACCGCCGCTGACGCCGAACATGCAGCGTCGCCGGACGACATCATGAACGCCGCAATTCATGCGGGCATCGCCGCGTCGAAGGCGCCGACCCTGGCGGCCGCCCTGTCGGCCGCAGCCGACATCGAGGCCGGGCCGGTGCGGTTCCTGATAGCCGGCTCGCTCTACCTTGCTGGCGAAGCGCTCGCCATGCAGGAAGCAGGCGACTGACCGGGTTCAGTCTCGCGCGAGCGCTTCATCGATCAGATCGGCTGTCGCCGCTGCGCCGTAGATTTTGGCGAACGGCCCCATGCGCGGACCTTCCGACTGGCCGAATACGACTTCGTAGAGGCCGCGGAACCAGTCGCGGATATTTTCGAATCCCTCGTCCTTGCCGGCCGTGAATGTCGCCGTCTGGAAATCGTCCTCGCTCGCGCCGTCGCCAAGCGCACGATAGGCCCGGGACAACGCCGCCAGTGCGGCGCGCTCAGCGGCCGTCGGCGCCCGGAATGATTTGTTCGGCGCCACGAAGCGATCGAAGTAAGCTCGAGCGTGAGCGATCATGCGATCGACTTCCGCAAGGGCAATTTCGTCCGCATCGGGTCGATATTTGCGTACGAACCCTCTGATGAGATCGGCGTCCGCCGAGCCAACGGCGCTGACGAGCGTCAACAGCATGCCATAACTCACCGGCGGCGTTGCATCGGGCGGCGCGCCTTCGTGAATGTGCCATGCCGGATTGTCGAGGGCTCTTGCGCCATCCTGGGCCGCGAACTTTTCGACGTGGCTCCAGTACTCGTCCGCAGTCTTCGGGATGATGTCGAAATATAGCTTTTTCGCCGCTTTCGGGTTCTGGAACATGAAGAGCGCGAGGCTTTCCGACGAGGCATAAGTCAGCCACTCGTCGATCGATATCCCGTTGCCTTTGGTCTTCGAAATCTTCTTGCCTTCCTCGTCGAGGAACAGCTGGTAGTTGAAGCCCGCCGGGGGCTCCGCGCCGAGCGCCCTCGCGATCCGCGACGACAGTCGCACGGATTCGGTCAGGTCCTCGCCGGACATTTCATAGTCAACGCCAAGCGCGACCCAGCGACCGGCCCAGTCCGCCTTCCACTGCAGTTTGGCCTGGCCGCCAAGAACGGACCCTTCCGTCCTCGCGCCGTCCTCGTCCTCGAACGTGATCCGGCCGGATGCCGGGTCGAACTCAAGGATCGGGACGTAAAGCACGCGCCCGCTCGTCGGCGAGATCGGCAGGATCGGCGAGTAGGTTTCCCGTCTATCGGCGCCTAGGGTCGGCAGGATGATGTCCATCACTGCATCATAGTGTTCGAGCACCTTCAGCATCGTCGCGTCGAATGCGCCGGAGCGATACCGCTCGGTCGCCGAATAAAAATCATAGTCGAACCCGAAGCGGTCGAGGAATGCCCGCAGCGCTGCATTGTTGTGATGCGCGAAGCTTGGATGGTCCGTGTCGAACGGGTTTGGCACCGATGTCAGCGGCTTCTGCAGATGCGGTTCGAGCCTGTCGCGGTTCGGCAATTGCGGCGGCACCTTGCGCATGCCGTCCATGTCGTCCGAAAAACAGATCAGCTTTGTAGCCCGTCCGGTGAGGGCCTCGAATGCCCTGCGGACCATTGTCGTACGAACGACTTCGCCGAACGTGCCAATATGCGGCGGGCCCGAGGGGCCATATCCCGTCTGAAACAGGACCGGTCGTTCGCCTGTGCTCACGCTTGTGCTGCCGGCGGGCGCGGCGGCCTCGATCTTCTCCAGCCGTTTGATCAATGCGCGCGCCTCGGCGAAGGGCCAGGCTTTCGCCGCCTCGAAATCTTCGCGAGTGAAATTTCGCGCCGCCATTCAAATAGTCCCCTGAACGTTTCCGGATGAAAGATGAATCGTTTGAATGAACACGAGGCCTGACTTTGTCAAACTGTCGCAACTAGGCGGTTCCGTTCCGTCGTCCGGCGCGCTACGGATAGACTAACGGGCGCGGGTCGAGGATCATTGCGCCAGCAACATGGAGCGCGATCCTATGTCCGCTGAAGGCATCGTTCCGCTTACGCCGCAAGAAGCGATAATCTACCTGATGGTCATGACGTCGGCATCCGACGGCATCATCACCGATCGCGAGCTCAGGACGATCGGGCGCGTCGTGAGGTCATTTCCGCTGTTTTCCGAAGCGGACGAGGAAGCGCTCGTTGAAACGGCCGAAGCCTGCGGCCGACTGATGGCGATGGATGACGGCCTGCATCGGGTCCTGGAATCGGCGGCTGCCGCCTTGCCGCGTCATCTTGGCGAAACTGCCTATGCTGCAGTGGTTGACGTCGTCACGGCGGACGAGCGCCTTGATATCACCGAAATCCGCGTGCTCGAACTCATCCGCGATTCCTTGAGGGTCCCCGATGCCGGAGCCGAAGCGATCGAGCATGCAGCGCGCGCCCGGCACCTCACGTCAGATGACGCCAGTGCCTGACGACTCGCCTGACGACTCGCCTGGGTCAGCCGCCATTGTCCTGACATCTTCTTTTGGCGCCCTTGTCCAGGCGCCCGTTCAGAACGGGCTCTTTTCTTCCTTGTAGCCGGCGGGCGGATTCCAGATGCCGTCGGGCGGCGAGATATCCGCGGCGGAGACAAGCCTCGTCGTCGTTGGGCCGGCCCCGCCAGCATCCGTGCTGACGCCGCCGACGGGCACCCGGTCGTCAATATCCGACATGAACCGGAAAGGTCCGGCATCGCCTGGCATCAGGCCGCCCATCGCCGTCTCCATGTACGCGAAAAGGTCCTTCATCCGGTCACGAACCATTGCGCCGCCCTCGATATCCGCGGTCTTTGCCGCCCACACCTCGCCGTCCGGCGCGCCATTTCGCGTGATCTGATAGGTTACCGCCGTAGCGCCCATGACCTTCTTCGTGTCGCCGGTGCGCTCGACAGAATAGGTCGGCGCGTCGCCGAACGCCGAGGCGAGCGGCCCAGCCCCGTTCATGCCGCTCATGCCTGGCACGTTCGCCATGGCCGCCATTGCGCGTTCGCGCTCTTCAGGCGACATGTTCGCCATCGCCTCGGCCATCGCCGCCTTCATCTGTTCCTGAACCGCACTCATCTGGGAGCGGGCGGCCGCCATTTGTTCGCCCATGCCCTCCGTCTTCGCCGCGATTTCGCTCGCCTTCATTCGGGTGAACGATCCTTCCGCATGGTCGACAAAGATCAGTTCGTCAGCGTCGCCGAGCAGAATGACTTCGCCGCCCTGGGCCTTCTCGGCGCCCACGGACATCCGCAGGTTCTTGTCATTGGCCCAGATCTCGCCGGTCTCGGTCGAGCCGTCGGCGTTCGTCGTTTCAATTCGCCACAACGCATCGGCGTTTGCGGCCGATGTTGCGAACGCTGTCGCGAACAAGGTCGCGCCGGCGACTGAAGCCATCATCCGGTTCTTGCGCATTGAATTTCTCTCCCCGTAACCGATCTGGAGGCCGACGCCTCGTCGGCGAACGCTAATTGCGCCGCGAGCCCCTGTCCACAAGCCGCAGTGGCGCCTTCATGTCGCCGACAGACGTGCGACGATCCAATCCGCCGTAAGTTTTGATCGATATTTCTGATCCATCTTGGGGCCGCGGGTTTGCTTGCTATATAAGTGATTGACGTCGCAGCGCCTCTTGCCGCTTCTGTGCGCACTGCCCATCAGGCCTGCGCGAGCGGCCTCGCCAAAGCGCCTTCCGCACGCTTCGCGGCGGCCACAACAGCCATTCGCCCCATTGAATTCGGGCATAAACAAGGAGCGCCCCATGCCTCGCTTCGCCGCCGGCGTCGTAAAATTCCAGAACGAAGTCTACCCCGAGAACAAGGACCTTTTCCACGAACTCGACCGCGGGCAAGCGCCTGAGGCGCTGTTCATCACGTGCTCGGATTCGCGCATCGAGACCGCGATGATCACCCAGACGGCGCCGGGCGAGCTGTTCATCTGCAGGAATGCGGGCAACATCGTGCCGCCGCCCTCAACTCATACCGGCGGCATGTCAGCCTCGATCGAGTTCGCCGTGGCGGCCCTGAAGGTGCCGCATATTGTGGTGTGCGGGCATACCCAGTGCGGCGCGATGAAGGGCGCCATGAATCCGGAAGGGCTCGACAAGCTGCCATACGTTCGCGACTGGCTCAGCTATTCGCGCGGCGCCGTCGAGATTGTCGAGGAGCTGGGCGCAGGCCTGTCCGAAGACGAAAAGATGACCTTGCTGCTTCGTCAGAATGTCATTCTTCAACTGCAGCACCTGCGCTCGCACCCGAGCGTCGCCCGCCGGCTCGCAAAGGGCGACGTTGAACTGCACGGCTGGGTGTACGACATCAAGACCGGAGCAGTCGACGCGTACGATCCGGCGACAGGCGACTTCTGCCCTGTTGACGTGCGGTATGCGGCGGAGATGAAGCGGCTCGCGGCCGACTGCGCCTAAGCGATGCATTCATGGCGGGCCGGCGACGGCCCGTCTCCCCCAACGTCCGCAACGAGGACCTCAATGACGACTTCCGACTCAACGTTCATGTCCGGCCTCCGCGGTCACTTTGACTTCTCCAACCTTCGCGGGGACGTTCTTGGCGGCCTGACCGCCGGCGTCGTGGCCTTGCCGCTGGCCCTTGCATTCGGTGAGGCCTCTGGCGCCGGGCCAATCGCCGGCCTTTGGGGGGCAATTTTCGTCGGGTTCTTTGCCGCGCTGTTCGGGGGCACCGGTTCGCAGGTCTCAGGTCCAACGGGGCCGATGATTGTCGTCTTTGCCGGCGTATATGCATCGTTGTCCGGGGATCCGGCGCTCGTGTTTGCGTCGGTGGTTCTGGCCGGCATCCTGCAGATCCTGATGGGAGTGCTCCGGCTGGGGCAGTACATCAAGCTCGTGCCGTATCCGGTCGTTTCCGGCTTCATGAGCGGCATTGGCGTCATCATCATCGCCTTGCAGATATCGCGACTGTTCGGCCACGAACCGGATGATCCGGGCACCATACCAGCGATCGCGGCTATTCCCGGCGCTGTCGCGACGCCGGTCTGGCCGGCGCTGCTGGTGGGGCTGATCTCGCTCGCCACTGTGTTCCTGTGGCCAAAATCGATTGCGAAATTCGTCCCTGGCGCCCTTGCCGCCCTGCTGATCGGCACCGTCGTCAGCCTGTTCGTCGGATTGCCCGACAGCCTGACCCTTGGCCAGATTCCGAAAGGCCTTCCCGGATTTACGCTGCCCAATTTCACGCCGGAAACCGCCGGCGTGATCATCGAGGCGGCGATAATTCTGGCGCTCCTCGGCGCGATCGACAGCCTTCTTACCTCTCTCGTCGCGGATTCGATTACCGGCACGCGGCATAGGTCCAATCAGGAACTCGTCGGACAAGGCATCGGCAATACATTCGCCGGCCTGTTCGGCGCCATTCCGGGCGCCGGCGCGACCATGCGGACGGTCGTCAACATCAGGTCCGGTGGGCAAACGCGAATTTCCGGCATGACGCACTCGCTGGTTCTGGTTGCGGCGGCGCTGCCGCTTGCAGGCCTCGCGGCAAACATTCCTCATGCCGTGCTTGCCGGGATCCTCGTCAAGGTCGGCTATGACATTATCGACTGGAGCTACCTGCGCCGCGCCCATCGCGGCCCGCGGTGGGACCTCGCGCTGATGGCCCTCGTCCTTGGTCTGACGGTATTCGTGGACCTCATCACGGCTGTCGCCGTCGGGGTCGTGCTCGCGGCGCTCGCGTACGTAAAGCAGATTGCGGATATCCAGGTGAAAGCGGCGCAGGATGCGCGCGGCCGACTTGAGGATCCAGCGGAGCGCTCGCTCCTTGAGCGCGCGAACGGCAAGGTCATGTTGTTCGATTTCGCCGGCGGTCCGTTGAGCTTCGGCGCGGCTGCCGACCTTGGCCATCACGTCCGCGAGCGGGGCAGCAAGGGCGCCCTCGCGATCATCCTTGATTTCACCTACGTGCCGACGATCGACCTCTCCGCCGCCCGCGCCGTCGAGACGATCGTCTGCGACGCGAAAGCTGCCGGCAAGAAGGTCTTCATGTCGGGAGTGAATGAGGACGTCCAGCGGGTGCTGACCGGCCTCAACGCCGACCATTGCCTGCCCGATGAGGGACGGTTAAGAAATCGCGCCGATGCATTGCGCGCCGCGCTCGAGGTCGCCGGCGTCGTTGCGCCCGACGCGTCGCGCGGCGACTCTGGCCTCGGGGCGCCCGTGGCCAATCCGGCCAGCTAAGGTCCGCGAAGCTGGCGCCGGCTCAGGCGAGGATCCAACTGCAGATTACTGCCGTGACGACTGCGATGAAGACGTTGATCGCGGCGCCTTCGCGCGCCATTCGGGCGATTGGCACGCGACCAGTGGCGTAGATGATGGCGTTCGGCGCCGTCGCGACCGGCAGCATGAACGCGCACGAACAGGCGATTGCCGCCGGAGCCATCAACAGTTCCGGCGGAAGGCCGCGCGAGGTCGCCACCGCCGCTAGCACCGGCATCAGCAGGTTGGCGGTCGCCGTGTTCGACGTGATCTCCGTAAAGAATGTAACGGCCATGCAGATGGCGAGGATCGTCAGGAACGGGTTGTCGCCGATCAGGTCGCCAAGCCTTTCGCCGATCAGGTCGGAAAGGCCGCTTTCGCGGAACGCCGACGCAATGCAAATCCCGCCCGCGAACAGCAACAGCATGCCCCAGGGTATGTCGTTCGCGGTCTCCCAGTCGAGCAATGCTCCGCCCTTTCCATTTGGCGTCAGGAACATGACAATTACGGCGGCGACCGCGACCGTCGAGTCGCCTGCGAGTTCGAACCCGAATGCCCCCGACCAGCCCCCGAAGGGTTCGACGCGGAAAATCCACGCGAGAATGGCGAGTCCGAATACGATCATCACCCGGCGCTCGTCGGTGCGCCATGGACCCGGCGCCGGCAGCTCGGGCGCTGCTACGCCGCCGAGCCCCCTGGTGAGCCAGATCGCCATCAAGGGCACGCCGACGATCACCACCGGGAGGCCGATCTTCATCCACTGGACGAACGTGAACTCGCCGCCGGTGGCGCGCTGATAGGCGTCCAGGAAGATCAGGTTTGGCGGCGTGCCAATCAGGGTGCCGACGCCGCCAAGCGAGGCCGCGAAGGCAATGCCCATGAACAATGGCGCGGAAAGCTTGTCAGTATCGAGCGATGTGCGCTGGACGATCGATAACGCCATGGTCGTCAGCATCAGCGTTGTCGCGGAATTTGAGATCCACATAGAGAGGATCGCAGCGGCGGCCATGAAGCCGAACACCAGGCTTCGACCGGACGGCCCTGTGAGGCTTATCATGCCAATCGCCAGGCGTTCGTGCAGGCCGCATTTCTCAAGGCTCTTGGAGAGCATGAACGACGCCATCAGCAGAACGATGACATAAGACCCGAGCGCCGCGGCCGCCTGTCGCTGGTCAAGGACCCCAACCAGTGGAAACAGCGCGAAGGGGGCCAGCGATGCGGCAGGAATCGGCATCGCTTCGGTGATCCACCATGCGGCGGTCAATACGGTGACGCCGATTGTGCTGGCGATTTTCGGATCGAGGCCGGCGGCGAGCGACGCGCTCCATGCGGCGAAGGCGATGGCGATGCCTGCGGCGATGCGGAATGGCTTTAACATTCCGAACCCGTAGCAGAGTTCTCGTGCATTGTGCGACGTCCTGGGCCCCTGAGCCCGACGCTGTCCGCCTGCCGCATGAGCTTTACGCGGCGGCCGGATAATCGCTAGACCGCACGTCCGGCCGTTTGGCCGAACCGGGGAAGAACATTAGTGACCAACTTCGGCCGACTTTCGACGCGCGCCTTGCGCCTCCTCCCGCCGGAAAGCGCGCATATCGTAACGGTGAGGGCGCTTGCCGCCGGTCTGGGGCCGTCCGCCTGCGCCCGGCCGGATCCGTCCTTGCGGTGCACGGTGGCGGGGCTCGACTTCCCGAATCCGATCGGTATGGCGGCCGGGTTCGACAAGAACGCGGAAGCGCCGGACGCGTCGCTAAAGCTCGGGTTCGGCTTTGTCGAAGTCGGCGCCGTCACGCCGCGGCCGCAGCGCGGGAATCCTCGGCCCCGCGTGTTTCGTCTTCCAGCCAACGAAGCGGTGATCAACCGGTATGGTTTCAACAATGATGGCCTTGATCGCATCGCCGATCGTCTCCGGCGTCGTCGCGCGCGGCCAGGCGTTGTCGGCGCCAATCTTGGCGCGAACAAGGACAGCGCCGATCGGGCGGCGGATTATGTCACGGGGCTGAGCGGCCTTGCCGGCCTCGTCGACTTTTTCACGGTCAATGTCTCATCGCCCAACACGCCGGGCCTGCGCGCCCTGCAGGACAAGGCCGCCCTTGGCGCGCTGCTTGCCGACGTTTGCGCCGCGCGCGACCGCGACGCCCCTGGCGCGCCGGTTTTCCTGAAAATTGCGCCCGACCTCACGGACGAGGATGCGGCCGATGTCGCAGCGGTCGTCACGGGGTCCGCCGTGAACGGACTGATCGTCTCAAACACGACGATCGAGCGTCCGTCATCCCTGTCTGGCCCATTCGTCTCGGAGAAGGGCGGCCTTTCCGGGCGGCCATTGTTCGACAAGTCGACGCGACTGCTCGAAGACATGGCCCGCGCGACGAATTGCGCGAAGCCCCTGATCGGCGTTGGCGGCGTATCGTCGGCGAGGGACGCCTATGCGAAAATCCTTGTCGGCGCGAGCCTCGTTCAGCTCTATACGGCGCTTGTCTTCAGGGGACCCGGCCTTGTTGCCGAAATTGTCCGCGAACTGCCGCAACTCATGAAGGCCGACGGTTTTGACTCCGTCTCGGACGCCGTCGGGGCCAGGTTGTAGACGCGCGTCGAATCCGCGGCAGGTAAACCGCGAGCGTCAATCCGCGCAGGACAAAGTAACCGGAGAATGCAGCCCAAAGGCCATGATTGCCAAAGCGATCCGCGAGATAGATGGTCGCCGGAAAGAGAAAGCTGGCGCACACGATCATGCCGTTGCGCATCTCTCGGGCCCTCGTCGCGCCGATAAAAATGCCGTCAAGCTGGAATGCCGCAACAAGGACAAGCGGGCTGGCTGCGATCCAGGGCATGTAGCGCGCGGCGGTCGCCCGGATTGGGCCACTCTCGGTCAGTGCGGCCAGGATCAGATCGCCGAATATCAAGTAGATCGCCGCAAACAGGACCGCGAGCGCCGCCGCCGGCAGGCTCGTCGACCGTATTGCGGCGTCGATCCGCTTTGCGCCGCGCGCGGGATCGGCGTCGCCGGTCGCCTGGCCAACGAGCGCCTCGGCTGCGATCGCCGTGCCATCGAGCGCGAGGCCCGTAAACAGGAACAGCTGCAGCAACGCCTGGTTCGCCGCGAGCGTGACATCGCCGAAAGCGCCGCTGCGCTGGGTGAACCACGCAAAGGACAGCGCCAGAAGAAGTGTACGGATGAATATGTCGCGATTGACGTCGAGCGTTCGGGTGAGCGCCCTTGGCTCAATGAGGCCGCTGACGCTCCAGTGGGCTCGCAGACCTCCTTCCCGCGACAGGATGCGCCCGGCCAGCGCGACGGCGAGCGCAAAGCCTGCGGTCTCGGCGATGACCGTGCCGAGCGCAACGCCGCCTGCGCCCATGCCGAGCCCGACAACAAACCAGTAATCAAGGACAATGTTGATGAACGTCATGCCGAGGCTGGCCACCATCAGGTAATCCGTCCGCCCACGCGCGCTTAGCCAACCGAAAAGGGCGTAGGCGCCGATGGCGAACGGCGCGCCCCAGATGCGGGCGGCGAAGTACTCGCGGGCCGCCGCGAATGTTGCGTCGCTTGCGTCACTGCCGATGCTGAGCGCGCGGAACGCCAGCTCGCCGATCGGCCACTGCAGAAGGACGAGCATGACGCCGACGCCTGCGCCGATCAGCATCCCGCGAGCAAGGCTTGCGCGGATCTCAGCTTCGTCGCCGCGTCCATGGGCCTGGGCGGCGAGGCCGGCGACGCTCATCCGGATGAAGCCGAAGGTCCAGTAGATGAGCGAGAAGATCACGGCGCCGAGCCCAACCGCCGCGATATCAAGGGGTCGCGGCGACCTGCCGAGCGCCCAGACATCGACAAGGCCCAACAATGGCGTGGCCATGGAGGCGAGGGACGCCGGGGCGGCCAGCCGGATCGCGTCCGGTATGGTGGCGAAAGCGTGCGCCCTGGCGACGACCGACATTTGGCGGGACCCTGCAGAAAAAGTGAACGCGGATGATGACTTTGGAAATAGCCCAGGCTGACACGGACGGCGACCTCCTTTATCGGAAGAATCCATGTGCCCTTCGGAAGAGTCAGAGGCCCGCGCGACCGACCCTGAAGACGATGAGGGCGTCGGCGATAAGACGGCCGCGCCCGCCGACGAACGTCCGCTTGGCGACGGCCAGAGCGCGGAGAAACCAATGGGCGGCGGGCGCGCCCGGCGTCTCTCCATGGCCGAGCGCCGCGAGGATTGCTTCACCGCGGCGGAAATTGGAGCGATCGCACACCTGTATCGAGGCGAAATCTATCGCTCGACGATTTGGCGAACGCGCCTCGACGCAACGACGAACTGGTCCGTTGTTTCCCTCGGCATTGCGCTCTCGATAAGCTATTCGTCCGTCAACGCCTCACCGCTGCCCCTGTTGCTGGTTGGCGCGCTCATCACGGTGTTCCTTTACCTGGAGGCGCGGCGGTACCGGTACTTCAATGTGTGGCGCGCCCGCGCCCGCTGGCTGGAGATCAATTTTTACGCGCCGCTGCTCAACCGGGAATCGTTCGAGGACGAAGGAATATGGCAGCGGCGTCTTGCCGAGGACTACCAGCGTCCGGAGCACCACATTTCCTTTACGCGGGCGTTCGGACGCAGGTTGCGGCGAAATTATCTCTGGATCTTTTCCGTTCAGGGTCTCGCCTATTTTGGCAAGATCATCATTCATCCGCGTCCGTTGCAAAATTTCGACGAGTTCCTGAGCCGGATGGTCGTCGGCCCGGCGCCGGGTTCCGTGATGCTTGTCGCCGGCGCGGCTTTCTATGCCGTCCTCGCAGGGGTCACGATGTACGTATACCTGAGCGATGTAAGGCGCATTCGCGAGCGTCCGAACCCGATCTCGATGGGTTAGGTCGACGTCGCCAGCGCAATAGTTGATTGTCCGTAACTGTCATGATCGACAACAATCCGGCGATAGAAGCAGGTGCGCCGCCCGGTATGGCAGGCCGGCCCCGCCTCTTCGACGACATATTCGAGGGCGTCCTGGTCGCAATCAATGCGAATTTCGCGCACCCGCTGGACATTGCCTGAGGTTTCGCCCTTTTTCCAAAGGCGCGACCGCGATCTCGACCAGTAATGCGCTTCGCCGGTATCCAGCGTGCGCTGGAGCGCCTGTTCATTGGCCCAGGCGATCATCAGGAGGCGGCCATCAATGGCGCTGGTCGCCGCAACGGCGACCAGACCATCGGCATCGTAGGCGAGCGCCGGGGCGGTCGTTTCGTCGACCGCGGCCGACGACGTCTGATCGTCCGGGAACGGCCGGTCTGCGCCGGTCATTACGCGCCGACGAGCTTCAGGAACCTCGCCTCAAGCGCCGGATCGTCCTTGAACGCCCCGGTAAAGCGGGTCGTGACCGTATCGACCCCGTGCTTGTGAACGCCGCGCGTGGACATGCACTGGTGCTCCGCGGAGATAAGGACCGCGACGCCCCGCGGCTTCAGCGCGCCGTCTATCGCATTCGCGATCTGGGCCGTCAGCTTTTCCTGAACTTGCAGGCGCTTCGAATATCCGTCGACAAGCCGGGCCAGCTTCGAAATCCCGACGACTCGATCCGTCGGCAGGTACGCGACGTGCGCAACGCCGATGATGGGCGCCATGTGGTGCTCGCAATAGCTCTCTAGCCGGATGTTCTTCAGGAGCACTATGTCGTCGTACCCCTCCACTTCCTCGAAAGTGCGGGACAAGGCGTCCTCAGGGTCTGCGTCATAACCCGAGAACCATTCTTCGAACGCCTTGGCGACCCTTTTCGGGGTATCGACAAGTCCTTCGCGCGCCGGATCGTCGCCTGCCCACTTGATGAGAATCCGAACGGCTTCTTCTGCTTCCGCCCGCGACGGCCGCGTGGACAGGAGCGGCTCGTCTTTCGACGGCTCGCGCGCGAGGGCTTCGTAGGCAATGGCGTTCATGGGCCTGTCCTATCGTTCAAAGCGATTACGAGTTCGCGATTCTCGGGAGAGAGGCGCGGGGTTGCGATTTCCTTACGACACCGAATGTAATCCCGGATCAGAGGAATCCAAGTCGCAAGGCCGTGAGGCCGCAGCTGCGCGGACCGGCGCATGGGTCAGCGCTTGCCTCGAGCCGTGCCGCGTCTTAGCAACCGAGCCATGACCCTGACGCTGTTCGACACCAAAGCTCGCGCAAAACGGGCGTTCGCGCCAGGCGACCCTTCCCGCGTGACGATGTATGTCTGCGGCCCGACCGTTTACGACCACGCCCATATCGGGAATTTCCGCGCCGCGGTGGTCTTTGACCTCCTGTTTCGCGTCTTGCGCCGCACATATGGCGCGGACGCGGTTGTTTACGCCCGGAACTTCACGGACATCGACGACAAGATTATTGCTGCGGCTGCTAAGTCGAGAGAGCCAATCGCCGACCTGACGGCGCGGTATGCTGACATCTACAAGGCCGAGACCGGCGCTCTGAACGTTCTTGCGCCGACGCTTGAGCCCAGGGCGACCGCCCATCTCGCAGATATGATTTCCTTGATCGGCCGCCTGCTTGAAACCGGCGCGGCGTATGCCGCAGAAGGCCATGTCCTCTTTTCCGTGGCGGCGTTTGGCGACTACGGCGCCTTGTCGGGAGCCGATCAGGAGGAAATGCGCGCGGGGGCCCGGGTCGAGGTTGCGCCATACAAACGGGACGCGGCTGACTTCGTGCTCTGGAAGCCGTCAAAGCCCGGTGAACCCGGCTGGGAAACGCCGGCGGAATGGGGCCTCAGTGGTCCAGGAAGGCCGGGCTGGCACCTTGAGTGCTCTGCAATGATTTCGCGCAATCTCGGCGAGACGATCGACATCCACGGTGGCGGCCAGGATCTCAGGTTTCCGCACCACGAAAACGAACTGGCCCAGTCGATCTGCGCAAACGGCGCGCCTCTTGCTCGATATTGGGTTCACAACGGCTTTCTCCGTATGGGGAGCGGCAAAATGTCGAAGTCGGAAGGCAATGTCGTTCTGCCCCGGGACCTTCTCAAGGTCTGGCCGGGCGAGGCGCTGCGCTGGGCGCTGCTTTCGGCGCACTACCGTCAACCGCTTGATTGGACGACAGATCTTATCGAGCAGTCGAAGCGACAGCTTGATCGCTTTTATCGCGTCCTTGCGGCGAACCCGGACGTTCCGGCCGGCGATCCCCCGCATGGCGTGATCGAAGCGCTGGAAGACGACTTGAATACGCCCGCCGCCTTCGCGGCGTTGCACGAGGCGCGTGACGCTGCTCTGAACGCTGACGGTGCGGCGCGCGATGCGAAAATCGCCGAACTGCGCGGCGCTGGCGATCTTCTCGGCGTCTTTCAGCATCCTGCTGACGCATGGTTCCGGAGCGCCGAATCCGCGGAAGGGCCTTCAGCGTCTGAGATTGAGGCGCGGCTGGCCGAGCGCGCCGAGGCGCGAAAAGCGCGCGATTTCGCCCGATCCGATACGATTCGGGACGAACTCGCCGCCGCCGGCGTCGTGATCGAGGATGGACCAACCGGCGCAACCTGGCGACGGGAGTAGAATCATCGACCGGGGAAACGAATGCGGCGCGGGCGACGACTGGCAAAGCTCTCGTCGCTGATTATGTGTTAGATATGTTGAGCGAACTCTACACGGAAAAGCTGTTGGCGGCGGCGGCGAGCCTGCCGCCGGCCCGACATCTTGAGCGGGCCGACGCCGTTACGGCCGTCCGGACCAGCCGCGTGTGCGGGTCCGTAGTGGAACTCGACCTTGCCTTCGAAGGCGGCGTCGTCGTCGACGTTGCGGTTCGCGCCAAAGCCTGCGCCCTTGGCCAGGCCGCCGCCGGCCTTTTTGCGCCGCTCCTGCCCGGGATGACGCCTGGCGATATTCGTCGAGCGCGAGATGAAATGCGCCGCATGCTGAATGAAAATGGGACGCCGCCCGCAGACCCGCGATTGGCTCCGCTGGCCCCGCTCGCGGCAATTCGGGACTATCCTCAGCGCCACGCATCCACCATGCTGGTGTTCGACGCCGCGGCCGACTGTGCGGAACGGATCGACGGCGGACATTGACGTAGCGTAGTGGTTTGCGAAATCATGCTTCGATCCGGCCGCCTATTATGGCGGCTTGCCGTTTTTCCACCAAAATTCAGGGATTTCCTGGGCGATCAAGCGCGATAATGCTCTTAGCGCGAACAATCCCGCTAACGTTCCCGTGAAAGTCGCGTTGTCGCAAATCCGACATCTTGAATTTAACTTGCCGCGACTACACACTCATCGCGTAGGTGATGACCTAGATTCTCCCCCTTGGGTCCTTGCTGAACGGTCGCCCGCGCCTCTCTCTCCCCCTTTGAGCGCGGGCGACCAATTCGCCGTTCGAGGCATTCCGCTTTCATTCTTCCGCGAGGAGATTCCCCTCAAGCCGGATCGGCGCGGCCGCTGTCTTCGGTGAGGCGGGTCATGGCGACGGAATCGACAGTTGCGAGGGCCTCTTCCTTCAGCCACGACTTGAAGGCCTGGACGGCCTTGATGCGCTGCTTGGATGCAGGATGAACGAGAAAATAGGCAAAATGCGAAGGCGTCGTGCGATCGAACGGCGCGACCAGCCGACCGGCTTCCAGGTCGGCGAGGGCAAGGGCCGATTTCGCCAGGGCAATGCCCCGGCCGGCAACGGCTGCCTCAATGACGAGGCTCGATTGATTGAATTTCGGCCCGCGCGCGCCATCAACATGCTCAACGCCAGCCGCTTTGAGCCACATGGGCCAGGTCGGCGCGCTATCGTCCTTGTCCGGACTGCCATCATGAAGCAGCGTGAAATGAACAAGGTCGGCGGGCGTGCGCAGCGGCGGATCGGCGTCCAGCAGCCGCGGGCTGCATACGGGCACAATCGTTTCAGCCATCAACAGATCGGCGATCAAACCTTCGTAGCCGCCGGGCCCGTAGCGGATGGCAAGATCAACATCGTCCGTCGCGAAGTCCGCCAGCCCCATATCCGCGGATACCCAGACCTCGAACTCCGGATGCCGCTCCTGAAAGCTGTGCAGCCGCGGCACCAGCCATTTGCCGGCGATTGACGGCGCGACGGAAACGTTCAGACGTTTCGCGTCACCGGGTGCGGATAGGACGCGCGATGCCTCCTCGAGTTTGGAAAAGGCGTCGCGCAACAGCGGCAGCGCCGCCTGGCCGTTGTCCGTCAGCAGGAGCGCTCGGCGGGTGCGGCGGAAGACCTTCGCGCCGATGAAGTCCTCAAGCCCCTTGATCTGCTGGCTGATCGCGCCTGGCGTGACGTTCAGCTCCTCAGAAGCTTTAGTAAAGCTCATATGTCTGGCGGCCGCCTCAAAGGCGCGAAGAGCATTCAGGGGAGGCAGCGTCTTCATCTTGTCTGAAGTATCGCGTTAATTGAACATGATCCTCCAATATCGCCATTCAGGACGATCGGGAAGTCTGCTAGCCGTCTCCACCAGGCATGTCGGCACGCATTCGTGATTGCCATTCATGGACCACTGGCCGCAACAGCCCTCAATTGATTAGATAATCTGCTTCGACTCCGAAAAATTCTCCGTTTCTGCCGTTGGCCATATTGCTTAGCTTTTCTCAATGACTGAGACGGCGGCGATCGCCATCGCGGAGAGTTCAATGGGCAAGCTGTTCCCTGCATTCCAGAAGCTGGAAGGTCGCCGCGTCGTTATTGTTGGCGGCGGCGACCTTGCCGCGAGGAAGGCGCGCCTTGTGGCGGCGCCGGATGTCGACCTGCGTCTGGTGTGGACCTGCTTTTCGCCGGCGGTCGTCGAGGAGTGGGCAGGCCGCGCAACAATGATCGACCGATCGCCTGTCGCCAGCGACTTCGATGGCGCCGCCCTTGCTTTTGTCGCGCTCGATGACGAGCTCGAAGCCGCCAGGTTCGGCGCGATGGCTCAGAGTGCGGGCGTTCCGGTGAACGTCGTGGACCGTCCCGAGATTTCCGACTTTTTCACACCGTCGATCGTTGATCGGGGCGACGTTGTCGTCGCCATTTCGACGACCGGCGCCGCGCCCGCGCTCGCCAAGCGGTTGCGGGCGCAGATAGAAACCCTCTTGCCGCGACGGCTCGGCGCTCTGGCGGATTTCGCGAAATCCTTCCGCGGGGCGGTCTCCGGCACGCTCGCGCCGGACCGCCGGCGCGCCTTCTGGGAGCGCGTTTTCGCTGGAGATATCGCCGCGACCTTCCTGGCGGGCGACGAAGCAACGGCGCGTGAGCGGATGATAACATCCCTGAACGCGCCCGACGCGCCGCCCCGCGGCGTTGTCCACATCGTTGGCGCCGGCCCGGGCGATCCGGAGCTTCTGACATTGCGGGCGCTTCGCCTCATTCAGGAGGCGGACGTCATTCTCTATGACCGGCTCGTAGGCGAGGGCATCCTTGATCTCGCCCGCCGCGACGCCGACCGGATCTTCGTGGGCAAGGCGAAGGCAGACCATGCCGCGCCGCAGGACGATATCAATGAACGGATGGTCGCGCTTGCCGGCGCGGGCAAGATCGTCGTGCGGCTGAAAGGCGGCGATCCCTTTGTCTTCGGGCGCGGCGGCGAGGAGCTTGAAGCGCTCAAGGCCGCCGGCGTCGATTGCCATGTGACGCCCGGCATAACGGCTGCGCTCGGATGCGCGGCAAGCGCTGGCGCGCCATTGACCCATCGCGACTTCGCCCAGGCCGTCACGTTCGTGACCGGCCACGCGAAAGGCGACGCCGAGCCAGACCTCGACTGGCGGAGCCTCGCCGCCCTGCGCCAGACGCTCGTCGTCTATATGGGCGTTGAAACGGCGCCGCGCATATCGCAGCGCCTGGTTGAGGCCGGGATGAATGCCGAAACGCCGGTCGCCGTGATCGAAAACGGGACGCGCGACGACGAAAAAATCCTTACCGGGACGATAGCGGGTCTTGGCGACTTGGTCTCGACGGGCGACATCGCGGGGCCGGCCTTACTCGTCATCGGCGAGACCGCAGCATTCGCCCGGCCAACATTCACGCGCGACGTCGCGCGTGAGAGGCGTTCCGCATGAAGGTCGTTACGGCCAACCTCCTTTGCGACGGACGCGTCGCGTACCTGGCGAGTGACGGCGCCTGGACCGATCGGGCGGAGAATGCGGTCCGTCTTGACGGCGAGGACGCGGACGCGGCGCTTTTCGCTGCGGCCTCTCGCGCTGGCGAAGTTGCAGATGCCTACCTCGTTGAGGTGGACGAAGCGGGGCGGCCGGTCGGTCGCGAGGGCCTGCGCGAGCGAATCCGGAATTCGGGTCCGACTGGGCGAACCGACCTCGGCAAGCAGGCGGCGCGAACATGACAGGCAGGCTGACGATCTACGGCGACCGCATAAGCGGCAATTGCCTGAAGGTGAAGTGGGTTGCGCGCCACGCCGGCGTCAATTTTGACTGGATCGACGTTTCGGTCGCGATGGGCGAGACGCAAACGGATGAATTCCGGCAACTCAATCCATTCGGGCAGGCGCCGGTCGTCGTGTTTCCTGATGGTCGCTCCCTCGCCCAGTCGAATGCGATCATCTTCGCGATTGCGGACATGTCGTCTTCCCGCCTAATCCCGCTCGACGGATTTGCGCGCGCCGAGATGCTCGCCTGGATGTTCTGGGAGCAATACAGCCACGAGCCGGCGATCGCGGTGCGGCGGTACCGGAAGGCCATTCTTCGACGGACCGACGCGGAGCTCGATCCGGCGCTGCTTGAAAAGGGCGAGCGCGCGCTGACGCATCTTGAGCAAACCTTTCGCGGCCCATTCCTGCTTGGCGAGGAAGCGAGTCTCGCCGACGTCGCGATTGTCGCCTACACGCGCGTCGCTGATGAAGGCGGGTTCGATCTTGCTTCCCGGCCGCGCACCCGTGCGTGGATTTCCCGCGTTGAGCGCGCATTCGACATTCCGGAAACGGAGGGTCGCGCCTGATGTACCGCTATGATGAATTCGACGCCGCGATCGTCAAGGATCGCGTCCGGCAATTCCGTGGCCAGGTCGCGCGGCGTCTGTCGGGCGAATTGACCGAGGACCAGTTCAAGCCACTTAGGCTGATGAACGGCCTCTACCTGCAGCTGCACGCCTATATGCTCCGCGTCGCTGTTCCCTATGGCGTTCTGTCATCCCGGCAGCTGCGCAGGCTGGCGCATGTTGCGCGCGCCTATGACAAAGGTTACGCGCACGTCACGACCCGGCAAAACGTCCAGTTCAACTGGCCCGCGCTGATTGATGCGCCCGCCATTCTCGACGCGCTGGCCGATGTCGAGATGCACGCCATCCAGACCTCGGGAAATTGCATTCGCAACGTTACGACCGACCAGTACGCCGGCGCCGCCTCGGACGAACTTGAAGACCCGCGCGTCTGGTGCGAGGTCATTCGTCAGTGGTCGACTTTTCATCCCGAGTTTTCATTCCTCCCACGGAAGTTCAAGATCGCCGTGACCGCCGCGACGCGCGACCGCGCAGCGATCGCGGTGCACGACATCGGCCTCAGGTTGATCGAACGCGACGGCGACGTCGGGTTTCAGGTTCTGGTCGGCGGCGGGCTGGGACGCACGCCCTTTATCGGTTTGCAGATCAAGGAGTTCCTTCCAAGGCAATCGCTGCTCTCCTATCTGGAAGCGATCCTTCGCGTCTACAATCTGGCCGGTCGGCGGGACAACAAGTACAAGGCGCGAATCAAGATCCTTGTCGACGCGCTCGGCATCGACGCATTTCGTGAAAAGGTTGAGGCGGAATGGGCTGAAATCAATGGCGACGGCATTGATCTTCCGCAAGCGGAGGTCGACCGCATCAAAGCCTATTTTGCGCCGCCGGCGTTTGAGGCGCTGCCTGATGACGATGCGGGCGTCGAAAGCCTTGCGGCGTCGGACCCCCGCTTTGCGCAATGGCTTGCCGTCAATGTGGCGAACCACAAGGCCCCGGGTTACCGCATCGTCAATATCTCCCTGAAGGACCCCGACGCGCCCCCCGGCGATATTTCGGCCGATCAAATGGACGCGGTCGCAAAGCTCGCCGAGCAATACTCGTTTGACGAAGCGCGCACGACCCACGAACAAAACCTCGTGCTGCCGCACGTGGCTTTGCGGGACCTGCCGAAGGTCTGGCGCGGCCTCGATGCCGCGGGACTGTCGCAATCAAATGTCGATCTTGCGAGCGATATCATCGCCTGCCCGGGGCTTGACTACTGCAGCCTCGCCAACACCCGGTCCATTCCGATTGCCCAAAGGATCGCCCGCGACGTCCGGGCGGTCGGCGACGAAAATGAGCTTGGCGAAATCGGGATAAAGATATCAGGCTGCATCAACGCCTGCGGCCATCACCACGTTGGCCATATCGGCATTCTAGGCGTCGACAAGAAAGGCGAGGAATTCTACCAGATACTCCTCGGCGGATCGGCGTCGGATGACGCGAGCCTCGGGACTATCAGCGGGCGCGCCCTTTCGGCCGATGAGACGGTCGCCGCCGTTCGACGCATTTTCAATCGGTACAAGGAAGAGCGTAACGACGGCGAGCGGTTTATCGACGCGTATCGCCGTCTTGGCGACAAACCCTTCAAGGAGGCGATTTATGGCGATGTTCAGGCTTGATCCCTGGGCGAAAGCGGCCCGATGCGACGACGCTGCTTTCCGTGAGGTAGAACTTGCCGATTTCGATCCTTTCGCCGCGCGCGACGAGAGCGTTGCCGTGATCATCGGCAATGATGCGGATCTCGTCGCCATGACCGAAATCTTGCGCGCGCGCCTTCGATCGGTCGATGCGGTCATTCTTCAGTTTCCGGATTTCCGGGACGGACGGGCGTACAGCCAGGCGCGGCTCCTGCGCCAACGGATCGGGTTCGAGGGCGACATCATCGCCCGCGGCGACGTATTGCGCGATCAGGCGCTGTTGATGGCCCGTTGCGGGTTCACAATTGTCGAAACCGATCGGTCCTGCGCCGCGGATCTCGCTGAAAGCCTTCTCGAATTTTCGGCCTTCTATCAGCGCGCGAGCGACGGGCAGGAACCTGTCTGGTCGCTGCGTCATGAACGATCCGCGCAATCCGGACGCGCGGCCGCCTGAGGCGCTGTTGTCCGCAAGATGACCGCTTGATGTTGATTTGGAGTTTCGGCAATGGGATTAGCGGCAATCAAGACGGATGATCCGCTAACTGATGACGCGCCAGATTCGGCTTTCGCCGCTGCGCATGCGGCGCGACTGAACCAGGGCGCGGCGGCTATTGATGCGATTATGAGCGACCTGTCGTTCGATGAGCGGGTCGAGCGGACGCACCGGGTTCTACGCGGCGCAGCGGATGCTTTCCGGGGAAAGCTGGCGATTGTTTCATCTTTCGGCGCGGAGTCGGCGGTGCTGCTGCACCTTGCGGCGTCGGTCGCGCCGGACACGCCGGTCATCTTTCTTAATACCGGAAAGCACTTCGCCCAAACCCTCAGCTATCGGAAGAAACTCGCGGCGGAATTTGGCCTGGCCGATGTCCGCGATATCAGGCCTGACGTCGCAACGCTGTCGCGCGCCGACCCGCGCGGCGATCTGTGGCGCCGGGATCCCGATGCGTGCTGCGCGATCCGGAAGGTGCGCCCTTTGAGCGAGGCGCTCGACGGTTTCGACGCGTGGATTAGCGGCAGGAAGCGCTTTCAGGGCGGGCTTCGCGGCGCGTTGCCGGTCTTCGAGGCCTCCAAAGGAGCGGTCAAGGTCAACCCGTTGGCGGCTTGGACGATGGACGACATCGAAACCTACGGCGTTCGCTTTCGACTGCCGGCGCATCCCCTGGTCGAGCAGGGCTTTGCGTCAATCGGGTGCTGGCCGTGCACCAAACCCGTCGAGGCGGGAGCGCGCGCGCGCTCCGGTCGCTGGCGCGGATCCGAAAAGACCGAATGCGGCATCCACCAGATCTGAGGCCCGGTCAGGCTTTCGCGAGGAAACTGACAATCCGCTCCCGGACATCCGGCTCGTCGAGCATGGGTGCGTGCCCAACGTTTGCAGCCTCGACATACTCGAAGCCCGGGCGCATCGCGCGCATTCGGTCGACGATCGCCGGCGACAGGAGATCGCTGATGGCGCCGCGAACCAGAAGCGAGGGCGCAGCCGCAAGGGCTTTCCAGCCCGGCGACAGGTCGGGGGCGGCGCCAATCTCGGCCAGCGCGCGGGAAATGTTCTGGTCGTAGTCGAGCGTCCATGCCCCGCTTTGCGTGCGCCGAAAGGTCCTCTCGGTCATCGCGTCCCAGAATGCCTCGTCCGCCTCCGGAAACGCGACGTCATTCACGGCGCGTATGGAGGCTTTCGCCTCGTCGAAGGAAAGCTCGGCGGACGCCGATGAGCCGGTCGACGCCCGCGTCGCCATGTAGGACATGATCCGCGCAATGCCCTCGGGCGCCAGTTCCGGACCAATGTCGTTAATGACGGCGGCGCGAATTCTGCCGGCGTCCTGCTCGGCGATCAGCATCGTCGTTATCCCGCCAAGCGATGTCCCGATGAACGCCGCGGCGTCGATCCGCAGCTTGTCGAGGAGCGCGATTACATCGTCGCGATACTGGGCGGGGTGGTATCCGCGATAGTCAGCGTACGATGATCGGCCCCGCCCGCGAAGCGAAACGGCGCGCACGTCGTGGCCTTCTTGCGCCAGGATTGTCGCGATTGAGGCAAAGTCTCGTTCGTTGCGGGTCAGTCCCGGGAGGCAGAAGACCGGAAGGCCGCCGCCGGCGTCGCGCCGCGCCCGCCGCTTCGCGTGCAGCGTGACGCCGGTTGCAAGCTGGTGGAATTCGTCCTCGACCAAAATGTCATCCATTCGTTCCGCCATCGAAATTTCCCCTCGACCGTCCGCCTGCGCGTCTTGTTCAAGCGACGAACCCACCTAACTGCGTCGATCGGCGAGGCCAAGCATCGCTTACTTGCGTCGGTCAGGCTGCGTCGGCATTTTCCCCGGCCAAAGCAGTTTCCGGATTTCGCGCCAGAGGGACGCCGTCGCGCCATGTCAGTTCTCAACGCCATGACAATGGACGCCCAGCGGCTTCGCGCCGACGGGCGCCATGCAGAGGCGGTGGACCTCTTGCACGAGGTCATGCGCCGTGCGCCGCCCGAGAACGTCGCGGTCATGCACAACTATGCCGCCGCCCTTGGCGATGCAGGCCGGAACGAAGAGGCCGTCGACGTGCTGCGGGGCGCTTTCGCGAAAGGTCTCGCCGCCCCGGAAAGCCATCTTGTCTTTGGCCGCGTCCTTGCCGCGACTGGCGCGTTCGAAGAGGCGGAAGCCGCATTCGAGCGCATTCTCGCCATCCGGCCATCCGACAGCCAGGCCCACAGGGAGCTTGCACAGCTCGCCTGGATGCGCACCGGCGATCGCGAAGCGGCGCTGCGGCGGATCGATGCCGCCGTCGCGGCCCATCCGGACGACCTGGGCCTTGCAACCTCCCGCGCCCAGGTCTTCGGCCAGACCGGCGATCCCGAAACCCAATATCGCCTGCTGAAGGACATTGCCGATGCGCACCCGGGCGATCCTGTCGCCGCGCAGCTTGCCAGCATCGCGGCGCTTGACGTCGGGGACTTAGCAGCCGCGCTGGACCTAGGCGGCCGGGCCGCGCGCAGCCGCCCGGACGACGCCGGCGCGGTCAACGCGCATATCTCCGCGCTGCTGGCCGTTGGCGACGCCGCGGGCGCGGCGCGCGAGGCGGAGACTATGCTTGGCAAGATGCCGCTCAACCAGATGTTCCTCGCGCACCTCGCGACCGCATGGCGCCTTCTTGGCGATGAGCGCTACCACGTTCTTTACGATTACGACGCGTTCGTGTTCGCCGGGTCGCTCGAAGCGCCGAAGGGTTGGGCGTCGCTTGATGGTTATCTGTCGGATCTGCGCGAGGGGCTTGAACAGGCGCACAAGTTCGTCACGCACCCGTTCAACCAGTCGGTTCGCCATGGCAGCCAGGCGCCGTCGATCGATGGCGCTTCGCATCCGGCGCTTCGAGCCTACAAGGAAGCGGCGGCGCCGGTCGTTCGCGCCTATCTTGCGCGCCTTGCGCCCGGCGGGGATCCGCTGCGCCGGCGCACGCTCGCGTCGTTCAGGTTCTATAGTCTGTGGTCCATCAAACTTCCGACGAATGGTTTCCATGTGAACCATGTCCATCCACAGGGATGGCTGTCTTCAGCGTGCCATGTGCGGCCGGCGGCGCCCGACCCGGAAAATGACAAGGCCGGATGGCTGAAATTCGGCGAGCCGGGGATCAAGACCGCGCCGGCGCTCGGGCCTGAGCGCTACCATCGGCCGGAAGCCGGCGTGCTGGCGCTGTTCCCCTCCTATATGTGGCACGGCACGGTGCCGTTCGGGACCGGCGAGCCGCGCCTCACAATCGCCGCGGATATTGTCCCCTCAGCGACCTGAACGGGGTCTGCGACCACTCGGGGCGATGAAATGACGCGAGCCGCCGATGCAGCTTTGTTGCGATGCGGCGTCGCCTCCCCAACAGGTTGAGCCGCCAAGATTAATCTCGCCTTAACCATGGTTAAGAAGGGGTGAACAAATTTGTGTTCGTTAGGTCACAGTCGTGACGAGAGTATGACACGCGGCTGCTTGATTGTTGACGATACATAGATAGCGACCCTAGCGTCCGCTCAGCCGGCAGATCGCGTCGGCGATCGCCGTACCTTTTGGGCTCCTGCCGAAAAGGGGGGGCGTCCCGCTCGTGCGTAGCAACGGGCGGCAACTCGTTAACTCGGAGGGAAATCCTATGTCGACCAAGCGTCTTTCCAGACGTTTTCTGCGCTCCGCGCTGATGACGGGCGTTGCGGCTGCCGCCGCGGCTCCGGCGTTCGCGCAGGACGAAGCTGAAGACACCATCATCGTCACGGGTTCGCGCCTGAACCAGGCCAACCTGAATTCTTCCAGCCCGGTCTTCCAGGTCGAAGCTGGCGAGGTCGACACGCGCGGCGCGGCGCGCATCGAAGACCTTCTGAACATCCTGCCGCAGGCCCTGCCGTCGCAGACGTCGGAACTCGCCAACGGCGCGACCGGCACCTCGACCCTCGACCTGCGTGGCCTTGGCTCACAGCGCACGCTCGTCCTCGTTGACGGCAAGCGCCTGCCCTATGGCCTCGGCAACGGCACCGGCGTCGGCGCCAACCTCGACTTCATTCCGGCCCAGCTCGTTGAGCGCGTCGACATCGTCACCGGCGGCGCCTCGGCCGTTTACGGTTCGGACGCACTGTCGGGCGTTGCCAACTTCATCATGCGCCGCGACTTTGAAGGTCTCGAACTGGACGGCCAGGTCGGCTTCTTCCAGGACGGCAACGGCAACGACTTCGCCAACCAGCTGAACGCTAACTTCGGCGTGCCGATCCCGGACGCTGCCCTTGACGGCCGTGGCGTCAACGTGTCGGCAATCTTCGGCGCGAACACCGCCGACGGCCGCGGCAACGTGACGGCGTTCATCCAGTACCAGGACCAGAACGAGGTCCGTCAGGGTGCCCGCGACTATTCCGCTTGCGCCTACGGCATTGGCGGGTTCGCCGATCCGCGCGCTCTCCAGGGCGTGGCTTGCGCCGGTTCGTCCACGTTCCGCCGCCTCGGCGTCGGCAACGCGAACGGCGACCTGTTCGTCGCGGACGACGGCTCACTCGTGCCGTTCACGGGCGCGCCTGACCAGCTCTTCAACTTCGCGCCGGACAACTTCCTCCAGCGCAACAACGAGCGCTTCAACCTGACCGCGATGGCCCGGTATGAAGTCGCGCCGAATGTCGAGGCGTTCCTTGACCTCGGCTTCGTCGAAAACGTGACGGACTCGCAGATCGCGTTCTCGGGCACCTTTGGCCGTGAATTCCAGATCAATTGCGACAACCCGTTCCTCGACGCGGCGCATCCGGCCGGCGGCACCCTTCGCGACACCTTCTTCGGCTGTACGCCGGCGCAGGTCGCGGCGGGCGAGGACGTTCGCTTTGCGGGTCCGACGGGCACGCTGTACCGGAACGTCGGCGGCGATCCGCGGTCGTCCTTCATCGGTATCCAGACCTTCCGCACGGTTGGCGGTCTTCGCGGCGTGATCGACGAGCGTTGGAACTGGGAAGTTTTCGGCCAGTTTTCGCGAACGAATCTTACCACAGAATCGTCCAACGACCTCAACTTCGCGCGGGTCCAGGACGGCTTCTTCGCGGTCGATGACGGCATGGGCAACGTTGTCTGCCGGTCGGGCAATGCGGGCTGTGCCCCGATCAACCTGTTCTCGCAGGCGTCCCTTCCGCTCGATCAGTCGCGCGCCCTCCAGGGCACGGGCATCGTGCGCGGCGTCACCGAACAGATCGTGCTCGGCGGCAACATCGGCGGCGACCTCGGGTTCGGCACGCCCTGGACGGAAAACAACGTCCAGGCGCTGGTCGGCGTCGAATACCGCCGCGACAGCCTAGATCGTCGCCCTGACGAAATCTCGCGGATCCCGAGCGGTCTCGGTCTGACCGGCACCGGCGGCGCCACCCTGCCTGTCGCGGGTGAAGTCGAAGTGGCCGAGATCTACATGGAAGCCTCGATCCCGCTCGTTCAGGATCGGCCCTTCTTCGAAGACCTCACCATCAACGGCGCGTTCCGTTACTCCGACTACTCGACGGACGGCAACGGCATTCAGAACTCGTTCTCGACCGAAACGTTCGCGGCTGGCCTCGCCTGGTCGCCGGTTTCGGACATCCGCTTCCGCGCCCAGTTCCAGCGCGCGGTCCGGGCGCCGAACGTGTTCGAACTTTACACGGGCCAGAACACCGGCCTGTTCAACCAGCAGGAGCCGTGCCGTCCTGGCACGACCTTCACGGCGGCGCAGTGCGCGTTCACCGGTCTCCCGGCGGCGCAGTACAACGTGATCTCCGACAACCCGGCCGGTCAGCTAAACTCGGTGACGGGCGGCAACCCGCTCCTCGTCGCGGAAAGCTCCGACACCTACACCTTCGGCGTCGTTCTCCAGCCGCGCTGGATCGACGGCCTCGCGATCGCGGTCGACTACTACGACATCTCGATCGACGACGCGATTTCGACGGTGCCGCCGGCTACGGCCCTTGGCCAGTGTCTCACGACCGGTGCGGCGCAGTTCTGCGACCTCATCGTTCGCGACCTCGACGGTTCGTTGTGGTCGAGCAACACCCCGCCGGCAGGTTCGCCGTTCCAGTTTGCTGGCGTTCAGGCCACGAATGCGAACATCTCGAACCTCGCCACGCGCGGCATCGACGTGTCGGCCAACTATGGCTTCGATCTCGACCAGATCGGGATCGGCGGCATGGGGTCGATGAACTTCAACTACGTGTCGACCTTCCTGCTCGAGCAGTCGTCGATCCCGGTTCCGGGCGTCACGTCAGTGATCGAGTGTAAGGGCCTGTACCGTGGTTCGCCGGGCTGCGGCGGTCCGCAGGCTGAGTACCGCCACCGCTTCCTCGCCACCTGGCAGTCGCCATACAATGTCGACGTCACGGCGACCTGGCGCTACACGAGCGGCGTGGACGTCAATCGGGCCGTTCCGCAGACGCTGATCGACGCGCAACTCGACAGCGCCAACTACCTGGACCTCGCGGTCCAGTGGTACCTGAAGGAAAACCTCACGATGCGGGCCGGCGTTCAGAACGTCATGGGTCGCGATCCTGAACTCTCGCAGGAAGCCGGCACCGCGCCGGGCAACGGCGATACCTTCCCGGCGTTCTATGATCCGCTCGGCCGGTTCATCTTCGTCGGCTTCAACTGGTCGCTCTAACCAGCGCTCCATTTGCTCCGAGTTGGACGCCGCGGACCTCAGGGTCCGCGGCGTTTCCTTTTGTGGGCACACTGAACTTTGCCACGGCCGCGGCGATCGGCTAGGCTGTCATCGGCCCGGTTGGCCCGCCGTGTTGCCGTCCCGGACTCTAGTGAGGTTTACATGTCCCAACCGACGATACGCCTGCGCCGTCTCGGGGGCTGCGCCGCCGTGCTCATCACGCTGGCCGCGGCGTCGACGCTTGACGCAGCAGTTGCGCAGCCGACGGAAGGGCAGGCAATGATCGACGCCGTTGCGGCCTGCGCATCGATCGCAGCCGCTGCGCCGCGTCTTGCTTGCTATGATCGGGCAGTTGGACGCCCGCAAGAGGCCGCGGTCTCCGCGTCGGGTGCGCCCGTGGATGAGGGTTCATCGGGGTCGCTGTCGGCGGTCGATCCTGACGTCACCCTGGCGACGCGCGGCGCGGCGCAGGATCCGCGCGAGAGCGAGCCTCGGTCGGCCGAAGCAGCTTTCGGCGCGGAAGACCTGCCGAAGACCTTTGAGGCGCGCAAACGCGAGGCGGGGCCCGACAACATCGTTGCGGGCATTGTTGACATCGCTACGACCGGATACGGCAAATATCTGATCGTGCTAGATAATGATCAGGTCTGGCGGCAATTGCAGGCGGATACGAGCCGTCTCAGGACGCCTCGCGATCTCGGCGATATTCAGGCAACCGTCACCAGGCGGAGCCTTGGCGGATACAGCCTGTCGCTCTCGACGGGCAATCGCTCTATCCGCGTGGAACGCGTGAAGTAAGCGCCGATCGAAAACCCGATCAAAAACGGGCAATGCGGAGTTTTGCTGCGGCGGCCTGACCAACGAAGGTGGACATAATAGACGTTAAACGTCTGACGGTTCAGCCGCCGAACTCGGCGACGGACTGGAAGATTGTTTGCACAAACCGGCGTTCATCTTCGGTGAGTTCCGGTCGCCAGATGTCAAACAGCAGCACGACACGTTCCTTGTCCGAACGGTTCCAGGCTTCATGCTCGATGGAATCGTCAAATATCAGCATGTCGCCCGGCCGCCACTGGCGGGTTTGGGATCCGACGCGCAAGGCGCAGGCGTCCGGCGTGATAATCGGCAAATGGCATATGAGCCTCGTATTGACGAGGCCGTGGTGCGGCGGAATGTGCGTGCCGGGCCGCAGGCGCGAGAACAGGGCCGTCGGCGAAAGCGTCGGGACATCCGGCCGGGGCGCATGGGATAGCGCCTTCATCGTGGCGGGGAACCGCTCAATCAGGTCGTAGTCGGGCGTCCCGTCCCGGTAAAAGTGAAGCGCGCCCCAGTCGCGATTGCCGGTCAGCGGCGACACGCCGGCGACGGCGGTGCGCGCCTGAGCCGGCACATAGGCCTCGAACGCATCGCCCTCCTTCGACAGGTAGGCCGCAAGCTCCGCAGCGATGTCATTCGTCGCCTCAATGAGCGCCTTGGTCCACTCAAACTCCGCCGGGTCGTAGAACTCCGTCTGCGGAAGGTCCGGAAAGTAAAACTTCTGAGGCTGCTGGAAGTAAAGCTGGCGGCGACCGAAAAGAACATCGAGCGCCCGGTCGCACCGAGACGCTGCATCCGCCGCGCCGTCCGTTCGCTGCGCAGCGGCAAGACGCGCCCGCAGATATGCTTCCATTGATCCGCTCGTTTCGGCGAGCGTCCTTCGCGCGCGCGCCAGTTCCGCCGCGTCCGTCGACGGAAGATCCTGATCTGGCGGCGCGAGGGACAACGACCGGGCGTAAACGGTCGCGGCGGCGGCGCGCTCGCCGCGCGACATCAGTTCGTCAGCCCGCGCCAGTTGTGATCTCCAGCTCTCGCTTTGGTCCGCCACGTCAATTTCCCGATCTACGCCCTAAAGGTCGCCGCCCGGACGATGCCGACGCGCCCGCTACGCGTCAAACGCGATTTTCCGCCCGATTTGCCCGGATCATTCAATAGTCGGGTCGTTTTGGTCATTGAATTGAATGAAATTGCTCGTCAGTCTCGCATTTTGCCGGCGCAAAACTTGCGGTCGCCGGGCCGCTTCGATAGCGTGACAAGAGTAGCAAGGGGATAAGAGGCATGATGAGACTGTTGATGGCCGGGGCGCTGCTGGCGGCCGCCGCATGTACGACGACCGAGACATCGTCCGTCGCCGACGCGACGCCCGCAAAGGCGGCCGAGGAAGAGGCGCAGGTCGTCGAGGCCTCCGCCACTGAAGAAGAATCCCAGTTCAGCGACAGCGACATGATCTGCAAGGTGCAGAAGGTGACTGGTTCACGGTTCGGTCGCAAACGCTGCATGACGCGCTATGAATGGCGCATACAGATGGAGCAAAGCCAGGAAGGTTTACAGAACCTGCAGCGGCGCTCGCTCCAGCAGGACGTTCCGAATAGCGGTTAAGATACTTGTTCGCCGAAACAGTATGTCGAAAGTTCAGGCCACGTTGATCGTGGCCTGAAACTTGTTCGGCGCCAGAACGCCTTGTTCGGCGCCAGAACCTTATTCGGCGCCAGAACCTTATTCGGCGATAGCCGCTTCTGCGTCGAGCACCGTTGCCGCTGCGTGGACGACCGCCGCAATTCTCAACGCGGCCTGAACCTGGTCAGTGCTAAGCCCGCCCTTGCGGACGACTTTTTCGTGGGCGTCGAGACACATGCCGCAGCCGTTGACGGCCGACGCGGCCAGCGACCAGAGTTCGAAATCGACCTTGTCGACGCCCGGATTGCCGATGACGTTCATCCGCAGTTTCGCCGGTAGAGTCGCATAGTCCGGCACCGCCATCAGGTGCGTCGCGCGGTAATAGACGTTGTTCATTCCCATGATGGCCGCGGCGGATTTTGCCGCCGTGGTCGCCTCAGGCGACAGCTTGCCGTCAACTTCCGCCATGATCGATCGGATCACCGCCGCATTTCGCGAGGCTAGCGCCGAGGTCAGGAACGCGCCCCATTTCTGCTGATCCGACAGCGACGTTTCGCTTGCGAGCGTTCCGAGGTTAAGCCGGATATCCTTTGCATAATCCGGAATGCGGTCCCTCAGCGAATCGATGCTCATTGCATGTCTCCTGTAATTTCGGTCGCGCAGCGGCGGCATCCGCATGGCGAATGCGAAAGCCGCCGCATGTTAAGCGTTGCGGGGAAGGCGCCGGGGCGCCCGCGCGTCAGATCAAAGCGTGTCGCCGCCAACCGGACGATTGCACGGGCAAAGTTCGTCTGTCTGCAAACCATCGAGGACGCGAAGCGTATCCTGAGGGTTGCGGCCGACATTCAGATTGTTGACATAGACGTGCTGGATCACGTTGTGCGGGTCCACGATGAATGTCGCGCGGTAGGCGACGCCCTCCGGCGAGCGGATGCCGAGGCCATCGATCAGCGCGCCTGTGGTGTCCGCGAACTGCCAGGCCGGGTGGCGGTCAAGATCCGGGTGGTCGCGACGCCAGGCGAGCTTGACGAACTCATTGTCGCTCGACCCGCCCATGACGATTGCGTCGCGGTCCTCGAATTCTTTCGCGAGGCGGCCAAATTCCGCGATTTCGGTCGGGCAAACGAACGTGAAGTCCTTCGGGTAGAAATAGATGACCTTCCATTTGCCGCTGAAGCTGTCCTGAGTGATCGGTTCGAACGCCGACGCGCCCTTTTCTTCATGGGCATTGAAGCCGGGCTTAACGCCTACGACTTCGAAGTCCGGAAGTTTGTCGCCTACACCGAGCATGTAAATCTCCTGTTCTGAAAGAATTTCGTCGTGACCACCGTGATCGCGTGGGACGATATCGCCACCACGGCTTCTACGCGCCGTGATGTAGCGAGGATGAGAAATAGTTCAAATAGATAATGGTGGACGAGGTGATCGATCCGGTCGATGTATTGCGTATCAGGGATCGATGTGGACGCCAGACAGGGGATCATTTCGTCATGTTGGCCTTGCCGACCATTCGTCAGCTCCAGTTCTTCAACGCTCTCGTTCGAAGAAGGTCATTCTCAAAGGCGGCGGAGGATTGTTTCGTTTCCCAATCGACGCTTTCGTCGGGCGTAAAAGAGCTTGAGACTTTGCTAGGCCAGCAGCTGGTCGACCGATCGACCCGGAGCTTTTCACTGACGCCTGCGGGCGAAGAAGTCGCCTCCCGGTCCCTCAAATTGCTTGCGATCGCCGAGGATATCGCCCGCAGCGCCGGCGCCCGCCAGCCGCTCGAAGGCCATTTCAGGCTCGGGGTCATACCGACAATCGCGCCGTTCCTGCTGCCTGTCGCCACGCCGATCCTGCGCGAACGGTACCCCGAACTGGAGCTCTACCTTCGCGAAGATCTGACCGCGAAACTGGCGGATCAATTGGCCTCCGGGCAGTTGGACGCGGTCATACTCGCGCTGCCTTACGACCTGCCGGGCATCGAGGCGATTGATGTGGCAGACGATGCTTTTGTCGTCGCCGCGGCGCCAGGCCATACCCTGTTGAACGATCGGGTAGTCCCGTTCGACGCCCTCAATGACGTTCGCCTGCTGCTCCTGGAAGACGGGCATTGCTTGCGCGACCATGCGCTCGCCGCCTGTAAACTTCAGGATCCGCGATCTGCCGCTGCATTTGGCGCAACAAGCTTGTTTACCTTGGCGCAAATGGTCCAGGCCGGCCTCGGGGCGACCCTTCTGCCGCAAATGGCGGTGAACGCCGGCTTCGCGGCCGCTTCCGGCCTTGAAACGCGGCCGCTGGAGCCGCCAACGCCGTCCCGCCGGATCGGCGTCGCCTGGCGCAAAGGGTCGGGGCGCGCCGAAGAAGCCGGACTGATTGGCGAGGTTGTTCGCGAGGCCTTGCTCGGCGTCGCAGGGCAATAGGCCGGCCATCCGGGAACGACTGCGCGCGCTCCTAGCAATTCTGTTGCTTGGATCGCCTTCAGAAGCGCCGATCGTCACCAATCTGAATCGGTTCGGCGCATCTTTCGGCCAGCGTGTCGCAACATCGCCTCAAAGTGACACCCAAAGGCCTTACTTTCCCGCCGCGACCGCCCCATTTCGATTTCATCTTGATGGCGTCGAATAGCCGACGATCGAACTCTGGGGAGAGGTTGGAATGACTGGCACCGAATTAATCACCGCTTTCATCGGCGCATACATGGGGATCATCTCGACAGTTGCATTGTCGAGCCTGTTGACGTTGAAAAAAGCTCGTTGAAAGGGCGCTGGCGCCGTCGCGGGGAGAGCGGCGGCGTCAACCCGTTTCCGAGCCGTCTTCCGCAGACGCCGCAGGTCGACCATGTCGGATAGGCGCGATGTTGCCGTTCTCCGACATCAGGATGGCGATCGGGCGAGTTGCGGGCAGCTGGGTCAGGATGATCATGACGGTAACGGTCATCGGCACGGCGAGCAGCGCGCCGGCGAAGCCCCATAAAGCGCCCCATACGCCCAACGACAGCAGGATCACCAGCGGGCTGAGATTGAGGCTGCGGCCGATCAACCGCGGTTCAATCACAGAGCTCATTGTCTGCTCCAGCGCGACGAGCGACACCAGCGTCATTGCCGCTTTCTGTAGCCCGCCACCCTCGGGCTGCACCAGCGCCAGGACGACCGGCAATGCGTTCGCGGCGATCGCGCCGACGATGGGGATGTAGTTCAGGAGGAAGATCAAGAGCGCCCAGAAGCCGGCGAACTGGACGCCGATCAGTTTCAGGACGCCAAAACTCGCCGCGGCCGTTGTCAGGTTCGTCAGTGTCTTGACGGTGATGTATTGGCGCACCATCGCGGCGATATCGGAAATGGTCTCGTTCACTGCTTCGCGTCGTCCGTCATCGTGGCTTAGCAGCGCGATCTTCCGGAAAATCCGCCCGCGTTCGAGCAACATGAATACCGTATAAAGAAGGACCGTGATCGAGTTTGACGCGAGCGATTGCGCGACCGCGCCGATTTCGCGCAGAACTGGCTGTATGAGGCTCAACGCGCTCGCGCGCACCTGTTCCACGCCGCCGACAAAATCATCCGCGATCAGCCCGTTGCCGCGCAGCCAGGTAATCCCGGTTTCGGAGATTTCTTTCAGCGCCTTTTCGTATTGCGGCCATGCTTCAATGAATTCGTTGACGTTGTCGCGCACGATTTCGATAAACAAGATCGTCGCCGAGACGATAAGCCCGAATGCAAAAATATAAGCGAAGAAATTCGGCAGATGCTTGCCGACGAGGGGCGTTTTGCGCACCAGCTCCTTCAGCGTGAAGATCAGGAAGCAGGCGAAGCCCGCGACGATCGCCGGAATCAGAATGCCGCGCGCAACGTGCCCGAAATAGAAAAGCAAGCCAGCGGTCGCCACGAAATAGAACACGCGCCCGGCGCCGCCAGTGCGGATGACCGGCGGCGGCGTTCTTCGGTCGCCATCTTCAAACTCGTTGACCTGCATCGCAATCCCGACATTAGTTGTCAGCGTCTATTCCAATTCGCCCTGTTGCGCCACTTGGCGACGTCGGCTTTTCGATCTGCGGCGCGACAGGATATCGTGCGTGCGGCGTCAGGCGTTTTCATGCCCGTCAAAGGACTGGAACTTCGATGAAGGCGTTCGAGCTATTCCCGGAACAGGTGGCCGCAATTGTCGGGGCGCTAACGCTGGACGAACTTGCGTTCCGGTTTCGCCGTCAGATCGACGGCATGTCATTCGCCTCGACGTTGTTTGACGCGCCTCTTGGCGCTGACGGCCTGAATCTCAATGATGCCGAGCGCGACGGCTGCGCCCTGCGCGCAAAGGAATTTTTCGGATGGCGCGATCTCGACATGGCGCACGGCCCGACGGCCACGCTGGGCGGGTGGAGCGCGGCGCTCGCGCACGCCGGTCGCCGCCGCTTGACCGAGTTGACCTTTGTGGCGGCCGGTCGCGGCGACCAGCGCGTTGTCGCCCGCCACGCCGCCTCCGACATCTTTGCGGACGCCGCCGCCGTCTCGAGCCTGACCTATGGCCGCCGTCGACTTCTTTCGTTCGTGTCGCCGCATTCGCTGCTGGGCTTCACCCTGACCGTTCTGACGCCGAACCTGCAACAGATCGAAGCGTTGGATATGCGCGGCATGTCGCCCGAAAAGTTGAACAAGACGCTAAGCTTTGGCGACGTCGTCGTCGCGACGCCGTCGCTCTGGCGATATCTCATTCAGGAAGGCGCCCGCGCGCCGGATAATGTCATGGCGGTCTATTTTGGCGAAGCTATGAGCCGCGAGCTTGCCAAGGACATGCGCGACAAAGGCTTTAGCGCGCAACGAGAAGTCTACGGATCAACTGAGACGGGGCTTATCGGGTGGCGCGACTCGCCGGGCGAACCCTTTCGTCTTTTTGAGGCAATGCAACGCGAAGGCGACGCAGTGGTACGACGTTTCGCTGATGGGCGCTCGGCGCCAATCGAAACGCCGGACCTTATAGAATGGCAGGAAGCGCGCACCTTCAATCTTGGCGCGCGCCGCGATGGCGCGGTGCAGATTGGCGCCGTGAACGTTTTTCCCGACAGGATCGCAGCGGTTATCGGCGCCCATGAGGACGTTTCGACCTGCCGCATAGAAGTGGGACGGCATTCGGGCGGCTTCGATCGACTGATCGCGCATATTGAGCTGAAGGAGGGATCGCCGCTCAATGAACGTCGAGCGCGATCCATCGACCGGCATTGCCGTGACATGCTGCTGCCTCACGAACGGCCGCGAATTTACCGGTTCGCGGACGGCGAGGCCAAAGACCGATAGAGCACAGCGCGAAGGACGAACTAGTTGTTCGCGCCAACCGACGCCTGCTGGAACTTCTGGTTGATCTGGCCGGAGGTCTGAATGAACGCCTCGCCATCGCCGATCGTGACGGTGGTTTCGCAGACGGTCATGCAATTGAAGGTCGTGCGTTCGGCCGCGCCCTCCTGAAGCACAAGGACGTTTTCGCCCAGCGCCTGCACACGGACGATCAAGTTGTCGAGGCGCTCGCCGTTTGCATCATAGATGTACATGTTTGTCGTGCCCGGGCTCTTCCCGTAAAGGAGAAGATGGGTGGAGTCCTGAACCTGGACGTCGGCGATCCCCGGATTTCCGACGATGATCTGGCCGGCCTCGCGCGTCAGTTCGAACGGCTTGACGTAATCCATCGTTAGCCAGACCTCGCCGGCGCTCGCGCCGCCTCCGAGGCAGATCGCGGCGCATGCGGCCGAGCGAACGAGATTCTTGCGAAGCGTCATTTGGCGTCTCCTGGCCGAATACTTGGTCGGAGTATCGCCATTTCCCGTCAACGAACGCTTAAGAGCGATGCGAAGGGTCGTCGGACCGGTCTTCCATTTCCCGCATTTTGATACGCGCGCCTTTACCTGCGTGAAACAAGAACAAGCAATGATTGCATCACGAACCGCAACGCAACACGGGAAACGGGACATGACCGCCCTCGGCGAAGTTGATTTGCCGCCTGACGCCGAGATTGCCGATGGCGTTCGATCCATTGAAGCTTTCTCGAGCATTCCGGAAGCGACCCTGGAGACTCTCATCAGCGCCGCGGTCATTCATGAGTACGCGGATGGCGAAACGATCTCCGCCCATGGGCAGTTTGACGGCGCCGAGTTCTTTATCGTCATCGCCGGCGGAATCAATGCCGCCCGCGTCGATGGCGATAGCGGCTCCATGATCGTCGAGCGCAGCCGGGCGGGCGACCAGTACGGTCTTGCAATCGCCATCAGCGGAATGAACCCCGCTGACGGCGCCGTCCTTACCGCGGATGGCGAAACGAAAATCGCTGCGCTCGAAACATCAGCGCTGAAGGGCGCAATCAACCAGGACGCAGAGCTGGCGCGCGAACTGCTAGTCTATTTCGCCCGCAAGGCGGCGGAGCGGCACATCGGCCTCATCGCGCCGGAAGCGTCCGCGCGGCAACGAATTCATGCCGCATTGCTCGACTGGGCCGAGGTGCACAAGGGCCAGTGGCGAATTGCGAAGATGCCCAAGCACCGGGAGCTTGCCGAGCGAGCAAGGGTCGACGAAAGCCAGACCGCGGCGGCGATTGCGGCGCTGATCGCTTCGGGCGTCGCTCGCCGCGATTACCCGGGGTTAGCAATCACGGATATTGACGAACTCCGACGATTGGCAAGCTGATAATTCAATCAATTTTATTTCACGTTCGTTAAGGACGTTCTTTCAGCGCCGTTTAAGGACTTTCGGTCATTGTCGACCACGCCAGAAAGGGGGAGGCCCCTGTAGGCAGCGCAAGCAAGCAACTAGCTAGTTCAGGAGTCGACCATGAAAGCTCTGATTAAGAAGTTCCTCGAGGAAGAAAACGGCGCCACGGCGATCGAATACGGCCTCATCGCCGCGCTCGTCGGCGTCGCCGTCATCGCCGGCGTTCGCGCGCTCGGCACCGAGCTGAACGAAACCTTCTCGTCAGTTTCCTCGACGCTCGACAAGCGTTAATTGCGACACGGAGCGGAGTGGCCGAAAAGCCGCTCCTGCTTCTCAAGAGGGGCCCGTTCGGGCCCCTTTTTTTGTTTGCCGTCAAGCGCCAACGGCCGATTGGCCGATCGTGTCTAACTAATTCTTAAAGGGCCGCACCCTAGTTTCGGCGACGCCAAGGGACGGGACAAGGCGTGGAGGTGGGTTTTGGCAAGCTATCTGTTTCTGGCGGCGTTTCCCGCCGCGCTTCTTATTGCGGCGGCCACTGATCTTCACGATTTCAAGATCCCGAACTGGGTCTCTGCGTCGCTTCTGTTTGCCTATGTCGCGGCGGGCGTCTCACTCGGCGCGCCGGCGTCTGTCATGGTCGAGGGTCTGATTCTCGGGGCCATCGTTCTCGTCGCGGGCTTCGCCCTCTTCGCAGCAAGATTTTTCGGCGGCGGCGATGCAAAGCTCTTCGCCGCATGCGCGCCATGGATCGGCCTTCATCAGTATATCGAATACTTGACGGCGACCGCAATTGCGGGCGGCGCATTCGCCTTGATTATCCTCGCGTTTCGTCGAACTCCGGTGCTGCCGGTCTATGCGCATGCGCCCTGGATCCTTCGCATGCACCAGAATCAAAACGAACTGCCCTACGGCGTCGCCATCTCGATTGGCGGATTGATGACCTTTTCGCAAACGCCGTTCTTCAAAATGGCATTTGCTGGTTAACGGGTCAGGTTAACGCGTTCTTGAGGACTTTCCTTAAGAGTGGCGCCGGGAAAAAGCGCCTTTCGTGCGGCGCGATTGAAACAACGGTTGTGTCGATATGAACGCTCCTCGATTAATCGGTCTTGCTGTTGCGCTCATCGCCGGAGGCATCGCCTTTTTTGTTGCGATGAACCAGTCCGAAGATGCGCCGGTGGAAGTCATTCAGCGCATCGAAGAAAAGACCGTTCGCGTTCTTGTCGCCGACGCCGAACTGCATCGCGGCGATAGATTGAACCCGGATAATCTGAAATGGGTGGAATGGCCTGAAAAGACTCTTTCGCCGCTGTACCTCAAGGAAGGGTCGGTTTCGATGGAAGAGCTGACCGAAGCGGTTGCGCGTACACTGATTGTTGAAGGCGAGCCGATCATCGACGGCAAGATCGTTCGGCCCGGCGCTGGCGGCATGATGTCGGCGTTGCTCGCGCCCGGCATGCGCGCCATCACGACCCGCGTAACCGCCGAAACAGCTTCCGGCGGGTTTATCCTGCCGGGCGACCGGGTCGACGTCTATTACACGGCGCCCAATGAAATCACCAACGATACGGAATTCGACCTCCTGCTTGAGGACGTAAAGATTCTCGCGATCGACGCTTACTACTCGGAAGACGCCGAGACGCCGCACATAGCCGGCGCGACGGCGACCCTGGAGCTGTCGCCGGACGCCGCGGCATATTTCATCACAGCACGGAATTCTCGCGGACAGATCTCGTTGGCTCTCAGAAGCGCGTTTGAGCCGAAAGAGCCGATCACGGAACGCAAGAACACGAATGTGGACGTAATTCGCTACGGACGATCGTAGGCGGATCTGGGAAGGATTTTTGCGCGATGAATGATCGCGGGAGAAACTGCATGAAGAACTCTGGCCATTCATCGTCCCTACATGGCGCCGTCCGGGCGGCGTGCGCCGGCCTTGGCGGCTTGTGGATTGCATTCGCCGGCGCGGCGAGCGCGCTCGCGCAGTCCGGATCGGTCATTGATTTCGGCGGTGACGCGGAGACTTCCCGGTCGATCGTGCTGCCGTTGAACAAAGCCGCGGTGGTGACGCTGCCTCGCGCGGCGGCGGACGTGCTCGTTTCGCAACCGTCTGTCGTCGACGCCGTCGTCCGGTCCTCTCGCAAGGTTTACCTTCTCGGGCTCGATGTCGGTCAGACAAACGCCTTCTTCTTTGATGGGCAGGGCCGTCAGATACTGAACCTCGAAATTCAGGTCGAGCGGGACGTCGATGTGCTGAACGACCTGCTCGCTCGCCTGCTGCCGGACTCGCGCATTACCGCCGAAGCGATCAACGACAACATCATCCTCAAAGGGTCGGTGAAGTCGAGCGCCCAAGCGGCGACGGCGGCGGACATCGCCGGCCGCTTTGTCGACGACGAGGAAAAAGTCATTCCGATGATGTCAATCCGCCAGCGCGAGCAGGTAATGCTGAAAGTGCGCGTTGTTGAGATGCAGCGCTCGGTGATCAAGCAACTCGGCGTCGACGTGAACGGCATTGCCGCTCTCTCGAACGCCGCCATCAATGCAACCGCGTCGACATTCGGCGCCGGCGTTGCGTCGTCCGGCCTTGCGCTGAACGCCCTGCGCCAGATTGGCTCGAACGGATCAAATGTAGGCCTGACCTTCCGCGCACTCGAACAGATCGGCCTTGTGAAGACGCTTGCCGAACCTACCTTGACCGCGGTCTCCGGCGAGTCGGCGAACTTCCTGGCTGGCGGCGAGTTCCCGATACCAATCAATCAGCGTGATGACGTCATCACCATCGAATTCAAGCAGTTTGGCGTCGGCCTGGGCTTTACGCCGCTCGTGCTCGACAAGGGCCGCATCAACATCAAGGTGTCGACCGAAGTAAGCGAGATTACGTCGGCGAACAATTTCAGCCTGTCGAGTCAGTCTATTACTATTCCTGGGACGCCTGGAACGCCGGCGCCGCAAGATGACTTCCAGCTGATCGACAGCAATGGCGACGGCGTGCCGGACCAAGTGGTCAACCTTGCTTCGGTCGCGGCCGGCGAAGTGCCTGGCATCCCGATCGTCGGGGATCCGGTGGCGCGCGAACAGGGTACGCCCCCGGGGGACCCGGTGATCATCAACAATGGCGGCCTGACAATTCCGGCATTCACCGTGCGGCGCGCGGAAACAACGGTCGAACTACCTTCAGGCGGCAGCCTTGTGATGGCCGGACTGCTGCAGGAAAACATGCGCCAGACAATGAACGGCATCCCCGGAATCATGGACGTTCCCATTCTCGGGCAGCTGTTCCGGAGCCGCGATTATCAGAATTCCGAAACCGAACTGGTCATCATCGCGACGCCCTACATCGTCTCGCCGACCCAGGAAAGCAAGCTGACGGATCCGTCAAAAGGCTTTGTCGTTGCGACGGACGCGCAGTCGATCCTGCTCGGAAAACTATCGGCAACCTATGGCCTGGCCGGATCCGGCGTAGAGGAAAAGACGCTTCAGGGCCCGCTCGGTTTCATTCTTGATTGAGGTTATGTCGCATGCTGAATGAACGTCATCTTCGTAGCGCGACCGTCATGTTGGCGCTCCTGGCAGGCGCGGGATGCGCGGCCTACAAGAACACGGCGAGCGACGCCATCACGGTCGCCGAGCAGCACCCGATCAGCGTCGACAGCCAGACCGTAACGCTGACGCTGTCGCCATCCGCCGGCGGCCAGCTGTCCCAGGTCGATCACGCGCGCATCCGCGCCTTCGCCGCGGCCTATCAGGACAAGGGGCATGGCCCTATCGCGTTGACCTCGCCGGTCGGGGTTGACGACCGGGCGGTCGACGCATTCGCCGCCAAGGTGGAAAAGTCACTTTATGAAGCCGGCTTGCCGGCCGGATCCACCCAGCGCTCGGGCTATGCCCGCTCCGCCGGGGCCCAGGATTCGTACATCCTTTCGTATACCCACTATATTGCTACGCCAAGCGCCTGCGGCGTGTGGGAGGGCATTCGTGAGCGCGACTACAAAAACCTGCGATCGCCCAATTTCGGCTGCGCAACGCAGAACAATCTGGCGGCGATGATCGTCGACCCGCGGGAACTCTATGTTCCGGCGGACATGACCGAGCCGGATTCGGCAATTCGGATCCGTGGGGTGCGCGCGTTCCGTGCGGGCGAGGACACGTCTTCTGAGAAGAGCGCCGACATCGAAGCGCAGGTTTCACAGTAAGGGCGAGGCGCCCGTCGAACGCGGGTTTGCGAAGGAGAAAGGCATGACGAATGCCGCAAAGTATCTGGTCAAGCTGACTGGCGCCCGCGCAAAGCGGGACGACAGCGCCGTGACCGCAAGCAAGGCGGCCGGGGCCGAGGACTTCGAGGGGCTGGAGGACGACTCCTGGTTCGACGAGGAGCTGTCCGACGAAGAGCTCGCGGCCCTCGGGGAGGAGGCGTTCGACGATCTCGATGATCTCGACGATCTTGAAGACCTGGATGATCTCGGGGACGATTTCCCATCGGACGACCTAGACCTCGCAGAGGACGAAGCTGCTTCGGCCGATCGCGCCGATGCCCTCGCCATTCGCGATGACGAAGATCCGTACAGCCACGCAATGGCCAACATGATTGAGCGCGGCGCATCGGCGAATGCCGATCGTTCGCCGGTGCCATCGGCAAGCGAAGCGGCGACGGAGTTCGATACCCTTCGCGCCACAGCGGCGGCGAATGTCTCGCGGTCAACGGCGACAGTCGTTGCGCCGAACCACGGCATCGAGGAAATCGTCAGCTCCGACGCCGATCATTTGCCGGTGCCGCGGATTTCTATCCACGCCTTTTGCGAATCCGATGAGACGACCGCCTTGCTTGAGCAAGCCGCGATTGATCGGCGCCTTTCCAAGACGCACCTGACGATGCACATGGGCGGCATCCCGAAGGCCGTCGACCACTTCCAGACGAATGTAACGCCGAACCTGATCATTCTTGAAACGCTGTCCGGCGGCCAGGAGCTCCTGTCCCTCCTCGGCCAGCTAGCTGAAGTATGCGATCCGTCGACGAAAGTGATCGTAATTGGCTGCGTGAACGACATCACTCTGTACCGGGAGTTGATCCGTACCGGCATCAGTGAATACATTGTCAATCCGCACTCTCCTCTCCAGATCATTCGCGCGGTTTCGTCCCTCTACGTTGATCCATCGGCGCCGCCGATCGGCAAGACGCTGGCGTTTGTCGGCGCACGCGGCGGCGTCGGTTCCTCGACAATCGCGCACAATGTCGGCTGGTGCGCGGCCGAAAGGCTCGAAAGCGATACGGTTATCCTCGACCTCGATCTGCCGTTCGGCACGGCAAGCCTTGACTTCGAACAGGACCCCACGTCCGGCCTGCTCGAAGCGCTGGCTTCGCCAGAGCGCCTCGATGCGGTGCTGCTGGACCGGCTGCTTCAAAAGCATACGGATCGCCTGAGCCTGTTTACGGCGCCGAATCTCCTCGACCGGGACTACGAACTTTCCGACCAGGCGTTCGAAACGGTCGTCGATGTCGTGCGCAGCGCGGCCCCGACGATCGTTGTCGACATTCCGCATGTGTGGACGGCCTGGTCGAAGCGACTGTTGCAGACCGCTGACGAAATCATCATCACGACAACGCCGGACCTTGCGGCGTTCCGAAACACGAAGAATCTTGTTGACGTGATCTCCAGCGCCCGTCCGAACGACGGCGCGCCAAAGCTGGTGATCAATCAGTACGACGCAAAGAACTCGTCCGTCCAGCCGGAGCAGTATGCTGAACATGTGGGACTCGATCCGATCTGCGTCGTCAACTGGGAGCCCCAGCTCTTCCATACGGCGGCGACGAACGCCGCGCCAATTCAGGAAGTAGGCCCCAAGACGAAGGCCGCGCAGGGGTTGAGCCATCTGACGCAGGTCCTTCTTGGGCGGACGGAAACGCTCCAGAAGCGAAGCGGGTTTGACTTCGCCAAATTGTTCAAGCGTTAGAGGTGAGTATGTTCGGTCGCAGAACCGGCGAGGGCGCCATCGAGGCGCAGCCGAAACCGGCTGCGAAAAAGGCGGCTGAACCCAAGTCAGAAAAAACGAAATCGACCCCGCCGCCGAAAACCGGCGCGCCGCCAAAGAAGCAGGCGGCGCCGAAGCTGGAAACCATCGCGGTGGCCGACCGTTCGGACGACTACTACCGGACGAAATCGGCGGTCTTCAATGCACTGATCGACACGATCGATCTGTCGCAACTTGCGCAGCTCGACACAGAAGCCGCCGGCGACGAAATCCGCGACATCATCAACGAGATCATCTCGATCAAGAACGTTCAGATGTCGATTGCGGAACAGGAAAACCTGATCCAGGACATCGTCAACGACGTTCTCGGCTATGGTCCGCTTGAGCCATTGCTTGCGCGTGACGATATCGCCGATATCATGGTCAACGGCGCCAACCGCGTCTTCATCGAAGTCAGCGGCAAGATCCAGCTTACGAACGTAAGATTCCGCGACAATGCGCAGCTGATGAACATCTGTCAGCGAATCGTCAGCCAGGTCGGCCGCCGGGTCGACGAAGCGAGCCCGATCTGCGACGCGCGCCTGCCTGACGGGTCTCGCGTCAACGTCATCGCGCCGCCGCTCGCCATCGACGGGCCGGCCCTCACGATCCGGAAGTTCAAGAAAGACAAGTTGACGATGGGCAATCTCGTCGACTTCGGTTCAATATCGCCAGAGGGCGCGCGGGTGCTTGAAATTATTGGCGCCTGCCGGATCAATACGCTTATCTCGGGCGGAACCGGCTCCGGGAAGACCACGCTTCTGAACTGCATGACCGGATTCATCGAACTCGACGAACGCGTCATCACCTGCGAGGACGCGGCGGAACTTCAGTTGCAGCAGCCGCATGTCGTCCGTCTTGAAACCCGGCCGCCAAACCTTGAAGGACAGGGCGAGGTCACAATGCGCGACCTCGTCAAGAACTGTCTCCGCATGCGTCCTGAACGCATTATCGTCGGCGAGGTGCGCGGCCCTGAGGCTTTCGACCTTCTCCAGGCGATGAACACGGGCCACGACGGCTCCATGGGCACGCTGCACGCAAACAGCCCGCGTGAAGCGCTGCAACGCATTGAATCGATGATCACGATGGGGGGCTACAACCTTCCGTCAAAGACAATTCGTGAAATGATTGTTGGTTCAATTGACATCATCGTTCAGGCGGCGCGCCTTCGCGATGGTTCGCGCCGGATTACGCACATAACCGAAGTGCTCGGAACCGAAGGCGAAACCATCATCACGCAAGACCTGTTCGTGTACGATATGTCTGGCGAGGATGCCGCTGGAAAAATCATCGGTCGTCACAAGTCGACCGGCATCGCCCGTCCCGCGTTCTGGGACCGCGCTCGCTACTATGGCCGCGACCAGGATCTCGCTGAAGCGCTGGATGCGGCGCAAGGGTAGGGCTCGCGATGGATCAGCAGGCCATAATTCTCGGCGGTCTCATTCTGCTGGCGGTTGCGGCCGTCGCTGGCGCGATGTTCGCGCCAACCCCGAAGGAGCGCTCCAACAAGCGCCTTGCCGCGCTCGACAGCCGCGGCAACGCCAAGCGCGCGTCGGCTTCGGCCGCAAATGAATCCATCCAGCGCGAGAAACGCCGGAAAGTGGCCGAGGCGCTGTCGCGCGTCGAAGAGCAGAACCAGAAAGCCAAGAAGAAGAAGCGCTATTCGCTTGAGCAACAGTTCGAGCAGGCGGGCCTGACGTTCACGGTGCCGCAATTCTACATTGGATCGGCGGTTCTTGCGGCGGCGCTTGGACTGATCGGCGTCATTTCCGGCCAGCAGATCTATGTGACGATTGGATTCATCTTCATCGGCGGCCTCGGCCTGCCGCGCTGGTTCATCGCGTTCGCACGGAAACGCCGCCAGAAAAAGTTCGGCCAGGAATTCTCGAATGCGATCGACGTCATCGTTCGCGGCGTGAAATCCGGCCTGCCGGTCAACGAATGCCTCAAGATCATTTCAACCGAGGCCCCGAAGCCCGTCAGCGAGGAATTCCATCAGCTGACAGAAGGAATGCGCATCGGCCTGACGCTGGAGCAAACGCTCGACCGGATGCACGAACGCATGCCGCTCCCGGAGGTGCGGTTCTTTGGCATCGTCCTGATGATCCAGCAACAGACAGGCGGCAACCTCGCCGAGGCGCTTGGCAACCTTGCCAGCGTGCTGCGCGGCCGAAAGAACATGGAAGGCAAGATCAAGGCGCTGTCCGCCGAAGCGAAGGCGTCAGCGATGATCATCGGCGCGCTGCCGTTCCTGGTCATGGGCGCCGTCAAGGTCGCCTCGCCGGACTACCTTGATCCTCTCTTCGTGACGAAGCCTGGCAACTTTATCCTGCTCGCGGCCGGCTTCTGGTTTACCCTCGGCATCGTCGTGATGCGGAACATGACGCAAATCAAGGTATAGCGCGATGGGCGGCTTCATTGATCTCGTAACCGATCGCCAATTCCAGATTTCGCTTCTCGTGGCGCTGGCCGCGATTGCGACGGTCTATACGCTCGTTGAACCGTTCCTTGTGAAGGACCGACTCGCCGAGCGGATGAAGAATGTCGCCGACTATCGCGAGCGGCTCCGCCAGCAGCAACGGGCGAGCTTTGCGAAAAAGACGAGCCTTCGCTCAACGCCCCAGGGCGCCCTGAAACAGATTGCCGAAAACCTTCGCTTTTTCGAAATCATGGATGCAGGCGAGGCGCGTAAATCGCTTATGCAGGCCGGCTTTCGCGGCGAAAAGGCGGTTATCACCTTCATGGCGGTGCGGCTTGGCCTTCCATTCCTGACTGCGACCCTGACCGGTATATACGTGTACGTCGTTGGCGCGATGAACCTTGACAGTTTTGGCAAGCTGATTGCGACATTCTTCGGCTTTTTCGCGGGTTTCTACCTGCCTGTGATCTATCTCCAGAACATCAAGCAAAAGCGCCAGCAGGTGATTAAGCTCGCCTGGCCGGACAGCCTCGACCTGCTGCTGATCTGCGTTGAATCGGGCATGTCTATCGAACTCGCGCTGGCGAAGGTGAGCGGCGAAGTCGGGCAGGGGTGCTCGGATCTGGCCGAAGAGCTCGGCCTGACAGTGGCTGAGCTCTCATATCTGCAGGAACGCCGCCAGGCCTACATGAATCTTGCGGAACGGACCGGCCTTGAGTGCGTCAAGGCGGTGACAACTGCGCTCGTCCAGTCTGAAAAATACGGCACGCCGCTCGGCCAGTCGCTGCGCGTGCTGGCGGAGGAAAGCCGGATCGAACGCATGCAGGAAGCGGAGAAGAAGGCGGCTGCATTGCCGCCGAAGCTCACCGTGCCGATGATCGGCTTCTTCATGCCTGTGCTGTTCTCGGTGATCCTGGGGCCGGCGATCCTTGGCGTGATGGGCCTCGAATAGGCGTCGCTCGCCTAACGCGCATCCTCGATCAGCTTGTCGAGCGCTTCGTAGACAGGCGCCTCGCCTGCCGCGACACGGTCGCGCGAAGGCGTCGGCTGTCCCAGGCGCTGACGGTAGATCCATATGTTCGTCAGGACCTTTTCCACATAGTCGCGACTTTCCGAATTCGGAATGCTCTCGATAAAGAGCAACGGATCGTCTATCCCGAGTTGCGCCTTCCAGCGGCGAAGATTGCCAGGGCCGCCATTATACGCCGTCGCCACTTCAAACAGGTCGCCATCGTCGATCGCTTCCAGCAGGTAGTTTACGTACATCTGGCCGATCTTCAGGTTGAGGCCCGGATCGAAAAGAAGGTCGCGCCCGGCGCTGGTCGCCAGCCGCCGGTCCTTTGCGACATAACTTGCGGTGCGCGGCATCACCTGCATCAGGCCGCGGGCGCCGACCCTGCTCTTGGCCTCGGGCTTGAACTTCGATTCCTGGCGGATAAGCGCATAGAGCACTGCGCGGTCCGTTTTGAAACCGTCAGAAGGCTGAAAACTCGGCACGGGAAACAGGCCTGCGGCATACGTTGCATCGTTCTCCGCGAGCGCGATATCGATCTGGGCGGCCGGCAAATCGAGTGCGGCGGCGAGCGCGAGAAGCGTCGCGTTCGATGCGTCCTTGGCCCGGCCATGCAGCCGTCGCAGCTCCAGGTCGGCGTCGGCGTCGCGGCCCGCGTCCTTCAAGGCGACGATGCGACGCGTTTCCGGAAAGTCGGCGGCGAAGACCGTGAACTGACTTTCCGTCATTGATGGCGGGGTCCAGTCGAATACGTGATCGCGACCAAGCTGGGACAGCGCCAGCTGCCCATAAAACGTCAGCGGTCGCGCTGCGGCGATTTCAAGGTTCGGCGCGACCCGGTCGAGCGCGCCGGCCGCGAGGGCTGCCCTTGCCGCCCAGAAGCCCGCCGCGGCGCGCAGCGAGTCTTCCTGGTGCTCGATTGCGGCCATTGCATCAAAGGCCGACAGCGCCCCTCGAACATCGCCCTCGCGATAGGCGATCAGTCCTTCAATCCAGTGGGCGAGTACGGCGACCTCGCCATTTTGGGCTGCTGCTTCGATGGCGATCTCGCGCGCTTTCGCCAGGTACCCCTGGAAGTAAAGGCTCGCCGCGATCCACGAGCGCATGCGGTCGTACTGCCTCACCGTAATGCGGCGGGCCCGCAGGTGACCGTCGATTTCGTCCAGCGCTGTCAGCGCTTCTTCGCGCTTGCAGAGGTACCGAACCCGACCTTCAATTCGCTTCGCCTGGGGTTCGCCGACCTTGGCGTAGTCTTCAACCAGCGACGGCGGCAGCTCCCAATCCGGCGCGGCGCGCCAGCTGCGCGCAATCGGCCGCACCGGGGCGTTCGCGCCCCTCGGCCGCCGTTTAAGGGCCAGCCGGTATATCCCGTCAGCTTGCGGATGGTCGGCATAGGACGACAGCCATGCGCGCAACTCGTCATATGTCGAGCGATAGGCCGTCGGATGCATGTAGCGCTGTTCGAGGACGTAGCCCATCAGGACGCGATCGGTGAGCGCCTTGATCTTGGCGTCGGCGGCGCGCCAGTCCCCGTCGACTTGCAAGTCGAAAATGTCGCGGTAGAGGTCGGCGTCGGCCGCGCTCAACACCTTTGGCGTAAACGTTTCATTGGCCGCCGCATCGTTCTGGACAGCGACCCCGAAGGCGAGAGCGACGCCGATCGCGACTCCAGGGGCAAACCGGGCAAACCGACGAAGCTGGGTGGTGAAGAACGTCGAGACCATCGGGCGGGAGTACTCCATGACTGGGGTCGCTGGCGCGATCGGCGGACTATCGAGCCTGTCTCGTTAACCGCCGTTTAACTTCGCGTCGAGGGCCTGCAAGTCCGCCCATGCGAGTCGCTTCTGTTCAGGTCGACGCAAGAGGAAGGCCGGGTGGAACATCGGGATCGCGGGGCGCGTGGCGCCGCCAAGCTCAAGGTCGCGCCAACGGCCGCGGGCGCGGGTGATCCCGGTTTCGCCGGAAAGTCCCTTAAGGGCGACGCCGCCCATGACTGCAATCGCCTTCGGCTCTGCAATCGTGATGAACCGCTCGACAAACGGGCGGCAGACCAGGATTTCCGCGTCGGTCGGCGTCCGATTGCCTGGGGGACGCCAGTAGATCACGTTCGTGATGAGCGTGTTGTCCGCCCGCGTTCGGCCAATCGCCGCCAGCATCCGATCCAGGAGCTGTCCGGCGCGTCCGACAAAGGGTTTGCCGATGCGGTCCTCGTCTCGGCCCGGCGCTTCGCCGATCACCAAGAGGTCCGACCCGATGACCCCGTCGCGCACGACCGTCGATCGCGCGCCCTTCTTGAGCGGGCACCCGTCGAAACCGGCGATCGCCTCTTCGAGTTCGTCAATGGAGGCGCAAGCTGCGGCGATCCGTTCAGCTTCGGCTGCGGCTTCATCCGCGCTGGGCGTGGAGGTCGTGACAATCGTGCTTGGCCGCGCCGTCGTCCGGCTTGGCGGCTCGACGTCTTCTTGCGCTATGCCGGGACCAAAGCTTCGCCCGATTGTCGCCGCTGGCCGCTGGTCCCGGGCGCTGAGAGCTGCTTTCTCGGCGCCGGATCGCGCGAACGCGTCTTGCGGCGCGTCGGCGATTGCCTCGTCGAGCCCCATTTCCGCGTACCACCGCAGGAGCGCGACCGCGCCGTTTTGCTTTGCTGATTCAGTCAACTAGGATGGTCGTTGCTGTGCGGCCGAGCGCCCTTTGCGAACTTTCCCCGGGGCGGGCGCGTCTACCCGCGGCGTCGCGCATCATGGCGCTCGCCTCGCGAATTTGCCAGACAGGGCGGCCGGAAAAGGACAGGCAGGGCGACGGCGCTTGGCGCGCGACATAAACGGGAGGCGACATGGACGGCGGCGACGGCATGGAAATCGAGCGGGAAAGCATGGAGTTTGACGTCGTCATTGTCGGCGCCGGTCCGGCGGGTTTGTCGGCGGCGATCAGGCTCAAACAGCTCGCCGAACAAAACGGCGCTGAAATAAACGTCGTCGTTGTCGAAAAAGGGTCCGAGGTCGGCGCGCATATCCTTTCAGGCGCTGTGCTCGATCCAGTTGGCATGAACGCGCTTTTCCCCGACTGGAAGGCGCGCGGCGCGCCGCTGGAAACTGAAGTCGTCTCCGAGTCGATCTCGCTGCTTGGGCCGGCTGGCGTCTTGCCTATGCCCGCCTGGGCGCTGCCGCGGGAGCTTCAGAACCACGGCAACTATATCGTCTCTATGGGGAATGTTTGTCGCTGGCTTGCCGAACAGGCCGAGGCGATGGGCGTTGAGATCTATCCGGGCATGGCCGCCTCGGAATGCCTGTTTCGCGGCGACGGCTCGGTGAAGGGCGTTGTCGTCGGGACGGTCGGCGTCGGCAAGGACGGCGAGCCAAAGCCGTCTTTTGAACCGGGCATGGAGCTTCTGGGAAAATACGTCCTGATCGCCGAAGGCGTCCGCGGTTCGCTGTCGAAGCATCTCATTGCCCGATACGAGCTGTCCCATGGCCGCGAACCCCAGAAGTATGGCATCGGACTGAAGGAACTCTGGGAAATCGCGCCTGAAAAGCGGCGACCGGGCCATGTCGCCCACACATTCGGCTGGCCGCTCGACGACGCGACCGGCGGCGGATCATTTATCTACCACTACAATGACGGCACAGCCGCCGTCGGGTTCGTCGTTCACCTCAACTACCGGAACCCTCACATCTATCCGTATGGAGAGTTTCAGAAACTGAAAACGCATCCCGCTATCTCGGAGCTTCTCGAGGGCGGCAAGCGCATCGCCTACGGCGCGCGGGCGATAACCGAGGGCGGCTTCCAGTCGGTGCCCAAGCTCGCCTTTCCGGGCGGCGCGCTGATCGGATGCTCCGCAGGATTTGTGAACGTGCCGCGCATCAAGGGCAATCACAATGCGATGCTGACCGGCATGATGGCGGCGGAAGCCGCCTTCGAGGCGCTCGCCGCCGGACGCGAGGGCGACGTGCTCGAAGGCTACGAACGACGCTATGAAAACTCGCCGGTGCGCGCGGAGTTGATGCGGGCGCGAAACTTCAAGCCCCTGTGGTCGAAATTCGGCACGCTGGCCGGCGCGATCAGCCTTGGCGGCTTCGATATGTGGACGAACAAGCTCATTTCCGGCCTGTCCCTTTTCGGGACGCTAAGGCACGGAAAGACTGACGCGGCTGCGACCGAACCGGCCGCCAACCACAAAAAGCCCGCCTACCCGAAAGCCGACGGCGTCCTGACCTTCGACCGGCTGACCAACCTCTCTTTCTCGGCGACCAATCATGAGGAAGACCAGCCCAGCCATCTGAAGCTTAAGGACGCTTCAATTCCAATCGCGGTAAACTTGCCTGAATATGACGAGCCGGCCCAGCGCTATTGCCCGGCAGGCGTGTACGAGGTGCTGACAGATGACGACGGGTCAAACCCGCGATTCCAGATTAATGCGCAGAACTGCGTTCATTGCAAAACCTGCGACATCAAGGATCCGTCGCAAAACATTCTTTGGACCGTCCCTGAGGGCGGCGGAGGCCCTAATTACCCCAACATGTAGATCATCCGTATACCGTGCAATCGCCGTTGTCGCCGCGATCGCATTTGCGGCGGCGTGCGCCTCGACGCCTCCGGGCGCTCCGATTGACGCGAGTTTGTCGTCGATCAATGCCGGGGCGGCGCTGCCCGTCGCGCCGATTGAGCAGCCCACTGCCGGCCGCTACCTGGTCGGCCGCATTGCGGCGCGCGAGAACGACGTGCCCGACGCGGCGACGGCGTTCGATGCGGTCGCCGGTGCCCATGACGACGATCGCAAACTTGCGCGACAGGCATTTTTTTACTCCCTTGCGGCTGGCGACATTGACGCAGCGCTCGGACACGCCAATCGCCTGCGCGCGTTGAATGAGTCGGATCCGGAATGGGACCTTGAGATCGACGAGTCGCCGGAGGACACCGACGGGCTGGCGCGGCTCGCGATCGCCGCGGAAGAGCTGTTGCAGGGCGACTATCCGGCCGCCGCGGCCTCGCTTGAATTTTCGTCGAACGAGCCATTCGTGGCGTCGATGGCGCATATCATTCGCGCCTGGGCCGCTGTCGGCGCAATAGACGCTGACGCGGGCCTTGAAGCGCTCCAGACCGATATCGACGGCCTTTTTACGGGGTTTCATCCTCTTCATGCCGCATTCATGGCGGACCGCGGCGGACGGACGTCGCTGGCGATGGATGCTTACAGAAATTCCGTGTTCGGACTTGGTGGGCCAATTGGCCGCGCCGCTTATGGCGCGTTCCTGGAACGCTCGGGCGATCCGAAGGCCGCTGAAGGCTACTACGAATTGCTCACGCGACAGCCAGGGCCGGATCGCCGCCTTGCCGCCGCCGGCCTTGCGAGGCTGAAGAAAGGCGTTGCGAGCGATGAGTATTCGAACGTCACGCCGCAAGAGGGCGCGGCAATCGCATTTTATTCCTTCGCTGCGTTCCTGCTCGAGCAGTTCGCCGAGCAGCGCGAGCAGGCCGACGCCGCCGGCTTCAATGTCGGCGAGCCAAGGTACAATCTGCCGCTCGCGCTGGCGCAGGTGGCGTTGCGCCTCGATCCAGGCCTTGCCGAGGCGCGTCGCCTCGCCGGCGTGATATACAACATCTATGACGATGCGCCGTCCGCCGTCGCCGCGCTGGAGCCGATTCCTCAGTCATCGCCTCATTACGTCCAGGCGCAGATCGAAATCGCTGGCGGCCTTGCGCGGCAGGGCCGCGATCGGGAAGCAATGAGCCGCCTTGAACAGGTCGCACGGCGTTATCCGGATGCGGAGGAAGCGCGCTTTGCCCTTTCGAACCTAGCCGCCGGAAACGGCGACTTTGAAGGCGCCGTGCGCCACCTGACGAAACTGATCGACCAGCTCGGCGCGTCGCCGACGCCTGACGCCTGGCGGTATTTCGTCGCCCGGGCTGACGCGCTCCTGAAACTCGACCGCTGGCCGGCTGCGGAGGTCGACCTGAAGAAGGCGGTGGAGCTCTCTCCGGAGGAGCCGACGGCTTTGAACTATCTCGGATATCTCTGGGCTGAGCGCGGCGTCAATCTGGATCAGGCGTTCGAGCTGATTGAGAAGGCTGTGGAGGCGGATCGCACGTCGGGCGCGATTATCGACAGCCTTGGCTGGGCGCACTACCAGGTTGGCGATTATCAGGAGGCTGTAGATCATCTTGAGACCGCCGCGGCGCTGGAGCCGGCTGATCCAACGATTACGGAACATCTGGGCGACGTGTACTGGCGCCTTGGCCGGCGCATCGAAGCGAGGTTCCAATGGGATCGTGCGCTTGAACTTGACCCTGCGGACGGCCACGCGGAAAAGATAAAGGCAAAACTGGCGTCCGGCCTCCCGGGCATAGACGCAAGGTCCGAAAGAACGCCGTCCGATCGCCCGGCGAGCGACGCGGCGACGTCGCCAATCATGACGTCCGCGCCGATCAACGCGCCAGTGAACAGGCCAGTCATCGAGCCAGGCGACGCCCCGGCGCGACGCGAGCCGCCGGACCTGTAAGCTTCGCCCCCGAGACCGCCATGCGCTGGCCTGGCTTCAGGGGGAATGGGGGCGCTTGGCGCGCCACGGCCCTTCCGCTATCCCCCGCGGCGTCGCTGACGCCGTATCGGCGCGGCAAGTCGAGGGAGCTGGTCATGCTGGTCGTCGAACGCGCCCCGGCGAAGGTGAACCTCTACCTCCACGTCGGGCCCCGGCGACCGGACGGCCTCCACGATCTCGCCAGCCTGTTCGTCTTTGCCGACTGCGGGGATGTTGTAACGGCCGAGCCCGCGGATGCCCTGTCCCTGCGCGTGACCGGCGAATTCTCGAACGAACTCGCCGGCGCTGACCCCGAGCGAAATCTTGTCATGCGCGCCGCGCGTGCGCTTGCCGCGACCCGGGGCGGCATCGCAGGCGCGCGGATGACTCTCGAAAAGCGCTTGCCGGTGGCGGCGGGCGTCGGCGGCGGATCGGCCGATGCCGCAGCGGCGTTGCGGGCGCTTGCGAAAATCTGGCGGCTCGACATCGGCGCGGCAGGTCTGCGTCGGTTGGCGTTTTCGCTGGGCGCTGACGTGCCAGCCTGCCTCGCCGCCACGCCGGTTGACGTCGCGGGCGCGGGGGAACGACTGGCGCCGGGGCCGGCGTTGCCGCCTCTGTGGATCTGCCTGGCCAATCCACGCGTCGCAACGCCGACGGGGCCGATTTTCCGTGCGTTCGATCACGTCAATCCCACGCCGGCCGCACCGAACCTCGCGCGGCGGCCGCCGCGAACAATTGCTGGCGTCGCGCGCCTTTTCGCCGAAACGCGCAACGATCTGGAGCCGGCGGCGATAGCGCGGGCGCCGGCGGTCGGCGAGGCGATCGAGTTCCTGCGCCGCCAGCGTGGCGCGATCGGCGCGCGAATGTCGGGCAGCGGCGCAACCGCGTTCGCGCTTTTCGCTTCCGCCGCGGCGGCGGGCCGCGCCGCCCGGGCGGGCGCCGCCAGGGGGTGGTGGACCGCCGCGGCAAAGCTCCTTTGAGAAGCGGTAAGCCAAGCATCGGGAATTCCTGAACTTTCGACAACTTGAAGCCAGCGCAGCGACGGCGCATGCTGCGGGCGCGCAACAGGGCGGACTGCATGTTCGGACTCATTATCGATCGTCCGGTCGCGACGGTCGCCTTTGTCCTCGCGACGCTGGCGGCGACGACCGTTGTCGCCTTCGCGCTCGCCCGCCGGCTGGCGGTGTCCGATTTCCTGATGGATGCGCCGAGCGGAAGATCGAACCATCGCCGCCCGACCGCCCGTTCGGGCGGCGTCGCCGTGTTTCTTGCCTGGCTACTCGCCTGTTACGCCTTGTCTTTCCTCGGCCGACAGTCTCCCTGGCCGGCAGCGTTCGGCGCTTTCGCGTCGGTCGCTATTCCCGCATTCCTTCTTGGCCTGGCGGACGACTGGCGTCCGATTTCGGCGAGCCGCCGACTGTTCTATCAGGTCGCCGTCGCGTCGATGTTCGCCCTGACGTTCGGCGCCCTTGAAGTCGCGCCTTCGCCCTTTGGCGGCACTGTGGAACTCGGCGTTTTCGGCCCTGTCCTGACAGTCTTCTGGATTGTGGCGTTCATGAACGCCTACAATTTCATGGATGGGGCGAACGGACTGGCCGGCTTCGCAGGCCTTGTCGGCGCGTGCGCCATTGCGGTCGGCGCCGGCCTTGGTGGCGACGGGTCGACGGCGTTGCTGGCGCTCGCGCTCGCAGCGGCGATTCTTGGCTTCCTGCCGGTGAATTTTCCATCTGGCCGGATTTTCCTTGGCGACGGCGGCTCAATGTCGATCGGATTCGCGCTGGCGGCGCTCGCCGTCATGGCCGCGCGAATCGACGGCGCCCTGATGTCGCCGCTGTTCGCGCCGATCGTCTTCATGCCGCTATTGTTCGACGTCGCCCTGACTCTCGTGAGCCGCGGGTTGCGCGGGCAACGCCTGTCCGAGGCGCACAGCGAACACGCCTATCAAGTCCTCATTAGGTCCGGACTTTCCCACGCGAAAGTCGCCACGCTCTATTTCGCATTGACGGCGATGTGCGCGATCTGCGCCTTCGCCGCGCTCAGGCTGCCGGCGCAGGGTCAATGGGCGGTCGTCATTGTCGTGGCCATCGCGCTCGCGCCCGCCCATCTCGGCTTGCAGGCGCTTGGCGTCAGGCGCGGCCTGATCGCCGTCCCTGCGGGACGGCCGGCATGGCGGACGCGGCGTCGTCGCCGACGAACGACCGTGATAGCTACGGCCCCGGTGGAGCTTGCCGCTGCTTCGCCCGGCTTCCGGAATGGCGATCTGCATGCCGATGAAAGCGATATGGCGGAGCGAGGCGCCTTGCAGCGCGCCGCGGAATAGGCCGACTGGCGGGGTTTTTCGGTAAAGGGCGCCGTCGTCGCCCGGGCGACGTTCCGACGACTAATGGCCCCGTTCAATTGACTGTTTGGCAAGCTCGCTCAGCGCGTCGCGCATGGGCCCCGCAGGCGCCAGCTCAAGCGCGCCGAGCGCGGTTGCGGCGTAGCGTTCCGCCTCGCGTCGAGTGCGCTCAATTGCGCCGGACGAATGGACAAGTCGAGTCGCCTCGGCGAGATCTTCCGGCTGCTGATCGCTGCCGCCGATCGTCCGTCGCCAGAATGTCCGGGCCTCGTCGTCCGCGTTCTCAAGGGCAAATACGACCGGGGCCGTCATCTTCCCTTCGCGGAAATCATCGCCGACCGTCTTGCCGATTGACGATTCAACGCCGGAGTAATCGAGCGCGTCGTCGATCAGTTGAAATGCAACGCCAAGGTTAAGGCCATAGCGGCGCAGCGCTTCGACTTCCGCGGCCGGCGCGCCGGCAATTGCGGCCCCGACATGGGCGGCTGCGGCGAAGAGCGCCGCGGTCTTGGCTTCGACGACAGCGAGGTACATGTCGAACGTCGTCGCGACGTTCTTCTGGGTGCCGAGCTGCAGGACTTCGCCTTCGGCGATCACGCCCGCCGCTCGCGACAAAATGCCGAGCACGGTGAGATTGCGCGTCGCCACCATCAATTCGAACGACCTGGAAAAGATGAAATCCCCAACGAGGACGCTTTCCTTGTTGCCCCAGATGACGTTCGCGGTTGAGGCGCCGCGGCGCAGCGCGCTTTCGTCGACCACATCGTCATGGAGCAGCGTGGCGCCGTGGATAAGCTCCACGGCGGCGGCGAGGCGCACATGGTCGCGGCCGTCGTATCCGTAGAGGCCGGCCGCAGCGAGCGTGAGAAGCGGGCGCAACCGCTTGCCGCCTGACTTGATCAGGTGCCCGGCAACGGCCGGGATCATGTCCACGGGGGACTGAAGGGCGTCGAGGATCTGGTCGTCAACGCGCTCGAGCCCGTCGCCGCACGCGGTGCGCAGGTTCTGTACGGAAGCGATGAACCGATCGCTATCGGCGTCGTCCGCGCGTACGACCGAAGCCGCTTCGTCAGTTCGAAAGGCGAGCGCCAAGCTTCCGTCTCCTTAATCGGCGTGACATTGGTGACTGCCTCACTTGCGGTCAAGTCGCGGCATTTGCGACTAAAAGGCGACCCGCCGCGCTCCTTCGGCGCCATACAATTCCCTTACAGGCCAAAACCATGCCCGGATTACCAAGCCAAGCCCGGCAAGCCATCTCGCGATTGCCCTTCGTCGGGCCGAAGCGCCCCCTCATAAACGTGATTGATCTCAATGGACCGATCGGCGCCGCCAGTCGCGGGCGCGGGCTGTCGTTCGCCCGGGTTCGGCCACTGATCGAAAGCGCGTTCAAGCCATCAGGGCTGACGGCGGTTGCGCTTTCGATCAATTCGCCCGGCGGGTCGCCGGTTCAGTCCCGCCTGATCTTCGCCGCCATCCGGCGGGCGGCGGAAAAGAAGAAGGTTCCGGTCCTTGCCTTCATCGAGGATGTCGGCGCGTCTGGCGGCTATATTCTTGCGCTTGCGGCCGACGAGATTATTGCGGACGAGTCCTCGATCGTCGGTTCGATTGGCGTGATTTCAGCGGGGTTCGGCTTTGCCGCCGCGATCGCCCGCATAGGGATCGAGCGAAGGGTGCATACGGCCGGCGCCGCAAAGAGCCAGCTTGATCCGTTTGTCGCTGAAGACCCGGAAGACGTGGCCCGCCTAGAAGCCATCCTGTCGGACCTTCACGAGCAGTTTATCGACCTGGTGAAGGAGCGCCGGGGCGATCGCCTTGACGGCAGCTTCGAGGATACCTTCACAGGCGCGTTCTGGACGGCGTCCGACGCGCGGACCCGGGGTCTCGTCGACGAGACGGGGCGCCTCGACGATTTCCTGAAGACCCGCTTTGGGGAAAAGGCTAGGATAAAGAGGCTATCGCCACGCGGTTCCCCCTTGTTGCGGGCCCTTGGCGGCGCCGGTGCGGCGGCGATCGGCCGGCCGGCGCCAGTCGTCGCGATTGATGCTGGCGCAATTGATGTTGGCGCGGCGATCGACGCGCTGGAGGAACGGGCGCTTTGGGGCCGGTTCGGGCTCGGCGGCTAGCGGCGCTGAAGCAAACTGGCGGATTGGAGGCGACAGATGGGTGGAATGGCTGGAATTCTCGCCGGGATCGCGACCATCGGCGCCGGCGTTGCGCTCTACCGCTTCCTTGACCGGAAGACCCGGGAAGCGACGGTCGCGCTAGAGGAAATCCGGCGTCGCGGCCATGGCGGCGCGCAAGGGGCCGTGCTCGATTATTGTCGCGATCCGGCCGACGGGGTCTATCGCCCGAAACCCTGAACGGCGCTGCGCCAGGGTTGCTCAAAAAAAATCTATCGAACAGTTCAACGCCTTGCGCCGTGCGGGGTTGAGGCCTTTTCAGCAAAATCTCATCGAACACGTTCGCAACGGCCGTATCCTTGCGCGCAGTTAGGGTTCGCAAAGGTCCCGAGAATGGATGAACCGGCCGCGCGGATTGCGTTTCTTGATTTCGAAGCCTGCGGGCTCGGCCCGAAGTCCTGGCCGATAGAAGTCGGCTGGGCAATTCTCGGCGGCGACGCGGGCGCAACGCTGATCCGGCCGGCGCCGGATTGGCCAATCGGCGCATGGGACCCGCGCGCCGAGGCTATCCACGGCCTCTCGTTTGAGGCGCTCGTGGACGGGGGCGTCAGCTGCATCGAGGCTTGCGACCAACTGGAGGCGGCGATCGGCGACGCAGACGTCTACGCCGACGCGCCCGCCTGGGACGAGTTCTGGCTGCATCAGCTTTACAGTGCGGCAAGGCGGCGCCCGTCTTTTCGACTCCTCGATTTCGCGCGCCTGATGCGGCCGATTGCGCCGGGTCGCGAAGCCGAGATCTTTGTTATCGCCGACGGCCATTCCCCTCGTCGTCACCGCGCCGAAGCGGACGCCCGCCACTTGCGCGCGCTTTTCCTTGCCGCGCGGGCGCTTGCCGCAGGTCGGGAAGGCGCCTCGGACGCGTAGTGGACAAGTGAACTTACTGGCGGACAGGACGATGAGAACGGAACGGCAATCCCCTGGCGATCCGTCGCCCAATGGCGGCGGCGGCGGCAGCGACCAGCGCCCCTGCGAGAGGGTGCGGCTGGCAACTCCCGAAGGTGATATCGCCGGGATCTGGTACCCCGCGGAGACGCCCGGGACGCGGCTGTTGTTCTGCCATGCAAACGGTTTTTGCGCATCAACCTACCGCCGCACCTTCCAGTTGACGGATCGATCGGTCGAGATCCTGGCCCTGGACTTGCGCGGACATGGACGGACCAGCCTGCCGATTGAGCTGCATGGGCATCGTTCGTGGGACGTTTATGCTGACGACATCGCTCTCGCCCTGGAGGCCGCCGAGGACCGCTTCGGGCCCGGCCCCTGGGTCTTTGCCGGCCACAGCCTCGGCGCGACCGCAGCGGTTCTGGCGGCGGCACGGGCGATGGCGCGGGCGGTGAACGGCGCGGAGAGCGTCGTCGCCGTGCGGCTGATCGAGCCGGTGATCCTTCCCGGCGTGCTCCGGATGCTGGCCCGGACGCCAATCCTGCGGCCGGCAATGGCCCGCAGCGCGCTCGTGCGTGGGGCGCGCAACCGACGTGCGACTTTTGGCTCGCGCGCCGAGGCAATCTCCGCCTATGGCGCAAAGCCGTTGTTTGCCGCCTGGGCCGATGGCGTCCTCCACGACTATCTGGAGGACGGGCTTGTTTCTCAGGACGGCGGCGTTCGCCTCTCTTGCACGCCCGAGTGGGAAGCGGCCAACTTCCTCGCTCAGGCGCATCGTCCGTTCGCCGCCCTGGAATCCCTCGCCAGAGCCGGCAAGCCGATTTCGGTTTTGTGCGGCGCCAGGGGCTCGACAGTGGCCGATGGCGCCCGCAGAGGCCTTTCCTCGCTCGGGGCCCACGTGCGCACGCTGAATCAGGCCGGCCACCTCATCCCGATGGAACGCCCCATCGATGCGGCTGGCTTCCTCGCCGGCGCCGGGCCGCGCGAACGGAGGACTTGAATGGCGCGCGCATCTGTGGCGAAACGCCCGCCAGACCCGTCACCGAGGGGCGCGGTCGATCGCCAGTGGGCGGCCGGCCGGCGTTTCACGATCACATCGAATTCAAGGAAGCTCGACCCATGAGCCAGACGTCAACAACGCCGCAAGTTACTGGCAAGATGTTCCTTTACGAGCGTCCTGTCCTGCTCAATCCCGAAGAACATGGCGCCCTCGGCATCAAGGCGCTCGATCGGGCCTTCGATTTCTGCGCGAAGATCAGGGCCGCGCCGATCACCATTTCCGAAGTGTCCGTCGCGTCGAAGAATTATCCGATCATCTTTGCCTCGGTGGAGCAACCGATGCCGCTGGCGGTGCTCGGCCTCGTGGATGACGTTAACCTTTTCGTGGACGAAGACGGCAAATGGGAACAGTACGCCTACATTCCGGGCTACATCCGCCGTTATCCATTCGGCGTCGCGCGCGACGAGCAAAGCGACAGGTACGCGATCGTTCTTGATGCCGGCTTCGAGGGGCTTTCCGCTGATGCCGAAGGCAAGCTGTTCGAGAACGGCGAAGCGTCGCAATTCACCAAGGACGCGATCGAATTCAGCAGGAACTACGAGGATGACCGTCGCATGACGGATCGGTTCGTTGAGCTGCTGAAGAAATTCGACCTGCTCGCGCCGCAGACCGCTCAGTACACGCCTTCAACGGGCGGCGACCCGGTCACTTTCGCTCAATATGTCGGCTTTGAGGAAAAGCGCCTGCAGGAAATGAACGATGCTGATTTCCTCGAAGTGCGCAAAGCCGGGATCCTGCCGATCCTGTACGCTCAGCTACTGTCGATGACCAACTGGCGCCTCCTGATGAACAAGCGCGCCAATCGTCTGAACCTGACAGAAGATCAGCTCCTGACGTCCGGCGCGGGCGCATGACGCCGCTATCGGACGCCGCCGCCTGTTGAGCGGCGGCGTCGCTCACATTGATCACATCATCGCGAAATGGAGCCATGAAGACGCCTGTTCGCATTGGCCGGGGCGGACGGCGAGGATAGAACAGCGGGCATGTTTGAAAGAATAGCCTCAGCATTTGCGGCCGTCGCCGGGCTTGCGGCAATGTCCATTGCGCCGGCCCATGGCCAGGCTAGCGACCGGGTTGTGACGGACCACGCCAACTCCGTCCTCGAATTGACAATGGACGGCATCGCGCCGGGCGGATCGGTCGATCTTGTGCTTCGCCAGAAGCTCCAGGACGGTTGGCATGTATACTGGCGCAATCCGGGCGATAGCGGCTTGCCGCTTGAGCTGTCCTGGGAATTGCCGTCTGGGTTCACAACCGGCGAAACAATCTATCCGGCGCCGCACCGGATTCCCGTCGGACCATTCGTCAACTACGGCCATGAGGGCGAGCCCGCTTTCATCACGACACTGACGGCCCCGGCGGACGTCCGGCCAGGCGACGAGGTCCGCATCGCGTTGTCGGCGTCGTGGCTCATTTGCGAAGAGACGTGCGTTCCCGAGGACGGCGCTTTCGAGATTGTCGCGCCGATCGTTGACGATCCCCGGCCTGTCCCTGCCGTCATTGCCCATGCCCGGAAGACCCGCGACGAAGCGCCGGCGCCGTGGTCCGGCTCGCTCGCCGTCCATGCCGAGCCGGATGGCCCCGCGCTCGTCCTGAGGAGCGACGATGGCGTCCAGTTGCGCGAGCCTTTCCATTTCTTCGCCGACGCCGAAGGCCTGACCGAACCCGCCGCGCCGCAAACGGCGGCGAGGACGTCGGATGAGGCGGAGGTGCTGCGGCTTGAAGGCGGCGTCGCCTACAAGCCTGAAGCGCTCCGTGAACTGACAGGAACCCTCGCCATTGGCGAAGGCGCCGCCCGTCGGGATTACAGGATCGTAGCGGCGAGAGCCGACGGGGCGGCGCCGGCTGCCGCTTCGGCGACCCCCTCCTCTGCGGCAGCGTCCGGGTCCTCAGCGTCATCCTCATTCCCGCCGGGCGAGGCCAGCGGCGGTTCCGCCGATATGGGCGTCGGCGGCATCGCGGCGCTGCTGGCCTTTGCGTTCGTCGGCGGCGCTATCCTGAATGCCATGCCGTGCGTCTTCCCGATCATTTTCGTCAAGGCGGCGTCGCTTGTATCGTCCGCGCACGACACGGCGCTCGTTCGTCGCCAGGGCGTCGTCTACGCCGCTGGGGTCGTCGCCACGTTCGTCGCCCTTGGCGGCGCGCTTCTGGCGCTGCGCGCTGGCGGCGAACAGCTCGGCTGGGGGTTTCATTTGCAGTCGCCGGCATTGGTCGCAATGTCCGCTGCGCTCCTGTTCGGTGTCGGCCTCAATCTCGCCGGCGTGTTCGAGGTCGGGTCGTCATTGCAGAATGTCGGCGGCGGGCTTGCCGGACGGCGCGGCGACGCGGGCGCATTTTTCACCGGCGCGCTCGCGGTGTTTGTTGCGGCGCCCTGCGTCGGTCCTTTTCTGTCGGCGCCATTGGGGGCCGCGGCTTTCCTGCCGCCGGTCGTTGGTCTGCTGATCTTTGTCGCGATCGCCCTCGGCCTCGCGGCGCCCTACGTCGCGATCTCTTTTTCGCCGGCCCTCGCCAGACGGCTGCCTCGCCCCGGGCCATGGATGTCGACGTTCAAGCAGGCGATGTCGTTCCCTGTTTTCGCTGCATCGGCATATTTCATCTGGGTACTGTCGCAACAGGTCGGCGGGGAAGGTCTCGCGATTGCGCTTCTTGGGCTTGTCGCCCTCGCGTTCGCGGCTTGGCTCGTTGGGCTTGGCCAGCGCGCCGGCGATGAGCGTTCAGGCCGTCGGATGTCGATTGCCGCGGCCGTTATCGCCTTTGTGGCGGTTGCGCCGATCTTCACGCTGGCGCCGTCCCCGTCGGCGGACGGCGCGTTGGCGGCAAAAGGCGGCTACGGCGAATTGACGCCGGTGGCGTTCGACCCGTCGGCGATCGCGTCGGCCCGCGCCGAGGGCGGCGTGTTCGTCGACTTCACGGCCGCCTGGTGCGTCGTCTGCCAGTTCAACAAGCGCACGATTCTGGCGCGGCCCGCGGTTCGAGACCTGTTTCGCTCGCATGACGTCACGTTGATGGCGGCGGACTGGACCCGGCGCGACCCCGCGATTACGACCGCACTCGAAGCGTTTGGCGCGAACGGCGTGCCGCTCTACGTCTACTATCCGCCCACGGGCGCGCCTCAGGTTCTGCCCCTGCCGCTCAGCTTTCGGGACATCGAAAGCGCGATAGAAAATGCACAAGCCCGAACCGTCGCAGCGCGCCGCCCGTAAGAATTCTCAATCGTCCAGGAGGCTGAAGTCATGATTATCCGCGCCGCCGCCCTATCGCTCGCTTTGTTCGCAACCGGCCCGGTCGCCGCCCAGCCCGCCATCGGCGCGCCTGCGCCGGCTTTTGAGGGCGTCACGAGCGCCGGTGCAACAATCACCCTCACTGATCTTGCCGGCAAGACCGTTGTGCTTGAGTGGACCAATGACGGCTGTCCGTTTGTCCAGAAGCATTACGGTTCCGGCAACATGCAGGCCGCAATGGACGCCGTGACCGGCGCCGATGGCGTATGGATCAGCGTGATCTCCTCAACGCCAGGCTCGCAGGGGCATGTCGACGGGCCGACCGCCGACGCGCTTAACGAAGAGCGGGGAGCCGCCCCGACCTACGTCGTTCTGGATCCGGAAGGAACGATCGGCCGGGCGTACGCCGCCAAGACGACGCCGCACATGTTCGTCATCGATGCTGACGGGGTGTTGCGGTATGACGGCGCAATCGACGACCGGCCGTCACCGGCGCTCGACAGCCTGGAAGGCGCCCAGAACTATGTGCTTGCGGCCTTTGGCGCCGTTTCTGCCGGCGCAGATGTCGATCCGGCCCGGACCAAGCCTTACGGCTGTTCGGTCAAGTACGGTTCCTGACCGACGATCGCCGCGCCGCGTTGGTCCGCTGACGTGACTGCCGCGAAAGCGAAGATCGCCGAAATGGCCGCGCCGGCGATCAGGTTTCGGGCGATGAGCCGCGCAAAACGCGACAGTCGCCTGGCGACAACGGCGGACCGCGCCGCCTTGGCGGGGTCGGTCTCGTTTGTGGGCTCGAGGGCCGCTGAAAAGGCTTCTGAGTACGCTACCATGGGGCTTCGATACCTTGCGGGCCTTTAAGGACCGTTGAGGGGAATGAGCAAAATCCCTATCAACCTCGCAAAATCGTTCGCATTCGAGGATCCCGAGATGACCGGCATCGCCGATACAGCCGAATGGCGCGATCTCGTTCGGCACGCCGAGACGCTGAAGGCCCGGCGCACGACGGACCTTTTTGCGGCGGATCCGCAACGCGCGGCGGATTTCTCGGTCGAAGCTGCCGGCGTTTTTCTCGACTTCTCCAAGAACAAGATTTCCCGCGAGGCGCTGGCGGCGCTTCTGGCGCTTGCGAATGCAGTTGACGTCGCGGGCGGCATCAAGCGGATGGTGTCCGGCGAGCGGATCAATGCGACCGAGAATCGCGCCGTGCTGCACGTGGCGCTGCGCGACTTCGCCAACCGCGCCTATGATCTTGATGGCGAAAATCTCGCTCAGGCGGTCAGGGCGGAACGCGCGCGCATGGTCGCGTTTGCAGACGCCTACGCCAAGGGCGACCTCCTGGGATTCACGGGCGAACCGCTCGACACGGTCGTCAACATCGGGATCGGCGGATCGGACCTCGGGCCCCGGATGGTTGTGGACGCGCTGAAGCCTTACTGGCTTGAAGGCAAGCGGACATTTTTCGTGTCGAATGTCGATGGCCGCGATCTTGGCGATGCCCTGGATCGCGTCGACCCGGCGCGAACGCTGTTCGTTATCGCTTCGAAGACCTTTACGACGCAGGAAACCATGACCAATGCCTCCTCGGCCAGGGCCTGGTTCCTCGCGAATGGCGGCGCCGAGGAAACCGTCGCCCGTCATTTCGTCGCCCTTTCGACCAACGAACGAGCCGTCACGGCGTTCGGGATCGATCCGGCCAACATGTTCCGGTTCTGGGACTGGGTTGGCGGTCGCTTTTCGCTTTGGTCGGCGATCGGCTTGTCGATTGCGCTGCAGGTCGGGTCGGCGAATTTTGAACGGTTGCTTCGTGGCGCCCATGCGATGGACGAGCACTTCCGCTCGGCGCCGCCAGCCGAAAACCTGCCGGTTCTGCTTGCTCTGGTTGGCGTGTGGACCCGGAATTTTCAGGGCGTCGGCGCCCACGCGGTGCTTCCCTACGATCAGCGGCTCGCTCGATTGCCGGCGTTTCTTCAGCAGGCGGACATGGAGTCGAACGGCAAGTCGGTCTCCCTGTCTGGCGCGCCGGTCGGCGTTTCGACGGGCCCGATCGTCTTCGGCGAGCCCGGCACCAATGGTCAGCACGCATTCTATCAGCTGCTGCATCAGGGAACGGACATCGTATCGGCGGACTTCATCGCCGCCGCGTCGACCCATAACCCGATCGGCGACCATCACGAGAAACTGCTGGCGAATTTCGTCGCGCAGCCGGAAGCGCTGATGGTAGGGAAGACCGAAAAACAGGTGTGGGCTGAACTCGAAAAGCAGGACTTTCCCGCCAACGAGATCGAGCGGATCGCGCCCCACCGGGCATTTCATGGCGACCGGCCGTCAAATTCCATTCTGGTCGACCGGCTGACGCCCGAAGCCTTGGGCGCCGTTATCGCAATGTACGAGCACAAGATATTCGTACAAGGACTGATCTGGGGCGTGAATTCCTTTGACCAGTGGGGCGTCGCGCTCGGCAAAGAACTCGCAAAGAGGATACTGCCGAAGATTTCGCCCTCTGCGCCTCCGTCTACGGACCATGATGCGTCCACGAATCAGATCATTGACCGTATCAATGCGCTGCGGTCCGCAGGAACAGAGTCGGAAAATCAGAAGGACCGTCCATGAAGGGATTTCTCGCACTGGCGGCGATCGCATTCCTGTCAGGCAACGCGCTGGCCCAACCTGCGGATAAGGCGGCCGCCGGGGCGCATGTACGCGTCGAGACAAGCATGGGCGAGTTCGTCATTGAGCTCGATCCGGCCGCTGCGCCGAAAACGGTCGAAAACTTTCTTCAGTACGCAAAGGACGGGCACTACTATCGGACGATTTTTCATCGCGTCGTCCCCGGCTTTGTCGTTCAGGGGGGCGGGTACAGCCGCTATTTGAACGAACGGCCGACGCGCGATCCGGTCTCCTATGAGGGCGACAATGGCCTGAAGAATGTTCGCGGCTCGGTGGCGATGGCGCGCACCCTCGATCCCGACAGCGCTACGTCGCAGTGGTACGTCAATCTGCGCGATAACCCCAAGCTCGATCACCTTGAGAACGACCTCGGGGTCCGGCCCGGATATACCGTGTTCGGACGGGTCGTGGAAGGCATGGGCGTCGTCGACGCCATCGCCGCTGTTGAAACCGGGCCCGGCGGCCCGTTCGAGTCGGAGGTTCCCGTTGAGCCGGTTATCCTTGAGGATGTCGTTATCCTCGACGCGTCGGCCTCGGAGTAGTCCGCAATGGCGAAATCGAAGAAAGAGTTCCGGCCAAAGGCGCGCGCGCCGCGAGGGTTTCCCGACCGCTTCGGCGCGGGTCTCAAGGCTGAGCGCGAAATGCTCGCGCGGATTTCAGACGTGTACGAAAGCTATGGGTTTGACCCGCTGGAAACGTCCGCGTTCGAATACACCGACGCCCTCGGCAAATTCCTGCCCGACGTCGACCGCCCGAACGAGGGCGTTTTTTCGCTGCAGGACGATGACGGGCAATGGATGAGCCTGCGCTATGACCTGACGGCCCCGCTCGCGCGCTACGTCGCCGAGCACTATGACGCCCTGCCGAAACCGTTCCGGCGCTACGCCATGGGGCCCGTCTGGCGCAATGAGAAGCCGGGACCAGGCCGTTATCGCCAGTTCACGCAAGTTGACGCGGACACCGTCGGCGCGCCGGCGCCCCACGCGGATGCGGAAATGTGCGTCCTGTTCGCCGAGGTCATCGAGGCCGCCGGCATCCCGCCCGGCGACTTCGTGATTCGCGTCTCCAACCGGAAGATCGTGGACGGACTGTTCGAGCGGCTCGGCCTCGCCGCCGAAGAGGACGCTGGCCGGCGGCTCAACGTCATGCGGTCGATGGACAAGTTCGATCGTCTCGGCGAGGAGGGCGTGCGGCTGCTGCTCGGCCCCGGCCGCAAGGACGACAGCGGCGACTTCACCGAAGGCGCCCGGCTAGGGAACCGGGAAATCGATGCGGTGATCGCGTTTCTTGCCTCGACGGTCTCGGGCGATGACGCCGCCACCCTCGGTCGGCTAGGCGCGATTGTCGGCGACTCGCCCGCCGGCGCTGCTGGAATTGCCGAACTGGAGGCGATCATCCGGCAGGCGCCAGAGGAGCGTCGTTCATCGATCGTCGTCGACTGCTCGATCATCCGTGGGCTGGAATATTATACCGGACCCGTCTTCGAAGCCGATATTCTGTGGCGGCCGGATGAGGAGCCCGTCCGGCTGGGCTCCGTCGGCGGCGGCGGACGCTATGACGGGCTCGTCAAGCGGTTCAAGGGCGTCGAGGTCCCGGCCGTCGGCATTTCCGTCGGCGTGTCGCGCCTTCTCGCGGCGCTCGAATTCAGGACTGACGCCTTTGAGCCATTGACACGTCCGGTGGTCGTTCTCGCCCTCGAGAACGATCGGATGCCGGAATATCAAGCGTTGGCCGCCGAGCTCCGCGCCGCCGGCCTGCGCGCCGAGGTGTATCTCGGGGGCGCGAATTTCGCCAAGCAACTGAAATACGCCGACAAGCGCAATGCGCCGGTCGCCGTCATTCAGGGAGAGGACGAACGGGCCAAGGGCGTCGTCACCATCAAGGACCTTGTCCTGGGCGCGCAGCTATCCCGCGAGATCGAAGACAACGCTGAGTGGCGCGAGGCGCAGCGGGCCCAGGTCGAGGTCGCGCGCTGCGATCTTGTCGCAGAAACGATGAATGTCCTCGATCGCCACAAATCGCGCCGTGGTTGAGGCGCCGGGCGCCGCCGGCTATGGCGCCGCCCATGCTCCTCGCTTCGATGCGCTAGATCCGGTCGCCGTGCACGGAGAATTCCTTCGGCTCGCGACCGCGGTCGGCCTTTCGGGCGTCCGCGTGCTCGACGCAGGCGCGGGGTCGGGGCGCGATGCGCGCTGGTTCGCCGGCCGCGGCGCGCAAGTGACGGCCGTCGAGCCGGGCGCTGACCTCTTCGCCCACGGATCGGCGCGGGGCGGCGGACCCAGATGGCTACGAGACGCCTTGCCGGACCTCGCCTCGCTTCGCGAAGGCGCACGGTTCGATCTCATCTGGTGCTCCGCCGTCCTTGCTCATCTGTCGCCGGCCGATCAGGACCGCGCGCTGGCCCGCTTCGCGGGCCTCCTTGCGCCAGGCGGCCGCGTTTTCATGTCGCTTCGCGACGGTCCGTACCCGGCGGGCCGCACGTCATATCCTTGCGACCCGGACCGACTATCGAGCCTCGCGCGGCGTCTCGGGCTCCTCGTCCTGCGGCGTCGGCGCACGCCATCGGCGCAGCAGGCGAACCGCGAACGTGGCGTCGAATGGACGAAGTTGCTGTTCGCGATGCGCATCCGCCGTTGATTGCCGCGGCGCATTGCTTCACGCTCGCAGCGCGCGACACCATGGAGGGGCGGATGCCTAAGCTACCTGTAGCGGCCTTGCTGGCGGCGATGATCGGATCTGGCGGCGCCATCGCGCAGCCGCTCGAGGACCCCGCCGAGGAAGCCGCCGCCCGGGCGATCCATGAGCGGGTGATGGCGCTCGACACCCATGTCGATATCCCGCTCGAGTTCGCGACCGCCGAGGTCGATCCAGGCGGGTTCACGAAGTCGCAGGTCGACCTGCCGAAAATGCGCGCCGGCGGCCTCGACGCCGCATTCTTCATTGTCTTTACGCCCCAAGGTCCGATGACGGATGAAGGCCTCGCCGCCGGCCGAAAGATCGCGTTCACGCGCCTCGCTGCGATCCGCCGCTTCGTCGCCGCCTATCCGGACGAGATCACGCTCGCAATGTCGGTCAAGGAGGCGGAAAGGGCGGCCGCCGCCGGCCGCAAGGTTGCTTTCATCGGCATGGAAAACGCCTTTCCCCTTGGCACGAGCCCGACGCAGGGCGATCTTGACCGACTCGCCGGCGATGGCGTGCGCTATGCCGGGATCGCCCATTTCGGCCACAACCAATTCGGCGATTCATCCAACCCGAACCCCGCGCTCGGCGACGAGGCGGAAAAATGGGGCGGCCTGTCGCCGCTCGGCGTCGAGCTTGTCGCCATGCTGAACAACGCCGGCATCATGGTCGATGTCTCCCATTCGGCGAAGACGACGATGATGCAGGCGATCGAGGCGTCGAAGGCGCCGATCATCGCCTCGCACTCGGGCGTCAAGGCTATCGCCGACAGTCCGCGCAATCTCGACGACGAGCAACTGAAAGCTCTGGGCGAAAGCGGGGGCGTGGTGCAGATAGTCGCGCTCGACGCGTATGTAAAACCGTTCAGCGAGGCGCAACTCGCCTTCCGTGACGCGCTGCGTAAGGAGCTCAAGCTCGACACGCCGGCGGGCCAGGCCGCCGCGACGGCCGATGTCATCAAGGCCTATGAACAGCGCGTCAAAGGCATGTGGGAAATCGAACCGCGCGCCAACGTCGCTGACCTCGTCGACCATATCGACCATGCAGTCGAAGTCGCCGGCATCGACCATGTTGGCATCGCGTCCGATTTCGACGGCGGCGGCGGCATCGCCGGCTGGGAAGACGCCAGCGAAACGCTGAATGTCACGCGCGAACTGGTGAGGCGCGGATACTCGGAGAAGGACATCGCCAAGATCTGGAGCGGCAATCTGCTCCGCGTCCTCGCCGAAGCGGAAAAAGCGGCGGACTGAGCGTCGCGCCGGGCTTGCGTCGGAATACAGGGGGGGGTGAGGGCCTCTCATAGGGGAGAACGCGGGGATGTTTGTCGGACACTATTCGGCGGCCCTGGCGCTGAAGGCCGCGAGGCCGCCGGCGCCGCTCTGGGCGCTGTTCGTTGCGGTGCAGCTCGTTGATTTCGCGTGGGCCGGCCTCGTCATGGCGGGGGTCGAGAAAGTCAGGATTGTCCCGGGCTTTCTCGCCGCATCGAACCTCGACCTCTATTTCATGCCGTATACGCATTCCTTGCCGGGGGCCTTGGCATGGTCCGCGGCGGCGGGCGGGATCGTCGCGATGATCTGGCGTAACGGGCGGGGTTTGGCGGCTGGCGCAATCGTCGGTGCCGCGGTTTTTTCCCATTGGGCGCTCGATTTCATCGTCCACGCGCCGGACCTGCCGCTCTATCCCGGCGGCCCGAAGGTCGGTCTGGGCTTGTGGAATTCACTCGTCGCCTCGCAGGCGATCGAGATCGGCGCCCTTGCAGTCGGGATGCTGATCTACCTCGCCGCCACGAAAGCGAAAACGAGCGGGGGACCGGGCGGGTCGTCCGGCCGGACTTCTGCGATGGGCCTCATTGCGCCCCTCGGTCTGTTCGCGGCGCTGGTCGGGCTTCAGGCGTACAGCCTGTTCGGCGCGCCGCCGCCGGCGTCCACTTTTGAGTTCGCCGCCACAGCGCTCTTCGCCTATGCAGCGCTGGCGGTTCTCGCGGGGCTTGTCGACCTTACGCGGCGCGCGAAATAGCTATTCAGACGGCGTTGAGGACGCCCTGCCGGACGCCATCGAAAATATACTGCGTCGACAACGCCATGAGGATCATGCCGAGCAGGCGGGTGATCGCGTTCATGCCCGTGCGCCCGAGAACGTCGCCAATCCGGCTCGCAAAGGCCATCATCAGGACGGCGATCGCAAGGACCACGATCGCCGCGGCGAAAGCCGCGATTTTCGCGGGCAGGGGTTCGCTTGGGCCCATCATGAGCATTATCGTCGCGATCCCGCCTGGCCCCGCCAGCATCGGCATCGCCAACGGAAAGAACGCGATATTGTCGCGCGCCGCGGCCTTCGGCCCGGGCGTCTTCATCTGGGTTTCGGCATCCGGATTGAAGAACATTCGGTATCCCATCACGAACAGGATAATGCCCATCGCCGCGCGAAACGCGTCAAGCGACACCCCTAAATGGTGCAGGAGCACATTGCCGCCAACGCCGAAAAACCCGAGGATTCCCGCCGACCACAGCGCCGCGGCGAACGCCGTCGCGAGGCGGCCTTTCGCGTCATCGCCCTTTGTGAGCGCCGCAAAGATCGGCGTCACCATGATCGGGTCGATCACGATAAAAAGGGTCGCGAACGCGGCGGAAAAAGGGGCGAGAAACGCTTCCATATCGCGCTCGCCTATCCCATTCCCCCTACGCCGCCAAGTGGCGGTCCCCGGCGGCGATTTGGCGTGCGTGCGCCGATCGTTTAGGTTAACGTGCAGTCGTGAAACAAAAGGGGAGTTTCGCACATGACGAGTTCAGTTCTGCCGATCGCCGGGGCGGTCGCAATCGTTACGGCGCTTGCCGGGTGCGCCTCGGTGCCCGTCGTCAGCGACGCTGATCCATATGCGAAACTAGCTTATGTCGGGGCGGAGCAGCTTTACCGGCACGATGTCGTCGCGCCCCTTGAGCGGCCGGCGCAATATGTCGGGGCCGAAGGCGTGCCATTGCGCGCCGTCGCCTACGGCGGCATTGACGGCGCTCGTGAGGCGCACTCGCTCTATCCGCGCGAGATCGCGGAGAAGCTCGACGGCAGATGCGAGCCCTATGTTGAAGTAGCGGTGGGGGAGACGCTCGCGAACATGGCGGACCTCTGCGATGTCGATATCGCCAAGCTCGTTGCGTACAATCCGGGAGTCGCCGATCCCTATGACGTGCCGATCGGCCTCGCATTGAAAATGCCGGGCGCAGATCGCCTAGGCGCCGGCGTTGGCCTTGCCAGTCTCTCAGGGGACCTGATTGGCCTCTATGAGATTGATCGCGGCGAAAACCTGAGCGATGTGGCCGCCCGGTTCGATGTATCCCTTACGCGGATGATCGACATGAATCCCGAGGCGCGTTGGCGTTCGCCGTCGACAGGCGACCTCGTGCGTGTCCCGGTTGGCGGTTCAGCGAACGGCTCAGTCGACGCTGCGACCGCCCAGTGGGTCGGTTACAGCGAAGTGACCGGCGCCGGCGTGGCTGATGAAACCGATGCGTCTACGGCGTTTGTCGAGGCGCATATGCCATACGGCCAGCGACCGGTTGGCAGCCCCGACCCGAAAGAAGCATCTGCGCTTGGCGTCGGCCTGTGGACGAGCACGTCATTCGTCAAAGCCGGTGGCTATGTGACCGTGCGCCTCTCGGGCGCGAAGGCCGGCGAACGGGTAACATTCTATCGTGGCAAGACGACAAAGGATTCCGACGCCAGCGTGACGGTAGTCGCCGGCGCAAACGGGGTCGCGGAAGCGACATTCCGGACGCCAACGGAAAGCTCGGACCTCGGCGGTTATGTCTTCCGCGCCGTCCGGCAGTCTTCGTCGACGCCCTACTACAGTCGCCGCGTCGGGGTCGCCAAGCTGTAGATCGCGGACGCGTGCCCGCAGGCGGGTTGCATTGCCGGGTGCGAGTCGGATCGACTCTGGTCCGATCCGCAACCCATATCGAATTGGCGCCTACCCGCTGACGAGGCTTGAATATATGGCGAGCATTTTTCTCGCCTTGGCCGACCAGCTGAAGTTTTGTTCTGCGCGCAGCCTTGCCGCATAGCCCATTGTCTCGGCGAGCGATGGATTGGCGCCCATTCTCGACATGGCCGCGGCAAAGCCTTCGACCATCGCCGTGCGACTTTCCGGCTTCACCAGGATTCCTGTTTCAGGCGTAATGTAGTCCTCCGGCCCGCCCCAGGCGGTCGCGATTGCAGGCCGGGCGCAAGCGAAGGCTTCCAGCACCACAGCGCCTCCGCATTCGTACAAGGACGATAGGACCAGCGCCGTTGCATCGTGCAATGCGTCGCGGATTTGCGGCTGAGGGAGAAATCCGGTGAACGAAACGCGGTCGGCGACCCCGAGTTCAACTGACAGCCTTTCGAGGAATGCGCGCTCCGGCCCATCGCCGACAATTGAAAGACGCGCATGGCCGTCAACTCTTGCGAAGGCTTCAAGCAGGATGTCCACCGCCTTCCACTTGATCAGCCTGCCAACGAAAACGAAATGTAGTCTGGTCGGGGGCGGTTTCGCCGCTGGCGTCCAGAGATTGAGATCGACGCCGTTTTCGACGAGGATTCCAACATCCGTCGCGCCTGTTGCCTGATGCAGCGCATTGCGCGTCCTTGCGTTGGCGGCAAGCAATCGAACGGCGTTGCGCTTCCCCGCAAAGACCTTGTTTCCAAGCCTGGCGAACCGCCTGCCAGCTGCAACGACCGCGGGCGCGCCGCCGCCATAGTCGCGTTCGAACGCTGGCGGATAATTCATGCCGCCGTTCATTGGGCCAATAACGACTGGTGCGCCGAGGTCGTCGAGCGGGCTCGGCATCTGCGGCGATACTGGCGTAGGTTGGTGCACGATCTGGACGTCAAGGCGTTGGACGAGCGACTTCGCTTCTGATCTCAGTCGCTCCATTGTCAGGAGGCCAAGCGCCATGCCGAAGGTCGCGTCGCTGAGGGAAGCGGGGACAAGACGCCCGGTCCGGTAGATCAGCCTTTCGGCCGAGCTGTCCTCAACAAAATGGATGCGTGATGGATCGAGCGATGGTTCCGCCTCGAGCTCTTCGCGCACGCGCGCATGCGTCAGTGCGTGCGCCTCAACGCCAAGCGCGGAAAGTTCGCGCACATAGTGAAACGGGATAACGGCCTCGCCGCCCATCCGTCGCGAGATGTTCGGCGCCACGATCAGCACCCGCATATTTTCCGGCTCCGCCGCCATTCGTGTGTCGCCGCCTGCCGGAAACGCAATCAATGGGGCACGTACGCGGGGAGAATGCCTTGAACGTCCAGCAATGTCCGGCTCAGGAACTTTTCGGCGTCCTCAATGCTCTCGTCTTCGTTGACGATGGTCATCAGGCGCACCATTGCCCCGTCAGAACGATTGCGGATGACCGCGTCATGGATGAGCCAGAACTTCATGACGAATTCGTTGGCGATCTTTCTGCCGCGCTGGTCATAGTAGTAGTAGACGAGCTGGCGGACGCCGCGGTTCTCGATGATCATCCGGTTGTAGTGATACTTCGATCCATCCGGCGCGAGGCCCTCCTGCACGGAACGGTCCGTGATTTGCCAGCCGCCGCCTGGTATGCACTGCCGCGGACTATGCCATGACCGGCCGTCCCGCTGCGCTTCCAGATACGCAATATAAAGGTTGAATGCCGACTCTTCTGGCCTGGCGACATCGACGACGATGGCGTCATCCGCACCAAGTGTTTCGGCGACCTCGGGATCAATTGGGCGCACCATCGTGACCGCGTCGCCAAACTCCGCCGGCAGTGCAGCGAATGGCGTTCGGTCCGGAATGGTGAGGGCGTCGATCTTGATGACCTGGCTAAGTCCGAGCGCAGCTGCAAAGACGGCCGCCATCGCCAGCGCCGCGGGGACGGGTTGCGATGTCCGGCTGCTCGGCGTGACGGTCGGCAAATCGGGCGTTGCAAGGGAATTGAACGCGGTATCGCGGGGCGTCTTCAGCCGCGCGAGGATCGCAACGACGGCGAACAATTCGACAAGGCAAAGCGCAAAAACGACCCAACCTTCGAAGAAGTGCAATGCGCCTTCCGCATGCTGTGTGCCGTACGCCTGAACGAGCGCGCCGGTGACGGCGATCCGAAAGCTGTTCATCAGGATTGTAATCGGCACTGTCGCTGCGGCGATGGCGATCCGGTGCCACATCGGACCGCGATAAATGTAGCCGGCCATCACGCCAATCGACAGAAACGGGAACAGGTACCTAAGGCCGCTGCAGGCTTCGGCGACCTGTAGCTTGTAATCGCCGAGATCGATGATGTTGCCTTGCAGGAATACCGGGATGTTCATCGCCTCGATCATCGCTACGCCGAGTATCGAAGACCATTCCTGGAAATTCCACGAAAGGACCGTGATCACCCAGAAGGGCGGCGGCACGGCGAAAAAAAGGAAGGCGATTGGCGCCGCGAGGCACCTCAGCAGCGAAACGCCGCCAAACGCCGCAACGACGCTCGCAATGGTGATGACGAGACCAAGCTGTTGGATGAGGTAGATGCTGCTAAGCCGCCCCGTGAGAAGGAATGCGAGCCCGACCGCCGCGATCGCGACGCCGGCGAAAGATGGCGCGCCGACGCTCGCCTTCACGGCCTGACGATTCTCCCAGATCAGCCAAGCAGACACGAGCGGAATAAAATAGCTGTGACTCAATTCGTCCTGGGCGCCCCAGCGGAAGAACAGATTCCCGATTGCGTCCCAGTAGAGGACTGCGCCGACGCCCATTGTCGCCAGTAGGGCCGCAATCATCGCCTTGCCGTCGTTCGACGTCATGTTGAATGTCATTCGTTCCGCGACGGTCATCCGTGACTCCAGTTTCGCGCCTGCAACCCCAGCCGCCGAAGCATTCTTGCGCCTAGACGGTCGGCGTCGCCGTTCCAGCCAAGGACTGGCCGGTCAAGCTCTCCCGTCGTCGCTACCATGCAAGATTTAGTCAATTCACAACGTCGCAATCGACGGAGAAAGGTCAATAGCGGTTGGAGCTCGTTTCGAAAGCAAAAGAAGGCGGGAAGAACAGCCCGTCGGACGCGCCATCGCGAGTTTCGGGACTGCAAGGCGACGCGGCAGTCCACAATCGTCCCTGCCGCGGCTGAGAGGGCTTGCGACGGCGCGTGCGATTGGACCGATCTGTACCGCGGTCGTCATTGGCGCGCGCTGGAGAAATCGCCACGGCGAATAGTTTAGCGGTCCCTGCGCCGGTTCTCCGGCAGTTGCCGTTCGCCGCATCATCGCGCCTCGATTTCCTCGACCTCGTTGGCGCAGGGCTTCTGCGTCACGGTCGGGCCAGTACCGGTCGCCGCCGTCCGAAGGGGCGGCGGCCGACGGGTCGCCGATGGCGCGATCCGCGGTGTCGGCGGCCTCGACGACGACTGGATATGCCTGACGTTTTCGATCCCTGAAGATGTCTCGGTTGAGCCAGCCGTAGGGGACCGCGTCGGCGAGACAGGTTCTGCGGCGTGCGGCCCGCCGTAGGCGCCGCTGACTGTCCCGGCGGGGCTCATCACTTCTGTCGGCATGCCGAGGCGCATTACCTGCAGTTCCATTTTCAGGCGCGCGATTTCCAGCTCATACAGCGATGAGCAGTCGATCCTTTCGGGCCGCTTGCCGAGCGGCATCACGACCCGTCCGTAGACGGCATTGGTCTGCCTGTTGAACACATCATCGGAACTGATGACGCCGACGTCGAGATAGGGCCCGCTTGAGGCAACTGACGACTGACAAGTCACGCCGCTGGCGCTTCGCACAATATCCTGACCATACGGCGTTGGCGCCGCCGGCAGGCTGACGCTGTTCTGGTTGAATATGGAGCTTTGCGACGGCGGAATGTAGCCGACCGGATAGATCCCCTGGTCTTGCGCCTCGACTGTCCCTGCAAGTGTCAACGACGCCGTGAGGGTCGCTATTGCAAGCGGTGCGCAACGTATTTCCCGCATACCTGCCCCTTGATCGTCCGGCCGTTGCCCGATGCAATTGCGCTTGCGGCGCAAATGTAGACCCGCCGCCGTTGGCTATCCGCAAACGGCACCAGTGCGGTGACTGCCCGTCGTTCTCCCGCGCCGATAAGGTACTCCGCCGGGAGCGCGCGGGCGCCCTGAACTGGCCGCCAATCCTCATCAAAAATCTCGACATTCTGCCGCGTCGCGACGGTATACGGATTATATGCCGTCAGCGTGATCAGGAACGCTTCGCCGAATGACGCGAATTCTCCCTTCATCGGCGACAGCGACTGGGCAGGCGCCGGCGTAAAGGTCGCCTGCGCCGCTATTGCGGCCATGATGAAAACGGTCAGGACGAGACGCATCGGATTGTCGTCTGCAATTGATAGGCGCCGGCGGGAAACGCGCCGCTTGATTTTATGGCCGCTGCGTCGACGGTGGCGAATGTGATGCCGAAACCAAGCGGCGAGCCGACGCCAGCGAGGATGTCGGAAAGAATCGTGACCCCGGCGAGGGAATAGTCGACTGAAAAGGAAACGTTGGTTCCGCCACCGGTCGGCTCGACTGAAAAAGCGGAAGCTGGGTCGACCTGGACCTCGAAGTTCGTGCTTGTGGTCGTCAACGTCGCGAGGGCGGGCGACCCGCCTGTCTCCTGCGAGGACAACTCGGTATTGGTCGCGTTAGGCGCGAGCACGCCAGGGGTGGTAATAAGCAGAATGCAGGCGTCGGGGATCAGCCCGTTAAAAATCAGGCTGCCTGAACCCTGCGCCTGGGCGGCAGGCGGCGCCGCCGCCGCGAAAGCAGCTGCGGTAGCCAATAAACGCGCCGGCAATCTGCGTTGCGCTCGTCGGGTCATCTTCAACAGCCCCAGGTTGCTTTGGATCTAGAGAGCAACCATGTCGGGAAATTGATAACGTTCCCTAAACCAACGCCGCATTCAGCGGGTTATAGTGCCGCGTGCGCATTGATGCAGGACAGGCGACCGCGACGCAAAAAAATGGGCGGTCAAAAGACCGCCCATTCCAACGCAACTGAAGTGTTTCAACGGTAAAGGACTTAGAAGTCCATGCCGCCCATGCCGCCCATGCCGCCGCCAGGCATGCCGTGGCTGTGACCGGCGTCTTTCTTCGGCGCTTCCGCGACCATGGCCTCGGTCGTGATTAGCAGACCGGCGATAGAGGCCGCGTCCTGCAATGCCGTACGGACGACTTTCGCCGGATCGATAACACCCGTGGCGACTAGATCGGCGTACTCTTCGGTCTGGGCGTTGAAGCCGAACTTGTAATTGTCCTGCTCCAGAAGCTTGCCGACAACGATCGAGCCTTCTCCGCCGGAGTTGCGAACGATCTGGCGGATCGGGGACTCCAGCGCCTTGCGGATGATCTGAATGCCGGCGTTCTGGTCGGCATTCTCGCCCGTCAGACCTTTGAGCGACGTCACCGCATACAGCAGCGCGGTGCCGCCGCCAGGCACGATGCCTTCTTCTACAGCAGCGCGGGTTGCGTTGAGCGCATCGTCGACCCGGTCCTTGCGCTCCTTGACTTCAACTTCGGTCGCGCCGCCGACCTTGATGACCGCAACGCCGCCAGCGAGCTTGGCAAGGCGCTCCTGAAGCTTCTCGCGATCATAGTCGGACGTCGTATCTTCGATCTGGCGACGGATCTGCGCCGTGCGCGCTTCAATGTCCGCTTTCTCGCCAGCGCCGTCGACGACGGTCGTGTCATCCTTGTTGATGACGACTTTTTTCGCCTTGCCGAGCATGTCGAGCGTGACGTTTTCGAGCTTGATGCCGAGGTCCTCTGAGATGACCTGACCGCCCGTGAGAACCGCAATGTCCTCAAGCATGGCCTTGCGGCGGTCGCCGAAGCCCGGCGCTTTCACGGCTGCAATCTTGAGACCGCCGCGCAGCTTGTTGACGACGAGGGTCGCGAGCGCTTCGCCTTCGACGTCTTCGGCAACGATCAGCAACGGACGACCCGACTGAACGACCGCTTCGAGCAGCGGAAGCATCGTCTGCAGGTTCGACAGTTTCTTCTCGTGAAGAAGGATGTACGGATCTTCGAGCTCGGCCACCATCTTTTCAGCATTGGTGATAAAGTACGGGCTCAGATAGCCGCGGTCGAACTGCATGCCTTCGACGACTTCAAGCTCGGTCTCGGCGGTCTTGGCTTCTTCGACGGTGATGACGCCTTCGTTGCCGACCTTGTCCATGGCCTTGGCAATCATCTCGCCAATCTCTTTTTCGCCATTTGCCGAGATTGTGCCGACCTGGGCGATCTCTGCGGATGACGCGATCTTCGTCGCGCGCGACTGGATGTCGGCGACGACTTTCGATACGGCAAGGTCAATGCCGCGCTTCAGGTCCATTGGGTTCATCCCGGCGGCGACTGCCTTGGCGCCTTCCTTCACGATGGACTGAGCGAGCACGGTTGCGGTGGTCGTGCCGTCGCCGGCGACGTCATTCGTCTTGGACGCGACTTCGCGGATCAGCTGCGCGCCCATGTTTTCGAACCGATCTTCGAGTTCGATTTCCTTCGCTACAGTCACGCCATCCTTCGTCGTGCGCGGCGCGCCGAACGATTTTTCGATGACGACGTTGCGGCCTTTCGGGCCGAGGGTCACCTTCACCGCATTGGCGAGGATGTCGACGCCCCGGAGCATTTTCTCACGGGCTTCCGCGTCGAACTTAACTTCTTTCGCTGCCATTTCTCTTCATTCTCCAGAAAATCGGATGGTTTCTGCTACGAAAAAGACCGCGGATTTACTCGACGATGCCGAGGATGTCCGACTCCTTCATAATCAGAAGGTCTTCTCCGTCGATTTTCACTTCCGAGCCCGACCATTTGCCGAAGAGGATCGTGTCCCCCTTCTTGACGTCGAGCGGGATGATTTCGTTGTCGTCGCCCCGGGCGCCTTTGCCGACGGCCAGGACTTCGCCTTGCTGCGGCTTTTCCTTCGCGCTGTCGGGGATGATGATCGAGCCGACCTTTTCGTCTTCCTCGATACGGCGGACGAGGACCCGGTCGTGCAGCGGTCGAAACGCCATTTTGGTTATCTCCCGTAATGTTTTCAAACAGATAGCCAGCAACGCAGGCTGCGCGACTGGCGTTAGCACTCTCTCTTGAAGAGTGCTGATGGCGAGCTAGGCAGCGTGCGGGCCGGCGTCAAGCCGAGCGACTCGAAAAATTTTTCTGCGTCGATGTGGGTGATGGGCCCTTTAGCGCATCTGGCAACCGGCGATTTCATGTTTCGCGGTCGGGTTGCAGTCGCTATCGTTAATGGCGTGTCGACAACCATCGGGGGAAGGTAGGTGGGGATCAATTTTACAAGCGGCAAAACCGAGCGCCCAATCGCGGGCCTCCAATCATTGTCGCCGAGCAGATCGGCGGTCATGCAGGCCAATGAAGGTGACGGAGGTCATGCGAAGACGGCTCATGGACGACGCCGGGCCAATCCGCCTGTCGGCCCCCATCCCGACTCGCTTGTCAAAATCTCCTTTTGGGAGAGATTCAACTTCTACCGCGACCTTCTATTCTGGCTGGACTACAAAAAGACGCTCTCGCAATTAAAGCCAACGACCTGGGTCCTCTGGCTGATTTTTGCGGCGGCTATTGGATTGTCGGCCCGATTTGTTGCAGCGATTGCTGGCGTATGGCCCCTTGACGGGGTGGCGGGCGAACCATTTGCCGTCAGCTTTGCCGATCGGCGCCCACGCCTGTTTTTCGCCTTTTCGGCAGTCGCGCTCGTTACCGCCTGGTACAGTTTCTGGAAGGCGCAGTGGCGGGTTCGGCGCTGGCTGCTGCGCCAGAATGCAATCACCAACAGCAATTGGCCGCCGATCCAGCTGGACGGCGATCATGCGGGCGAGATCGGGCAACAGGCGGTCGGATCGATCAAGCAACATTTTGCGGAACGCAAATGGCGTCGAATTGAGTCGCTCAACGCCGATAGAGAAACGCCGTACAGGGTCATCCTCGGCGCCGCGCTTGTGCCGTTTGGATATCCTCGGGCGCCGGAGGATGAGTTTGAACTACAGCAGGTGGATCATCCCGCCACTGATAATCGACGATCCGATGCGCTTGATATCGTCGACGCCCTGGCGGCGGGCGTGTTGCGCCTGCTGGGGTCAAAGCCGCTCGCCCGGTTTTCGGCGCGAGGCGGCGCGCTGGTGGCAACCAACCGCTATTGGCGTCCGGATCGCCAGGAACTGCCGGATAATCCGCAAGGTGACATTTTTCTAAGGTTTCACCAGAGCACGGTCGAACGGACATTTCCGCCGATGCCCGACGGGGATTCGGTTTGCACCTACAAGACTTTCGTTGCAGTCAACAACTTCCGGCGAACATCGATTCTTCTATTGAGGGTCAAGGACGTCGTGGAGCGTTTGAGAACAGATCCGGAAGTCATTGGCGTTTGGGGTCACGGAACCGGAGACGACCTCATCAAGAAGCTTGGCGAGCCGCATTTCACGAAAGAGGCGCCGCGGGTTGCATACTACCGACAGGCGGCCGCGGGATCAGCGATCGACGCTCCCATTTTGTTATTCGACAGTGACGACGGCGAACCGATCATGTCTTTTGATCCGGGCCGCGTCTGGGACGGGAAATCGGATGCGACCCGAAGCCGTCATGCCGTCATGGCCCTTCGGGTCGCAATACACAACGCCAGCTGCGATAGCGCAATCGCCGTGACGCTGCGTAAGCAGGACGTCCTGGTTGTCGACAACCTTCGCATGCTGATCGGTCGCCGCGAAGACGATCCGACCAGCATCCTGCCATGGCGGGATATGGTTGCAGCGGCGTGGCCGCCGCTCAGAGGCCGGTGGTTGCGACAATTGTATGGCTTCCTCACGCCTGACGTCACGGCGATGCAAAATGAAATGCGCATTGACGCATCGACCCGCAGCGCGGAAAGCTGCGACCGCCATTCGGATTCAACGCGAGCGTCCGACCGTCGGACGGAACCGGCCTCAAGTTCAGCAAATGAACGGCAAAGCGAGAATTTTGCGAATTGAAGCCGTCAGGCTAAAATCTGCCTGAATTTTCACGTCATTCCGTCACCAAACCGGGCTATAGGCCGGCGAAGCACGAGAAGGAGCATTTTCATGCGCAAGGTTATTCTGATCAGCCTGACCGCCGTTGTTGCAGCGGCCGGCTGTTCCACCAACCCGTACACCGGCCAGGAGCGGCCGAGTCGCGTCGTCACGAGCGGCGCCGGCGGCGCTGCAGCCGGCGCGGCGGCCGGCGCGATTGGCGGCGCAATTGCGGGGCGCCCGGGCAAAGGGGCCGCGATCGGCGCGGCGGTTGGCGCGGCGGCGGGCGTTGGCATCGGCGTTTATCAGGAACGCCAGATCGCCAAATTGCGCGAACAACTGCAGGGAACGGGCGTTTCGGTCACCAAGGATGGCGACAACATCTATCTGAACATGCCTTCCGATGTGACGTTCAACGTCAATCAGTCGGATATCCGGCCAAGCTTTTACGACGTGCTCAACTCGGTCGCGCTGGTCCTGAAAGAGTACGACAGGACGACCGTCAGCGTGAATGGCCACGCCGATTCGACAGGCTCTGACGCTTACAACCAGACCCTGTCCGAGAAGCGCGCTTTATCAGTGTCGCAGTACCTCGCCTCGCAGGGCGTCGCTGGCCAGCGGCTGCGCGCCGTCGGCTATGGCGAAACCCGCCCGATCGCCGACAATGCGACAGCATCGGGACGCTCTGCCAATCGTCGGGTAGAAGTCATCATCGATCCGGTTGAGAGCCAGTTCTGATCCTCGCGAATTTTTTGCGAATTCAACATTTGTTGAACCCGCTGGCGTTCTTGCGCCAGCGGGTTTTCGCAATTGCGCCGCCTTACGCATTCGTAAGGCGGCAGCGCGGCCAGATCGTTAAATGGCTGGCAACTTCGCGTCACTAATCGTTAGGGCAACGGGGGCGGGGGCGACCAGGGCGTCGCTCACTCCGGGCGAAAGGCGGCGCTATGACGACTGCGGAACACGCTCCGACGCTTCGGGCGTTCGACGACGCCGAGGAAGCCTTCGGGGATTTCGAACTCGGTTGCGCAACTGTTGACTTTGGCGTTCTGACGCGGGTGAAGGAAGCAATCGCCGCCGGTCGGATCGACCTGTACCTCCAGCCGATTGTCGCCTTGCCGTCGACACAGCCGAAGTTTTTCGAGGCGTTTTCTCGACTCCGTGATGCAGAGGGAGCCGTACTCGCCCCTGTTAGCTATATCGAGGCTGCTGAACGCGCCCACCGGATCGGCGTGATCGACAACCTGATCCTGACGCGTTGCATTGACGCCATCCGTCGTCGCGGCCGGATCGATCCCGATCTCACGGTCTTCTGCAACATCTCGCCGGCCACGCTTTTTGACTCCGAGTTCTTTGATCAGTTCACAGCCTATCTGGAGTCGCACGACGACCTCGCCAGTCGCCTGGTATTCGAGTTTACGCTGCCGTCAATCCATATGATGCACCCAAGGGTGGAGCGGAACATCGAAGAAATCGCCGAACGGGGCTTCGCGTTTTCGGTCGATCACGTCCACTCGTTTGATTTCGATTGGGATAGCCTCAGGGCCCGGAATTTTCGTTATGTGAAAATGAGTCGGCGCATGCTCTACGGCGCCCGTTCCTCGCGGCCGTCCCGCGAGCGCCTGGCGGAGCTGCGCGACATGCGGAACCGACTGGCCGATTCAGGCATCGAAGTAATCGCCGAGAAAATTGAACTTGCGGGCGATCTGGCCGCCATCCAGTCGAGCGGCATCCGCTATGCTCAAGGGCACTTCTTCGGGGCGCCACGCCCCGCTGACTTCTACCTGCACGAACTGACCGCCGTCGGCGCAACGCCAGGTTCCTGAGCCGGCCCGGCGCGATCGCGGTTGACGCCGTTCGTCAGCCCGGCATACCGAACGGCTATGTCGAAAACGCCGTTTATCGAAAACCTCTCGGCCGTCGCGGACAGGTACGACGCCCTTCTGTGCGATGCTTGGGGCGTCATCCACGATGGTCGAAACGTCTTCCCTGATGTCGCAGAGGCTCTCCGCCGCTTTCGGCATGACCGCGGGCCGGTCATAATTCTCACCAACGCGCCGAAGCCAGCGCACATAATTGGCCCGCAGCTCGACGGCCTCGGCCTTGCGCGTGACTGCTATGACGCGATTGTCACGTCCGGTGAAGCGACGCGCGCCGAAATCGAGAACCGCCGCGGCATGTCGGCCTTTCGCATCGGCTGGGACAGCGATTTGATCCTTTACGAGGGGCTCGACGTCAGGTTCGCTGAGCTCGATAAGGCCGAATTCATTGTGTGCACCGGCCTCAGCGATGTGTTTGGCTTCGATCCTGTCGCCTATCGATCGCTTCTCGCAAAGGCCGCTGTAGCCGGCAAGGAAATGATTTGCGCCAATCCGGATCTCGTCGTTCGGTGGAAAGGTGACCTGATCTATTGCGCCGGAGCAGTGGCCCGCGAGTACGAGGCGCTCGGCGGCCCGGTCATCTATGCCGGGAAGCCCTATCCGGCCGTATACGACCTATCATTTCGGCTAATTGAACGGGCGATTTGCGAACCTGACGGCCCGGTTGGCGACCCGGTTGGCGATGAGGGGAGCGACTCAGGAGGCCCCGCCGTATCCGCCAAACGGGTCCTGGCGATTGGCGATGGCGCGGGGACGGATATTCTCGGCGCCAATCGCTATGGCGTTGACGCAATCTACGTTACAGGCGACGGGGGCGTCCATCAGGGCGGCGACGATGCAGGGGCGATTGACGCCGCATTGGCGGAAGCGGGCGCAACAGCAATGGCCGCCATGCGGAGACTGAAATGGTAACCGACGACGCAAGCGGAATGGTCGCGGCACTCGGCAATTTCGACGGCGTCCATCTTGGTCACCGCGTACTGATTTCGGCGGCTGCAAGAGTCGCCGCCGCGCACGGCTCGGCCCCCGCCGTCGTCGTTTTCGATCCGCATCCACGACGCTATTTCAGGCCAAATGACCCGCCATTTCTGATCACTGCGCCGGACGATCGCGATGCACTGCTTCGCGAAGCGGGGGCTGCAGCCGTCGTCCGTTTGCGGTTCAATGATGCGCTTGCATCCCTTTCGCCAGAAGACTTCGTTCAGCACGTCCTTCGCGACCAGCTTCGACTCGCCGGCGCGGTTACTGGCGCTGATTTCCGCTTCGGACGTGGCAGGGCCGGCGATGTGGACGACCTTGCGCGCCTTTGCGCGGACGTCGGCCTCGATTTTGCGGCGATCGATCCGCTCAGGGATGAAACGGAGGCGCATGGCCTGAAAATCGGCTCAAGCGGGGTCCGCGCCGCGATCGCCGCCGGCGAATTGGATCGAGCGACGGCAATGCTTGGCCGGCGCTGGTCGGTAGCCGGCATTGTTCGGGAAGGCAGGCGGCTTGGCCGAACGATAGGATTTCCAACAGCCAACCTGATTCTGGGCGATCTGATTTCGCCCGCTTTTGGCGTCTATGCGGTCCTCGTCGCAATTGACGGCAGGAACGGCGCGCGTGCTGGCGCCGTCGCGAATTTTGGCGTCAGGCCGACGTTGGGCGGCGACGCGACCCCTCTACTGGAGGTCCACCTGTTCGATTTCGACGCAGACATTTACGGGGCAAAGCTTCGGGTGGAGTTTGTCGCCTTCATTCGTGGCGAGCGAAAATTCGCCGACGTCGAAGCGCTTAGGTCACAGATCGCCCTTGATGCAGACGCGGCGCGCCGCATCCTGCGCGACGGGGCCTAGTCGTCAGTCGCAATCATCCCGTTTGCCGCAAGGGCTTCGCGGTACTCTTGCAACGCCCTGTCTGCCTCTTCGGCCGCCGCCTCGAGCTTCGGGATCATCTCATCGAGCCGCTGGACTTCGCTGCGGTGATACTCGACGTCGCGATGCGCTACGGCAATGTCCGGCCCGGCGGCAAACGTATCCCGAAGGCGCGACAAGGCGTCGTTCAGGCTGAAAGCGTTGCGATCCCGATCTTTTTTCGCCTGGCTTATATCGCGGCGTGCGTCCTTCGCCTGGGTTTCGAGGCGACGGAGCCGGTCGCCCATTTCGAAGGCCACTAGGAAGGCCACTTCCGCATCGGCCGGGCAGACCTTCTCGTAGCTGTCATGGTCGAGACCGGCGTGAAACCCGCCTTTTGGGGTGCAATACATTGCGAGGCCGGCGTCATAACCGTTGCGGTAGGCTTCCTCGTCAACCGGCAGGCCCCTGTCCTCGCAGGCGTCGGCCATGTTCTTGAAACTGCGGTCCTTGTCGCCGCCGCGGCCGTCTTCCCTGCCAAGCGCGAAGAAATCCGCTGTCGAACACGCGACATCCTTGGGGCTATTGGCGCAGCTGGCCAGCGCCCCGAGTCCGACGGCAGCCGCCATCGCCGGCGCAACTCTGAGTTTCAGCGGCCAAAACATGGAAGCAGCATGGCGTCCGATTCCCGCGTTTGGCAAGCAGAAGCTTGCCACTGCAAGTCCAGGACGAGCGCCACAAAGTCGCCAATCTTGCATCGGATAAATCACGCGTGAATGTTCAGAAAGGCGACCGACATGGTTGGCGTATTGAATGTCTTTGGCTTTTCCACATGGCCGACGCTCAGATCCGTCCTGGTGCGCGGGGCCGCCATCGGCGCGTTGAGCTGCGCGACGCTCGCCGCGGCCCTTTTCGCCCCGACGCCTGCCGCCGCCGGCCCCGGCTACGTTAACGTCCAGGTCGGCCATGGATTTCGCCACTATCCGAGAGCCGGCTATTACGCGCCGCGGTACCGGGCTGGGTACCGCTACGGCAGGCACTACGGTCCGCGGCGCTTTCGCGGTCACTACCGTCGAGGCGGCATTGGCCCGGCCGAAGCGTTCGGCATCACCGCCGGGATAATCGGCGGCGCAATCCTTCTCGATCGCGCGTTTGACGACCGTTACCGGACCGTTGATCGCGAAGTCGTCTACCTGCCCCGGTATCCGGCGGACTACGACGCCTGGGGTGACGCCCCGCGCGACCTGCGGCCCGATTACCGACGCCCGGGCGACACGTTTGAGCCGGGGGTTCGCTTTGACCGGGATGATGACGACCGGGATGATGGGTGGGACGACGATGGCCTGGAGGATGACCGGGACGATGACGACCGCCGCGAAGAAAACCTGGATGACGCACGGCGGCGCCTGGAGGCCGAGCGCCGGGCGTTCGAAGACGAGCGAGCGCGCTTCGAGGAAGAGCGTAGGCGGTACCTGGAAGACCGCGATTTCCGCGACAGGGACGACGATCCGGCCTTCGACGACGACGACTTCGAGCCGGAAGATCTCCGGCCCTCGCCAATCCGGCCGATCCCCGATCGCGAGGCAGGCGGCCGGGCGCTCGACGACGATCCCCTTGATGAGGAATTGCTCGGCGCGCCTGACGTGCCGGCCCAGCGGATTGCATTCGGCGAATGCGCCGCCGAAGTCCGTTCGCTCGCCGGGGCGCAGGGCCTGATTGTCTCGCTTCCGGCCACGCCGACCGAGGCCCCTGCGGATTTGGGCGGCGGCGTCGTCCGCCTCAGCGCGGCGTTCACCGCGGCAGGAGAGGATGGCTATGACTACCGGCGCCTCATGATCTGCGACGTCGACGCACGAGGAGTTAAGCGTCTCGAGGTTGTGTGATCTACGCGACCAAGCAGGATGATGACGGCGGGCGATGACGGCGCGGCGTTTGCCTGATACGACGTTTGAATGTCGGTCTTGACGCTCGTTATCGCGCAGGATGCGCGCCTTGCGTCGGTCGGGCGAATTAGCCGCCCGGCCTGACGGTCGCCGTCGCCGCTAGCCTGCGGCTTGACGCGCGCCGCGGGACCGGGTTTCACCTTCGCCCCAGCGATCGCTGAAAGTTGTCACCCACCGGCTGCGCCATCCATGAGGCGGCCGCCGGAAAATTGCGGGAAATCCGAATGTCCGACGCTTCGCCGCGCGCCGCGCGCGACTACAAGGACACGCTGTTCCTGCCCGACACGGATTTTCCGATGCGGGCGGGGCTGCCCAAGAAGGAGCCGGAATTGCTCCGCCGCTGGGCCGAGCAGGGGCTCTATGAGCAGTTGCGCGCCGACGCAAAGGGGCGCCCGACCTTTGTCCTGCATGATGGGCCGCCCTACGCCAATGGCCATATCCACATGGGCACCGGGCTCACAAAGATCCTCAAGGACATGATCGTCCGGTCACGTCAGATGACCGGATTCGACGCGAATTTCGTTCCCGGATGGGACTGCCACGGGCTGCCCATCGAATGGAAGGTCGAGGAGGAGTTCCGCGCCAATGGCCGGGCGAAGCGCGACGTTCCGCCGTCTGAATTCCGGGCGCGCTGTCGGGAGTACGCGCAGGGCTGGCTCGATATCCAGTCAGCGGAGTTTCAGCGCCTCGGCGGCGCCGGCGACTGGAAGACCCCGTATTCGACGATGGCGTTTTCCTCCGAGGCGACGATCGCAGGCGAATTGCTCAAGTTCCGCGACCTCGGCCTGCTCTATCGCGGCTCGAAGCCGGTGATGTGGAGCCCGGTAGAACAGACCGCCCTCGCCGAGGCTGAGATCGAGTACCACGATCATCAGTCCACGACGATCTGGGTGAAGTTTCCGCTCGCCGGACGAACGTCACGCGGCGGCACCGGTCAGGAAGTTTTTGATCGATCCGACGCCCTATGGGAAATGCGTTCCGCCTCCGTCGTGATCTGGACGACGACGCCATGGACGATCCCCGGCAACCGGGCGATCTGCTACGGCCCGGAGCTTTCCTACGGCCTCTACGAAGTGGCCGAGATGAAGGCCGATCTCGACTTCGAGCCATGGTCGAAGCCGGGCGACAGGCTGATCGTCGGCGACGCCCTTGCGGAAAGCGTTCGCGAAGCCGGCCTGATCGCGGAGTGGACGCGTGTCGCCGACGTTCCGGCGGCGACGCTCGCCGGCGCGGTCTGCCGCCACCCCCTTCGCGGACTCGAAGGGGGTTACGGGTTCGACGTGCCGCTGCTGGCCGGCGACCACGTCACCGATGAGGCGGGCACGGGCTTCGTGCACACAGCGCCAAGCCACGGCGCGGAAGACTTCGACGCATGGCGCGCCCACGGCCAGCCGCTCGAGGACATTCCGCATACGGTCGATGAATTCGGCGCCTACACAAGGGAAGCCCCCGGGTTTGAGGGCAAGAAGGTCCTCGTCACAGAAGGCAAGAAGAAGGGCAAGGATGGCGACGCCAACAAGGCGGTGATCGACGCGCTGATTGCGCGCGGCGGCTTGCTCGCGCGTGGACGGCTGACGCATTCCTATCCCCATTCCTGGCGGTCGAAGGCGCCCGTCATTTTCCGCAACACGCCGCAATGGTTTATCGGAATTGATCGTCCGACCGCGAACGGCAAGACCTTGCGCGAAAATGCGCTCGCCGCCATTGAGGAAACTGAATTCGTTCCGGCGTCGGGCCGCAATCGGTTGCGCGCGATGGTGGCGACGCGGCCTGACTGGCTGATTTCGCGTCAGCGCGCCTGGGGCGTGCCGCTGCCATTGTTCGTGAATAGGGATACAGGCGAGCTTCTCGCCGACGCCAGTGTCGACGCCCGCGTGCTTGCGGCGATTGCCGCACGCGGCGCCGACGCCTGGTTCGATACGCCGAAAGCGGAGCTTCTTGGCGCGGATCATGATGCGGACGCCTATGAGCAGGTGACGGACATTCTCGACGTCTGGTTTGATTCCGGCACCACGCACGTTTTCGTGCTGGAAAATCGGCCGGATCTCACCTGGCCCGCCGACGTTTATTGCGAGGGATCAGACCAGCACCGCGGCTGGTTTCAGTCGTCCCTGCTGCATAGTTGCGGCACCCGCGGCCGCGCGCCTTACCGCAAAGTCATCACCAACGGCTTCGTCGTCGACGGCGAGGGCCGCAAGATGTCGAAGTCCCTCGGAAATGTCGTCGCGCCCGAAGAAATCATCCAGCAGTACGGCGCGGAGATCATCCGCATCTGGGCGGCGAGCGGCGACTACACCGAGGACCCGCGCGTCGGCAAGGAGATCATCGACAGCGCCGTCGACGCCTATCGCAAGCTGCGCAATACCATCCGGTACCTTTTAGGCGCCCTCAAGGGGTTTTCAGATGCGGAGGCTGCCGATCTCGCCGACATGCCGGAGCTGGAACGCTACATTCTCCATCGCCTCGCCGTCCTCGATGCGGAAGTGCGCGACGCGTACGAACAATTTGACTTCAAGCGTGTCTGGCGCCGGACGCTCGATTTCGCGGCGTTTGATCTATCGGCGTTTCAGCTCGATATACGCAAGGACGCGCTTTACTGCGACGCGGCTGATTCCCCGCGTCGGCGTGCGGCGCGGACGGTCATGTCGGCGGCGTTCGACCGATTGACGGCGTGGCTCGCGCCGATCTGCGCCTTCACGATGGAAGAAGCTTGGATGGCCCGGCATGGCGAAGCGGCCAGGTCGGTTCACCTGCGCCAATTTCCGGAAACGCCTGCCGAATGGCGCGACGATGCCCTCGCCGCGCGGTGGGACGCCCTTCGCCGCGTTCGACGCGTCGCGACTGGCGCACTTGAACTTGCGCGCCGCGAAAAAAGAATCGGCTCGTCGAACGAAGCGGCCATCACGCTTCATCTTTCAACGGATGAATTGCGCGCCGTGGTCGCGGGGCGCGACCTCGCCGAACTGTTCATTACCGGCGCGGTCGACCTCGCGGCTGGCGATGGCCCGCAGGGCGCCTTCCGGATGGATGACGCGCCGGGCGTCGCCGTGATCGTATCCGAGGCGGGCGGCGAGAAATGCGAGCGCTGCTGGCGCTACACCGGCGACGTGGGCGCCGAAATCGATCGTCCTGACTTGTGCGGACGTTGCGCCGGCGTCGTCGATCGTTTCGACGCGGGCGCGGCGTGAGACCATGACGGCTACTGACGAAAAATCATCAACCGGGCTTTCAGGCGCGTTGCGTCGCTTTGGCGAGTGGCGCCGGGCGGCGGCGTCGAACCGCTTGTTCCGGTCCGGGCTCGCGCTTGCGCTTGTCGTTGCGGCCGTCGACCGCGCATCCAAGCATGTGATCGTCAACGTGGTCGAATTGCCTGAACGGATCGGGCCCTGCGCCAAGGCGCCGGGTCTCACCTGCGCGCAGATCCCCGTCTTGCCGATATTCGATCTCACCTTCGTCAGGAATTATGGCATGAGCTTCGGCCTGTTCGCCGGCGGCATTGTCTCACGCGCGATCCTGTCCGCCGTGACTCTCGCCATCGCCGGCGGGTTGATCGTCTGGCTGGCGCGGATCGACCGACGCATCGCCGCGGCTGGCGTCGGCTTCATCGTCGGCGGCGCCCTTGGCAATCTCTACGATCGGGTCAGCTATGGCTACGTCGTCGATTTTCTCGACTTTTCAGGTCTTTACTTCCCATGGGTTTTCAATATCGCGGACGCGGCCATTAATGTCGGCGTTTTGCTTCTTCTTTTGGACGCGTGGCTCACTCGCGACCGCAAGGATGAAGACGCGCCGCAGTCGATGGGATGACGCAACGAACCGTTTCCGTGTATTCATTTCCGCCTCGCTTGGCGTAACCGGAGTGAACGATATGTCAAACCGCCAGATGTCGCGCCATCGTCGACCATCATTCGCCGCAGCTCTCGCCTGCGCCGGCATTTTGGTCGCGCCGAGCGGCTGCGCCGGTCTTGGCCGCGCCCTCGGGGATGGCAAGAATCCGCCGGACGAATTCGCCATAGCGACCAAGGCGCCGCTGGTCGTGCCGCCGGACTATTCGCTTAGGCCGCCGAAGCCGGGCGAAGACCGGCCGCAGGAGCAGTCCTCATCCGACCGTGCGCGTCAGGTGCTGCTTGGCGATAGCGGGGCCGAGCCGCCGACGCTCGGCGAACAGGTCCTGATCCAGCGCGCTGGCGCACTAGCGTCGGATCCGAACATTCGCAGCCTTCTGGCGCAAGAAAACGGCTCACGCGGCCAGAAAGACGAGGGTTTCGCCAACCAGCTAATGTTCTGGGAATTTTTCGACGGCAAGGTCGACGACTCCAAGGCCCCGCTTATGGTTGAAAACACCGAGCAATGGCTGGCCCAGCGTGAACGGGCCATCAAGGCCGTGATCGGCGACGAAGGCGAGGTGGAAATCGGTGGCGGCGAGGCCCTGGCGCTTCCGGGCGTACGCTGATCCAACTACGGTTTGCCGACTCACCTATCAGGCGGCGATAATCCGGCGATGCCCGACCCCGCCGCCGATCTCTTCGAACCTGCCGCGCAACCTACCGGCGTAGGTTCTGCGCCTGAGCGACCGACCTTGCGCAAGCTGCCGCCTGTCGCGATCAACCAGATCGCCGCCGGCGAAGTGGTGGAACGGCCCGCGGCGGCGGTAAAGGAACTCGTCGAAAACAGTCTCGACGCAGGTGCAACCCGAATTGAAGTCGATCTCGAACGCGGCGGCAAGACGCTCCTGCGCGTTACCGACGATGGCGTCGGCATGGGGCCGCAAGACCTGACTCTTGCAATCGAACGCCATGCAACGTCGAAGCTCGCGCCCGATGAATCGGGCGCCTACGATTTGATGCGGATCACGACGCTCGGATTTCGCGGCGAGGCGCTGCCATCCATCGGCGCTGCCGCCCGGCTTGAAATCCTCTCCCGGCCAGATGGCGCCGCTGACGCATTTGCGATCGCCGTTCACGGTGGCGTTGTCAGTTCACCGCGTCCCGCGGCCTTCGCCGGACCTGGCACGAAAATAGACGTACGCGACCTGTTTTACGCGACGCCTGCGCGACTCAAATTCCTCAAGTCGGACCAGGCGGAGACAAGCGCCGCCGCGGACGTGGTTCGTCGTCTCGCTATGGCGCATCCTGGCGTTGACTTCTCGTTTTCATCGAACGGCAGGCGCACCTTCAGTGTGCGTCGGGAATGCGATGACGAGGCTGGCTGGCTGGCGCGCGTCGCGGCGATCATGGGGCGGGACTTCGAAGCCAACGCACTGCCGCTTGATGCTGAACGAGCCGGCGCCGCCGGCGCTATGCGGCTAAGAGGCTTCGCCGGCGTACCGACCTTCAATCGCGGGCTGCCGGACAAGCAGTTTCTGTTCGTCAACGGGCGTCCGGTGCGGGACAAACTGATTGTCGGGGCGGTGCGTGGCGCCTACGCGGATTTTCTCGCGCGAGACCGACACCCGGCGGTCGCGCTTTTCCTGTCGCTCGACCCCAGCGAAGTCGACGTAAACGTTCACCCGGCGAAGACTGAGGTTCGATTTCGCGAGGCGGCTCTGGTCCGAGGCTTGATCGTCAGCGCCCTGCGTCATGCGCTTGCCGAAGCCGGCCATCGCGCGTCGACCACCGTCAGCGCCTTTGCGCTCGGGCGGATGACCTCGGCCGGCGCTTCAGGCGCGCCGGCGCAAGCGTCGTTCGCAAATCCTTTCAGGGGTCTCTCCAGCCCCTCGGCGACAGCGCGCCCGGATGTCGGCGGGTTCGCCGATGCGCCCGGCGGCTATCATCCGCCTCGTCCGCCGCATTCGGATTGCGACTTTGCGCCGACCGGCAGGATCGACGAGGGACAAAATGCGGATGAATTGCGCAACGCGTCAGGTTATCCCCTTGGCGCAGCAAGGGCGCAAATCCACGAGACCTATATTGTCGCCCAGACTGACGATGGCCTCGTCATTATCGATCAGCATGCGGCGCATGAGCGCCTGGTCTATGAGCGCATGAAGTCGGCCCTTGCCGCTGGCGGGGTCGCGCGCCAGGGGTTGCTTATCCCGGAGGTTGTCGAGCTTGAAGCCGACGATGTCGCGCGTCTGGTCGAGCGCGCAGCGGAGTTTCAGCAGCTTGGGCTTGTTATTGAAGGTTTTGGCGAAGACGCCGTCCTCGTCCGCGAGACGCCAGCGCTCCTCGGTGAGACGGATGTCGTAGGTCTTGTTCGTCAGCTTGCTGATGATCTGGCGGATATGGAGAGTGGACTTGCTCTCAAGGAACGGCTTGAAGAGGTCTGTTCGTCGATGGCGTGTCGCGGCTCGGTGCGGGCGGGCCGTCGCATGACGGCGCCGGAAATGAACGCGCTTCTCCGACAGATGGAGGCGACGCCGCACTCCGGCCAGTGCAATCATGGCCGTCCGACCTATGTGGAATTGAAACTGGCTGATATTGAAAGGCTCTTTGGCCGTCGATAGCGGGGCGCGAAATGGGCGGGACGCCGGAATTCAGGACGCTTGCAGGGCTTGGCGAATTCTCCGAGCGGGATGACGATGAAATGCTGGCGCGTGCTGGCGACTTTCTCGAAAGAATCCGCAAGCGTCACACCATTCGCGATTTCCGACCTGATCCGGTGCCGCAGGGCGTGATCGAGACCTGCATCGCGGCCGCCGGCCGTGCGCCTTCCGGCGCAAACCATCAGCCATGGCATTTTGTCGCCGTGCAGGACCCTGAACTGAAACGGCGAATAAGGATTGCTGCCGAAGAAGAAGAGCGCGCCTTTTACAGCGGGCGCGCCGGCGCGGAATGGCTCGACGCCCTCGCGCCCATCGGCACCGATGCCGACAAGCCCTTCCTTGAGATGGCGCCATGGTTGATCGCGGTATTCGCGCAGCGGCGCGGAGGGCCGCTGCCGGGCGATGACCGGAAGAACTACTACGTCATGGAAAGCGTCGGTCTCGCCTGCGGATTCCTCATCGCCGCCTTGCATGACGCCGGCCTGGCGACACTTACGCACACGCCCAACCCGATGTCATTCCTGAACATGGTCCTCGGCCGTCCGGATACAGAGAAACCATTCGTTCTGCTGGTTGTCGGAAAGCCTGCGGTCGATGCCAAGATCCCGGTGCATGCTCTCAAGAAAAAACGCCTTAGCGAAATAATGACGATCTTCTAGGGCGCTATCCGTTGTCGCGCGCCGCGCAATAATCCGGCGCGCCTGCCGGCGCAAGAATGTCGACCAGTTTGTCGCGCGCCTGTCGCGACCAGCCGTCGCCGTCCTCTTCGCGCGGCCCGGCGTTTGTGGCTGCGATCATGATCAATCCATCTTCGCCTATTTCGTAGACGACCGCGTTTCCACCGGACGTGTCATAACCGCGGGTCTAACCTCGCCGCCGGCCAGCCTCGTCTGTATCCAGATACCAGCCCATGCCAACGCCAATGCCGCTGTTGAGCAATACATGCGGACCCCGGAGCAGCGCTATGCTGGATGGCGAAAGGAGCGTTCCATCCTGCAGCCCTGTCAGAATGCGGTGCATGTCTTCGACGGACAGCCGCGCCCCGTGCCCACCGAGGAAACCCCAGTCGATTGCCTTCCCTGTTTCCTCGAGCGGAGACAGAAGGGGCGGGAACCATTCATGGTCGCGTGGCGGCGTCGGCCAGAACGACGCAGGATCAAGCCCGAGCGGCGACAGAACGCGCGCTGATAGAAAATCTGTATACGATATGCCACTGGCGATCTCAAGAATCGCGGCGAGAAGGGAGTAGTTGTCATTCGAGTAGCGGAAGCTTTCGCCCGGCGGGAAATCGAGCGGGCTCCCGAAAACGGCCATCGCTGCGTCCGTCCGGCTATGGCGCCCTTCCGCGGCATAGGCTTGCGGCAAGCCGGACTGGTGGGTCAGAAGCTGTCGAACGGTGATTCGACGCTTGTCATCGGGCGCGTCCGCGAAAAAAGAAGAAATCGGGTCGTTCAACGAGAGAATCCCGTCGTCCACGGCGGACAGGACGGCGATCGCCGTTAGCCATTTTGTTACCGAGGCGACGTCATAGCGGATGATCTTGCCGTTCTCCGCGTTCTCGAAAATGTCGCGCCGAAAGATGACGTCCGCGCCGCAGGCGGCCAAAACCGATCCCGTAAAGCCGGCGGCCTCAAGTTTGTCAATGGCGTCAATGGCGGATTGAAGTGGTTCGTTGGCGGATGAAGCATCTAGCGCGCCCATTGATAGCGCCGCGAAGGATGCGCCGGCGAAGAGCTGAAGGAATTGCGATCGTCGGCAAAAGGTTGAGACGTCCGCCTTGGTGCGCATCAGAACTTCTCCAGAAGTCTCTCAAGATACCGTATTTCTTCGTCCGTAGCCTCGCCGGTCGACAAGCGCCGCCAGATGCGTTTCAGAAGTTCCCTTGCGCGTTCCTCGTCGGTCGCGCCAGGCACGTCGACGCCGTCGCCATTGCCATAGGCCTCGCCGATGGGACGACCCAACGGGTCAAATTGCTGGGCCGTGCGGCCTTCGCTCGCGCCGGCGCCTTCCTCTCCGCCCTGACGCATTTCGGCTTCGGCGAGGGCGCCAGCGCCGTTGCGCAGCTGGGCGATCGCCCGATCCATTGCATCGCCTGCCGCATCCAGACCGCCCGATCGCAACGACTCTTGCGCATCGCGCATTTCGTCGAGGGCGCCTTCCAGCGCGCTGCGGGCGTTGTCCGCCGCTGGCGAGCCCGGTTGCCGGTTCAATTCGGACAGCATACGGCGCAGGTCTTCTTCGAGCGCGCGCTGAGCGTCAGCGAGATCTTCCTGCGGGTCGAAGGTCTCCGGCGCGTCGCGTCCGAGGTCAGGCGCGCCGCCGCCAAGGCCGCGCAGCGGATCCTGCGTGAAACCCGGAGCGCCAAACCTTCCGCTCCCAAACAAATCTTGCCCTGGACCGTCGCTCTGGCCGCCATCGCCGCCGCCAAGGGCGCGCCTGCGTTCAAATGTTTCGTCTGCAAGGCTGCGTTGCCGGCCGATCAGGTCAGCGGCTTCGCCCGCCCCGCCCTGGCCGCCCTGACCTTGGCCCTGACCCTGACCTTGCCCTTGGCCTTGACCCTGACCCGCGCCAGAGACCTGAAGATTCTCGAGAATGCTCTGGAGCTGGTTCAGCGCCTGTTGCGCTGCGCCGGTGGCGCCTGATTGGCCGAGATTGCGAATTGAATCGAGGAGCTCATCAAGATCGCTCATCTCCATTCGCTCGCCTTGCGGCCCGTTCGACGCTTCTGCGGCCGCAGCAGGCGATTGCGCGAGCGCCTGGAGGTAGGCCTGCATCGCCTGGCGAAGGTTCTCCGTAAGCTTTGAAATTTCGTTGGCATCGGCGCCATTGGCGAGCGCCTCGCGCAGCGCTTTCTGGGCGGCTTCGAGCGCCGCCCGCGCGTCGGCGACATCCTGATCCTCAAGTTGAAGCGCTAGGGGCCACAACGCTTCGACCGTCTCGTCAACGTCCTTTGGACCATCCCCGTCTCCCATAACGCGCCACAGCGCCGTCCGCATCAGGAGGTACTCGGCGGCGCGATCGAAAAACCGGTCAGGTCCCAGCGTCAGGCCGTTAAAGGCGATCTGCGCCCGGCGCCACTCTTGCGGTGCCAGCGCAAGGTTTTGCCGCTGCTCTAAGACGGATCGCGCCAGAGGGTTCGTGAACGGACGTTGCGGTAAATCGAGGCGAAAGGCGTCGCTGCGCCCCTTCTGCCCGGCGCCGTCAACGACGACAATCGAAGCGTCAACGACAAGGCCAGCCCAGGGGTCGGCAAGCAGGTCAAGGTCTGCGCGGCGCGCGCCCGTCGCGCCGCGGAAACCACTAAGCGGCACAAGCTTGACGGCGTCCGGGTCCGGCGCGACGGCGTCGCGTCCGCGTTCGACGTCCGCCGCCGGGCGCAATTCCACGAAAGCATCTTCGACGCCGTAGTCATCGGAGATGAATACAGAAAGGACGATGACGCCATTTTCGGCAATCGCCGGGTCCGACGTCAAATGCGCCGTCGGCGCTACGTCCGGCGTTGCGTCGATCGGCCAACGGCCGACGAGGCCGCCGGCGCGCACGCGCAGAACTCCATCGCCGTCAATCCTCACTTCCCTGCGATTGATGGAGGCGCCCGACGCATCGGGAGCCACGACTTCGCCATCCTCAAAGAGCATCTCGACCCGCACGGCGCCGCCGGCCGCGACTTGTGTCGGCGCTTGAATGATCAGGCGCGAGCCCACCGGCGTCGCAATCCGATCGCGATTGCCCGCGATCCCGTCGTTTGGCCCCATCAGGTATGTTGGCGGCCTAGCCACATAGGCAGGCGGCTCGATCCACATGTCGATCAGGCCAGCTTCCCGGAGCGACGGGTCCGTTGGCGAAAAAGCGCCGGCAAGGCGGGCGTTCCAGTCGTCTCCCGCGAGGACCAGCGCGATGCCGAGCATCGCCGGAAGAGCGTATCTGAGCCCAAGCGGGTCGCAGCGATCGAAGTCCGGACGCCGCGACTTGAGCCGCGCCTTTCTTGCCTCCTCCCGCATCCGATCTTCGTGGACGGCCCAGAGCGGATTATCTTTCTCGCCAAAAGCCGCGTCACTGAAGAATACAACTGCATCGTGGCGGACTGCGCCGTCTCTCTCAAGGCGTCGCAAGACATTGAGGCGGCTCGGCCAGATCGGTCCGGGCGATCGTTTTGTCGCCCAGTAACCCAGGCCCGCAGTCGCCGCCGCCGTTGCAAATAGGGCGGCAGCATGGACGAACGCGGGCGCCACTCGCCACGCGCCAGCAAGGCTCAGAAACAAAAGGCAGAGAATTGGGGCGGCCACTACCAGCGCCACAGGGGCGCCGCGTTCCCATAATATCGACAAACGGGCGAGCCCGGGCTTGGCGCCGAGAGAAAGGACTGGCTCAGGCGGACGTGCTGATTCCAGCTCAGCGGGCGAGAGGATGTCCAGTTCGCGCCCGGTCGCGGTCGAGTCGCCGCCGCCGCGGTCAACTGGCGGACGGTCGAATGGTGAATGCTTGTTTTGCTCGCTCGTCATGGTTCTTGCAGTCTAGGACGTCGGGGCCGTCGCCGTCGACGATAATGCGACGACTGTCGCGGCTCGCCGGACGAAGCGACGCAGATCGTTCGCAATGCCGATGGACGCGGAAATGCGTTCGCAAAGGGTAACTTTTTCGCTTCGCTAGCCGGGTTCATGGTTTTCCTGATTTCACGACACCGCCGCCGACGCCTGATCGATGCCGCGGCGGCGGCGCGCGATCATCGCGCTGGCGTCGGGGCGGCGATTGCGCTGGTCGTTTTTTACAATTTCGTTGGCGTTACGGACGTCTTCTCAACCTGGCTGGCGCTGTCGAGGGGCCTTGGCGAGGAAGCCAATCCAATCCTGCGCGCGATGATGGAGGCCTTCGGGCCAGGCTGGATTGCCGGAAAATTCGCCCTTCAGGCGATTGTTAGCGGAATGGTGCTGTGGTTTCCGCATCCGATCGTCTGTGGCCTTTTCGGCGCGGCGGTTGCGGCGAACGCCGTGATCGTCGCCAACAATTTCCTTATCGCCTACGGCCTGAACTGACTTGGCCACTCAACCGGACGTTGCTGACCAGGGCGGCGCGCTTTCGAGGGCAATCATCTCCTCGAAAGTCGGGCGCCGACGGACAACGTGGAACGCGCCGCCGCTGACAAGCACCTCCGGCGCAAGGGGCCGGGTATTGTATTGCGATGCCTGAACCGCGCCGTAGGCGCCCGCCGACATGAGCGCGAACAGGTCGCCTTCCGCCATTTCGGGCAACTCCCGCGCCTTTGCAAACCTGTCGCTCGTCTCGCACACCGGTCCAACCACGTCATACTGGCCATACCGGGCTTCCGGCGACGGCGCGCGGACCGGCTTGATGTCGTGAAACGCGTCATACAGCGCCGGGCGGATGAGATCGTTCATGGCTGCATCGACAATCAGAAACGTTCGCTCCTCGCCTTGCTTCACATATATCGCGCGGGTCAGCAGGATGCCGGCATTGCCGGCGATCATCCGGCCGGGTTCGAAAATCAGCCGGACATTCAGGGGTTCAGCGATTGCACGAATGAGCGCCGCATAGTCGCCGGGACCTGGCGGCGTGCCTTCGCCCTCGCTGCGTCCATCATAGGAAATTCCGAGGCCGCCGCCGAGGTCGATGCGCTCAATGGTATGGCCATCTGTCCTAAGGTCGCCAACAAGACCAGCGACCTTGCGGAAGGCGCGTTCGAACGGCGCGAGCTCGGTGATTTGCGAGCCGATGTGGACGTCGACGCCAACGATGTCGATTCCATCTAGCGACGCAGCCCGCGCATAGGCTGAACGGGCGGAGCTCCATGCGATCCCGAACTTGTCCTCCGCCTTGCCGGTCGAGATCTTGGCGTGGCCGCCAGCGGCGACATCCGGATTGACCCGAAAGGCGACAGGCGCGCGCCTCCCGAGGGACACCGCGACCCGACTGAGGGCTGCGGCTTCGTTTTCTGACTCGACGTTGAACTGGCTGACGTCCTGTTCGAGGGCGAATTGAAGCTCCGCGTCAGTCTTGCCGACGCCGGAGAATACGATCCTCGAGCCCGGAATGCCTGCCGCACGCGCGCGTTTCAACTCGCCGCCGGACACGACATCCGCGCCCATTCCTTCGCTTGCAAGCACCCTCAGAACGGAAAGGTTTGAGTTCGCCTTGACCGAAAAGGCGGCGAGGGCGTCAAGGCCTGCGAACGCGTCCTGAAAAACCCGCGCATGGCGGCGCAGCGTCGCTTCTGAATAGACGTAGACAGGCGTGCCGACCGCCTCGGCGATCGAGGCGCAAGTGACGTCTTCGGCGAACATTTCTCCATTCCGATAGCTGAAGTGGTGCATTCGCCATACTCGCTCGCGCCGCGGCTGCGGCGCTTAAGTTCTGCAGGCCAGACTATTGGGCCCTGCAGTTGAGGGGAAACATAATCAGAACCGCAACTCTCGAGGCATTTTTTCTTGCTTGGCGTAGGCGCCGATCTGCTGGCAAGTGAATGACGACGCTCCGCGGCTGACCTGGCGGCAGCTGCGCTCGCGCCGCCAAAGCTAAAAGCGACTGAGCGCAAGGTCCAGCGGGCTCAATCCTCTTCAGGCTGATCGTCCGCTGCTTCGAGATCATCCTGGTCGGATCCGACCTGCGGCTGATTTGCCTCATAGCGTTCGTCGCTGAAGTCCTCGGCTTTTTCCTGGGCGCTTTCGCGTTCCGCCCGGGCGCGATCATCGGTGGGCGATCGCAAGCGCGCCTTCTTGCCGCACGATGAGAGGCTGGCGCTGGCGATCAGCGCCGCCGCGATCAGGACAAGCACTTTTTTCATGTCGGCATCTCCTCAAAGCGCGTCCGCCAGTCGGCGATCCGTTCCCTGACGTTCGTGGGCGACGTGGCGCCGAAGGACGTCCTTGAACCAACCGACGCCTCGACGCTCAGGACATCATAAACGTCCTGAGTAATTTCCGGATCCACGCTCTGCAGATCGCTGAGCGCCAGCTTGTCCAGCGTCAGCCCCTTTTTTTCAGCGATCGCTACGATCCTGCCGACGATTTCATGGGCGCGGCGGAACGGCGTGCGCCTCGTCCGCACCAGCCAGTCGGCCAGATCGGTCGCGGTCGAGTAGCCAAGCGCTGCGGCGGCGCGCATCGCGTCGCGATTGACGTTCAAGTTGCGAATCATGCCGGACATTGCGGCAAGCGCAAGGGATAAGCCGTCGAAAGCGGCGAATGTCGCGGCCTTGTCCTCCTGCATGTCCTTGGCGTACGCCAGTGGCAATCCTTTCATCATGATAAGGAGCGTCGACAGTGCGCCGACGATGCGGCCTGGCATTGCCCGACAAAGTTCCGCCGCATCCGGATTGCGTTTTTGAGGCATGATCGAGGAGCCCGTCGAAAATGCATCGGGCAATCGAACGAAGCCGAAATGCGGCGACGTCCACATGACCAGTTCTTCGGCAAGCCGCGAAAGGTGGGTGGCGCAAAGGCTCGCCGCCATCACGGCCTCGATCGCAAAATCGCGCGACGAAACGGCATCTAGCGAATTTGCGCACGGACGGTCGAACCCGAGGGCCGCGGCTGTACGATTGCGGTCAATCGGAAACGACGTGCCGGCAAGCGCGGCCGCGCCGAGCGGGCATTCATTCATGCGCGCCGCGGCGTCGGCGAAACGGGAGCGATCGCGCTCCAGCATTTCGACATAGGCAAGCATGTGATGTCCAAACGTCACCGGCTGGGCAATCTGAAGGTGGGTGTAGCCCGGCATAACCACGTCCGCGTTCGCCTCGGCCTGATCGACGAGCGCAACCTGCAGCACGCCGATTGCGTCGGCTGCGTCGCGGCATGCGCGGCGGGTCCACATCCGGAAATCCGTCGCCACCTGATCATTCCGCGAGCGGGCCGTGTGAAGGCGCCGACCGGGCTCGCCGATCAGCTCAATCAGCCGCGCCTCGACGTTCATGTGAATGTCTTCAAGGTCGGCGGAGAACGTGAACGCGCCGGTTTCAATCTCCTGCGCGACGCGCTCAAGTCCGTCGACGATCTCCTTGCCATCCGCCTCGGAAATCACGCCGACCGCGGCAAGCATCTCCGCATGGGCCTTTGATCCGGTTATGTCTTCTCGCCACAATCGCTTGTCGACGCTGATCGATGCGTTGATATCGCGCATGATGGCGGCGGGACCTTCGGCGAACCGGCCGCCCCACATTTGGTTTTTCGCTGCCGCGGACTTATTTGCCGTGTCGTCGCTCAATGGGGTCGATCCCGATGAAAATGTCGCTGCTCAAAACGCTGATGACGCCGCGTATGTTGCTGATCATCTGGGGCGCGGTCGGCGCCATCATCGTCCTGTACGTGATGACCGCCGCCGGCGTCCAGCTTTCGGACCGCCCGCGCGCCGCCGCCGATGCCGCATCGTCCACTAGGCCGCTTCGGGATCCGCGACTAATAACGGGCGAAATGGCCGATTTCGCGTACGCCTTCACCCAACGGACTGCGCCCGCGGCCGTATTCAATGACGACGAAACTGGTGCGCCGACGCGCCTGACGGACTTTGAGGGCAAGGCGGTGGTCGTGAACTTCTGGGCGACCTGGTGCGCGCCTTGCCGTGTCGAATTGCCTTCTCTCGATGCGCTTGCTGCGCGCCTTGAGGGCGAAGACGTGGAGGTCCTGCTTGTCGCCGCCGACCCTCGCGGCCGCAATGCCGCGGAAACCATGCTGGCCGACCTTGGCGTACGTCACGCCACGTCGCTGATCGACCAGAAACTCCAGCTTGTCTCGGCGATCGGCGGCCCGGCGGCCCTGCCAATCACGATTATCTACGACCGCAATGGCGTGGAAGTTGGCCGTCTCGTAGGCGAAGCGGACTGGGCGTCGCCGGAGGCCGAGGCGCTGGTGCGGCGGGCAATGGCGCAAGGTACGAGCGGTTAGGCGAGGGTTTTCGGCCGTGAATGGCCTTGAAGAGGTCTGCTTTCGGCGCGAAGACGTTGGGCGATGAATTCGTTCCTGTCTTGAAGGTGGATCTTATGCGCCGGAATTCTCCCATTTGCCGCCATCGGGGACGAGGCGGTGCGGCGGCTGCGCGGACGGCGTTGCTGACAGCGGCTCTCGTGCTTGGCGGCTGTGGAGGGGGGGAGGACGCGCCGCAAACGCGCGTCGCGGCGACGGCAAGATCGGCCGCCGCCGCGCCGTCCGAGCCATCGCCTCTCGATCTTGAATTCCGGCTTGCGAATGCGGCGCCGATTGACGTCGACAGACTGTTTGCGTTGTTGCCTGTGGAAATGCGTCCGACCTTCGCCGGGACGTCCTTCGACGCGGAGTCGGGCGCTACAGTCCTCACTGGCGTGGCTTTTCCGGCGGCGCGATTCAAGGGCGACGGCGCGGTCGAATACGATGTGGAGTTCGACGGGCTGCGGGTCGACCGGATGGAGCTCTACGGCGTCGACGTTGAAGCGCTCGATGCGGTCATTGACGGCGAACCGGCGATGCATTCGCCGATGCGGCGGGTCCTCACGAAGGCTCGCCTTTTTGGCGTGCGCGGTCCGAAGATCGATGATGGCGAAATGCGCGATGGCGATGGCGAGCCGATTGTCGATGCCGTGGTCGGCGCGATCGAAATCGCCGGCCTGTCGGCGCGTGAGGGCGGTCTGCCGCCTTTGCCGTCAAACGTGGATGCGGAAGGCGCGGGACTAGCGCGCCTGATGTACGCATTCGCCCTTGATGGACTGTTCTTCAAGGATGTCGCATTTGCCGCGCGCGAAACGACGGCGGCCGGCCTGCCTGTCAAGGAAATGACGATGCCCGACATCCGGCTCGTCGGCCTCCAGGGCGGCCGGCTTGACGCGCTCGTCGTCAATGGCTTCCTGTCCATTACGCGCGACGCCGAGCGTCCTGAGATCGGGTCCGGATTGTTCGGGCCAGTCGCTGAAGCGCTGTCTTCGCCGTTTGAAGACGCGATATCGCCAAGCGAAAGCCGCACGTCGATCGACCTGATCGAGTGGCGGGGCGCGGATGCCTCGCAACTACTTCCGTTCACGCTTCGCGGCGAAACGCCGCCGACCAGCGAGCGCAACCTGATCGATCTCGGTGCAATCAGCATGCGGAATTCAAGGACTTATATTGACGGCCGCCTGTTCGCCTCGACGCCGACGGCGGAAGTCTCCGAAATGAAATTCGCCTGGTTGGCGCCCTCGAAGATAAGGGCGCGGGCAAATGACATTTTCTATGATTTCACCGCTCTTTTCGACCCTGTTGCGGACAGTGAATCCATTGAATTTCTCGAAGAGCTTGCCCTTGACGGCGTCGAGGCCCAGGCAAGCCTTGGTTTTGACTGGGATCCGGATCGCGGCGCCGCGCACCTTGATGCATCGTCGGTCGCAAAAGGATTCGCATCAACCACGGCGGTTGTCGATCTCACGGACATGCGCCTCGCTGATGTCGACCGGATGTCCCTCGTTCGCGGATCCGATGCGGTATTCGATCTGGCGGCGCTGTCAGGCCTCGACGTGACAATCACTGACGAAGCCGCTCTTGACGCCATCTTCGGCCTTATGGCGATCGATGGGGGCGCCGGCGCCAAGACAACGCGCGGCGCTGTTACCGCGTTGCTGCGGTTCGTCGGGATGCAAGTCGGCTTCATGGAGCCGCGCTACGCCGACTATGTCGACGCCGTCGCGGATTTCATGCAGCAGGGCGGCGTACTGAAGATTGTAGCAAGTCCTGAAAATCCTGTGCCATTCGCCGAGCTGGAAGCGCTGGAGGGCGCCGAAGCTGTCAATCGTCTCGACCTGACGATCGATCACGAGGACTGAACCTGTGTCGCTGATCAGGCGGCCGCGCGGGCGGTCTTGGCGCGTCGGCAAATTTCGTCCGTCAACGCGATGATCTCCGCGGCGGCTTTGCCTGATCGTTCCGATTCCACGACGCCAAGGCCGTCTGCGATGCTCTCAGCGAAGGCTGCCCGTGAACCAAGCTCGACGCTCGCCGTCGGCAGGCCTTGCCGGCGAATTTCCGATCGAATGCGATCAGCGACCCGCGCCCTTGGCGGGGCGCGATTGATGACAAACAAGGCGTCGACTCGAGCGCGGCCGATTGCTTTCGCTGTCGGCAGACTCGCGTCCAGATCCAGCGGAGTCAGTTGCAGCGGCGCGATGACAAGGTCCGCGAGACCGATGGCGCGCGTGACGCCTGGCTCGACGCTCGGCGGCGTGTCGATAATCACGATATCGGCTGCGCGTGACCGCCGAACGCTTGATCCGACGGCGTAGCCGTTTGAAGTTTCGATATCGAAATCGAGTTCGCCATAGCGGCGCTTCCGGGTCTCAGCCCATCGAGTGAAGCTGCGCTGGTCGTCCATATCCACGGCGCCCACGGCGAGGCCGCGGGCGATCAGGCAGGCCGTCAACTGACAGCAAAGGGTCGTCTTGCCGGCGCCGCCCTTTCGTTGCGCGACTGTGATCGTGAACGGCATGGGTGGTGATCCTTGGTGCGCCCAGTGACTTGCGCGAATGCGGTCGCTGAAATCCTCAAGAATCAGAATCGGCGGATTCGCGTCAAACAAGAATGGCGCAACGCATGCGCCGCCGGTCGTCGGCCTTATGCGGCTTTGCGCACGACGATCGAGCCGGCTGAGTAGCCCGCCCCAAAGCCGGAAATGACGCCGAGGTCGCCCACGTCGAAGCCATCCCTGTGCAGGTGGAACGCGATGATCGATCCCGCCGACGAGGTGTTCGCATAATCGTCGAGGACCACCGGCGCTTCTTCGCGCGTCGCGTCGCGTCCAAGCACCTTGCGCGCGATGAACTCGTTCATTGCGAGGTTTGCCTGGTGCAGCCACATTCTTTTCAGTGCGGCGGGCGCAATCCCGAGATTGTCAAGGTGCCCAGCAATCAGCTCGCTCACCCATGGCACGACGTCGCGAAATACCTTGCGGCCTTCCTGCATGAAGAGCTTGTCGGTCGTCGGAGAATTCTGGGGGTCCGCAGGTTCGCCCGCGCTGCGTTCAGCGCGGTTGAGGAAGCCGAAATTGTTCCGGATATTGTTCGAATACATTGTCCGCAGACGCGTGCCGAGAATGTCCCAGGCCTCGCCCTCGGCGGGGGCGTCCGCACGCTCAAGGATCACGGCCGTTGCGACGTCGCCAAAGATAAAGTGGCTATCGCGATTGCGAAAATTCAGGTGCGCGGTGCAGATCTCCGGGTTGACCATCAATACCCGGCGCGACCCGGCGCGAATGAGGCCGAGGCCCGTTTCGATGCCAAAGGCCGCCGAGGCGCAAGCAACGTTCATGTCAAACGCGTATGCGTCATCGATGCCGAGCGCGGCCTGTATTTCAACGGCGACTGCTGGATAAGCGCGCTGCAGGTTCGAGGCTGCGCAAATAACGCCGTCAATATCGCCGGGCCCAAGGTCCGCGGCCTTCATTGCATCCCGCGCGGCGTGAACCGCCATTTCGGCGAGCACGGACAATTCCTCGTCCGGGCGTGCCGGAAGGAAGGGCGCCATGCGCTCGATGTCGAGGATGCCGGCCTTGTCCATGACATAGCGCGACTTGATGCCGGACGCCTTTTCGATGAACTCCGCGGAGGACGGTGACAAAGGGGCGGTTTCCCCAGACGCGATTTCCGCGTCGTGGTCCGCATTCCAGCGCGCGACGAACGCGTTGAACGACGCAACGAGCTCTTCATTGGAGATCGCGTTCGGCGGCGTGAATAGGCCCGTCCCCACAATGCGGACGTCAGGTTCGATCCGGCTCGTTTGTACCGCTGCCATTCGCCTGTCTCTCCGCAACTGATTGGCATATTCGGCCAACACAGTGCGCCCGTTGCGCGGCGGGCGCAAGTTGGCGAAGTCGCCAGCGCTATCAATCAGAGCCGTTTGACGCGCATTTGACCTTTTGCGGTGGCCGCATGGCGGGGACAGGCGATCTCATGGTCGTTCACCATCCCGACCGCCTGCATGAATGCGTAGACGATGACCGGCCCACAGAATTTGAACCCAAGCCGCTTCAACTCCCTCGACATCGCTTCGCTTTCCGCGGTCCTGGTCGGCGCGTCGCGGAAGTCGGTCCAGCGGTTCACAATCGGCTCGCCGCCGACGAAGTCCCAAAGAAACCCCGAGAAGCCGTCTGCACGGGTCTCCATGAGGTCAAGATAGGCGCGCGCGTTGCCAATGGTCGCCTCGATTTTCGATTGAGACCTGACTATCCCGGCGTCGCCGAGCAACCGTTCGATGTGTTTCGGTCCGTAGCGTGCGATCTTCGCCGGATTAAAGCCCTCGAACGCCCGCCGGAAATTGTCGCGCTTGTAAAGGATCGTTCGCCAGGAAAGGCCCGCCTGAAATCCGTCGAGAATGAGCTTTTCGAACAACGCCCGATCATCCCTTTCCGGCGTCCCCCATTCCGTATCGTGATAATTTCGGTATACAGGGTCGTCTGCGGGCGCCCACGGGCAATGGACCATCTCGGCGTCCTTCGGTCTTGCGGGCATCGGCTGTCAGTCCCCAAGGTAGGCGGGCCGTGACGCTGTCGCTGACGCGCCATCGACATCAACGGGCGCCGCCAGCGAAATCCGGTCTAGGCGCACAATCGCGAGGCCATCAGATGCCTGCCCTCGGGGCGGCTCGATCAAGACGCCGACGGTCGCCTCGCCTTGCTTCAGGTCGGCGCCGCGGACGACGTTCGCAGAAGCGCCAAAAGCGACAACCATCGTCCGTTTGCGCACTTCTCCTTTCCGCTTCATTCGGCTTGCGACCTCCTGGCCGACGAAACATCCCTTTCGATAGTCGACGCCGTTCAGGACGTCGTAGTTGACGTCGAGCGGGAAGGTCTCTTCTGCGTCAAAGCTTACGCCGAACTCAGGAACGCCCGCTGCGCGGCGCGCGGCGTGATATGCGTCCTCACCATCGCCGGAGGCGGTTTCATTCGGGACGACAGCGCGCCAGCCAAGAACCGGCAGGCGCGGATCGGCGAAGACGGCCGCGGCGTCGGCCGGCGCTTCGGTTGGCGCATCCGGCGTCCACACGACGGCGAGATTGTCGCGCGCCGCGATTTCGACCTTTGCGCGCAGTTTGTAGAGCTTGATGCGCTTTTCGAGAGCCGCTGCGCGTTCGGCCGCCGTATCGATCAGGAAGCCGCCGGCGACGCGAACCAAAATGAAGTCGAACAGAACCTTGCCCTGGGGCGTCAGCAGGGCCGAAAACGCCGCCGGCTGCGCCGCGGCGACGTTCTGGGTGATGATCCCCTGCAGAAAGCTTTCAGCGTCGGGGCCGGTGACGGACAGAACGGCGCGGGAGGACAGTCGGCGGTAATCGCTCATGGCCGCCAACATGGGGCGCGTCCGACTTGCCTGCAATCCCGTCCGTCTGGCGCGCCGGGTTCGGGCCTTGTCCAGACGTCGCCTCGACGTCGCCCGGCGCGACCGGTAAGAACAAGAGATGGCAAGAACAATCTACGACCTGATTATCAAGAATGGCGTCGTCGTGAACCATGACGGCGAGGGTCGACGCGACGTCGGCGTATCTGGCGGCGTCATTGTTGAGATCGCCGCTGAGATTCCGGCGTCAGCCGCCGACGAGACGATCGAATGTGGCGGGCTGCACGTCCTGCCCGGGGTCATCGACAGCCAGGTGCATTTCCGTGAACCGGGTCCGACGCACAAGGAGGATCTGCACACCGGATCGAAGGCCGCGGTGCTTGGCGGCGTTACGGCTGTCTTCGAAATGCCGAACACCAATCCGCTAACCGTCACGGCCGATGCGATTGAAGACAAGCTCGCGCGCGCAGCGGGGCAAGTCGACCACCCCGGCATGTATTGCGATCACGCCTTCTATGTCGGCGCGACGCACGGCAACCCGAAGGACCTTGCCGAGCTGGAGCAACTGCCCGGCGTATCCGGCGTCAAGATTTTCATGGGCGCATCGACCGGCGATCTTCTTGTGGAAGACGACGACGGGGTGCGCGAGGTGCTGGCCCATGGACGCCGCCGCGTCGCCATCCACTCCGAAGACGAATACCTTCTTCGCGAGGGCAAGGGGCGCGCCATTGCAGGCGACTGGCGTTCGCATCCCGAAGCGCGCTCCGTCGAAGCCGCCGTTCGCTGTACGGATCGTCTGTTACGGCTTGCGCGCCAAACGGGTCGGCGAATCCACGTCCTGCATATTTCGACAGCGGATGAAATCTCCATGCTTGCGGCGAACAAGGATATCGCCACTTGCGAAATTCTGCCCCAGCACCTGACGCTGGAAGCGCCGGATTGCTACGAACGGCTGAAGGGCTACGCCCAGATGAACCCGCCAATTCGGGATGCCCGTCATCGCGAGGGGTTATGGGCGGCGGTGCGGGGCGGCGTCTTTGATGTCATGGGCTCGGACCATGCGCCCCATACGAAAGAAGAGAAAGAGAAGCCCTACCCGGCCTCGCCATCCGGCATGCCAGGAGTCCAGACGACGGTGCCGTTAATGTTGACCCATGTGGCGGAGGGACGATTGACGCTGCAGCGGTTCATCGACCTGATGTGCCACGGGCCGCAACGGACCTTCGGCATCGCCAATAAAGGTCGTCTTGCGCGTGGCTTCGACGCAGACTTCACGATCGTCGATCTCAAGCGCGCCGAGACAATTACTCACGCCGCGCAAGCGACCCGTTCCGGATGGACGCCGTTCGACGGCTTTCGAACGAAGGGCTGGCCGGTCGGAACAATCATCCGTGGCCGGCGCGTCATGTGGGATGGCGAGCTGTTGGGCGCCCCGGCGGGCCTTCCGGTCCGGTTTCAGGAGACGGTCACGGGCTGAGGCGTGCGGCGGCGCCGGCGGCCGCTTGACAACTGAGCGGAAATGCTGAGAACGACTCGCAATAACGCGATCCGGGGTCTTCTCTGTGAATCTGGTCAAAATTCGCCGTCTTCTCATTCTGGCGCATCTGTATATCGCCGCGCTTCTGGCGCCGGCATTCATTCTTGTTGGCGCGACGGGAGCGCTTTATGTCGCCGGCGTGAAAGGGGCCGAGACGGAAACGTCGATCGCCTTTGCGCCCGACGCCCAGCTCGATCCGTCAAGCCCGACGCTGGAGACGGACCTGCGCGACGTACTTGGCGCCGCGGGCATTGAAGTTGATTTCGAGTACCTTATCGTCCGCCCAGGAATGATCATGACGCGGCCGACTTCCAGGGAGTATGTCCGCCTCGACCTCTCCGGCGAAGGCCTTTCCGGCGCGGTTTACCGGCCCGACCTTCCAAAGGCTCTTATGGAGTTGCACAAGGGGCATGGACCAAGAGCGTTCCGCGTTTACCAGATCGCCATGGGGTCGATGCTAGTGCTGGTCGCGCTTGGCGGCCTCCTGGTCGGCCTCCTCGCCGCGTCCTACCGGCGCGCAACAATCATCGCGACGCTGATTGGATCGGGCATTTTCGCGGCGCTTGCATTTCTTGCCTGAGAACAAAACCTAGTAGGCGAGCTTCGCGGCAAGCTCCGCGCCAACCGCAGCGCGGCTTTCGGCGAAAGCCTCGGCGTCATTGTCACATTGGGCGTGTGCGCTCTCGGCGGATCGAAAACCGTCATTGAATGCGCCGACAAGGCGCCGTCTGAGCTGCGCCGTCGGTTGTTCAAGACGAACCATCTGCTTCATTCGTTCGCGCCAAAGCTCCGCTTCCCGTTGCGGCTCGCACATGCGGCGAACGTGGTGCAGTTCGCCAAAAACTCGCGCAAGCGTCGTCAGATCATCAGGGCGCGCGGCGACCGCTGATTCCGCCGACAGTTGCGTTGCGAGGGTAATTCCGATGAAGATGCCCAGCATTCGTTTCATGCACGCTTGCTTACCGCGGCAAGCGTGATTGGTCAGCCCTTGACACGTGCGTTTCCCTGACGTCCGCCTTGCAGCCAATTGGCAATGAAGGTTTTAGCGCATCGCGACAGGAAGGCGGCCCGATGACAATCATGACCAGACTGATGATGATGCCATTTTTGGCGCTAACGTCGCTCGCCCCCTGCGGCCCCGCAGTAGCCCAAGAGTCAGAACAAGAAACAGTGGAGTTGCCGGCGCCGGCGGGGCAATTTGCTGTTGGCTCGTACGTCTGGCGATGGATCGACGAAGAGCGACCGCTGGACCGTGGCGCGGCGGATAAGCGCCGGCGAGAAATCATGGCTCAACTCTGGTTCCCCGCGGAACCACAGCCGGTTGACGCGAAGCGGCCATATCGTCCTCTCGCCAAGGGACGGTTCAACTTCGTCGTTGCCAACGCGACGCCGGGCGCGCCATTTGCCGAAGACGCCGGGAAGGCCAGGGTTATCGTGCTTTGTCCCGGTCGCGGCGTCAGCGCCGGCTACAATTCAGTTGTCGCCGAAGGGCTGGCCAGCCAAGGCTACGCGGTGCTCGCGCTCGATAGTCCGGGCCTCGGATATGTTGAGTATCCTGACGGCCGCGTCGATGACACAAGCGGCGAATTCCAGCCCTCCTTCGAACTCATCACCGGGCCATACGAAAAGGTGGACGAATTCTTCGAGCCGGCCGTCGAACTTGGTCTTGCCGACTATCGGTTTGCGCTCGACACGCTGAAGGAAATTGGCCGAAAGGACGCAGGCGGGCGCTTCACGGGTCGATTGGATTTCTCTAAAATAGGCGTATACGGACATTCGCTTGGCGGGCGAATATGCGGAAGTCTGGCGCAGGTCGACCGTCGGGTCGCCGCGTTTGCGGCGATGGAGGGCGTAGCGCCTCCTGAGGCGAGACGGGGAGGCTACCGCGGCGCTTCGTTGATGCTGTACTCGAGCGAACTGCCGGAGGAAATGGCGCTCCCCAACATTCGCGAGATCTTCGACTTTCGAAAGGGCGCTTCGACAATCTTGCGACTTGAAGGTTTCGGGCACAATTCCGTGACGGATCGGCCAATTCTTTTTCCGGACAGTTTCAACTACTCGGTCGAGCCTGAACGAGCCTTGCGGCTCACGATCCGCATCCTGACGGAATTTTTCGGCGCAACTTTTGACGACCGGCCATTTCCGGTCGAAAAGCTCGCCGAAGAGCCGGAGATTACGATCGTGGAGACTAGCCTGACCCCGCCAAACGACGACTGATCGCCATCCGGAGCGCCCTTCGCGTTTCGTCCCAGGCGACGAGCGCCATGGCCTCGTCGATCGCGAAGAACTCGGCCGCCGACGCGTCGTCGCCGGCCACAGGCTCTCCTGACCTCCACTCGGCGGCGTAGTCGACCATGACAAGATGCCCGTTGCCGCCGGCTTCTTCCCGCAAGGCCACGCTCGGCAATGCCTCGAATACGCCGATCAGGCCAAGAATTGTCGCCTCGACTCCGCTTTCCTCCCGCAGTTCGCGAAGGGCCGCAGCCTCAAGCGCCTCATCGTACTCAAGCCGGCCGCCAGGGATTGACCAGCGCCCCTTGAACGGGGCTTTGCCCCGCTTGATCAGCAAGATGCTCTCGCCTCGGAACACCACCGTTCCGACCCCGACGGTAATTCGCCCCATGCGTCGCCGCTCCAACGTCATGGCGCTGGATATCGCTTGCTGGCGCGGCGGGGGCAAGCCGGTGCGTTTGCGAGAGTGGCGCCCGTGCGGATAAGATCGCGGCATGTGCGGACGCTTTCTTCTCACTTCGCCGCCCGAAGCCGTGGCGCGCGTGTTTGGCGTTGAGGTCAGGGACAATTTCCCGCCGCGCTGGAACATCGCGCCTACCCAGCCGGTGGCGACGATCCGCGTGGATGACGGAAAGCTGATTGCGGAACGACGGCCTCGCTATGCGCTGATGCGCTGGGGCTTTATTCCATCCTGGGCCAAGGCGGATCACTTGCTGCGATTGCGTTCAAAGCCGCTGATTAACGCACGAGCGGAGACGGCGGCCGAGAAGCCCACTTTCAGGGCCGCATGGAAACGTCGGCGATGCCTTGTGCCAGCGGACGGTTTCTACGAATGGCGACGGGACGAAAGCGGCCGAACGCCATTCCGGATCACGCCGTCCGAAAGGTTTGGCAATAACGGCCTCGTCGGGTTCGGCGCCTTGTGGGAAACCGCGCACGATCCCGATGGCGGCGAGATCGATACGGTCGCGATCCTGACGGTTGCCGCTGGAGCGGACGTCGGCGCGCTGCACCATCGCGAGCCGGTGGTAATCGCGCCGCACGACTACGAGAACTGGCTGATGACAGAAGAGACCAGCGCCGGCGCGATGGGGGAGATGGTCGCGCCGGCGCCTGCGGGCTCCTGGGAAATCGCCGAAGCCCCGAAGGACCTCAACAACGCCCGCCACGAAGGCTCGCGCCTGTCGGGGGAGAAAGAACAGGGCGAGCTTTTCAGGAAATGATGCGTCAGCAGGCTTTCGCCTGCGCCCGCTCCGCGTCGCTGTCTTTCATGACGGCCTCTTCGTCGAGCAGGCCGGCAAGATCGCGGAAGGCGGAATAGGCCACCGCGTCGTGTCGAGAGAGGTCAGCGAGGCGATAGTCGATGCCGGGCGCATCCCACCGCCAGAGCGCCATCTTGAACAAGACCTCCCGCGGCGTTGTCGCCGGGATTTCGGCCGCCGCCCGCATGGTTTCGTTCATCGCCTGCACCAGGGTCTGGGTCGACTGTTCGCCGTCGCGCAGCAAGGCGTCGATGTCCCGATACACGGCAAAAAGCTGTTCATGCGGGTCGGTCGCCAGTTCGCCTGGCGCCCTGGCGGCTCGCCGAATGTCAGCAATGCGTAGTTTCAGGCGTTCTGACGCCATTCCTGGCTCCTCGACGTTGTCTGGAATAAAACAGGTCAGTACGTTCTTTCGGCTGGCGACGCATGTCGCATTGCCAATTGTCACGGAGTTGCGTGACAGGCGCAGGGACCAGCTGTGGTTGCGCGCGTTTTTGGTCAATTCGGCTCGGAAAGGCCCGTCGGACGATACTTTCAGTTGGCTGTTGTCTTTTTCGGCTTCCTGGATGCAATATTTTTCAGAATGGCCAGTTCGAAGCCGGTTTCACAAACGCTTGAGCGTTTCGCCCTGAGGTTGCGCGCCGCAGAAAGCTTCGAGCTTCTCCGCGACATTGTGGTGTCTTTCCTGGACGCGGAGGGCGTCGCGATGGCGAGCTATCACCATTTGCCGCCTCCCGGCGCAAAAGACTATGCGCCGACCATTTCCGTCGCCGCCCACGGTTTCCCCGAAGACTGGCTTCGCGCCTACCGCGACCAGCGCTACTACGAAATCGATCCGATCCCGCGCCGCGTTCTCGATCTCGGCTTGCCCTTCTGGTGGTCTGAGGCGCGGGAAATGCCGGGGCTCTCCGCTGCGGAGAAAGACTTCCTGAATGAGCTTGAGCGCGCCGGTTTCGGTGATGGCCTCGCGATCGCGGTATTCGGGCCGCATGGACGAAACGGTTATGTCGGACTTGGGTGCGGCGTCGGCAACGGCCCGAAATGGTCCGCGGAGAAAGTAGCCCGGCTGCAGATCGCCGCCCAGGCCGGCCATCAGCAATACTGTCATTTGCTCGCAGCGAAAGCGCCCGCCGGGGTCTCGTTGTCCGACCGGGAACAACAGATCCTCGGATGGATGGCGCGCGGGAGGAGCAATGCTGCGATCGCCGAAACCGTTGGCATCTCGCCGAACACGGTCGACACGTACGTGCGCCGGATCTACGAGAAGCTTGATGTCACGGACCGGGTGACGGCTTCGTTGCGGGGCCACGCGCTCGGGCTGATTGATTGACGTTGCGTGCGCTCGATTTTCCCGCTGCAACCGCGTAGGACCCGTGTTGATCAGGAGCCGGTCGGTCAGACAGGCCAGCAGACTGACAGATAGCTTCACCGGCAGGGAGACATGCGATGGCGGCGGCTGCATCATGCGCCGTAATCGGCGCGCAATGGGGCGACGAAGGCAAAGGCAAGATTGTCGACTGGCTGTCGGCTCGGGCCGATGTCGTCGTGCGGTTTCAGGGCGGGCACAATGCGGGTCATACGCTCGTTATCGACGGCGAGGTCTACAAACTGTCGCTCCTGCCTTCCGGCGTCGTGCGACAGAGCACGCTATCGGTGATCGGATCCGGCGTAGTCGTCGATCCGGCAGCGCTCGTCGCAGAGATTGAACGCGTACGCGCGAAGGGCGTGGCGATCTCGCCGGACACGCTTGCGGTTTCGGATGCCGCCACGCTTATTCTTCCGCTGCATCAGGAACTCGACGCATTGCGCGAAGGCGCCGCGAGCGGCACCAAGATCGGCACCACGAAGCGCGGCATTGGCCCGGCCTACGAGGACCGCGCAGGCCGGCGGGCGATCCGCGTCGGCGACCTTGCCCATCCGGACGCGCTCGCAGCGAAAGTCGAGAACCTCCTTGTTCACCATAATGCGCTGCGCCGTGGATTTGGCGAAGCGACTCTTGAGGCGTCAGCCATTGTCGAGATGCTGGTCGCGCTGGCGCCGATGATCACGCCGTACGCGAAACCTGTGTGGCGCCTGCTCGACGCGGCGCGCCGGGAGCGAAAGCGCATTCTCTTCGAAGGCGCCCAGGGCGTGCTCCTCGATGTCGATCACGGAACGTATCCGTACGTAACGTCTTCGAACACCGTCGCCGGGCAAGCTGCGACGGGCTCCGGTCTTGGGCCTCGCGACATCGGTTACGTCCTCGGCATCGTCAAGGCGTACACGACGCGTGTCGGGGCGGGTCCTTTCCCGACGGAGCTCGAGAACGAAATCGGGAGGCGGCTTGGCGAACGCGGCCATGAATTCGGCACGGTAACCGGCCGTCGACGCCGCTGCGGTTGGTTTGACGCAGCCCTCGTCCGCCAGTCGTGTCGCGTCGCGGGCGTGGACGGCATCGCCCTGACCAAGCTCGACGTGCTTGACGGATTTGATGCGCTTGACGTTTGCGTCGGGTACGAACTGAATGGGGAGCGGCTGGATTACCTTCCGGCCGGGTCCGAAGCGCAGGCCGCCCTTACGCCGATTTACGAGACGATGGCGGGCTGGTCCGGTTCGACGGCGCGCGCTCGGTCATGGGCTGATCTCCCGGCTGAAGCGGTAAAGTATGTCCGTCGGATCGAGGAGCTGATTGAAACGCCTGTGGCCCTCGTCTCAACGAGCCCGGAACGCGACGATGTGATCCTCATGACCGATCCGTTCAGCGTCTGACGTGCGGCGATGGCCATGAGGGTGGCGCCTCGGTCGTTCGCGGCCTAAAACCCTGGGGCGTCGGGCGCGCAGCGGCGCGACGGAGGGGCGTGACATGGCAAAGAACAAGTGGATCAAGAGCGCCGGCCTGGGCGCGGCGGCGATCGTGTCGGTCGCCGCCGTCTTCTGGGCCGCGATTGGCCCGGACTGGCGGGCGCTTTTGTCGGATCCGCCCACGAACAAGGACGTGCTGTTCTGGTCGACTTCCCAGCGCGACGCCGCCTTTCGAATGCTCGACGAGGTGCCGTTCGTTTCCAGCGCCAGACGCATCGAAGCTGGCGGGAACGTCCGGGCTCTGCCGATTGGCGAGCCGCTTGACATGCTTGACTTCGATCTCGACGCCTACATGGAAGCGGGACGCGTATCGAGCATCGTAATCGTGCACGACGGAAAAGTGCGTATCGAGAGGTATAATCTCGGCTTCGGCCCGGGTGGCCGGTGGACAAGCTTTTCCGTGGCAAAGTCCTTCACATCGACGCTCGTTGGCGCGGCAATAAAGGATGGCTATATCGAAAGCATCGATGATCCGGTCTCGAAGTATGTAGAAGGGTTGAGGGGTTCGGCCTATGACGAGGTGACAGTCGAGCAATTGTTGACCATGACATCGGGCGTCAAATGGAACGAGGACTATGAAGATCCGGCATCGGACGTTGCGCTGTTTGGACAACAGGCCCCGGAGGACGGCGAAAGCTCCATCGTCAGCTACATGAAGAAACTGCCGCGCGCCCATCCGGCGGGCGAGGTCTGGAACTATTCGACCGGGGAAACCAACCTCATTGGCGCTCTGCTGATCGAGGCGACCGGCAAGCCGCTCAGCGACTATCTGGAAGAGAAGATCTGGCGACCTTTCGGCATGGAGGCCGACGCGACATGGTTGCTTGCGCCTGATGGCGATGAAATCAGCGGCTGCTGCATCCAGGCGGCGACGCGCGACTTTGCGCGCATGGGCCTCCTAGCGCTCGACCGCGGCGTAATCGACGGCCAGCCGGTCACGCCGGACGGCTGGTTCGCTAAAGCGTCCACGAAACAGGCGGAGACCGGCGAGCCCGCTGCGGGGTACGGGTATCAATGGTGGACGCTCGATGACGGCGCATTCCAGGCGCGCGGCATTTTTGGGCAGGGGATATTTGTTGATCCCGCGCGCAAGCTTGTAATTGCGTCGAACGGCAACTGGACGACCGCCCTCGGTCGCGCCGGCGGCGAACGCGACGCGCGCACGGACTTTTATGCCGCGGTGCGTGCGGCGATCGATGCCGAGGGGAGGTAGCGGCTGTTGAGGAGCGACCCGCATTCGAAGGACAGGGAGGCTGGCGCGTCATCGCGCGCGGGACGGATTGCGCTTGCGCTTATGGCGGCGGCTTTATTTGTGTACGTCGCGTTTATCAGGCCGGCGACGACCGTTGTGGCGGCCGACGGGGCCGGGGAACCAGAGGTTCTTGCGGTGACCTTTGCGTCCGCCTGGTGCGCGCCGTGCCGTATTCTGAAGCCGACGCTTGCGCGCGTCGCGCCGCGGTTCGCCGACGAACCTGTGCGGTTCTTCGAGCTGGATTACAGTTTCGGCAATGCGGATTCCGCCCGCGCGCGCGCCGCAGAGGAAGGCGTTGGCGATATTGCGGCGCGCATGGGCGGCGCGACCGGATTCACGATGCTGGTTGACCGCGATACGGGGGAGGTAATCGACACGTTGTATGCCGGCCTTTCGCCGACCGACATGGCGGCACGGATAAATGCGGCGCTCGCTGTCGCCCGGGCAACGCCGCGCGCAAGCGCCTAGCGAAAGCGATGCGCTCGCCGATGTTCCTCAAACGCCATATCTTGATGGCCTTGGCTCGGATCCAATCGCCTGTGAATTGCTGCGCTGCAAATTGAGTATCTGCGCGCATCTCGATTTTCGCCATTAACCGTCTGTATGCGGGCGGTCGCAAATAGCGCCGATTCCCCTTGCGCGCTGGGCGATTTTGGATCATGCTTTGAATGTTCCGAGGGGCGTCCCGCCTGTCGTAAAGATACGACGACTCGTGCGACGCGCATCGAAGTTGCCAGGCTTGTTACGCTTAAGACGCGACCTGTCGTCTGATGACGGAAGGGTTGAACGCTGCCGACCCCAATGGCGGTGGGAAGGGCCGACAGACCACGCCCGATTGTCCCGCTGTCGCCGGGTCCGTGCGGAAATAGCCCGCCTAGGGATCGCAATTTACGCCGTGAACGAAGCCGGGCGCTAAGGCACTGCGCGCCAAGGAGCTTGGGCGTTTGGGACTGAGACGGACCCTTTGCACCTGATCCGGGTCATGCCGGCGTTAGGAACGGGACGGACGGCGGCCGCGAATGCGGCGCAACGTCTAGCCAGAGCCGTTTTCTTCAGCCCATTGATTAAATGGGTTGGGGGAAGCGGCTTCTGGTTATGCATCAACCAAGGTGCAAAGACCTACGGTCAACAACCGACGTCCAAAAACCCTCACGCAGTCCACGATACGAAACGGCATGCACGATATGAATGCCAAGCCGTGCGCTGCTGCATCGAGCGCGGTTGTGGCGTTGCGCCCGATCTCATCCGATTCGCCGCTATTGGCGCGTGACCTCCCGCGGCGGGCGGGCTAGGCCGTTCTCATCGGCGCGTCGCGGTGAGCGCTCCGCTGCTAGGAGAGGGAATACGCAATGGACTGGACCGCCCTGCGGCGCATCATCACTAAAAACAGTGAAGACGGACGATCGTCGGTTCTCATTGATGGGGAGCCCGCGAAGACGCTCGCCGTTGACGAAGCCGGCCTGGCGGAGATCTGGACGGCGGCCTTGAGCCGCGATCACCTCTTGTCCGGCGACGATCGCCTGACGTCGGAGAATGTCCGTCTAGAACCTGATCGTGGCGCGATGAAGGTGCGGTGGTTCACTGTCCCTGCCGACAATGACGGCCGAAGCGATGATGAACGCGAAGCGGCGGCGGCGTTCGGCTTTGCCGCTTGCGGCGCATCTCACGCCCGGATCGACACGTCACGCCACCCAATGATGCACAAGACCGACACCCTCGATGTTATAATCCTTGTAAAGGGCGAGGTTGATCTGTTGCTCGACCAGGGCGAGCCGCAGTCGATGAAGCCAGGGGACGTCGTAATTCAGCGCGCGACGAATCATGCCTGGGTCAATCGTGGGTCGGAGACCGCGTTGCTGGTTGCGGTGCTGATCAACGCGGCGTGACCCCATCAGACAATAGCCGCCCGGCCATCGCCCGGGCCGCGGCGCTGCCGCTGTCAAACGCGCAGGACGCGTTCGGGCCAAACAGCCAATCCCCCGCCGCCATGAGCGTGCCGCACGCCGATGACAGAAATGGAAACCCGACCGGCGCCTCTGCCCGAGCATAGCGCCAACGGTGTGCGGCCGCATGGATTGGCCGGACGTTGCGGGCATCAAGCAGGCCGCAGATGATCGGCCCAAGCTTGTCGGCGATCTCGTATTTGTCCGCCTCCAGATGGGCGTTTGTCCACTGCTGGCGGGCATGAGCGACGATGCGGGCAGGCGCCGCCGCCCGACCGGGCTTCAGGTGCTCAAGGATCATCAGTTCAATCGGCGAGGAATGATCCTCAATTAATCGGAACGCATCGCCCTCGATCGCCGCGTCGAGGACCATCATGACGGTCCAGGTCGCCGCCATTGTCGCTGTCTCCGCGAGCCTTGCGATATCCGGGGCGGCCGATCGGACCAGCGCCGCCGTCTGGGGCGCCGGCGCGGTTACAATGATGGCGTCGGCGTCAGCGGTAGAATCGCCATCTGGGGCCTCGAGCGCGACTCGCCACCGCGCGCTGTTTCGCTCGTCGTTCCGGACGATTGACAGGGCGCGGTGCTGGAACCTGATGTCGAGCCCTTTGGCGAGCGGTCCCAACGCCGCATTCATGGCGGCCTGGCCGGTCCAGCGGGCTGACTGAGGAGCTCCCGGCCATCGCACGACATGGCCCGCGTCCGCGAGGCCAGCAACCAGTCGCCCGAATGCCCCATCGGCGTCGTCGATTCCGGGCGCGCCGTGATCGAAGGTCAAACCGTGCGCCGGCCCGTCGTCGCGCACCCGGCGCGTCGCGAGGCGGCCGCCGACGGCGCGGCTTTTCTCAAAAAGCACGAGGTCGGCGCCGGTCGCGCGCAGGTCACGCGCCGCTGCGAGGCCGGAAAGTCCCGCCCCGACAATCGCTATGCGGGTCATCGCAACTCCTTTCATCTTCGGGAAACGCAAGTGTCGCGCCTGAAGCTATATTGCCAGCGGCGGGAGAAGATGACAGACCAAACGACGCAGCCAACGCGGGAAACGACCATGAAAAACGCAAGAGCGGCCTTGTTTGCGGCGATAGCGGCGATGTCGCCAATTGGAGCGCATGCGGAGTTAACGGACGTCGAGAAGCAGATTGTCGCTATCGTTGACGCCAACGCCGATGAAGCGCTGACGTTTCTAGGCGAAGCGGTCTCGATCAATTCCGGCACCATGAACCATGACGGCGTCAAGGCCGTTGGCGACCTGTTTGGCCAGGCTTTTCGCGACATCGGCCTCCAGACCGAATGGATAGACCAGCGTGAGAAAACCGACCGGGCCGGACATCTGATTGCGCGTCAAGCGGGCGACCGGGGCAATCGCGTCCTGCTGATTGGTCATCTCGATACGGTGTTTCCAAAGGACAGCGATTTCCAGTCGTTCAGCATAGAGGGCGACCGCGCAATCGGACCTGGCGTTTCCGACATGAAGGGCGGCGATGTCGTCGTTCTCTTCGCGCTGAAAGCCCTCAGGGAAGCCGGTGTCCTCGATGGCGCAGCGATCGAGGTCGTGTTCACTGGCGACGAGGAAAAAACCGGCAAGCCGATCTCGGAGGCGCGCAATGCGCTGATCGAAGCCGCGGGGCGCGCCGACGTCGCCCTCAATTTCGAAGGCGGCGAGCGCGGCGCGGCGGTGACCGGCCGGCGCGGTTCGTCCTCTTGGATTCTGAAGACCAGCGGCGAACGGCGCCATTCGAGCGGCGTTTTTTCGGAATGGGTCGGGGCCGGGGCGGCGTTCGAAATGGCCCGTATCCTGAATGAATTCTATGAAGAGCTGTCTGACGAGGAGTATCTCACTTTCAATCCGGGGGTCGTCGTCGCTGGCACGGACGTCAAATACGACGAGGCGCAGAATCGCGGCGCCTCGTCCGGCAAGACGAACGTCGTCGCGCAAACAGCAATCGTTCATGGCGACCTTCGCTTCATCACCGAAGAGCAGAAGCAGAAGGCTCGCGCCCGGATGCGCAAGATCGTCGACAAGCATCTTCCCAAAACCGGGGCAGAGATCGAGTTTGTTGACTCATATCCGGCCATGACTCCCAACGACGCAAACGCGAAACTGCTTGGCGTCCTGTCGGAGGTCAGCGTCGATCTCGGCGGCGAAGCCTTGGCGGCGAACGATCCGGGGCGGCGCGGCGCGGCCGACATCTCATTTGCTGCGCCAATCTCCGGCGCTTCGCTGGACGGGCTTGGCGTTTACGGTTCCGGCGCACACGGACCAAATGAGGATATGGAGATACCTAGCCTTGCGCTCGCGACGCGGCGGGCGGCGATCCTGATTTATCGGTTGACCCGTGAGGATGCGCAGGCGTTTTGATGCAGGCTCGCAATCGCGGCCCGCTGCGGGCGTCAATCGCGGCGATGCTGTTCTTGGTCGGGACCATTTCAACGGCGGCCGGCGCCGACTGCCGGAGCATTGCCTATCGTGGCGATCAGTATGCGGTATGCGAAGTCGATCCGGCGCTTCAGGAAATCCGCCTCTTCCTGAACAGGCAGGGCGGGCGTCGGTTTGGGCAGTTCAATGAAATCGGGCGCGCCTTGGCGGTCGCTGGCGAGCGCCTTGAACTGGCGATGAATGGCGGCATGTACCATCGCGACCGGACGCCTGTGGGCCTTTATATTGAAGACGGCGTCCAGCTGACGTCGCTCAATACGCGCCCTGGTCCGGGGAATTTCCACCTTTTGCCGAATGGCGTCTTCTTTGTTCTCGAAGACGGCGTCGCCGGGGTCCTCGATGCGAAGGCCTATCGCGACGCCGCGCAATATCCTCTCTACGCGACCCAGTCTGGCCCCATGCTGGTGATCGACGGCGAGGTTCATCCCAGGTTCATTCCGGAATCGGACAGTCTCAAGCGACGCAATGGCGTCGGCGTCCGCACGGATGGTCGCGTCGTTTTTGCGATATCTGACGGCGCCGTAAATTTCCATGATTTCGCGACATTTTTCCGTGACGAGATGAAGACGCCGAATGCGCTATATCTTGATGGCGTGATTTCCCGCCTCTACGCGCCCGCGCTTGGTCGCGACGATCCCGGCCCGGCCATGGGCCCGGTCATTGGCGTCGTCGTCGAAGACTAATTGATGTTGAACACCCGCCGCGCGGTCGCGCCGAGGAAAGCGTCCCGCGTCTCGCGCTCCAGGCCAAGTTCGTCAAGGCCCTTAAGACAGCGCGCTGGCGACAGCATCGGCCAGTTGGTGCCGAACATGATCCGAGCGCGGCCGTCCGCCTTCAGGAAGTCCACGAAGTCGCCGGGCAATCGGTGGAGAGCATAGGCGGACGTGTCGACGTAGAAATTCGGGAACTTCCTAGCGATGGAAATGACTTCGTCGACCCACGGGAAGCCCACATGCCCGCCGACAACGACCAGCTCAGGGAAGTCCAGCAGGACATCTTCAAGATAGGGAATTAGCCGTCCGGGATCGGACGGCTGCAGCGGTCCGGTATGGCCGATCTGGGTGCAGAACGGCAGGCCTTCGTCGACGCACGCCGCATAGATTGGATAATAGCGCCGGTCGTTCGGCGGCAGATCCCAGAGCCAGGGCAGGACCCTGACTCCGACGAAGCCCTGTCGCGCGCCGCGGCGTATCGATCGCACCGCGGACATTGCGTTCCTGAGATCGACGCTCATCACGCCGCGGAAGCGATCGGGCGCCGCCTGAACGTGGTTCGCAACGGCTTCATTCGAGATGAGCACGCCCTCCGGGCCGGTCCATGCCGACAGGAGCGCAAGTCCAACGCCGGATGCGTCCATCGCGGCCAGCGTCGTTGCGCGGTCCGGCAGGATCGTCTCCTTGCTTTGCCCGGTCCACCGAAGGAGACTCGCCATCCAGGGGCGGGCGGCCATTTCCGGCGTAATGATCTGCATCCAGGCGTCGACGATATCCGGCGCTTTCTGCGTGGTTATTTGCGCGCTCCGCTCTTGCCTGTCGAGTTTAGCACCGTGGCGCGGCTGCGTCGCGGGGCGAGCGGGCATTCATTGCGAGCCTCGCTCCGGTTTGCTAGACCGAAGTCCGACCGAGGGGCGCCGGCGGGCCGGCTGAGATCGCGTTTCCCTGGCAATGGGAACCCTGGCGCGAGCACCCTTTGAACCTGTCCGGTTAGCACCGGCGGAGGGACGGTGAACAGGCGACTCGCATGCCCCCTGTGACCGTCTTTCCTCGCAGCCCGAACGGGCGAAGGGAGACCACGATGACAAAACCTGTCCCGCAATCCGACTTCAGGACGCCGGAGGTGACGACCGGGCCACTGCCGTCCTCGCGCAAGGTTTATGTCGGGGGCGACATTCACCCGGATATCCGCGTCCCGATTCGCGAGATCGACCTTCACCCCACGGCGAACGAGCCGCCCGTGCCTGTCTACGATCCGACTGGACCGTATACGGATCCTGGCGTCGCAATTGACGTTGAGAAAGGTCTCGCGCGGTTCCGCACTGCATGGGTCAAGGAACGCGGAAGCGTCGTGGAATATGACGGCCGCCTAGTGACGCCGGAGGATAATGGCGGGGCGACCGGCAAGCACCTCGCCCGCGAATTCCCCGTGAGGCATCGGCCGCTTCGCGCTTCGTCCTTCGAGACGCCTTCTTCGAAGGCTCCTCAGGATGAAGCGTTCTCTTCCCTTCACCCTGAGGGCGCGACGCAGTCGCGCGTCTCGAAGGGCGAAGGGCGGCGGGCGCCCGTGACGCAACTCGAATTCGCGCGCGCCGGGGTGATCACGAAGGAGATGGAGTACATCGCCATCCGCGAGAACCTAGGCCGCAAGGCGATGCTCGACGGCGCCGAGGCGACGATTGCGCAAGGCGAAAGCTTTGGCGCGGCGATCCCGCCCTTCATCACGCCGGAATTCGTGCGCGACGAGGTGGCGCGCGGCCGCGCCGTCATCCCGGCGAACATCAACCACGCCGAGCTGGAGCCGATGATCATTGGCCGGAACTTCCTGGTCAAGATCAACGCCAATATCGGAAATTCGGCCGTTGCGTCCTCCGTGGAGGAGGAAGTCGACAAGATGGTCTGGGCGACCCGCTGGGGCGCCGACACGGTGATGGATCTTTCGACGGGCCGCAACATCCACAACACGCGCGAATGGATCATCCGCAACGCCTCTGTTCCCATCGGCACGGTGCCGATCTATCAGGCGCTGGAGAAGGTCGGCGGCGTCGCCGAGGATCTCTCATGGGAAGTCTATCGCGACACGCTGATCGAGCAGTGCGAGCAGGGCGTCGACTATTTCACCGTCCACGCCGGCGTGCGGCTGCCCTACATTCACCTCACGGCTGACCGCGTGACCGGCATCGTGTCCCGTGGCGGCTCTATCATGGCGAAATGGTGCCTCGCCCACCACAGGGAAAGCTTTCTCTATACAAACTTCCCCGAGATCTGCGAGATCATGCGCGCCTACGACGTGACGTTTTCGCTTGGCGACGGCCTGCGCCCCGGCTCCGTCGCGGACGCCAACGACAGGGCGCAGTTCGCCGAGCTCGAAACGCTCGGGGAGCTGACGAAGGTCGCATGGGACCATGGCGTTCAGGTGATGATCGAGGGGCCCGGCCACGTGCCGATGCACAAGATCAAGGCCAATATGGACAAGCAGCTCAGCGTATGCGGCGAGGCGCCGTTCTACACGCTTGGGCCGCTGACGACGGACATTGCCCCCGGCTATGACCATATCACCAGCGGCATCGGCGCGGCGATGATCGGCTGGTACGGCACGGCGATGCTTTGCTATGTGACGCCCAAGGAGCATCTTGGCCTCCCCGACCGCGACGACGTCAAGGTCGGTGTCGTCACCTACAAGCTCGCGGCGCATGCGGCCGACCTCGCCAAGGGGCACCCGGCCGCGCAGATACGCGATGATGCGCTGTCGCGCGCGCGCTTCGAGTTCCGCTGGGAGGACCAGTTCAACCTCTCGCTCGACCCGGAAACCGCGCGCGACTTCCATGACCAGACCCTGCCCAAGGAGGCCCACAAGGTCGCGCATTTCTGCTCCATGTGCGGACCGAAATTCTGTTCCATGAAGATTACGGCCGAGGTGCGCGAATACGCTGCCGGCATGAGCGACAACGAAAAGAAAGACCTCGAACGCGCCACGAAAGAGGCGGAAGCCGGCATGGTGGAGATGAGCGAGAAGTTTAAGGAAGAAGGCGGGAAGCTCTATTTGGAACGGTGAATTCTAATCGTCCTTGATAACCTTCATTGAAAAAAGAATCGCATGAATTGATTGATCGAGATCACCAGATCCCGCTTGCGTACTTCTCCGCATTGCCTATACCAAATCGACCATGGCGGACTGAGTCTCTGGGTCGGAGAGCATCATTGATGTCTTTTCGAGTGAAGCGAGGGCAGTAACAAGATGCGGCGGCGCATAGGCCGAGATTTTCTGTTTCCCTGAAACCATTAGGGCCGTTGCTTCTTCAGTGCGCTCCGAATGGTGCGTCAGTATTGAAGCGCGCTTTGCCAAGCCGGTCAGATAGTCGCTGTAAGCGTCAATCAGAAGTTCGCGCCGCCGATCTGAATTTGAATACGCGCGTGAAAGAGCTGCTTGGGCGATAGATCCGGCAAGCGCCAAAGACGCTCTGAATCCAAGGAAAGAAAACTCGCTCATATTCGATGCGGATAACAGATTCGACGTAGATTGACCCCCTCAGTCTCGCTGACGCTCGACAGCTCCCCCGCAAGCGGGGGAGCGGGGCTTCTTTTTCCCTTGCGTCCGCCATGCGAAGAAATCTCTTCCCCCATTAATGGGGGAAGTCCCGAGCGGAGCGAGGGGATGGGGGCCTACCGACCGTCAGTCTCACGACGGCGTTTCAACTCAGCGACCCGCAGCTGCGCCTCATGGAGGATCGTCTCCAGAACGCCGTCCATATTTTTGAACGTCTCGTCGTTCCAGAACCTAACGACCCGCCAACCTTCGCTGCCTAGAAAAGCGTCGCGGCTTGCGTCGCGCGCCGGACCATTGTCGCGTCCGTGCTGGTCGCCGTCGAGCTCGATGATGAGCCGCGCCTCGACGCAGGCGAAATCGGCGATGAATGGGCCCACCGTATGCTGACGACGAAACCGGAAGCCGCCGAGCTGGCGGTTGCGCAAGGCGCGCCACAGCGCGCGTTCGGCCGGGGGCATGCGCTTGCGCAACGCTTTCGCATTCGGGTGCGGCCTGCGAATGGGCATAGGCGCAATATACTTGCACCCGCTGTGTAATGCCAAAACCCCCTCCGGTCCTCCGGACCACCTCCCCCGTAAAACGGGGGAGGAAATTCCCTTCCCTTGCGCCCGCCATGCGAAGAAATCCCTTCCCCCATTCATGGGGAAGTGGCCGGAAACGCCGATGGGGGTTAGTCTCCCGTCATGACCCGCCCCTTCAACCCCGTTTTCGCGAACCGGCCGAAGTCGATCTTCCCGACCATGTCGGCGCTCGCCGCCGAGCATGGCGCTATCAATCTCGGCCAGGGCTTTCCGGACGAGGACGGCCCGCAGGAGATGCTCGACCTCGCCGCCGAGGCGCTGCGGCGCGGGCCGAACCAGTATGCGCCGGTGGAGGGCGTCCCGGCCCTGCGCGCGGCGGTCGCGGCGGACAACAAGCGGTTTTACGGGCTTGAGATTGATCCGCAGACGGAGACGCTCGTCGTCTCAGGGGCGACGGAGGGGCTCGCCGCGGCGTTCCTCGCGCTCCTCAATCCGGGCGACGAGGCGATCGTCTTTTCGCCCTTCTATGAGTGCTATGCGCCGCAGATCGAGGCGGCGGGCGCGCGGCTCGTCGCAGTCCCTCTGTCGCCGCCGGGCTGGCGCATTGATGCGAGCGCCCTCGCGGCGGCGATCACGGATCGCACGAAACTGATCGTCGTCAACACGCCGCACAATCCCCTCGGCAAGGTGATGTCGGCGGACGAGTTGGAAATTGTCGCCGGCGTCGCTCGCGCGAATGACCTCTACGTCGTCTGCGACGAGGTCTATGAACATCTCGTCTTCGATGGCCGCGCCCATGTTCCGCTGATGTCGCTCCGAGGCATGCGCGAACGCACCGTGCGCATCGGCTCGGCAGGGAAGACGTTTTCTGTCACCGGCTTCCGCATCGGCTACCTCACAGGGTCGACCGATATGATCATGGCGCTGATGAAAGCGCACCAGTTCATCGCCTATACGTCCCCTGCGCCGCTGCAGGAAGCGGTCGCCGCTGCGCTCGGGATGGGCGACGAGTACTACGCGACGTTTCGCGCCGGCATGCAGGCGAAGCGCGACCGGCTCGCGGCCGGCCTCGCCGGCGCCGGCTTCGAGGTGATGCCATGCGAAGGGACCTACTTCCTTACCGTCGACATCCGCTCGGTCGGCCGCGACGACGACGTCGCCTTCTGCAGGGAGATCACCGAAAAGGCCCGCGTCGCTGCCGTGCCCCTGTCGGCCTTCTATGCGTCGGGTGAGACGGCGAAGCCGCGTCACTACGCGCGCTTCTGCTTCTGCAAGAAGCCGGACGTGCTCGACGAGGCTGCGGCCCGTCTCAGGGCGTACTTTTTATGATTGGCGTAGGGATGAAGGAAGACACAACAATGACGCGATCGTCCCGCCTCTTCGCCGTGATCTTGCTTTGTCTCGCCACGCCGGCAATTGCGCAGGATGACTTCATCAGGGAGCAAACACGGCTTCTTGCGGAGGCCGAGTCGAGTCTCGCCGCTGATCCCGCCGACGCCGATGCAACCATCTGGAAGGGGCGGCGGCTCGGCTATCTCGGGCGTTATGATGAGGCGATTGCGGCCTTCGAGGATGGCGAGCGACGCCATCCCGCGGATCCGCGCTTCGCCCGCCATATCGGTCACCGGTTCATCAGCCTTCGGCGATTTGCAGACGCCGAAACGGCGCTCGCCCGCGCCGCTGCGCTTGCGGCGGCGATGCCGGATGAGGTGGAGCCGGACGGTCTTCCGAACGCGGCGGGCGTGCCGACATCCACGCTGAAGGGGAATATCTGGTATCACCTTGGCCTTGCCCGGTATCTCCAGGGTGATTTTGCCGGCGCGGCCCGCGCCTATGCCGGCGCGGCGGCGCTCGCCCACAATCCGGATGCGTCGGCGGCGGCGCGCTACTGGATGGCGCTGGCGCTGCTGCGGAGTGGGGAGCATCCGTCAGCTGAAGAAGCGCTGGCGCCGGTCTCCGCCGACTGGACGCTTGTCGAAAATGAAGGCTACCGCGATCTGGCGCTTTGCCTGAAGGGCGAGCTTGACTGCGAGGCCCTGCTGGCGCGTGCGAGGGAGGGCGGCGGCCTTGATCTTGCAACCACCGCCTACGGCGTTTCCATGGCGCGGCGCATCGCCGGCGACGACGAAGGCGCGGTCGCCTTGTTGAAGGAACTGGCGGGCGGCGACGCAGGCGCCGCCTTCGGCCGCATTGCCGCCGAACAGGATCTCGATCGCCTCAGGTGAGATTGGTTGCGACGATCATCACGCCAAGGACGAACAGCAACCCATAGATGGCCTTCGCCAGCGCCGCGACGGGCAGTCGTGCGGCGATGCGTTTGCCAACGAATGTCGCTAACACGATGCCCGGCACGCTCCAAGCGAAGTTGATCAGCACTTCTCTTGTCCACAATCCGCCGAGGCCATGTCCCACGACGATCATGAGATATGTCGGCGTAAAGAACGCCTGCGTCACCGCCACGAACTTCGCCGGCGGCCATGAACGCATGGCGGAATAGAGGACCACAGGCGGGCCGCTGGTGTTGTAGGCGCCGCCCAGGACGCCGCCGACGAACCCGAAGACGTACCGCCATCTCTGGTTCTTCAGTTGCGGCGGCGCGGGTTTGACGAGGGCGTAAATGCTGAATGCGGCGATCGTCACCCCAAGGATCAGGAGGACGACCTGCTGCGGCGCCCGCGCCAGCAGGAGAACGCCGAACGGTATGCCGACGATCGCCGAGCCGATAAGGCCGGTCGCTTCCCGGAAATCGACATCGCGTCGGTTTTGCGCAAGCATGACGGCCGAGAGAATAAACGCGTTCAACGCGACAAGCGCCGAAGCGTCCTTAACGTCCATCAGTAGCGCAAGCACCGGCATCGCCGTCAGGGCGAAGCCGAACCCGATCGTGCCCTGAACGAGGGCCGCGGCGAAGACAAAAAAAGGAACGAGTGCGGACATGTCAGGAGCTCTTCGGCGGCGATGGCGGCTTTTGGCGATCTGCAGTGGCGGTGGGATCAGGCGGGGACGTGCGCGCGGGGTTGATGCGGCGGGCTGGCGGGAGCAGCAGCAATAGCGCCTCGCTCTCTGAACGTCACCCTCGGCGGCAGCCCGATCTCTTGCCTGTCGATAGGTTGTTGAGGGCGTTTTCGCTGCGTTGCGGCGCTGCCAGCGCAATCGCTCTCGATCGTCAATTTCGAACGCCCTGTCGCAGAGACATTGACTCGCGCGCGCCGGACACGTCGGTCTGCAGTTGGCCAGCGCGCGACGCGCAGGATGGCTGTATCCGGCGCCGTCGGCCCGAGAGGGGAGGAACCCGTGACCGGTTCGATGATCGTTTCGCGCGCCGTCGCCGCCACCGTCGGCGCCGTCGCCGCAGCCAGCGCGACTGCCGCGGCCTTGGCCGCAAGCCATAGCGCGCCGCCGGCCCCGCGTCTGGTTCTCGGCGTTGAAGATCAGTATCCGACATTTTCACCTGATGGTCGGTGGATCGCATTCGAATCCCGTCGAGCGGACGGCGTCGACCATATCTTCAAGGTCCGTTCGGACGGCGGCGGGCTAATGCGAATTACGAACGGGCTCGAAGACGATGAGGCGCCGGTTTTCTCGCCTGACGGCGAAACGATCCTGTTTGCGCGGCGGCTGGGCGAAGGCCGCTCGGCGCATCTCGACATATTTGCGGTTGATCCTGACGGCGGAAACCTGCGCAACCTTAGCCAAACGCCAGATGCATCGGACGACCATCACAAATTCAGTGCGGATGGCAAACTTATCGTATTCAATTCAAGCCGGTCGACCCCGTTCTCCTCGCTCAGCGAACAAGACCTCGCTGCTTATGGTTGGAACTACGACATCTGGGTAATGAACGCCGATGGCTCCGGACAGCGGCCGCTGATCGAACTGCCCGGATGGGACACGTATCCGTCGTTTTCGCCGGACGGGCAGAGCCTTCTCTGGCGCAGGGTTATCGAAACCGCGGACCGCAACTCTGAAATCTTTATCGCCACAGCGACAGGCGACCAACCGCGCAACCTCACTGATCACCCCGCCTTTGATGGCTACCCTGCATTCTCGCCGGACGGCGAGTGGATCGCATTTGCCTCCAACCGGGATGGCGACGGCAACACCTTTCGGCTCTACGCAATGCGTCCCAACGGTTCGGACGTCAGGAGGCTGACTGATCCGAGCGCCGGCGTCGAGGACGTGCGGCCTGCGTGGTCGCCAGACGGAGCGTCTATTGTTTTCAATCGCGATGAGGGCGGCGATTCCCGCTTGATGATCGTGAATGTCGCTGCGGCGCTGGATCGTTGACTGGCCTGTGCGCCGGTCAGTCCCAAGTTATTGGCTTTGGCTTGCGGCCTGCCCATGCAGCTTTCGGCCAAGTGACACGTCGTTTTTGGCGTGGTAGTTTGTCGCACATCGAAGAACAAGTCTCGCTGCTGGACGCTTGAACTCCTCTCGACGGACTGGCCTCAGGCAACGACCACGCTTTGTTGCTCGATACAGCGGACCGTAATTCCGCGGGCCGCCATGGCTAGATCGAAGGAGACCCGGTATGGCGACCGGTACCGTGAAGTGGTTCAACGCCGAAAAAGGCTACGGGTTCATTCAGCCCGACAACGGCGGCAAGGACGTGTTCGTGCACGTTTCGGCCGTTCAACGCGCAGGTCTTCAAACCCTCAAGGATGGCCAGAAGCTTTCCTTCGAGATCACGACAGAGCGCGGGCGCGAGGCTGCGTCGGATCTCAAGGAAGTCTAGTTCGAGGGTCCAGGCGAAACTGATCGGCCAGGCGAGCGACGCGGTCGCAAGTCGAACGACCGCGAACCACGCGATCGAAGGGCGAGCCGAAATCAAATCGCCGTCCTTTCGGCTCTCATTGCGCCGGGGTTAAATCTGGGGCCCGACGCCGTTGGCCAGAGGCGTATCATCGCCGCTCGAATTGCTGGCGTGGCTCTTGCCCAAAACGCAACGGGTTTTGGGGCAGGCGGCCCAGCGCATCGCCGAACGGCCGCGGGCGGCTATCGCAGACGGTTCGTTTTCCAGGCGTCCATCTGGTCGCGCGCCACGCGACGAGACCGCATGAAGATGTAAATCCCGACTACCGCAACAAAACCGAGAACGACCAGAACAGTCATGTTCGGTTCTGAATCGCTGACGGGCGACGGAGTCGGCCGGTCAGATGGCGTTTCCGTTCCGGCTTGCGGCGCTGGCTTCGGTTGCTCCGGCCTTGTTGATCGGGGCGTTTCGGGCGCGGCGTCGGTGGGCGCGGGATCGGCAGGCGGAAGGGGCGTCTCCTCAACCGGCGTCGACGGCGCGGCGTCCGGCGGCGTCGTGGCGGAGGGCGCAACCGGTTCCACGTCCGTCGGAGTCCGCTCAGCTGGCGGCGCGTCGTCGGCAGGCGCCTGCGCGTCGGGCGTGACGTCATCGTCAACTGGCTCGGCTTCGGGCGCCGGGGCGGTTGGATGCTCCTCAGGCTTGTCCGGCGAAGATGCCGCCATGTCGTCTGCGGAGCCGTCCACAGCGCCTGCCTTACCACCTGCCGCCTGAGCGTCGGATGGCTCAGGGGCTGCTGACTGATCAGACGACGGCTGATTGGCGGTCGACGGCGCATCTTCATCGGCCGCGTGTTCGTCAACGGACGCGTCAGCGGGGGGCTCGGCCGGAGCGTCGGGAGACGGCGTATCCGTTGATGACGCATCGCCGGACGAGGGCGCTTCCGGTTGCGTTTCCGGTTGCGTTTCCGGCGCAGGCGCATCAGCGGTCGAGGCGTCCGCAGGCTGATCTTCGCCGGAGTCCTCAGTTGACCCATCCGCAGGCTCCCCCGGGGAGCGATCGAGATCAGCGTCCGGCGTCGTCTCGGCGGGCGGCAATGGGTCGTCCGCCGGCGTTTCGTCCACCGGCGTTTCGTCTGGCGACGCTGCGTCATCCGTTAGCGTCTCGTCGACGGCCGGCTCATCGGTAGGCGTATCATCCGTCGGCGTATCATCGACTGGCGCGTCGTCGGCGGGCGTTTCATCGCCGCCGCCGATATTCTCGATGACCTCGCGGCCTTTCTCGACGACGCCGTCAAGCGCGCCGGTCTCCGCCGCTGCGCCGGCCGCGCCCGCGCCGCCGGCGGCCGCGCCGGCATTGCCAACTTGCCGCGCGTCGCCGATTTCACGGTTGCCGCCGCGCTTGGCGTCGGTTGAATTTCCGGCCTGGCGTTCAGGCGGGATCGACGTGCGCACGTCCGAAAGCGCATCATCGAGCGCATTCATCGTGTCGAGGTTCACCGCGCCGGTGATTTCAAGGCCCTGGTCGCGCTGGAAATTGACGACTGCTCGCTCCGTGTTGACGCCGAAAACGCCGTCCTCTGCGCCGGCGGCGTAGCCAAGAAGGTTCAGCGCCCGCTGAACGTCCTTGACTTCCGAGCCGCGCGATCCGACGGCGAGCCCGTCTGGCTGGTCCGGCATTTCGACGCGGGATTCCTGATACTCTTCCGATGCCGTGTCGATCTTGCCCGGGTTTCGAACGAGGTCGAGAACCTGCTGGGTCCAGACGATCCGGTCGGCCTCGCCGTGCGCGGGTTTTGAAGATTCCGGATTGCCGCGATTGACGCCCCGCGAGACGGCGCGGATATCATTCTGGTCCGCATACGACCCAAGGCCGACCTTGTTAAAATAGGCGGCCGCTACTTCGATCGACTTCTTCAGGTTCCGGGTGAGAACGTCCGGGTCCTTGACGAGATCGATCCCTGCGATCTCGCCATACCGGCGATAATTGTCCTTGCCCGTCAGCTGGAAGAAGCCGCGACCGCGATACTTCCAGCCGTCGCCTGACGCCTCGTCGCCATTGCCGAGCCGATCAGCGTAGACCCGGTTCGCGATTTTTTTCGGGTTGCCGCCGTACTTGCGCGCTTCGGCGATGCCGTCGAAGTGGGTCGGGAAGATCTCCATCAGCCGTTCGGCGCTGTAATTCAGGTCTTCTTCCTTGTACCGGAGAAAGCCCGTCTCAATTAGTCCCTGGCCAATGAAATGAGCGATCCTGAGGGCATTGTCGATATTGTTGTCCAGGAGGATCCTCTGGGAGCTGAGGATTGTGGAGATATACTGGCCCTGGGTCGAAAACGGGTTCCACCAGTTGCGACCAGGGAGCATCGCGACCAACTTGTTGAAGTCGATCTTGCGGATGTCCTTGATATCGAAAAACTCGGTCATCGCCCCTCGCAATCTACCCCTGCGCCTAACCCCTGCGCCGACAATTACGGCGGTATCTCCGCCGCGCAGGTCCGCAAATCCCCGTCGCCGCATCGGCGCGGGGCCTCAGCGGCCAACGGCATAACGCGCTGACGCGGCGAAACGATGACAATCGCAACGCTGCGACAGTTGACTGCGTCTCCGGGATAATGGCGCATTTTTGCCGCTGCCGCGAGGCGCCGTTAACCTTCGGAGGTCGAATGGGGCGGGGCCGCCGGCGATTTTGGCTCGAGGCTGGCCGAGGGGCCACGCTGCGCCGGCGAGCGACGCAACCTTTGGGCGAAGGCCCGGTCGCCGTCGCTGGCGCAATTAGATGATTTGGCAGGAAGAATGGCGAAAATGCTGGTTCGGAAAATGAAGGCGGAACGCACGTTTGGGGCCCGGTCTGCGGTTGTGGGCGCGCTCGCGTTCGCGTCCCTAACCGGCGGATCGGCAATCTCCGCCACCCCGGCAGAAGTTGATGCGGAGGCGGTCGGCATGGAGGCGGATGCGGCTCTTGCGGCTCTTGTCGAGGGAAACAGCAAAAATGGGGAGGCGGCGGCGCTGGCTGGCGCATCGCTCGTGGTTATGCGTGGCGGCAAGGTTGTCTATGAAGGCGCGGCTGGCTGCGCCCGGTTCGACGCGCCGGACGAGCCTGAGAAAGGGGAACAACAGTCCTGCGCCAGACCCATGCGCGCCGACACAAAGGCCCGCGTTGCTTCCGTTTCCAAGGTTGCTGTCGCCCTTGCCGCCGCGCGCCTTGCTGACGAGGGCGTACTTAACCTCGACGCGGACCTTGCCGGCCTTGTTGACTGGCTTGCGCCGCTTGACGGCCGCGGCCTGACGTTGCGCCGCGTCCTCGCCCATGTCGCGGGCGTGCGGGACCCGGCGGCATACTGGGTCGCCGCGCCGGCCACGATGTCCGACGCCTTCCCCGATCCGGCCGCTTTGCTTGCGGAAGGCGATGGCGAAGAAACGTTCGCCTACGCCAACATCAACTACGGCATTGCCGCGGGGGCCATCGAGACAACCACCGGCGAACGTTTCGATCTCGCGGTTCGACGGCTCGCGCTGGCCCCGCTTGGGCTGGATGCCGGATTCAACTGGTCAGGCGTCAGCGGCAAGGCGCGCAGTCGCGCCGCGACAATCTATCGATGGGACGAAACGGCCGGCGTATGGTTGCCACAGATCGACGGGGGAAAGGACCTCAGGCAACGGCCGCCGCATTTTCTGGCGTCGGATGATCTCGACCGCGCCGCCTACTTGAAGGCCTATCGGCCGGCCGACAATCCGACACTTTTCTCGCCGCAAGGGGGCTTGCGCGCGTCCGCCGAAGACATCGCCCGCCTTGTCGCCGCGACGACGGCGACGCCGGCGCTGGCGACGCCGGTCTGGCGCGCATCCTCAGACCGTTCCAATGTCGCCCCTGGCAACGAATGGGCCAAGGCGTTCGCGGCCGGACTTGAAATAAACGAAGATGACTTCGCGGTAGCGCCGGGCCGAACCCTGATTGGCCACGCCGGCGAGGCGTATGGCCTCTACAGCGGCGCCTGGCGCGTCATCGATGCGCCGGCGTTTGATGGCCTTCTGGATGCGGACGATGATGCGCTCATCATTTCGTTCCTCGTCACCGGCGTAAAAGGCGAGCCGGCGCCAGGCGTCGGCGTCGCCTTCCACGCCCCGACCGAGGCGATGATGCGCATCGGCCTCAACGTCGCCGACCGCCTCGCCGGGCGCCCGCCGACGGCCGCGGTCGCGAACGAAGAACACCCCGAAGCAAGGCCGTTTGAACAGTTTCGCAACGCCAATCTCGACGTTGACCGGGCGCTTGCGGCGGCGCGCGCTGACGGCAAGACCGTCGCGCTCGTGCTCGGCGGCAACTGGTGCCACGATAGCCGGGGCCTGGCCGGCCGCCTCGAACAGCCTCGTTTTCAGGCGTTGCTCGATCGCGGTTTCCATCTCGTCTATGTGGACGTCGGTCGCCGGAACCGAAATCTCGACGTCGCCCGTCGCTTCGGCGTGGACGAAGTCAAAGGCACGCCTACGGTGATTTTCGTCTCACCCAATGGCGAAACGCTCAATCCCGGCGCCGTGCATGACTGGCGCAACGCCGCATCACGCACCGTCGATGAGACGTACGCCTATTTTGCGAAGCATGCGCCAAAGCTCGAGGACAGCCGCTCCCGCTGAACCTTCCGCCGGGAGCGCGCCTCAGCGCTTCGCTCGGGTGTCGTCGTTCCAGTAGGAAACGCAAGGGATCTTGGTCAGATCGCAACGATCGGCGTATTTGCGCGCGATCTCCGTCACTTCCGACATCAGGCCTTCTTCGAGCGTAATCGGATCGAGACCAAGGCCGAGCAGCCGCTGGTTTTCAACGTCAAGGTCGTTCTCTGCGGCTTCCTTCCGCGGGTTCGGCACGTTTTCGATGGTCGCGCCCGTCTTGTCGGCGATCATCTTCGCGAGATCGCGCACGCGGTGGGTCTCGGTCATCTGGTTCAGGATGTGCACGCGCTCGCCATGTTGGGGCGGGTTCTCAAGCGCAAGCTGAATGCATTTCACCGTATCCTGAATATGGATGAATGCGCGCGTCTGGCCGCCGGTGCCGTGCACGGTCAGCGGATAGCCGACGGCCGCCTGCATCAGGAACCGGTTCAGGACTGTTCCGTAATCGCCGTCATAGTCGAAACGGTTGATCAACCGCTCGTCCTTGCGCGTTTCAGCGGTCTGGGTGCCCCAGACGATGCCCTGGTGCAGGTCGGTAATCTTAAGTCCGTCATTCTTGTTGTAGAAAGCAAAGAGCAGTTGGTCCTGCGTCTTCGTCATGTGGTAGATCGATCCCGGATTCGCCGGGTACAGAATTTCCTGCGTAATCTCGCGGCCGTCGTCGGTTGCGATCTTCACAGGCAAGTAGCCTTCAGGAATTTTCATCCCCGCCGTGCCGTAGCCATAAACGCCCATCGTCCCGAGATGAACGAGGTGGCAGTCGAGCCCGCTTTCAACGATTGCAGCGAGGATGTTGCTCGTCGCATTGATGTTGTTGTCGACCGTGTACCGTTTGTGCCAGGAAGATTTCATCGAATATGGGGCCGCGCGCTGTTCGGCGAAGTGAATGATCGCCTCGGGCTTGAACTTCTCCATGAGATAGAGAAGGCGCATGTAGTTGTGCGCGACATCGCAATTCTCGAAGCCGATGTGGCGGCCGGAAACTTCTTTCCAGGCGGCGAGGCGCGTCGACAGGGGGCGGATCGGCGTCAGCGATTCCACCTCAAGCTCGACGTCGATCTTGCGGCGGGAGAGGTTGTCGATCAGCAGAATCTCGTGGCCGAGATTGGACAGATGCAATGTCGTCGGCCAGCCGCAAAAGCCATCGCCGCCGATCACCAGGATTTTCATCGCGTGCTTCTCCTCGGAGGCCAAGGCCGGCCGGCCTTGGCGGTTTCAAGCGCCGCAAGCGGTCGCCGCAAGGTGGTTGCTCTCCCTAAGGCGCCGAAAGTCCGTCGCCAAGGCGACTCGCCGGGAAGTGGCGCCTGACCGAAGGCAAATACGCATTGGACTTCAGCGCCGGAAATCCTTTTTGGGGCTGGAGGTTGAGTCGTCCGGCCAATGACATTGCGGCCTTTGCCCGAAACTGGCCTAGATGGGTTGGCGGGCGGCGTCGCGCAATAAGCATCATGGAGCTGGAAGATAACCCTTCGAACCGCTCCGACCGCGTCGCCCCGGTCGCCGGGCGGGTCAGCCCGCCCCATCGGAGACATGAGCGAAGCTAATCGTCGCGAGATACGGAAAATGGTGGAGGTGAAAGGCGAAGCCTTGAACCGGAACCCGCGCGATGGGTTGGCGGGCGGCGTCGCGCAAACAAAGATGGTGGAGCTGGATGAGCACCTTTCAAATCGCTCCAAAAGCATCCGACTGGATGCCGGGCGGTCAGCCCGCCCCATCGGAGACATGAGCGAAGCGAATTGTCGCGAGATATGGAAAATGGTGGAGCTAGGCGGAATCGAACCGCCGACCTCTTGAATGCCATTCAAGCGCTCTCCCAACTGAGCTATAGCCCCGAAACCGGACATGGCAGGCCGCAAGATCGACCCAGCCATTTGGGAACCGCGTTCCTAGCCGCCGTCCGAACGCCCGGCAAGCGAAAAACGCGAAGACGTCTGGACGCGCGCCCGGCGGCTGACGTCCGTAATGATGGCCGATCCGAACGCTGGTCCTGCGCTCTAGGTGTCGTCGTCGTTGTCGCCGCCGCTAATGATGCCCGATACGTCGTCGCTGTCATCGTCGTCATCGAGAAGCGTGTCGTCGTCTTCGTCGTCGTCCTCGATTTCTATGTTGATATCCTCGAGTTCGTCGATGTCCTCGTCCTCGTCGAGGCCTGCCTTGCGCTTGGACTTCGCTTCGGCGGTTTCGTCATCAGCGTCTTCAAGGGATGTCTCCGCCGACGGTTTTTCCACCTTTTCCGGTTGTTCTGCGGGCGCATCGTCCGGCCGCGGCTTGCGCGGCTTCAGGAGCGGTTCCGGCGTAAAGTCGTTGCCGCACTTCGGGCAGTGCGCGGGTTCTTTGTTGAGGTCATAGAAGCGCGCGCCGCACTCCGGACAATCGCGCTTGACGCCTAGTTCCTGCTTGCTCACGGGGGTGTTTGTCCCTTGCTTTCGGCGGGCGCCCAGCACCGCGCCACCGGCGAAAAGCCGGTCTGTTGCCACGCGCCAGCGGCGCTGTCAAAACGCTTGCTTGCACCACAGGGACGAAGCGGATGGCCGAAGGCGCGGGGCGGAGCGAAAACCGGACGTCGGAGTTTCTTGCGGGGCCCTGGCGCGCGACGCGCGGCGGCGCGCTTTCCGGCGCGACGTCAGCGCCGGGCGACAAGTCGATCTCCCACCGGGCGCTCATTTTCGGCGCGCTCGCCGATGGCGAAACCAACGTCGCCGGACTGCTTGAGGGCGACGACGTCTTGCGCACCGCGGCGGCTATGCGCGCCCTCGGCGCGGACATCGAGCGCAACAGGGACGGGGCGAAGGGGCCCGCTGCCGTTGAATGGCGCATCGCCGGTCGGCGTTGGTCGCCGCCGGACGCGGCGCTCTATTTCGGGAATTCCGGCACGGGCTGCCGCCTTGTCATGGGCGCCGTCGCGGGCGCGGGCGTGGACGCGCGCTTCGACGGCGACGGTTCGCTGCGCGCGCGTCCGATGGGTCGGATAGCCGAGCCGCTGCGCGCGATGGGCGCGATCGTCGAAATGACCGACGGCCGCCTGCCGCTGGGGGTTTCCACGCCGAACGGGCTTGCGGGCGTTGCGTATGAATTGCCTGTCGCCTCGGCGCAGGTGAAGTCTGCGGCGCTCCTTGCCGGGCTTGGCGCGGCGGGCGAGACGATCATCAATGAGCCGACGCCGTCGCGCGACCACACCGAGCGGATGCTCGCAGCGTTCGGCGTACGGATCGATATCGAAACGACTGGCGCGGGTCGGCGCATTCGCCTCGATGGCGGCCAGAAACTGACCGCGTGCAACGTTGTCGTGCCCGGCGATCCGTCCTCGGCGGCGTTCCCGGTCGTCGCCGCCCTCATCGTGCCGGGGTCCGACGTTCTGGTGCGGAACGTGCTCGTGAATCCGCTGCGCGCCGGCGTGTTCGAGACGCTCATCGAAATGGGCGCTGACATTTCCCTCGAAAACCGGCGCGAGGCAGGCGGCGAGCCCGTTGCCGATATTCGCGCACGCCACTCCGGTCTGAAAGGCGTCGCCGTGCCGGCCCGTCGCGCGCCATCCATGATCGACGAATATCCGATCCTCGCGGTCGCAGCCGCGTTTGCCGACGGCGACACCTACATGCCGGGAATCGAGGAGCTGCGCGTCAAGGAGACTGACCGCATCGACGCGACCGAGGCGATGCTGAAGGCCGCGGGCGTCGAAACCGACGCCGGCCCGGACTGGATGCGCGTTTGCGGCAAGGGAGGAGCAGCGCCCGCCGGCGGCGGCCGGGTGGAGACGCGCCACGACCATCGCATTGCGATGTCCGCCCTCGTCCTTGGCCTTGCGACGAGAAGGCCGGTCGAGATCGACGACGCGGCGATGATCGGCACCAGTTTCCCGAACTTCGCCGAACTGATGCGCGGCCTCGGCGCCGACCTCGCGCCGTCAGGCTAGATACTTTTCGAACCAGTCGAGGGTGCGTTCCCACGCAAGCGTCGCGGCGGCCTTGTCGTATCGCGGCGTCGTGTCGTTGTGGAATCCGTGGTTCACGCCGGGATAGAAATGCGCCTCATAGGCCTTGCCCGCCGCCTTCAAAGCCGCCTCATAGGCGGGCCAGCCGGCATTGATGCGCTCATCATTCTCCGCATAGTGAATAAGCAGCGCGGCGCCGATGCCCGGAACGTCTTCGGCGGCCGCTTGCCGGCCATAGAACGGCACGGAGCACGCCATCTCGGGAAATGCGACGGCCAGCGCGTTGCAAACGCCGCCGCCATAGCAGAACCCGACCGCGCCGATCTTCGCCGTCGTCTCGTCCATGTCGCTGAGATGCTCGAAACCCGCGAAGAAGTCGTTCATCAGTTTTTCGCCGTCCATCGAACGCTGCATCTCGCGGCCTTCGTCGTCAGTGCCCGGATAGCCGCCAAGCGGCGACAGCCCGTCCGGCGCGAGCGCAACGTAGCCCGCCTTGGCCACCCGGCGCGCAACATCCTCGATATAGGGGTTGAGGCCGCGGTTCTCGTGCACGACGAGAACGCCGCCGCGCGGTCTCCCCAACGCTGACGGCATGGCAAGCAGGCCTTCGATCTCGCCATGGCCCTCGGGCGAGGCGTATTTGATCCGCTTGGTGACGATCGCCGGGTCGTCCGGCGACACTTCGTTCGCGAGGGCGTAGTTCGGCTGCAGCGCCGCAAGCACGCCTGCCGCCGCGCCCGCCCCGACGAGGAGCGTCGCCCGGTCGAGAAACTCCCGCTTCGTCAGGCGTCCATGAACATAGCCGTCATAGATTTCGAGCAGCGCCGGCGAGAAATCCTTCGCGGTCTTGCGGCGCGCGCCCTGCGAAGCGGCGGCGCTCGGCGTGGTGGCGTCATTAAGTGTCATCGGCGGCGGCTCCTTCGTTGCGTCGCCTAATCGATCACAAACCCGCGGGCCGCGCCAGCGCGCACGGCCTATTTCCCGACGGCGCCAGTGATGAAGTCGCGGAGGTCCTTTGCGTACCGGTCGAGCGATCCGGGGTGCACGTACATCATGTGCCCGGCCTCGTAGTATTCGACCTTCACCCGGGCGCGTTCCTCAGCGGTCAGGTTCATGTGGTCGACGAAATAGTCCGTCGCGCCAAAGGGCGTCGCCATGTCGTAATAGCCCTGCTGGATAAGCACTTTCATCGACGGGTTCTGCTTGATCGCGTGCTCGAAATCGATCGCGGCATTCGGCGATGGCACCTTGAAGCTCGACCCCGGCAGGGCGTGGCCCCAGTCCCATTTGCGGAACAGGCCGCCTGAGATGACATACTTCTTGTCGGCGCCGAACTTCAGCGTGTTCGTCATGTAGTCGAGAAACGCCGCCGTATAGGCCGCGCGCACCGTCGAAAAGTACGGGTCATAGTCCATCGCCTCGGCGAGCGGCTGAACCTGCGCGCCGGTGAAGCGCGCGTCGATGCGGCCGGTGGACTTGCCGGCCCGGCGCTGGACTTCCTTGAGGAACTGGCCGTGCGAAACGCGGAGGTTGGCGAGCAGCCAGTAGTCCGCATCGACGCCAGTGTAGCTCGCCAGCTTGCGCGCGATCGCCTTCCTTTCCGCCTCCGGCAGCTTGTTCCCTTTACGGAGCGCCAGGAGATAGTCCGTCGCCGCCCATTCGTCGACCTCGGCGAGGAAAGCCTTGAGGTCCGAAGGCTTGGGGTCGAGCAGGTCGTGGTAGCGCGCCGTCGCGGCGAAGGTCGACAGGTACAGCGTATGCGGAAGGTCAATGCCGACGCCGTCCTCGCCTGAGGCGAAGTCCATGAACGGCGACACCAGAATGACGCCGTTGAGGTCCATGTTGTGCTCGGTGAGCAGCACGTAGGTCGTCGCCCCGCCGCGCATGCCGCCGTAACTCTCTCCAAGCATGAATTTCGGCGACAGCCAGCGGCCGGATTCGGTCGTGAAACGAGCGATGAATTCCGCCGCCGCCGCCGCGTCCTGATCGACGCCCCAATAGTCCTTGCTGTCTTTTTCGTCCTTCAGTTCCGTATACCCTGTGCCTACAGGGTCCATCATCACAAGGTCCGCGACGTCAAGCACGGAGTATTCATTGTTCACGTGGGCGTAGGGCGCCGGCCCGGTGTGCTCGCCATCGGTGAGGACGACGCGTCGAGGCCCCAGAACGCCCATGTGCAGCCACATCGACGCCGAGCCGGGGCCGCCATTGTAGGCGAAGACGATGGGGCGCGCAGCGGCGTTCTCCACGTCCGTACGGCGATAGTACGTATACCCGAAGGTCGCCTTTTCCCTGCCCTTTTCGTCGCGCATCGGCATCAGGCCGACCGTCGCCTCATAGGGGATCGCCTGCCCGGCGATCGTCACCGACCCTTCGGTGACGGACTGTTCGCGGCCCGTCTTGTCGGTCTTGGCGTCGCCTGCGTCCGCCGCCTCGGTCGGCTCATGGCCCTCCTGCGCGTGGGCGGGCGCCATGACGGGCGCTGCGAGGATGAGCGCGGCAAGAAGGGCGACGGTGCGGCGGCGGATGCGGGTCATGGTGGCTCCCCTGGAGGTTGCGCCGACAGCGGCGGCTTCGCGCGACGTTCGTAGCGCGGCTTCCTGAAGGGAGCGTTGCGGCGCGGTCAGGTCAAGGGGAGGCGATTGTCGCAGGCGTTCAGCGCCAGGCGCGCCGGGCGCCCGACGAGACTAGTTCCTGCCGCCAAAGCGACGCGCCAGCCCGAAGCCGGCAAACGCGGTGAGGATCAGCAACGCCGCGCCCGGCGCCGGCACCACGGCGGCCTTCGCCTGGTTCGGGGCAACGACTTCGTAAGCGCCAATCGTCACGTCGCCGGTCTGGTCCTTGACGTCGCCGGTCGCGCCGACTGGCGCGAATGTCTCGGCGTCGAGAGTGGCGACGAGCTCGCCGGATACGGTCGAACCAACCGGCGCAGCGTCGACGAGGTTCACCGCATAGTCCGTTGTCTGGGCCGGCGTGAACACCGAAGACGGCGCCTGGCCGCCGAGCAGGAAGGAGCCGGCGTACATGTCGACGCCTTCGTCGCCTATGGAGGTCAGGTCTTCGAAGAGGATCCGGGACGTCTCGACCTCAAGCGCGCCGATCGCGGTAATGCTCGCGACCGTGTCGCTGATCCGCTCGATCTGGAACATGAGGGCCGCATGAGCGGCGCCGGGAACAGAAAGGCCGAGAAAGAGGCCGGAGACGACTGAAACACCGTTGAAACGCATAACGCCCTCGTACGCCAAACACCAAACCCCGACACGTCGTTAACATATGCTGCAGCGCAGCGCCACCAATGCCTGGCAAACTCCACGAAAAATTCATGCAATTCAGGCGTGCAGCCGATTGGCTATTGGCGCGCGCCGAGCGGGAAGGTTACTGCGACAAGGTGCTTTGTAGGGTGTCGCGCGAGCCGACCTTGTCAACATATGCAAACGCTCTTGGCCCTACCGGCCGGTGACGCTATGCAGCCGGCATGACCGACGCCTCGCGCCAAAGCGCCGCCGAACCCCCAGCCGGCCATTCGGCCTTCAAGTCGAAGGTCATCGCCCTCGACGGCCCCGCCGCCAGCGGCAAGGGCACGCTCGCGCGGCGACTCGCCCGGGCCTACCGGTTCGCCTATCTCGACACCGGCGTGCTTTATCGCGGCGTCGCCTGGTCAATGATGCGCGACGCGGCGGACCCGGCGGACGCAGACGCGGCGGCGCGCTACGCCAGGGACTTCGACATCGACCGCATCGACGACAAGCTCGTGCGCACCCGCGAAGTCGGGGCTGCCGCCTCCAGGGTCGCGGCCATACCGGCGGTGCGGGCGGCGTTGCTAGACTATCAGCGCGCCTATGCCGCGCGGCCGCCCGGCGGGCTGGAGGGCGCAGTGCTCGACGGTCGCGACATCGGCACCGTTGTTTGCCCCGACGCCTGCGTTAAGTTCTTCGTGACGGCGAGCCCGGAAACCCGCGCCCACCGCCGCTGGCTGGAGTTGCGGTGTGACCGGCCGGACCTCGGCGAAGATGAAGTGCTGCGCGACCTGAAGGAGCGGGACGCCCGCGATGCGGCGCGCGCGGACGCGCCAATGAAGCCCGCCGTTGACGCGGAGTTGCTCGACACCACTCACTTGAGTATAGACGCCGTCGAGGCGGCCGCGCGCCGCATCATCGACGATATTTTCCGGCGTTGCGTCTGAGGGATCGCCCTCCGGCGCCGACGGGAGGACCGATCTGGGCGTCGGGCAGCTTTCACGCCGCCGCACGCCCAAATCCACCATCGGACTCCAGCGCTGAAACATCGCCGAACGTTATCGACGCAAAAGGTTGAGCCAGGCCGCCGCACGCATGCGGGCGGGCCCGGCAAGGCGTCTGCGGCGATGCGTTCGTTTCCAAAACAAACCGTGAAACCAGGGCGGCTCGGGTGCGCAAACGCGCTGAAGCCCGGCGGCCCGCAACCAGGACTGAACTTTTGTCAGAAACCATGAACCCGTCCCGCGACGCTTTCGCGGAAATGCTCGAAGCCTCGCTCGTCAATCGCCAGGACTTCGAAGACACCGTCGTCAAGGGAATCGTTACTGCGATCGAGAAAGACGTCGCCGTCATTGACGTAGGCCTCAAGACTGAAGGCCGCGTGCCGCTGAAGGAGTTTTCCCAGCCCGGCAAGGATGTGGCGCTGAAGGTCGGCGACACTGTCGAGGTCTATGTGGACCGCGTCGAAAACGCGCTCGGCGAAGCCGTGATCAGCCGCGACAAGGCGCGGCGCGAAGAGGCGTGGGAGCGCCTCGAACAACAGTACAATGACGAAGAGCGCGTCGAAGGCGTCATTTTCAACCGCGTCAAGGGCGGCTTCACCGTCGACCTCGGCGGCGCGGTCGCCTTCCTGCCGGGCTCCCAGGTCGATATCCGCCCGGTGCGCGACGCCGGCCCGCTGATGAACATGACGCAGCCGTTCAAGATCCTGAAAATGGATCGCCGCCGCGGCAATATCGTCGTCTCGCGCCGTTCGATCCTCGAGGAGGATCGCGCCGAGCATCGTCAGGAAGTCGTCCAGCAACTGAACGAGGGCGACGAGCGCGAAGGCATTGTGAAGAATATCACCGACTACGGCGCATTCGTCGAGCTCGCGCCGGGCGTGGACGGCCTCTTGCACGTCACTGACATGTCATGGAGCCGCGTCAATCACCCGTCCGAGGTGCTTGGCGTCAACGATACGGTCAGGGTCAAGATCATCAAGATCAATCCGGAAACGCACCGCATTTCGCTCGGCATGAAGCAACTGACCCCCGATCCGTGGGAAGGCGTCGCGGCGAAGTACCCGATCAGCGCCAAATTCAGCGGCAAGGTCACGAACATCACCGACTACGGCGCGTTCGTCGAGCTTGAAGACGGCATCGAGGGCCTTGTGCACGTGTCTGAAATGAGCTGGGTGAAGAAGAACGTCCACCCCGGCAAGATCGTTTCCACCTCCCAGGAAGTCGAAGTGATGATCCTCGAGGTCGACGAGCACAAGCGGCGCATTTCGCTTGGCCTCAAGCAGTGTGCGGACAATCCGTGGGAGCGCTTCGCCGAAGAGCATCCCGAAGGCTCCGTGATCGAGGGCGAGGTAAAGAACATCACCGAGTTCGGCCTGTTCGTCGGCCTTACCGAGGAGATGGACGGCATGGTCCACCTTTCCGACCTCGACTGGGACCGCTCCGGCGAGGAAGCAATCAAGGACTACAAGAAGGGCGACCTCGTCACCGCAAAGGTGCTGGACGTCGATGCTGACAAGGAGCGCATCTCGCTCGGGATCAAGCAGGTCGGCGCGGACCCGATCGACAATGTCGAAGGCGGCATACGCCGCGGCGCGGACGTCACCTGCACGGTCACGGCGATCGAAACCGGCGGCATCGAAGTGCAGGTCGGCGGCGAGGGCGGCCCGAAGGCGTTCATCCGCAAGTCCGACCTGTCGAAGGATCGCGGCGAACAGCGGCCTGACCGTTTTGCGGTTGGCGACAAGGTCGACGCGCGGGTCACGGCGTTCGACAAGACTTCGCGACGCATCTCGCTTTCCATCAAGGCGCGGGAAGTGGCGGAGGAAAAGGACGCCGTTCAGCAATATGGCTCCGCTGACGCCGGCGCTTCGCTTGGCGACATTCTCGGCGCGGCCCTCAAGCAGAACGAAAAGAAGAACTGACGCTTCGGCTTTCGGGCGCCCCCCCGGGGCGCCATTCAGGGGCGCTGCCGTCTCATACGTTTCCGCCCCGTCGGCTGCTGGCCGGCGGGGCGTTTTCGTTCAGGCGTCGGTCAAATGAGATACCGGTAAATTGAATACAGGGTGAGCCAGAGGAATCCGTACGCGGCGAGATTGAGGCCGGCGCCGCGGGTCGAATCGCCGACAACGTCGCGTGACTTCAGGTCAAGCGCCGCAAGCCTGGAGCCGACGAACAGCGTCAGCATCGGAACGAACCCGAGGGCGAAGAACAGAATGTCCATGAACACCGTCAGGGCCGTGCGGTTCGCGTCGAACATCCCGAAGGCGGGCAGGAAGGAAGCCATGAACCAGGTCGCGAGGATTGGCGTCGCGAGAATCCACCGGACGAGATGGTTCGTTTCTTCTTTCAGGCCCACGGACGAACTGCGGACTGCGTACTGGCTCATGGGGTCGTTCCTTTCCGTTCCGTTTCGTCCGGCGCGTCCTGGCAGGGTGCGCCAGCGGCCGATTGTCGATGCGAGCCCGCCATGCGCCGATGACGACGGGGCTAATGCGACTTCTTACGTCCGCGTTGTTCTAGCGGCTCATGAACGTCGGCGCCGCCTTTGCGCGCGTTGCGCCGCCGCCTTGAAATAGCGGCGACTAGCGACCGGTTTGTGTCAAGAATGGTTGGCGTAAACTTTGGTTGTCAAGGCTGCTCGGGGTGCGCCTCGCAATGACGCGAAAAGCTTGACGCTCCGTTGACGGGCGCGGCAAGTGCCGACCTTCGAGGGGGCCAGGAGCGGCTGACGATCCATGCCTGAACTTCCAGAGGTCGAGACAGTGCGGCGCGGCATTGCGCCAGCATTTGAGGGGGCGACGATCGCGGCGGTGAGCCTCAGGCGACCCGACCTCCGGTTTCCGCTGCCAACTGACTTCGCGAGGCGACTGACGGGCGCCCGCGTCGGACGGGTCTGGCGCCGCGGCAAGTACATCTGCGTCGATCTCGACCTCGGCGACACGCTCATCATGCACCTTGGCATGTCAGGCCGCTTTTCGGTCCGACCGAAATGCGAGGCCCTAAAACCGGAAATCCCGAAACCGGAGGCCCCGCAACCGGAGGCCCTGGAAGGCGAGGTCCTGAAGCGCGGCGCGCCGGCTGCGCGGGTCGCTGCGGGCGGCACCTTTCATTACGCTATAGACGCCGATCCACGTCACGACCATGTCGAGATCGACCTTGAAGGGCCGACGGGCCGCCATGTAATTACCTATAATGACCCGCGCCGGTTCGGGTTCATGGACCTCGCTCCGACGCGCGAGATTGACGTCTGCCGGCATTTCAGCGGCATGGGGCCGGAGCCCCTGTCGGATGCCTTTTCTGACGCCTATTTCACGGACCGCCTGGCCGACCGCGCCACGCCGATCAAGGCGGCCCTGCTGGACCAGTCCGTTGTCGCCGGCGTTGGCAATATCTACGCCTGCGAAGCGCTGCATCGCGCGGGGATCTCGCCGCGCCGCAAAGCCGCGAGCGTCGCCGGCGTCCGGGCAGGCCGGTTGCGGGCGGCTATTGTCGATGTGCTGGTCGAGGCAATCGATGCCGGTGGTTCCACTCTCCGAGACTTTGCGGCCGCCGACGGCGCCCTCGGCTATTTCCAGCACCGGTTTGACGTTTATGGCCGCGAAGGCGCTGCCTGCCGCCGGTGCGGCGGCGCTGTGGCGCGGCTCGTCCAGGCAGGCCGCTCGACCTATTACTGCGGCGGATGCCAAAGATAGGACATCAGGCCCGCGAAAGCGTTGACGCGGTTTTGCCCAAGCTCTATACGCGCGAGCTTCCCGTTGGCGCCAAGGTCGTCCGACGTCCGAATGTCGCGCGCGTGCGCAATCCACTGAGGCGCTTCTGTCCGGGGCGCATCGAACTGAAAGGGCCCAAGCGAGGTCATGGCCAATACGTCGTCTGCAAAGAAGATGGTGCGCAAGATTGCGCGCCGCACAGCTATCAACACGTCGCGTCGCTCACGTTTGCGCACGTTCCTGCGCAAGGTCGAAGAAGCAATCGCCAGCGGCGACAAGTCGGCCGCGGACACGGCTTTCCGCACCGCGCAGCCCGAACTTCAGCGCGCCGTCACGAAGGGCGTAATGCACAAACGCACCGTGTCGCGGAAGCTGTCGCGCCTTTCCGCGCGCATCAAGGCGATCTCCGCCTGACGAAATGCGCTGCGGCGCCGCACGGGACCTGCAACATATTGCATTGCCGGCAAGAGCCGCATCCATCCGGATGCGGCTTTTTTGCGCCTGTTCCCGCCGCGCCGCGTCATGCGATCATGCGACGTCACGGGGTTGGGATCGCAGCTTGAAATTCTCGCGCGAGGCGTTCCGGTCGCGCAAATTGTGCGGCGTGCACGCCGTGCGCAAAAAATTTTCCCCGACCGCATATTTTAAGGGCTCGTTAACCATTTGAATTTGTCGGGAATCACGATTTGCAACTGAAAAAATGCGATTCCCCATACGCGAAATGAGCGTTCGCCTGTTGCAACCATGAGCGTGTTCGTCATATCTTCGTAACATCGATTGGGGGCGTACTGATCATTGGTTCTCGGGACGCCTGCGACGCCTGGTAGAGTTACTTTTTCCATTTTCGTTTTGCGGTCGATCGTGGCCGCCAAAGAAAAGCGCACGGCCACCAGCCGCGCGCGCATAGGGGCCTTTGGAAATGATCGACGCCGCCGCCGTCCGATTTTTGAACCGTAAACAGATTACCTTTGGCGCGCTGTCGGCCTTTCTCAGTTTCGGGGCGCTCCGCCTGACGACCGAGTTATTTTTGTAACTTAGGCGGAACTCGCTTCCGTTTCCCTTAACTTACCCTCATTGGCGGCGATTTCGCCGTTACCCAGAGAGGCTTCAACGTCTTCGGGCGCGCTTTCCGCGCGTCCCGCCGCCCTCCTGCGCGCATTGCTGCGCCGTCATCCACTATTGCGCTCGGCGACGGGCGCCTGAGATTCCGAGGAATGAAATGATCGAGATTGAGCCCGATGGCCTGGACAAGCACTTCGCAACGTTTCGCGATACGCTTCGGCGCAAATACGGCGAGACGGTGTACCGGTCCTGGATGTTCGACCTCGCGCTCGACGAAGCTCAAGGCGACAGCGTTACCCTGACGACGGAATCGCCCGTCATCGCGGACCGCCTGAACCAGCAATACCGTCACGGCATGCTGCGCATCTGGAACGCCACTGTCGCGCCTTTGCGGACGCTAAACATACGCACGCGGGCTCGGCTATCCGCGAGCGCCGAAGAAGCTGGGCGGAAATACTTCCTGGCGAACGACAGCGTCAGGGATCGCAGCCCTTCGACGTCGCGGTTTGAGCCTGCTGCCGGGGCGCGGCCGGGGTCGTTGATCGACCGGCAACTGCGGCTCGAAGGCTTCGCCGTCGACGCAACGAACGAGATTGCGGCGCGGGCCGCCGCGCGGCTTGCCCGCGGCATTGGCGGCGGGGACCTTGTCTACCTGCATGGGCCGTCCGGGTGCGGAAAGACGCACCTTCTGAATGGCGTCGCGAACGCGCTGCTGGATGCCGATCCGGCAACGCCGCTGGCGTACTACACCTATTCCGACATTCGCGATGAAAGCGCCGCGGCCGCGCGCCAGGGAAAGCTGCAGGAGTTTCACCTCAAGCTTGCGGGCCTCGACCTTCTGATGATCGACGATATCCACCTGCTCGCATCAAGCAAACGCACGCAGGAGGAAATCCTGAACCTGGTCGACGCGTTTCGCAGTGCGGGCAAGATGGTGGCGATCGCCGGCGACCTCGACCCGGCGCACCTGCGCGAAGCAGGGTTCAATGCGCGGCTCGCCGATCGCCTGGCGGGCGGCGTGCCGGCGTCGATCCAGCCGGCGAGCGATGCGCTCAGAATTGAGATCCTCGCCACCCGCCGCTCGGCCGAAGACGCCAACTGCATTATCGGCGACGATGTTCTCGAATTCATCGGCATGGCCTTCCGCGGGAGCATTCGCGAGGCGATCGGCGCGTTCAAGCAGGTTTTGTTGACCTACGGACATGAAGCCCGAACAGTGTCGGTCGCCGATGCGAAGGATGCGCTAAGGGTTCGGCTTCAGGCCGGCGCGGTCGGTCTCGACGATCTGTTGCGCGCGACCGCCGATGTGTTCGGTCTTTCGGTCGCTGACCTCACGGGCCGCGCCCAGCCGCAGCGAATCGCAAGGGCCCGACACGCGTTTTCCATGGTCGGTCGCGAAGGCTTGAAGGAATCCTTCCCCCGCCTCGGCGCCGCCCTGAAACGCGATCACACGACGATCATGTCATCCTATGACCGCGCCCAGGCCCTGCACGATCGCGACGAGGCCTTCCGTTCGCGGGTCGCGGCCATCCGCAATCTGCTCGGCCTTCCGGACTAGCATCCTGAACTGGCCGGACTGGCGAAGCGCCAGCAGGTTGTGGTAACATTCACGACCGATCAGGACGCCGCGAACGGCACCTTGTCGGCGCGCGTCGGATCGTTTCCGGCTCTTGTGCGGCGCTTCGCGCGTTCGGTCGCTTTGGCGCGATCGATGCGAAAGAACGTCGCCACGCCGCCAGTGGCGGCCGCGTCCGACAACCAAGCCGATAGCGGCGTTCGATTTCAATAGCGGGCGCGCCTTCAACCCGATGGCGCGCCAACGCACGTGACGGACGCGGAGACATGAAGGTAACGATCGAAAAGTCGGCATTCGTGAAGGCGCTTGGCCACGTGCAGAGCGTCGTTGAGCGCCGCAACACAATTCCCATCCTCGCCAATGTCCTGCTGCAGGCCGACGGCGGCGCATTGACGCTAACGGCGACCGATCTCGACATTGAGGTGTCCGAGGCGGCGCCGGCCGACGTTGCGCGGTCTGGCGCGACCACTGCGTCGGCGCTGACGCTCTATGAAATCGTCCGCAAGCTGCCGGATGGCGCCCAGGTGCGCCTTGAGCTGTCCCAGGACGATCACCGGCTTGCCGTTGCGGCCGGCCGATCGGAGTTTTCCCTTGCGGTCCTGCCGGACGAAGATTTCCCGACGCTGTCGACCGACGAGATGGCTGTCCGCTTTTCCATGCCGACAGCCGATTTGCGCCACCTCCTCGCAAAGGCGCGGTTCGCCATGTCGCAGGAAGAGACTCGGTACTATCTCAATGGCGTTTATCTGCATCCGGTCGAAGGCGGCGACGGCGGGGTCTATCGGGCCGCGGCGACGGACGGCCACCGGCTCGCCCGCATCGACGCCGATCTGCCGGCGGGCGCCTCCGAGGCGCCGGGCGTGATCGTTCCCCGCAAGGCGGTGCTTGAACTCGGGCGGTTGCTCGACGACGCTGACGAGACCGTGGATGTTGCGGTTTCGACGTCCAAGATCCGCTTCGGCTTCGGCGCCGGGCACCTCACGTCAAAGCTCGTCGACGGGACCTTTCCCGACTATGAGCGCGTTATCCCCAAGGACAATCCGAACCGGCTCGACGTCGATGCGGGCGACTTCGCAAAGGCTGTCGATCGCGTCGCGACGGTGTCCGCCGATCGCACGCGGTCGGTGAAGCTTGCCCTCGACCGGGACCGGTTGCGGCTCACGGTCAACAATCCGGAGGCTGGCAGCGCGCTTGAGGAGTTGTCGGTCGACTTCACGGGCGACCCGCTCGAGATTGGCTTCAACGCGCGCTATCTGCTTGACGTGGCGGCGCAGATCGATGGCGACGCCATGACCATGCGCCTCGCGGATCCGTCTTCGCCGACGGTGATGATTGATGAAGCCGATCCGCGGGCGCTCTACGTGCTAATGCCGCTGCGCGTCTGACGACGGCGTTTGGTGCGCGCGACGGAGGCGCTGAAAGAATTGGGCATGCAAAGGTCGCTGACGTCGGACACCGACGCGGAGGCGGTTGCGCGTCGTGCGCCGCACGTCCGCGGATGCGCCGACATCGGTGAGGACGACATCAGTGAGGACGGCATCGACCACGACGATAGCCGCGCCGCCGCCGGCGCTGGCTTTCGCCGGCTGACCCTGACCAATTTCAGGTCATACGCGTTCGCCGACGTGCGCTTCGACGGCCGGCCTGCGACGTTCATCGGGGCGAATGGCGCAGGCAAGACCAACCTTCTCGAAGCGCTGTCAATGTTCGGGCCGGGCCGCGGCCTGCGCAGCGCGCGCCTCGACGACCTCGCCCGGGCGGAAGGCGACGGCCGGTTTGCGGTGGCGGCGCGTTTCGCCGATGCCGACGGCGATGACGGCCGCGCCCTTGGCGTCGGCATTGACCGCACGCCCGACGGCGGCGCGGCGCGCGCCTGTCGGCTTGATGGCGCGACGGCGCGCGGGCCAATCGCGTTCGCCGATATTGTCCGCTTTTCATGGCTGACGCCCGCCCAGGACGGCCTGTTCACAGCGGCGGCGGGCGAGCGCCGACGTTTTCTCGACCGCATCGCCCAGACCCAGGACGCCGGTCATTCCCGCGCTGCCGCCGACTACGAGGCCGCGGCCCGTCAGCGCCAGCGTCTCCTCGACGAACGCCGTGGCGACGAAGCCTGGCTGTCTGCCCTGGAGACGCGGATGGCCGAAGCCGGGGTGGCCCTCGCCGCGGGCCGGCGCGATGCGGCGACGACGCTGGCATCCTTTGACGTGTCCGGCCTCGCCGATGGGGCCTTTCCGGCCGCCGTCATCGCCATCGAAGGCGAGCTCGAGGCGGCGCTCGACGGGGCGGTCGCGGCCGATGTTGAGGACGCTTTTGTCGCCGAACTGAAGGCGCGCCGCCGCCGCGACGCCGACGCCGGCCGCGCAACATATGGCCCGCACCGCTCTGACCTCATTGTCAGCCACCGGGCCAAAGGGACGCTGGCGCGGTTGTGCTCGACCGGGGAGCAGAAAGCGCTCCTGATCGGCCTTGTTCTGGCCAATGCCTGCGCGCTTGCGCGCCGTGCTGGCGCTGCGCCGCTTGTGCTATTATTTGATGAGATAGCCGCCCATCTCGACCCGAACCGGCGGGCCGCTCTTTTCGACATCGTCGACGGCCTCGGGCTTCAATGTTTCATGACCGGAACGGACGAGAGCCTGTTCGCGTCCTGGGGCCGTCGCGCCCAGGCCTTTCGCGTCGAGGGCGGCGCAGTGCATGAGATTTGATGCGGCCCAGACTGATCGCCGCGCCGACAGCAACGAACCGAAAGAAGACGTCACCACAATGACCGACGCCGCCCGCAACGAGACCGATTCCGCCCCAGTTCCCGCCGCCGGCGCCAGCGGCGACTACGGCGCTGAATCGATCAAGGTCCTGAAAGGCCTCGACGCGGTGCGCAAGCGGCCGGGCATGTACATCGGCGACACCGATGATGGTTCGGGCCTGCATCACATGGTCTATGAAGTCGTCGACAACGCCATAGACGAAGCGCTCGCCGGTTATTGCGACACTGTTGAGGTCGTCCTGAACGAAGACGGGTCGGTCACGGTGCGCGACAACGGCCGCGGCATTCCCACGGAGGTGCACGCAGAAGAAGGCGTCTCCGCCGCTCAGGTGATCATGACCCAGCTGCACGCTGGCGGAAAGTTTGACCAGAACTCCTACAAGGTGTCCGGCGGCCTGCACGGCGTCGGCGTTTCGGTTGTGAACGCGCTGTCCGAATGGCTCGACCTGACGATCCGGCGCGGCGGCAAGGAGCACCGGATGCGGTTCCGCCTTGGCGAGCCTGAGGCGCCGCTCGCCGAAGTGGGGCCGTCCGACGAGACCGGCACCGAAGTGACGTTCCTGCCGTCAAAAGAGATTTTTACACAGACGGAATACGACTATGAAACGCTGGAGCGCCGACTGCGCGAACTGGCGTTCCTGAATTCCGGCGTGGCGATCAATCTCAAGGATCGCCGGCACGTCGAGCCGCGCGACGACAAGATGCTCTACAATGGCGGACTGGAGAATTTTGTCCGCTACCTCGACAAGAACAAGACGCCCCTGATCGACCAGCCGATCGGCTTCGTTGTTGAACGCGACAACGTCACGGTCGATGTCGCGATGTGGTGGAACGACAGCTACCACGAGCGCGTTCTGTGCTTCACGAACAATATTCCCCAACGCGACGGCGGCACGCACATGGCCGGCTTTCGCGGCGCCCTGACCCGGATCATCAACGCCTATGCCGCCGGCAGCGGCCTCGCCAAGCGCGAGAAGGTCAACATCACGGGCGACGACGCCCGCGAGGGCCTGACCTGCGTATTGTCGGTTAAGGTCCCCGACCCGAAATTCAGCTCCCAAACAAAAGACAAACTCGTCTCTTCCGAGGTGCGGCCGGTCGTTGAAAGCGTGTGCGCGGAAAAACTGGGGGAATGGTTCGAGGAGAACCCCGGCGAAGCAAAAAAGATCGTGCAGAAGATCGCCGAGGCGGCGATGGCGCGCGAGGCGGCGCGCAAGGCGCGCGAACTGACCCGGCGAAAGTCGGCCCTCGACGTCGCCTCTCTGCCCGGCAAGCTTGCCGACTGTCAGGAGCGCGATCCGGCCAAGTCGGAGCTGTTCATCGTCGAGGGGGACTCCGCCGGCGGTTCCGCGAAGCAGGCGCGAAATCGCGAAAACCAGGCCGTGCTGCCCTTGCGCGGCAAGATCCTGAACGTCGAACGCGCGCGCTTCGACAAGATGTTGTCAAGCCAGGAAATCGGCACCCTGATCACCGCCCTTGGGGCAGGCATCGGGCGAGACGATTTCGACGTCGAAAAGCTGCGCTACCACAAGATCGTCATCATGACGGACGCCGATGTCGACGGCGCGCACATCCGCACGCTATTGCTGACATTCTTTTTCCGCCAGATGCCGGAACTCATTCGGCGCGGACATCTCTATATCGCCCAGCCGCCGCTCTACAAGATCGACCGCGGCAAGTCGGAGCAGTACCTGCTCGACGACGGCGCCCTTGAAGATTACCTTTACCGTCAGGGAACGGATGAAACTGCGCTCGTGCTGGCCTCCGGCGAGACGATCGCCGCGGGCGACCTCGCCGACATCGTCGAAAAGGCGCGGGCGGTGCGCACCGCGATCGATTCCTTGCCCTCGTGGCTCGATCGCAACATCATCACCCAGGCGGCGCTTGCAAACGGCCTCAAAGAGCCGCCGGCCGACGATGCGGCGGCGACGGCGCTTGCCGAGAAGATCGCCGACCGCCTCGATCTGATATCGGACGAATTTGAGCGCGGATGGCGCGGCCGTCCCGATGGCGAAGGCGGCTATGTCTTCGAGCGCGAAATCCGCGGCGTCGCCGAGCGCCACGCCCTGCCGCGCGACGTCCTGATGTCGGCCGACGCGAAGGCCGTGCAGTCGCGCATGGCGAAGCTTGCGGAAATTTTCGCCGCGCCCGCGGAATGGCGGCGCAAGGACGCCTCGGAGATTGTCACCGGCCCCAATAGCCTCCTGAAGGCGGTGCGCCTCGCCGGCGAAAAAGGCATCAAGGTGCAGCGCTACAAGGGGCTCGGAGAAATGAATCCGAATCAGTTGTGGGAAACGACGCTCGACGAAAACGTGCGTACCCTGTTGCAGGTGAAGATCAAGGAAGCCGACGGCGCCGACGAAATTTTCTCCCGCCTTATGGGCGACGTGGTGGAGCCGCGCCGCGAATTCATCCAGTCAAACGCGCTGTCGGCGCAACTCGACATATAGCTTCAATTCCGCGTCGACAGATTGACGCAGGTTGACGCGACAATTGAAACCGGCACGCTGCGATCCGCAGGCAGATGACAGGAGGCCGGCCGATGCAGTCCCCGAACGAAGGCCCCGGCGGGGCCGGCCTCATAAATGACGCGCGCGAGCTATTGAATCCTGAGACGCTCGCTGCGCTGATGCAGACGGGCGTCAGCTGGGGCGTCACCGCCATCGGCGCGCTCGCCGTTCTGGTGATCGGCCTGTGGATCGCCGGCAATTTTCGCAAGGCGACGCAAGCCGCGGTGAACCGCGCGCCGAACCTCGACGCCACGCTTGCGAACTTCTTCGGCAGCATCGTCTATTACCTCGTCGTCGCATTCGTCATCATCGCCGTCCTTTCGATGTTCGGTATACAGACGACGGGCCTTGCGGCGCTGATCGGCGCGGCCGGCCTCGCGATAGGCCTCGCCCTGCAGGGCACGCTCGGCCATGTGGCTTCGGGCGTCATGTTGCTGGCGTTCCGGCCGTTTCGCATCGGCGACTGGGTCGAGGTCGCCGGCCAGTCCGGGTCGGTTCGGGAAATCAATTTGTTCACGACCGAACTCGCGTCCGCCGACAACAAGAAGATCATCGTCCCGAACGGCGATGTCTACGGCACGTCTATCGTCAACTATTCCGCGTACCCGACGCGGCGCGTCGATTTCGTCATGGGCATTTCCTACGGCGATGACATTGACGCCGCGATGGCGAGCCTCAACGCCGTCATCGACGCAGAACCGCGCGCGCTCGCCGATCCGGCGCGTCAGGTCGTCGTTGGCGAACTTGGCGACAGTTCGGTCAATATCATCGTTCGCGTGTGGGTGAAGACGCCGGACTATTGGGGCGTCAAGTTCGACCTGACCAAGGCTTTCAAGCAGCGCTTCGACGCGGACGGCATCACCATTCCGTTCCCCGTCCGGACGATCTACACGCAGGCCGCGGCGTAAGGTTCAGTCGATTGCCGCGAGGTCGTGGACCCCACGGGGCAACCGAATGCGCCGGTCCGCCGGTTCGATGCGGCGGGCGTCGCCCTCGCCGACGAGCCGGAAAAATTCAATCCAGCCGTCGCTCCGAGGGTCTCCATGGTCCTGGTAAACGGCGATCGCGACCGTGTCTCCGTCAGCGTCGAAGACGGCGTCTTCCGGCAGGACGCCCCGGAACGCAACGCGCTCGCCTAACGTCCGTATGGTTCCGTTTTCGATGGAGACGAGCGACGCCGAAGATGCGTTGCGACCAGGCAGGATGGAGGTCAGCCCGCCCGGCAGGTACGTACGTTCCATATTGACCGCGACGGCGAGGCGGCCGTCCCGGCTGACGCCGAATGCCTCCGGGCTTTTGGAAACGGCCGCTTCGGATGCCTCGCGGGCCGAGCCGTCGGCGGCGAACGCATAGGCGACGAGCGAGCCGCTGCCATTTAACGCCGCGTCGATCGACTTCGGCCCCCATGCGACGTCGGCCACAATGAGGGCCGAGCCATCATTGGTCCAGCGCGCAACCGAGAGCCAGCGGTCGACGCGGAGCGGCGGTCCGGCGCGCGCTGCTACGGGCGCGCCGTCTGCGCCGAGTTTGAAGGAAAGCGCCGCAACCGCCTGGTTTCCAAGCACGACGGCGCCCGCTGCGCCGTCAGGCCGGATGGCGGCGAAGGTCGCGCCCTCATCGCGTTCGCGCGCCGCGAACGCCGGGACAGTCAGGTCAATTGATTGCGGGGCCTGCGGGAGACCGTCCAATAAAGGAACGATCGCGATCTCGCCCTTGTCGGTTCCGCAGGCGACAAGAAGCCATCCGTCATCTGGGGCGATGTCGACGGATTTCGGCATGTGGCACGCATCGAGCGTCGAGAGGACAGCGCCTTCTTCGAGATTGATTGTGGTTATCGTTCGCGCAGGCGGGATTGCGTCGAAAACATCGTCCGCGTCGCGCAGGTCTCGGGCAACGCCGCCGCGACTTGTCACCACATAGGCGAACCGTCCATCCGCCGATGTCGCGAGAGAGCCGGGCCAGCCCATGACCGTGTTTGAGACCGGGACTTGCGCAATGATCCTGCCGGCCTCGGGGTCGAGAATATAGAGCGTGTCCGCGGCGCCGCCGATCGGATGCAGCTTTCCGTCGGCATAGGCGGTCGCCGCCATGTCGCCATCGACAAGGGCGAGGAGACGCGATCCGGTCCAGGCGCCGTCGCCCGCCGATGCCGGCGCGGCCGCCGCCATTGCCGACGACAGTCCGGCGAGAAATCGAATTGGCATTCGCATGTCGGCGCCTCCAGGCAGCGTGGCGCCAATATATAACGAACTTCGTATTATTCAACCATCGCACTAATTGCGTCGTCGACCGCCGGAACCTGATCCGCTGGCCGCCTCCTCGTCTTCGACAAGGCGCGCGGCGATGGTCTCCAGGTGACCGACAAGCGGCTTGCGGTCGGCGCGCGGCAGGGCGGCCAGCATCCGCCGGGTGCGTTCCCGTTCCTCCTCGATGATCGCCGCATAGGTCCGCCGCCCTTGCGCCGTCAGGTTCAGCGCTACCGCGCGCCGGTCGCCATCGAGGCGCTCCCTTGAGACGAGGCCCATGCGGACGAGCCTGTCGACGGCGCTCGTCGCGGTCGTCGTGGCGATCCCGAGATGGCGCGAAAGCGCCTTCATCGGCGCGCCCGCATTGTCGGCGACGAAACGCATGGCGGCGATATCCGTTGGGTGAGCACGAAACCGGCTGTGCGCGTTCGGCATGGTCGGTTCGGATATCTTGAGGATGCGCAGGAGCTCTGCGATGGCGAGCCGCAGGCGTTCGACGTCGTCGGTCATGCGCGCAGCCTAATCCGTTCCGCGGGAAGTCGGAAAGCCCCGCTACAGCCAGTCATGGGATCGGAACCACCAGAATAGGGCGGCGGCGATCGCGAACGTCGTCGCGACGACGATCGCGAAGGCGTAAGGATAGTTCGCGCCTGGAATGCCCGCGACATTGATGCCGAGAAGTCCCGTCAGGAATCCGAGCGGCAGGAAGATCGCCGCCACGATCGACAGCACCATCATGTTCCGGTTCATCCGCTCGGCAATTTCATTTGTAAGCTGATCGTTCAGAACGAGGCCGCGCTCACGGATGGCGTCGATCTCCTCGATCATGCGAACCTGCCGGTCGATGAGTTGCGTCATTTCATTCCGCCCCTCCGCATCAAAAAGGGGCGGCTCCATGGCGACGTCGATCGCGGCGAGCGCGGTCAGCGCGTCCCGTTGCGGGAAGAAAAATCGCCGGTACACGATGGCGTCATTCCGCAGCTCGGCAAGCGCGTCGCGAATCTCCTTCGGCGATTTGAGGCCCGCCGCCTCGAGCGCGTCGACCCGCTCCGACATCGTTCGGATAACAGGCTCGGCCCGTTCCAGAAGGCCCTCGATCAGGGCAAGGACGAACCAGCCGCGCGTCCGCGGCGCGTTCCCTGCCTCCATCCTCTCGCGAATGGCGACGACGGCGGCGAGCCGGCGCAGGCGGACGGAGACGATGCGCCGCTCCCCGACCCACATGCGGATCGACACCATGTCCTCCGGCTCGGCGTCCGGGTTCGTGTTGACGCCGCGCATGTTCAGAAGGACGCCGCGGCCATGCCGCACGGCGCGAGGCCGAGTGTCCTTGGGCGTCAGCGCGTCAGCGACGGTCTCGTCGAAGGTTCGGCGCAGCCATCCGTGCACGTCGCCATCATTGAGGTCGAGATGGATCCAGCGATAGACGACGTCCGGCGGCGGCGGCAGGTCGATCGCGTCCGGCGGCGTCGGCGCGGCGGACCCGTCCGGCGCCACGTCGAAAGCGTACATTGGTCGTGTCGCTGGGGGCCTGATGGTCGAGGCGTTCGTCATGTCAGAGGGCGCTTCCATCAACGGACCATTCCCCGAACCTCGCCGCGAGGATGGCCCCGATCTCGCGATGGGCGGCTTCGGCGTCCGCGATTGCGGCGCCGCGTGGATCGAGATAGGCGGCGAAGATGACTGGCGCGCTCGCGGCCGGCGGATAAGCGAAGCCGACGACGTTCGTCGCGCCGTTATTGCTCGTGCCGGTCTTGTCGCCGACGCGCCACCCTTCGGGCAGGCCGCCGCGCACGCGTCGCGCGCCGGTGGGGGAGGCGATCATCCAGTCACGGACCGTTTCGGCCTCGGGGGTCGCAGCCGACGGCGCCTCGAACAAAAGCTTCCGGACAAGCGCCGCCATCGCAGCGGGCGTCGTCGTGTCGCGCGGGTCGCCATCGAGATTTTCGTTAAGGTCGACTTCCCACCGGTCAAGCCGCGTAGCGTCGTCGCCGGCGACGCGCAGCCGCGCGGTGAAGCCCTCCGGCCCGCCAAGACCGCGGAGGAGAAGGTTCGCAGCCGGATTGTCACTGAGGACGACGGCCGCCTCGGCGAGATCGCGCAAGGAAAGCGCGCGCGCTCCGTCCAGCGCCGGCTTCGTCACCGGCGCATAGGGGACGAGGTCATCCATCGTATAGGGAACAACTGCGTCCCGGTCCGGCGCTTCGCGAAGGGCGAAAAGCGCTGCGAGCCATTTGAACGTCGAGCACATGGCGAAACGCTCGTCGGCACGGCGGCCGAACGCCCGTCCGCTCGCGACGTCGATGACGTGGACGCCCACGCGTCCGCCAAGGCGCGCCTCAATGTCGGCGAGGCGCGCTTCGGCCGCTTGCGAGGTCTCCCCTGCCGCGTCGACCGGCGCGCCGCTGCATGCGGCGAAGGCGCCGAGCGCCCCGAGCGACAGCCCGCCGAGCGCGATGCCGTAGCCGGCGCGCAGCGCCGCGCGACGCGTTTGAACTAGGGAAGCCAGGCAAGAAAATCGGACCATGCGGGATCGTCTATCCCTGTCCGGCGCCGCATTCCAATAGGCAAGGTTCAACCGACACGAGACGACAATGGCGACTTGCGCCCCGTCACCCCGCGTACGCGGCGAGCACTGCGCTGATCGTCAGGACCGATGCGGCAGTCGTCGCGGCGATTGCGGCGGCCGTCTCGCGGGCGTAGACGCCGTACTGGCTCGCCATCACGAACGCGCCGACGCCTGACGGCACGACGCAGAACAGCATCGCCGGCCCGGCGACTGTCGTGGCGGCGAGGCCGGTAAACGCAAGGCCGGCAAACATGATCGTCGGCAGAAGCGCCATCTTGACCGCAAAGATCGCGCCGATGTGCCCGCCGACCTCGCCGAGCGGCGGGCGCGGCGTCGTCGCGATGAAGAGCCCGAGCGAGACGAGCGCGACCGGCCCAGCGGCGCGACCCATGAAGAGGAAAAATGTTGCGAGCGGCCCTGGCAGGTCAAATGGCGCGCCGGCAATCGCAGCGACGCCCCGGAACGTCGAAACGACGAGGCCCAGCACCGTCGCCATCACCAGCGGATTGCGAAAAGGCGCAAGAAAATAGTCCGTAAGCCGCTTGTCGGGCGCCTTGTCCATGAGCGCCGCGCCGATGCCGATCACCGTCACGCCTTCGACCAGCATCAGCGCGACGAACGGTTGCGCCCAGCCCTCAATCGACAGCGCAATCGGCAGGCCGAGAAAGACGGCGTTGCCAAGCGTCGAGGCGAATGCGTGGGCCCCTGCTTCCGGCCCGGTCAGCCCGAACGCCCGTCTTCCGAGGGCGTAGCCGGCTGTCAGCGCTGCGGCGGCTGCGATGGCGTATATCGCCATGGCCTGCGCTTCGGCCGCGCCGAGCGGCGGCGCCCCGGCGACAACGCCGAAAATGCCCGCCGGCATCGCCACCCGAAACACAAAGCGGTTGAGCGCGGCGACATCGCCGGATGGCAGAATTTCCTGCCGACCTGCGAGGAGGCCGGCGCCAATGATCGCGAAGACGGGGAGGGCGACGGCAAGAACGGCGGTCATGGGGCGGCTCCGCCTTGTGGCGTCTTTCGGAACAAGGAACGGCCCGTCGCCGATTGCGGGCGCGGGGTCAAGGCGGCGGGAAGCCTTCATTGTAGGCGCCAGGGGATGCTGTCCGGCGATTGGTAAAATGCCCGATGGAAAAGATGCCGGATAACGCCATGCGGCGCTTCGGGAATAACGCGTCGCCGGGAGCTGGCGCCGGCCATCACCTGACTTCGTCCGGCTGGCGCCGGACAGGGCGGCCGGACCGGCCAGTCGCCCGGGGGCTGGGGGCGATGGGTAACCGGAGGGCTGGCGGCCTTGGCCGCCCTGTACGGACGCCTTCGACGCTCGGCCTGAATTCCGGCGCTTCCATGTGGCGATTGTGGCGATTTCTGGGACGCGAAGACACGCCCGCGTGACCATTCACCGTTGGGCCAGCCGGACGCCCGCCAGCCGGCGGCCCATTCCGCCGCTGGCGCGCGCCAGCGCCCCGGCCGGCCTCGCAATTGGCGCCAGAGGGTTGCCAAGCAGTCAAGGTGCGGGGCACGCTTCGATCCATGACGGCAACTGACCAGACCCTCGCCCCGTCCGCGCGCGCCACCAGCCGCAGCAAGGGCGTCGAGACGGTCGCCTTCACGAGGCTCGAACTAAACCGCATCCTCAATGTCTACGGCCAGTTCGTCGCCGCCGGCGACTGGCGCGACTACGCCATCGACCACCACCGCGACGCAGCGATCTTCTCGATCTTCCGCCGCACGAGCGAGGCCCCGCTCTACCGTATCGAAAAACGTCCCGCGCTCGCGAGGAAACAGGGCGCGTGGGTTGTGGTCACCATGACCGGCGCGATCCTGAAACGGGGCCACGACCTTGCGCAGGTGTTGCGCGTTTTCGACCGTCAGCGGCTAAGGCTCGCCGATTAGCAGCGGCTTTATTGTCGCAGCCGGACCTGGGGGGTAACCTCCTGACCGCACATGGGGGAATGACGGCACGTCAGGGGCGCGGGGGCGATGACGAAAATCATTACGGTGCACGGCACCAATGCGTCCGACGACAGCGATGTCGGCGAACAATGGTGGCAGCGCGGCAGCCAGTTTCAGGAACGGCTGGCCGAACTGATCGAAACCGACGACGGCGCGCTTGAGGTCGATCCGTTCCACTGGTCCGGCAAGAATTCCGAGAAGGAACGGCGCGAGGCGGGCAACGAGCTCCGCCGCAAGCTCATCGCCGCCGAGCGCGAGGGCGCGCCCTACGCCGTGATCGGCCACAGCCACGGCGGCTCAGTGCTGAACCACTCGCTTTTCTCCGTATACGCCAAAAAGCTGAAACTGCCGAACATGAAGGCGTGGATGACCGTCGGCACGCCCTTTATCCATCTGAGGCGGACGGGCTTCGGCTTCCAGAATTTCACCGTGATGGGCAATGTCGTCCTGATCGCGATCATTTCCTATGTGGCGCTCGCGCTTGTCGGCGGCATCGATCTCGCGGACTTCTTTGAGTCGCGCGGACGAGACGCGTTCTTCGGCGGGCGCGTCGAGGAAGGCCAGGAATGGGAGTATCGCGACCGCTTCCGGGAGGCGATGGAAGGCGAGGCGATCATCCGCACCGTGCTCGTGTCGCTGCTTGTGGCGGCGATGTCGGGGTCGGTGATCTGGGGGTATACGGCGCGGGCGCGCAAGCGCGGCGCTGAACGCCACATCGCGCGGTTCTGGGGCCGGTTCGGGCGGTCGTGGATCAGCCTGCGGCACAAGAGCGACGAGGCGATCACGGGGCTGAAGGCGGCGCGCAAGGCGGAGGTCAAGCTAATCCCTTACCCGACGGCGCGGCGGATCGCGACGTCGATGCTTATCATCATGTCAGCGCTCGGGCTCGCCTTCGTGTCGTTCCTGCAGACCGCGCCGGAGCGGCTCGTCAGGCGCTTGCCGGAAACCGTCCGTATGGAGACGGCGACGTTTGCCGAGGCCGGCACGATCCATTCCCTCGCCGCGTCCGCCGATGGCCGCAAGCTGATCGTCGGCGCGGAGGATGGCGTCGCCAGGATTTACGATGTGACGTCGGGCGCCCTCGATCGCACGCTGCGCGGGGCCGGCGCGGCGTTGTACGATGTCGCGCTCTCCCACGACGGCGACTACGCGCTTACCAACGCGCGCACCGGACGGATCTTCGAGGACCGCGACGGCTGGCTTGCGGGATCCGCGGTCACCTTGTGGGACGTTCGCCGGCAGGAACCGGTGACGGAAGCCGTCCAGGGGGTCGACTGGGCGAACGAGATCGGGTTTGCCGCCGCTAGCGACAGGTACTTCATCTTTGGATACCGGGCGGCCATGCCGGAGGCCAACGGCGTCGTCGCGCGTGCGCAGGGCCGCTTTCCGAGGTTGACCCGCTGGCTGATGGTGCGCAGCGCCACCTCGAGATTCGCCAACGGCATCTCGGAAGACGATTTACGCGAGGCTATCCGTGAAAGGCGCGGCGACAATGCTTTTTTCAGCATGAGGGATATCGCGATCTCGCCGAGCGGCCGCTTCGTCGCGTTCGGCTCGAGCTATGGCGACGTGGTCGTCTGGGACGCCACCAACGGCGCTATCGCAGACATAAAGACTGTTTTTGATGTTGAGTTTGAGCCGGACGATGATGCGGCCATGCGGTCCTGGAAGCGCGCGCAGCGCAACATCAGCGGGATCGCATTCTCCGATGATGGACGGACAATCGCCTCGATGGGCCAGACCGGACTCGCCGCGACGCTTGCGTTCGACCCGGACGCCGCCGCCGACGCCAGATTGACGGCAGTCGCATTCGCCCAGGCTGATATTGGCGACACCCCGGAGACGCCGTCGCTGGAGCGCTGGCGCACGACCAAGGTTCAGTGGTCAGGCGATCTCTCCCGGATCGTGTTCAGCGGCTATCGGCGGGTCCTGAAGCCCGATGACGACGGCTATGACCTTGAAGCTGCGGTCTGGACAATGGACCTCTCCACCGGCGTCGCCAGTGAAGTCCTCGACGATGGACAATTGCAACGACTCGATGTGGCCGGCGGCCCCGAATTCGTTGACCGCAGCAGCCGCCTGGTGACTCACACGGTTAGGCCGCGAAGGGATGATGACGAGATCGACAAGGTCGACCTCGCGCGGTTTCGGCCGTCGCTGGTCAGTCTCGACCTTGCGGGGCGGTTCATTGGCGAAGGCATTCCGATTGCGCCCGTCCGCGAGCGCCGCCCCGTCGAGCGGCTCGACAAGTGGGAGCGGTACGCCCGCGCGTTTGGCGACCATCACCCCGGCATGGGCGTGCAGGACCGATATGGGGAGCGCGGCAACAGCGCCATCGACTTCCAGCCTTTGTCCCCCTGGGAGTACCCGGCGGTCGCGGCGGTCTGGCTGCGTTACCAATTCTCGCGCGCGGCGAAGGCGATCCTTCCGGCTGCGATCGCCGACGTCGATGGCCTCGGCAATCGCTATGTCGAAGCCAAGTCGACCAATGACCGCGCGGCGGCGGCCGAGGTGCGCGCGGAGCTGAATGAATGGCACCTGAAAACCGGTCTCGTGCAGATCGGCAGTTTCGGCATCTATTTCATCTACGCCGCCGCCGCCGGCCTGATCGGCGCGGCGCTTTCCTTCATCTTCCTGAAGCCGATCATCTGGATGCTGAACAAATCGCTTTCCGGCCAGGTGCGCAACCTCGCTTATGGCAATGACGTCTATGGCGAGCGGGTGGAGAATGTTTCCGAAGAGGCGGCGAAGGAGTTCTCGCCGCGCTGGGGCTCGGTGCCGGGCGCGCTTGGCGCGGAGATCGAGGAATACACCGAGGGTTTCGCGGTGGAGACCCTGCGCCGCGTGCGAAAGCTTCTCGGCGTCAATCTTCAGTCAGCGGAGCTCTCGCTCTCCGACGCGGTCTCCCAGCAGCTCTCCTGGAAGGAGCTCATCCACACCGCCTATTTTGACGTCGACAATTTCGTGAAGCTGACGGCCGTCGCGCTGATTGACGCTGGCCTCGCGCGTCCGTCGGAGGAATTCGCCCGCGACCGGGACTATGACCGCGTCTGCGAATGGTACGCCGACATGAAGCCCGAACCCGCCTTCGAAGCGGAGCCCTCAGGCTCGTTCGCGGCCCGGTTCGCGGCGCTTTTCGGCGGGATGCGCCGCCGCGGCGAGGATGAGGACGCGGCGAGAGCCGACGACCGGATCGACGCCCTCAAGGATGCGCTCGCCTAGTTCAGGCGGGACTGATGGGCAGGTTCTGACCTGCCGGCTCAGAACGTATCAGGCTGCTCGCCGAGAATGCGTCCGCCGGTCTCGGCTTCGGCGACCGGATTCTTGCACTGGGCGAACCCCTGCCGCCATCCGGCTCGATAGGCCCTGGAATTGTCAAACTCGTAATCGTCCCGGCGCTTTTTCGTCGAGAAGCTCTTTTCCATTTCGCCAGAGGTGAAACAGCCGTCGCCGTAGCCGCGGGTGTACGCCGGGTCTTCGCGCAGCAGGGCGGTGTCCTCGGTAACGCAGGCGGACAGGGCGGCGCCGGCGAACAGCGCAACGGCGATGCGCGTGCGGCGCGCGCCGGAACGGGCAACCAGCGCGCTGGAGGACGGGATCACGGTCATCAGGCGGTATCCTTAACTCGATGCCACGAGAGGCTAGCCCGCTGGCGTCGGCCTGTCTGTAACGGGAAGGGCGCGATCCGGAAAAATGACCGCGATCGGCTATTTTCCCGATCGTACCAGTTTCGTTCCACCGATGTTTTCGCCTCGAAACCATCCTGCCGGGCGGACCGGTTCGGCCGAGCCTTGGCCGTGATTAAGTCGGCGTAAAGCGCATGGGTCGTAACGTCCTGACGAAGGGCCGAAGGTCGGCCGTGACCGGGACTGAAATCGGGACGGACATCATGGGCGAAAGCTGGGACCAGTCGTCCGCCGCGGCTGAGGCGCCGCCGCGCTCGCCGCGGACGGCGGAGCTTGAGCGGCGCGCCGCCGGCCAGCGCGCTGCGCTTGTCCGGGCGCTGGCCGATCTTGTCATGCTGCCGCCCCGGCGGATATCGGCGAACGAGCGTTCCTTGGTGGCTGACATGCTGCTTGAGGTGTTCGCCCACGTTGACGCGCCGCTGCGGCTTGAGGTCGCGCAAAGGGTGGCGCGGGTGCGCGATGCGCCGCCGGCCCTGATCCGCGAAATCATTTTCGACGAACCTGACGTCGCCGTGCCGTTCATCCGGCAGGCGGAAAGCCTGCCCGACGTTCTTCTTGCCGAATGCGCGCGCAAGCGCCAACGCGCCCATCGCGAGGCGATCGCGCGCCGGCTCGACCTGTCCGCCCATGTCGCCGACGCGATTCTGGAGCACGATGAGCCGGAAGTAACGACGCTCCTCCTTCGGCGCACCGAATTCACTCTTTCGCCCCATGCGGTCGATCGCCTCGTGGTGCAATGCGCGTCCGACCCGGCGCGACAGCTTGCGCTCCTGCAACGGCCTGAGCTCGAGCCCGCCCACGGCTTCCTGATGTTCTGGTGGGTCGACCATGAGCGGCGCAAACGCATTCTCGCCCGCTTCGCCATCGACCGCACCGTGATCCAGGATTCCACGCAGGACCTGTATCCTGAGGTTTTCGGGCAGGCGGGCGCCGACCCTCTCGTCCGCGAGGTTCTCGAAGTGCTCGATCGCCGGTTCCGGCCGCGCGGGGCGAATGGCGAGGCGCTGTCGATGGATATCGTTGCGCGGACCCTGCGGGCGGCGCGGGTCGGCGCGACTGGGGAGGCGCTGGAGCTCGTGGGCCGGGTGTCGGGAGTTTCGCGCGACCTCGCGTCCCGGATCCTGCGCGATCCGGGCGGCGAGCCGTTTGCGGTGCTGTGCAAGGCGACCGGCCTGCCGCGGGACCGCTTCTATGAAATCGCCGCCGCCCCGAGCAATGTCGCGCCATTCACGCTCGAGCGCTGCGAAGAGCTGATGGGCGTCTTTGATTCCATCGCCCGGGACTTTTCGCGGGCGGTGCTGCGGTACTGGGACTGGGAAGGCAATCCGCGGATTGCCGCCATCGTACGCGACCTCGGGCTGTCCGCGGACGGATCAGCCGCGCCGCGCGTTGGCGCCTTAACAGGCGCTTCACGCAAACAGGGAAAATCCTGCGCGTCGATTAGCCGGGCGTAAAATCTATTCTGGCACAAACGGCACAGCGTCGGCGGCGGGCATGCGTATCTTGTCTGCTGCCGGCGCGTTGATTTCTCCGAAAAATCGTGCAGTTTGCGCCTTGTCCGGCGTCAGCGACCTGTTCAGGGCCCTGCGTCGGCAATCTGGTCGCGCGGACGGCGCCGCTGATCGGGGACTTGGGCTGTTCCAGCTCCATGCTCCGGCGCGCCGCGCAAGCAAGCGGCGACGTTGGTTAGGCGAGAGAGGGGGCGGGGAATGGCGCGGACGCTGATCCTGGGCATTGCTCTCGCGGGCCTCTGGCTCTTGTTGTCAGGGTATTTCGACAAACCGCTCCTGCTCGTTTTCGGCGTGGTCTCGGTGGCGATGTCGATGTTCCTGGCCGCTCGCGCCGGCGTTCTCGACAGCGAGGGCGTGCCGAACGTCCTGATGCCGAAAGTATTCGGCTACTGGGGCTGGCTGGCGCTGGAAATCGGCAAGGCCAACGTGATTGTGGTGCGCGAGGCCCTCGCCATCCGCCCGAACCTTTCGCCGACAGTGTTCAAGGTGACGACGCCGACCCGGACGAACGCCGGCTACGCGACGTTCTGCAATTCCGTGACCCTGACGCCGGGCACGGTCACGATCGACCTCGAGCCCGACTATTTCGTCGTCCACGCCCTGACCGAAGCGCTCGCCGACGTCGCGGCGATAAACGACATGGGGCGACGGGTTGCGGCGCTGGAAAACCCTGCGGCGCGCGGCGCGGGCGGACAGTCGGGGGGCGTTGGCGAATGATTTACGCCGCCGTCGCCGCAGCCATGATCGTCGCCATGGCGCTCGCCCTTGTTCGGGCGTTCGCGGGGCCGACGCTCTATGACCGGGTGCTTGCCGGCAACGCCTTCGGGACCAAGACCGTGATCCTGCTTGGCATTCTCGGCTATCTGACCGACCGGCCGGATTTTCTGGACATCGCGCTCCTCTATGCGCTGATCAATTTCGCCGGCACCATCGCGATCCTGAAGTTCTTCCGTTATCGGACGTTGACCACGTCGATGGACGATCTCGACGAGCCGTCCTTCGCCGAACCTGCCCCCGCCCCCGCCGCTGGCGCGGGCGCAGGGGGCGGCTTTGGCGCAAAGAACGGCCCAACGACGAAAGGCGGCGCCAATGCTTGATCTCGTGCGCGACGTTCTTTCCTTCGCCCTTTTTGCGATCGGCTCGCTGGCGGTGGTCGCCGGCGCCGTCGGCATCGTCCGGTTCCCGGATTTCTATACGCGCCTGCACGCCGCCGGCGTTACGGATACGGCGGGCGCGGAGCTTATATTCCTCGCGATGATGCTCCAGGCGCCAAGCTACCTTGTCGTCGCAAAGCTCGTTTTCATCAGCTTTTTCCTGTTCCTGACGAGCCCCGTCTCGACCCACGCCGTTGCGCACGCGGGCTGGGTCGGCGGCATTCGGCCGCTGCTTGGGCCGGAACTTGAACGGAGGGACGTCGAATGACGCCGAGCCCCGGTTTCGCCGCCGCCGCCGGCGTTCTTATCGATCTTGCCCTCCTGACGCTGCTGTTCATCGTCGCGATCCAGATGCTGCGCAGCCGCCAGTTGTTCGCGATCGTCATGCTGTCGGGCATTTACAGCCTGCTTTCCGCGGCGTTCTTCGTGTCGCTTGACGCGGTGGATGTCGCCTTCACTGAGGCGGCTGTCGGGGCCGGCATCTCGACCGTCCTGATGCTGGCGGCGATGTTGCTGACCGTGCGGCGGGAAAAGCCCGGCACGCCAGGCCGCGCGCCTGTCGCATTCATCGCCGTGCTGATCGTCGGGGCGGCGCTCGTCTACGCCTCGATTGACATGCCGGCGTTTGGCGACGGCGCATCGCCCGCGAACGCCTATGTCGGCCAGCAATACGTGGAACGCACGCCGGACGAGATCGCGATGCCGAATATAGTCACGGCGGTGCTGGCGAGCTATCGCGGCTTTGACACGATGGGCGAGACGATGGTGATTTTCACCGCCGGCCTTGCGGTGATGCTGTTGCTCGGCGTTGGCAGCCCGCGCGGCGGCCGCGCCGTGCGCGACGTCTCCCGCGACGAGGCCAGCCGCCGCAGGCCGAGCGCGTAAAGGGGGCATGGGGGCGGCAATGCGCGACGAACACCTGATACTGCGCGTCGTGATGAAGGTGCTGTTCGCGCCGATCATCCTGTTTGCGTTCTACGTGCAGTTTCATGGCGATTATGGACCGGGCGGCGGGTTCCAGGCCGGCGTCATCTTCGCGGTCGCCTTCATCCTGCACGGACTCATCTATGGCGTCGCGGCCACGAAGCGCGCAATGCCCCAGGGCGTCCTGTCGGCGCTGATGTCGATCGGCCTGCTTTTGTATACGGGGACCGGCGCGCTAACGATGCTGCTTGGCCGAAACCTTCTTGCCTATGACGCCCTCGCGCCGAATTCGACCCACCATGCCGGGCAGCACTGGGGCATACTGATCGTGGAGTTCGGCGTCGGCATGACGGTCGCCGCAACGATGCTGACGATCTTCTATCACTTCTCAAGCCGCGAACCTGAAATCCGCGACGAGGACTGGTAGGCAATGCGCATGTCCTTCGACCAAGCCGAGAAGACCGCGCCGCGCGTCGCCTTCCTGACGGGAGGCGAGTGACCGATGGACCCGCTTCAGTTCATCATCGACCGGTACAACTACTGGATCTTCATCGTCCTGATGATGATCGGTCTTTACACCGTCATCGCCCGCGGCAACCTGATCAAGAAGATCATTGGGCTGAATATCTTCCAGACGTCCGTGTTTATCTATTACATTTCGATCGGAAAGATCACGGGCGGCACTGCGCCGATCTACACGACCGCGCACCAGGAAAAGCTCTTCGGGCACGGGGAAAGCCATGAGAGGGAAAGCCATGACGGCGAAGGCCACGGAGGCGGCCATGGCGATCAAAGCCACGGCCCAGAGGCGGCCGGCCATGAATCAGACGACGGGCATGGCGAAGACGCCTCGACAGATCATGCCGCTGAACCCCTGCACGCCGGCGCTTCGAACGACGCCGCAGCGTTGACGGCCGGGGCCGGAGAAGCGCCCCACGGCGCGCCGGGCGATATTCATGCCGGCGCGCCGAACCCGCCGGACGCCCTGACCGGCGGCGACCCGGCAACGACCGAGGCGCTCGGCCTGACCATCAATCCCGACCTTGTCGAGCCGATCTATTCGAACCCCTTGCCCCACGTTCTGATCCTCACTGCGATCGTCGTCGGCGTCGCGACGACGGCCGTCGGCCTCGCCCTCGCCGTACGCATTCGCGAGGCGTACGGAACGATCGAAGAGGATGAACTCGAAGACGCCGACAATATCGCCGAGTTCGGCGTCGCCGATCCGCGCGACCGCGAGCCGCCGCCCGGCGGCAAGGGGGAGAGACCGGATGGCCCGCCGCGCGGCGCCAAGCTCGCCGGCGACCGGTTGTCGACCCGCCTTGGCCGGGGGGGCGCATCATGACGATCGCCGATCAGCTCCCGGTCCTGCCGATCATCCTGCCGCTTGTGCTTGCGCCATTCGCCATTCTCCTGCGGAACGGCCGCGCGGCGCATGTCTTCGCCGTCGTCGTCTGCGGCGCGGCGTTCGCGTTTTGCGCGATGCTGCTCGCCCGGGTCACCGCCGAAGGCGTGATCTCCTACGCCCTCGGCGACTGGGCGCCGCCGATCGGCATCGAATACAGGGTCGATCTCGCCAACGCGCTGGTCATGCTGCTCGTGTCGGGCGTGGCGACGCTCGCCGCGGCGTTCTCCTACGCTTCAATACGTACCGAGATCGACGACCGACAGCTGCCGCTTTTCTACGCCGCCTTCATGATTTGCATGACCGGATTGCTCGGCGTCACGGTTACCGGCGATGCCTTCAACGTCTTCGTGTTTCTCGAGATTTCCTCGCTCTCGACCTACGCCCTCGTGGCGCTCGGCGCGCGGGTCGACCGGCGCGCCTTGACGGCGGCGTTCAACTATCTCGTCATGGGCACCCTCGGCGCGACCTTCTTCGTCATCGGCCTCGGCCTTATCTATCAGGCGACCGGCACACTCAACATGGCGGACATAAGGGCGCAGTTGTCCGCTGGTCCGCCGGGGGCGATGCCGAACTCGATGGTCGAAGCGGCCTTCGCGTTCATTCTTGTCGGCATGGGCCTGAAGGCGGCGGCGTTTCCCATGCACCTGTGGATGCCGAACGCCTACGCCTATGCGCCGTCGGCGGTTTCCGCGTTTATCGCCGCGGCGTCGACGAAAGTCGCCGTGTACGTCCTGATCCGGTTCACCTTTACGATTTTCGGGTCGGACTTCGACTTCATCGACGCGATGCTGACCTACGTGCTGACTCCGATCGCGCTGGCCGGCATGTTCTTCGCGTCAATCGTCGCGGTGTTCCAGGAAGACGTGAAGCGCATGCTCGCCTATTCGTCGGTGGGACAGATCGGCTATATGCTTCTCGGCATTTCCTTCGGCACCGAAGCGGGCCTGCAAGCGTCGCTCATCCACATTTTCAACCATGGCCTCATGAAGTCTGCGCTGTTCATGGCGGTCGCGTGCGTCATGCTTCGCCTCGGCGTGCACACCTGTTCGGGGTTTCACGGCCTTACGAAACGGATGCCGTTCACGGCCGCCGCGTTTATCTTTTCCGGCTTGTCCCTCGTCGGGGTGCCGCTGACCGTCGGCTTCGTGTCGAAATGGTATCTCCTTCAGGCGGCGTTCGACGCCGGCCGGCCATGGGCGGGCTTTCTCATCGTCGCCTCGTCGCTGATCGCGGTCGTTTATGTCGGCCGGGTCATCGAGCTGATCCTGTTGCGCGATCCGCCGTCGGAGGGTCTCCTCGCCAATGACGTGGACGGCAACCCCGTGCGCGAGGCGCCGCTGTCGATGCTGATCCCGATGTGGGTTCTTGTCGGGGCCAACATCTATTTCGGACTGCGCACTGACCTGACCGCCGAGATTGCCGGCCGCGCCGCCGCCGCCCTGATGGGAGGCGCGCAATGACCGCTGACCTCGCAATCCTTTTCTCCATGGCCGTCCCGCTGGTCGGGTTCTTCGGGGTCTGGCTGTTCGACAAGCAGCCCAACCTGCGCGAGGCCGCGACCCTCGGCGCCGGCGCGATCACGCTCATCCTGACCCTGATCGTCTTTCACGCCGTCGGCGCAGGCGCGCGGCCAGAGGTCGAACTGTTCGACGTCGTCTCCGGCCTGCCGATTGCGTTCCGCGCCGAGCCGCTCGGCGCAATGTTCGCAACGCTCGGCGCCGGCCTGTGGATCGTCAATTCGATCTATTCGATCGGCTACATGCGCGGCCATCACGAAAAGCACCAGACGCGGTTCTACATGTGCTTCACGGTCGCCATCGCCTCGGCGATCGGCGTCGCCTATTCGGCAAACCTCTTTACGCTGTTCGTTTTTTACGAAGTGCTGACGCTGTCGACGTTTCCGCTGGTCACTCACAAGGGCGACGAAGCGGCGCGGAATGGCGGGCGCATCTATCTCGGCATCCTGATGGGCACGTCGATCGGCCTCCTCCTGCCGGCAGTCGTGTGGACGTTCGCCATCGCCGGCACGGCGGATTTCACGCCAGGCGGCATTCTGGCCGGCAAGGTCGACGCGGCGGGGCCCGTGCTGCCGTTCCTGCTCGGACTCTACGCCTTCGGCATCGGCAAGGCGGCGCTGATGCCGATCCATCCCTGGCTGCCGAACGCCATGGTCGCGCCGACGCCAGTGTCGGCGTTCCTGCACGCGGTCGCCGTCGTCAAGGCCGGGGTGTTCTCGGTCCTGAAGATCGTCGTGTATATTTTCGGGATAGATCTCCTCGCGATTTCGGGCGCTGCTGGCGGGTTCGTCTGGATCGCCGCCGTTTCGATCCTGCTTGCCTCGGCCATCGCCATGAACAAAGACAACCTCAAGGCGCGGCTCGCCTATTCCACCGTATCGCAGCTCTCCTACGTAACCCTTGGCGCGATGCTGGCGACCTCCATGGGCGTCATGGGCGGCGCGCTGCAGATCGCCATGCACGCCCTCGGCAAGATGACGCTCTTCATGTGCGCAGGCGCGATCTATGTGGGCGCGCACAAGTCGCTCGTCTCCGAAATGCGCGGCCTTGGCCGCGTCATGCCCTTCACCTTCGGCGCGTTCTTCATCGGCGCGATGTCGATCGTCGGCCTGCCGCCGCTTGGCGGGTCGTGGCCCAAATTCCTCCTGATGCTCGGCGCAGCGGACGCCGGCCAGCTCGCGATCCTAGGCGTGCTCATCCTCTCATCACTGATGAATGTCGCCTATCTCCTGTCGATTCCGGTGATGGCGTTCTACATGTCGCCGGACGAGCGAACCGACGACGGGCGCGTTCTCGGCCTCGACGACCGCGCGCCGGCGGGCGAAACCCGCCTTGGCGTCAAATGGGGCGCCCTGAAAGAGGCGCCGCTCCTCACCGTCGCGCCCCCAATTGCGACGGCCCTCGGCGCGCTCCTGCTCTTTTTCTTCGCGAACGCGCTTTACGACTTCCTGCTGCCGATTACGGAGGGCGGGCGATGACCGGCCATGACGACAACGCCGGCTGGGCCGACCGCCCCGCCTTCCGGAAATGGTTCTTCCGGGGACTGATCGCCGTCGGCGTGATCGCGGCGCTCGCCGGCTTCGTGCCCGCGTTCCAGAAGGATCACCCCCATTTTGCCGCGGAGGGGCTGCCAGCGTTCTTCGCGCTGTGGGGCTTCGCCGCGTTCATGTTCATCGTCCTCGCCGGCCAGCACCTGCGAAAGCTCGTCGGCCGCGCGCCTGACTATTACGAAGAGCGGGAGTAGGCCATGAGCCCGGAAAGCCTCTTCGCCGCCCTCGCCATCAACCCGGCGGTCATTCTCTTCGCCGGCGCGGCGCTAGCCGCGCTCCTGCCCGGCGCGCAGTCGGCCCTTCGCCGGCCGCTGATGCTCGCCGTCATCGCCATGTCCGCCGCCCAGCTCGCTCGCCTGGGCCTTGGCGAGTGGGGCGCGCTGACGATTTTCGGCGAGCCGGTGACGATGCTGCGCATCGATCCCCTGTCGCGCCTGTTCGCCATCGTGTTCCACATCGCCGCCGCGCTCAACGTCGTATATGGCTGGCATGTGCGCGACCGCGCGCAGGATTTCGCCAGTCTCGCCTATCCCGCGGCCGCCCTTGGCGGCGTCACGTCCGGCGATCTCGTCACGCTGTTCGTGTGGTGGGAGATTGCGGCGATAACGTCCGTGTTCCTCGTATGGGCGCCCGGCACGCGGATGACCTTCCTGACGGGCATGCGGTATCTCGTTATCCAGGTGCTTTCGGGCACGCTGCTCCTCGCGGGCGTCGTGCTCGTTTACCGCGAGACGGGATCGCTCGCGTTCAACGAAATCGGCCTGCGCGACGCGTCAGGCGCGGTAAAGGCGTCCGGCCTCGTCCTGTTCATTGCGTTCGGAATCAAGGCGGCATTCCCGCTCCTCCACAACTGGGTGCAGGACGCCTATCCGAAATCGACGATTGCCGGTTCGATCGTCCTGTCGATCTTCACGACGAAGCTCGCCGTCGCCTCGCTCGCGCGCGCATTCCCGGCCGAGCCGGCGCTGATCTATATCGGCGCGACGATGACGATCTTCCCGATCTTCTTCGCCCTCATCGAGAACGATTTGCGCAAGGTCCTTTGCTATTCGATCAACAACCAGGTCGGCTTCATGGTCTGCGCCATCGGCCTCGGCTCGATCAATGGCGCGGCGGGCTACGCGTTCGGCAACATCATCTTCGAGGGGCTGTTGTTCATGGCGCTTGGCGCGGCGATGTTCCGCACGGGAACGTCAATGGCGACGGAGCTCGGCGGGCTCTACCGGACAATGCCGCTCACCATGATCCTCTGCATCGTTGGCGCGCTGTCCATCTCGGCCTTCCCCGGCACGCTCGGCTTCGTGACGAAGGGCCTCATCATCGACGCGGCGGGCGAGGGGCATCTGTTCTGGATCTGGCTCGCGCTCCTGTTCGCCAGCGCCGGCGTGCTTGAGCATGCGGGCATCAAGATCCCGTTCTTCACGTTCTTCGCGCACGATTCCGGCAAGCGCCCCGCCGAAGCGCCCCTGCCGATGCTGATCGCGATGGGCGTCTCGGCGGCCCTTTGCGTTCTCCTCGGGCTGTTCCCTGCGCCGCTCTACGCCCTGTTGCCGGACCAGGCGGCGATTGCCGAGTATCATCCCTATACCGCCTATCATGTCGTCGAGCAGCTTCAGCTTCTCGTCTGGGCGACGATCGCCTTTGGCGTCCTCAAGGCCATGAAGTGGTATCCGGCCGAAGTGCCCTCGACCAATCTCGATACGGACTGGCTCTATCGCGCGCCGGGCCGGTCGCTCATGTTCTGGGCGGTGGACGCGGCGAAAGCCGTGTGGACCCTGGCCTGGCGCGGATTTCAGGGGCGCGTCGTCGCCGCATTCGCAAGGGTTTACCAGGTGCACGGACCGGAGGGCCAACTGGCGCGGGCGTGGCCGATTGGCTTTATGGCGCTCTCGGTCGCCGCCACGCTCGCCTTTGCGCTGGTGTTCGCCCTCGTGGTCTGACGCGCCGTCCGCAAGAAACTGCGCGAAAATCGGTTGTCCGGCCTCCGCGTCCTGCCGAAAGGTTGACGCGGGCGGGCGCATTGCGCCGGCCGGGGAAACCGGACGCTCATGGGCTTCGGGTTCTAATCGAGGCCGCAGGGATCGTCCGCCTACCCGGTTGAGGGCGATGCGACGGAGCGCGACCGATGAAGCCACAACCGCCCGCCGGGCTGATCTCGCCGGATGCGGCGGACGTCGCCGACGCCGCCTTCGAGGTGATGTCGCAAGCCTACAACATTCCGCTCGCCCGATTGTCGATGACCGGCCGTCAGCATGCGAATGTCGCCTTTGTGCGGCAGACGGCGATGTATCTCTGCCATGTGGTCGGCCAGCTGACGGTGCGGGATATCGCGCTGATCTTCGGCCGCGAGCCTTCAACGGTGAGCCACGCCTGCCACGCGGTCGAAGACCGTCGCGACCTTGAGATTTTCGACCAGCAGCTGTCGCTGCTGGAAGCGGCCCTGCGCGCGCGCCTGGCGGAGCGTCGCGCTGAACGCCGCGCCGACCGCGATCGCCTCGCGCTGCCGGCGCCGTCAACGCAGGCCGACCCCGGCCTTGAGAAAAAGTCCGCCCGCGTCCTGTTGCGGCGCCTGGCGGGATAGGGGGGGGGCAACGCTCAATTGCGCTCGGCCGCCAACCTGTGCGGCGCGTCAGCGTCGACCCGGGATCTCCTGGTATTGTCCATTGCCGAAAGCCGCCCCTACAGCATCAGGCGATAAACCAGCATCGCCTGCTGCCGTCGGTTTTGGCGGTCGCGCCGGGTTTTCGAAAAGCCGGTGATTCCACTTTTTCGCCCGGCTCTCCAGATCCCGGATGCCGCCTTGACCCCCTGCGCGCCGCCGCGAGGGCGGCGCAGGGACGGCGCCCGGCGGGTTGGCGCTCCGGCATGATCTTGCGCAACGGAACCGCGCAACAGGCAATTCGTTGATTTCTCTACGTCAGGCGCATGTTGCACAAGTGTTGAGTTGTGCAACAGCGGGGGGAGCGGATTCGCAAACGAAAGGCTGAGTGACCGACTTGGGCGAATTTAAGCCACTGGGATAAGGGCTGCTTTCGGCGTCGAAGCGGACACGAACGCGTTTTCGTGCTAACTCTTCACACTCAGGCGCGATGGAGGGAACGTTAGAAACCAGATTTACATCAGAATTCGGCTTCGATGTTCCAATCGTTCAGGGCGGCATGGGTGGCGCCGCAGGCCCCGACCTTGTGGCAGCGGTCGCCAATGCCGGTGGGTTGGGCATTTTGCCAATTTGGCCGGACACGCCAGAAGCAGCGAAGGCGTCGATTGAGCACACGCAAAAACGCACAACCAAAGCGTTTGCGGTCAATCTGCGATCGGACCTAGAACAAACGGCCCTAATCGAAACCGCAGCAAACGCAGGTGTTCGTCTTTTCAATTTGTTCTGGGGTAGCCCGGCCAAATCAATGCCTGCGATCGAAGCGTGTGACGGCCGTCTGATCGCAACGATCGGCGATCTGGCCTCGGCGAAGGAGGCTGTCGATTTAGGGGCTGCCGCGCTTATCGCACAGGGTGTTGAAGCCGGTGGCCACGTGCTTGGCGAAACACTCAGAGACGAACTTTTGGCGCAAGTCGTCTCCGAGAGTTTCGGTGTACCGATTATCGCTGCGGGAGGCTTGGCCACAGCCTCTGACGTTTCTCATGTCCTTTCGTTGGGGGCCGACGCTGCTTTGTTCGGAACGCGGTTTGTCGTGGCCCAAGAGTCGATTGCGCATCCTGAGTACAAGAATGCGATCATTTCTGCCCCGTCAGGGGCTACAGTGCGCACGACCTGCTTTGATGGGTTTTGGCCGAATGCGCCTCATCGTGTGATCCGGAACTCTACTTTCCAGGTTTGGGACGAGGCCGGCCAGCCTTCTGAAGGTCATCGTCCGGGCGAGGGCGACCCAATTCTGACGTTTCCAAATGGATCAAGCTTCCCAAGATACTTTGTGGCAACGCCAAGTATCGGAATGTCCGGAGACATTGAGGCCTCTGCAATGTATGCGGGTGAGGGTCTTGGAGAAATTCAGCAGGTCCAGCCTGCAGCTGAAATCATCGCAGAGCTTGTCGAGGGACTTTAGTTATTCTCGCCAATGACTGCTTCGTGCATAAAGCAGAAGTTGTCAGCGTCCACTTTAGGGCGCTTTCAGACGCTGACGATGAGCGGCCCGATTATTGAAAGCGGCCTAGTAGCAATCGCCACCAATCCAGCGCCTTGCTATGTCCGATAATCAAAACTATCGGATGCATCCCCGTTTGCGCCTACCCCTTCGCCGCTTCGGCGATCGCCCTGATGCGCGTCGCCATGGCGGCGAGGCCGTTGGAGCGCTGGGGCGTCAGATGCCCTGAGAGGTCGAGGGGGGCCAGGGCCTCGGCCGCGTCGATGGCGGCGATCTCGTCGGCCCGCTTGCCGGAATAAAGCGCGAGCAGCACCGCCACGAGGCCCTTTACGATGTGGGCGTCGGAATCGCCGCGGAAACTGATCAACGCGTCCGGCCCGGCGCCGTCGATGCGCGGGGCGAGCCAGACCTGGCTCGCGCAGCCCTTCACCTTGTGCGCTTCGTCGCGCGCGTCCTCCGGATAGGGGTAGAGCGCGCGGCCGAGGTCGATCAGGTATTTGTAGCGGTCGTCCCAGTCGTCGAGGAACGCGAAGTCGCTCACGATGTCGTCGAATGTCGCCATGGGGACCGAGGTAGGGCGAGGCGGCTCGCATGGCAATGCGGGCGATGGTCGCCGTCGCGCCTTATTCCGCCGTCGTCGTCAGGCGCAGGCCGACTGCGCCGACAAGGATCAGCGCGATAAAGGCGTACTGCGCCGGCCCCAGCTTCTGGCCGAAAAAGAAGATCCCGATCGCGGCCATGGCGAGGATGCCGACGCCGGCCCAGATCGCGTAGCCGACGCCCACGGGAATCGATTTGATCGCGCCCGCGAAGAACCAGAAGCAGACCGAGTAGGCGGCGATCGACGCCATGCCGAGGATGGGCTTTTCGAACCCGTCGGACAGTTTCAGGAGCGTCGTGCCGACGATTTCGAGCGCGATCGCGATGGCGAGCGACAACCAGGCCGACATTGGCGGGACCCCTCCGGCGCGTAGACTCCCTGAGTATAGAGTAGGGCCGCTGGATGACCAACGGCCCTACCTCACGCAGTGCAAGCGGCCGCTTCGGCGGCCAGGAGTTCAAATGAAACGGGTCGAAACGCTGCGTCGTCAGTTCGCGACCGGTCCGGCGACCCAGCCGATGCACTCGGCGACGTCGTTCAGGCCATGCTCGCCGAGGCAGAACGCCTCTTCATAGGGCGTGCGCGTCGCGGCGATGCACTGGTTCAGCGTCAGCGCCGACATCGACAGGCACTGGTTGGCCTTCCGGTTCTGGGCGTAGACCTCAATGATTTTCGGGTTGAGCGCGCCAATGGAATAGCGCACCGCCAGATTGAGCACCCGGTCCATCACCGCGTCGGACGTGGCGTCGGCGGGGCCGGCCACGTTTTCGCTGCCCCACTCCGGCGACCAGTCGCCCGGCAGGCTCGCAAGCGATGGCGTGGCGACGCCCTTGCCGTCTGACTGCGGCAGCGTCGGCGACGTCGGGTATGACCGGCCCGCCGCGAAGGCGTGCGCTTCGGAAAGCCGGGTCTGGGCCGGCGAGATGCGCGCCTTGCCCCAGCTCGTTTTCTGCATGGCGTAGGCCTGCTGCTTGAAGGCTTCGCCGAGCGAGACGATCCGCGCGCCATCAGCGACGGTCATTTTCAGGACCCGCTCGATCGCGGCCTGCGCGCCCTCGAGCTGGCGGCCATAGCTCGGATTCTCGCCAAGTTCCGCAAGCAGCGCGTCGCGCCCCTGCAGGCGGGAACCGCGCACGCGGCGGCTCGACTTGACGCGATCTTCGATGGCTTCCTTGAATTCCTCGGTGTCGGCCGCGATCAGGGCCGCATAGGCCATCCACCCGACCGTCAGGTCGTTGGCGTCGTGGCCGGTAAGCAGACGATGGGCCTCGCGCGTGGTCTCGGCGCTGGTGAACGGTATGGCCTCGATTTTCTCGACGTCCTGGCGGAACTGGACGTAGGCGACCGCCTGGCTTTCGAGGGTCGCTTCCGGCGGTTGGGCGAGGCTATCGGCGGCGACGCCGCTCGTGGCCGCTATGGCCGTCAGGGTGAGCGCGCCCCAGCAGAATACCCGGATCGCCTGCCCGACCGGCGCGGTAATCGGCGCAGCGATGGCTGCCGCGCGCCGTCGGAGGGATCCGGTTTGCCCCCGCGGATTTTCGATCCCCTGCGCTCGATTGATTGAGGCGTCGTTCGCGCCGTAATCACTCATCGCCATTCACACATCTCCCGACTCAAACTTGCTGCCTTGCGATGTATCGCCGACGCGTGGCCGTCCTTGGTCTCGCCGAAAGTCCGTCCGCCCGCAAGATGCGAAAGTCGAGGACAGCCGTTCGCCCGGCGGTCTCGCTCGCGCTGTTTTCCGGATCGTTGCTTGTTCAGACCTTCGATGGATGCCCGCGCCGTGCGCCGTATTCCCGCACGCAAACCCTAACCCGTTCGGCTTAACGCCCTGTCAGACATACTAGCGCCTTTATCGCCAAATTCGAGATGAGTTTCGCCCGAGGCATAAGCTTTTCATTGCCGATGATCCCGCCGGGTTCCGTTCCGGACTCAAAATTGCCGTGGAAATTGTTGCTTCATGATTTGTTAACGAAGCGGTACGACTCTTAATATCGGTTAAGCATGTCGGAACGACGCCCGGTCGGGCCGTTCCGGACGGAGAAACAAGAGGCGGCGCGTTGAAGACGATAGGCCGATTTCTGTCAGCCGCGTTCGGATTCACCCCGTTCGAACGGGCGCCATCCGAACCGGTTTCAGGCGAATTCGCTCCCGCCGAACCTGCGCAAGACGCGCTTGCTCAATGCGGGCAAGCGGCATCTCGGAATGGTCCGGCCGAAGCGCCGCAGCGCGCCGATGCGGCCGCCTTTTGCGGCGGGCCGGGCTGCATCGTTCTTGCGGTCGGCGGTGAACATCGCCTGCGCATGGCGCCGACCGGCGGCGTAGACCTCCTGCCGTCGTCGCCACGGGTTGGCGCGTCCTGTCTCGACATTTTCCTGCCCGAAGACCGTCCCGCGCTGAAGGCGGCGCTGGAAGCGCGCTCGCCGACGCGGCTGCTGTTGCACGCCCGCCGTCGGGCCGGCGACGCCGGCGCCTTCGACGCGATCATTGAGCCAAAGGACGATGGCGGCGCGGCGATCCTGTTGATCGACCGCACTGACGACGTGCGGGTGCGCGATTCCCTCTCCCGCAGCCTCGGCGCCGCGCGGGCCGAAGCGCGCGCCAGCGCCTCGGCGCTCGCGGATCTCAGCCACGAGATGAAAACGCCCTTGAACGCGGTGATCGGGTTCGCCGACACGTTGCGCGCCGAAACCTTCGGCCCGGTCGGCCACCCGCGCTACGCCGAATACGCCGAGCACATTCACTCATCCGGCAACCACCTCCTCGATCTCGTGAAGGCGATCCTTGATCTGGCGCGCATCGAAGCCGACCGGCTCAGCCTGTCGCCCGTGCTCGCGGACCCCAACAAGCTCGCCGGCGAATGCGCAGCGATGGTCCGCCAGGCAGCCGAAGCGACCGGGCTTCGCCTCGTCGTGGAAACCGACGAAGCGACGCCGGAATGCGCGCTCGATCCGCGCGCGGTGCGCCAGATTCTGATCAATCTCCTGACCAACGCCGTGAAGTTCACGAGCGACGGTGAAGTGCGCCTGTCCGTGGCCACCGAGGGAACCGACGGCGCTGATGAACGCGCTGGTGAACGCATCGTTTTCACTGTCGCGGATACCGGCATCGGCATGGACAAGGCCGCGCTCGACAAACTCGGGCCGCGGTTCACCGATGCGCAAGGGCTTGGCGTGCGCGGCGCCGACGGCGCCGGCCTAGGACTGTCGCTCGCGTTCAAGCTCGCCGAACTGCACGGCGGCGCCCTGAAGCTTTCATCCGCCCCCGGAGAAGGCGTCACCGCCCGCCTGGAGCTGCCGCTTGATCGCACCGGCGCCATGCGTCGACCAGGCTTTCGCGCTTCGCGGCCCGAGGCCGCGGCGACCGCCGCCCAGCCGGCACTTACCGCGCTTGAACGCATCGAGGCCCGCCGCCGCGCCGCCCGGAAAGCAGACGCGGAAGCAAACGTTGAACCAAACAGGGGCGCGAACCGGGAAGCCGCCCACGAGGCGACCGACGCAGCCGCCTGACAGCGCTGCGCGCATCGCGAACGAACGCGCGCGAGCGTCGCCGCCGCAATAAACGCCCGCAAGCCATGATGACGTCGCCCCCGCGCCTTAAGACATCCGTCCGCGTATCGGCGCACGCCCGCCGCGCCCGTGGCGAGGGCGCATTTGCGACCGTCGCCCGCCACGGCGACGACGATGCCGGGGCGGTGATCGTCAAGGTGTTCCTTGGCCGCGGCGGGGACGGCGCGCCGCGCGCAATTGCGCACTTTGAAAGTATCCTGGACAATGGCGCGCGCGGCTGGCGCGTGGCGCTCGACGGGCCCGCGCCGGAAGCCGACGTGGACGCGTGGATCGCCCGCCAGGTCGACCGCGACCCGGATCTCTGGGTTCTCGAAATCGAAGACGCCGGCGGCCGCGCGTTCCTCATCGACTGAGCGGCGTCGCGCTCACGCGCCGGCCATCCCGGAAAATTTGGCGAAAAAGCGGCAAACATACCCCTCCCGTTGTGCGGTTTCGCCTTAATTCAACTCATTGTCGCCGGATTTCATCTGTAGACCACTCATCAGCGGCTGGGGCGCCGCAATCAGAAGGAGGGTCTGTAATGAGTTCAGTCCTTAGTTTGCCTGCCGTTCGCTCTTCGGTCGCCGCCGTCCTGGCGTTCGCCGTCTTCGGGGCCGCCCCCGCCGAGGCGCGCCGTGGCGATCGCCCGGCCCGCTGCGACGTGACGCACGACCACCGCAGCCACGCCGCCAACTATTACGATTTCTACGCCGCCGACCGTTTTTATCGCGCCGGACCGTATCGCACCGCCGGCGTGTCGGTCACGATCGGCCGGAACGATTACTATGGCGGGCGCGGCTATCGCGGTCGTCCGCGCAACCAGATCGTCTTTCGCGACGTCATTCCGACCCGCGGCCAGGCCCGGATCATCGTGACCGAGGAGATCGTCTATCGCGGCCGCAGCAATCGTGGCCGTCGGGTGTGCACCATCGCGCCGGTTGGCCGCGATGCGAACCTCGTGCCCTATCGCCGACTGCAGCGCATCGCCGCGCAGAGCTGCTCGCGCGGCGCAGCGGTCAGAATCCGCGCCTAGGCTGGTTCCCGGCCTTGCGGGCCGTCGAGGCTCTTGCACGGCGCTACCATGTCTGAACGGCAATGGGCGGCCTCTTTCGGGGCCGCCTGTTTTCTTGCGGCCGGCCCGTTGGGACCCGATGTCGTCGCCGGCGGCGGCGAGGGATGGCTCCGCCACGCCAACTCCCCTAGGCTCTCGATTAGTCGACCGTGAAGAAAGATGCCGCCCATGACCGCATGCGATCGCGCCGCCTCCCCTTCATTCGCAAATCCGTCCGCAATCGGAGTTTCCCTGCCGCGCATCGTCGCGCTCGCGGCGTGGGCGGCATTGCTGGCGGCCTGCGCGAGCGGGCCGGGCGGCGTCGCTCGCGTTGACTTGGCGGGGGCGGCCGCGGGATCCACGCTTGCGCAAGACCTGTCGCGCGGCGACGAAGGCGCCCTTGAAGCGGCGCTTGCGGCCGCTCTTTCGGAGGATGCGGTCGGCGCGGAACGCGCCTGGCGCGGCGAGACGGCCCGCGGCGCCGTTGTCGCCGGCGAGTACGTTCTCGGCGGCGTCGATTTCGGGGGGCGTCCGCGGCCGGCGATCCCTGCCGGCCTTTATCTTGACGATCCGATCGAGACCGATCTCGGCCTGCACGCCCTGACGCGCAATTCAAATGTCCGGCTTGGTCCGGGGACGTCGTTTCAGTCGCTGGAGCAGATGGACGCCGGCGATCCGGTCGAGGTTGTCGGTCGGGTGTCGGGCAAGCCCTGGATGCTGGTCGAAGCCGAAGGCCGCATCCGCGGCTACATCCACGAAAACCTGATGATAAAGCAGCCAGGCGCCGAGCTTGAGCTCGCCGGCGGGCCGACGAAGCGGGCAGTGCGCTGCCGCGAATTCGAGCAACGGCTTTCCGTCAGCGGACGAAGCGACGAGTGGACTGGCGTCGCGTGCGAGCGCGAAGGCCGCTGGCGGGTTGAGCCACGCGCCGACAACGCGCCGACCCTGTTGTACTAGGCGCGGCCGGCCGCGCTCGGCGCCCTGTCGTCGCTGCGCGCGCCGGCTCCGGCTCAAGCAGGCAGGAAGCCGCGCCATACCGGGGCGCAGGAAACGGGTGGCGGCGCGCGATCGCCCCATGCTCCGATCGACCGCGACGCCGACCAGAAGCGCCGATCAGGAGCAATGACATGACCGACCGACCATTCCCCGCCCGCGCCGAAAAGGTCGCGACCTTCCGCGCGCTTCACCAGCGCGCCGGGGCTTTCATCATGCCGAATCCGTGGGACGTCGGCTCGGCGCGGATTTTCGAGGACCTCGGGTTTGAGGCGCTTGCGACAACGTCCGCCGGTTTTGCATGGACCCTCGGCAGGCTGGACCATTGCGTTGCCCGCGACGAGAAAATCGCCCACGCCCGCGCCCTTTGCGCCGCGACGCGGGCGCCCGTCGCCGCCGACCTCGGCAACGGCTTTGCCGATGCGCCCGAGGATGTCGCCGATACTATCCGGTTGGCTGCTGCGGCCGGCCTCGCCGGGGGGTCGATAGAGGACGCAAAGGCGGACGGGTCGGCCTACGATATCGACCTCGCCGTCGCGCGGATCGCCGCCGCCGCAAAGGCCGCTCGCGAGGTTGATGGCGGCTTCGTGCTCACCGCGCGTACTGAGCACTTCCTGCGGGGCGGGAGCGATGTCGGCGAAGCGATCGAGCGGCTTCAGGCGTTCGAAACGGCGGGAGCGGAGGTTCTGTTCGCGCCCGGCGTCAGGCGGCTTGATGACGTGAAGGCGATACTGGCGGCGATCGCCCGGCCGCTGAATGTCCTTGTCGGCATCCCGGGATTCGCGATTCCGGCGGCCGACCTCGAGGCGGCGGGCGTCAAGCGCCTTTCCATCGGCGCCGATCTGGCGCGCATCGCCTATGCCGCCGCGCACAATGCCGGCGCGGAACTGATGCGTTCACGGCGCATCGACGCTGCGGGCATTGATGCGCCCGGCCTTGATTTCGGTCGGCTATTCGGCTGAACCGGCGAGCTTCGCCTCGTCGAGGCGATAACGTCCGGTGATCGGCCAGTCGAACAGGACGTCCTCGGCCATTGGCCCTGCGCCGATATTGTGCACGACGAGCGGCCGGCCGCTCGCCGCGGTTTCGGCGGCGACGACGCCGATATGCGGCAGGAAGCCGCGCGGCCCCTTAAGGTTCCACGCGACGATGTCGCCGGGCCGGAAGTCAGCGGCCGCGCGGCTCGGCGGCAGGCGCGCGCCCATCCGCGTCAGGAAGGTTTCGAGATTCGGGACCCGGCGATGGTCGATGTTCGGGTCGGGGCGCGACAGGCCCCAGTGCGCCGGGTACGCCGCAAAATGCCGGCTCATGTCGGCGTGGACGAGCGCCTGCAGGTCATGGCCTTCCGCGCGCAGCGCGCGCACCACGACGTCGGCGCACACGCCGGTGTCGGATGGCACGTCCCCCATCGGATAGGGGATCGACACATAGGCCGGATCGTAGCGGACCTTGTGCGCCGTGCGCGCCATCGCCGCGGCGGCGAGGCGGGCGCCGAAGTCGCCCCGCGCCCCGTGCGCCAGTTTGTCGACCGCCAATTCGCCCGGTGGCTGTGGGTACGGTGACTTGGCGCCCGATGACTGCGCGCCCGGTGACTGCGCGCCAAGCGACTGTGCGCCAAGCGACTGCGCGCCCGCCGACGCCGCGGCGAGCGCGGCGATAAGGCCAATCATTATCCTGCGGGCGCGTTTCATCGTCGAAGGCTCGCCCGCCCCTGCGGCGAAAATTGGGCGCCGCCGCAGATGACGCAGGCGCCGCCGCCCCTTACCGCAGCTTTCCGGTATGCGCCGGCGCGCGGAAAATCGCGTTTGCGACGAGGACGTCGAGGCCGCCGAGTTGCGCGCGGAAGGTCGGGTCCTGGGTGAACGTCAGCAAGAGCCCGTCGCCGAGCGGCTCGGACAGAAGGAACGGCTTGTAGGCGAGCTGGTCGCGCGTCTCCTCCCAGAGGTACCCGCCGGCGAGCAATTCCTTTGCGCCGGCGAAGCGCACCACGTTGACGCCCTCGTCAAGCGTCAGTGGACGGTAGATGTCGCCCCCGCGGACGAGCGGCGTCACCCGGTCCGGCGCTCCGGCGCTCATCCAGTGGTCGTGGTCGACGTCGGCATGGGCGAACACGCCGCTGGTCGGGTCAGGCGCCCCGCCGGACGGCACGATCGCCGCCCGGGCGGCGTCCTTGTCCTCAATGATGACGCCATCGACGACGGCGTCGGCGGCGGCGTCTTTCGTCTTGTCGTCCGCCTCCGCGACGGCGCGTTCGCGTCGCGCCGCCGAGAGCCCCGACTGCGGGTCGCCGACAAAGCGCGCCGCATGGTCCATGGCGATGAGAACGCCGCCGCGCGACGTCCAGTCCTTCAGGAACGCAACGCCGCGCGCGCCGAGGCGGTCGGTATATGATCCGTATACGTCTGGCAGGATCAGGACGTCGAATTCATATAGTCCCTTGTCAGCAAGGTCCGACACGCGCACCGGCGTCGCCGGATAGCCGAACCGCCGCTCGATCACGAAACGGGTCGCGCCGGCGGCGTTAGGGTTGGTCGGCTCGTCCCAGGCGATCGCGATGCGCGGGGCGATCAGTTTTTTCACGTGGTCGGAGCCGAAATTGTCGCCGGCCTCGAGATAGGTCGAAGCGAGCGCGCGCACCGTGACGCCATTTTCTTCGGCATGCTGAAGAAGTCGCGCGCGCAGGTGTTCGGGGCGCCTGTCGTGGTCGGCGACGACAAAGATCAGCGACCCCGACGGAAATTCGTGGCCGGCGGCCGTGAAGGCGCCGTCGGCGGACCGCACGGCGATGCCTTCGCGCAGGGCCGCGGCGAGAAAGCGGATCGCGTTCAGATCGCCCCATTCGACGGCGTAGGCGACCGCCTCGCGCGGGCCGATGACGGCGCCGGGCGTCGTCTGCGCTGCGTCAAGGCGCGAGAAGCCGCCGCGCGCGGTTGCGGTCGGATCGGCCGAACACGCCTCGACGCCGACATTCAGCGCGAGCGCCGGGGACCAGGCGGTGACGTCATAGATTTCGTCTTCCAGGCCGCGTGCGCGGCGCTTTTCCTGTTCGGCGACGAACGCCTCCTTCATGGGCGACGTCGGATCAAGCAGCGTCCGCAGGAGGCGAGCGCGGGGCTGCGCCATTGATGCGACGAAGGCGCCCTTGGCGAAAGTTTTGCCGCAGGCGGCGAAGTCAGTTGTCGCGCGATGCACGTCGAGGCCCTGGTCGAGTAGCGACGCGGCGAGGTCGTCGCCGTTCGTCAGGGCGCCGCCCGCCGGGAAGATATAGGCCTTGGTTGCGCCGCTGCGGCCTTCCTCAAGGCCTGTCTGCTGGTAGGTCCAGTAGTCGCGGAGCAGTCGCTCGCGGTGCGCCGCCGCCGTCTTCAGGGTGGCGATCGACGAGGTGACGTGGTGATGCACGCTGTCGCGATAGGAAAACTCCGCGCCGTCCGTGCGCCGCGCCCTCAGGCCGCGCGCGGAGCCCTGCTCAAAGGTCATGGCGATCGCGCCGTAGAACGCCGGCCAGCTGTCGCCATAGCCGGGGAACAGCTTGTCGTAGACGTCGCGGGTGAAATAGTCGAACCCCGCCGCGTCGAACGCCGCCGCGTTGCCGCGGCCGAACTGGTCCGCCATCGCCATTTGGGCGTCGGTGACATAGGGGTTGATCGGCTCGGCCTCGGGCGCAAAGTAGTAGCTTTCGTCCGTACCCATCTCGTGTGCGTCGACGACGACCAGCGGACGCCATTCCAGCAGCGCGCGGGTCCGGCCCTTAACCTCGGGTTGGGACTGGGCGATCCAGTCGCGGTTCATGTCGAAGAGGTAGTGGTTTGTCCGGCCGCGCGGCCACGGCTCGTTGCGCTCGGCGGCGATGCGGCTGCCCGACGGTTCGAGCCCTGCGGCGTTCTCGAAGTTGGTGACAAAGCGGTTGCGGCCGTCCGGATTCTGCATCGGGTCGATAAAAACGACCGTATCCTGAAGGATAGACCGGACCGTCGCGTCGTCGCGCGCAGCGAGAAGATGGTAAGCGACGGCGAGGGCGGCGTCCGTCGACGAAATCTCGTTGCCGTGCACGCCATAGGACAGCCAGACCGTCGACGGCATGACCGAGATCAGCTCTTCGGCGCGCGCCTCATCCGTGGCCCGCGGATCGCTGAGCGCGCCGAGGCCCGCTTTCACCGCGTCGATCCGCGCCAGCCGTTCCGGCGCGGCGATGATGGCGTAGACGAGGGGACGGCCTTCCCAGGTGCGGGCGTATTCGACGAGCTTGATGCGCTCGGGCGCGGCGGCGGCGAGGGCCTGCATATAACGAATGGCGTCCGCCGGCCGGGTGATTTTCTCGCCCGAGCGATGGCCGATGACGGCCTCCAGGGTTGGGATCGCCGGGTCGAACGCGCCGCCGTCGGCGTAGGGCGCGGACGTCGGCTCGCCGGGCCCAGCGGGCGATGATGCGTCGGCCGATGTTTGCGCCGATGTTTGTCCCGATATTTGTTCCTGCGCAGCGCCGGCGGTCGTGGCGGCGCCCATTGCGATGCATGTTGCGAGCGCCAGCATGACGCCAAGGACGGCTGATGGCGCCTGGCGGCGCGAAGCGATGGACGTTGAAATCGGTGTCGGCGTCATTGGCGGCGTCATGGGCGGGGCATCTCCGGCTGACGGAAGGGGCAGGCGCCAGCCTAGGGCGCCCGCGTTACGCAAATCTTGGCGTTGCGAAACGTCGCGCCGGGATGCGCCATGGGTCAAGCGGACGCGCGGCCTGCAAGACCCTTCGGCGTCGCGAATTCGACCAGCGCGCCCGTATGGGGCGAAATCTCCCGCCAGCTGTTCGCGGGGAACGTGAAAACGGCGAGGCCGGCGGTCGGAAACTTCTCGCCAATCGCGACAAGGGCGGCGGCGTCCCCGGCGAGCGGGTCGGCGAGACGGGCGCAGAGATCCTCCAGGCCGGGATTGTGGCCGATCACGAGCGCGGCGGCATGGCGGTCGCCGAGGCCGGCGATCTCGGAAAGTAGCTGCTTCGCCGTCGCGAGATAGAGCGTCTCGGCATAGGCCGTCGGCGCGGGCGGATCGAGATATGGCTGGATCCGCTCCAGCGTCTCGCGGGTGCGCGCGGCCGGCGAGCACAGCACGTAATCCGGCCGATAGGCCTGGCGCGCCATGTGGGCGCCCATGACCGGCGCGGCAGAGCGGCCGCGGGCGTTCAGGGGGCGGTCGAAATCCCGCTGGCCCGGATCGGCCCAGCTCGACTTCGCATGACGCAGGATGAATAGCTGTTTCATATCTGTCCGGATCAAATGACTGCGACGCCGGGCGCGCCAGCGGCGACCCGGCCGATCACGCTCGCGAAGACATGGCCGTCGGCGTGAAACAGCGACACGACCTCGTCTGCGACGGACGGCGCGCACGCGACGAGGAGCCCGCCCGACGTCTGCGGATCGGTCAGCAGCGTGCGCGCCTCATCAGCATGATCCTCGACCGCTATGCTGGCGAAGTCTTCAATGCTCGCCCAGTTGCGGGCCGACGCGCCGGTTATCGCGCCTTCCATCATGTATCCCCACGAACTCTTGATTCTTGGCACCGCTCCGAATTCGATCTCTATACGGACTTTCGCGGCGCGGGCCATCTCCGCGGCGTGCCCGAGAAGGCCGAAGCCAGTGACGTCGGTCATCGCGTGCACCTCATCCATGCCGGCGAGCGCGATGCCCGGCCGGTTCAGCAAGGTCGTCCAGCTCAGCATCTCGAAATAATGCTTTTCAAACAGAAGGCCGCGCTTGAACGCTGCAGAAAGAATGCCGACGCCAAGCGGCTTGCCGAGAATGAGAACGTCGCCGACGCGCGCGCCGGCGTTCGTCCGTATCCGTTTTGGATGAACCCGGCCGATCGCTGCGAGGCCATAAATCGGCTCCGCTGTGTCGATGGAATGCCCGCCGGCGATCGGCGCGCCGGCGGCTTCCGCGACGTCGCGGCCGCCGCGCACGATCTCGCCGATCGTCGCCGGCGACAGCTTGTCCGTCGGCATGCCGAGGATCGCGAGGCAGAAGATCGGCGTCGCACCCATGGCGTAAATGTCGGACAGGGCGTTCGTCGCTGCGATGCGGCCGAAATCATAAGGGTCATCAACGATCGGCGTGAAGAAGTCAGTTGTGGCGACGACTGCGACGTCGTCTGACAGTCGGTAGACGGCGGCGTCATCGCGCGTCGAAGCGTCGACGAGCAAGTCGGGCGAAGGCGTGAAGCTGCTGGCGCCCGCCGCGCCGAGCAGCGTCTCAAGCAGCGCGGGCGCGATCTTGCAGCCGCACCCGCCGCCATGGGCGAGGCTCGTCAGCCGCACGGCGGCATCGGGGCCGGGGACATCGTCCTGGGGTGGCAAATCGGTCATGGCGGTCAACCTCTTGCGCGTTCGGCCGCTTTCTCCCGGCCGACTTCGATCCCGTCGGGTATGGCGCGCCGGGATGGCCCTGTCGAGGCGCGCTGCCAAATGTCGCCGCGAAGGCGCCTTCGGCGGAACGAAGATGGCGCGCCTCGTGTTAGTATCCATTGCCTCATTCGCCGGTCGAAGGAGAACGACATGCTGATCAAGGAGCGTCTGGAGTTTCACAACAAGCGCAAGGTCCTCGAATTTTCGCCGGACGCCACCGTGAGCGAAGCGGCGAAGGAAATGGCCCAGCTCAATTATGGCTCCGGCATGGTGGTCGGGCCGGATGGCAAGCCCGTCGGGATCGTGACCGAGCGGGACTTCCTGCGCCGTGTCCTCGGCGAAGCGCTCGACCCGGCGACGACAAAGCTGGCGGACGTGATGACAAAGGAGTTGAAGCTCGCAAAGGGCGACGACGACCTGATGGCGTGGCTGCGGATGATGTCGAACGAGCGGTTCCGCCACCTGCCCGTCGTGGACGACGATGGCCGGGTGATCGCGATGATGTCCCAGGGCGATTTCGTCGCCTATACATGGCCGGAAGTCCTGAAGCGGATGACCGAGACGACGCGGGCGAGCCTCGGCGACCGATACTATCCCTACCTCGTCGTCGGCGGCGTGATGCTCTACACGGTACTGCTGCTGTTCCTGTTCCGGTAGGGGCGGGGGGGCGCCGCCTGCCACGGCGGCTTTGACCGATCGGGGGCAGCCGGGGCATGGTCCGGCGATGATCGCCCGCGTCGCCGACCTCTCCTCCGCCAGCCTCGCCGCATTCGATGACGTCATCGATGTTCGTTCCCCTGCGGAATATGCCGAGGACAGGCTGCCGCGCGCCATCAGCCTGCCGGCCCTGTCGAACGATGAACGCGCGGCGGTCGGCGCGGTTTACAAGCAGGTATCGCCCTTTGCGGCGCGCCGGATCGGCGCGGCGATGGTGGCGCGCAATGTCGCCGCAGGGCTCGAGACGACGCTTGCCGACCGGCCGCGCGACTGGAGCCCGCTCGTCTATTGCTGGCGGGGCGGCCAGCGGTCCGGCGCGGTCGCGACGATCCTCGCCGCCGTCGGCTGGCGCGTCGCGGTCGTCGACGGCGGCTGGAAGGCGTGGCGCCGACGCGTGGTCGCGGCGACGCGGGGGGCGGGGCCGGATCTGCCAGTACTGTTGGTGGACGGACAGACGGGCTGCGCCAAGACGGAGATTCTCGCGCGCGCCGCGGCGCTCGGCGCGCCGGCGATCGACCTTGAAGGCGCGGCGAACCATCGGGGCTCCGCCTTCGGCGCCGTCGCCGACGCGCCGCAGCCGAGCCAGAAACGATTCGAGAGCCTGATCTACGAGGCGCTTGAGGCGCCCGGTCCGGCGGGCGCGCGCTACCTCGTCGAGGCGGAATCGGCGCTCGTTGGCGCCTTGCGCATCCCTGCGCGGGTCTGGCGCTCCATGAAGGCTGCGCCGCGGATCGAGGTGCGCGCGCCTCTCGACGCGCGGGTCGCCTTTACGCTTGAAACGTATACGGATGTTGCGAGCGACGCCTCGCGCCTCATCGCGTCGATCGACCTCCTTGCAAAGGCGCACCCGAAAGAAACAATTGAGGCGTGGCGCGCGATGGCGCGGACCGGCGACCATGCCGCCCTTGTCGCCGCGCTGATGACTGAGCATTACGATCCGCTTTATGAGCGATCGCGCCGCAAGCGGATGGACCGGCCCGCGGCAGTGGTCGAACTCCCCGGCCTCGACGCCGCCGCCCTCGACATCGCCGCGGCGGAGGCGGCGCGGATCGCGCGGACCGGATAAGGCGCGCCTACGCCGCTGGAACCATCGCCGCGCGGTGCTTCGGACAGTCGCTTCGGCAGACGCCGTCATGGCTCCATTCCGGCGGCATCCAGAGATAGAGAAGCCTGTCGGACAGCCGGTCGGCGGTTTTCATCCTCGCCCAGAGCTGGCTAAACCCCGCGAATTGCGCCGTCAGCGGATTATTATCATGGACCGGGTTGACGAGGCCCACCACTGGCGGCTCCCTGTAAGGCTCGAAGCTGCCGAACATCCGGTCCCAGACCGTCAGAACCTGGGAATAGTTCCGGTCGATGTATTGCGGCTGGTTCGCATGGTGGACCATGTGGATACGGGGCGTTGCGAGGACTTTCTCGAGCAATCCGAGATCGCCGATATAGCTGGCATGGTTCCATATACCGTAAGCGGATTTCATCGCCGCGACGCCGAAATAGACGATGGGGCCGACGCCGAGGAGCGCGGCCGGCAGCGCGAACGCGGATTGCAGCTTGCCGTCGAGGAAAAAGCCGCGCGCCGCAGTCGAATGATTGAATTCGTTCGACGAGTGGTGGATCGAATGGAACGCCCACATCAGGCCAATCCGGTGGCCCATGCGGTGCTCGGCGTAGTAGGCGACCTCGTGGACAATGAAGGCTATCAAGGCGGCGAGCCAGGCCTGGTCGATCGTCATTATTCGAAACGAATCATACGCCCATGCATAGAGCGCCAGCGGCAGAAGAAAGCCGACGACAATACCGATCACGGAATTCATGAGATTGAGCCCGATCGAACACAGCGCGTCGCGGTTGTTGTATTCGCCGGGGCGTCGCGCGAAATAGAAAAGGCGCTCGCCAATCACCATGCTGAAATAGGCCCCGGCGAGCCACCAGATGCCGTCCGGCCCGCCAAAGGTTTCGATCGCCGTTTCGATCACGCTCTTCTCCCGGCTTATGCAAGCGTTCGCCTCTCGACCATGCTGCTTCGCAATCCGGGCGCGCGTCAACTTGCGGCCAAACCCGCGCCGCCAAACCCGCGCCGCCTGACCCGCGCCGCCTGACCCGCGCCGTCTGACCCGCGCCGTCTGCCCCGCGTCTCACGCGCCCGCGAGCAGCCGCTCCGTCATGTCCCACAGGCGCGCCGCCTGTTCGCGATCGACCGCATGGGGCGCAACGTGCATGTAATAGACGCTGTCCGGCCCGGCGACCGGCGCCACGTCGCAGTCCTCGCAATAGACCCCGCCGACGCCGCCGAGCTTCGGGCTCGTCGCCGCAAAGAGCGTCGTCGTTGCGCCCTGGGGCGGCGTCTTGAAAAGGGAGCGCGCGACCTCGGACAGGCCGCCCGATGGGTCTTTCCAGCCGAGCTCGACCATTTCCTCCTCGGTCAGGTGCCGTTGCAGCGGCGTCATGATGCCGCCGGGGTGCACGGCGAACGCGCGCACGCCGTCATTTTTCAGACGCATGTCGACGCCGACCGCAAAGAGGGAGTTCGCCGTCTTAGCCTGTCCGTAGGCGGTCCATTTATGATAGGGCTCCTGCTTGAAGAAGGGATCGTCGAAACGCACCGGCGAGCGTTTGTGCCCGGTGGACGACAGCGCCACGACCCGCGCGCCCCCGTCAGCGCCGGCCTTGCGAATGGCGGGCTCAAGGCCAGCAAAGAGCGCCGCATGGCCGAGATGGTTGACGCCGAATTGCCGCTCCCATCCGGGGCCGACGGTTTCCTCCGGACACGCCATGATGCCGGCATTGTTGATGAGGAGGTGAAGCCGGTCGTGGGCCGCGGCGAAGTCCGCGGCGAAGGCGCGCACCGAGCCGATGTCGGCGAGGTCCATCGCCGCCACCGCTATGTCGCCTTCGACATCGGCGAGCGCCGTCTTCGCCGCATCGGGACGGCGCGCCGGCACCACGACCTTCGCGCCCGCCTTGGCCATGGCGCGCGTCGTTTCGAGGCCGATGCCGGAATACCCGCCGGTGACGATCGCGTTGCGGCCGGAAAGGTCGATGCCCGCCATGATCTCGTCCGGCGACGACTTCGCCTTGTAGCCTGAGCCTATCGGTTTCTGGTCCGGCGAAATGTCCATGATAGCGGTCTCCTAGGTTTGGGGCGGCGTTTGCAGTTTGCAGGCATTCATGCGCATTGCGCGGCGGCGCGCGCCGCCATTCGGCGTCGACAATGGACGAAGTGTCCAGCGGCAACGCTACTGGATCCGGTCAGGATAAAGGCCGCGCGCCTTCAGAAGCTCCAGCACGCTGTCGTCGCCGACGAGGTGTCCGACGCCGACCGTGACGAACACGTCCTCCGATCCGGCGAGGTAGGCCGCGATGCGCTCCGCCCACGCTGCATTTCGCTCGGCGAAGATCGACTTGTATGCGCTCGGGGATTCTTCGCGCAGCGGCGTCAGGGCGATCGCCTCCAGCGCGGCGAGGTCGCCCGTGCGCCAGGCCGTCAGCATGCGTTCTGTCGTTTCCCGGAACTCGGCGATCTGTTCGAAAGTTGCGTCGAAATTCGCGAGCATGTCGCCGCGCGACAGGCTCGCGAGCACGCGGATCTGTTGCTCGGCGGTTTCAAGGTGGCCGATTGCGTCGCCTTCGCGCGAGGCCTGGGCGAGGATCGCCGCTTCGACGCCGGTCTCCGGGTTGAAGCCGAAGCGCTGGAAGACCGCCTGGCTGAGCGACACGAGGGCAAGCCAGGGACGCATGTTCTGTAGCTGGGCGGCGTCGATGCCAAGATCCCCGGCGAGGCGCGCGACCTTGTCGAACCTTTCGTCCCCGATTTCGCCGACGAGCGAGACGCCGTTCGGGTTCACGCCATAGGCCGCGACTGCGGACTGGATGGCCCGGGCCGCTTCGGGCGAGGCGGCGTCCGCCTCGACGACGGTGATGCCGGCGTCGGCCATGGCGCGGTCGAGAACGCTGGTGCGCCAGGCGACGCCTCGAGGCAGCACGTGCAGCGCGCCAAAGACGTAGACGGAGGAATCAGAGTCGGCGATGCGCCACAGGGCCGGCGCGCCGGCTGGCGCCGCCGCCGGCGCAGGCGCGGCCGCCGGGGACTGGTCGCCGTCCGCCCTGGTTTCCGTTACGGTTTCCGGTCCAGTTCCCGCGGAGGCGTCCGCGATAGCGCCTGTCGGCGCGCTCACGGGCGCATCCAGGGGGGCGTCAAGCGGCGCGTCCAGAGGCGCATCGTTGGCGCCGTCCGCCACTATGTCGGCTGGCCCATCGGCCATCACGTCAGTGTCGGGAAGCGCCGTCTGCATTTCCGCGGGGGGCGTTTCCGTCGTCTGCGTTCCCGTTGGGGGCGCCTCCCGGGTTTCGCCGACGGGATCCACGGCGACCTCATCGAGCGGCGCGGGCGCCGACATTGGAAGATCCGCAGGCGGCAGGTCTTCGGGCGGAAGATCCTGAGGCGCATCGTCTGCGGTGATCGTCGGCGGATCGATCCGCGTCGTCGTCAGCGGCCCATCGAGCAGGTTGGCGTCGGCTAGCGCAAGGCGCCCCTCGGCGCCGCTGTCCGGTTCCGGAACGATCGCCGCCGCGGCCGGGTCCCCTTCGGAGCGCACGGGCGCCGTTCCAAAGGACATCGACCCAAAGGCCATGTCGTCAGGACGAACCGTCTCGGCGGCGGCCATGTCGACAGTGACCGGATCATCGGTTGCCGGAATTTCGGCGATGGTTTCGTCGGCGATGCTATCGCTTGCGGCATCCGCGTTGGCGATGTCCGCGTCGGCAATGCCTGCGGGCGCAGCGTCCATGCTGGCCGCGTCAGGGACGGGAGCGTCCGCTTGATCGCCGGCCTCGGCAAGTTCGGCGCCCTGGAGCGCCGCGGTATTTTCCGCGGTTGCGGCCGTCGCCGTTTCGTCGAAACCGTCAGTTTGCGGCGCATCCCCATCCGCGTCGTCGACGGGCGCTGCATCCGCGCTCGCGGCGGCGAGAAGGTCGGCGATGCGGTCTGTCTCGGCCGGCGGCGCATCGCTCACTTCGACGGCCGACGACATGGGCGCGTCGTCCTCAGCCGCCGCCAGCGGCTGTCGGGTTGGCGGTTCCGCCGTTGCGCCCGGCGCTTCGGCCGTCTGGACGGCGCCAGGCCGCGCCCGGCGGCGAGGCGCAATCGAGATGTCGATCGCCGCCTGTTTCATCCCTGAAGATTGGGTCGCGCCCGAAGATATTGACGGCGAGACGTCTTCGGACGCGCGCGACGTCGCGATCGATGGGCCCACAACTGGCTGGCGGTCAGTCGACCGCGTCTCCTGCGGACCCGCGCCCGCCATCGGCCATGGCGCGATTGCGACGTCGATGGGGGGGCTGTCGGCCGGGACGCTGCCTGCCGCAAGCGCGTCGGCCACAATGGCCGCAATCGGGTCGGCACCTGAGTCTCGACCCGAATCTGGATCCGGATCCCGCCCGGCTTCCCCGGTTGCGGCGACAGCCGCGGCGTCTGCCGCAGGTTCCGCAGCAACGTCGGCCAAGGTTTCCGTCTGGCTTCGCGCGGCGATACCCGTCTCTGAGCCCGTCTCCGGCGACAGGCTGGGCGCGGTCAGCGCATAATCAACGCCGCCGAGGGCGTCGGTCGCCGGCTGCTCCTCTTCGAGGATCGTTTCGTCAAAACCCGCATCGGCGCCTGCATCGGTCGGGTACCCGGCGTCCGCCTCCCGCGTCGCCTCGACAATCGCCTGAGCGATCGGGTCGAGCTCGATCGGCACGTCGATCGGCAGGTCAACGGGGCCGGCATTCACGTAGGCGCCCGACGCGAGCCGTTCCGACAAAGAAACAGCCTCCGTCGGACCGTCCGGTTCGCTCGTGTCCGCGGAAGCGGCCTGCGGCGCGGCTGCTTCGGGCGCGTCCGGCGTGGACGCCGCCGCCTGAGTGACAGGGCCGGACGCCGGAGACGCGGCAAGGCGCAGCGCCGATGCCTCGGCTGGCGCCTGTCCGTCGATTTCGAGCGGCGCGGCGATCTGGTAGGGCCGCTCGGCGAGGGTCGCATCGGTTTCCGCCGCCAGCTGCGCTTCAACAGACACGGCCACTGCAGGCTGCGATGTTGGGGAAGGCGGCGTAGATGAAGGGCTCGAGGCGTCCGCCGGCGCGCTCGCGGCCGCCTGTTGCGCCGCCAGTTCGGCGGCCTCTTCCGCGGCTTTTTCCGCAGCCTGGCGTTCGGCAAGCGGCGGGCGCGCCTCGAAGCGCATGTTTTCCCGCACCGACGAACAGCCTGTCGCAACCGCCGCGAGGGCGACCGCCGCGAACAGCGACGACCGGCGGCGTCGCGTTCCCGCGCCGGGCTTTCCTGAACCGCGCCTGTTCGAGCCCGTTTCAGGCGGGCCGGATGTCGCCTGTTCGCTGCGCTGGCAGCTCATCCCGATGTCCCCCTACGCGCCGCGCTCAATTTAGCTGTCCGACGTTCGCGATTGTGGCCTTCGACCGGGGCCGGAACAAGGGGGCATTGCCGCGGCCTCGTCGCGCGGGGCTGCGGCGGGGAAAACCAAGCGGTCAGGCGGGCGATTTCGTCGCCGAAATATCGACCGTCACCTTGACGTCGACGCTGACCCATTTGCCGCTGGCGAACTCGCCCTGGCCGACGCCGTGCTCGGTGCGCACGATGATCGCCTCGCCCCTGGCCGTCGCCGCGTCGCCGTCGATCGTGACGTCGAAATGCAGGTCGAGCGGCTTTTCGACGCCGCGCAGGTCGAGCACGCCCTTCGCCAGATAGCCCTCGCCGTCGGGGTCCGCGACGATCTCGGTCGACGTGAAGGTCGCCGTCGGCGTCTTTTTTACGTTGAACCAGTCGCTTCCCGGCAGCGCCTTGTCGCGCTGCTTGTCGCCGGTGGCGGCGCTCTCCAGCGAGATGCTCGCCGCGATGCGCGAGGCCGCGAGATCCGTCGGGTCGAAGGCGATATCGGCCGTCCACGTCTCGAAACGACCCTCGAACGCCTTGCCGTTCTGGGTGGCGACAAAGCCGAGCGCGCTCGCGTCCGTGTCGACGGTCCAGTCGGCGGCGCGCGCGGCGCCGGACAGGAACGCGGCCCCGATCGAAGCGGCGAGGATCTTCCTGAAAGCCGGGCGGGCGAGAGGGTTCATTGGCGGCGTATCCCTTCATTCGTCGGTCGCGAACGACTTCGCATTCTACGACAGGCATGAAGGGAGGGATTGGCGGGCGGTCAAGCGCCAGCCGATCCCCATCACGCGGATGTCATGGCTGGGCGGTCGTGGCCGGGGCGTCATGCCGGAGTAGGCGATGCGCGGGCCGCCGCGCCGTCAGAGCCCCTTCGCGGCGACGATGATCCAGAACGCGAAGCCGGCGACCACAAGCCCGGCGCTCGGCCACGCCCACCAGCCGGCGCCGGCGACCGCGCGCCCGGCGACAGCGCCGACGGTCGGTTTCGCCCGCGTCTCGCGCAGCAGCCGCAGGGAATAGATCGCCGCGCCGGAAAGGGAGAGCGCCGTCATGGCCGCGCCGAAGACGAACCAGATGAGCTTCGTGGCGAGGCCGCCGAAATAGCCGAAGTGCAGGGGGTCCGCGGCCTCCGAGATGCGCTGATGGACTGACAGATCGCGCGCGTCGACCGTCATTGTCGCCTCGCCGGTCGCCGCGTCGATCCACACCGCATTGGCGCGCTCGCGAACGAGGATCGCCTTGTCCTGGCCCTGGATCACGAACGCGCCGGATTTCGCCGTCGGGAACATGATCCGCCCGATCCGGAGGTCCGGGTTCGCCTCGCGCGCCGCGTCGAGCGAGCGGGCGAGCGCGTCGCCGATCTCCGCGGGCGGAATATCGACCGGCGCGACCTTCGCGGAGGGGTGGCCCGGCGCGCGGCCGCCGAGGCTTTCGACAAGATACCAGACCCCGGTGAGCGCGATCAGCGCGACGAACCATAGCGACCACAGCCCGGCGAGCCGGTGGAAGTCGCCCATGAGCGTGCGCGCGTCGCGGACGCGCATCGGCTTGAAGAAGCCGCGCCACCATTTCTTGTAGACGACGAACGACGTGACCAGCGAGATGAGAAGCAGGATCGATAGCGACGAGACGATCGGCACGCCAAACTTTATCGGCATGAACAGGTGCCGGTGCAGCCGCCGCAGCACGGTCTGGGCGTTCAGCCGCGGCGCCGTCGCGATGAATTTGCCGGTATACGGATCGGCCAGCGCGCGGCGGAACGCGCCGTCTTCGTTGCGAACGAAGGCCGACATGGCGAAGCCCTGGTCGACCGGCGCGTCGAGCGAGACGATCCGCGCCTCCGGCAGCGCCGCCTGGATGCTCGCCGCCGCCTCCGCCCAGAGGATCGACTGGTCCGCGGACGTCGCGCGCGCAACGCGCAGGTTCGGGTCGAGGAGCCAGTCGATCTCGTTGCTGAACACCGCCAGCGTGCCGGTGAGCAGGACGAAGCTCATGAAGATCGAGAGCTTCAGGCCGACCCATTGGTGCACGGACCACCACGCGCGCGAGGCTTTGCGGGCGCCCGCGCCCGTCCTTGCCCGATCCTTCGGCAGGTTGGCGACGCTGCCCTCCATCACCAGCTGCGCGAGACTTCGAGAAAGATCTGCCGCGGCTGGCCGGGGAAATGCCCGGTGCGGTCGATGAAGCCCGACGCGGCGTAGGTATGGTCGAGCAAGTTGTCGATCCTGAGGAGCGCCTTCCACGGGCCCGGCGAATAGATGATCGACGCGTCAAGCACCGTGTAGGGACGAACCTTCTGGCCGCTGAGGCTCTGGCGGACGTCGACATAGTCGCCGCCGAGCGCGAAGGCGAGATTGTATTCGGGGATCTGGTAGCGGGTCCAGAAGCCGGCCTGGTTCTCCGGCGCGTTGGCGAAGCGGTCGCCGACATTGTTCGAAAAGCCGCCGCCGCCATTGTCGCCGGTGATCCGCGTGTCGTTGTAGCCATAGCTGAACGTCGCGACCCAGTTCGGCGTGATGTCCGCGGTGATGTCGAACTCGACGCCTTTGCTCGTCACCTCGCCGAAGGCGACGCTGTCGTCGACGCCGTCGCCGTCGACGTCGCCGCGCGGATCGGCCTGCAGGACGTTCGTGCGCTTGATCTGGTAGGCGGCGAGGGACGATTGCACGCGCCCGCCGAACAGATCGGTCCGGACGCCGCCTTCGAAGATGTCGCCGGCCGTCGGCTCGAACGGACCTCCGGCGAGCGGGTTCTGGGCGCCGATGCCCTGCGGCTCAAAGCTCTCCGCCCACTGACCGAATATCGAAACATCGTCGCGGACGCGATAGACGAGGCCGGCGCGGAAGGTGACCGCCTCGTCCTCGAAGCTCTCGCCCGTCAGGTCGTTAACGTCCTCGAAACGGTCGAATCGCGCCCCGACCGTTGCGATCAGTCTGCCGATGGTCACCTCGTCGAGGGCGTAGAGGCCCCAGCGGGTCTGCGTGGACTCCGTCACGCTTGGCGCCGGCCGGATATAGCTCGACGGATCGGTGACGCCATATTCCGGCGTCGAGAGGCTGAGCGTCGTCGGCAGGCCAGGATCGTCTGTCGTCCGCCCCCTGATGGTGACGCCCTCGAAGAAGGACGACTGGCGGAACCAGTCGCCGCCCACCAGAACGCGATTGTCCACGGACCCGAAATTCTGGGCCCAGACGAGATTGGCGCCGATCGAGAGATAGTCGGCGGCGCGGGTCTGATCGCGGAACTCGCGAATGCTGCGGTCGACGAGGCCGTCGCCGTCGGAATCGAACAGCCCGCGCGGTTCGTGGTATTCCTGGTTTTCCTCTCCGTCATTCCAGCGCACGCCGATGTCGTATGTAATGGAATCCGAAGCGCCGCCTTCCAGCTTCGCCTGGAGGACGGTCGATTCCAGCCGCAGGAAGTCTGACGCTTCATTGTGGTTCCAGCGACGGTCGGCGAGAAAGACCCCGGCGTCGTCGGTCGGCACGCCGCGCAGGCGGTTGCCCTGCAGGTCCTGGTCATAATGCGACGCCTGCAGAATGAGCTCGCCGATGCCGACGTCGAAGCTGAGCCCCGCATCCAGAATAAGGATCTCGCTCGCGGCGTTGCGGCGCTGCTGGTTGCCGTCCTCATAGAAGACGCCGAGGCGGCCGGCCGCGTCGGCGACGGGAAGCGCGCCGGTTATCTCGCCGGAGCCGCCCTTGCGGCCTTCGGTGCCATAGATGCCCGCGATCCGCGCCGAAAACTCCCGGGACGGACGCTTGGTGATGTAGTTGAAAAGGCCGCCCGGCGCGCCGGGGCCATACAGCATGCCGGCCGGGCCTTTCAGGAACTCGACGCGCTCAACGTTGAAGAGCTGCGGCACGGAAAATCCGGCGTACGGATCGCCGCGCAGGCCGTCATAGAAGTTCTCTTCCTGCCGGAAGCCGCGGGCCGTGACGCCGGCGTAGCTGAACACGGTGACGCCGGAAATGTTGCGATAGATGTCTTGCGCGTCGCGCGCGCCCTGGTCGGCGATCAGCTCCTTGGTGATCGTCGTGATGGTGATCGGGGAGGTCAGCGGCGCCGTCGGCAGCTTGCCCGACGTAACCGTGTCGACGCGATAGAGCGCCTGGGCCCGGCCAGTGACGATGATCTCATCGACGTTGGCTCCGTTTGGCGCCGTGGTCGCGCCGGCTGGGCTGTCGGCCGGGGTCTGTGCGAGCGCCGGCGTCGTGAGAATGGTGGCGGCGAGAAGCGCGGAGCCGCTGCGGCTGGTGGTTGAGCGTCGCATGAGTTCCCCTTTTTGCGAAATGTTCGCAAAAGCCTAGGGGATATGCAACTGCGAATCAATATCGCTGCGAATAATTCTCAGGAACGATATAGGCGCTCGACAACAGTCTCTCGTCAGTGCCGGCGCTCACCCAGTTCCTCGTCGATCATGGCGATCAGCGTCTCGCCGATCGTCACCTGCGTGCGGAAGACGTCGATCCACAGATCGTTCTGGCCGGCCCAGTAGCGCAGATCGTCGCCGAGGCCCGGCTCGTCGAAATAGGCGCGCGCGACCCGCGCCGCTTCGCCTGCGTCAAGGCCGGGGTCGCAGTCCTCGATGATCGTCTCGATGCGCGCCTTGTCGATAAAGAAGCACGCCCGCCACAGGGCCTGCATCACGCTGAGCGGCGTTCGCCGGCGCACGCGCTCGCGATAGGCCGCGGCGTTTTCCAGCGACCGGTCGAGACCCTCCGAGTAAAAATAATAAGTCTGCGTCATGCGCTTGAGGCCCGGCGACCGGGGCAGGCCCTGCCGCCGCATTTCGGCGGCGACGACGTCAGATATGTCGCTGCCCCAGGCCTGCGAGGCGTGGAACGCGTCGATGACGACTGCCTCGCACGCATCGGCGCAGTCCCCGTCGCCGTCGAGCCAGGCGAGCGTTTCTGCAGCGGCCGCGACGACCTGCGCCGAATAGGTCGCGCGCGCTTCGATGATGCCGTTGTTGACGGCGACCTCCTGGCGCAATTCCCTCAGATAGTCCGCCTGTCGCCGACCCTCGATGCGGGCGTCGTTCCAGGCGCCGAGCTGGATGCCGAGGAAGACGCCCGCGACGACGATCACGAAGTCGAGGAAGATCGCCGTCCAGTTCTGGTCGCGGACATGCGCGATCATGCGGCGCAGAAGCATCGGTTCCCCCTTCCTCACCTTGCCGCATATCACTGTTGGGGCGGAGGAGCCATTTGCGGCGATTGGCGCCGCGGGCGATTTCTGGTCATGCTTCGCGCTAAACGCCAGTCGAGGCGTTGGGGAGCGGGCGCAGGCGCCCGCAAGAGGGAGGCAAGGCATGCGGGCGATGCAACGGACTGTCGGCGAAGACCATTCGGCGCGGGACTCAATGGCGTGCGCGACAGCGGCCGGCTCGGGGATGACTGGCGCGGGGACGACTGGCGCGGGGACGACTGGCGGGAACCGGCGGCCGGCATGGCGCAGCGCCGTCGCCGCGGCGGGCGCGCTATTCTCCGCTGCGTGCGGCGGCGAAACGCCGGCAGGCGATCCGGTCGACGAGGCCCCAAGATATGAGACGATCATCCGTGGCGGGATGGTCTATGACGGCTCAGGCGAGCCGGGGCGCGTCGCGGACGTCGCCATCAATGGCGACCGCATCGCCGCCGTTGGCGATCTCGCGGACGCCCGCGCGGAGACGACCATCGACGCCGCGGGCAGGGCCGTGACGCCGGGCTTCGTCAACATGCTGAGCTGGGCGACCGCCTCCCTTATCGAGGACCCCCGCGGCATGTCCGACGTGACGCAGGGCGTGACCCTCGAAGTGATGGGCGAGGGCTGGTCCATGGGTCCGTGGACGGAAGACGTGAAGAACGACGCCCGCGACCGCATGACTGACATCAAGTACGACATTACGTGGTCGACCCTCGGCGGGTATCTCCAGCACCTTGAGGATCGCGGGATCTCGCCGAACGTCGCGTCCTTCGTTGGGGCGACGACGGTGCGCATCCACGAGGTCGGGTACGACGACCGCCGCCCGACGCCGGAGGAGCTTGAGCGGATGCAAGGCCTCGTCCGGCAGGCGATGGCGGAAGGCGCGCTCGGCGTCGGCTCATCGCTCATCTACGCGCCGGCCTTCTTCGCGGACACCGACGAACTCGTCGCGCTCGCGTCGGCGGCGGCGGAATCTGGCGGGTCCTACATATCGCACATGCGCTCGGAGAGCGCCCGGTTGCTCGAGGCGGTCGACGAACTGATCGAGATTTCCCGGCGCTCCGGCGCGCCGGCCGAGATCTATCACCTGAAGGCGTCGGGCGAAGCGAACTGGCCAAAGCTCGAACAAGTCTTCGAGAAGGTCGAGGCGGCGCGCGCGGAAGGGCTCAAAATCCGCGCCGACATGTACACCTACCCGGCGAGCTCCACCGGCCTCAACGCCTCGATGCCCCTTTGGGTGCAGGAGGGCGGCCACGACAAATGGGTGGAGCGTCTGAAGGACCCGGCAATCCGCGCCCGCGTGATCGAGGAAATCCGCAATCCGCCGGACGGCTGGCAGCCATCGATCAGCCAGGCCGGCGGTGCGGAAGGCGTGCTGCTTGTCGGTTTCCGTACGGAGCGATTGAAGCCGCTGATCGGCAAGACCCTCGCCGAGGTCGCGGAAATGCGCGGGGTCAGCTCCGAGAATGCGATGATCGATCTCGTCATCGAGGACGACCACCGGGTCGACGTCGTCTACTTCACCATGTCTGAGGAGAACGTGAAGAAGAAGATCGCGCAGCCCTGGGTCGCGTTCGGATCGGACGCCGGCGCGCCGGCGCCGGAAGGCGTTTTCATCAAGTCGTCGACTCACCCGCGCGCCTATGGCACGTTCGCGCGGCTGCTCGGCAAATACGTCCGTGACGAGAAAGTCATCCCGATGGAGGAGGCGATCCGCCGGCTGACGTCCATGCCGGCGGACAATCTGAAGATCGCGGGCCGCGGCCGCCTCGCCGAGGGCTACTTCGCCGACGTCGTCGTCTTCGACCCTGAAACGATCGCCGACAAGGCGACGTTCGCCGAGCCGCACCAGTTGTCCGTGGGCGTCGAGCACGTCTTCGTCAATGGCGGCCACGTCATTGACGGCGGCGCGCACACCGGCGCGACTCCCGGCCGCTTCGTCAAGGGGCCGGGCTGGAAAGGGGAGTAGGCGGAGGGCAGGCATGGAGGGGAGAGCAGGCTGTGGCCGCCGCTCCCGTTTTCCTGACGATAGTCAGGATCCAGTCCGGCGCCTGAACGCCAGTCGACGACGCGCGTCCCCCGGCGCCCCGGACGCATTCTGGTCGCGATAAATGGTCGGGAGGTCATCTAGTGCCAAAGCCGTCGGCGCATCCGGGAGACCCTCATTTCGTCGACCGCAGCGGCTGGCTGCGGGCGGCGGTCCTTGGCGCGAACGACGGGATCGTCTCCGTCTCGTCACTCATCGTCGGCGTCGCGGCGGCCAATCCCGATCGCGGCGCCATAATGATCGCAGGGGGCGCCGCCCTGGCGGCCGGCGCGATGTCGATGGCCGCCGGCGAGTATGTTTCCGTATCGTCCCAGTCGGATACGGAGCGCGCGGACATCGCGCGGGAAAAAGCGTCGCTGAAACAGTTTCCGGATGCGGAGTTTGCGGAGCTGGCGGCGATCTATCGCGAAAAGGGGCTGAGCGAGGCGACCGCCCATCGCGTCGCGACGGAGCTGACCCGGAAGGATCCGCTTGCGGCCCATGTCCGCGACGAACTCGGCCTTTCGGCGACGCGCGCCGCAAGGCCGCTTCAGGCCGCGTTCGCCTCCGCGGCGACGTTCAGCGTGGCCGGCGCGCTGCCGCTTCTGGCCGCTATTGCCGCCCCGCCGGGCGCCGCCATCTCCGTCGTCCTCTGCGTGACGGCAGTCGCGCTTGCGGCGCTTGGCGCCCTCAGCGCGAAAGTTGGCGGCGCGAAGATTGGGAGCGGGCCGATGCTGCGCGCCACATTCCGCGTCGTGCTCTGGGGCGTCTTTGCGATGGCCGTCACCGCCGGCGTCGGCTTTCTGTTCGGCGTCGCGGCGTGAGAAGCGCGCGTGCGACGGGCTCGCACGGGAGACTGCGGGGCGCTGCAGAGCAATTCAAGCCGCGACGTCGAAACGTCAGGAAGAGAACCAACGACTATGGCGTCGGCGGTCCGTAAAGCGTCGTCGAATAGGCTCCATACGCGAGAAACGAGATCGCCAACCAGCCGAAGTGCTTCCACGATCGCCCAAGTCCGGCGCCGAAGCCTTCGTCGATGGTCGTCCGTACAAGAATGGAAGTCGAGTAGACGAACTGAAACAGCAGGTGCAGGACGTAGAACAGGACGATGGTGCCGGCGTCGAGGGAGATCACGCCGTCCGCCTCGTTCAGGAACTGGACCGCCGTATTCACGACGAACACAATTCCATTGACGATCGCGTAGTGGAGCTTTGCGCCGACAAGGACGAGGGAGCAGACGAGAAAGCCGAGGCCGATCAGGAGCGATGATCGGGTGCTATCTTCCGACCTGTCAGCGCCGAGTTCGTCTGGCCCGAACAAGCCCGACCCAATGAACGCCGCTGCAATCAGGAAGCTCACGCCCGCCCACGCCAGCATCGGGACCCGCGCGAGGCCGCGGATCGTCCAGTTGATCGTGGAAGCGGTTCCAAGAAAGAGATCGCCAAGCCAAATGACCAGGTCTCGAACAAAGCGGTAGACGCCCGGCAGGATCCGCAACGCGATGACTACGGTCATGAACAGAATGAAGGCGCTCGCTTCCGGCGAGCCGTCATTGATGGCTATCGCAACGATCAGCAGAATGATCGCCGTCGCGGTCATTTGCGACATCTGCGCCCCCGCCCGATTACAACCCCTGACAAGCAGGGGAACTTGGCGAAGTAGTATTGTCAAGCAGGGCGGGATGAGGCCGCTATCCGTCCGCCAATGCTGTCAGTGGCGCAGACCAAATAAATATTGCGCAAATAATGCGCTCTGGTGTCATTGTCGCGCCGACCGGCTTCACCGCTATCGCCGAAAGCGCGACGACGGGCCAAGGGCCGCCCGCCCTCAAAACGGCCGTATGCCGAACGCCTCGTGGATCTCCGCCGGGCGGAACATCGCCGTTCCCTTGATGGCCGTATCGACCTTCAAAAGGTCGGCGAGGCGCTCCGTCGGGTCGCCGTCGACGAGGATGAGATAGGCTTTCTTGCCGGGCGTCACGGAGCCAAGCGACTGGTCGACCTGCATGCGCCGCGCCGCGCCGATTGTCGCGAGCTGCAGGACGTCCGTAGCCGGGATGCCCGCTTCGCCCAGCAGTTCAAGCTCGCGCAGGAGCACGAAACCCGGATAGGCGGAGTCCGTGCCCGGAAGGATGGGAATGCCTTCCTCATGCAGCTTCGTCACGATCTTCTTCGCCACGGCGGACGTCGCCCGGCCCTCCGCTTCGAGGCCCTTGTTGAAGCCTTCCGTCGCGATGAGGCCCGCGCGCTCCGCTTCGGGCAGGTTGTCGCGAAAGCGGACGGCGTCCATCGACGTCTCGCCGGGAACGTTCAGGAACATCTCCTGGAAGATCGTGAAAGTCGGGTCGTGGGCGACGCCTTTCTCCTTCATCAGGTCAAGGAGGGCGCGGAATGCCGGTCCTTCGACATCGAGCTCGCCGCCCTCGCGGGTCGGCACGATGAAGCGCTGCGGCGTGCGGGTGTCGATCTCCTTTGCGCCGTCGACGAAGTTGAGGAACACCATGTTGATGTGCGTGATCTCGTCATAGCCGGCGCGGATCGCCTCCTCCGCCGTCATGCCCGACGGGATATGTCCAAGTACGGACATGCCGCGCGCGTGCGCGGCCTCCGCGATCGGCGCGACCCATGCGGGGTCGATCGAGGAATATAGCTTGATGCCGAGAAAGCCGCGCTGCGCGTACCAGTCGACGAAGGAAAGCGCCTCGCCAAGGTCGTCGGCGAGCATGCCCGTCGGCGCCGCGAAGGGCGAGCGCCTGTCGATGAAGCCCATGGGGTAGACGTCGGGCGCGGCGAACTCGCCCGCCGCCGTCTTTCGCCGCAGCTTAACGATATAGTCGGGGTCGTTCGCCATGTCGCGGATCGACAGGACGCTAGCGGAGAGATAGTTGAACAGATTGTCCGTACCCACATGGGCGTGCATGTCCCACAGGGCGGGCATCAGCGTCTTGCCCTTCGCGTCGATGGCCATCGCGCCGTCCGGCGCGGCGACGCTGCGGTCATAAACGGCCGAGATGACGCCGTCCTGCAGGAAGACGGTCGCGCGCGGGGCCACTTCGCCCTCAATGCTGTCGAACAGCTTCGCATTGCGAATGACGACGAGGCCGGAGGCGTCGTGCGCGAACGCGTCGGAGAGCTCGGCGGTCTTGTCGTCGGTCGCCGCGTCCTGACGCGCCTTCATCGCCGGCATCGCAGAGGCCATGCCCTCGGGCGCGATAGCGAACCAGCCATAGTCGGCGCCGAACAGGTTTTTGTCCTCGTCAAGCCAGATATAGTCCGGGTACGGCGAGGCGGCGTATAGGGCGTAAAGCGTGGCGTCAGTGGCGCCGCCCGGCCCCTCGAACGCCTGCGTTTCGATTTCCTCGATGCGCAATTCCCCGGCGGGCAGGGTCGCCATGCGTCCGTCGGCGTCGGCGAGGAGGGCGCGGGCAAGGATCGCCGCGTGCTCCGGCGAGCTCGCGCCCTGCAGCCGGTAAAGCGCCGGCGCGGCGAGACGCCGCTCGCCGCCGCCGGTCGCGGTCGACCAGCGCGCGACGCCGTTCTCGATGCTGAATGTCTCTGCGGCGTCGCCCTTGCGATAGTTCTTGCCTTCGATGCTGATTTCGACGGGAACGCCATCGCTGTTCAGGCGATACCGCGCGGTGATCTCCGGCCCGCGTCCGCGGTCATTGAACGAGAACGAATAGGAGAGGGCGCCGTCCGCGCCGTCCTCTACGATGAGCGCGCCAGACTTCTCGCCAATGGTCAGCCAGTCATAGCGGCGCGTCTCGGCCGAAGCCGGCGCCAGCGCCGTCGTCGCCGATATGATCCCTACAAGGAGGAACAATTGGATTCGCATGGGTTTCTCCCTTTCGTTCCCTGAAGCTTTTTCTTGCGCCTCAGGGCGAAGAAATGATGCTGGTCTGTCGCCGGCCGCGAGCCTTCTTGCGCAGTCTGCCGCGACGCGCGGGGAGGGGCAATCGCTTGAGAACAGGCGCCTGCTCCGTCATCCTGACGAAAGTCAGGATCCAGCCTTGCGCCTTTCGCGCCGGTCGCCCCATGGATCCCGGATCAAGTCCGGGATGACGGCCGAGGGCAGCGTTGCCTGTCATCCCGGCCTGGGCGCTTCAGCGTGGCGGAGCCGGGGTCTCTCCCGGATGCCGCACAAGATCCCGGATAGCCGCTGGCGCGGTTTCCGGGATGACAGTGTGCGGAGGGGCGCCTGAAGCGGACATCCGCTTGTCCGTCATCGTGACAGATAGGATCCAGCCGATACGCGCTCAGGCGAGGATCACCGTCCGCCGGCCCGTAACGAAGACGCGATGCTCCGCGTGCTGCTTGACCGCGCGCGCGAGGACCGAGGCTTCCACCTCGCGGCCAATCGCCGCCATTTCCGCCGCGCTAGTCGCATGGGTGACGCGGGCGACGTCCTGCTCGATGATCGGGCCTTCGTCGAGGTCGGCGGTGACATAGTGCGCCGTCGCGCCAATCAGCTTCACGCCGCGGTCGTGCGCCTGGTGATAGGGCTTTGCGCCCTTGAAGCTCGGCAGGAATGAATGGTGGATGTTGATGCAGCGCCCGGCAAGCGACGCGGCGAACCCGTTCGACAGGATCTGCATGTAGCGCGCGAGCACGACAAGCTCCGCGTCCGCCTCGGCGATCGCCCGGCCAAACGCGGCCTCCTGCTGCGGCTTTGTTTCCTTCGTGATAGGAAGGTAGTGGTACGGAATGTCGCGCCGGTCGGCGAGAGGGCGCAGCGCCTCATGGTTTGAGGCCACCCCGACAATCTCGATCGGCGCAGCGCCGATGCGTTGCTTGTGGAGGAGGGCGTCGAGGCAGTGGTCGAGCCGCGAGACCGCGACGAGGACGCGCATCGGCCGGGTTGCGTCGTGGAAGGCGTAGTCGAGGTTCAGTTCCGCCGCCAGCGAGCGGAACGCGTCGGTGAGGCGGTCGGCGCAGGCCATCGGGCTCTTCAGCTCGATCCGGACGAGGAATTCCTTCGTGTCAGGGTCGCCATAGACGGCCGCGCCGCGCACGTCGCACCCCTCGCCTGCGAGCACCGGCGTCATCCGCGCCAGCACGCCCGGCTGGTCCGGGCAGCGCGCGGCGAGAATGTAGTCGGCGCCGGAGAGGCGGCCTTCCTTGTGGAATGTCTGGACCTGCTTCTGGCTCGGCGGCATTTCGGCGGGCTCCCCCTCCTTGTGGCGACCAATGTGGACCACGCGCGTATCTTCGAGCGCCGGTTCTAGCAAGTTTGGGGCCGGGCGAGTTTGGGGCCGGGCGAGTTCGGGGCCTGACAAGTTCAGGACCGGCGCTGCCGATCACGCTGGACTGGCGGTGGGGTCCGGGCGAGCATCGCCGCATGGTTGCGCGCCCGGCCCTGTCGGCGTGGCCGCCAATGAAGATTGCGGCGAGGATTGCGGCGAGGAGTGGGGATGATGATGACGACCCGAAGGACGGTGATCGGCGCCTGCGCGGCGGCCGCGATGCTGGCCGGCTGCGGCCAGGAGACGTCCCGGAAGGCGCCCGGGGAGGCGGGGCATGACGGCCACGTCGATTCCGCCGCTGGTGAAATGGTCGCCGAGGGCGGGATGGCGGCCGTCGAAGCAATGGACGACGAAACAACGGAAGACGGGGAAATGGAGATCGCCGGGGCGCCCGAGGACGAGGCCGCACAATCGTCGGGGCCGAGCCTCGCCGTCCAGCTTTCCGGCACGCGCTGGTCGGTCGTCGCGATCCGCGGCGCGCCGCTCGATCCGAACGCCGGCGGCCGCGCGCCGGAGATCGTCTTCCTCGACGGGACGCGCGCCTCGTTCACCGGCGGCTGCAACCGATTCGTCGGTTCGTACGCCTACGGATGGCCGGAGGCGCTGTCGTTCGGAGGCGACTTCGCCGGCACGCGCATGGCGTGCCCCGATCCGCTGATGGCGCAGGATAACGCCCTCGCCGATGCCGCAAGGATCATTGCGACCGACGGCGGCAAGGCGGGCGGCAAGGCGATCGTCGACGCCGACGGCGGGGAGCTTGTGGCTCTTGTCGCCCTGCCGCCCGAGGATGCGGGTCTCGAACAGGAATAGGAAATCCGAACAATGAGGACGATGTCGATGCTGCTGGCCGCAGCCGCGCTGACGCTGGCGATGGCGTCCGCCGCCTGCTCCGGCGCGCCGCAGGACGCGGGGCAGGACGCGGGGCAGGCTGATTCCGGGGCGGGGTTCGAAAACCGCGTATGGATGCAGGACGACGCCGCGAGCGGTCGGCCCGGCGTCATGCGCGTCTTCCTGTCGGGCGGGTCGCTGATCATGGATTCCTGCTGGGAGACCTACCGCCTCGCCGCGTGGCGACGCATCGATGCCGATACGATCGCGTGGGACGAGGACGGCGTTGAGATCGTCGCCGGCGTTGCGGCGCCCGAAGACGGTCGCCTGATGCTGACGCTTAAGCTGCGCGGCGGCGAGGAAACGATGGCGCTCGGCGAGGCCGCTGCGCCTTATCTGTGCCCGGACGTTCCGAAGGAATAGGCGCGCGCAGGCGCGCCGGGTCGCCTCGAACCGGGGCTAGAAGTCTTCCTCGCGCGACGGTCCGGATGTGAACCGGCCGAGAAAGCTCGCCAGGATCGCCAGCGCCGCATCGACAAAAATCGTCGAGAGCATGACCCCCTGAACGATTTCCCGCGCCATGCCGAGCGAGGTGAATTCCTTCAGATCGGGAATGGCTGTCGCGCCGGACGATGTCGCAAACAGGAAAACGCCGAGACCCGCAGCGATGAGCGCGCGGGCCACAAGCGCGCGGCGCCCTGCGATCGCGCCAACGCCCGCGTGAATGATCGCCGCCGGCGCCAGCAGGAGAAGGAACGGGTCCGGATAAAAGTCGCGCGCCGCAAGCGCGCCAAGCGCGTCATCAAGCAGCGCGGACATGAAAAAACCGTTGTCCGGCGTGATGGTCAGGAACCAGACGGCCATGAGGATGAAGTCGGCGAGCGCGACGAACGGCGCCGCGCGCGGCGCAAACAGATAGCTGGTGAAAAAGCCGGCGATGATCGCGAAAAAGAAGGCGAACTCAGCCGGTTCGCTCGCCAATAGAGAATCGGTCGTTACGCGGATCGACTCGCCGATCATCCGGGTTTCGCCGGCCGGCGGCCACGCCGACGCCTGCGGCGGCTGTTCGTCGAATGCGAGCAGGCACAGCCCGCGTCTGTCCTCGTCGGAAAATGTTCCGTCGGCATAGCATCGCAATTCAATACCGGGCGTCGCGTGCGAAGCGAGCACGATCAACGTCGTCGCGAGCACGATGAAGCGGCAGATGCCGCGGAGCGTTGTCATCCGTGCGCCCCCTTTTTTCGGACCAAGGCCGGCCGCGTCGCAACGCCGCCCATGCCGTCAGCGATCCGTTCCCCAATCGCTGCGAGCCTATCGGCGGGGATCGACAAGTCCAGCGTGCGGCGCCGAATGTTCGCTTTTTGTTTCAGAATTTGCGCAGCGGCGCCATTTACGGGGGCCGTCCGGCGGGGAATGATGGTCGCGGGAGAGGGGGCGGCGTTTCAGGCATGAGAACCGCGATCGTAACGGTCCACGGCACCGGCGAAGGGCGCGCAGCGCGGGTTGAACCCGCCGTCACGCCCTGGTGGCGCGATGACAGCGAGTTCTGCCGTGAGCTGAAGGATGCGATCGGCGGCGATGCCGATATTGTCCCGTTCGTGTGGTCCGGGAGGAATTCCGAGACGGACAGGGTGTTCGCCGCGCGCGACCTCGTCCGCCTCATGAGCGGCGAGACATCGCCTCTCGCCGGCTATGACGCTATCCATTTCGTCAGCCACAGCCACGGCGGCAATGTCGTCCTGAAGGCGCTGCGCGTCGCCCTTTCGCGCAGTGAACTCGCCTCGCGAATTGGTTCGTGGACGACGGTCGCGACCCCGTTTTTCAGGGACCGGCTGTCCCGAACGCCGCTGCAACGCTATGGCCTCTATGGCCTCGCTGGGCTCTCGCTCTTCATTGCGGCGCTTGTCATGGCGTATACGGTGCTTCTCTTCGGCGGCATGGCGGCGATGATCGCCATGATGGGTCCGGACGAATTTCACGCCGCCATGTGCGGCGATGCGTCATCGCCCGGCATGGTCGCGGCTGAGTTCTGCGCGACGGCGTTTCACTCGGGGCGCGTCGCCGCCGGCGATCTCCTGATCTATGTCGCGGCGGCGGCGCCCGCGGGCGTCGTTTCCTACGTCCTCTCGCGGATCCTTCTGGCGCGGTCGGTCAAGGTTCAGATGTTTGGCCGTCGTCGGGCTGCGATCAACGCATCGCGCACGTTCCTCGCAAGCCGGTTCGCCAATGTCTATCATCCCGCCGACGAGGCGATCCTGTTCCTGCAGCAGGTTGACCGTTTTAGCGCAGAAATGGTGCCGCGCGCTCGCGTGGCGGCGATGGTGCGCACCGGAATGCTTGGAACGCTGCTTGGCGTCCTTGTCGCAGCGGCGATCCTGCTGGCGGCCCTGTGGGCCTCGATCGACTTCGATGCGCTCATGTCGGCTGACAGCATCGTCGCAATGGAGACGCTGCGGATGGCGCGCCCGGAGGCGTTTCATCTTCGGCATTTCGTGAACGCGCTCCTCGGCAACCTGACGGCGCTCGCTGTGGCGGTGCCGTTCATCGGGGTGGCCGTCTACGGGCTCTATTTCATCTCGGTGCGGCTTGTCGTGGAGCCTCTGATCCACCGCTTGCTGAATGACGTGGTTCGGTCGTCGATCCGGAACGCCGCCTACGGCAATGACCTCGTCGGGCTGCGCGTGCTGGCGACTGGGCCGCATATTCCCGATGACCGGCTGCCTCGCGCGGCGCCTCTGCCCGCGATGTTGCAGGCGGCGCTCGAAGCGCACGTGACCGCCCACGCCCAGGAGACGCTGGCGACCGTCCGGGCGCGTCTTGTCGCGGGCGTCGAGGGCGGCGCGGGCGGCGACATGGCGTCCGCGGTGATGGAGGAGCTTTCCTGGAACGAACTGGCGCACACGGCCTATTTCAATGCGCCGGCGGTGCGCGAGCATGTCATTGCGGAGGTCCTGCGGGCGTCCGGCCTGCCGGCGTCGGCGCGCTGAGGCGCTAGATGTGGCGCCTCAACAGGTTGTCCTGCGGCGCAGGTCGTTGAGAGCCGATTTCGCCAGAATGACTCCAGCCTGTCGATAAATTTTCTTGTTAAGGGCTGTCAGCAGAACTCTGCTGACAGCCCTTAATGAGCAGCATTTTTCTAAATGAAATCGACGTCAAGGGCGGCTTTGCCGCCGCGAAGCGGCTTCGCCCTTGACGTCGATTTCATTTAGAAACACTGGGACAACCTGTTGAGTCCAGGCGCTACCGCCCGCCGCGGTCGTCGAAGTCCGGATTGCCAAGGAAGCGGCGGTCGCGACCGCGCACGGAGCGTCCGTTCATCACCCTTTGCAGGTCCTGCGCCAGCGCTTCGTAGAACTGCGCGAGCTCGGCTTCGTCGGCGAAGGTTTCAGCGACGAAGGCGCCCGGCAGGCGGCGCGACTGCAAGCCGTCATGGGCGGCGATCATGAACTCGCGCCAGATCTCCGCGGGGATCGTTCCGCCCGTCACCTTCTTCATCGGCTGGTAGTCGTCATTGCCGATCCACACGCCGGCCGTGATCTGATCCGTGTACCCCACGAACCAGGCGTCGCGCCAGTCGTTCGTCGTCCCGGTCTTGCCCACTGCGTCGCGGCCCGGCAATCGCGCCCGCGCCCCGGTGCCGGTGACCATCACCTGATAGAGCAGGTGCGTCATGTCGCGGGCGACGCGCTCGTCAAGGGCGCGGGTTTCAGGACCCGGATCGAACGCGTAGACGACGCGGCCGTCGCGGTCCTCGATGCTTTCGATCGCATGGGGCGCCGCGGCGCGGCCGCCGCGGGCGAACGGCATGTAGGCCGCGGTCAGCTCCTCAAGGGTCAGGTTGAAGCCGCCGAGCGCGACGCCCGCCTCCTCGGTCGGAATGTCCGACGAAATGCCGAGCCGGTGGGCGACGTCGATCACTTTTTCCCGGCCGATCGCTTCGGACACCTGCACGGCGACGGTGTTGACGGACTGGGCGACGGCCTCGGTCAGGCGCATTGGCCCGTCGAAGCGGTTGGAATAGTTCGACGGCCGCCAACCGGCGATGTCGATCGGCTGGTCGACCATCCGCGTCGCGGGCGTCATGCCGTTCTCCAGCGCTGCGGCGTACACGAACGGCTTGAAGGCGGAGCCCGGCTGGCGCTTGGCCTGGGTCGCGCGGTTGAACTGGCTCTCCACATAGGACCGCCCGCCGACCATGGCGCGCATCGCGCCTGTCCTGTTGTCGTAGGCGACAAGGGCGCCCTGCTCGGCGCCGGCAATCTTCGCCTCGGTGGAAAGGGCCCTGGTCAGGGCAGTTTCAGCCGCGCGCTGGATCGCGAGATCGATCGTGGTGCGGACGACAAGGTCCTTCTGGCCTTCCGGCGCGAGCGCCCGCGCGCGCTCGGCGACCATGTCGAAGAAATAGCCGATTTCCGCGCCGGCGCCGGCGGAGACGACCTTCGCCGGATCGGCGCGGGCCGCCGCCACCTCGGCGGCGTCAAGCAGGCCCGCCTCGGCGAGATTGTCGAGCACTTCGGCGGCGCGATCCTGGGCGCCGAACGGGTTCGACGTGGGCGAAAGGGCCGACGGCGCCTTCGGCAGGCCGGCCAGCATCGCCGCCTCCGCGAGGGTTATCTCCCGCGCGGACTTGTCGAAATAGGTCTTCGCGGCGCTTTCCACGCCATAGGCGCCGGCGCCCATATAGATCCGGTTCAGATAGAGCGACAGGATCTCGTCCTTGTCGTAGCGGCCCTCGATCCACACGGCGAGGAGCGCTTCCTTCGCCTTGCGGATATAGGATTGCTCCGGCGACAGAAAAAGGTTCTTGGCGAGCTGCTGGGTGATCGTCGAGCCGCCTTCGGCGATCGTCCCGGCACGGATGTTCGTGATGGCGGCGCGCGCCACGCCGCGCAAATCGACGCCGTGGTGCTCGTAAAAGCGGCGGTCCTCGGTGGCGAGAATGGCCTTTACGAAATAGGGCGGCAGGTCGGCGACCCGGACCGCCTCGCCATAGCGCGCGCCGCGCGCGGCTATCTCCTCGCCATTGCGGTCGAGGATGACGATCGAGGGCAGGCGGTTGACGGCCCACAGGTCCGTGCGGTCGGGCGGCGCCGGCGCGATCTCGATGAAAATGACGTAAAGGCCCGCGAGGGCGGCGACGAACGCGACCGACGCGGCGTTCAGGAGTCCGGCGACGAAGGCCCCGTGCGCCGGCCCGCGCCGGCGGCCTTTTGCGTCCGGCGCGCGGGACGGCCTGCGCTTCGGCGATCGCGCGCGGCGCGAGGGGGCGCCGGGCGTGGCCTCGCCATTGTGCTCGCCTGTGTTTTCGTCCTCGTCCGCTCGCCGGCGGGCGGCGGCGGCGGCGATTGAGGGCCTGCGCCGCTCGTCGGGGGAGGGGTCAGGGCTGCGGCGCTGCGGCGGCGTTGCGGCTCCGGTGGCCTTGGGGCGCTTCGCAGAGGGCGCCATTCGGGGCTTTTTCGGCGCGAACGAGGCGACGCCGGCGCGGAAGTCCGCGACCGCTTCGCGGCCAAGGTAGGCGAAAACGGCCGCAACGCCCCCGGCGACGCCCTGAAGGGCGGCGCGATCGGGGCTTCCAGTCCGGTTTCCGGTCTTTCGCTTTTTCGCCATAACTCGCTGAAAACGCTGCGTCTTCTGTCCCGTCAGTGGGCCGCGCGGTCGCGCCCGCGCCGCTTTCTACGGCGTTTGCCGGCGAAACGACAGTTGCAAGCGCTTAACGCCGGAAAGGGGAGAAATCGTGGCCGCTGACGCTTCCCTCAAAGGCGGGGATGAACCGCCTTCGTGGCGTTGCGCGGCCGCCGTCTGCGGCGGCGGGCATTCAGATGATCCGCAGGCCGGGGCGCCGGAATGAAGGATCGCGCCAGAAGGCGCCCGCCTGATACCGCTCGAACAGGTCCGGCGGCAGGATGGTCTCCCGCTTGCGCTCCGCGACCCGCCTGCCGACGGCATGCAGGCCCGGCGTGCCGAGGCGGCGATCGAACTCCTCCATGTCGTCGCACGGCGCGACATTGTTCGGGTCGTGCGTGTCCGGCATATCCTCGCCGAGGAAGTCATAGATGCCCGCTAGGGCGCCCATCGGGTCCCTGACAAGGGTTTCATACTGCAACAGCAGAATACGATCCGTATACTGCGTATAAAGCGCCTCGCGGACGGCGTTGATGGCGAAGCCGACCATGCCATTCGGTCCGGTCAGGCCATCGGTGCGGCTGTAGACCGTGCCGCCCGGCTCGAAATTGAAGATGCCCGACAGCTCGAACGCGTTGCGGCGGATCAGCGTCTCGATGCTGTCCACCACCCAGGCGGGGTTGCGCACGCAGCAGATCATCCGCGCCTCGGGGAAGAGGTGCGTCAGGGCGCTGAGCTTTGTCGGCCAGATCCGGTTTGTGTCGAAGGTCACGGTCTCGTCCGTGGCGTCGGCGTAGTAGACGCTGAAGATCCCTTTCAGAAGCCGCTCGCGGAAATCATTGTCGATGAATGCCGCATCCTCGTTCCGCATGCTGGTCTCGCGCAGGGCGGCGTTGAACAGGTGCCCGACTGGACTGGTCATGCCGGCGGTGAAGCGCGGGTTCTGGCGCAGCAACGACGACAACAGGGTGGAGCCTGCCCGCGGCAGGCCGGCGATGAAATGGATCTTGCCGAGCATGAGGGGTCCCCTTGCCAGTTTTCAGCGACCTGTTTTCAGGCAGCAGTATTCCGCGGCCATTCGTCAGCCGCAGTTCACCACTGTTCCCATGCAAAGGCGACGCCAGATCGCGCGGGGAATGCTAACGATGCGGACGCCTGCGCGCAGGGTCTCTTAAGCGTGGGATCGACGCAGGACCGCGCCTGCCCCGAGGACTATTGGGGGATCAACGTCCGGAAAACCACGTCAGCCGTTTACGGATCAGTCTGGCGCGGATCAGCCGTTTACCGATCAGTCTGGCCGCCGATCCAGCGCTGCGCGTCTTTTCAGGCGGCTTTCGCCGCCTGCGTCCTGCGGAGTCGCGAAACGAAGGCGAAGCCGCCCAGCGCCGGGCCGAACAGGAACAGCGCCGCCGGGACGGGCACCACGTTCATCGGCGGCGCGGCGCGCAGGAACTCCAGGCTGACGAACGCGCCGTTTACCGCGCCGCCATCCAACAGGATCTGGTTGAGAAAAGCCGTCGAGAGATAGGAGCCGCCGCCGCCGCCGCTAACGCGGGTTGGGCCGCCATCGCCGCCGAAATATCCGCCGCCGCCGCCGCCGCCGACTACCCCGCCGCCGCCGCCGCCGCCGAAGCCACCGGCGAGGGGACCTAAATAACCGGCGCCGCCGGCAAAGCCCGGAGCGGAGGCGCCGCCGTCCGCGCCACCACCGTCCGCGCCGCCGCCGAAGAGGCCCGCGCCGCCGCCGCCGCCGCGGCTGCCGCCGCTTGCGCCGCCCAATCCACCGCTTCCATTGCCGGAACTCACCCCGTTCTGGCCAGCACTGCCATACGCGCCGCCACCGCCGCCGCCAGCGATCGCCAGCGCGCCGGCGGTCGTGAAGCCGCCGGTGGAGAACAGGCTCAAACCGCCGCCGCCGCCGCCGTAAAAGCCGCCATTGCCGCCATTGCCGCCGACAAGCACGGTGAACATGGTCCCGGCGTCGAGGAAGATCTCGCCGCCGACCAGGGCGCCGATGCCGCCAGCGACTTCTCCTGATCCGCCGGAGGCTCCGCCGACACGGATCTCATAGAAGCCGGCGTCCGTGATGGTCCCGGTCTCCACCGCGCCGGTGAAACCGTACACCACGGGCGCCGCTTCGGCGTCTTCGGCCATGAGCAGCGCAATGGCGGACGCGCCCGCCAGCAGGAATGATCGGTGAAAGGTCATGGTTGAGCCCCCTTCTCGGACAATGACGTTCGGCGCATTGGCGCACGGGAGCGTCCGCCTGTCACGCGATAATCAGTTGTTTACAATGTAAAAACGCACGGATTTCACCTCTCCCGCGAAACCGGGGCCGCCAGCTCGCCGCAAAGGCGACCCGCGCCGCCCGCAGGCCGCCGTTCCGCCTCGCGCCGGCGCGTGGTCTAAGGTCGCCCCATGGCCGACCGGTTCTGGGAGACGAAGCGCCTCGACGAAATGACCGACGCGGAGTGGGAAGCGCTCTGCGACGGCTGCGGCAAGTGCTGCCTCGTCCTCCTGCGCGACGAGGAGGATCGCGTCTGGGAGACCGACGTCGCCTGCCGGCTGTTCGACCGGGAGACGCGGCGCTGCAGCGACTACGCCAACCGGGTGCGGCGGGTGTCGGACTGCGTGCGGCTGACGCCGGCGAACGCCGGCGAGTTGAACTGGATGCCCGAAACGTGCGCCTACCGATTATTGGCGAACGGCGAAAAGCTCTTCGACTGGCACCCCCTCATCACCGGCGACCCGAAATCCGCCGCCCGGGCCGGCAAGGCGACGTCGAAGTCCGTCACGCTGGAGGATGACGTCGACGAGGACGAGCTCGACGACCGGATCGTCCGGGAGCGGCGCACGTCAAGGTAAACGCCGGCGGGTTCAACTCGCCAAAAGATAGAGCGTTAACGGCGAAAAACCTCCGCCGGGGCGTGGCGGCGGTCCCGGCGATGGGATAGGCCGATCTGACGTGGGAAGAAATGGGGTTTCGAATGATCAGGCGTTTGACTGTCGCGGCTGTCGCCGCATCGCTCGCGGCCCTCGCCGCCGCGCCGGCTTCGGCCGCCGTTTTCACCGACCGGACGGCGTTTGACGCCGCGGTGACGCCGAACGGGTCGGAAGACTTCGAGAGCTTTGCGACCGATCAGGAGTTCCGGACGCAGACGCAGACGGCGGGCATATTCACGTTCACCGGCGGAACCGCCTTAGGCGGCGCCTCTTCCAACTTGATCGGACCGAGCGGCGCGATCAGCGGCGCGAGCGGCGTGCAGGCTGAAACCTCGCGGCCCCAGAACTTCGACGTTGAGGTCAGAATTGATTTCGCAACGACTCTCATCGCCTGGGGCGCCGACTTCTTCAGTTTCGGCGGCGCAAGTCAGCAAACAACGATTACGTTCTTCGACGCCGCGGACATGCTGATCTAATCTTTCGTGGCGGGCGCTGCGTTCCCGGACGGCAATGGTTTCCGTGGCTTCTCGCTCGCCGACGCCGCCGCCTACATGGTGTTCAGTTCGCCCGCGTCGCAAAGCTTCACCAACGATGTGTGGACCATGGATGACTTCACCTACCGCACGGCGGACAATGTGGTGCCGCTGCCGGGCGCGGCGATCCTGTTCGCCTCGGCGCTGCTCGCGGGCGGCGCGGCGCGGCGGCGCAAGACGGCCTGATCCGTCGCCTGACGACTTTCGCCGGAATCTTTCACCGGAATGCGGAAACGGCCCCCTCGCGGGGCCGTTTTTTGTCGCCGGCGCGCGTTACCTGACTGTTCGGGCCGCCTGCGCCGCGCGCCGCCGATGCTGAACGAAAAAACCGCCGGACGCATGGCCCGGCGGCTTTCGTTCCCTGACAGAACCTCCGGAAGTCGGTCGCCCGGTCATGCGCGCTTGCGCCGTACCCGGAACAGGCCTGCGCCGGCGAGGGCGCTTGCAAACAGGGGCAGGGCCGCGGGAACCGGAACGACGGAATCCGGCGGCGGGGGAAGCGCCGCGCCGTCAATGGTCAGCGAGACGCTGGTCGGCGAGATCACGAGGCCATCGAGGTTCGGAACCGCGCTACCGGCGCCTGTGCTACTGTTCCCGTTCGCGTTGTAGGCCGCCTCGCGGATGGTGAGGCCAATGAATCCGTCGCCGGAACTGAGGATGGTCGACAGCGCGACCAGCGCCGCAGCGTCGAAATTCAAGGTTCGCAGGCCCGGCGCCGAACCGAAATTCACGGTGGCGATCGTCGTATTGGGCCCGCCGTCGCCGGTCAGGGCGGCGTACTGGTTCGCCGAGCTCGTATTCAGGGCGATCAAACCCGGCGTCGAGAACAGCCGAACCTGAGTCGTGTAGGCGTCGCCCGGTTCGAGAAACGAGCCGGCGAGGTCGAAGTCGAGGCTCGCCGAGGTCAATCCGGTCGGATTGATGCCGGCGAACGCAGCCTTGTCGAACATGAAGATCGGTCGCACGAAACCGTTGCCCGTCGACGGCGCAAAGGACTCCACCACGAAAAAGCCGAAGCTGGCGTTGCTTGACGTCGCCGCGCCCTCGGTCGGTAGCAGGATGTTCTCGCCGCCGATATCGGCCGTGCCCGCGGTTACAGGCGCGGCGAGCGCCGCGCCTCCGAGAAGAAGGCAGAACGCGGCGGCGGACCCCGCCAGCCCCTTCTTGATGTTTGTGCAAGTCATCAGAACCCCCCGATTTGTTGAAAGCGGCGACCGCTCGAAAGCCAAGGGATCGGTCATTGCACAAGGAACGATCCCTTGTCCATGCGCTTCGCGTCAGGCGGCGCAAAGCGGCCTGATCCGTCGCCTGACGACTTTCGGCGGAATGCGGAAACGGCCCCCTCGCGGGGCCGTTTTTTGTTGCGCGCCGATGACGCGGATCCGGCCCCGGATCAGATCCGGAATCCAGCCCCGAATACGGCCGGAAAAAAAATTCAAAAAATCTATCGAACAAAATCCGTCGATTTTTTCTTATATAAAACAGAGCCATAGGCAAAAAACGGCCGAAATTTCCGCAAACTTATCGAACACGCTTCCGGCCCCCTTACCGTTCGGGTCATCGGACGGCGAGACGCGCCGTTCGCCATTTGCGGGAGGTTGACGTGATGGCCGATTGCGACGCCGGCGAACGTGCGGACGACATCGACGAGCTGCTCTGCAGGCTGACCGAAGCGGCGGCGCGACAGGCGCTGAAGTCGCTCGACGACCTGCCGAACCGCGCGGACGGCGCCGACCATGACCGCGGCGCGCGCAGCGTCGAAAGCCTCACCCGGGTCGCCGCCACCGCCTCCACCTTGCGCGCCAAGCTTCAGAAGGACGCCGCTGCGAATGACGACCACGCCGCCAGAGGGAGAAGCGACGCCGATCTCAGGGACGACGCCGAACGTCTCGCCGGCATCTTCGACGCCGAGCTTCGACGCCGACGAGCGGGAACTGCTGGCGCGGCTGATCCGGGAGATCAATCGTGAAGGCGGCTGGCGCAACGCCTGGCGGCTGCTCGCCCGCGCGGACCAGCGCTGGCCCGGCTTCGTTCCATGGCATACGGACGAACCGGAGGATGGCGGCCGCGACTGGTCGACATGGCTCATCCTCGGCGGCCGCGGCGCCGGCAAAACCCGCGCGGGCGCGGAATGGATCCGCTGGGTCGCCGGGCGGCGCGGCGCGGACCCGGTGCGCGTCGCCCTCGTCGCCGAGGCCTACGCCGACGCGAGGGAAGTCATGATCGAGGGACCGTCAGGCGTCAGATCGCTCGGTGCGGCCGACGCGCGGCCGTCGTACGAGCCTTCGCGGCGCCGGCTGATCTGGCCGAACGGATCGATCGGCTATTGTTTCTCTGCGGAGGACCCGGACGGCCTGCGCGGGCATCAGTTCGACGTCGCATGGGCGGACGAGCTGTGCAAATGGCGCTATCCGGAGGAAACCTGGAGCAACCTGCAGCTCGCGCTGCGCCTCGGCGAGCGCCCGCGCCAGACCGTCACGACGACGCCTCGGCCCATGAAGCTCCTTAAGCGAATCATGGCGAGCGGCGGAACGGTCGTGTCGCGCGCGACGACCCATGACAACGCCGCCAACCTCGCGCCGGCCTTCCTCAGCGAGATCGCCGCGGCCTATGAAGGCACGGCCCTCGGCCGTCAGGAGTTGCTCGGCGAAATCGTCGATGACGTCGCCGGCGCGCTTTGGACCTGGGACATGATCGAGGCGGCGCGGATTGCCGCAACGCCCGGCCTCGCCGCGCGGATGGACCGCGTCGTCGTCGCCGTCGACCCGCCCGCGACCGCCGGTCCAAAAGCGGATGAATGCGGCATCGTCGTCGCCGGCGTCCGCAGTGACGACCCTGCCGCAAGCCGTGAAGCCGTCGTGCTTGCGGACTGGTCGGCGGGCGGACTGTCGCCGCGCGGATGGGCCGAGCGGGCCGTCGCCGCGCTGCATGAATTCGACGCCGACCGCATTGTCGTTGAGGTGAACCAGGGCGGCGACATGGCGCAGGCTGTCATCGCCCAGGTCGATCCGGCCGCGCCGGTGCGCGCCGTTCGCGCGACCCGCGGCAAACGCCTCAGGGCCGAACCCGTGGCCGCGCTCTATGAACAGGCGCGCGTCCGCCACGCTGGCGCGTTCCCTCGGCTTGAGGACCAGATGACTTCGTTCGTCGGCGACGCGTCCTCGCCCGGCGGCCGCAGCCCCGACCGGCTCGACGCCCTCGTCTGGGCGCTGACGGATCTCATGCTCGCGCCGTCATCGGCGCCGACAGTCAGGGGGCTCTAGATGACGACTCCCGAATTTCACGGCGACGCCTTCGTCCTTCGGGGCGCGCGCAAAGGGCGCGCTCTTCGTGACGAAGGTTTTGCAAGGTCCACTCAGTTCGCCTCCACCCTGAGGAGGCCATTCGTCGCAACGCCGCGCGCGGCGACGCAGCCGATGGCCGTCTCGAAGGGCGAAGGCGCGGCATCGAAAGAACAAAACCATGCTTGACCGTCTGACTTCCCTCCTCCGTCCCGAGACCAAATCCTCCGCGACGGTCGGCCTCGCAGCAGTGACGCGGCCCGCCGGCCCGGTATGGACGCCGCGCGACTACGCCTCGCTCGCCCGCGCCGGCTATGAACGCAATGTCGTCGCCTATCGCTGCGTGCGGCTTGTGTCCGAAGCCGCGGCGTCGGCGCCCCTCGTCATCGAGGACGCCGGCGGCCAGATGGCCGACCATCCGCTAACGGAGCTGCTGCGCCGGCCGAACGCGGATGAAGCCGGGCCGACGCTGCTCGAGCGGGTCTATGGCTACCTCCAGACGGCGGGGAACGCCTACATAGAAGCGGTCAGCCTTGACGACGGCGAAATTCGGGAGCTGCACGCCCTGCGCCCCGACCGGATGAAGCTGCGGCTCGGCGCCGACGGGTGGGTCGAAGGATACGACTACACCGTAAGCGGACGAAGCGCTGCGTTCCGGCGCGGCGCGGACGGCTTCTCGCCGATCCTGCACCTCAAGCTTTTTCATCCCACAAACGACCACTACGGCCTGTCGCCCCTGGAGGCCGCCGCCGCGCCGGTCGATCTCCACAACGCCTCGCTCGCCTGGAACAAGGCGCTGCTTGACAACGCCGCGCGGCCTTCGGGCGCGCTCGTCTATCGCGGGCCGCAGGGCGCGGAAAATCTCACCTCGGAGCAGTTCGACCGCCTCAAGGCGGAGCTCTCCGACGCCTATTCGGGACCGACGAACGCAGGACGCCCCCTCCTCCTCGACGGCGGTCTCGACTGGAAGTCCATGTCGTTCACCCCCAGCGACATGGACTTCCAGGAAGCCAAGAATTCCGCGGCGCGCGAGATCGCGCTCGCCTTCGGCGTGCCGCCGATGCTGCTCGGCATTCCTGGCGACAATACGTATTCGAATTACCGTGAAGCGAATCTCGCCTTCTGGAAGCAGACGATCCTGCCGCTCGTGAAGAAAACGGCGGCGAGCCTGTCGAACTGGCTGGGGCCCCGCTTCGACGCGGCGCGCATCGCCTGCGACGTTGGCGCGATAGAGGCGCTCGCGGCGGAGCGGGACGCCGCGTGGGCGCGCATCACGGCCGCCGATTTCCTGAGCGACGACGAAAAACGCCGACTTGTCGGGATGCCGCCGCTGGAGGAGCTGCGCGATGCTTGATTCAGGGTCCGGCGCGATGTCGCTCGACAGGTTCGGGCGCGGCGAAGTGCGCCTCACGGTCGCCATCGGCGCCGCGGTCGTCGTGCAGACGGCCCTCGGCCTGATCTGGGCCGGCGGCGCGGCTGTCGCAGCTTGAACGGCGCGCCGACGCAACGACGGCGCTGCTGGAGCGCGCCGCCCGGCTTGAGGCGCGGATGGACGCGCTCGGCGAGGGCCTCAACCGCATTGAAACGAAACTCGATCGTGATACGGAGGAAAAGCAATGACCCGGATCGCCCGCATCGAAGGATATGCCGCGGTCTACGGCGCGCCCGACCTTTCCGGCGACATCATCGCGCCGGGCGCCTTTCGCGGCGCCGCGCCGGCTGCGGTGCGGATGCTATACCAGCATGCCGCAGACGCGCCGATCGGCCGGTGGACAGGGTTCGAGGAACGCCCGCGCGGCCTTTACGCGTGGGGCGAGATTGACCTGGTCGGGCCGCGCCAGGCGGAAATTCACGGCCTGCTGCGCGCGGGGGCGCTCGACGGGCTGTCGGTGGGCTATCGCACGGCCCGCGCGCGGCGCGCGCCGGGCGGGCGGAAAATTCTCGAGGCGGAGCTTTGGGAGGTTTCCGTCGTTACGTTTCCGATGGCCCGCGGCGCCCGGATCGCCGCTGTCGGTCCGGCAATTGCGCCCGACGAGGCGGACGCCGCCATCACGATGATCCGGCGAGCTCGCGACGCAATAGTCGCCTGACCGCCCATCGCTTCGACGCCGCATCAGTAAGGAGTAAAAAGATGCACACGAATGAAACAGTGAATGCCCCCGAAACGCGCGCCGCGCCCGCCGGCGCGGAGATCAAGGCCGCGATGACCGACTTTCTCGGCGCCTTCGAGGCGTTCAAGGACGCGAACGACCGGCGCCTCGCCGAACTGGAATCAAGAAACTTCGAGGACGCGATCTTGGTCGAGAAGGTCGAGCGGATCAACGCCGCGCTGACCGAGCAGAAGTCGGCGATCGACCGGCTGGCGCTAGATGCCCGCCGGCCGGCGCTCGGCCGCGCGGCGGCCCCGGTGGACGAACGCAAGGCCGCATTCCTTGACTATATGCGATCCGGCGACGCCAGATCCTTTGACGCAAGGTCGCTCGAAGCGAAGTCGCTCTCGATCGGCGCGCCGGCGGAGGGCGGCTATCTCGCGCCGGAGGAAACCGCGGCGGCTGTCGCTGCGGCGGTGCGCGACGCCTCGCCGATGCGCCAGATCGCGAGCGTGCGGGAAATCGGCGCCAATGTGTTCCGCAAGCCGACGAGCCTTGGCGGGTTGGTCGCGAGCTGGGTCGGCGAGACCGCCGCGCGCGACGCAACCGCGACCCCGACCCTGCAGGCGATCGACTTCGCAACCGCCGAGCTCTACGCCATGCCGGCCGCGACCCAGGCGCTGCTCGACGACGCCGTCGTCGACGTGGAGCAGTGGCTCGCCGACGAGGTGCAGGCCGAATTCGCCGCCCAGGAGACGACCGCATTCGTCTCCGGCAACGGATCGAACAAGCCGACCGGCTTTCTGCATCCGACCAAGGTCGCCGAAGCCTCCCGCGACGTCGACGAGATCGGCTATGTGGCGACCGGCGCCGATGGCGCTTTCCCCACGGACGATCCGGCCGACATCCTCCTTGACCTGATCTACGCGCCGAAGCAGGCCTACCGCGCCAATGGCCGGTTCGCGATGAACAAGGGCGTCGTCGCGAGCGTGCGAAAGTTCAAGGACGCGGACGGCAACTATATCTGGCAGCCCGCGCTGGAAGCTGGCCGCGCCTCCACCCTGCTCGGCTATCCGGTGACGGAGATCGAGGACATGCCGGCGATTTCGTCCGGCTCGTTCTCCATCGCGTTCGGGGACTTCCGTCGCGGCTATCTCATCGTCGACCGCCAGGGGCTGCAGGTCCTGCGCGATCCGTACACGGCTAAACCATACGTGCTGTTCTATACGACGAAGCGCGTCGGCGGCGGCGTGCAGGACTATGACGCGATCAAGCTCCTGCGGTTCGCGGCCAGCTAAGGCGCGGCGGCGCGCTTCGTCGTTCGGAACGCGGATCTCCGATCCGCGCCTCTGGACGAAGCGCGCCGACGGAAACGGAATTAACAGGACAGGGAGCGTTGCGTTATGTCCCTCCAATTACTGACTCCGCCGGCGGCTGAGCCGGTCTCCGTCGCGGAGCTGAAGGCGCACCTGCGCGTCGACGGTCCGGACGAGGATGCGCTGGTCGCCGGCCTCGGGGTCGCCGCGCGCCAGGCGATCGAGGCGCGGTTCGGCGTCGCGATGCTGGCGCAGGGCTGGCGGCTGTCGCTTGACGCGCCCGTCAGTTCTCTAATTGAACTGCCGATCGGCCCGGTTTCCGCCATCGGACCGGTCGTGCGGCAAACGGCGGCAGGCGAAGAAACAATTGATACGGACGACTATAACGTCCGGCTCGGCGATGCGGCGCGCGTCGCGTTCCGCGCGGCCCTGACGCCCGCCCGGCGCTTTGGCGCGGTCGCGATCGACTTCACCGCCGGTTACGCCAACGCCGACGCGACGCCAGCGCCGATGAAGCTCGCGGTGAAGGCGCTTGCGGCGCACTACTACGAGTTTCGCGAGGCGGCGGGCGTCGACCGTTTCCACACCTCGCCGGAAAGCCTCAACGCGCTGATGGCGCCGTGGCGGAGGCTGCGCACATGATCGGCAATCTGCGTAACCGGATCGAGCTTCTGGCGGCGAGCCGGACCGTTGACGCCGGCGGCGGCGCGGCGGTCGGCTATGGCGTCGCGGCGTCAATGTGGGCGCGCGTGGAGCGTTTGCCTTCAACGACCGGCCTTGCCGGCGATCGAAACGTCCGCCTGCGGCGGGCCGCCGCCTCGATCCGTCGGCGCGCGGACCTCGCGCCCGGCGACCGCTTCCGCTTCGACGGCGTCGATTACGAGATCATGTCGATCGAGGACGACGCGGCGGATCGCCACCGCGTCCTCCTGATCGGCGAGGAGGCGGCGCCATGAGCGATCTCGGCTGGATCCTCCAGACGGCGGTGCACGCGCGCCTCGCCGCCGACGACGGCGTAAAGGCGATCCTCGGCGACCCGCCGCGCATCCACGACATCGCGCCGGAAGCGCCGGAGTTTCCCTTCGCGAGCTATGGCGAATGGCGAACTGCGGGCCTTGCCGGCGCGCCCGGCCATCTGGAGCACGACATCCGCATCAGGATTTTCTCCCGATATGCCGGCCGGCGCGAGACGCGGGACGCCATGGCCGCGCTGCATGACGCATTGCAGGACGCGCCGCTCGACCTGTCCGGGCGTCGTCTCGTCTCCATGCGGTTCGTGTTCTCCGACGTCTTCCTGCGCGCCGATGGGCGCACGTGGAACGGCGTCATGCGGTTTCGCGCAGTGGACGCGCCGGCGCCATGACGCAGCGCCCTGGCGGTCCGCTTCGTCCTTCCGGACGTCGCCTGCGGCGGCGCCTCGCGGGGAAGGGGCGGAGGCAATCAAAAGACATCAGTAAAAGGAGCAACATATGCCAGCCCATCGCGGCCTCGATATCCTCTTGAAGCTTGGCGACGGCGGCGCGCCCGAAACGTATTCCGCCGTCGCGGGCCTGCGCGTCGCATCCCTGTCGCTGAACGCGGAAACCGTCGACGCGACGAGCGCGACAAGTCCTGGCCGCTGGCGCGAATTGCTCGCGGGCGCGGGCGTGCGCGCGGCGAGCGTCTCCGGCGCGGGCGTCTTTGTCGACGACGCCGTCGCGAGCGCAGTGCGGGCGCTGTTCTTTGGCGACGCGAACCGCAACTGGCGCCTGGAAATTCCCGGCCTTGGCGCAATCACCGGCGCGTTCGCGCTGACGAACCTCGACTACGCCGGCGAATACGATGGCGAAGCGACGGTGTCCCTGTCGCTCGCCTCGGCCGGCGCGCTCGCCTTCGAAGCGGCATGAGGGAGCTTGTCATGACGCCCACGAATGAATGCGCCCCTTTCCGGCCGGATGAGGCGAGCCTCCTGATTGATGGCGCCCCCCACCGCCTGCGGCTCACCCTCGGCGCGCTGGCGGAGATCGAGGCGGCGTTCGGCGGCGGCCTCGACGCCATGTCGGCGCGCCTTAAGCGACCGGCGGCGGGGGACATGCTGACGATCCTCGCGGCGCTGCTGCGCGGCGGCGGCTCGCCACTGTCACGCGAGGCGCTCGCCGCCAGCGACGTCGATCTCGCCGCCGCCGCCCAGGCGATCGCCGCCGCGTTCGCCGCCCTGTCCGGGAGCGACGCGCCGCGGGGAAAGCCGCAACGGGCGGAGACGCACGCGGCGGGGTCGGCGTCGTCGCCCGGTGGTACGTCTGCGCCGTGACGGAGTTTCGCCTCGCCCCGTCCGAAGCCTGGGCCCTCGGCCTTGCCGAATGGCGCTGGCTTCTCGAAGCCCGCGAGTCAGTTGCCGGCCTTGCGCCGCTGCGCGCCGCTGAGCTTCGTCGCCTCATGCAGCAATATCCGGATAAAGAACAATGACAGTGAAAATTGGCGTCGACGCCAGCGAGTTTTCCGCCGCCCTCGGCGACGCGGGAGCCGAGTTCGAGCGCATCGCGACCGAGCGCCTCGCGCCCGCAGCCCTCATCGTCGAGGACGCCTTCGCAGACGCAGCAAGAGCCATCGAGCGCGAGCTCGCGCGCGCTGCGCGCACCGGCGAGATTTCCCTGAAGCGGCTCGGGCGGGCGATCGTCACGAACCTCACCTCGAACCTCGCGGACAGTCTCGTCCGCAGGCCGATCGAAACCCTGCTGACCTCGGCGCTGACGGGCGGCGCATCGAGCGCCATTTCCGGCGCCATTTCTGGCGGAAGGGCTGACGGCGGCCTTGTTGCGCCGGGTCAGTCGTTCCTGGTCGGCGAACGCGGGCCGGAGATTTTCACGCCGGGCGCCGCGGGGCGCATCCGCCACGCGGGGGCGGCGCCGGTGAACGTCTCGATCATGCTGCCCGGCGTGACCGACGCGGCGAGCTTCCGCGCCTCGGAATCGCAAATCGCCGCCGGCCTCGCCCGCGCCCTCGCAAGGGGAGAGCGCAACCGATGAGCGGCTTTCACGAAGTTCTCTTCCCCCTCGACATTTCGCTTAACGCCGAGGGCGGACCAACCCGTCGGACGGACATCGTCACCCTTGCCTCCGGCCGGGAGGAGCGCAACAGCCCCTGGGCCGGATCGCGCCGCAGCTACAACGCAGGCTATGGCGTCAGGTCGCTTGCCGATATCGAGACGATCGTCGCCTTCTTCGAGGCGCGCCACGGCAGGCTCTATGGCTTCCGCTTCCGCGACCCGTTCGACCACGCCTCGGTTCCGCCAGGGGCCGCGGCGGGAACGCCGCCCGCGGCAAGCGACCAGCCGATCGGGACGGGCGACGGCGAGACGACCGTCTTTCAACTGACGAAACGCTACGCCAGCGGCGGCCACGCCTATGTCCGCCCAATCGCCAAGCCGGTGGCGGGCAGCGTCCTGCTCGCCATCGACGGCGCGCCGACGACGGCATTCTCCCTAGACGAGACGACCGGGAACGTAACTTTCGACGCCGCGCCGGCGGCGGGGGCCGACATTGCCGCGGGATTCCTGTTCGACACGCCGGTGCGGTTCGATACCGACAGCCTGCGGATCAATCTCGCGGCCTTCGCGGCCGGCGACATCCCGTCCGCGCCGCTTATCGAGGTGGCGCCATGAGAAGCATCGACCCGGCCCTGCAGGCCGAACTCGACGGCGGCGCGACGACCCTTTGCGCGTGCTGGCGCGTCACCCGCGTCGACGGCGTCGCGCTCGGCTTCACCGACCATGACCGGCCGCTGGCCTTTGACGGCACGCTCTTCGACCCCGACGGCGGCGCCGACGGCGCGGCCCTCGTCGCGGGCGCCGACCTCGCCATCGACAACGCGGAAATCGCCGGCGCGTTCGCGTCGGACCGGGTGACGGCGGCGGACCTCGCGGCCGGCAGGTACGATGACGCGACCGTGGAGATGTGGCGCGTCGACTGGCGCGACCCGTCGCGGCGCTTGCGCCTCGCCGTCGCGACGATCGGCGAGACGACGCGCGAGGATGGCCGCTTTCGCGCGGAACTGCGCGGCCTCGGCCACCAGCTCGGCCGGACCGTCGGCCGCGTCTATCAGCGCGATTGCGACGCCGTCGTCGGCGACGCCCGCTGCGGCGTCGATCTCGGCGCGGCGGCGCACCGGGGCGAGGGCGTCGTTGTCGCCGCGCTGGACGAGCTTGGCTTCGAGGCGTCCGGCCTCGCCCCGTTCGAGGACGGATGGTTCGTGCACGGCGTCGTTGCGTGGCAGAGCGGCGCAAACGCCGGAACGCAGGCCCACGTCAAAGGTCATCGCCGGCTCGCGGGCGGCGCGGCGCGCGTCGACCTCTGGCTGCCAGCCGGCGGGCCCATCGCAGCCGGCGACGCTTTCACGGTCGCGGCCGGGTGCCGCCGCGACGCGGAGACGTGCGCCGGCAAGTTCGCGAACCTCGTCAATTTCCGCGGCTTTCACCTGATGCCCGGCAATGACGTCGCGGTGAGCTATCCCGTCCGCGCCGACGACAATGACGGGGGCAGGCGATGACCGTTGCGGTCAATCGTCCGCTAACGGCGGATCCCGCCGCGGTCGTTGCGCTGGCGCGCGGCTGGCTCGGCACGCCCTATCGCCACCAGGCGAGCGCGAAGGGCGCGGGCGCGGACTGCCTCGGCCTCGTGCGCGGCGTCTGGCGCGAGCTTTACGGCGCCGAGCCGGAGGCGCCGCCGCCCTATGGGCCGGACTGGAACGAGCGCTTCGCCGCGAGCGAGCCCCTGCTCTCCGCCGCGCGCCGGCATCTTGCGCACCGCGACGGCGCGCCGCGGCCTGGAGACGTCCTGATGTTCCGCATCGTCCGAGGGGGTCCGGTGCGCCATTGCGGGATCATGACGGACCAGGATCGCTTTGCGCACGCCTATGCGGGCCGCGCCGTTATCGAAAGCTGGTTCAACCGTTGGTGGACGGAGCGCCTCGCCGAGGCGTTGTCGTTTCCCGGCGACATCAATGGAGGCGCCCCATGGCGCAACTGATCGTCACCGCCGCGGCCGGCCTTGCCGGCGCCGTCGGCAAGATAGGCGTCGGCTCGATTCTCGCGCGCACCGTCGCTGTCACCGCGGCGAGCTTCGCCGCGAGCGCGGCGACCAACGCCATCCTCGGGCCGCGCCGCCGCTCGGTCGAGGGGCCGCGCCTGGAGGCGTTCCAGGTGCAGTCGTCCACTGAAGGCGCCGGCGTCCTGCGCGTCTGGGGCCGGGCGCGCGTCGCGGGACAGATCATCTGGGCCGCGCGCTTCCGGGAAACCGCATCGACGACAAGCGAAAGCGCCGGCGGCAAGGGCGGGCCGTCATCGCGCACGACGATCACGGAATACGCCTATTCCATCTCGTTCGCGGTGGGCCTGTGCGAAGGTCCGATCGACCGGGTCGGGCGCGTCTGGGCCGACGGCCGCCCGCTCGACCTGTCGAAGATCAATATGCGGATCTATCATGGCGACGAAACGCAAGGATCGGACGATCTGATCGCCGCCATCGAGGGCGCGGCCCCCGGCTTTCGCGGCCTCGCCTATGTCGTGTTCGAGGACCTGCCGCTCGCCGATTTCGGCAATCGCATCCCGCAGCTTTCCTTCGAGGTGGAGCGTTCGCTCGGCCGCGACGATCCGGGCGCGCTGGAAAATGCGCTCACCGCCGTCACGGTCATCCCGTCGTCAGGGGAGTTCGTCTACGGAACGACGCCGGTGCGCCGGATCGAGGGCGAAGGCGTCGCCGTCGTCGAGAACCGCCACGCCGGCGGCGGCGAGACCGACTTCGCCGTGTCGATGGACGCGCTCCAGTCGGCCGCCCCGAACCTCGCCGCGGCGTCGCTCGTGGTCTCGTGGTTCGGCGACGACCTCAACGCCGGCGATTGCGAGCTGCGGCCCGGCGTCGAATCCGCCGCGAAGACGACCGAGCCTTACGAGTGGCGCGCCGGGGGCGTCGGCCGCGCCGCCGCCCATGTGGTCTCGACCCTAGACGGCGCGCCGGCCTATGGAGGCACGCCAGCCGACCGCGCCGTCGCGGAAGCGATCGCCGACATGAACGCCCGCGGCCTCGACGTGATGTTCCACCCCTTCATCCTGATGGACGTGCCGCCGGGCAATGAGCTTGCCGACCCCTATGGCGGCGCGTCGCAGGCCGCGTTCCCCTGGCGCGGGCGGATTGCGAGCGCCGCCGACGCAACCGCCGGCGCGGCCGCCGACGTCGCGGCGTTCTTCGGCGCGGCGGCGCCGGCGGACTTTTCGATCGTAGACGGAGAGGTCGCCTATGCCGGTCCGGCGGAATGGTCGTTCCGGCGCTTTATCCTCCACTATGCGCACCTGTGCGCAGCGGCGGGCGGCGTCGAGGCGTTCATCATCGGCTCGGAGCTGCGCGGCCTCACGACCTTGCGCGACGAGGCGGGCGGCTATCCGGCGGTGGCGGCGCTGCGCGCGCTCGCCGCCGACGTGCGCGCGGCGCTCGGCCCCGCGACGAAAATCTCCTATGGCGCGGACTGGTCGGAGTATTTCGGCCATCAGTCTACGGACGGGTCGGGCGACGTCTTCTTCCACCTCGACCCTTTCTGGGCCGACGCCAATGTCGACTTCGTCGGCATCGACAACTATCTGCCCCTCGCCGACTGGCGCGACGGCGAGGGCCATGCCGACGCGCTCGCCGGGTTCGCCGGGCCGACGGACCTCGCCTATCTCGGCGCGAATATCGCCGGCGGCGAGCGGTTCGACTGGCACTACGCCAGCGACGCCGACCGCGCCGCGCAGGTCCGCACGCCGATCATCGACGGCGCCCATGGCGAGGACTGGGTTTTCCGCCCTAAGGACCTCGGCGGCTGGTGGTCGAACGCTCACCACGACCGGCCGGGCGGCGTGCGGTCCGCGACGCCGACCGCCTGGGTCCCGGAAGGCAAGCCGATCCGGTTCACGGAAATCGGGTGTCCCGCCGTCGACAAGGGCGCGAACCAGCCGAACGTCTTTTACGACCCGAAGAGCGCGGAAAGCGCGTTTCCCCATTTCTCCTCCGGCGCGCGCGACGACCTCGCCCAGCGCCGGTTCCTTGAGGCGCACCTCGCCCACTGGTCGGCGGCGGCGAACAATCCAATATCCTCCGTTTACGAAGGGTCGATGGTCGCGGCGGACCGGCTCTACGCCTATGCCTGGGACGCGCGGCCCTATCCGTTCTTTCCGGCGCTTCCGGATGTCTGGGGCGACCATGCCAACTGGGCGCGCGGGCACTGGCTGAACGGGCGGCTCGGCGCGGCGCCGCTGGGCCGCCTCGTGGAGGCGCTCGCGGCCGAGGCGGGGGCGGTGGCGGTCGACGCGTCCGGCCTTGAGGGCACGCTCGCCGGCTACGCTCTTGACCGGCCGATGAGCCCGCGCGCCAGCCTTGAGCCGCTCGCCGCAATCTACCAGTTCGACATGCTCGACGCCGGCGGCGCGTTGCGGTTCCGCGCCCGCGCCGGCGCCGCGACGATTGCCTGGCCTGCGGACGATCTCGTTGTCGACGGCCGCGACCCTGCGCTCTCGGTCGCGCGCGAGCACCGGACGGATGCGCCCGCCGCCCTGCGCTTCGGGTTCATTGACGAGGGCGCGGACTATCTGCCTGGCGTCGTCGAGGCGGTTGAGCCCGGCCGCGCCGATGCGCGCGCCGCTGGCATCGACGCGCCGGTCGTGATCGACGCCGGCGAGGCGGCCGCGCGCGCCCGGGCGATGCTCGCCGAGGCCCATGTCTCGCTGGAGACGGCGACGTTCCGCCTGCCGCCGTCCGCGGCCCGCCTCGAGCCGGGCGACGCGATTGAGCTTGCGCCGCCGGGGTCGGGCGCGCCGCGCCGCTATCGCATCGCGGAAATCTCGGACGGCCTCGACCGCCGGGTGGAGGCGGTGCGCATCGCTCGCGACGCCTATCGCGCGCCGGCGGACATCGCGACGCCCTCTGCGCCGCCGCGGCCGCCGGCGTTCGGGCCGCCGGCCGTCGCCTGTTTCGATGCGCCGTTGTTGCGCGACGATGACGATCCAGCCGCCATTCGCGCCGCGGCGTTCGCCTCGCCCTGGCCGGGCCGCATCGCGGTCTATCGCCGGCGCGCGGGCGACGCAGGAGATGGCGCGCTTGCCGGCATCGTCGAGGCGCGCGGCGCCTTTGGCCGGCTCGACGCGGCGCTCGCCCCCTTCGATGGCCCCAGCGGCCTGTGGCTGCAGGCATCGTTTCGGATCCGGCTGTTTCATGGGTCTCTCGCCTCACGACCGGCGGAGGAGACGCTCGCCGGCGCGAACGCCATGCTCGTCGAGGTCGACGCCGCAACCGGCGCCTGCGAGGTCGTGCAGTTCCGCGACGCGACGCTCGGCGTCGACGGCGTCTGGACCCTATCGACTCTTCTGCGCGGGCAGGCGGGCACGGAAGACCTCGCCGCCCTTGGCGCGGCGGCCGGCGCGCGCGTCGCCCTTGTCGACGCCGGCCTTTCCGAAATTGCCATCCCCCTTGACGCGCTCGGGCTTGAACTCGTCCTCGCCGCCGGGCCGGCAGGCGAGGCCCCGGCGACCAGCGACGCCTATGCCGAAACGACCCTGACGCCGGCCATGCGGGCGCTCGCGCCCCTGTCGCCCGTTCATTTGAAGGCCGAAAGGGCCGCTGGCGGCTGGTCGGTTTCGTGGATCCGCCGCACGAGGATCGGCGGCGATGGCTGGACGACGGCCGACGCGCCCCTCGGCGAGGCGTACGAGCGCTATGAGGTCGAGATCGTCGCCGGCGGGGCGGTCCTGCGCCGGGAAACGCTCGCCGCGCCGGTATTCGCCTACGACGCCGCCAAGGCGGCGGCGGACTTCGGGCCCGGCGGGCCGGCGGCGCCGTTCGAGGTGCGCGTCGCCCAGGTCTCCGACCTTGTCGGCTCCGGCGTCGCCGCGGGGTTGACGATCGCCCCGTGACCCGCCGCGCGCGCCGCTCGATTAACGCCGCGTCAATGGGCTTGCGCATATTTCTCAATATCTTGCGCGGACCCAGCCGGGCAGGACCTGGGAGAGCGTTTGCGCGGCATGACCGCCACCGACACAGCTGTTTCGGCCTACAAGGGCACGCGCGATGCGGTCGTTCGGGAATACCCGATGCGCCTCGGCATCGCCGGCGTTGTCGCCTGCGTCGTGGCGGCGGTCGTCGGGCCGACGATTGCCGCGGCCTGGTGGGCGCTTGTCGCAGCGCTGCTCGGGGCGGAGGTCGCCTGCTACCGCCGGTACTTCCAGACCGACCGCGAGCGGATCGACCGCGGCGCCGTCGCCGGCTTCGCCGCGCTCAGCGTCGTCACTGCGGCGACGTTCACCTTTCCCGTCTGGGTACTGATGGCCAATGGCGCCGCCTGGGCGACGTTCGCGGCGGCGGCCTTCATGGCCGGCACCCTGATCAATCTGACGGTGCACAACGCCAACTCGCGGCTGATTTACGCCACGTCAGCAGGGCCGATGGCGCTGTCGTTTCTTGCGACCGGCGCGTGGTTGTCGGTCGAATCGCGAACGGCGGTGCCGGCGGTCACGGCGCTCGCTTTCGTCGGCGCTCTCCTCGCGACATATGCTGCGCGTACGGATTACATCAGCCGGCTGCGGCGCGCGATGGCCGATGCGCGCGACCAGGAGATGAAGGCGGTCGAGGCGAACCTGTCCAAGTCGCGATTCCTCGCCAAGATGAGCCACGAGCTGCGCACGCCCCTTAACGGCGTCATCGGCATGACCGAGGCGCTCCGCGACAGCGAGCTGACGCCGGACCAGCGCGAAAAGCTCGACGTGGTCGTTGCGTCCAGCGATGCGCTGCTGGAGCTCCTGAACGAAATTCTGGACCACTCGAAGATCGAGGCGGACCGGCTTGAGCTGGAGTTCGCCGACGAGGACATCCGGGACCTCGTCGCCCAGTCCGCGACGCTGTTCCAGCCGGGCGCGATGCGCAAGGACATCAACCTGATCTATGACGTGGAGCGGGTCGCCGCGCCCTATCTGCGCATCGACGGCCGGCGCCTGCGCCAGTGCGTCGTCAACCTCGTTTCCAACGCCGTAAAGTTCACCGACCAGGGCGAGGTCTCCATCAAGCTCCTTACAGAGATCGTCAAGGCGCCGCCGTCCGGCGACCCGGAGCGCGATCGGATGGCCGCGGCGATCGCGCGGATCGAGCGGCGCCTCAACGGCTTGCCGGATGAGGACGCGGCCGGCGACGAGGGCCCAGCGGGCTCAGGCGAGCCGGGGCCGGGCCGCGCGCGCGTCGTCATCGAGGTCGCGGACACCGGCATCGGGATGACGCCCGAACAGTGCGCTCGCATCTTTGAGGCGTTCGAACAGGCCGACAATTCGATCACAAGGCGGTTCGGCGGCACCGGTCTCGGTCTTTCGGTCAGCCGCGCCATCGTCGAGGCTATGGGCGGCGCCCTTACGGTCGCGTCGACGCCCGGCAAGGGCTCGACCTTTACCATCGAGGTGGTGGTCGACATGGGCGAGGCGCCGGCCGAAGATGAATTCGACGTGGTGCTTGACGCGCCGAGCCGCACCGGCGGCGCGGCCCTCGTCGTTGAGGACAATCTTGTCAATCGAAAGGTCGTCGCGGCGCTGCTTGCCGACTATGACGTAACGATCGTCGAGGCGGAAAACGGCCGCATCGCCCTGGAGAGGATCGCCGAACGCCGGTTCGACGTCGTGCTGATGGACATTCACATGCCGGAAATGGACGGCCTGACCGCCACGCGCGCAATCCGCGCGTCGTCTGCGCCCTGGTCGACGACGCCGATCATCGCGCTGACGGCGGCCGTCGGCTCGGACGACCGGACGGCGTGTTTCGAGGCGGGCGTCGATGGGGTGCTCGCCAAGCCCCTGCGGTCGGCGGAGCTTGTCGAGATCTTCGACCGCTTCGTCTGGCGGGATCGGTCGGCGGGCGGCGAATTCAGCGGCAGGGAAGTTGTTGGCGGGGAACATGTCGCTGGGATGGCCCTCGAGGGCGACGGGAAACTGAGGGCGGTCGCGTCGTCATCGGGTGACATGGCCCAGGACGGCATTGGCCGCCGAAGCGCGCAGCGGGAATAGGGCGGCGGGGGACGCGGGTAGGTCTTTAATTTCCCGTTCGAACGCGCATCTTATGCAGGCCGCATCGGCGGGCGTTCCGGCGGCGCGGCCGTTCTGGCATTGGCGGAATGGGTTGGCCTCACTGGTTTGGCCTCACTGGTCTGGTTTGAGTATTCTGGACGGGTTTTGAAAGGACGACGAGGTTGGCGCGCAATCCGTACACAGTTCTCGGCGTGGCGCCGTCGGCGACGGATTCGGAAATCCGCGCCGCGTTCCGCAAGCTCGCCAAGCTGCACCATCCGGACCGCAATCCGGGCGATGCGAAATCCGAAGACAAGTTCAAGGAAGTCTCGGCCGCCTTTGACATTCTTGGCGACGCCGAGCGGCGCCGCCGTTTCGACCGCGGCGAGATCGACGCTGACGGCCGGGAGCGGATGCGCGCGGGCGCTTATCCCCGCGGCGGTCCGGGCGCCGGCGCTGGATCCGGGCCTGGCTTCGGCCGCGACGGTCCGTTCGGCGCGTCGGAAGGTCCGGGCGAGTTTTCCGACATTTCCGATCTGTTTGCGGATCTCTTTGGCGCGCGATCGCGCGATGGCGGTGCGGGCCGCGGCGGGTTCAAGGGCGCGCCGACCCGCGGCCGCGACCTGCGATACCGGCTTGAGGTGGAATTCCTCGAAGCCGCCCTCGGCGCGCGCAAGCGCGTGACCATGCCCGACGGGCGCACCCTCGACATCCAGGCGCCGCCCGGCCTTGAGGACGGCCAGACCCTTCGGCTGCGCGGCCAGGGCGAGCCAGGCCCCGGCGGCGGCCAGCCCGGCGACGTCTATGTCGAGGTAACCGTCCGTGCACATCGTTTATTCGAGCGCGATGGCCTCGATATCCATCTGGAGGCCCCGATCACCCTCAAAGAGGCGGTGCTGGGCGGAAAGATCACGGTGCCAACAATCGAGGGCGACGTTGCGGTGACTGTCCCGCGCGGCGCGAATTCAGGCACTACATTGCGCCTGCGCGGCCGCGGGATCGCGCAGCGGGAGGGCGCGACGGGCGATCAGTTCGTCAAGCTCAAGATCATGCTGCCCGAGGGCGGGGACCCGGAGCTTGAGGCGTTCGTGCGCGGCTGGTCCGGCGGCGCCTCAAAGGAGACCCGCGCGCGCTTCGCCGACGTGTGAGGCCTCGCATATTCTCGGCCAATTCCAATATGAGCCGCATCGGCCTATCGTCCCGGAATGTCCGCCGCCCCCGTCGATAAGGTGCGAACGCCGCCACGATGACCAGAACCGACGCGACCAGAACCGGCGCGACCAGACCCGGCGCGACCAGAACCGGCGCCGCCGGGAAGGAGGCGGCCCCTGAGGACGCCGATGACGAGAAGGACCTGTTTGGCCGGCTCGACCGGTTTCTTGACACGCTGCCCCTGTCCGCGACGACGAAGCTCTTTGCGGCCGTGGAAAAACGGGCGGCGGAGCGCGGCCGGGCCGCAGATCACGCCAGGGACCGGGATCTCGAAAAGGCGACGCCAGGGTCCGGTTCGGCGCGCGACGCCGACGCCCTCGACGCGCTGCCGCGCGAACGCCTGATCGCCCTCCTGCGGCGTCGAATTCCGTCTGCGGAATATTTCCCCGCGCGCCGCGCCGATGCGCGCCGGCGCTTTTTCGAGCCGTTCGACGCCTTTTTCACCGCCGCCCGCAAGGGTCGCAAGCGACTTGCCCGGATACCGCGAACGAGCCTCGCGCCTGTCTGGCGCTTCCTCACCCGCAGCGACAATTGCCCGCGCGCGGCCGCTGCCGCGGGCCGCGTCTCGGCGTTGATCGCCGATCCTACCGACAATGGCGCGCTCGCCACGAAGGCCGCCGCCGATCGCGGCCTCGTCGAGGCGCTGGATCATCTGTATGCGGCCGTCGTGGACGACCTTTCGGCGGTCGAAGCGCGCGCCGGACGGGACGCCGGCTTTTTCCGCGCCGCAGCGGCGTGGCTTGGCGAGGGCGAGGGCGGCGAGGCCGGCGCGCTCGTGTTCGACGACCTGATGGAGATCGCGCGGCTGTGCCGCATCCGGGACCAGCTTGTCGCGGCCCGCGCGCGATTTCCGCTCGGCCTGAAAAAGCTAAGCGACGCAGGGCTGCGCGACGCCGAAGCGCTGTTCATGGAGGCCGCCGCGGCGCACCCCCGCGACGCCGGCTATATCCTGATGTTCTTCGCCGGACGGATGGACCAGCCATGGAGCGCGATGCCGCTCTACTACCGTCTTCGGCGCGAACCGGCGGCGGGGGCGCTTGCGGACCTCCTGTTCGGCGATCTTGAAATCCTCGTGCGCGACATTGAACGCGACGGCGAGCGCGGGTTCGAGCCGCGCGACGCGGCGTCGCGCTTCGAGCGTTGCGCCGCCTTCGCCGAAGGGATCGCCGCTGCGACCCGCGCCGCCGCCGACGGCGCCCTGACGAACAGGGTCGAGGCGAGTCGCGATCTCGCCGCGACGGCGCTCGCCCGCGCCGTGGAGCAGGCGCGCGCCGCCCTGCGCACGGCGACGCCGGTGCGACAGGCTCATGGATCGACGCTGCTGTTTACGCCGCGTCCGGACGTTGACGTCGAAGCCTGCGCCGAGCTTCTCGATCGCGCCGGGCGCGCGGCGGGATTCCTCGCGGACGCGCCGCGCCTTGCCGACGCCCTGCGCCGGCCGTGGGCGGCGGCCGGGGCGGAGGACGCTGCGAGCTATATCGGTCGGTATGCGAACGATCTCGTCCGCGAGATCCGCGCCGCGGAAGGCGATCTGAGGCGTCGCGCGCGAGATCGGTTCGCCGCCTTGCTCGATATCGCCTCGCCGCTGATCGAACCCGGCGCGGCCGCTCTCCTGCAGGAACGCGCCGCCGCGGCGGCGCTCGCGGAATGACGCGCCGGCGGATGGCGGCCGCCGCCGCGCCGATGCCGGGATTTTGATCGAACATGATCGCCGCGCCGGGCCTGCGCGTCTTAAGCCCGCGCGCGCCCTTGCAAAAATCAGGCGCGAGAATTTTGGGACCAGAGGCTGGAACCCGACCGCTTTCAGGCGCGCGCGGGCGGGGCGACATGAGGCTGAGCGCGCGAGGCGCGAATGGAGAAGGCGAGCGATGACCGCGACGACAATGAAAGCGACCTTCGAAGGATCCCAGGGCGGCATGCTCTCGGCCGCCCTCGACATGCCGGCGGGCGGTCCGCGCGCGTTCGCGCTCTTCGCCCATTGCTTTTCCTGTTCAAAGGACATCCGGGCGGCGCGCGACGTCGCCCGCGCCCTCGCCGACGAAGGCTATGGCGTTCTCAGGTTCGATTTCACCGGACTCGGACGATCCGAAGGGGACTTCGCGAACACCAACTTCTCCTCGAATGTCGACGATCTTGTTGCGGCCGCGGATTTTCTCCGGCGTGAACATGAGGCGCCGTCCCTGCTGATAGGACATTCGCTCGGCGGCGCGGCGGCAATCGTCGCCGCGCGGCGCATCCCTGAGGCCAGGGGCGTTGCGACGATCGGCGCGCCTTCCGAAGCGGCCCATGTCGCCCGGCAGCTTGAGCAAGGCCGCGACGAGATAGAGGCTAGGGGCGCTGCGACCATTTCGCTCGCCGGTCGTCCGTTTACGATCAAAAAGCAATTCCTTGACGACATCGCCGGCGCGCGGGTGCGCGATGCGGCGGCGGCGCTGAAAATGCCGTTCCTTATCCTTCATGCCCCGCGCGATGAAACCGTCGGCATCGACAATGCGAGCGAGCTGTTCATTGCGGCGAAGCACCCGAAGAGTTTCGTCAGCCTCGATGACGCGGACCACCTGCTGTCCGATCCGAAGGACGCCCGTTACGCCGCGCGGACGATCGCCGCCTGGGCGTCGCGCTTTGTCGCCGACGCTGCGGCTGCGACCGGAGAAGCGCCGCCTGGCGAAGCTCTGTCTGGCCGGCCGCCGGTTGGCGGCGCGCCTGACGTTGAGCCATTGCCCGGCGGCGCCCGGGCCGTCGCCCGGGTCAGCGAATCGCTGGCGGTCGACGTCTCGATCGACGGCCATCCCTTCGTCCTCGACGCCGGCGTCGGGGACGGCGGCGCCGGCCTGGGCCCGAACCCGACCCGGACCGTCGAGGCGGCGCTGGCGGCCTGCGCGGCGATCACCATGCGGATGTACGCAAGGCGCAAGGACTGGCCGCTGACGGGGCTGCGCGTTGATGTCTCACGCGCGCCCGGAACCGACGCCCATGTCTCGCGCCGGCTTGTGAAAACCGTGTGGGTCGACGGGCCGCTCGACGCTGACCAGCGCGCCCGCCTGCTGGAGATCGCCGACAAGTGCCCGGTCCACCGCATGCTCGCCGAGAGGGTCGAGATTGAGTCCGGCACAGGCTAACATTACCGAGTTTTAATGAACTGCGCCGGGTTTCCGCCATGCTCGGCGTGCATACATCCCGATCAGTCGGGACGGCGGGAACATCCTTGGAGACGACAGTTAACCATGAGCGTACGATCTGACATGACACACGAACGCAATTCCAACGGTCATACGGCGGGCGCGCCCGGCGCGCGCCGCATCGGCGGCTTCAAGGCGATGTTGCTCGGCGCGGCGGCGCTCGGCGGCGCTGTCGGGGTTGTCGGGCTGAACGCCTACGCCCCCAGCGCAAGCGCCCAGGCGCCACGTCTCCTTTCGCCGCAATCGGCCGCGCAAGGCCAGGTTTCGATCCCCGATCTCGTCGAGCGAGTCTCGCCGGCCGTCGTCTCGATCCTCGTTGAGCGCGAGGTTGAGCGCCCGACCGGTTTTGATCCGTTTCAGGAGTTCTTCCAGTTCCGATTCGGCGATCCCTTCGAAGGCGGCCGCGGCGGGCCGGGCGACAACAATGAGGCGCCGACCCAGCGCATGTCCGCGCAGGGGTCCGGCTTTTTTGTCGATGGCGACGGCCATATCGTGACGAACAACCACGTCGTCGAGGAAGCCGACGCCATCCGCGTCCGGCTTGCGAACGGCGACGAACTCGACGCGACCCTTGTCGGCACCGATCCGTTGACGGACCTTGCGGTCGTCAAGGTCGAACCGCCCCGGGGCCAGCGCTTTGTTGAATTCGCAGACGACGTGAACCTCCGCGTCGGGGAAACCGTCGTCGCAGTCGGCAACCCGTTCGGCCTCGGCGGCACCGTCACCAGCGGCATTGTCTCGGCAATTGGCGGCGAGAACCGGCAGGGCCAGTTCCTCGATTACATCCAGATCGACGCGCCGATCAATCGCGGCAATTCGGGCGGGCCGACCTTCGACCTGCAGGGCCGCGTGGTGGGCGTCAACACGGCGATCTATTCGCCGAACGGCGGCAGCGTCGGCATCGGCTTTGCGATTCCGGCACGCGTCGCGCGCGGCACCGTCGACCAGCTCATCGACAATGGCTCGGTGACCCGCGGCTGGCTCGGCGTCTCGCTGCGCGAGCTGGACTCCACCTTCGCGGCGGCGATCGGCCGTCAGAACACGGAAGGCGCGTTCGTCGAGGACGTGCTCGAAGGCACGCCGGCGGCGAAGTCCGGCGTCAAGGCCGGCGATCTCATCCTGTCGATCAATGGCGAGAAGGTGGCGGACACGATCGACCTGTCTCGGAAGATCTCGTCATATGCGCCGGGCGAGACGGTCAAGGTCGTCCTCGTCCGGGACCGCCGTGAGCGGACGATCGACGTAACGCTCGGCGCGCGGGGGGCCGATGACGACGCCTCGCCGGTCGAGGGGGCGGGCGACTCGCCGGGCGAAGGCGACATGTCGCAATCACTCGGCGTCCGCGTCGAGGAGCTGTCCCGGCGTTCGCGCGACCTTTTCCGCATCCCGGACGACGTTGACGGCGTCGTTATCTCGGCGGTTCGCCGCGGCGGCGCGGCGGCGGAGGCGGGCCTGCGCGAAGGCATGGTGATCCTCGAGGTGGACGGCGCAGCGGTCACTACCTCGGCGGCGCTTGAATCCCGGGTCGAGGCCGCCAGGAAAGAAGGCAAGGACGCGGTGCTCCTGCGCCTGCAGGTAGGTTCGCAGAAGCGCTTCGCCGCTCTGCCGATTGGCGCCGACGGCTAGGTTTCGCCGGCCGCCAACGCGCGGCTTACCGAAAACCAAGTTGAAGACCAGACCTGACCGTTCGATAAGAATTCTCCTTATCGAACGGTTTATTGCGACTGTGGTATCCTTTCCCCTGCGCCCGCCGGGGATCGGCCAAGAGGCCGCGCGACGCGGCGAAAGCGAGGCGATATGCGCATTCTGTTGATCGAGGACGACTCCGACGCGGCGGCCCATCTGGCGAAGAACCTTCGGGAGTCCGGTCATGTCGTCGACCATGCCCTCGACGGCGAGGCGGGCCTCAATATGGCGACCGCCGGCGACTACGACGCCTACGTGATCGACCGCATGCTGCCGAAGCTCGACGGCATTTCGATCCTCAACCGGCGGCGCGAGGACGGCGACGAAACGCCGGCTCTTTTTCTGTCGGCGCTTGGCGAGGTCGACGATCGCGTCAAGGGATTCAAGGCGGGCGGCGACGACTATCTTGTGAAGCCCTACGCCTTCCCGGAGCTCCTTGCCCGGATCGAAGCGCTCGGCAAGCGACGCACGGCGCCGGCGAACGTCACGACCCGTTACGAGGTCGGCGACCTGGAGATTGACGTCCTGACCCGGACGGCCCGTCGCGACGGCCGCAAGATCGAGCTTCAGCCGCGCGAGTTCCGGTTGCTTGAATATCTCATGCGTCACGCCGGCCAGGTGGTGACGCGGACGATGCTCCTGGAGAATGTCTGGGAGTACCATTTCGATCCGCAGACGAACGTCATCGACGTCCACATTTCGCGCCTGCGCGCGAAGATCGACAAGGACTTCGACAAACCTCTGCTCAAGACCATCCGGGGCGCCGGCTACACGATCACGGAGGACGATTGACGTCCCCGGCGACAACCGTCGGCGCGCGCGTCGCGCCGTCGGACGCCGAACCTCGCGATGACGACGCGGCGGTCGGCGACGGCGCCGATGCGGCCGTCCCCGACCCTCGGACCGCTCCGGAAACCGGCGGCGACTTGGATCTCGCCGGCGAGGCGCCGTCCCGGCCTGCGGTCGCGCCCGGGTCGGGCCAGCCCTCGCCGGTCCGGCGCAAGCGGACGAGGAGGCGACGCCGAAAGTCCCGCTCGCGCCGCCTGTCAGGCCTGCCGCGCCTCATGCGCACGACCGCGATTCGCTTCACGTTCCTTTATGTCGTCGTCTTTGCGATTTCAGTCACGGCGCTCGGCGTCTTTTTCTATGGATCGACTTTCGCGGTTGTCGATCGGCAAACGGATCAAATCATCAATCAGGATCTCGTCGTCCTCGGCGAAGTCTTCCAGGACGAGGGGCCGGGCACGCTGCGGCGGCTGATCCGCGAACGCGCGGCGTGGCGCGACAACGGCGTTTACATGATGATCGGCGCGCCTTCCGGCGCCCTGCTGGCGGGGAACCTGACAGCCCTGCCGGCCGAGGCGCTGGCCGCGGGCGAGGGGTTCTTCAATTTCACCTATGAACGGACCACGGTCGACGCCGCCGGCCGTCCGATCGGCGAGGAAACCCGTCGCGGGCGCGGCAAGCTGCGCCGGTTCAAGACATCGCCAGACGTGGAAACCTCGTTTCTCGTATTCGTCGCCCGCGACATCACGAGCCATGAAGGGCTGCGCGATCGCTCGCGGGAGCAGATCACGCGCATTGGCGCGGCGACGATCGCGCTTGGCCTCCTGATAGGGCTCGCCTTTTCGCGGTCGCTGTTGCGCCGGGTCGAGGCGGTGAACCGCATCTCGCGCGCGATCCGCGATGGCGACCTGTCGCGCCGCATCGCGCTGAACGGCTCGAACGACGAGCTTGACCACCTGTCGATGAACCTCAACGCGATGCTCGACCAGATTGAGCGTTTGATGACCGGCATGAAGGAAGTCTCGGACAATATCGCCCATGACCTTCGTTCGCCGCTGACGCGGATTCAGGCGCGCCTCAACGATGCAATCAATGCTGACGATCAGACCAAGGAAGAAGCCCTGCGCGCGACCCTGCGCGACTCCGAGCGGATGCTTGGCACGTTCAACGCATTGTTGTCGATCGCCCGGATCGAATCCGGCGAGGGGGCTGGCGGCATGGCGCCGCTCGACGTCGGCGCGCTCGCGGAGGAACTGGCGGAGCTCTACGAACCGGCCGCCCAGGAAGCCGGCTTCGACCTGACCCTTGCCGTGCAACGGACGCCTCCGGCGCGCGGCTCGCGCGCGCTGATCGGCCAGGCGCTCGCCAACATGCTCGACAACGCGTTGAAGTACGCGGTCGGCGGCGATCGGCTGCTCGTCGAGGTAGCGCCGATGCGCGATGGACGGATCATGCTGGCGGTGGAGGATGACGGTCCGGGCATTCCCGCCGAGGATCGCGAAAGCGTGCTCAAGCGTTTCGTCCGTCTGGAGCGCAGCCGCACAAGCGAAGGCAGCGGGCTCGGCCTCAGCCTCGTCGCTGCGGTCGCCCGCGCCCACGGCGCCGCTCTCGTTCTCGCCGATGCAAAGCGCATTGGCGAACCGCCGACCCGGCCGGGCCTTCGCATAGAACTCACCTTGCCGCCGGCGGCATCGCATGAGGACGACGTTTGACGGTCGCGCGAGCGCATGCGCCGCCGTCTTGCAAAAGAAACGAAATCACGCCTGACTTCACGATCCTTCGCTGGCGCGCCGTGCCGCGCGCCGTTTCTTCGAAATCAGTATGCAGGGTTTGATATGAGCAAGACTGAATTCATCGCGAATGTCGCCGCGGCCGGCGAGCTTTCCAATGCCGACGCGAAACGGATTGTCGAACTTGTTTTCGGCGAAATTGAAAACGGCCTGAAACGCTCTCGCGATGAAGGAAAGTACGTGATCGGAACCCTTGGCACCTTCACGATTGCTGAGCGCCCGGCGCGCACCGGCCGCAACCCGCGCACCGGCGAACCCTTGCAGATTGAGGCGTCGAAAGCCCTCAGATTCAAGCCGGCGGCGAGTCTCAAGGCTGCTGCTGGCTGCTGAGCGCCCGCCGCTTCGGCGGTCGCGAGTTGATCAATACTGCAGAAGCGGCGCAGACTTGCCGTCGGCGCCGGCTTCGGCGTGCGGCGTAGCAAGGGTGACACGATGGCGGTCCGTCCGGCGACGAAGACGATGGGTTCCGGCGGCGCGCGCCCGGAGCGCGCGGCATGAGCGCTGAGATCGTCGATCTGATCGTCATTGGCGCGGAACCTGCCGGCCTCGCCGCCGCGGCCTGCGCCGCCTCGCGCGGGGCCTCGGTCGTCGTCCTCAGGACGGGCGCGGAGCGTCCGGGCGAGGTCGCGGCGCCGGCTGTCTCCAACGATATCTGGCGGCGACTGGGGCTTTATGCCGACGCCAACGATCTTGGTCGTCGTCGCGCGCGGCGTTCGTGGTTGAAAGGCGCTGGCGGCGAAGCCCCGATGCTCCTCGAAACGTCCGACGCCGGCCTGTCGGTCGCTGATGCGCTCGGCGACGGCGCGGCGCAGGCGCTGGCCGCCTGGCCGGATTTCATGAAGGCGGCGGGCCGAGCGACGATGGGCTTTGATACCCTTTCGGCGCTGCTCGACGCGGCGCCGGTCGGGCTTGATCCGCCGCCGCTCGCCAGCGCTGATGTTGCGCTCGATGATTTCTTCGAAAGCGAATTCCTGAAGGCGCATCTCGCGGCCGCGGCGCTTGCGCCATTCCAGCTGGCCGGCGACGAGCCGGCGTCGGCTGGCGCCTTGCGGCGACTGGCGTCCGACGCATTGCCGAACAGGTCTTCCGCAGCGGAGCTTTCCGCCATGCTTGAAGCCGCGTGCGAACGATTTGGCGTCGCCGGCGTCAATGGGACGCTGGCTGGTCTCGAACGCGGCCTGAAGAGGCCGGTGCGCATTTCGCTCGACGGCGGCCGCGAGGTTCTCGCGCGGCAAGCGGTCGCGTCAAGCGCCGCGCTTGCAACGGCGGTAGGCCTTCGGCCGGACGTTGGCGTCGCGCCGCTCGCCGAGGCGCGCTATGCGCGCGCATTCGTCGTCGTTACGTTTGCGGATGATCCGGCAACGGCATTTCTCAAGGACGACGCCACTTATGTCATGGTCGAGGATCGTGAACGGATCCGCGCCGCGCGTGACGCCGCCGCGACTGGCCGGGCGGACACCGCGGGGCCGTTGCTTGTCGACCTCTCTGATCGAAAGCTCTGCGCCTACGCGCCATTCTGTCCGTCGCGAATTGCCGAGGCTGATGGCGAACGCGACTGGACCGGTCAGGACCGGCAAGCTTTCGGCCGTACGATCCTTGAGCGGGTGCGCTCGACTTTTCGCCTGAAGTCGCTGCCGCTCAGCGTCGACGTGCGGCTTGAACGGTCGGACCGGCCTGCGGGCGCAACGATCCTCGCGCCTACGCCTTCTGCGGATGAGATCGGCGCCGCTGCGCGCCTTGCCGAAAGCCTTGTCGCCAATGGCTGATCCGAAGAATCACAGAAACGAGGCGGACGCGCCGGCGGCGGAGATCCCCGCGGCGGAGATGCCGGCGGCCGGCGTCAAGGGCGACGATCCTGATGAGCGCGTGTTTGCGGATAACGGCGACGCCGTCGGCGACGTCGAACCGCAGGGCGTTCCTGACCCGGACGGCGCCGACGAAGACGGTCGCGTCGGCGATGAGGGCGAAGATGGCGAGCGATCGGCGCCGCGCCAGCCAAAAGGCCCGCGCGTCGAAGGCGGCCGCGGCGCCGTCGTTCTCGGCGGCACGGTCGACGGTTTCATCGCGGCGACCCGGCTCGCCAAAGCTGGCGTCGACGTCGTCCTGATTGACAATGCCGAAGGCCTGTCGCTGCCGGAACGCCGGCGGCTCGCGGACGGCTTCGTCCAGGACCTGGAAGACGCGCCGCTGCGCCGTCTAGACACGTCGCTTGTCAAAGGGCTCGGCCTCGGCCGTCGCGGCTTTTCCTATTCAGACAGGCGCCTCGCGACCGCCTATGTGCGCCCCGATGGATCGATCTGGCGGTCTGACGGCGACCTCGCGAACCTCGCCGACCTCGCCCTCATGCGCGCGCCGCGCGCCGGGGAAACGCCTGACGCAGCGTCCACGGACGATATCGCCCGTCGTGAGCCGCCATCGCCGGACGCCGCAAATCCTGGCGCCACGCAACCTGACGCAAAGGGCAATGAGCCGACCGTCGACGAACGCCGGGCCTGCGCCGACTTCATGGAAAAGGCGTTGAGCGCGGTCGTCGCGCTTGAGCCGCTGTTGCGGGGCTCGGACGTCCGGGCGGCGGACCTAAAGGCGGACGAAGCGGCTACGCGCCTCATCGCCGCGTCCTTGCGCGCCGCCCTCGACGCGGGCGGCGCCGTTGGCGTTTTCGCCGACGCGCTTGCGGCGGAGGCGACGCTTGAATGCCAGGTTCGTCCGGATGCGCCCTTGTCGGCCGGCGGTCTTGCCCTGCGGCTAAGCGGCTCAAGTCTCGGGCGGCGGACGGCCCTGTCGTTTCCCGCCGGCGGCGTGCGCGGGTTGATGGATGCGTTGCGCCGCGGCGCCCAGGCGGCGGGCGTCGACATTCGCACCGGCGTCACGCCGAACCGTCTCCTAATCGAGCGCGACCGCGTTGAAGGCGTATCGATGGACAATGGCGGTCAGATCCGCGCGCCGATTGTTGTCGATGCGGGTCGCGCACGGACGGCCTACCTTGAGCGCATCGGGCGCGACTTGATCGATGTCGACCTTGGCCGGCGGTTTGATGGGCCGGCTGCGGCTTTTGGCGTCGCCCGCGTGGCGGTCGCGATCGCCGCGCCGGACAGCGCTGAAAGCGGAAACGGCGGCGTGCGGGGCGGCTGGCCAAAAGTTCTCGACGCCTTTGACCCAGCGCTGCGCCATGTGGTTGCGCCGGCGTTTCGCGCGCTGGTCGGCGCTTATGCGGGCCGCGACGTCCACGCCGCAGGCCGGGGCGGCCGCGACGGCGAGGATGACGGGGCGCGCGAGCCGGCCGCGGAAATTCTGTTCACCCATGGCCGGATCAAGGGCTCGGCGCCGGCTGGCGGCCTTGTGGCAATCGTCCGTATCGCGCCATTTCCGCCGCCGCCGTCAGGGCCCTCCGGCAGTGACGTTGATGCAGACGTTAGTGCCTGGCGCCGACACGCCGAGGCCGCGGCGCGGCGGGCCCTCGGCCGCATCGATCCGGCGCTCGGCGCGGCGGTGGTCGCCGCTGACGCCGACTGGACGCCGGCGCCGGAGCCACCGGCGCGCGCGATTGCGCTACGGCGCGCGGCGATTCATGGCGCCGGCGTTGAAGGCTATTACTTCTGCGGACCGGAAGCCCAGATCGGCATCGGGCCGGGGGGCGGCGCCGGGTCCGCCGCGGCCGAGGCTGCAGCGGCGTTTTACAAGGAGCGGCGGCGGTGATTTTCGGCGAAGAGACGACCGACCTTCGGGCGGCGAGCGCGAGCCCCTTGCATGCCGCCTTTGCCGAGTACAGCCAGGCGAACGCGTGGACGGCGATCAACGGCTTTGCATTCGCAAGGCGCTATGGCGAGTTTCTGTCCGAGTACGATGCATTGACGAACGGTTGCGCTGCGGTCGATCTCAGTGTCCTGCGGCGCTATAGCCTGCGCGGACCGGAGGCGGCGGCGGCGCTCGCCAGACTGTCGAGTGCGCCGACCGGCGAGTTGCGCCCGGGCGAGAGCGGCCGAGGCCTCATCCTTGACGCCAGAGGCGGCGTCGCCGACCTCTGCGAGGTAACGCGCCTTGCGCCGGAACTTTTCCTTCTGACGACGACCGCGCCGGGCATCCGCCGTCTCACGCTCGCCGTTCGCGGCCTCGATGTCCACACGGAGGATATCGGCGACAATCTCGCCGCGCTCGGCCTGTTTGGTCCGGGGGCGCGCGACGCGGCCGCCGCTGCCGGCTTTGAGGTCGACGTCGATGGCGCGGCGGCCCAGGTCAGGGTCCGAGGCGTTGAAAGCTTCGCCCGTCCCACGTCGCTTGGCCGGTCGATCGGGCTGGAGCTGATTTTTCCTGGCGACGAGGCGCTGGCGATCTGGGAGCGGCTGCGGCGCACGGCGTCGCCGCTGCCGGTCGGGATCGACGCCTGCGAAGTGGCTCGACTTGAAGGCGGCACGCCGCGGCCGGCGATTGATTTTCCGCGCGCGGATGAAACGCCGGGACAGGATGGGCGCAGCCCGTCGGAGATCGGATTGCCGCATCTCGCGCCGGTCGACAAGGCATGGTTCACCGGCCGGCGCGCGCTTGCGGCCCGGCCGGACCGGTTCACGCTCATTCCGGCCCTTATCGACGCCGACGAGATCCTGGCGGGCGCAGCGGTCCGCCTGGTCGGCGGGCGCAGCCGGTCGGCGAGAGGCGACGGCGTTGTCGGCGAGGTCCGCTCCGCGCGCCATTCGCCATTCTTCCGGGGCGCGATCGGGTTTGTAGAAATCGATCTCGCCGCAGCGGGCGAGGCGATCAACCCTGAAACCCTGCGACCACGGGAAGGCGCTGAGATCAGGGTCGATGCCAACAACGGCCGCGCGGCGCTGGCGAGCGCGCTTGAGACCCACGAATGGCGGTTGGCGGCGGCTTATCGACGGCGTCGGCGGGATGCGACGGAATCGGCGCGAGCGGCCGTTTAAGTGAGTGAAAGCAGCTCACTGAAGGAGACAACCCGTGAAGCACCGCCTTTCCATCCCCCTTATTGCGGCGGGCGCGACGCTGGCCGCGTCGATCGGCCTCGCCAGTGTCGCGTTCGCCCAGCCCGACCCTGACAGCGGCGTGATGAAACAGCTGAAGGAAAACGGCGAAGCGCCGGTATCGGCCTTCGCTGACGCCGCCGCAAAGCGCGCCGCGGCGCTCGACGCGGACAATGACGGCGTCGTAACGACCGAAGAAATGCGGGCGCACCATGCGAAGATGCGCGAAGCGCGCGCAAGCCGCAGGTTTCCCGACGCTAACGACGACGGCGTTGTGTCGGAGGTTGAGTTTCTCGACGCGGCCCGCGAGCGGTTCGCGCGCATCGACAAGGATGGCGACGGCGTCGTGACGAAGGACGAAATGCCGAAGGGCAGGGGCCATCGGCGCGGCCACAAGGGTAGCCATCGAGGCGACGGCCGATAGGCAAGCCCCTGTCGGCCTGAGCGGGCGGCGAACGCCCGCTCATGGCGGCGAAAAGCGGATGCGCCGTATGGTTGCGCATCGTCAGGGGACGGTTGAACAGGGGCGCAAAGGCGACGCGTGGCGTTCGATACTGAGAGCGACGAAGCGCTGGTCGCGCGGGCAGGGAGCGGCGACCGCACGGCGGCCGGCGAGCTTGTCGTGCGCCATTCCGACCGCGTGATGGCGATCTGCTATCGCATGCTCGGCGAGCGCGCCGCCGCGGAGGACGCCGCTCAGGAGACGTTCCTGCGCCTCTGGAAGTCCGCGGCGACCTGGCGGCCGACGGGCGCAAAGTTTTCGACGTGGCTCTATCGCGTCGCGTCAAATGTCTGCCTTGACAGGCTCCGGGTGCGAGGCCGCGAAGTCGGCGAGGACGAGGCGCCGGAGTTGGCGGACGGCGATCCGCGCGCGGATGAAAGACTGCAGGCGACCGAACGCGCCGCGACCGTGAACGAAGCGCTGGCGGCATTGCCGGAAAGACAGCGGCTGGCGATTACGTTGCGGCACTATGAAGGGGTGTCCAACATCGAGGCAGCGGAGATTATGGGCGTGACGGTCGAGGCGGTGGAATCCCTGCTCGGTCGCGCCAATCGGGCGCTGAAAGAGGCGCTGATGCCGATGAAGGATGAATTGCTGCAAAGCGGGGGTAACCTATGACCCATCCAAGAGACGATGCCACAGGCAGGCTGGGCGGCGCGGTGGACGCCGACCTTGCGCGGGCGCTCGATGCGGCGCAGGCGCCTGCGGCCGGCGCTGCGCTTCGGGCGCGCATGCTCGCCGACTTTGACGGCGAGGTCGCCGGCGCCGGTAGCCCCGCTTTGAAGGGAGCGGTTGGAACGGCGTCCCGGCAAGCGCGTTGGAAACCGCTTTCGGGGGTTGCCGATCTCGTCAACGGTTTGTTCGGAGGCCTTGTCGCGCCAGCGCGGCTGGCTGGCGGCGGCGCGTTTGCGGCGCTTGCGGCGACCGGGTTTTTTGTCGGCGCGGCGACTGCCGGCGCTGGAACGGGCGCGATCGCCGGAAGTTCAACAGGCGAGGCTGCGGCGATTGCGTATTTCGAAACGGCGTTTGATGCGGCGCTTGGCGCCGATACGGAGGAATTATGGGTCGCGCAGTGACGATCGCGCTTGCCGCGTCGCTCGCCGCCAACGTGTTCCTTGGCGGGTTTGTAGTCGGCCGTGTGACGAATGCGCCGCCATCGCCGCCCGACGGCGGCCATGAGCGCGGGCCCCGGCCGCCGGTCGCCGTCGACGGCTCGCCAAGCCGACTGCTCGGCCGGTCGCTCGCCGCCTCGGAAACGGCGCGCGCCGCGTTTCGCGACGCCTTCGCGGAGCATCGCGAGAAGTTTCGCGACGACCGGGTCGAATCCCGCCGTCTTCGCGAGGCCGCCCGAGAGGCGCTGCTGGCCGAGCCGTTCGACCGGGCGAAGGCCAAGGCGGCGCTTCGGGCAGTTGCGGACCATTTTCAGGCGCGCGAAGACCAGCGCACGGACTTTCTGCTTGACGTCTTTGAATCCCTCTCCCGCGAAGAACGGGCCAAGGTGATCGAAGCGTTCGCCGCCATGCCTGAAGGCGACCCGCGCCGCCGTCGCGGCGATCGACGGCCGGGATTTCGGGAGGAGCGCATGCGCGGCATGCGGCGAGACGACGGCGACGACGAGACGGCAGGTCCTGACGCTGATTCCCGGCTTCCTGTCGGCGGCGAGGACGAAGACGCGAGCGTCCCTCATCAGCTCTGATGGATTAGTGCTGACGCTTCAGCCCTGAAGATTCCGCCCTTGCGCGCCGTCGCCGAAGGTCCCCGAAATCCTCCGGTGTCGGATCATTCCGCCGCTTCGGGACGCAGCGGCCGGGCCAGTCGCGCAGGCGCGACCCCCGGCTGCCGGGCGGCCGCCTTGCCGGGAGCATTCTGGCCGGAAGCATTCTGGCCGGAACCACTTTGGCCGGAACCACTTTGGCCAGAAGCTGCTTTGCCGGTCGCCGATTGACCAGCCCCAATCGAGGATGGCCGCGCGACGTCGCTGGCCGCGTCGGCAAACGGCGCCGACGACAGGACCCGCGCCTTGCCGCGGAGGAACTGCGGCAGGCGGACTTTTGCGCCGGCGCGCCGCGGGAACACCGCGCAAGCGACGGTCCCTTCCATCGGCGTTGAGGCAATTGCGAGGAGCCCGTCCTGCAGGCCCATGAGAGAGGTCGACAGGGCGAGGCCAAGGCCGGAGCCGCGGCGCGACATCGAGAACTGGTCCTTGGACAGCTCAAAAGGCGCGCCAAGGCGATCGAGATGCTCAGCCTCGATGCCGACGCCATTGTCAGCAACGATGATCGCGATGCAGTCGAGATCGGCTTCGATCGCAAGGCCGGCTTCGCCGCCCTCGGGCGTGAACTTGATGGCGTTCGCGAGCAGATTGAGCATCACCTGCTTGACCGCCCTCGCGTCGGCAAAGGCGGCGGGCGCGTGGGTGGCGTCGATGTTCAGCGTCACCTTCGCGTCGCTCGCCCGCTTGGCGACGAGCCGGCCGCATTCGCTGATGACGCGCTCGAGGTCGACGCGCTCCAGGTTGAGGCGCACCTTCCCGGCCTCGATCTTCGACATGTCGAGCACGTCGTCGATCAGTTCCAGGAGGTGCTGGCCGCTCGCCAGGATGTCGCCGACATATTCCCGGTACCGCGCATCGCCGAGCGGTCCATAGAGCTCGGCCAGCATGATTTCCGAGAAGCCGTTGATCGCATTCAGCGGCGTGCGCAGCTCGTGGCTCATGTTCGCGAGGAATTCGCTCTTTGCGTGGTTCGCTTCCTCAGCGCGGCGCTTTTCCGCGTCGTATTTCGACATGGTCTCGGAAAGCTCTGCGCGCGAGCGCTCAAGGTCGGCGACCAGGGTTTTCAGTTCGCGTTCGCGCTTGCGCTGGGCCTGCGCCCGGCGCTTCACGTCGGTCACGTTCGTCGCGACGCAGACCATGCCGCCTTCGGCCGTGCGTCGACGGGAAATCGACACCCAGCGATCGCGGGGCAGGCCCACTTCGATGCTTTGCAGGTCGATCGGGGCGTCGGGCGCGAAATACTTGGCGATCAGTTCGCCGCCGATTTCGGCGCGCGCCGCCAGCTCCTGCGCTGACATGCCGACCTTCAGGTCATCGCCGCCGAGGCGGAAGATCGAACTGAAGCGCTTGTTCCAGGCGGCAAGGCGCCCTTGCGCGTCCCACAGGATGAACGCTTCGCTGATGCTCTCGATGGCGTCCTTCAGGCGCGCCTGAGCGATCGTCGCCGCCGGCGCGAAGCTGTCGCCGACGGACAGTTCAACGGCGACGCCCATGCGCCGGTGGCGGGTCGCATCGCGCGAGGTCCGGAAATAGGCTCGCGACCAGCCGCCTTGCGGGTTCCGCAGGCGGACGATCCCGTCGACGACGCCCGAGGTCTCGCCGCTGAAAATCGCCATCGCCAGGCGCAGGTCCGCCGGATGCAACAGGGCCGACAGTTCGCGCAGGGTGAATGCGCGGTCGCGCGGGCCATAGCCGATCGGCTCGAGAAAGGCGCGCGTCAGGCTGACCGAGCGGGTCGTCGGATCGAAGCGCCACGGACAGGCGCGCCCGGCGGCGAGCGCATCGTTCGACAGACGCAGGGCGTCGAGAGCGTTCGACGCCCGTGCGGTCGCGCGCGACTGGCGCAGAAACGCCGCCATCAGCGATGTCGTGACGAGGCCAATCGCTGCAAGCAACATGAGATAAGTGAGATAGGGCGAGGTTCGCTGGAACAGGTCGCCTCGCGGCCCCACAAGCAGCACCGCGCCGCCTCGGTCGAGCGGCCGCCAGGACGCCACGCCGCCGCCGTCAAGCGTGGCGTCGCCCTTGCGATCGAGCGGCAAGGCCGCGATTCGCGCAGCATCGAGAGCCGTCGCGCCAATGCCGGAAACGGCGTCCAGGATGTCGCCGCCGGTCGAAACGAAATACGCCGTCGTCGATTCGGCCGGCCGGCAGGTCGCGAGCTGTTGGCGGGCGGTTTCGCCGGTGACGGCCGCCAGGTTGACCGCGCTGGCGCACGCGTCCGCCGCCTGCGCCAACCGCAGGGTCGCTTCGGTTTCGCGGAACGCCGCTTCCTCGCGGGCCTTGCTGAAGAAGATCGCCGCGAGCGCCGCGACGAACACGCCGGTCAGGAACGCCATGCGTCGCGTTGGAGGCGTCGCATCCCGGTTGCGGGCGGCGAAACGCTCTGTCGTTGAGGAAATTTCGGCCATCGGCGCGCGACTTTTCGTGCTTGAGCGCCTGTGCGGGCGCGTGCGGGATTGACCGCCCCGACCGATACGAACCCGCGGGGGCGCGTTCACACTTTTGAAACTATTCTTATTCGGCGATCGCTGTCACCTGTCGCTTTCTGCACAAGCTCTGCGGTCGGCGACGCGCCTCGCTTCAAGACGACATTCTCTTCCTATGCGCCGATTAACCGCGCGGACATTTCCCGCAGGTTCGACGACACGCCGGTTGAATCGGCGATTCGCTGCAACGCCGCTTTGGCCATTGCGCCCCGGCGGCTCTCAAGGCGGCGCCAGATTTCAAACGCCGACGTCAACCGCGCGGCGAGTTGCGGATTGCGTCCGTCGATGTGCAGAAGCTGATCGACGAAGAACGAATACCCGGCGCCGTCGTCGGCGTGGAAAGCGGACAGATTGAGGTTCGCAAAGCCGCCGATCAGCGCACGCACCTTGTTGGGCGTCGCTTCGTCATAGGCTTCATGGGTAAGAAGTGATTTCACGTCCGAAAGGGCGTTCGCATCCGGACGCATGGCGCGCCAGGCAAGCCATTTGTTGACGACAAGGGAATCCTCGCGCCAGCGTTCATAGAATCTCGCGAGCGTCGCATCTCGCTCGGGCGCTGTTGATTGGGCAAGGATCGAGGCTGCGGCCGCTTCGTCGGTCATGTTCGCAGCGTGCGCCGCCTGTTCCGCGGCCAGCGCCGAGCGGCCGGCGGGGACCATTAGCGACAGGGCGGCATTCTTCAGCGACCGCTTGCCCGCATCGGCGGCCGACGGGTCGTAGGCCCCGGGCGTCCTGTTGCATTCGTACGCCGCCGCCAGCGAGTCTGCGAGATCGACGGCGATGCGTCGCCTCACCGACTGGCGCGCGTCCGCGAACGACGGCGGGTCGAGGTTGTCCAGCCCCTGCATCAGGTCGCTCGCCGACGGCGCCGTCAGCAGTTGCGCGACGAACGCTGGCGCAAGGTCGCCATTGGCCAACGCCCCCTGGAGGGCGTCGCGCAAGCCCGCGTACGCCGCCGCAGCGTCAATCCCGTCGCGCCGCCGGCCGGCGTCGGCAAGGCAGATATCGCGCCAGAGCCCGTCGACCGTCGACCAGCGATTGAAGGGGTCGGGATCGGCCTTGGCGAGCGCAATGCGGTCAGAGAGCGATCGCTCGACATTGATGACGATCGGGGCCGAAAACCCGGTGTTGAGCGAGACGAGCGGGCGCTCGTTGCCGCTGGCGGCGACATCGAGACGGACGTCGACCGCGCCGGCGTCGAGCGAGATGAGCCCCTGCCCGAGCGTCCGGCCGCTTTCGGCGCCGACGATGGCGTAGCCGATCGGGATTTGGCGTGGCGGAACGGCGTCCTGGCGCAAGGCGACGCCGACGCCGTCGCCATCGGAGACGAGGGTAGCGTCAACATGCGGGGTGCCCGCTTCGCTCCACCACAGGCGGAACTGCGACAGGTCAATGCCGGATGCGTCCTCCATCGCCCTGGCGAAATCCTCGACGGTGGCGGCGTCGCCGTCATGTCGGTCGAAGTAAAGATCGCTCGCGGCGCGGAATTTGTCCGGCCCAAGGAGCGTCTTCAGCATCCGGACAACTTCCGCGCCCTTTTCGTAGACGGTCGCGGTGTAGAAGTTATCGATGGTGACGAACTCGCTCGGCCGGGGCGGATGGGCGAGGGGGCCGGCGTCCTCCGGAAACTGGTTCGACCACAGCCGGCGCACGTCCTTGATCCGCTGCACGGCGCGGTCGCGCATGTCGGCGGAGAATTCCTGGTCGCGGAAAACGGTGAAGCCTTCCTTGAGGCAGAGCTGGAACCAGTCGCGCAAGGTCACCCTGTTGCCGGACCAGTTGTGAAAGTATTCGTGGGCGACGATGGACTCGATGTTCTCGTAGTCCTGATCGGTCGCGGTCTCGGGCGAGGCAAGCACATAGGCCGAATTGAAAATATTGAGGCCCTTGTTCTCCATCGCGCCAAAATTGAAATGGTCGACGGCGACGATCATGAAGGTGTCGAGGTCGTATTCGCGCCCGAACGTGTCTTCGTCCCATTTCATCGCTCGTTTGAGGGAGTCGAGGGTGTAGGCGCATTTCTCGCTATTCTTCGCCTGAACGAAGACCTTCAGCGCCACGCGGCGGCCCGACCGCGTTACGAATTCATCGTCGACCGAGACAAGCTCGCCGCCGACCAGCGCAAACAGATAGGCTGGCTTCGGGTGCGGATCGCGCCAGGTTGCGTAGTGACGGCCGCCGCCAAGGTCGCCGGCGTCGATCATGTCGCCGTTTGCGAGAAGGACGGGATATGCTTCTTTCGCCGCCTCGATCCGCACCGTGAAGACCGAAAGAATGTCAGGCCGGTCAAGGTAATAGGTAATCCGCCGGAACCCTTCCGCCTCGCACTGGGTGCAAAACATGCCGCTCGACAGGTAAAGTCCGGACAGGGCGGTGTTCTTTTCCGGCGCGCAGGCGGTTTCGATTTCAAGGATGAATGCGGCCGGCAAGCCCCGGATCGTGAGAAATTTTTCCTCGACGTCGTAGCTGTCGGCTTGCGCCGCCGCGCCGTTCGCCTTCAGGGAAATGAGTTCCAGAGATTCGCCGTTGAGGCGCAGCGGGGCATCGGCGGGCGCGCCGTCGCGTCGCCGCACGTTCAGCGTCGAACGCACGATGGTGCGCGCCGGATCAAGCGAGACATTCATCTCGATTGAATCAATCACGAAATCGGACGGGCGATAGTCGGCGAGACGGGTCGGGGCCGGGGAAACGTCGGTGCGCACGAGGCGAAACCTTTCGGGTCCTGGCGAAGGCGGCGCGACTGGTCGCGAGGCAAGGGCGCCTTGCCGCTTCGCGGTTGAACGCGCGATGCGCGCGCCGCATCGATATCCCATAGCTGAGCGGGGGTTCAACCATGCGCGAAATTCTTGTCGCCGGCGCCGCGTCAATTCTCTTCGCCAACGGCGCGCTCGCGCAAACGGGCAACGAAGACTTCACGCCGCCCTGCGAGGGGACGCCGTCCTGGGTCGACACGGACGCGAAATTCTCCGACTGGGATTTCTGGATCGGCGAGTGGCAGGTATTCGCCGCAGATTCCGGCGAGCTTCGCGGATTCGACGACATCAAGAAGGATTTCGGCGGCTGCGTCATCCGTCAGCACTGGCGGCAGATGGACGACCTGTTCTCGTTGCCCGGATCGCCATGGCGACTGCAGGGCTCGAGCGTCACCGGCATCACGGCGGAGGGCGTGTGGCGACAGACAATTCCGGTTCGAACCTGCTGTTCACCGGCGGCTATAGCGAAGAGGGCGTCATGACGCTGACTTCCGAATGGTACGAGATCAAACGGCCCGACGGATCGACGGTCCGCCTGCGCAATATCTGGAACTGGGCGCCCCAGGACGATGGCGCGATCAAGAACTGGGGCTTCATTCAGCGCGATGACGAAAACGCCGAGCTGCGAAAGTATTTTGACATAGTGTATCGCAAGAACGCCATTGGCAGCGCGGCGAAATCGGAGATCCGCAAATGATGCGTCGCCAGGAAGGGCCGATCAGTTCTGGCGCGCTGGCCGATCGCGGCTCAGCCGTCTTCGCCTTGTTGTTCGCGGTCCACGCGGGGGCGGCTTCCGCGCGCGCTGGCGGCCTGCCGGACATTGATCGCAGCGACCTGCCAAATGGCGAAGCGCGTTTCGTCCTTATCCAGAATGATGAGGAGAAGGGCGAAATGCGCTACAGCTTCGCCTGCGACGCCGCGCGTTGCATCCTCCATGACGGCACGACGCTCTACCCGAACATTCGGGAATCCGGGTCTGCTACCCTCGACGCGGCGACGTTCGCGCCGCTGACCGTGTCGCTCGACGGCGATTTCGCGCGCAACATTCTCGATGCCGAGCTCGCCTGGGCCGATGGGCGCGTCACCGGCGAATATCGCCGCAAGGGCCCGAATGACGTCTCGAAGACGGTCGTGCCGTTCGACCGCGAGGCCCCGGCCGGCGCCATTCTCCGATGGTCCGTTTTCGCGCTGGTCCAGGCGATGCCGCTGAACGCGGGCGACGTTTACGAACTGAACTGGTTCGCCCCGCTCTCTGGCGCCTACGCGCCGGCGATCCTGCGGGTGGAGGGACGCGAGCTCGTGGAGACGCCCGCCGGCGAGACAATGGCGACCCGCGTGGTCGTCGACGCTTCGCCGCGCAATGTCATCCTGGTTGCCGATGCCCCCCGCCGCATCGTCCGGATCGACGTGCCTGACCAGAACATGCGTTTCGAACGCCTGCCGGATCCGCCGGCGACGCCCGAGTAAGGATGACCCGCTCGCCCGGCCGCTTCTGGACGGGCGAAAAAAAACAAAAAAATCCATCGAACGCCTCAACCCCAGCAGGCATGCGGGTTCCGGGGCTTTTTTGGCGCGCGCCATCGAACACGATCCGACAGGCCCTAGGATGCATGTCGCTCGCGTCGCTAGGCGGCCTCTGGCGGCGGCGCGGCCGGCCGGGGCCGGCTGCGTAGGTCGACGCGCTGGCGGACGAAGGTATTGAGCGGCGTTTCAACGTGGCGATGGACAAGGATGCCGATCACATGGGCGGCGGCGAGATAGGCGACCATCATGACAATTGTCGGCGCGGCGGCGAGGGCCGCAGTCGCCGGCAGCCCGAATGCCGGGAAAATGACCCCCGCCATGGCCGGCGAGGCAACGACGCGGATCACGAAAAGATGGGTGAGATAGGTCGCATAGGACGCATCGCCGAGGGTCACGAAAAGGCGGACCGGGCCAGCCTTCGCCCAGGGTTCAAGCGCGACGCCGCCGGCGACGATCAACATGGCGGGCAGGCCCGCGCGAAAGCCGCGGGGGATGGCGTCGTCGACGAGCACAGGCGCCAGGAGCGCGATCGCGCCGACGCCGACCGCCGCGAGCCCGACGATCGCCGCCACGCGCCCGTGCGCCCAGCCCTGGTCGCGCAGAGCGATAAACGCCCGGGCGATTGCCATGCCGTAGACGAATTCCAGGATGATCGACCGGGTATAGAAAAGCGCGGGCGTCGCGTTAGTGCTGGCCGCGAGCGGCGCAAGCGCCGCCCCGAGGATCAGGACGCCGGCGATCGCCCAGAACCGTTTTCCCCGGTTCAGGAACAGCCCGAGCGTGAAGATGAGATAGAACGCCATCTCGAAATTCAGCGTCCAGCCCACGGGGTACATGGGCGCAATGTCGCCGAAAAACGGGTCCCTCATCGGGATGAAGAACAGCGATGCGGCCAGGAAGATGATCGAGAAGGACCCCCTCGCAAGGTCGGCGCTGGCCGAGACGATTGTCGTCAGCCAGTAGAGCGGCGCGATCCGGGTCAGTCTGCGGCGCAGGAAATTCGCGGGCGACGCCCCGTCTGCGGTCGTCACCCACATGATGAAGCCGCTGATGACGAAAAAGACATCGACGCCGTACTCGCCCTGTTCCCAGATTCGGACGCCGGGCCAGTCAAAGGTCGTCTGGGACACATGGAAATGGTGTCCGACGACGAGAAACGCCGCGATCGCCCTCAGGTATTGGATGGAAACCAGCATGCGACCAGTCGACTTTCGCTTACGGCGCTTGCCGGACGGGGCGTCGTCCGACAAAACCTCGTCAATGCGCGGTCGCGCAACCGCACCGCGTTGTACGAGCCCGAACGAACCAAAGGCAAGAAATGCGCCATTTCCTGACAACGAGCGACTGGACTCGCGCCGAACTGCAGGCGCTGATCGACGACGCGCGGGCCATGAAGGAAAGCCCGATCGGCGACGCGCTGAAAGGCAAGACGATCGCGCTTCTGTTCCTCAACAACTCGCTGAGGACCCGCACCAGCTTCGACGTCGGCGCGCATCAGCTTGGCGGCCACGCGATCGTGCTCTCGCCGTCCGGCGGCATGTGGCCGCTTGAGTTCAATGACGGCGCTGTCATGGATGGCGACGCCGAAGAGCATGTGAAGGAGGCCGCCGCTGTATTGTCGCGCTATGTCGACCTCATTGGCGTGCGCGCCTTTCCGAAATTCCAGGACTGGTCGGAGGACCGCAAGGACAAGATCCTGAACGCCTTCGCGAAGTATTCGTCGGTGCCGGTCATCAATATGGAGACCATCACCCACCCCTGCCAGGAGCTTGCCCACGTCATGGCCCTGCAGGAGCGGTTCGAACTGGACAACAGGGGCCCGCTCGACGGCAAGAAGTTCGTCCTGACGTGGACGTACCATCCGAAGCCGCTGAATACCGCGGTCGCGAACTCCGGCCTGATGATCGCTGCGAAATTCGGCATGGACGTGACGCTGCTCTGCCCGACGGAAGAATATGTCCTTGACCGGCGCTACATGGAGCAGGCCTCGGCCGACTGCAAGGCGAACGGCCGCACGCTGACGGTCAGCCACGACATCGACGCGGCCTATGACGGCGCGGAAGTCGTTTACGCGAAGAGCTGGGGCGCGATCCCCTATTTCGGCGAATGGGAAGCGGAGAAGCCGATCCGCGACCGCTTCCGCCACTTCATCGTCGATGAAGACAAAATGCGGCGGACGGACAACGCCCTCGTCTCCCACTGCCTGCCGATGCGTCGCAATGTGAAGATGACCGACGCCGTGTTCGACGGCCCGACCTGCATCGCCTATGAGGAGGCGGAAAACCGCCTGCACGTGCAGAAGGCGATCATGAAGAGGCTCGTGGGGTGATGCGCCTCATTAGAGGACGTTGATTTATGACGATCGCTGAAATTCTCCAAACTGGGTTCGCTGCCGGCTTGGTGACATTTTTTCTTAATCTAGCAAAGGATGTGTACTCTCAAAAAAAACAAAAATGGGCACGAGCCAAAATGCAGGCATTTGGACTTTCTAATCAACTGAAGTTATTAGAAATAGCATGTACGGAGATTATCGAATCTCATGAGATTGATATGGCAATGAGAGGCGATTTCGATCGCAAGATCCCTAGGAGCTGTTGACAAAGTGGATTCCCAACGGTCGCGAACGCTGATTCAACGCTGTCTTTTGGGAGACGGCGATGGTTCGCGGGTTGATGACGGACAAGGAGTGGAAATTCTTCGAACCCTTCGTGATTGCGACGGGC
>WGLS01000035.1 GCA_016125455.1 Alphaproteobacteria bacterium
CGCCCGTCGCAATCACGAAGGGTTCGAAGAATTTCCACTCCTTGTCCGTCATCAACCCGCGAACCATCGCCGTCTCCCAAAAGACAGCGTTGAATCAGCGTTCGCGACCGTTGGGAATCCACTTTGTCAACAGCTCCTAGCATTGCTGCTGATCGTCGTTTTCGGCGTTCTAGCCATACGCATAGACGCCAAGCGAGACGAGGAGCGCCGCGACGCCGATGAAGCATACCATAGTGCCCTCGACGCCTGCCGCAGCGGCCCCGGTCTTCCCGTCGATGGAGTCTGCGTAGCAGAGGCGATTACGGCCAATAAGCATGATGAGAACGCTCGCCGTGATTTGTATGCCCAAGAAGATATGGCGACCTACGCGTTAGTAGCGCTCTTTCTCACGGGAGTCGGCGTCGCCTTGCTCTATTTGACGTGGCGGGAGACCGTCAACGTGACCGAACAAACGGCCCGCGGCGTTTTGGTTTCTCAAGAAATCGGGAAAAAGCAGGTCCAGTGTTATCTTAGCATTTTTGGGGGAACCATAACTTATCAAAATGCTCTTAACGTGCACCTCTTGATTGACGCGAAGAACTCCGGCCTGTCGCCAGCAAGGAACGTCAGGGCCGAGGTTCGCGAAGGCATTTTCGGCGTTACTGATCACACCGACGTACCGGCCATCACACCGGTCGATCTGTTCCACTATTATGTTGTCGCTGAGATTGGTCCATCGGACCTTATGCGGGATTTTCAGCTTGGCGTTTTTGAACTCACCGTGGAGGTTAGCGAAGCTCTCACGTCCGGTATCGATTGCTTTGTTTCTGCCGAAGTCCGGTTGGTGGCGGAGGACGTGGTTGGAGACCTCCACGAGTCCGAGTGGCTGAGAGTATCGGATTTCAGAATATTTCTCGATCGCTTCGGCGACGACAAGCGCATCAGGCTGCAACAAACAGCCCAAGCCTAATTTGATCATCAAGGATACCACAATCACCTAACCGACCCTCCCTTTAGGAGATCGGCATCTGGCGCTAAATCGCTTGTGGCGTTTGCGCCATCATACCGGGGATCCGGCATGAGGATCCGGCATGAGGATTCCGGGCCCCGCTTGACGGGGGCAGGCGCGGCGCCGACTCTCTCGGCATGAGCGCAAGACCCGCATCTGACGCACTTCCCGGGACTGATGCCGGAACTGCGTCCTCTGCCGCCGCACTGCCAGCCGGGACCGACGCCGCCCTGCGCGACGTCGTCGGACCGAAGGGCGTCATCGAGGGCGGCGACCTGGCCCAGCGCCTTGAGGAGTGGCGCGGCAAGTGGCGCGGCCGGACGCCCCTCGCCCTCGCCCCCGCGTCAACGGCAGAGGTCGCGCGCATCGTGCGGATCTGCGCCGACGCGCGCATCGCCATTACGCCGCAGGGCGGCAATACCGGCCTCGTCGGCGGGCAAACGCCGACCAATGGCGAGGTCCTCATTTTGCTGCACCGGATGAACCGTATAAGGAGCGTCGACCCCCTCGATGCGACCATGACCCTCGACGCGGGCGTCACCCTTGCCGCCGCGCAGGACGCGGCGGCGAGCGCGGACCGGCTGTTTCCCCTGTCGATCGGCTCGGAAGGAACCTGCCAGATCGGAGGCATCGTCTCCACGAACGCGGGCGGCGTGAACGTCATCCGCTACGGCAATACCCGCGACCTCGTGCTCGGCCTCGAGGCGGTGACGGCGGCGGGCGAGATCTGGAACGGCCTCAAGCGATTGCGCAAGGACAATACCGGCTACGACCTGAAGCAGTTGCTGATCGGCGGCGAGGGCACGCTCGGCATCGTCACGGCGGCGACGGTGAAGCTGTTCCCGCGGCCAAAGGAAAAGGCGACCGCCCTCGTCGGCCTCGCCTCCCCGGCCGCCGCGCTGGAGCTTCTGGCGCTGGCGCAGGACGCAAGCGGCGGCCAGACGACGAGCTTCGAGCTGATTTCAGGCGCGGCCTATGATCTCTGCGTCAGGAACGTGCCAGGGGTCCGCCATGCGCTCGCCGGCCGCCATGCCTGGCATGTGCTGTTCGAGTTTTCGTCCGGTCAGATAGGCGTACTGAGGCCCATGCTGGAGGCGCTTCTCGCCGACGCATACGCGCGCGGCCTCGTCGCCGACGGCGTTATTGCCGAAAGCGAGGCCCAGGCGCACGACCTCTGGCGCATGCGCCATGCCCTGTCCGAAGCGATGAAGCCGGAAGGCTTGCAGGCGAAGCACGACGTCTCCGCGCCGCTCAGCGACGTGCCGCGCTTTCTCGAGCTCGCCGACGCCGGAGTCGAGCGCGCCTGCCCAGGCGCGCGCGTCATCGCGTTCGGCCATCTCGGCGACGGCAACATTCACTATGACGTGCTGCGGCCGGCTGGCGTCGACGACGCAGCGTTTCGTGCGCGATTGCGCGATGTCGAGGCGGCCGTTTATGCAGCGGTCGACGCCGTCGATGGGTCGATCTCGGCGGAGCACGGGGTGGGACTCGCCCGCCGCGACGACCTCGCAACCCGCAAGGATCCCGCCGCCCTCGCCATGATGCGCTCGGTAAAAGCCGCTCTAGACCCGCACGGCATCATGAATCCGGGGAAAATGCTGCGCTGATGCGCCAAGCGACGGTCATGCGAATCGCGTCTAAGCGGTACGGCGGCCGTCCGGGCGATCCGTCGGCGCGCGATATTCGTTCAAAGGCTGTCACGATGCGATGCGCGCGGCCCGGAAGTTGAGTCAGATGCTGATCCTGTTGTCTCCCGCCAAGAACCTGAATTTCGACGATGCGCCCGGCGCGCCGCCGGCGACGACGCCGGCGCTCCTCAAGGACGCACGCGAACTCGCCGACGTCGCGAAATCATTGTCGCGCTCCAGGATAAAATCGCTGATGGGGATCTCGCAGAAGCTCGCGGAGCTGAGTTACGACCGCTTTCAGGCGCTGAAGGCGAGCGCGAAGGCGCCGGGCGCGAAGCAGGCGGCCCTCGCCTTCAACGGCGACGTCTATCTCGGCCTCGAAGCGGGCTCGCTTTCGGCTGACGATCTCGCCTTTGCTCAGGAACATCTGCGCATTCTGTCGGGACTTTACGGCCTCTTGCGGCCGCTCGACGCGATCGAACCCTACCGGCTCGAGATGGGGTCGAAGCTGAAGAATCCGCGCGGCCGGGACCTTTACGCGTTCTGGGGCGAAAAAATCTCGCGCGAGATCAACAAGGCGGTCGCCGATCACGCGGACGGGGCGATCGTCAATCTGGCATCGAAGGAATATTTCGGCGCTGTCGATCCGAAGGCGCTGAAAGGGCCGGTCATCACGCCGGTCTTCAAGGAAGAGAAGGACGGCAAGCTGCGCCAGTTGCAGTTTTTCGCCAAACGCGCGCGCGGCCTGATGGCGCGCTGGGCGATCCGGAACCGCATCGAAGATACTGCGCGCCTGAAAGACTTTGACGTCGACGGCTACGCCTTCTCGCCGGATGGTTCGGACGACGAGGCATGGTTGTTCACGCGGCCGCAACCGCCTTTGAAATCCTGACGCCATGGCGATCATCCGTGTCGGCACTATCCTCAACGCGCCCGCGGACCGGGTTTTCGAGGAAGCAAGGAAACCGAGGCTCCTGCAGTTTGTCGCTGGCGGCGACTTCGGGGGGCGGCTGGCGTTCCGGCCGATCGATCCGCTGGCGTTTCCCGAGACCTGGGAAGAGCGCGAATACCGCGTGATGATGCTGTGGCGGGGTTTCCTGCCGATCGGCGAGCAGATCATCGGCATGGAGCTGCCGACGCCTGAAAACGGACGATACTTCGTGCGGGACAACGGCCGCAGCGCGACGATCTCCAGATGGGACCATCTCATCACGATCGAACCCACCGGCGACGGCCGCGCGGCCTATGAGGACCGCCTCGACCTCGACGCCGGCCGCTTGACGCCGGTCATCGCCGCATGGGCGAAGGGATTTTACGAACACCGTCAGCGCCGCTGGGCGCGCCTCGTCGACGCCGGCTTCGACTACGGCGCGTGATCCGTCTGCGGCTGGCCGCGCCGCTGGAACGGCTCGTCGATTATCTTTCGGCTCGGGCGGCGACCTGCGGCATAACTCGACAAATGTGGGGAAGGCGGACCGACGACGATGATCCGTGCCTTGACATTTATCGCCGCCGCAATCGGCCTCGCGCTTGCCGCCGCCGTACTTGCGTTTGTCGTCCTGCGTCGGGACCTGCCGCCGGCGGGCGCGCCCTCGACGGGCGTTGCGGGCGCCCCCATGGCGGCGAGCGCCATTGACGCCAGCCGGGCCGACGTCGCGTCCGTTCGGCGCGACAAATACTATCCGTCCCTGTCGGTTGCGGTCGCCCGGTCGGGCGAGATCCTGTGGAGCGAGGCGATCGGCGTCGCCGACATCGACGCTAGAACCCCCGCGACGCCAGAAACGCGCTATCCGATCGGAAGCGTGTCAAAGCCGTTCACCGCGGCGGCGGCGATGGTCCTCGCGGCGCAGGGCGCGGTCGACCTCGACGTCTCCATCTCCATATACGCCCCGTCCCTTCCCGACGCTTACGGACGGTTGACGCTGCGCCAGCTTCTCTCGCACCAGGCCGGCGTTCGGCACTATCGCTTTGCGCTCATTCCCCCGGCCTTCACCGAAAACGGCATGAACCGCGAATTCGCAACGACGGAAGACAGCCTCGCCATCTTCATCGATGACCCGCTGCTGTTCGAGCCCGATGCGTCGTTCGCGTACAGCACCTTTGGCTACACCCTTGCGGCCCATGCCCTCGAAAAGGCGACGGGACGGCCTTTCCTTGCACTGATGGACGACATTGTCCTGGCGCCGCTCGACCTGGCGAGCGTCGCGCCGGACCGGGCGTCGCCGGCGCCGGCGGGCCGCTCGACCGACTACATGGCGATGCTGCGGAAACTCGGGATCATTCCGTCCCCGGACACCAATTCGAGCTACAAATGGGCGGGCGGCGGTTTCGTTGCGACGCCGACGGATCTCGCCCGCTTCGGGGATGCGCTGCTGGCCGGCGCGCTGATCGACGCGGCGCAATTCACCGAGATGACGACGCCCCGACGCACCGCGGAGGGCGCCATCAATCCGCAAAGTTACGGGCTCGGCTGGCGATCGGGAACGATGGCGTTTCCGCGCGGCGGCGCTGCGACGACGCCGATCATTCATCATGGCGGCACGGCGGCGGGATCGGAATGCGCGCTTCTGCTGGCGCCGGACTTCGCGACGACCGTCGCCGCCTGCGGCAACGCCTTTACCGGCGGGTCAGGAGCGCTCATCCAGCTCGCCGCCGATATTGCCCGGCATTTTGAGGCCGCCGCGTCGGAGGCCGCCAGGCCATAGGGCGGACCCGACCCGCCAGCCTCGCCGAAAAGCGCCGCTCCGCAGGAAACAAAAGGCCAGTCTAGCGGAGGCCCGCCGACGCCGCGATCGAGAGGGCGAGGCTTATGCAGACGAACGCTGCGCCAATCGCCACAAGCCACAGCGCAACCGCGCTCAGCGCCTGTTTCCGCCGGATCAGGTCGTGGAACCTGGCGAGCGCCGCCGGCGCGTCCTCGCCATAGTCTCCATTCGACAGGACGAGGCTCGCCAGCGACAGGAAAGCCGCGGCGAACAGCAATCCCAGTCCCGCCGTCGCGAGGAGAAACTGCGCGCGGGCGTGAATGGCGACGAGACTGTCCTCGCCGCCGGCGAGCTGGACGATTGTCGTCGCGATTAACAGGCCTGAAAATGCGAGCAGGGCCCCTGCGCGGGTGGAAACGCTCTGCTCCTGAAAGCGAAGGCTCTGGAGCAGGCGCTTGTCGTACTTCGCTGCGCCGCGAATGAGCCGCCGGTGCGCCTTGAAGCGGCGCGCGTGCGCGCTCCCGTCTCCGTCATCCATTCCCCCGTTCCCCCTCTTGCCCGCGCCCGCTGGAGGGCGACCCTATGCGAAAATCGCGACCGACTGGCGGCCGGCGACGACCGGCTTCATGTCGGCGTTCCAGATGAACATGTCCTGACTTGAGTAACCTTCGCGCGCGTGTTCAGCGCGGGACTGAAGCAGCCACCAGCCTTCCTCGGTGGCCGGTTCATCCACGAGGAAGTTGACCATCCAGGTGATCGAGGACACGGGCGCGAATTCCGTGAACATCGGGAGCATCGCCGGCGGCGGCATGTCCGCGAGCGCGAGCAGCGAGACCATCCCGGCGGGCGGCGCGTCGCGGAACCGAACCCAGAGGAAATGATCGTGCTCAGACGATCCGGACACGGGGCGCGCGCCCTTGGCCAGGCGAACGTCGAAATGCTTCGTAAAGGCCGGCCCGACGCCGTCCCGCGGGAAAAAATTCTCCGCTTCGTCCGGCCCGGGAACGTCAGGCGTCTCGATGAAGTCGCGGTCGAAAACGGACGCCCGCGCCGCGCCGAAGGTGAAAGTCGAGCGCGCGGCGATCCCCTTTTCCGCATGCAGATCAGCGTTCGCGAAGACCGCCGATTTGCCCCTGCGCAGGATTTCGTGGGCGACCCGCACGTCGCCGCCGGCCGGCCCGATGAAACTGACCATGGCCGAGCGCAAGGGCGGCAGCCCCGGATTGGCGCGTTCAACCGCGGCAAGGGAAATCGCTGCGGTGAGCCCGCCATAGGTCGTGCGTCCCTGCATCCAGTCCGCCGGAATCGATAACGAGGACGCCTCATCCGATGTCGTTTCGAGGCGATCCATAAGAACGCGGAATGGCGTCGTCGTTGGTTCGGTCATGCTGGTTTTTCCTTGGCCCGGGCGGGATCGCTCGCTGGATAGCTGATGATACGCCTTCCGGGACAACTTATTTTAGGATGATCGTCCTATTCAACCCGACAACGCTCGCTGGCCTGCGCAATCCTTGCAACAGTCAGAGCGCCAACCGGATCGCAGGCGAAATGAAGCCTGTCGTCAATCGCCAGGCATAGACCCTCGATCCGAGGTTGGATTTCTCACCGGCGTCGTTTCATGCCATGATCGGCCAGCAGACAGGTCGCGACTGGCGGCTGAAGACGCGCGTGGGGACGCAACGGCGTCAGTCGAGGGGTACGTTGGCCGTGCGGGAATATCGAACCGAAGAAGAATTGCGACGCGACGGCGATCTGCCCGCGTCCGGCGCTTTCGCCGCGGCAGCAGAGCGTGCGACCCGCCTTTTCCAGCAGCGGGCGGCGAAGGCCGACGCCGCGCAGCGGACAAATGGGCCGCAAAGGGCGGATATGGCCGACGATCGGGCGGCTGGCGCTCGGACGGCGACCAGCGCGCAGGCCGAGAGCCTCGAGGTTTCGTTCGCCGATGTGGAGAATGATGCCGCCTTGACGTCCGGCGGACGGCGGTTGTGGGCGACCCTGCGAAAGAGCGCGACAGTCGTGGGCGAACGCGCCGAGCGCCTGCGCGGTTATGCGACCGGGGTCGACGCTGCCCTCGACCGGCGTCGCCACGGCGATGACATCGCCATGGCGACGGGCTTTCGCCTGGTCCTGGCGGCGGCCTTCCTGATCATCGCTGCGACCATGACCCAGCGCCACGATGCCGTCGTCGGGCCGGTGCTGCTTGAGGAGAATGCCCGGCTGATGGCGGCCGGCGGCTATGGCAATCTCGGCGAGGCAAGCGCGAGCGAACGCGCCGCGGCGGAAGCGCGCGCATACGAACGCGCCCCGGATGTGGAGGGGGTCAAGGCGGCCGACGTCCTCGACATTGCAGGCCTGTTTTCGCAGTTCGCCTTGCTGGCGGGCGCGGCGGGGCTTGCCCACCTGCTTGTCGGGTTCGTTTTCGGCCGGCTGTCGATCGGCCCCGTGCTGAACGCTTCCGACGCATTCGGCGATGCGATTGCCGACATGCTGACCACCATTTCGCGCACCCTTGAGGACGCCCGCGCGCGCCTGCAGGATCGCGCCCGCAATGCCGGCGACGTTTCACGCGACGTGTCCGAAGCGCACCTCGCCGCGGAAGAAGCCGTGCTTCTTTATCAGGAAGTCGGGTTCCTTGCGGAAAACCCGCGTTCGACCGGCGGCGTCGGCCGCGCGATTGATCGGTACCGGGCATATCTTTCCGCCTTGCGCCAGCCGACCGGCGAGCGCTGGATCGAGTTTCTGTCGATCGGCATCGTGATCGGCGTCGTGATCTCGACGACGGTCATCGTCACCGCCGCTGCAAGTTCGCCGTCCGGCGGCCTCGTGACGCTCGGCTCGATCTTCGGCCTGGAGGCCGCCCCGACCTCCAGCGAGCCCGCCGCGGCCTTGCCGCTGCTGTTTCTCTATCCATCAAAGGCGCTTCTCTTCTTCGCCGGCGTCGCGGCGTTCGCACTCGGCGGGGCGATTGGCGAAGCCCTGTCGACGAGCTTCCTCGGCGGCGTGCGGCGGGTCCGCCTGCGCCAGTCCCTTGACGCGGTGCGCGGCGCGATCACCAGCGCCGAAGCCCCGAAGGCGAAAGATATCGCGATGCACGTCGAAGCCCTGAGCGCGATTTTCCACGAACGCCTCGCCGGCGCGGAGCGGGCGGCGGCGCATCCGACCAGCGTCGCGGCCAGCAGTCGATCCGACCATCGGCCTGGCGTCAGGCATGACCCGGCCGCGCCGCCGTCTGCGGACGCCTCGGCCGAGGCGCCGTGGCGGGCGCCTGCCGATGGGACGCCCCGATTCGCGCCGCCGCGGTTTGAAAGCGCCCCGAAGACATGGCTCGCCGGTCCCGACGGCCGTCCGGTGCGCGACCTGCGCAGCAGCGGGTCGGTCGCGAAACGACTCTTTTCGCCGTTCGGTTCGCGCAAGGACCGATAACCTGAACCCGCCCGTGAGGGCTTTTCCACAGATGGTCTGTGGCGAAAATTCCCTCTCCTGCCGGTAACTTTATATTGACGCCCCCCGGCACCTCTATCACTATATCTTGTGTTGGGCGAGCTGCGCGGTCCTTGATCTAGCAAAGGGTAAGGATCAAAGCAGGAACTCGTCCGGCTCCGGTGACGGTCGGCCAGAGCCGCGGCAAAGGCAGGCGAGGCGACGGCGCGACCGAATCCGGCACCAATGACATGAGACCGCTGTGACGGGTTCGGCGGAGCGATCCGCCGTTCGCGGCGAACGTGCGCCTGCGCGCGGGACCGGGCCGCGCCGGATTGCGGCGCCGCCAGGCAAGATCAGGCCCGACGAGACGAGGCCTGACGAGACGAGGCCGGACGAGACAAGAAGGGGACGACCGAAGATGTCGCTGCAAACCGACGCCGCCGAAAAAATCGACGCCGCCGAAAAGATCGCCGCGGAGCCGGCCGATCGCATCGCGTCGAGCATGCTCGCCCCCAAACGGCAGGACCGGCGCCCTGACCTGAAGGTCGTGAAGGACATCGTCGTCGACCATTCGCGCGACGGCCTGCTGACCGAATTCGGCAAGAAGACCATGGAGGACCGCTATCTCCTCCCTGGCGAGCGATTCCAGGACATGTTCGCCCGGGTCGCGCGCGCCTATGGCGACGACGCCGACCACGCTCAGCGCGTCTATGACTATATCTCGAAGCTGTGGTTCATGCCGGCGACCCCGGTGCTGTCGAATGGCGGCGCCGATCGCGGCCTGCCGATCTCCTGCTTCCTCAACGCCGTCGACGACAGCCTCGACGCGATCGTCGGCACGTGGAACGAAAACGTCGCCCTCGCCTCCAATGGCGGCGGCATCGGCACCTATTGGGGCGGCGTGCGCTCCATCGGCGAAAAGGTGAAGGACGCCGGCCAGACCTCCGGCATCATCCCGTTCATTCGCGTGATGGACAGCCTCACCCTCGCGATCAGCCAGGGCTCGCTCCGGCGCGGGTCGGCCGCGTGCTATCTCGACGTGCACCACCCGGAGATCGAGGAGTTCCTCGAGATCCGCAAGCCGTCGGGCGACTTCAACCGCAAGTCGCTGAACCTGCACCACGGGATCAACATTACCGACGAGTTCATGCACGCGGTCGCGGCGGACGCCGACTTCGGCCTGAAAAGCCCGAAGAACGGCGAAGTGCTCCGCACCGTGAGCGCCCGCAAGCTGTGGCAGAAGATCCTCGAGATCCGCCTGCAGACGGGCGAGCCCTATCTCATCTTCTCCGACACCGTGAACCGCCAGATGGCGAAGCACCAGCGCGACCTTGGCCTCAAGGTCTCCACGTCGAACCTCTGCTCGGAGATCATGCTTCATACGGGCAAGGACCATCTCGGCGAGGACCGCACGGCCGTGTGCTGCCTATCCTCGATCAACGCGGAAAAATACTACGAGTGGAAGGACGACGAGCGCTTCATCGAGGACGTGATGCGCTTCCTCGACAACGTGCTGCAGGACTTCATCGACCGCGCCCCGGCGGCGATGGCGAAGGCGCGCTATTCGGCCATGCGCGAGCGCTCCGTCGGGCTCGGCCTGATGGGCTTCCACTCCTTCCTGCAGGAGCTGAACATCCCGTTCGAGAGCGCCATGGCCAAATCATGGAACATCCGCCTGTTCAAGCACATCCGCATGAAGGCGGACGCCGCCTCCGTCGTCCTCGCCGAGGAGCGCGGCGCGTGCCCGGACGCGGAGGAACGCGGCATCAAGCAGCGGTTCAGCCACAAGATGGCGATCGCGCCGACGGCGTCGATCTCGATCATCTGCGGCGGCGCAAGCCCCTGCATCGAACCGATCCCGGCGAACGTCTACACCCACAAGACGCTTTCCGGCTCGTTCACGGTGAAGAACGCGGCCCTGAAAAAACTGCTCGCCGAGAAGGGTCAGGACACGGATGAAACCTGGGCCTCGATCCTCGAGCACGAAGGCTCCGTGCAGCACCTCGACTGCCTGACCGCGGACGAGAAGGACATCTACAAGACCGCGTTCGAGATCGACCAGCGCTGGGTGATCGAGCTTGCGGCCGACCGCACGCCCTTCATCTGCCAGGGCCAGTCGGTGAACATCTTCATCCCCGGCGACGTCGACAAGTGGGACCTGCACATGCTGCACTGGACCGCGTGGGAGAAGGGCTGCAAGTCGCTCTATTACTGCCGGTCGAAGTCCGTGCAGCGCGCGAGCTACGCCAACGGCACGCGGGCCGACGCGGCCGCCTCGGCCGAAGCCGCCGCCAAGACGGACTATGAGGAGTGCCTGGCCTGTCAGTGAGGGAGGCTAAAATTCGGCTGGTGAAGCGAAGACGTCACGTACGGACATTGCCTTCTGGCGCAAAAACTACGGTACGCGAGGCATGGATACCTATTGAAGACGCTAGTCGCAAAACGCCGTCTTATCGCCTCGAATGTCCAGTTTGCGCCGAAGAAATAATTACCGTCAGGATGCCGAATGGCGGGTGGGCGCATTTTGACGGAAAGTCTGGCCAAACAAGAATAAAGCACCATTGCTTTTATATAGGCGAAAAGATTCAACACACCCGAGATCCAAATACACAAGACATGAAGTTTGATTAGATAAAGTTCATAGTGAATAAGTATTATATTTACAGTGTTTTTCTATTACAGATTAGAGGTGAGACCCTTAAAAATGCAGATATTTGAGTACGGCATACCTGCTGCAGCGCTAATTGTTGGCGCTGCCATAGGCGCTTTGGCCACTTTTCTTGCTGCAGCTAAACAAAGAAAGTTAGGCTTGTTTTTAGCTAGGAGCTGTTGACAAAGTGGATTCCCAACGGTCGCGAACGCTGATTCAACGCTGTCTTTTGGGAGACGGCGATGGTTCGCGGGTTGATGACGGACAAGGAGTGGAAATTCTTCGAACCCTTCGTGATTGCGACGGGCG
>WGLS01000024.1 GCA_016125455.1 Alphaproteobacteria bacterium
CGCCCGTCGCAATCACGAAGGGTTCGAAGAATTTCCACTCCTTGTCCGTCATCAACCCGCGAACCATCGCCGTCTCCCAAAAGACAGCGTTGAATCAGCGTTCGCGACCGTTGGGAATCCACTTTGTCAACAGCTCCTAGCCGCAACGATGGATCCAATAAACACACGCAACAAATTTTTGTGTCTCGCTTGTAAACGCGTCCAAATCACTATGCTGCGGAAACGCAGGGATATCCGTACTGCGAGACTTGTCGGTCCCGTAAACGAAAACAAACCCATATAAGCGCCGCTGCCGTTCACGAGTACATATTCTGCTTTGTCCGCTGCTGCGCCGACTGACTCACTAGACAAACCGACACCTGTCGCCCCGCGGAGCTCTGAGAAAGTGCCTCGGCTGCGTGCAATCCTCACCTGGCCCAGCTGAACAGTTGACCTATTCTGAGAGCTGAGAGTTCGCTAGGGGCAACTGATCGGAAAAGCGGCTCCTCCCTTCGCCGACGAGGTGCTGCGGATCCTCGAACCGCTCACAGGATGTCGATGTTCCGTAGCCACTGTATTGCCTGGCCAGGCCATTGGGTCGTGATCGGATCTGATGTTGGCCGTAACCCGAAAGCGTGGCAGCCCTCCGCGAAGATGCGCATGTCGACGGGTACGCCCGCCTCGTTCAGAGCGAGAGCGTAGGCCATGGAGTTGCTCACGTGGTTGCTCCTGTCATTCATAGCGTGAACGAGCAGAGTCGGTGGCGCACTAGCACTGACATCCATCCATGGCGCGAGCTTGAGATCGGATTGCGGCCACCTGTCCTCTAAAAATTTTCCGGGATACATGACGATAGCAAAGTCGGGCCGTGAGGATTTTTCATCAGCCGAATCGACACTGTCGTAGCGGCGCTGGTCCGCGTTGCTGACCGCCGCCGCAAGGTGGGCGCCGGCGGAGAACCCTATCACACCGACTTTGTCCGGATCGATATTGTATGAAGCAGCATTGTGGCGCAGCAGACCGATCGCTCGTTGAGCATCTTCTAGAGGTAGCAGCTTGCCTTCGGGCGGCGTCCTGGCGCCCGCATCATTTCGTCCCCAAACTTGGGGTGCTCTGTATTTCAAGACCACGCACGTCACCCCGTGCTCGGTGATCCAGTCGCAGATCTCCGTGCCCTCGAGGTCCATCGCCACAGCCACATATCCACCGCCCGGCAGGACCAGCATGGCTGCGCCGCTGTTCTTTCCTTGCGGCGGATAAATCGTCATCGTCGGCCGGGAAATATTGGTTGCCCAGTTCCAGGTGCGTCCAGCGATCAGAGGAGAGCCGCTCCCGATCATCTCGGGATTGCCGTTGGTCTCCGGCGACTCAATATATGCATCCGATGGCCAGAGCGGCACCTGCTCGGCATTCGGCTCAGGCTGCCAGACCGTGTTCGGAATTTCGACTTTCTCGACCGTGGGCCGAGCGCAGTCATCGATCTTATTCTCCATTGTGTTGTTCGCAACCGCGTCGCCGCAATACCCAGTGGTAGCCAAAATCATAAGCCAGAGCGATCTAGAAGATTTCAAGTTCCACTCTCCTTAAAAAGGCGCTGTAGTAACGGTAGCTGTTCTGTACCAACTTTTGGCACTCCGCTACGATGCCAGAAACGCAGCCAGCGACGACGTGTCTATCGAACAGTGCCCGCCATAGAGCGGATGCCATTCGGTACGTATACCGCGTTCGTGGGCAATCCGTGCCAGCTCTTCGGTACCTTCGAAATTGCCGTATAAGTCGTAAAGGCCGTTTGATAGATAGAGGGCCGGATAGTCCCGGTCGGCTTCCTGGATCAGCGCCAGCGGAGAGAAGCGCTGCCATTCGGTTTCGTCGGCGACGTATTTTCGGGCCCACATCCAGACGCCGAAGGCGATCTTTGGATTGGCGCCCGTTCGGTTTGCCGCCGCTCTCATCTTCTGAAAGGGGGCGAAGGGTGACAATCTGTAGACGCCCGGACACAGCGCCGCTACCTTATCGAACTGCGCGGGATGGGTCAGGCCTGCTACGAGGACGTTGAGGCCGCCCATCGATTCTCCAAGAAGCAGCCTGCGCTGCGGCGAGCCCAAACTCCTTTCGATCAAAGGCAGGCGCTCGACGAAATCTTCCAGCAAGCCGCTGTCGGGCAGCAGGCCCTTGGGGGCGAGAAGCCAGCTTGACCCATAGGACACCGTGACGACCGTCGGCGGCCGGACGCCGCTGCTTTGCCATGCAGCCTGCACCATCGCGGTGTAGTAGGTGTCGTCGTTCCAGATCCGCTCATCGAGATTGCGGCCGTGCAGGTGGTAGATGATGTCGCCGTTCGAACCCGCCTTCGCCTCGTAGACGCAGTAGCGAAGGGGGCCCGTCATCGAGCAAGTCTGTGCGGCCGGGATAAAAGCGGCCTCTTGCGCACCTCGTGTTCGAGTGATCTCGGTCCACGCAAAGAGGAGGAACCCGAGAAGGGCGACCAGAAGCAGCCAATAGCGTCGTGCACGCATGAAACCGGTGACCCTCGTAAGGTTCGGCGCGCGCTTGTCCTCCGTCATGGTTTACGACGTGCTCCAATCAAGCAGGTTGGGTTGGCGCGAAGGACGAATGAAGGTCGCGGCCTCGAGAAGGCGACTTGGACTGCTGCGGAGATCCTGCTGCGTTCTGCGCGTTCGCCGATCGCAAAAGCACCCCGAGGCTGAGCAGGTAGCCGAGGATGGCGCTGCCGCCATAGCCGACCACCGGAGTGGGGTAGTCTCCAAGGGCGGCGGCGGCGATGATAGACAGCCAAATCGCGCCGAAGACGAGCGACATGGTGCGGTCGGTCGATCCGGAAAGAAGACCGTGCAGAGCGGGAACCAGCAGGAGGCTGACCCCGCCAAGGACCGCTGCGCCGGCGAGGATATGCGCACCGAAGGCCGTGTAGAGGATCTGGTCGACATAAGGCACGGCGGGCAGAACGTCGGGGCGGCCCATCGCGACCAGAAACGAGACGGCGCTTGCCGCCAACGCAACGAGAACAAGGCGATCTCTATGCGCGATGGCGATCACCGCCAAACCGGCCACGAGGACGCCCGCCATCGCCCTATCGGGTTGCATCGCCAGGGCGAGCGCGGCGATGAGCACACCGAGGGTCGAGGTGGGCCCATGATCGTGGGCAAACATGAGCACCATGACAGGAATGATGATCAGGCTTGGCTGTATGGCCACCGGTCCGATAGCGATCCACCGCGAGGCGCCATCGACCGCCAGCCCTGCGATCGCGGTTGCAAGAAGCGTCGACGTCATAAGGACCGTCAGCAATCCGCTGTCGCATGGCCTTCCGCTTGGCACCGCCGACTGCAGCGCGACGGCCAGCAAGCCAAGGATCAGCGCGGCGGCGTTGATGGCGAGCATCGGAGCTGGGGCGCCCGCCAGGGCGAGGTAGCCAAGCCCCAGAAAAACCGCGCCAACGGCAGATGCGACGCCGACAGTTCTGGGCCCGGCGATACCGAAGACGTCATGAGTTATGGGGGTGATCCTTGAGCGGAGCCAAGACAACAACCGGACTGCGCAAGCAGGTGAGGCGAGCAGCCACTGAATGGCGACAAAGACCGCCATGCCGCGCAGAGCATCGAGCGCGAAGAGAATTGCCTCATCGTCGTTCGGCATGGTCTCGACCTCGGCACGAACAGCCCGCGCCCATCCCTCGTGCCGCCCTGGAAGCAAGCCTTTGAGGATGTCGCAAATCCACAGGCTGGCGATGCGTCGCTTCGAAGTCATGCGGTCGCTGGGCCTGTCGAAGCACGCACGTTGCGTCCCAACTCAGGCGGGTTTTGCCTGGCGAGTTCCACCCCGCGGGCCGTCAAACGATAAACCTGCCGAGGAGGCCTGCCGGGCGGGCTCGGGTCGCGCCACTCGGCCTCCATGAAGCCCTGGTCTGCCAATCTCATCAAGATCGGGTAGAGTGTCCCTGATTTGATACCCAGCCGCCGAATGAGCTCATATCCATAATCGCCTCGGTCGCCCTCATCCAGCAATGCTGAAAGAATCTTCTTTGTCTGCGGCGAGGGCACACGCGTTCGGGTCATGGCTCCATAACTCTACCTATGTAGAGTAAATTGCAAGCCCGGGAACTGAAGGCTTAACTCGGCCGGGCCGCAATTCCCCCGACGCTACCTAATCTCATGCGGCCTTTGCCGCTTCTCTCCACTCAGTGTGCGCTTTGGCGCGGAGGACCTTTAGGGGAGGGCGGTAACGAGATGTGTATCTGTGTTGAAGCAGTTGTAGACGGCGGTATAGGCGGCGAGGAAGCGCTGGGCGGATCCTTGGGACTTGAACTTCTGCTGCTTTCGTTCTCGTCGTCGGATGGGCAGGTGGAAGTTTTCGGCCCGGGGCGCAGGCCAGTTCCGGTAACGATTGGGTCGTTGATCTTGATTGAATCCGACGCGATCGTGGTTTCGAATTCGCGGCAAACCGAAACAATTTCTCCCGAACGATTAAGCAGTCCAACTGCGCCTCGATCATCCTCAAAATGGTCGTCGGAGCCCAAGTGGTCATGGTCTCTACCTACAATCCTTGGCCGGCGACGCGACGCTGACGCGCAAATTCGCAGCCCTGCTAAATTTCGTGACAAACAAAAGACTGCTGACAAATTCCCCCAACATTTCAGCGCGATCTCCACGCTGCGGTCGATCTCAGGCCAAGCTTCGAAAACGGAGACACACGATGAAACCATCAACAACGAAAATGCTCGCAAACGCCGCGCTCTGCGGCGCTTGTTCATTGTTCGCGCTGCCGGCGCATGCGAACGAACAGGGGCAAATCATTGCCGCCAATTACGGCACAGCAAGCTTGCCGCCGAATCTGGGGCAGCTTGTTTGCCCCGCAGCGCCAGGCCTCGACGGCATCCCGGTTCATTTTGAGACTGAAGTCATTGACCCCGTATACCCGAAGGATTTCATTGTTCTCGGTGCGGATGGCGCGCCGAGACCCGTTCTTTGCGCAACGTTTGATCCCTCTGACGATGTCGGCGACCGGCGCTCGATCTTGCTTGTCGGGGAATTCGGCGACGGCGAAGATCAACCTTTGTCAGTGGAGGTGGTCGGTGATATCCGCTCGACCGACCTCAGCCTGTCTTACAAAGGCGCTTATGCCGATATCATCCCACTGGAAGCGCCGCCAGCGCTAATCCTCGCCGAAGTGGTTCCTGAAGAAGAATGGGACCTTGATAGTCCGGGCACGCCTGTCCCCTGGGGCGGCGGCACCGGCTGTCCGTCTAGCGGCACACGTCAGGTGTTGCGCGTCGGCTGGGGCGGCGGCGTTCGCGCCGCTGACGGCGCCGAAGTGACGGCGCGGGAATGGGAACGCTTCAAGGTTGCACTGCGCACGGAGGAAGGTCGCATTAGAGTCGTTTCGCCGTTCGCCCTCGGTGATCTAAATGACAACGACAACAACCACGAATTGTGCCTCAATGTCGATGGGACCCCGCTGGCGGTCAGGTTCCCAGGCGGACTGTTGATCGACCCCAATGGCGACGTGAACAAAGGCACGCGCATTCCCGTAAGCGGCGCTTCGAAATTTTGAATGCAGCTTCACCTCTAATTCCCAAACGCCCTGCAAAGTCAGCTAACTTTGCAGGGCTCGGGAAAGGTCATAATCGCGCTCAAGCCGCCTGAAGGGCGATTCCGCAACGTCAACACGCCCCCTTGCGCCTCGGTCAAAACCCTTGCGATCCCCAATCCTAAACCGCTGCCACCCGTATCGCGATTGCGCGATGTTTCCAGCCGGAAGAAGGGCTCGAAGACACTTTCAAGATGTTCTTCGGGGATGCCGGGACCGTCATCTTCAACGCGAATTTCAAAGCCGTCATCAACAAGCCCAAAAGTCAATGTCACGCCGCCGCCATACCGCATCGCATTGTCGACCAGATTGTTCAGTACGCGCGTCAATGCCAATGGGTCCGCTGCAATAACGAAAGGCGCATCAGCGCCCAAAGTCTCCCCACGTATTTGCGTCGGCGCGTCCTTGACGTAAGTTTTCGCAAATTCAGCAAGGTTCACGAGTTCCAGTCGCGATTTCAGTTGGTTTGATTTCGCGTAAGTCAGCATGTCCTCAATGAGGCGCTGCATTTGAACCAGATCTTGCTCGATCTCAGTGTGGTCAACGTTTTCAGGCTGGTCCAGGCGGAGCCGAAGTTTGGTGATCGCTGTTCTGACATCGTGGGCGATCGCGGAAACCATGCGCGAGCGCTCGTCCATCAATGTCTTCACGCGTCGCTGTGATGCGTTTAGGGCTCGCGCCAAACGTCTGATCTCTTCTGCGCCGTTATCTTCTATCGACGCCAGTCCGTTGACGCCATCAAAATGTTGCGTTGCTCGTTCAAGGTCTTGCAAGGGACGCAAAGCGTGTTTTATCAAGACGATGGTCACGATACCAATCATTAAGGCGATGAAGGAAATCAATGCGAAGGGACCTAGCGACCCGCCAAGAAAAAAGGCCGCCGGCGGAAAGACGACGGAAATTGTTCTTCCATCCTGAAGCTTGGTAGAAATTTCAAGCGCCGTGACCGCCCTGAGTTTATCGGGCGATCGCTCTGGCCTGGGGTTCAGGACGCCAAATCGCGACAAGTATCGGAACCGGACTTCGCGTGCGGCAGCGAACGCAGCAACTTCTTCGTCGATAGATGCGAAACGCTCCAGAAAGTCTGATTGCGCTGTAGAGCCTGGTGGGAAATCCTTGTGAATGAGAGCAACGAGCCCGCTGCCGCTCACCGCCGACAGGACTAACTCCTCTGTATCGGCCGGAATATCTTCAATTAGCACGGCGAGATCAGAGAATTGTCGCACCGCGCCGCCCAGCGATGCGGGAAAGATCCGGAATATAATCGTCGTCTGAAACAAGATGGCGATAATGATAAAAAAGCTGGCGACGCCGCCAAGCGAGACAGCGAGAATTTGAGCGAGCAAGGATTTACGGAATGCGTTGAGGCTTTTCACAAACCTCATGTCTCTTCCTTTGCCGATGCGCCAATTCTCAACGTTTTCACGGGCCCTGCGAAAGCATAGCCGATACTTCGCACGGTCTTTATGAGGCGCGCGCGGCGGGGATCTTCCTCAATCTTCTTCCGAAGCCGACTGATCTGCGAATCGATGCTGCGATCAAACGGATTTGAAACCGCTCCACGCGTTAAATCCAGTAGGCGGTCGCGGCTCAGAACACGTGGACTTTGTTCGACCAGCGCCAATAGCAGCGCGAATTCTCCGGATGTCAGTGAGACTAATTTCTCCGCCTCATTGCGTAATTCACGTTTGTCGACATCGAGGACAAAGTTCCTGAATTGATAGCGAGTCCCGCCGCCGTAGGCTTCGCCCGGTTTCAGCGGCGGCGCGCGTCTCAGGATCGCCTTGATTCTCGCGGTGAGCTCGCGCGGATTAAACGGCTTCGCCAGATAATCATCTGCGCCCAGCTCCAGCCCGACGATCCGGTCAACATCCTCGCCGAGCGCCGTAAGCATAATGACAGGAATATTCGACGCACCCCGCAGACGCCGGCAGAAGGTCAGGCCGTCCTCGCCTGGCATCATGATATCCAGCACCACCAGATCGATCCGACCAGCGCTTAGTGCTTTCTCGGCCGTGGAGACGTCCGCGGCGGCGATCGCGGTCATGCCGTTCCGCTTCAGAAGATCGACGACGAGACGGCGAATGTCAGCGTCATCGTCTACGATCAGGACTCGAGTTTCTTCGCTGACGGCGATCATGCTTGCACATTACATCGATCCCCCGCTCGTCGCACTTGTTGAATTGTGACCGTTTGTAACTGGGAAGCGCTCCTTAAGCACAATTCGTCACAAAATTCATCGAACTCGCGACACCGGGGCAACGTGCGTGGCCCATCTCCTATCTGCGTCGCGGGCGGTCAACCTGTCAGCTGAGTTCTTTGACCCTCCCCCCCCCGGCTGAGAACGGGCGGCTGCTCCGCGACGCGCTGAAAAATTGAACCAGACGGCAAGCGTCTCCCGCTGCCTCAACAAACAAGAAGGAATTCAAGATGAAAGCGAAAGCATTCGCCGCCGCCCTCATCAGCATTGTCGCCATCGGGGCATCGCCGGCATCCGCGGAGGGCGACAACGATCGCTTGCAAATGCTCTCGAAGGCAGACGCGAACCAGGATGGCGCAATCACCTGGAATGAAGTTGTTGAGATGCGCAAGACCATGTTTTCTCGCCTTGATCGCAATAAGGACGGCTTTGCCGATCAAGCCGATCGACCCCGCGGCCGCGTTGGACGCAAGTACACGGAAAAGCTTTCAGAGCTCATCCCTCAATTTGACGCTAATCGCGACGGCCGCATCGCCCGGTCGGAATTCATTGATGCCCCTTCGCCTGCCTTCGAGGCAGGCGACCTCGACAACGACAAAACACTGAGCCCTGATGAATTGGCCGCGCTACGCTCGGCCCATAGCGCCAGAGCGGATCGCCCGCAGTAGGAGCTGACGAATGTTTTCTCAAACCGCTGCACCATCCTTTCTCCTGCTTCTCGCCCTGGTGAGCGTCGCCGAGTTCATTTGGCGGCGCGCTTCCGGGGCGAAATATGACTTGAAGGCCCTCGGCGGCACGCTCGGCGTCGCTATAGGCCAGAATATCTCAAAGGTCTTGACCGCCAGCTTGATTACCGGCGCTTTTTTACTTGCGCATCAAGCAGCGCCAATCAATTGGCCGATGGATGATTGGCGCTCATGGGCTCTTGGGTTTGTGGCCGTGGAGTTTGCCTATTACTGGCAACATCGCTTTAGTCATACCATTCGATGGCTTTGGGCGACGCACGCCGTTCATCATTCGCCAAACGAATTCATTCTTCCGGCAGCCATTCGCCTCGGCTGGACTGGGGCCATCTCCGGCGGCTGGATGTGCTTCTTGCCGCTGGCGGCGCTTGGCATGCCGCCCCTCATGATAAGCGCGCTTCTCGCGGCTAATTTACAGTTCCAGTTCTTTCTACATACTGAGGCTGTTGGCAAACTCGGCATCCTGGAATTGTTTTTCAATACGCCATCGCATCACCGCGTTCATCATGGTTCAAACGCGGAGTATCTGGACAAGAACTTCGGCGGCGTTTTGATCATATTTGATCGACTGTTCGGGACCTTCGCCGAAGAGCTTTCCGATGCACCGGTGATTTACGGCCTTACAAAACCGCTCGAAACCAGCAACCCGTTCGCAATCGCGTTTCATGAGTGGCGTCGCATGTTTGAAGACGCCGTGAACTCAAGGTCAGTTGACGAACTTCTTCGCGCGCTGTTTGGCCGGCCGGGCGTCGTCACCTCAACTGCGCTCATCGGACGTCGTCAGGAACCTATGAGTGTGTCGCCCAAACAGGCGCTGGAATGATCAAAACCAAATGGTCGTCTGGAACTGAAAGCTTAACTCGGCCGGGCCGCAATTCCCCCGACGCTACCTAATCTCATGCGGCCTTTGTCGCCTCATTCCATTCCGCATACGCTTTGGCGCGGAGAACCTTGAGGGCGGGGCGGGAGACGAGATGTGTATCGGTGTTGAAGCAGTTGTAGACGGCGGCGTGGGCGGCGAGGAAGCGCTGGGCGGATCCTTGGGACTTGAACTTCTGCTGTTTTCGTTCTCTTCGGTGGATTGCGAGATGTGAGTTTTCGGCCCGGTTGTTTTCTTGAAGACCGCCAGGTTTGTGGCGTTCCGATAAGCCGATCTCCCGCATCGCTTTGGGATAGGTTCTGAGCTTATCGGTGACGATGCGTTCTGGTCTAACGCCAGTGTTCTTCAATAGGCGATAAAGCAGCGTCTTGGCAGCCTTGGCGTTGCGCCGCTTCTGGACGAGCATGTCCAGAACCTCGCCCTCGTCGTCCACGGCGCGCCACAACCAAATGCGTTGGCCGTTTATCCTCACGACCATTTCATCAAGGTGCCATCGGCCGGTCGGCGGCATTCTTCTGCGCTTCAGATTGGCCGCGATCTTTGGCCAGAACTTGATGACCCGGCACCGGATCGCTTCGCGCATGGCTTCAATCCCGCGTTCTGCAATAGACTCCTCAACGTCCCGAATGCTCAAGGTGAAACGGAAGTAGAGCCAGACCGCGTATCTGATGACATCCGGCGGAAACCGATGCCGCTCGAAGGGAATTCCGTCCGTCATCCCGCGCCTCCCGTTATCACCGGAGACGAGTTAGCATTAGCCTGTCAGCACCGCCAGCTTTCCATCTTCCGCCTCAGCTGTTGCCCGCGCCTGGATAGCCTTGTCGTTGCACGCCTCTGGCCAACAAAATACAGCGACGGCGGACGGGGTTATCAGTCGGTGATGGGTTCAACATGGGCAAATCAGCAGTCGCCAAAGCTGCCTGACCAGGCGATCTATGCTAAATGACGGACGGTCAATTGGGGGAAGTCATTGACGGACGTATTCATCTCCTACGCCCGGGCGGATCAGGAGAAGGTCGAAAAACTCGCCGACGCGCTCGTGGCGCGAGGGGTTTCCGTTTGGTGGGACAAACAGATAAAGTCCGGTTCGGAGTATTCCGCGGACATCGAAACGGCGCTGAATGCCGCCGGCGCAGTCATTGTTTGCTGGTCTAAGGCCTCCGCCGGTTCGCGCTGGGTGAAGGACGAAGCCGGCGCCGGCGCCGAAGCGGGCAAGCTGTTGGCGGTAAGCTTCGACGGCGAGCGGCCGCCGCTGGGGTTTCGACAGTTCCACTCCGTCAACCTTTCAGATTGGCGGGGCGATCCCCTTGACCCGGCGTTCATTGAATTCATGACGGCTGTGGAAGGCCATCTCGCCGAAGGTGGAGGGAGGCCGCCGGGACCTGTTGTTTCTCCGTCGGCAGCGAAGCGGTCGCTGACGTCAATGACCAAGGTGATCTTCGCCGGCGCCGTGATTGTGGCCGTCGCCGTCATAGCGTTTCTGGGCGCGAGATCCGGACCCTCGCCGGCGCGCGTGACCGCTGGCGCGACAAGCTCCGGCGACGGCGGTGGTCTACAGATTGATGAAAGCCCCGTTCTCGAAAAGTCGATCGCGGTTCTGCCTTTCGTCGACATGAGCGTAGCGGGCGACCAGGCGTACTTCTCGGACGGGGTGACGGAGGAAATCTTGAACGCTCTCTCCTCGTTCGATGACCTACGGGTAGCGGGGCGCACATCCTCATTTTCATTCAAGGGCCAGAACGCCGACCTGCGTTCGATCGGCGAAAAGCTCAGGGTTCGGCACATCCTCGAGGGCTCGGTGCGCAAGCAGGGCGACAGCGTTAGGGTAACGGCTCAGCTTGTGCAGGCGTCTGACGGATTTCGTCTCTGGTCGGAGTCATTCGATGGATCGCTGGACGACATTTTTGAGTTTCAGGAGAGAATCGCTCGCAGCGTTGCGGACAAGTTGGCTGTATTGCTTGACGCCGAAAGCGGTGAACGGCTGGCGCGACGCCTGACTGAGAGTCGGGACGCGTATGACCTGTTCCTTCGCGCCCGGGCAATGGTGGCGCCTCGGTTTGGGCCGGATACGCTTTCTAACGCAATTGGCCTGCTCGAGCTCGCAGTCGAGCTTGACCCAACATTCGCTGAGGCGTGGGCGGAACTAGCGCGTGCGAATTATTTCCTGCCGCAATACATGCCGGTTCCGAATGCGGATTCGTATCTTGAGCGTTCCGATGACGCAACCTCGCGAGCCCTTGCCCTTGATCCCGGACTTGCGCGCGCCTACCTCGCGAAGGCGGGCGTGCACAGTTACCGCGGCGAGTTCGTGGAAACCTATGACGCGCTGACGAAAGCGATCGAACTTGACCCGAACGACGCCGACATTGTAGGCGCCGTTGGATACTACTGGTCATATCTCGGCTTGTCGGAACGGGCGCTGCCGTTTCTGGAGAAGGCGGCTGAACTCGATCCGATCAACATTTCGAACCAATTCACGCTGGGTGTCGCCAACATGAACGCCGGGCGCCTGGAAGAGGCGGAGCGGCTATTACGCGCCTGCGTTGAGGCGGGTTACGTGCCCGCCGGCATAATTCGCCCCCAGATTACAGCGCTGAGAGGCGATGCAGTCGCTGCTGAGCAGCAATTCGCCGCCGGGTTCGACATGATAAATCCGGGGCTCCGGAAGAAATTCGGCGACGAAAACGCCGAGGTCGCGCGCGTCGTCGCTGCGGCCCTTTACGGCGATGATCCGGCGGCGCAATCGATCGTCCGTAAGCATCTGAACGAACTGGCGCTTGACCCATCGATTGCCTCGAACCCTGCAATCCTCGGCGTTATGCTTCAGGCCGGCGAGTATGAGCTCTTCATGCGGACTTTCGAATCGGGCCGCTTTGGTGGATCTACTTTCGTCCTGAACATCATCTGGGATGCAAGAGACAGGACCGTCGGCTTGAGAGGGCATCCAGGTTTCGCTGATTTTGTCGAACGCGCCGGCCTTGCGGAGGCCTGGCGGACGCACGGCGCGCCGGAAGGCTGCAGAGAGCCGTCGGTCGGCGCCGGGTTCGAGTGCATCTGATCGCTCAACGCCGGCGGAGCATTCTTGGGCGATGGCGAACGCCCGTGGGCCGATGACGGCAAGTCTCGATTGGCGTTCGACTACTGGACGAGATCCCAATACGGGCGATCGCCAAAACGTTTGTAGAAGAACTCAATGAACAAGCGCATTCGCGTCGCAAACTGCCGTTTCGGCGCATATAGAAGGCAAATCGACAGCGCCGTCGGCGGCCACTCGTTCAGAACCGTCACTAGCCGCCCAGATTGAAGCTCGGCTCCGACGATAAATGTCGGCAAAAGCGCGAGCCCCACCCCCTTTGTTGCTGCAGTTCGAAGAATCTCGCCATTGTTAGAGAACATCACCGGATTGATGCGCGCTGTCTTTAGGCCATTCTTTGCAACCAGCGTCCATCCAGCTTTCGTTTCGGCGGCGCCGTAGTGCAGGCATGGCAAGGTCTGGAGATCGTCGATGCAGCGTGGTTCGCCGTGTTGTTCAATGAACGAAGGCGATGCGCAAATTACGCGTTTGGCCTCCATGATGCGATGATCGATCAGAGAGGTGAATTCCTGTGCATCGCTGATCCGCACCGTGAGGTCAAATCCCTCTGCAACTGGATCGACAAAGCGGTCAGACAGCACAAGTTCGATCCGAACGCCGGGATAAAGGAGTACGAAATCTGCAACGGCGTCCGCAAGATGCATTGACCCAAAGGACATGGGCGCGTTGATGCGCAATTCGCCGGACGGTGCGCCTTCGAGGTCTTTCAGCGCGGCTTCGGCATCCGTTAGATCTTCAAGAATTGCCTTTGCGCGTTCATAAAGCATTCGGCCTGCCGAAGTCGGCGAAATCTTTCGGGTTGTCCGGATCAGGAGTTCAGCGCCAAGGTCTGCTTCAAGCGCGACAACCAGCTTGTTGACCTGTGACCGAGACAGGCCAAGTGCGCGTGCCGCCGCCGCGAAGCCATTTTCCTCGACGACGCTTGTAAAGGCGCGCAGGCTTGCGAATTTGTCCATGGCGTAATCACGATGCCCTTCGTGCTATCGAACGCGCAGAAATTGCCGCGCGCCAGTCGGCGCATTGTCGCCGGTCACGAGACACAGCGTTCGCGATCAACATCCTACCCGCCTGCGAATGAAGCTTTATCTCCATGTGGCAATCAACGCCAAAGGAGGCTGCAATGCTGTCATTGCGCAAAGCCGACGAGCGAGGGGCGGCCAATTTCGGTTGGCTGGATTCCCGCCACACATTCTCGTTCGGCCATTATTTCGATCCAAGGCATATGGGGTTTGGTCCGCTGCGCGTGATCAACGAGGACAAGGTCAAGCCGGCAGCTGGGTTTCCGACCCATGGCCACCAGGACATGGAAATCATCTCCTATGTTCTCGATGGCGCGCTTGAGCACAAGGATTCCATTGGGACCGGCTCCGTCATCCGTCCCGGCGACGTGCAGCGCATGACGGCTGGAAGCGGGATTCGCCATTCCGAATTCAACCAGTCGCGGGCTGATCCGGTGCATTTCCTCCAAATCTGGATCCTTCCGGAAAAGGAGCGACTTCAGCCCGGATATGAGCAGAAATCATTCGCCGCAGCCGCGAAGCGTGGAAAGCTCTGCCTTGTAGGGTCGCGGGACGGCCGTGATGGTTCGGTGACCATTCATCAGGACGTCGATCTCTACGCGGGCCTTTTCGACGGCGAGGAAATGGCCGCGTTGCCTATCGCGCCGCGTCGGCTTGTCTGGGTGCAGATCGCTCGAGGCGCAGTTGAGGTGAATGGAACGCGGATGGTCGCCGGCGATGGCGCTGCAATCCAGGCCGAGCGGGAAATCACGTTCGCGTCGGGCGACGATGCTGAAGTCCTCGTCTTTGACATGGTCGCGTAACCGGAAGCCACCGCAAAGTCGACTTTCGATCCGGCCGTCGCTGCATCGCCGCGGCGGCCGGGTTCGCACGGCAGCCAACGGTCCTTAACAGACAAACCTGACCATTGGCGCTGCGCGCTCGAAGCGCTTTCGCCAGGCATCGAGTTCGCACGCGAGGACAAGGGATACAACGCACCCACCGAAGCCGCCCCCGGTCATTCTTGAACCGAACGCGCCGCTTGACCTCGCGACCGAGACGATTTTGTCGATGGTGGACGTCGTTATCGAAAAATCGTCGCGCATGGAGGCGTGACTGTCGTCCATCAGGCGTCCGAACAACGGTGCATCTTCGCTCAAAATTGCCGATCGCGCCGCTGGGACGCGAAGGTTCTCCGAAATCACGTGGCGAGCGCGGCGTCTTTCGAGGTCGCTCAGGGACGCCGCCTCCAGGGAAACAAGATCGTAGCTACAGAGCGGCTTTCCGCCCAGTTTGAGCGCGGCGCTCTCGCATTCCGCCTGGCGATCGGCATAGCGGCCTTCATTTAGTCGTCTGTAGACCCCTGAATGGTGGACTACAAACCGCCAAGCGGGCGGTATCGATACGGCGTCAAAGTCCAGAGTTTGCGTGTCGAGCATCATGCACTCGCCAGCGTTGAGCACGGCCACGGCCATCTGGTCCATAATGCCGCACGGCACGCCGATGAAGTCGTTTTCAACCGATTGCGCAGCACGCGCGATCTTGCGGGCGTCGTCATGCAATTTGTCGCCAACAAGCTTCCCGGCGGCCTTGATCACGCCAACCGTGATTGCGGCGGAAGAGGAAAGTCCGGATCCATGCGGTATCTGGCTGTCGATCGCAACGCGCCAACCAAATGTTTCGGCGTAGGTCCGCAGCGCGCCGAGGACATAGTCGGACCAGTCGCCATTTGCTCTCTCGTCCAGGCGTCGTTCGCTGGCCGTTTCAAATTGCGCCGAGGCGATCGAGGCGCGACCCGGTGGGCCGATCGATATCGCGATGTCCACGTGGGGATTGATCGCCATCGGCAGGACCATCCCTCCATTATAGTCAGTGTGTTCGCCAACCAGATTGACGCGGCCCGGCGTCGTCTGCACCGCTTGGGGCGCTTCGCCAAAACTTAATAAGAATAAATCGTGGGCGGTCATTCGTCTGAAACGGACCTCAGCGCTGCGGCCGCCGTTTCAGGGACGACGTCAACAGTGAAGATCCCCGTCGCCTGTTCGACCGAGGCAAGAAACTTTAGGCGATCAGGCGATCGCAGGATTGGATAGAATTGCGCGGTAAACTGGTACGCCGCGCCGGCGGTCCTCGGCGCCGCTTGGAGCGTAAGCATGTAGGGCGTCGGCCGGTTGAAGAATGCGTCATACCTGCGGGTCGCCGCGCCGAGCAGATGTGAAAACGATTCGATTTCTTCGTCGTCGAACTCCCACGGCCCGCGTCGCCGACGGCGGGACGCGATCCATGTTTCATAGGGGAAGCGCGCAAACGGCGGCGCGAACTGCACAACGCCGCCAGCTTCGGCGACCCAATAGTCCGTCCGCCATCTTTCCAGGTCAGCGGCAAGGTCGAAGCCGTCCCGGAATGCAGCCAAGGCTTTCGCCTGTGGTTCGGGGGTTCGGTCGAAGGCGTAGATCTGTCCGTGCGGATGGTGCAGGGTCACGCCGACCTCATCGCCTCTGTTTTCGAACGGCAGGACATACTCAAGCCCGCTTTCGAAATGCGCCTTGTAGCGGTCGATCCAAGCTTCGACCAAAAGCGCCCGGCGCGCATCGGAAAGCGTTCCAAGGCTGCCTTCCGCATCGGGACAATAGACGACGACTTCGCAAGCGCCTTCTGCCGGCTCGGTCCTTACGTGGGGGTGAGATACTGTCTTCGTCGAGGCCGAAAACGCCGGGAAACGGTTCTCGAATACGGCGACATCGAAGTCCTCGAACGGAACCTCCGTCGCTGGTCCCCCTGCGATCATTGGCGCAAGAGGATCTGCGGCGGCTCCCGGTTTGTAGGTCCGGTTCTGCCGTGCGGCGGCGTACACGTTCCATTCCTGTCGCAACGGGTGCCAGCGCAATTCGGAAGATTGCGCTTCCCGATTGAGGGCCGCCCCTGACGGCGAACGCAATTTGTTTGAGTGGGAATAGAGATAAACCTCGCGACCGTCGGCATTTTGGTGCGTCTGGCGAAAAGTGCTGCGACCGTTCTTGCGTCTTGCGATTTCGCGGATATCGCTCACGCGCGGCCCCTTGGGTTTGGCTCTGAGCAATACCTCTTGACGTTGGCGCGAGGAAGGTGCGTCAGGCGACGGCCCGCGCAAGCGCGCACTGACGCCAGATTTCGGAAAGCGCCTGAACGAGGCGGTCAATGTCCGCATCCGAATGCACCGGCGACGGCGTCAGTCGAAGCCGCTCGCTTCCTTTTGGCACTGTCGGGTAGTTTATTGGCTGAACATAGATGCCGTGGTTCTCCATCAGCCAGTCGGAGATCCATTTGCATTTGACCGGGTCTTTCACCATGACCGGCACAATGTGGCTCGGATTGTCGAGCGTCGGGATGCCGACTGCGTCGAGGCGCGCGCGCACCTTTGCTACCGTAGCCTGATGGGCGGCGCGCTCTATGCCGCTGTCTTTCAGGTGTCGGACGCTTGCAAGGGCGCCCGCGGCGAGGGCGGGCGGCAATGCGGTTGTGAAGATGAAGCCCGACGCAAACGACCGGACAAAATCGACCAGCGCCCGCGATCCGGCGATGTAGCCGCCCATCACGCCGAATGCCTTCCCAAGCGTGCCCTCAATCACGTCGAGGCGCTGCATCAGGCCGCGCGCTTCCGCGACGCCGCCGCCGCGCGGACCATAGAGTCCGACTGCATGCACTTCGTCGATATACGTCAGCGCGCCATAGCGTTCCGCGATGTCGCAGATCGCTTCTATCGGGGCGATGTCGCCATCCATTGAATAGACGCTTTCGAATGCGACGATCTTTGGCGCGCCAGCCGGGGCGTCGGCGAGGAGCTCCTCAAGGTGCTCGATGTCATTGTGGCGGAAAACATGCCGCGCCGCCTTCGAGTGCCTTATGCCCTCGATCATCGATGCATGGTTCATTGCGTCGGAATAGACAATGCAGCCGGGCATCCGGGCGGCGAGCGTTGAGAGGCTCGCCCAATTTGACACATACCCTGACGTGAACAGAAGCGCAGCTTCCTTGTCGTGAAGATCCGCCAGTTCCTGCTCGAGCAGGACGTGATAATGGTTGGTGCCGGATATATTGCGTGTGCCGCCGGCGCCCGCGCCGCTTTCCCTAAGCGCGGTTTGCATGGCGGCAATCACCTTTGGGTGCTGTCCCATGCCAAGGTAGTCGTTGGAACACCAAACGGTGACCGACTCCGGACCGACATCGCCATGGTTGCGCGCCCGTGGATATGCGCCCGCTTGGCGTACGATATCAGCGAAAACCCGGTAGTTGCCCGCTTGCCGAAGTTCATTCAGCCGGGTTTCGAAAAAGCGGTCGTAGTCCATTCTCGTCTCTGCCTTGGCGCCGGGCCGGCGCGTCGCGTCCGTTCCATCATTTCCGGTCTGATGACCGCCTCGTAGCCTAGTCTTTGACCGGCTTTACCCCAAGGTCGCCCATTGGTCTTCCCCTTGCCTTGATGGAGGTCAAATTACCGCGGCAAAAATCCCGTCCAGGCAGGTTGAGGTCGGGTTCTCGATCAGGCGGACGAATTGCGATCGAATTCATTCATGATCGCCATCGCAGGAATTGATCGAATGTCAGCTCAAGCGCCAGCCTTTTGCGCGAAACTCCAGGCAATATTAGCCAATGGCGCGACCTGCGCGCCTGTCTTGGCGGCTTCAGGCGATGAGGCGTTGCCTTTCAGGCTGCGCGCGTAAACCCCCTGGATGATCGCGGCGATCCGGAACATGTTGTAAGCGAGACAGAATTCGAGATCCGGCAATCCTTTGCGACCGGTTCGCAGACAGTACCGGTCAACAGCTTCGTCGAGGCTTGGCAGGCCTTCCGACGCGAGGTCGCGTCCTGCAAGACCGCCGCGGACGTCCTTCGGAAAGAACCAAACCATCAGGAAATACGTGAAATCGGCGAGTGGATGGCCGAGCGTGGAGAGCTCCCAGTCCAAGACCGCGAGAGCGGTTGGTTCTGTCGGATGCATAATGACGTTATCGAACCGGAAATCGCCGTGCACGACGCTAGGCGCTTCGTCCGCCGGTACGGCGGTCGGAAGCCATTCAATAAGCCTGTCCATTTCCGGAATTGGTCCGGTTTCAGCGGCCTTGTATTGCTTTGACCAGCGGCCGATCTGGCGTTCGAAATAGTTGCCGGACTTGCCATAGTCCGACAGTCCGGCCTCCTCGACATCCACAAGATGCAGGTCGGCAAGCGTATCGATGAGGCCGCGATAAAGCGGGCGTCGATCTTCCTTGTTGACGCTGGGAAGCCCGGAATCCCAGAAAATCCGGCCCTCGACAAAGTCCATTACAAAGAATGTCGTGCCTACGACGCTTTGATCTTCACAAAGAAGATGCGTCTTCGGCACAGGAAATCCCTGGCGTCCAAGCGCCGTCATGACCTTGTATTCCCGGTCAACAGCGTGCGCCGACGGCAGGAGATCCCCGGGTGGCTTCCGCCGCAGCACATATTTTCGAGATGGCGTCGTCAGCAGGTATGTCGGATTTGACTGTCCGCCTTTGAACTTCTGGACCTGCAGGGGGCCTTCGAACTCCGGCAACCGATCCGAGAGAAATTCAGCGAGCCTTGCGTCGTCAAACTTCAAATGGGCCGGCGTGTCGCCGACGCCTGAGAACGCGCTGGTGTCGGATTTTGTCATCGTCGCAATTTCTCCGTCTCAGGTCTTTTGTTGTCCAGGCGATGGCGCACGCTGTCACGTTGAATATCGTCGATGGAAATCAAGAAACGCGTCGATGACTTCGTCCGGCGCTTCGGTGTGCGGGTAGTGGCCGACGGATGGGAGCAAGACGGCGTCTGCGTCGGGAACCTGCTCCAGATAATAGTCGTACAAGTGCGCGCCTGACACTGGATCCGCCCCGCCGTCAATCAATCGAAGCGGGACGGAAGTCTCCTTCAGGGCGCCGACCCAGCGTTCGCGGTAGGCCCGACGTTCCGGAATGTAATGCAATAACTTGTGAAGGATCTTCTTGCCGTCGCGTTCATTGATCAGCTTCCAGTGGCCGTTGATCTCGCCATCGGATGCTTTTGTTTCCGGACCGAAGACTTCGTCCAGCGCCCGGCGGAACCTGTCCTTGTTCATCATTGAGCCAAGCAACGGCCCAAGCGGCGATAGCCCGAGTTTTTGAGACGCTCGTGCGCGGTGTTGTTCGGGAAACAGGCCGCCGTTCAGGAACACCAGCGACAGTATCCTGAAACTGAGCGCTCGATCTATTTGTCGAGCAAGCAGCTCTTGAGCGACGGTGTTTCCATAGTCATGCACGAGCAGATGCGCTTCACCGATGCCGAGATGTTCCAGGATCGCCTCCTGAAGATCCGCCTGCTGCATGATCGAAAACCGGTGATGCTTCGGTTTGTCGGAAAGGCCGAAGCCAATCATGTCGACGGCGACAAGATGGAAGCGTTCCGCAAGGCGCGGCCAGACAGCTGTCCAGTCCCAGGACGAAGTTGGATAGCCATGAATAAGCAGCAATGAAGGCTTGTCCGGATCCTGTTCGCCCGACGTCCACCAGGCGGCCTGCAATTCGCCGAACCGCATGAACTGCGTCGCATCGCGCCATTCATCCAGCGGCCTCATCGTGATGCGGTTCCTTGCATGTGCGTCGCGCCAAGCGCGCGGTATGCGATGTCGCGTCTGCAGAACCCGTCCGGCCAGTTGATTGCGTCTACCGCGGCGTAGGCCCGCTCGACGGCCTCACGGAGGCTGCCCGCCGTGGCCGTCACGTTCAACACCCGGCCGCCATTCGAAAGAAGGCGGCCGTCAACGCGCCTTGTCCCGGCGTGAAATACTACAACGCCGTCCATTGCGTCGGCGTTCTCTACGCCATCAATCAAACTCCCCTTCTTGTATTCACCAGGATAGCCGTTGGCCGCCAGAACCACGAGCGCGCAGGCCTCCGGCGACCATTGCGCTGGCGTTTCTGGCAAGTTCCCTAGAGCCGCCCCATGCAGCAATGGGAGGATATCGCTCCGCATGCGCCGCATCAGGACCTGACATTCCGGATCGCCAAACCGGACATTGTACTCGATCAGTCGAGGGTCGCCATTTTCAATCATCAGGCCGGCATAGAGCACGCCTCTGAAAGGCGCACCGCGCCGCCGCATTTCCGAAAGTGTCGGCGCGACAATTCGGTCGATAGCCTTTTGCTGGACATCCGGCGAGAAGACAGGGGTCGGCGAGTATGCGCCCATGCCGCCGGTGTTCGGCCCCTGGTCGCCATCGAAAGCCCGCTTGTGATCCTGAGCGCCAATAAGCGGCGCAATGCGCTCGCCGTCGGTTATGACAAAGAAGCTCGCCTCTTCGCCAGGGAGAAATTCTTCGATCACGATAGATGCGCCAGCTGGTCCGAATTGTCCGCCAAGAATTTCGTCAACCGCTCGGTCCGCGCGCGCCAGGCTCTCGCAAATGACAACGCCTTTGCCGGCTGCGAGTCCGTCAGCCTTGATGACATACGGCATTGAGCCCTTGCGGAGGAAATCCTTCGCTGGAGTGGGCTCCGTAAAACGCCCATAGGCGGCGGTTGGTGCACCTGCGGCGGCGCATACCTCTTTTGTGAAGCCCTTTGACGTTTCAAGCTGCGCTGCAGTTTGCGATGGACCAAACGCCGGGATCCCTGCGTCGGCGAGTGCGTCGCTCAGGCCGTCGGCCAACGGCGTTTCAGGGCCGATGACAACGAGATCGACGTCTTTTCGCTCGCAAAAATCCCGAACATCTCCATGGCTTTTCTCATTCACTTCGACCGGCTCGCCGATTTGATTGAGGCCGGGGTTGCCGCTCTGTACATAAAGGTTTGAAAGGAGGGGGCTTTGCCTGATTTTCCAGCCAAGCGCATGTTCGCGGCCCCCGCCGCCGATTAGCAGGACCTTCACTTGGGCCGATCTCCGCATTGCCGTTCGCACATCGAGCCTACGCGTCTAGCGCCTAGTTTGCGCGACGTCGATCCGCGCGTTGTGGCGGGGTCGGTTGCCGACGGCCGGACAGGACTGCGTGCGCTTCGATGACGGGGCACGCACGAAAGCCGCCAGCGTCAAACGATTCGTCGGTCGAAACGCCGCCGAACGAGGCCGCCAATGCCCAGGGCGATGCGGTTGCCAAGGCGCGCGCGCGGGCGCGCCGGCGTCGACAAACGGCGGCAATGGCCGCTACTGACGAAGGCGCATCCGCTGAAGCTGTCGCGGTTGATGCGATTGCCCGATCGCCTGCGGCATCTGGACCTCTGACTGAGTTCGTGCGTCGGACGGCCCGCCGTATGCCGGCGCCGGTCAAGCGCATTGGCCGTCGGGTCAACCGCGTTCTCGATGAAATCGCCGCCGATCCGCCGCGACGGCATCGAATGGCCATATCCACCGCCCTGATCGTCAATGCGATCGCGCTAACATTGTTGGCAGTCTACGGCCGCGTGACGATCTTCGTGCCTAATCGACCTGCCGATTCGATCAATATCGTGCTCGTGAATCTCCCGCAGGAGCCCTTGCCGCTGAATCTGCGTGAAACGGCGGCCCCACCCGAGCCAGAACCAGAGCAAGCGCCTGAACCGGACCTCGAGGATGAACCTGAGCCGGAACCTGATCCTGATCCGGCCGAAGAGCTCGCGCCCGAACCTTTGCCTGAGCCAGAGACGCCGGTTGAAACCGAGCCGGAACCGGAGCTCGAGACTGCGCCAGAGCCGGAGCCAGAACCGGAATCGCAGCCAGAACCGGAACCAGAACCGCAACAGGATCTCGACCTGGGCTTGACGCCTCAATTTTCGGCGCCCGACACCGATACAGTGGTCGAACCTTTCGTTGTTGAACCGACGCCTTCTTCAGCGGGCCTAGATGACAGCGATATCCCCGCGGCGCCGGAGATGCAGCCGCTCGACGAGCTGGACTTGTCCGTAACGCCGCAGCAGGAGCGGATCGCAAGGGACGTCGATCCTGCGACGGAGCAGTCGCCGGCGCCCGACGAAGCGCCGCTCGTCGCCGAAGAGCCGGATCGCGATCTGACGCCGCCCGTCGAGCTTGCCGAGGAGATCGGCGCGCAGGATCCGGGCGGGGCGGAGATCGAAGAAGATGTCGTTGACGGGGACACGGTCTCTGCGGCCGAACTGGCGGGACCTGGCGGCGCGCCGGATTTCAGCCGCATGTTCCCCGGCGCCCAACCTGGCGCCGGCCAACAGGCTGGCGGCGATAACGCGTTCGACCAGGATCCTCTAGCAGGCAGCCGCTTCAGCCTTCCGGCGGTCAATTTGCCAAGGGTTGGCATCGAAGGACTGCCCGAAGGCGCAACCGGCGCATTGCCGGGCCAATCGGGCGTCGTCGCGATCTATTGCCCTGAAGAGTTCACGGACCCGGAAAAAGCGCAGGAGTGCGCTGGTCGACCCGAGATCAGATCGGGTTGGCGTCCCGGCGCTGGCGGCGAGGATTTTTCTGAAGCGGCGAGACTCCTCGGCGAGCGTCGTCGCGCCGGATTCGCCGGCGACGCCGTTGGCGGCCGCTTCGGCGCCCCCGCCGCCCGTCGAGCGATCGAGGCGCAGAGGGATCAGGATCTGAACGATTTCAGGCGCTCGCAGGACGGCTTGAACGAGCTTGGACAAAACGTCGGAAATGCCGGCGACAACGCGGCGTCCGATCGGCCTGATATCGGGCCTGAAGCGTTCGAACCAGGATGGGCGCGGCGCGATGATCCGACACTGAGCGAGGAAGACCTTGAACGACTGCGCAAGGAACTCGATCGCCGGGATCGTGAGCGCCTCGGCGAGCGAGACAATCAATAGACAATCGGCGGCCCGCCGCCAGCTATAGCTTCGACAAGGTCAACCGGTCCTTCTTGCCGCCCAGCCACGCGGACTGATGCAATTGCTCGGCATACTTGCGGCCGGGCTTGTCGCCCTGCGCACGTAATGCCTCGGCGAGACCAAAATACGCCCAGCCGGAGTTCGGCGCCTCAACCAGGGTTGCCATGAACATCTGTTCGGCGCGGGCAGCGTCGCCTTTTCTAAGAATGAGAGCAGCCAGCGTCTGCCGCGCTGGATAGTACCAGTACGGAGGTTCGGTGTAGTTGACCCTGGCCTGCACGTCGACCGCGAGCTCCATGGCGGCGATCGCCGTGTCGAGATCATCATCAGCCGCGGCCGCCCGCGCCCGGACGGTCAACTCCGCGATCCGCAGGATGTCCATTGCCGGAATGCCGACCTCTATGAGCGCCTTGAATGCGTTGTCATCGGCTATCGCTGCGATTCGATCGGCTTCCGTTGCGGCCTCCCTGGCGCGTCCCGCTTTCGCCAGAGCTTCGCCGCGGGCGTACCGCCAAATTCCCACGAGGAACGGCGCTGAGGCGTCGGGTTCGGGCATCGACAGCACGTCTTCAGGCGCGGCGAATGTCGCCATTGCATAGTAGGGCGCCGCCTTGATCGGCTGCGCAAAGGGCACGGCAAGCGCCATTTCAACGGGAAGTTTCGCATCGAGTTTTTTGGCCATCGCGATCGCGGTTTCGCCGTCCCCGGCCATCAGCGCCGCCGCCATCAGAAAATGAACGTTGTGCACATAGTAGCCGAATTCATAGAACGGGCTCGCCGAGCCCTCGGCGATGAATGCCTCATCCGCCAGCGCCGCGCGGACATTGACGTCCATGGAATCCTTGAAGCGCCCGATCCGGTAGTAGGTATGCGAGGGCATATGGATCAGGTGTCCGAGGCCCGGCGCGAGATCGTCAAGATTGTCCGCGAACTGTACCGCGCGGAATGGGTCCGCAGTCGCTTCGGTCAGATGAATGTAGAGATGGATCGCCGCGATGTGATCTGGATTGCGATCCAGGACCTGTTCGATCAGCTCGATAGCGCGCCCTGTGCGGCCTTTGGGCGTCCGGCCGTCAAGTTCCCAATAGTCCCACGGCTGAGTATCCATCATCGCTTCGGCCGCAAGAGCGGCAATAAAATCGTCATTCGGATGGGATTTGGCGATCGCGTCCATGCGGTCGGCGAACGCTTCGTCAAGCTTGTGGCGTTCCATCATTGCTAACGGTCGTTCGTATCTCGCCTCCAGCGCGGCAATAAGGCTCTTTTCGGTATCAGACGCTGAAGCCGCTCGCGCCCTCGCCGCACGTGTCGCGGCTGCGGCAGGGGCGGTCGATGCGTCATCCATCGGCGCGTTGATATTCGGTCCATAGGCAAGCGCCTCTCCCCAATGGCACATCGCACAATTCGGGTCGGCATCTTGCGCCTTCTTGAATGCGGCGATTGCCGCCCCGTGATTGAAGTTCCACATATGCGCCAGTCCTTCGTCGAAATAGCCTTGGGCGGCAGGACTCGACGTCGTGATCTTGTAAGCGATGCCAGCTCGCGTGACGGGCTCACTCGAGACGCCTTTTTTTTCGGCTCCGACAGCGCCGGTTTCAGCCCAGGCTGTCGCAGCCTGAAGGAAAAATGCGCGACGTTCGCGCATGACGTTGGCGCTGCGGCCGCAAACCGACTGCGCAAGCGTCACGGGACTGACAAACGCCGCAGCACTACCAGGGGCCGTCTGCGTGACGCCGACCCCAGCGCCGGCGAATACGGCCGCACCTGCCGATGCGGCCAGAAGCAATTGCCGATTCATGTTTCCCTCCTGTTCAGGTCGATTCGGTAGCGAAAAGTTTGATGCTGCATCGCCTGCATCCGAGAACCAGTGAATCCTACACCAGGCGTCGCAAGAAGGCGGGCACTTAGAACAGTTTCGACCTGAGGAATTGTCCGGCGACGCCGACCTGCCGTATGAAGTCGCAGATGTCCGTTCAGCCGAACCTCAAGGAATATACGGTCTCCGAACTGTCCGGGGCCGTAAAGCGCTCTCTTGAAGACGGTTTCGGCTTCGTGCGGGTGCGCGGCGAGTTGGGGCGCGTGGTACGCGCTGGCTCCGGGCATGTTTATCTCGATCTTAAAGACGATCGCGCCGTACTTTTAGGCGTCATGTGGAAAGCGACAGCGGCTCGGCAGTCCATTGCGCCGGAACAGGGCATGGAAGTGATAGCTTCCGGCAAGCTGTCTACCTTCCCCGGACAGTCAAAGTACCAACTGATAATCGACAGCGTCGAACCGGCTGGCGCTGGCGCGTTGATGGCGCTTCTCGAAGAGCGGAAGAAAAAGCTTGCGGCCGAGGGACTGTTCGATCCGGACCGAAAGCGCGAAATTCCCTTCCTTCCCGCGGTAATTGGCGTCGTAACCTCACCCTCCGGAGCTGTCATACGCGATATCCTTCATCGGCTCCGCGATCGATTTCCAACCCGCGTGATCGTGTGGCCAACGCTGGTGCAGGGCCGTGGCGCTGAAGCGCAGATTGCGGCGGCGATCGACGGCTTCAATGCGCTGACGGCGGACAGCGGCGTTCCACGTCCGGATGTTCTGATTGTGGCGCGCGGCGGGGGGTCGATCGAGGATCTGTGGTGTTTCAACGAGGAAGTCGTCGTGCGGGCAGCCGCCCGCAGCTCAATTCCTTTGATCTCCGCGGTTGGGCATGAAACCGACACGACGCTTATCGACTTTGCGGCGGACCGCCGTGCGCCGACGCCTACCGCGGCCGCGGAAATTGCGGTGCCGGTGCGATCCGAATTGCTGGCTGAAACGCTCAACAAGACCCGACGACTTGAAGGCAGCATCTCGCGATTGCTTGAATCGGCGCGTGGCGGATTAAGGGCCGCGGAGCGGGGGCTAGGTCGACCCGAGGATATCTTCGGCGCCGCATCCCAGCGGCTGGACAGGTTTTCCGACAGACTTGCGGCCAGCCTCTCCAAACGCTTGTCAATTGCCGATGCCGCTTTCGCGAGAAGCAGCTCGCGATTGTTGCCGGGCGCCCTTCGGCCCGTCAGCCGCGCTTCCAGAGATCGATTTAAGGCGGCCGCCGATCGTCTCGTCCGCGCGAAGGACTCCTTGACGCGGCCGCTGAAGGAGCGGGTGACGTCATCGGCGAAATTGCTGGAATCCCTGAGCCACAGAAACGTTCTTGCCAGGGGATTTGCGCTGGTGCGCGCTGAGGATGGCGCAGTTATCCGAACGTCGTCGGCCGCGATCGCCGCGCGCGACGTGCGGTTGATTTTTGCCGACGGCGAATGCCGCGCAGCGACAGAGGGCTTTGCGCCCGGTGGGCCCGCGGGTGGATCAAGCGCTCGCGCGAGCAGCGGCGCAGTGTCGAAAAAAGGCAAGGCTCGGCGGCCTCAAAAAACCGTTCAGGAAACATTGTTTGACTAGCCTGATTGTGGAATGCCCTCTTTCGGATAGCAGACTCCACAACGAAAGGATTTTGATTGGTCATGGAGCGGGAAGCAGTCCTGCAATTTCTTGATGCGGACTTTTCGATAGTTCGTCCGGGCGATTTCGTGCGTTGCGCGGTGACGGATGCGAAAATCCCGCTTGAGGCCTTGCGATACTGGAATGTTGATCGCCAGGAAGCCTATGCCGACGCCGCCGCGGCGATGGTGGCGTTCGGTTACGCGCCGCGGGCCGGGAAATCCGGCGCGGGCCAAGAGACGGATTAGATGTTAGAGACGTGGGTTCGAGGTTCGGGGAATATTCTGTGTTGAAGGTCTTCGCCGTTGCATCAGGCGTGATGCTTGTGACCGCCGCTTGCGTCGCCCAGCCGCCGTCGCCGCACGCCGCTGATGTAGGCGTTGAGCTGCGGGCTCAGGATCCTGCACCACCGTCTGCGCCTAATCTTGACGGAGCCGAGATCAATCTTGCGCTTGCGCCCGCCGAAGACGAGCGCGAGGCGCGCGCCGCAGCGTACGACGCAGCACTGTTGAACGTCGCGGCGCGGCAAGCTGTTTTTGCCGACGCGTCTGATCGAGTTGCATTGACGGGACGTTTCGCCCAAGGCGGCGTTGTTTTTGGACGGACCGATCCCGGCGCTACAGTGACCCTCGACGGCGATCCGGTCATGGTCAGCGAGAAGGGCGAGTTTGTCGTTGGCTTTGGCCGCGATAGCCCGCTGACCGCGCTTCTGGTCGTCTCGTTCCCCGATGGCGAAACCGACCGGCGCAGCCTGACCATCGAAGACCGGGAGTTCAAGGTTGAGCGCATTGACGGCCTCGATCAGTCAAAGGTTTCCGGCTTTACCCAGGCCCAGCTTGATAAGATTGCCGTCGACCGGAACAAGAAGGACATGGCGCGGGCTGCGACCCAGGCGCAGGCCGACTATCTCACGGGGTTCGACTGGCCTCTGCGCGGCCGGATCAGCGGCGTTTTCGGCTCGCAACGCATTCTGAATGGCGAGGCGATGCGGCCGCATTCAGGGCTCGACATCGCCGCGCCACAGGGAACGACGATCCGGGCGCCTGCTGCCGGCATCGTTCGTCTTGCCGAAACTGACATGTATTTCGAGGGCGGACTTGTCTTCATAGACCATGGACAGTGGCTCGAAAGCGCCTTCCTGCACATGTCGCGCGTTGACGTCGCGCCAGGTCAACGCATTGAAAAAGGCGATGTTATCGGTGCAGTCGGCATGACCGGGCGGGCTACCGGGCCGCATCTCCACTGGTCGCTGAAATGGAAGAATCGCCTCGTTGACCCACAATTGCTGCTACCGGCGGAATCCGAGGCTGCCGACTAAATTTGTAATTGAAAATTAGTATCAGGTAGGCTACTTTGCGACTGGTTATCAGTCGTAAAACGAGATGCAGCTGTGTACGTTTGCCTCTGCAACGCTATCCGGGACCGGGAATTTGCTGCTGCAGCCAACGGCGCAGCGAACGTCGCTGACGTGTTTCGTCGCTGCGGCCGGAAGCCCCAGTGCGGCAAGTGCCTGCCGGACGTCGCCAACTTCATCGAAGAGACCCTGGTCGAAGCCGGCTCCATGAAGGCGATTGCCGCTGAGTGACCGGCCTCGCTTGAAAGCGAAGCAAGCGACAGACGGCCGCAGCGCTTTCGTTCATAACGATTATCGCTCGCAAAGACTTTCCTTGTACTGAAACGCGATCGCCCTATCTTCGCTTCGAGTCGACGGAGCGAGGACATGAAGGGCGACCCAAAGGTCATCGAATATCTGAACAAGGCGCTGAAGCTCGAGTTGACGACAGTCAACCAGTACTTCCTGCATTCGCGGATCCTCAAGGATTGGGGACTCGATCGGCTCGCAAAGACCGAGTACGAAGAATCAATCGATGAAATGAAGCATGCCGATCAATTGATCGAGCGCATCCTGTTTCTTGAAGGCCTGCCCAACGTGCAGGATCTCGACAAGGTCTACATCGGGGAAACTGTTAAAGAGATCCTCGAATGCGACTTGCGCGCTGAACAACGCGCGCACCCGCTCTATATCGAGGCCATCGAGTACTTCGAGAAAACGAAGGACTATGTCAGTCGGCAGGTCATGGACCGCATTCTCGCTTCGGAGGAAGAGCATATCGACTTCCTCGAGACACAGCTTGGGCTGATCCAGAAGATCGGCGAAGAGAGATACATGCAGAGTCAGATGCGGTCATCTGGCGCCTGACGGGCCTGCGTGGCTTGCCGTCGGTCCGCCAGCGCGGCCGCGACGTCCTCCTTTGGCCAGCGTCGGTGAAACCAAAGCCATTGCTCGGGATGTGCTTCGATTTCGCGACCTATCGCATCATTGATGAGCTGGGTAAGTCGCCCGACGTCTTCGCCCGTGCGGCCAGTGGGTTTGAACGCGATCGGGTCGCGCATAGTGACCTCGAACCTTGCGCCGCCCCGGCGCACGATCGCGCTCGGTATCACCGGTACGCCAAAACGCACGGCCAACCTGGCAGCTGCTGTCGGCGTCATCGCTCGTCGGCCGAGCAAGGTGACGGCTATCCCGCTGTTGAGTTTCTGGTCCGCCAGCATCGCAACGCAACGCCCCGCCTTGAGCTGCGCCATTGCATCGCGAGCGCCGTCATAGCCTTTGGCGATCATTCGTCGCGACATTACCTCGCCGCGAAGCCGTACGATAAGCTTGTCGACCAGCGGATTGTTCACCGGACGATAAATGACGGCGTAGTCGATCCGCTCTGAGTGCAGAACAAGCGGCATGACCTCCCAGTTTGCGAAGTGACCGGAAATCAGAACCGACGGCGCGCCGAGCTTGCGGCGCGCTTCAGCAGCAGGCGAAATATTGACCGAAACGCGGTCAACGGATTTTTCAGGGTCAAACGCGGCGAGATGAGGATACTCCGCAGCCGTTCGCCCGAGATTTTCCCAGATGCCGGCGACCGTGCCCCGGATTTTCTCGTCGCTCCAGTCCGGAAAAACATAGCGCAGGTTGTCTTCCGCGCGCCGTGAAACAGGGCGGACAAGCGGCCCCAGCCGGCGCATGACGCCGCCCGCCAGATCAGACGCGCGATCAACGCCCAGCGCCGCAAACAACATGAACGCCAGCCTTACCAGGACGTATTCAAGACGGTGCACCAGCGTAACCGGTCGGTTCGATCGCGGCGGCGGCAATTCAAGATCCCGCTGTCGGGCCGCGAGCTCATCGGCTGTTTGCGCCGTCGCCGCCGTGCTTGGGACGTCGCTCATGCCCGTCTCCAGTCAGGGCGATTGCGCTCAACAAGCGACATCACGTGCGCCACGAATGGCTCCTGTTCCTCAATCTTCGTCCGGATTCGCAGGACGTCTATCCGGGATCGCCATTCTTTCGTCAAACGGACATGATCCTTCTCCGTCGTGATAAGCGCAGCGCCAGACGACGCCGCATTCTCGGCGAGCGCATTCAATTCGAATGGGGAGTACATGTGATGATCGGGGAATGCGATTGTCGCCGTGGTCTCCGCGCCAAGGCGCGCCAGTGTTGAAAAGAACCGTTCGGGCCGCGCAATCCCGCAAAAGGCAAGCACGCGTCGTCCGGCAATGCTTGGCGCCAGTGGGGTCGTCAGTGGGGTCGTCCGGGCCCTGACATAGTACGCCTCGCCAACCGCGATCGGGTCCGGCATCGCCTCGTCAATCGCGACCACAATGTCTGCACGGGCTGCGGCGTCGACGAGGGCCTCACGGTATCGCCCGGCGGGAAAGCGTCGAGGGCCGCGTTGCGGCGCGTCGTCGCTTACGAGAAGGATCGATGCGTCCTTTGCGACTGTCGGGTTCTGGTGCCCATCGTCCATGATGATCAGGTCGGCGCCATTGGCTGCGGCGAACGCCGCGCCTCTTGCGCGGTTCTTGGCGACTACAGTCGGACGGCTCGACGCCAGCAACATGGCTTCGTCGCCAATGGCGGACGCCTCATCGTCGTCGGCGCACAGGTGCGGGCCTTTTTCGCCGCCGCCATATCCGCGCGTCAGGAAGAATATTTCGCCGGCGCGCTCGCCAACCACGCGGGCGAGTTCGATGGCGAAGGGCGTCTTGCCCGCGCCGCCGATTGTCGCCGCGCCGACGCAGATAACCGGGACGCCAACATCAACGGGCGAAGCGAAGGCCATACGGGTTCGCTGGCCAAGGCCATAGGCGATCGCGGCCGGCGCTAGGGCGTACCTGATCGCCTCGCCGGCGATCCCGGGATCGTTCCAGAACCATGGCTCGCCGCTGGGAATCCCTTTTCTCGTCATTGAGCTTTTGATGTCAGCGCGCCTGTTCCACTTGATCCTGCGCATCGCCTGATGGCGCATCGCCTGATGGCGCATCGGCGTCCGGCAAGCGCGCCAGAATTTCGGCAGCGACGCTCGTCAGAACCCGTTCAGCGCTCGATTCCGCCGATACGCGCGCCGCGCCCGCCATTGCGAGCCTCGTCTTCTCGTCCGCGAGCAAGCGACGCACGGCCGTCGCAAGATCACGCTCGTTCCTGACCAGGGCCGCGCCGCCGCCGCCGCGCATTTCAGCGTAGGTCTCATCGAAGTTGAACGTGTGCGGACCGTGCAGGATTGCGCAGCCAAGGCGGGCCGGCTCCAGCGGATTGTGGCCGCCTTTTTCAAGCAGGCTGCCGCCGACGAACGCGACGCTCGACAATCGGTAGAACAGCCCAAGTTCGCCAAGGGTATCCGCGACATACACCTGACAGTCGGCCGCAATCCGAGGCTCCCGTGAGCGCCGCTGCGGCGTCAGGTCGACGGCCCGGACGAGGTCGGCCACCTCCGCGCCTCGCTCAGGATGGCGGGGCGCAATGACTGTCAGGAGATCCGGGAACTCGCGCAGAAGCAGCTTGTGCGCGTCGAAGACGATCTCCTCTTCGCTTGGGTGGGTGCTGGCGGCCAGCCAGATCGGACGGGCGCCCACCTGGCGCTTCAGGTCACGGATCTCATTGTCGTCGCAGGGCAGGGGCGGCGCTGCGTTCTTCAGATTGCCGAACGACTCGACCTGGCGGCCTGACAGGCGCGCGAGCCGCTCCGCGTTTTTCTTGTCCTGGGCGATCATCACGTCGAATACGGACAACAGATACTTGATCGTCCGTAGCCGCCGTGTCCATGACTCGAATGATCGCGGCGAGACCCGCCCATTGACAAGCGCGAGCAGGGGCGCGCGTTCGCGCGCCATTGTCAGAAGGTTCGGCCAGAACTCGGACTCAACGAAGATAGCGGCGTCAGGCCGCCAGTGGTCGAGAAAACGCCGGACGAAAACGGGATGATCAAGCGGCGCAAATTGATGAATTGCGCCGGCAGGCAAACGTTCCGCCATCAGTCGCGCTGAGGTGATCGTGCCCGTCGTCACGAGAAAGGATGCGCCAGGTCGTTCGCGTCGGAACCTTTCGACGAGTGGCAGGACGGAAAGGGACTCACCGACGCTTGCGCCATGGATCCAGATCAGCGCGCCCGCGGGGCGCGGCGTTGCGCATTCGCCGTGGCGTTCGGCGATCCGGTCCGGGTCTTCCTTGCCCGCCGCAAGTCGGCGGGCGAGCGCAAGGCGGGCGATCGGACCGGAGATTTTGCTGATGGACTGGTAGGCCTTCAGGCCAAATGTCGGCTCAAGCGGCGTCGTCGCCTCTGTCACATGAAGGGGCTCGCTCACTTGGCCTGCGCTCCGGCCGGCGTTGCGCCCGCCGGCGCGCGTCCGTCGGCGGCCAGCAATTCAGCTTCCGCGAGCGCGGCGTTGAGCGCCTCCTCGATCAGCCGCTTGCCACGCGCGACGTCGTCGTGACTGACGACGCCGCCAAGCCTGATAGCGGGCTTGGCGACAACGTAGACGGATGAAAACGGCAACGCGAGCTGAAAGCCGTCCCACGTCTTCAGCGTCCTGCTGCGCGAAGCGACCCATGCGAAAGGCAGGACCGGCGCGCCCGTCATGCCGGCCAGCCTGACAACGCCCGCCTGTGGCTTTCGCGCCGGCCCGCGGGGGCCGTCCGGCGTGACGCCTACCGCGTCGCCCGCTTCGATCGCGCCAATCATTTGCGCGATTGCCGACGCGCCGCCCTTTTCCTTGTCGGACTTACGCTGGTTGGCGGCGGAGCCGCGAATGAATTCGATGCCGAAGCCGGCCACGGCGTTGACGATTATCTCGCCATCCCGGTGGGTCGACACGAGCATCCGCATCTGTCTTGAAAGCTGGTTTCGCAACGCCGGCGCAAGCAGGATGTTCGAATGCCAGAACGCGATGATGAAACCCTTCGGATCGGCGCCCTCAAGCTCGCGCAGATGTTCAAGGCCGACGATCGTGATCCGCGACGTCCGCTCCACAAGGCGGATGTACGCGCCAACGAGGCCGCTCGCCAGACGCGCCGCCGCGTCGCTTTTGATTATTTTCTTCAGAATGGAGCCGCGTCCCTTTGACCGTTCCGGACGTCGCCTCGCATCCGCGCTCGCCCGTCTGCAGCCGGTTGCGTCGAAGCGCCGTCCGCCTGATAACCCCCACGGTCGGCGACCGCCCGTCGAAGCGCTAGAAACCTGATCACGTGACGATCCGCAACCCCTCGGGCCCAGCCAGCCAGACCTCAGCCCAGCTCGCGCTCCGTCTGTGGCGCGACTACCTCAGCGCATATTGGCCTAAGCTCGCAATATCCCTCGTTGCAATGGCGCTCTACGCCGCGTCGGCGAGCGCGATTCCCGCCGGCGTTGAGGCGATCAACGCAGCCTTCACCGGCGAGGAGGGCGCGCGGGCGGGCGCGCTCCTGAGGCTCGATCCGTCGAAGGCCTGGATCTGGGGGCCTCTGCTGGTAATCGCGCTCGGCGCGGCGAACGCCGGCTCGCAATACATCCAGTCTCGATTGTCCGCCTCGGCGGCGCTCGCGGCGTTGCGCGACCTGCAGCTCGACGTCTATGCGGCGTTGACCAGGATCGACGACGACCAGTTGCGAGCCATCGGCCAGGGCCAGGCGGCGGCGAGGCTGACAAATGATGCAATGGTCCTGCGTGAGACGCTAACCCGCGCCTCGAACGCCGCCCGCGACGGCCTCACCCTTGTCGGGCTGCTCGGCGTGATGCTGTTCTACGACTGGGCGCTCTTCCTCGTGGTTTTTCTTGTCTACCCCGCGCTTGGCTGGCCGGTGGCGCGGATCGGAAAATACCTGCGCACGCGTTCGCGGGAGGCTCAGGACCAGGCTGGCGAGATCGCGGGCCTTGGCGTTGAGGCCGTTGCCGGCGGCCGGCTTATCCGCGCCTACGAACTGGAAAGCCGCATGCTGGCAAAAGCGCGCGTCGCCTTTGACGAACGCCTCGGCGTCCTCCGGCGGATGGCGCATCTGCGGGCGCTGAACGAACCCTTCATCTTCTTTGTAGGCGCTATCGCGCTGGCGATCATCATCGCGGTCGTCGCGGTACGGATCGAAGCGGGCGCGCTCAACACGTCCGAGCTCGTCTCTTTCATTATCGCGCTCCTGTTGCTGTCGCAGCCGGCGCGCGGCCTTTCGACCCTCAACGCCGTCGCCCAGGAGGGCTTTGGCGCGCTGGAGCGCATGACGTCCCTGATCGATCTGGAGCCCGTCATTCGCGAACGGCCAGGCGCCCAGGACCTTTCGATCGCCGGCGGCGCGATATCGTTCACCGGCGTGTCCTTTTCCTATGGCGACGGCGCGCCTGCGGTTCGTGACGTGTCGCTTGAGATCGCCGCAGGGGAGCGCGTCGCCCTTGTCGGCGAATCCGGCGCAGGCAAGTCGACGATTTTCAATCTCCTGTTGCGGTTCTACGATCCCGGCTCCGGCGCGATTCTTGTCGACGGCCAGCACATCGCCGCCGTGTCGATCTCCAGCCTCAGGCGCCAAATCGCGATCGTCAGCCAGGAAACCATTCTCTTCGACGATAGCGTTGCCGCGAACATCGGCTTTGGCCGGCCGAACGCATCGCGCGAATCCATTGTCGATGCGGCAAAGGCCGCGGCGGCGCACGAGTTCGTCGCGGCGCTGCCCGATGGCTATGACGCGCGCATCGGCGAGGGCGGCATGACGCTGTCCGGCGGGCAGCGGCAAAGGCTGGCGATCGCGCGCGCCTTTCTCAAGGACGCGCCGATCCTCTTGATGGATGAGGCGACGTCGGCGCTCGACGCGGAAACCGAACGCCAGGTGCAGGCGGCGCTTTCGCGTCTCGCGGAGGGGCGCACCACGCTCGTGATCGCTCACCGGCTGTCGACGGTCGTTGATTGCGACCGGATTATCCTGATGGAAGCCGGCCGGGTCGCGGCGGAAGGAACGCATGCGGAGCTTATGGCGGCGAATGAACGCTACGCCGAGCTCGCCAGGCTTCAATTCAGGGCCTGACCCTATTCCCGATTCAGGATTCGTTCCGTCAACAGGTCTCCAAGCCAGTTCGATCGGAAGCGAGCTTTCGTCGCCGCTGGGTCGTATGGGCCGCCCGCCCAGTCGAGAAAGGCTTCGGCGTCGTCGAGGGGAATGCCGCGCTCGCGCGCGAAGTCGATATACTCCGTTAGCGCAGCATCAATGACGCCGGTCTTGCCGAACCGGACATGGCCATAACGCCATGAGAGATGCGCCATTGCGTCCGGGAGCGGCCGCTTCAGCGCAAAGAATGAATAGAGCGTCGCCATCAGGCCGACGCGGTCCGCGCCGGATTTGCAGTGCATCAGGAACGGCGGTTCAATTTCGTCAAACAAAGCCTTCGCGCCGCGGAGGATTTCCGGCGTCGGCGCTTCGCGCGAATAGACGCGGAACGGCAAGTGCGCCATGCCAAGCGACCGGCACGCATCCTCCTCCAGAAGGAGAACGCCGTTCTCGCGCGGACCGCGCAGGTTCAAAACCGTCCGTACGCCGCGATCTCGCCATGTCTTGAGCCGCTTCGGGCCAGGCTGAGCCGAGCGATAGACGCCCGGCGCTATTTCGTGCGCGTTGTCATAGACGCCGCGAAGGAATCCGTGATCGACGAAGACGAGCTCCCGCCAGGCGCGGCGACGGCCGGCCGGCGTTGCAAACTCCTCGCGCGTTACCGGTCCCGGCATGATCGCCGTCTTCAGAACTTTCCGTCTCCGTCAGGATCAAGCAGCTTGTGCATGTGAACGATGAAATATCGCATCTGCGCGTTGTCGACGGTCGACTGAGCGCGCGCGCGCCAGGCCGCTTCGGCAAGCGCATAGTTCGGGTAGATCCCGACAATATCGAGCTTTGAAAGGTCCTTGAACTTCACGTCCTCAAGGTTTTCAAGTTCGCCCCCGAAAACAAGGTGCAGCAATTGCTGGGCCATATATATATCGTCTCATTACTGATGATTGTCAGTTGCCGGCGATCGTCATCTCGCCGACCGAAACCGTCGGCGCGTTGGTGGATGACCTGAATTCCAGGTCGTCGGCGGCGACGAGGCGCGCGTACATGTCAAGCAGGTTGCCGGCGATGGTGATTTCGGAAACCGGCACGGTAGGGGCGCCGTTTTCGATCCACATGCCCGAGCAGCCGACGGAATAGTCGCCGGTGTTCGAGTTCACCTGCGGGCCGAACATGTCGGTGACCAGGAGGCCCTTTGTTACGCCCGCGATCAGGTCGGCGCGGGCGATGACGCCCGCCTTCAGATAAAGGTTTGTCGTTGCCGCGCCTGGCGACCCGCCGGTGCCGCGGGTCGCGCGACCATTGGTTTCGAGGTCAAGCTGGCGAGCCTGGGCGGAATTGAGGATCCAGGTCGTCAGGACCCCATCGGCAATCACGCTGAGGGGCGCTGGCCGGACGCCCTCGCCGTCGAACGGCCGCGATCCGTGGCCGCGGGGAATGAACGGGTCGTCGACAATGGTCACGTCCGGCGAGAAAAGCCGTTCGCCCATGCGGTTCTTGAGAAAGCTGACGCCGCGGGCGATCGCCGCGCCGTTGATGGCGCCGGCGAGGTGGCCAAGCAGGGATGCGGAGACCCGGTTGTCGAACAGGACGGCCGCCTTCTGGCTTTTCACTTTTTCCGGCGACAGCCGGCTGACGGCCCATTCGCCCGCCCGTCGACCGATCGCCGTGACGTCCCGCAGATCGTCCGCATGGGTCTTGGAGTCGTAGTCATAGTCGCGTTCCATCCCGTTTGCGTCCTCGGCGAGCACGCTGACGGAAATGGAATGGCTCGACCCGCCGGACTCGCCGAAGAAGCCGTCCGAGGTGATCAGCCATTTGCGACCCTCGCCATAGCTTGCGCCGGCCCCGGACGAATTGACGACGCCCTTGACCGCAAGGGCGGCCTCTTCGCAGGCGGCGGCGCGTTCCTTCAGGACGTCCGAACCGGGGTCGGCGAAGTCGCCGAGATCAAGCTCCGGGTGCGGCGCCTTTGCCAGCCGTTCCTTTGGCGCGAGGCCCACATAGGGGTCTTCCGGCGCCGCTTTCGCCATGGCGGCGCAGCGTTCCGAGAGCGCCTCAAGCGAGGCCTTGGACAGATCGTTGGTCGACACGCTTGCCGATCGCTTGCCGAAGATCATGCGGACGCCAAGATCGACGCCCTCAGAGCGTTCCACGTCTTCCAGCTTGCCAAGACGCCACGATACGCCGTGCGACACGCTGTTGAACAGGACGGCGTCGGCGGCGTCGGCGCCGTTGGCCTTTGCCTTGTCGATCAGGGATGACAGGAGGTCTTGCGCGGTGCGGGTTTCCATCGGGGCGAGATACGGTGGGGCGTGGCGAGAAGCAAGCTTAGCGCCGATCGGCGGCGACTTCCGCCTCGGCGCCGGCGACCCACGATTTCATGGCCGGCGTTTCGAGGATCGTCTCCATCCAGTCGGCCGCTGGGCGCGGCAGCTCGACGGGGCCATAGGTGCGGAACCGTGTCGCGACGGGCGCGTACATGGCGTCGGCGATTGAAAAGTCGCCATAGAGAAATGGACCGCCTTCGCGCGCGCCGAACCGGTCTCTCGCTTCGGTCCACAGCTCGGCGATGCGCGCGATGTCCCTGGCGACGCCGCCGGAGGTCAGGTGGCGCAGGTCGCGACGCAACACCTGCATCGGCCACACTGTCCGCAGATTTGAAAACCCGGCATGCATCTCCGCGGCGATTGACCGCGCATGGGCGCGGGCCTCAGGCGCCCTCGGCCACAAGTTCTTGTCGGGAAACCGGTCGTTCAGGTGCTCAAGGATTGCGAGAGAGTCCCAGACGACGGCGGCGCCGTCCTTGAGGCAGGGCACGAGGCCCGACGGCGAGGCGGCCTTGAGCCGCTCTCGGCTGTCAGGCCGGTCGAGGCGGATGTTCTCCTCACGGAAGGGGATGCCGAGGTGGGTCATCGCCAGCCAGGGCCGCAAGGACCAGGTCGACAGATTCTTGTCGCCGATGATGAGGACGAGGTCGGTCATGAAGGGCTCCTTCCGGCGGCGGCGGCATAGAATGAGGCGATCCAGCGGGCGATCACGGCGCGGTCGCTATCGCCTTGGAGCGACGCAAGACCGCGCTCGACGCGGTCCGCCGGGATGCGGTCGGCCCGAAGGGTCAACAGGTCCCGCGCGTAGTCGTGGCTGAATTCCGGGTGCATCTGGAACGAGATGGCCGGACCATCGGCGTAGGCGAGGGCGCCGTTCGGGCAGAACGCCGAACCGGCAATGACGACCGCGCCCGCGGGCGCCTCTACAACCTGGTCCTGGTGCGACACGGCGCATGAAAAGGCGGCCGCTTGCGGCGTCATCCAGCCTTGGATCGACGTTACCTCGTACCGGTGGACGCCGACGCCCCAGCCCCGGTCGGATTTTGCCACCCGGCCGCCGAAGGCCGCCGCCATCGCCTGATGGCCGAAACAGATGCCCACCTGGGGCTTGCCGGCGTCGGCCGTCGCCCGGATCGCATCGAAAAGAGGCGCAATCCAGTCGTGGTCCTCATAGACGCCCGCAGGCGAGCCAGTGACGAGAAATGCGTCGGCATCGGTCGGGGCGAACGGCGGTTCGCCGGCGAATATCCGGCGGGCCTCGTAGGTCGCCGCCGGCATCAGCGGCGACAGCATGTCGACCATCATCGTCGCATAGCCCGGACTGTTCGTTCGCAGCGGCAAGGGCGGTTCGCCGGTTTCCACTATGGCGATTTTCACTGGCGTTGTCCGGGCATGGCGGCTTCCAGGCAGGGCGATGCACGGACCCGATCTCGCCGCGCGCGGCGCCGGCGTCAATGACTGAAAACGGCGCTTCTTCGCCAGGATCCAGTCTGATCGCCGCCTGTCAATTCGACGCCAGCCTGTTTGTCGCTGCTCTATTCGGCGATCGGCGCCGGGTGCGTCTTGTCGATGGTCTTTCGGACGATTGGCGGACAGCGGTCGCGATACTGCAGCAGTTTCGCGTTCAGCGCCGGATGCTTCTGTCGCAGGCGCTGCACGAGGCGCTGGAACAGCGGCACGTACGGCGCCAGCAGCGTCAGGCCGATCGTGATCATGATAAGGCCGAACGGAATCGGCAAAGGCAGTACGACAAGGCCAGTCAGAACCAGAAAGGCGCCAAGCGCCTGATGGAAAATCGGCAGCATCCGCGTCCCAATCCGCCAAGGTACTCAGGCGAACCGTACGCCTGACCCAACTGTCCATACGATAGTTTCGCGCAATTTGATCGTAAAGTGGGAACGGAAAACGAAAGTTAATTGCGCCGGAGGGCCGACGGGCGTCTTTCGCCACTCTGGCGGCCGGCGGCCAAAACGTCTCAGCGACGCCGTGGAACGGCCGCAAGGGCTCGCCGGCGGGTGCGCTTGAAGCTAATTCCCTGATGCCGCCGAAGGAGTTCCGATGCCCTACCGTTCCCTGCGCGATTTCATCGATATGCTTGAAGGGGCGGGCGAGCTTGTCCGCGTGACGACGCCTGTGTCGACTGTCCTTGAGATGACCGAGATCCAGACCCGCCTGCTTGCCGAGGGCGGGCCGGCGGTGATCTTCGAGAAGCCTGTCATGCCCGACGGGTCGACGTCGCCGATCCCGGTGCTCGTGAACCTCTTCGGCACAGTGCGCCGTGTGGCGATGGGCGTCACCATGGGCGTCGGCCCGGCCGCGACGCCGCCGCCCGGCCTCTCGACGGAGGCCGCGGCCTTGCGCGAGGTCGGCAAGACCCTCGCCTTCCTGCGCCAGCCGGAACCGCCGGCGGGCCTCAAGGATGCGCTGGAGCTCTTGCCGCTCGCGAAGACGGTCCTTTCGATGAAGCCCTCGACGAAAGGCTTCGGGTCCGCCCCCTGTCAGGAGTCGGTCCTCACCGGCGATGAGGTGAACCTCGACGCCCTGCCGATCCAGACCTGCTGGCCGGGCGAGCCGGCGCCGCTCATCACCTGGCCACTCGTCGTGACGAAGGGGCCGTCGGACGCGCGGGAGGACGGGTTCAATCTCGGCATCTACCGCATGCAGAAGATCGACCGTAACCGGACGATCATGCGCTGGCTCGCCCACCGCGGCGGCGCGCAGCAGCATCGCAGATGGGGCGCCGCCGAGAAGAAAAAGGAAAAGCCGGAGCCGATGCCCGTCGCCGCCGTCCTCGGCGCCGATCCCGGGGTCATTATCGCCGCCGTCACGCCCGTGCCGGACACCCTGTCCGAATACCAGTTCGCCGGCCTCATCCGCGGCCGCAAGGCCGAGCTCGTCAATTGCAGGACCGTCCCGCTGAAAGTTCCGGCCGAGGCCGAAATCGTGCTTGAAGGCTATGTCTCGCTCGACGACTACGCCGACGAAGGGCCCTATGGCGACCATACCGGCTACTACAATTCCGTGGAGAAATTCCCGGTATTCACCGTCACCGCCATCACCATGCGGCGCGACCCGATTTACCTCTCCACGTTCACGGGCCGGCCGCCCGATGAACCCTCCGTCCTCGGCGAAGCCCTGAACGAAGTGTTCATTCCCCTGCTGCAGCAGCAATTTCCGGAGATCGTCGATTTCTGGCTGCCGCCGGAAGGGTGCAGCTACCGCATCGCGGTCATCTCGATGCGGAAGGCCTATCCCGGCCACGCCAAGCGGGTGATGATGGGCGCGTGGTCGTACCTGCGCCAGTTCATGTACACCAAATGGATCATCGTCGTGGACGATGACGTGAACGCCCGCGACTGGAAGGACGTCATGTGGGCGATCAGCACCAAGATGGATCCGGCGCGCGACATCACCGTGATCGAGGGAACGCCGATCGACTATCTCGACTTCGCGAGCCCCGACAGCGGCCTCGGCTCGAAGATCGGCCTCGACGCGACCGACAAGCTGCCGCCGGAGACCCATCGCGAGTGGGGCGAGGAAATCCGCATGGATGACGCGGTGATCGACCGGGTCGATGCGCTTTGGACCGAGCTCGGCCTGCCAGGGTCGGGCCGCAGCATCTGGCGCCGCTAGCCGCGCAGGCCCGGCGGCCGCCAGCGCGCGCGCCGCGCCATCCCGCAATGTTCCTGTCGCCTTGTTCATGCCCACGACCATGGGGCGGCCCGAACCCGTGTTCGATAAGTTTGCGGAATTTTCGGCCTTTTTTGTCTTAAATCGTTGTTTTGTATAGTAAAAAATCAATGCATCTTGTTCGATAGATTTATTTTCAAGATGGTTAACGGACAGGACTCCGTCCGACCTGCGTAGTCATCCTGACGCAAGCCAAGATGCAGACGAACGGCGCGACTTGCCTTGTCGCGAGCCGCCCTTGCGGTCCATTGCCGCCGCCCCTGGATCCCGGATCAGGTCCGGGATGACGGCTGCCGACGTCGGCGGTCAGCGCGCCCCATTTGCAGCGTCGCGCCGGGCGAACCGGGCAGCGGCGGGCCGCACGCCTTGCGCAGACATCCCGTCGCGCGCCTCACGCTCACGGGCCGATCACGCGGCTTTGCTTTGCCAGTGATAGAGGCTTCTGGTCATAGGCGCCGGCCAATTGATTGGGAGACATCGTCATGCTGGCCCGCGTCCGAGCCTATTTTCCGTTCGCCTACGCCCTTGTGGCGTCGCTCGTGTTCCTCGATTCACTTCGCTACAAGTTTACGAACGCGCCGGAGACGCAGACGATCTTTGGCAAGCTTGACGCGTGGGCCGCTTCCTTCGGCGCGGCGGGCCTGTTCGCGCAGACGGGCCTGTTCAGCCAGTATGTGATCGGAACGGCGGAGCTTGCCGCGTCAAGCCTCCTGTTGATCGGCTTCCTGCCGCGCCTGCGCCGGCTTCAGGCGGCGGGCGCGCTCATCGCCGTTGCGGTAATGTCCGGGGCGGTGTCCTTCCACCTGTTCACGCCGCTCGGGATTGATCCGAACAATGACGGCGGCGGGCTCTTTGCGATGGCGGTCGTCGTCTGGTTCGGCTCGCTCCTCACGCTCGCGCTGCGGTTCGATGACGTCCGGGCGCTTGTCGGCGGCGTTGCCCGCGCGATTGCGCCATCAGTTGTCTGACGGTTCAGGCAAGACGTTCGGCGACCGCATTCGAAAAAACGGTCGTTGTCGCGTCGCCGCCAAGATCACGGGTGGCGAGACCATCGTCGAGAGCGCCGGCGACGGCCCGTTCAATCGCTGCGGCGGCGTCATCTCGGCCCAGGCTGTGCCGCGCCAGCATCGCCGCTGACATGATCGCGCCGATCGGGTTGGCGACGCCCTTGCCGGCGATATCCGGGGCCGATCCGTGGATCGGTTCGTAAAGGCCCTTGCCGTCGCCGAGCGAGGCGGACGGCGCCATGCCGATCGAACCGGACAGCACGGAGGCTTCGTCGCTCAATATGTCGCCGAACATGTTTTCGGTCAGGATCACGTCAAAGCTCGCCGGGCGCGTCACGAGGTGCATCGCCATGGCGTCGACGAGCGCGTGCTCCAGCTCGACATCGGCGTAGGCTTCGGCGCGAAGCTCCTCGACCGCGGCGCGCCACAGCCGGCTCGTCGCCAGGACATTCGCCTTGTCGACGCTCGTCACCTTGCCGCGGCGACCGCGCGCCGCCTCGAACGCGACGCGCGCGACCCGTCGCACTTCGTCGCGAGTATAGACGCAAAGATCGCTGGCGCGGGTCTTGCCTTCCTCGCGGTCGCCATAATAGACCCCGCCATTCAGTTCCCGGACGATCAGGAAATCGACGCCGCGCGCGACGTCGGCCTTCAGCGGCGAGCGATCCTCGAAACCGGGCGCGACGATGGTGGGGCGCAGATTGGCGTAAACGCCGAGGTCGCGACGAAGGTCGAGAAGGCCCTGTTCCGGCCGCGGGCCGCCCTTCTCCCATTTCGGTCCGCCGACCGCGCCCAGAAAGATGGCGTCCGCCGCGGCGACCGCCGTTCGGGTTTCGTCCGGATACGGTGCGCCAAACGCGTCGATGCCGGCGCCTCCGAACGCCCTTTCATCGAACGAAAGGCCAAGGTTGAAGGCCGTAGACGCAGCGTCGAGAGCGGCGCGCGCCGCCGCGGTCACCTCGGGGCCAACGCCGTCGCCCGGCAGGAGGGTTATTCTGTAGCTCATGCCTCAATTATCCGTGTGCGGCTTCAAAGGCGGCGATTGCATCTTCCTCGGCGAGGATTGCGCCGAGCGGGTCGACGCCGTCCATCAGGCAGCGGCGGGCGAAGGGTTCCAGCCTGAATGGCGCGTCAACCCCGCCGTTCGGCGTCGTGATCCGCATCGTCTCGAGGTCGATCGTCAACTCAAGACCCGGTTCGGCAAGAAGGTCCCGGTGCGTCGCGGCGTCGATCTCGATCGGGACGAGGCCGTTCTTCAGCGCGTTGCCGGTGAAGATATCGGCGATCTTTGTGCTGATTACGGCTCGGAAGCCGAAGCCGAGCAGCGCCCAGGGCGCATGCTCGCGGGAAGAGCCGCAACCGAAATTGCCGCCCGCAATCAGAATGCCGTGGTCGGCTCGCGAATCCTCATTGAACGGACTGTCGGGCTTCGGTTCGCCGTTTTCGTCATAGCGCCAGTCGGCGAAAGCCGCCGCGCCGAGGCCGTCGCGCGTCGTCGTCGTCAGGAAACGCGCAGGGATGATCTGGTCGGTGTCGACATTCTCCGCCGGCAGGACGGCGGTGCGCGACGTGAAGCGGACGATGGGCTCCATTGGGTCATGCCTCCGGAAGATACTGGCGCGGATCGACGAGGCGTCCGGCGATTGCGGCCGCCGCGGCGGTGGCCGGGCTTGCGAGGACGGTGCGCACGCGCTCGCCCTGGCGGCCGACGAAATTGCGGTTCGAGGTGGAGACGACAAGCTCGCCGGGCGCGCCCTTGTCGCCGTTCATGGCGATGCACATGGAACAGCCCGGCTGGCGCCATTCCGCGCCGGCGGCGAGGAATACCTCATGAAGGCCTTCCGCTTCGGCGTCGCGTCGGACCGATTCAGATCCCGGCACGACCATCGCCTTGACGCGATCGCTTACCCTCCGGCCGCGGAAGATATCGGCTGCAGCGCGCAGATCTTCCAGTCGCGAATTCGTGCACGACCCGATGAAGACCCGGTCGACGTCGATTTCAGCGAACGATTGCCCGCGGGCGATGCGCATATAGGCGTGGGCCGCGTCGTCGGCCCGTCCCCCGGTCGCCGGCGCCGCGCCATCGACGGGCGCGGCGGCGTCGGGCGAGGTGCCAAAAGTGACCATCGGCCGGATGGTCGAGGCGTCGATTGCTGCTTCGTCATCGAAGCTCGCGCCGTCATCGGTCGGCAGGCTCATCCAGTCCGCGACGGCGCGCGTCCATGCATCGCCCTTCGGCGCGAAGTCGCGCCCCTTGACGTACGCGAGCGTCTTTTCATCGGGCGCGACAAGGCCCATGCGCGCGCCAGCCTCGATAGACATGTTGCAAAGGGTCATGCGGCCCTCCATCGAGAGGGCGCGGACGGCCTCGCCGGCGAACTCGATCGCTTTGCCCTGGCCGCCGTCGGCGCCGATGGCGGCGATGGCGGCGAGCGCCATGTCCTTGGCGGAGACCCCAGGCGCCAGCCGGCCGTTGAACGTGATGCGCAGGGTCTTCGGCTTGCGGATCAACAAGCACTGGGTTGCAAGCACATGGCCGACTTCGGTCGTGCCGATGCCAAAGGCGAGGGCGCCGAACGCGCCATGGGTCGAGGTGTGGCTGTCGCCGCAGACGATCGTCTTGCCGGGCTGGGTGAGCCCGAGTTCCGGCCCGATCACGTGAACGATGCCGCGGCGCGGATCGCCCAGGCCGTATAGCGGCACGCCGTACGCCTCGCAGTTCGCGATCAGCGCCTTGACCTGGCGTTCGCCCTGTTCGCTGGCGTAGGGCAGGCGGCCATCGGCGTTCGGCGGCAGGGTCGGCGTCGAGTGGTCAAGCGTCGCGAACGTGCGGTCCGGCCGGCGAACCTTCAGCCCACGGTCTTTCAGCGCCTGGAAAGCCTGCGGCGAGGTGACCTCGTGGATCAGGTGCAGGTCAATGTAGACGATGGCCGGACTGTCGTCCGTTTCCGGTCGAACGACGTGCCGGCGCCATAGCTTCTCGAACAGCGTTGCCGGGGCCTCGCTCACGCAACAGCCTCCGGTTTTGTCTGGTTCCGTCGCGACTGCTCGTCGAGCGCGGCTTCGCTGACGGCGGCCTGGTTGATCGCAGCGACGAATGCAGCGACCGCCGCGTCGGCGACGTCGACTTCGCGCGCCGCGCCGGTGTAGCGACGCTCGCCGACCTCGACGACCGCTTCGGCGTCCACTCGCGTGTCGTCGTCGTCGGCGTTGTGGCTGAGCTCGAGCGTGACGATCCGGCCGTTGACGCCAGCGATGGCGCAGACGGCCGCAAAGGCCGCGTCGATCGGCCCTCCGCCCTCGCACTGAACCGTGTCGCGCGAGCCGTCATCGTGTTTCATCGTGACCCGCGCATAGGGCCGCATTTCATCCTCGACGTCGGTCCGCAGCTCGATCCGCCGCGTGCGCCAGGGGCCCGAACGGCCATCGTGGGCGAGCCGCCCGGTCATCAGTTTCACAACGTCCGCATCCGTCACTTCGCGGCAGGTGTCGGCGAGGCGCTTGAACTCGGGAAAGATCGCCTCGATCCGGTCCTTCGTCGCCTCGAAGCCCAGCGACTTCGCGCGAGAGGCCAGCGCGTGCTTGCCGGAATGCTTGCCAAGGACGATGGAGTTCGATGGCATGCCGACGCTCTCGGCGTCCATGATCTCGTAGGTCCGCTTGTCGGCGAGCACGCCATGCTGGTGGATGCCCGCTTCGTGCGCGAAGGCGTTTTTGCCGACGATCGCCTTGTTGCGGGGGATCGCGTGGCGGGTGACGCGGGCGAGGGCGACGCTCGCGGGATAAATTTTCGTCGTGTCGATCCGGGTGTCCAGTCCGAAGAAATCCCGCCGCGTGCTCAGCGCCATGACGGCCTCCTCCATGGAGCAGTTGCCGGCGCGCTCGCCGATGCCGTTGATGGCGCACTCTATCTGGCGCGCGCCGCCGCGCACCGCCGCGAGCGAATTCGCCACAGCCATGCCGAGATCGTCATGACAGTGCACGGAGAAAACGACGTGCTTCGGGCAGGCGCCGGTGAGATAGCTGAACAGGTCGGTCATCTCTTCCGGGGTGGAATAGCCGACCGTGTCCGGAATGTTGATGGTCGTCGCGCCGGCCTCGATCGCCGTCCTGCAAACCTCCAGGAGATAGTCGCGCTCCGTGCGGATCGCGTCCTCCGCCGAGAATTCGACATCGTCGGCCTCGGCGCAGGCGAACCGGACGAGGCGGTCGACGCGGGCGAGGATTTCGCCTTGCGTCATTTTCAGCTTGGCCTCGCGGTGGATGGGGCTCGTGCCGATGAAGGTGTGCAAGCGCCGCCGCCGGGCGGGCTCGATCGCGCGAATGGCGCGTTCGATATCGCGTTCGTCAAGGCGGGCGAGGGAGCAGATCCGCGGGCCATCGATCGTTTCGGCGACCGCGCGCACGGCATTGAAGTCGCCATCGGAAGCGGCGGCGAAGCCGGCTTCGATTACGTCGACATTCAGCGCCTGCAGGGCGCGGGCGACAATGAGTTTCCCCTCGACCGTCATCGAGAAGCCGGGCGCCTGTTCGCCATCGCGGAGAGTGGTGTCGAAAATCGCCACGTGGCGGGCGTCCGGCCCTGCCTGGGGCGGCGCCGCCGCGCCGTTCGCGTCAGTCATCGGATAGGTCCCTTCCGTCGCTTCGCCAGCGCGCGCCCCGGCGCGCCGATTGTGTCCGGCGCGCCCGGCGCGCCTATTGTCTCCAGCGCTCTGCCGCGCGCCTATGTTCGTCGGACGCCAGATCGTGGAGCGATCCGTGGCCCGTCCGCTGGCCGCGATCGCCGCATGGCCGGGCCCTCAGGTGCGGGGCCGGGCCAAACAAAAAAGCCGCTTCGGTGAAGCGGCTTCCGGGTCGATAGGCATGAGCGTTTCAGATCATCCCGTCGACAAGGAAACCGCCGCAACGAGCGCGGCGCCAAGAAGCCCGAGAAGAAGGAGCAGCGATGTCCGACGGGCCTCGCCGTCGGCCTGGCGCAAAACCGCGCGCGCTGTCGGGCGCCGGCCGCTTGACCGTTGCGCAACCGCACGGCGCGACGCGACATCCCGCGCACTCTCTGATCCGTATGGCGTAATCATGAGCAGTCTCTGCTAACTCCGACCGCTTAAAGATGAGCAAATTGCGCGAAGATTGCAACCGCAAAACCGGCGAAACTTCTATCCGGTCGCATTTCTGGTCGCAATTCTGGTCGCGGGCGGCGGCATTTTGGCGACGGTCTGGCGGCGTCGCATGCCCCAATGGCCGCGGTCCTCTGGCGAACGGTGACCTCTAACGCCTGCCTCCTGGTTGCAATCGCCGCCCGACTGATACCGCGACGTGCAGCGGATACGCCCCGTACATTATATTATGGTTAGGATTCCGGTCCGCCGGACATCGGTCAACGGCGTCCGGATTGCTGCATTTGCGAAAAGCAAGGCCATGATTTTCCAGTTATTTTCAGGGTGTCGGCGCGCTTGACACTTCGCGCCCGCCGCGCCGTTTGGACGATTCATGCGCGGCGGCGAATCTTACAGGAAAACAATGATCTACGGCATCGGGGCCGGGTCGTCTCAAGTTGGCACGCTTGATGCATACATGATGGGTGCCGCGGGGAGCGGCAAGTCGGCGTTCAGTCTTACCGCTCGTATTGGGGGTGAGCGAGAAGCCGGATCTTTTTGTGACCTAACTTTGGAGACCAACACGTGAAGAAACAACTTCTCGCCTCAATCGCGGTCGGAGCCCTCATCGGCTTCGCCGGCGCCGCGCAAGCGCAGGACTTCCCGTCATCGAACGCCGACGACGGTTCCGCCGCCGAATCCGGCCCGGGTAATCTCAATCAGACGTCGAACCCCGGCAATGACGGGAATTCGAATAACGACAACAACAACAACGGCAACGGTTCCGGCAACGGCAACGGCAACAACGCCAACGACGGAAACGACAACAACAACAACGGCAACAACGCCAACGACGGCAACGACAACAACACGTCGAACAATGGCGATGACGGTTCCAACAACGGAAACGGCAACGGCAATCTCGACCTCGACGCGGATGTCGATATCGGCGCAGGCGACGACAACAACACGTCGAACAATGGCGACGAGAACTTCAACAATGGCGGCAATGGTTCCGGCAACGGCAACAACGCCAACGACGGCAACGACAACAACACGTCGAACAATGGCGATGACGGTTCCAACAACGGAAACGGCAACGGCAATTTCGACCTCGACGCGGATGTCGATATCGGCTCCGGCGACGACAACAACACGTCGAACAATGGCGACGAGAACTTCAACAATGGCGGCAATGGTTCCGGCAACGGCAACAACGCCAATGACGGCAACGACAACAACACGTCTAACGACGGCGATGACGGCTCGAACAACGGCAACGGCGCAGGCAATGACGGCAACACCGTCGGCGGCGGCGACGATGGCTCGTACAACGGCGCGTCCTCGAACGACGGCAACGACGACAACATCAATGTCGACGCCGACGTCGATCTCTCGAACGATGGTGACGAGAACTTCAACAACGGCAACACGTCGAACAATGGCGATGACGGTTCCAACAACGGAAACGGCAACGGCACCAACGACGGCAACGACAACAACACGTCGAACGATGGCGATGACGGTTCCAACAACGGGAACGGCAACGGCACCAATGACGGCAACGATGACAACATCACCGTCGACGCCGACGTGGATGTCGGTGCTGGCGACGACAACAACACGTCGAATGACGGCGACGACGGGTCGTACAACGAAGGCGGCGATGACGGATCGTACAACGGCGCTTCGTCCCAGGACGGCGACGACGGGTCGTACAACGGCAACACGTCGAACGACGGCAACGATGACAACACGTCGAACGACGGCGACGACGACAACATCAATGTCGACGCCGACCTAGACATTTCCAACGATGGCGATGACGGTTCCAACAACGGAAACGGCAACGGCACCAACGACGGCGACGACAACAACACCAACGACTCGTTCAATGGTGGCAACACGTCGAACGACGGCGACGACGACAACACGTCGAACGACGGCGACGACGACAACATCAACGTCGACATCGACAATTCGGACAACAACGACGCCGACAATGGCTCGGCTGTCGCCAACGACAATGGCTCGGTTGCGGTCACCAACACGTCGGATGATGGCGATGACGGTTCCAACAACGGAAACGGCAACGGCACCAACGACGGCAACGACAACAACACCTCGAACGATGGTGATGACGGGTCGTACAACGGCAACACGTCGAACGACGGCAACGACAACAACGTCAACACCACGACCAACACGACCATCAACACGAACACGACGGTTGAGACGAACAACACGCTCACCATCGGCGACGTGAAGCTGAACGTGTCTAACCTTGCTTCGTCGGTGTCCGGCGTGTCGTTCAATGGCTCGGCCTCGGCCAACGCCACGGGCGGCTTCGGCGGCCCAGAGCTCGGCGCTGGTGATGCGACCGCTCGTAACAGCCAGACCGTTACGACCGGCAACATCAACAACACGACGATCGACGGCAACCGTGGCGTGTTCAACAACACGTTCAACACGGGCGTTGCTAACGTCACGAACTCTCAGCAGTTCTCTGTCGACAGCAACCAGGTGCCTCAGTAAGGCCTGAATGGCGGGCGCGCGGCCGATCCTCCTGGGTCGGCCGCGGCTTCCGCCGAAACGAATGGCGGTCGACGGGCCTTGTCTTCGTCGATCGCTTTTTCGCGGTACGGATCATCCACCGCCGCATCAACGCCGTTAATCGTTTGGTTGGTGTTTCAAAATGCTAAAAGTCTTTCTTACTGCGTCGCCGTTCCTGGCGGCCTCCATCGCGACCGGGACGGGTGACGTCAATGTCGGCGCGGCGGATCCGTTTTCGCCCAATGCGCCGGCCGCCATCGTGGCGAACGACGTGTTCTCCGGCGAAAGCCTGATGTCCGAAGATCAGATGCGCGACGCCGCTGGCGGCACCGACGCCGGCTTCGACATGATCACCTTCACGACCAATGTTGACATCGACAACACGACGACCATTGACGATATCGGCGCGAACATCGCCGACAATGACGCGATCGTGCGGAATATCGACGCTGGCGGATCGACGACCGGTCAGATCTCGACCATCAATGTCGAAAACAATCGCGGAATTACGACGATCCTGAACAACACGGGCAATGGCGTCGTCTTCCAGAGCAACGTACAATTGAACCTCTTCGTCAATCAGGGACCCGCGCCGGGTCAGCAGTGAACCCTGCTTTCTGGCGCTGGACGCCCGCGATGAAAGGGGCGCGTTACGTGGCACTGCGAGGATCGCATCCTGCGAAAATCAGCCGGCGGCTGAAGGCCGTTGCGGCTGCGTGCCTTGTGGCGGCCGGGGTCGGCGCGCCGTCCGCGTCGGCGGAGCAGCTGCTCATCGCCACGGGGAACGTCAACGCCCAGATCGACATTGCCAGCCTCGCGAGCCTTCGCTACGCGACCGTTGTCCGCCAGCAGTATGATTTCAGTTGCGGATCGGCCGCCCTCGCCACCTTGCTCACCTATCACTATGGACGCGAGACGAGCGAGCAGGACGCCTTTACCGCGATGTGGGAAATCGGCGACCAGGATCGGATCCGGCAGCTCGGATTCTCCCTGTTCGAAATGAAAGCCTATATCGAAAGCCTCGGGCTTCTGGCTGACGGCTTCAACCTGTCGCTCGACCGGGTGGCGGAGATCGGCGTGCCGGGCATCGCCCTCATAGATGACTCCGGGTACAAACATTTCGTCGTCATCAAGGGCGTGACCAAGCGGAACGTCCTTGTCGGCGATTCCGCCAAGGGCTTGCGGGTCGTGCCGCGCCAGCGCTTTGCGGACAAGTGGGACGGCACGATTTTCTTCATTCGCAGCGATCTCGAAACGGGCAAGGCGAACTTCAACAAGGCCGACGACTGGCGCTATGCGCCAGGCGCGCCATTCGATCGCGCCCGCGACAGCCTGGTCGGCCTTCAGGCCTCAACCTTGCAACAGACCCGGCCGTCCTGGTCCGGCTTTTCAGCGACGTCCCTGTTTGGTGAATTTTGATGTCGATGTTCAGTATCAGTTTTGTCGCGGCGATGATCAGCGTGCAGCCGACCGAGCACCGCTCCATCGCGCATGACCTGATCGAGGCGGACCCGTTCGCAATCTATATCGTCATGAGCGACGATGAGCTGCGCGCCGCCCGGGGCGGTATGCTCGTTGGCAATGAGTATGTCGATATCGCCATTGGCGGATGGCTGCTCACAGTCGCCCGCGGCGCAACGGACATTGTCGGCCACAGCCTGCCCAATGGCGTGGCGGGCGCGCCCGGCGACCAGCTGTTCGCCATGTCGACGAACGCAAGAGAGATCGTCATCAACAACATGTTGAACGGCGTGCACATTTCAGAAACGCGCAACTTCAACATCGTGATTAACAATCTCGATCAGGTGATGAATGACGGCGCTGCTGCGGGTGCGCTTGCCCGCGCCGCGAACGATGCGTTCATCCTGAACGGCCCGCGGTAACTTTCCCTGGTTTGCAGCGTCAGGCAGTCTGACGGGCCGCGATTCGGCGGACCTGATTCTGTGCGAGACAAGACCGGACGCAGCCAGCCTCTGGCGACGCGCGGCGAGCGACAGCCGATCGGCGCGCCGCCCTTCGATCCCGCTTGGCGCCCGCGTAAGGAATGCGCAGGCCCTTCTTGGGCCTTGTAGCGTCTTGCCGCCGGTGATTTTCCGTACACGCACCATCGTCGCGCCGCCGAAGAATTGAGGGAAGGCGCCTCAAGGGCTTCCCGAATGACGGCTGAATGACGGCGGTGTGGACGCACGGAATCGACCTGCCGGCGACGCCGCCGCCGGCGGCGGTTGCGTGACGCCGCGCTTCGCGCCTGAAGGCGGGGGGATTGCGGGTTGACTGCTGGCGGCGTCGGCCGCCGGTCGTCTAGGGCGATGCGAACGTCTTCGCGAACTTAATCGAACAACCGGCGTTGCAGGCGGACGGAAATGGTCATGTCCGGCGCTTCATCCGTCGCCCCGACGGACGTATTGACGTTCACGCGCGTTCTGTCGTCGATCAGGTACGACCCGCCGAAAGCGAAGCCGCCGACATTCGCCGACGGCGTGCGTTCGATCGACGTGATGCTGTCCGTGGGATTGAAGAATTGCGATGTGGAGCGGCGGAAAAAGCTCTGGTTGTAGCCAAAGCTGAGGGAAAACCGGTCGTTTACGGACAAACCGACGCCGATGTTTGCAGTGAGCGCGTCGCCGGGATTGAAGTCCTGGAGAATGCGCGACCCGAGCTGGAGGTCCGGCGCGGTGGCTAGGTTCATCTGATAGCCGATATTTGCGAAGATGCTTGCCGGCGGCGTCGGCAGGATGAACGTCAGGCTTGGCTCGACGGTCCAGAATCCTGAACCGGTCGCAAGGTCCGCTTCGACGCCGCCTGGCGACCGGTCGAGGTCAAAGGGGCCGGTGCCGGTCGGCGCCTTGGCGCGGAGATTCAGGATCGTGTACGGAAATCTTCGGCCATCCGTCAGCTGGAACGAGGTGCCGAATTCCACGTCGCCGAAGCCCGAGCCATTCAAGTCGCGGGTCGTTTCCTCGCTTGCGCCGTCGCCAATCGCGATGCCCGCGACGCGTTCGTCCCTAAACACGTGCGAGACGCGGGCGTTCAGCTCGATGCGGCTCGTGAGGCCGTAACGCAGTCCGAGACGGTTGGTCACGGCCCGGCGATCCGTATCCGTTGCTTCGATCGCGCCGATCAGCAGGGCGTCGAGAATCTCCGTGCCCTGGAAGAAAAACCGGTTGTCGGACGTCGAGGTGAAGGAGGTCTCCGGCTCAAGATACATCGTCCCGGCCGGCGTAAGGATCCCGCCGACGTCCGAGAGAAGGGCGATTGACGGCCCGCGCTCGTTTTCCGGGCGCTGGCCGACTTCTTCCGGGAGGCCGCTGCCGCCCTGCTGGCCGGCCTGTTGGCCGCCGCTTTGAGCGCTGGCGTCGGCCGTGCGTTGCGGGCCGCCCTGCGCGGTTGCGGCGGCAACCTGCGTTGTCGCCCCGCCGGCGCCGGCGGCCGAGGCCGCGCGAGCGGGCGCGGTCTGGCCTGGTTGGCTGTCCGCGGCCCGCGCAAGCAGCGGCTGCGACGGCCGGTTCACCACGGGCATCTTGAGGATCTGGCCGACCTGAAGCAGGTCCGGTCGCCGGAGGTCATTCGCTTCAGCGATCTGCTGCGGGCTGACGCCAAACTTGTCGGCAATGCGGTAGAGATTATCGCCGCGCTGGACCCGGTATTCGTCCGTCGACAAAACGTCGGCCCGGGCGGAGGCGACGACCCGGTCGCCAAGGCGCGATTCCAGCTGTTCAATCAGCGAGGTCTGCCGGTCGATCAGGTCAGACTGGCGCGCGAGCACCTGTTCGGCTTCATCGAGGCGCAGCATTTGCTGTGCAAGCGACTGTCGAAGCGCTTCCAGTTCCGCCCGCAGCGCTTCGGCGCCCGCGGCTTCGTCACGTTCTTCCGCAGCGGCGGCGGCGGCATCGTCCGCCAGCGCCGGGGCCGCCGACAGGGCAAGCCAGAGGGGCGCCACGGCCGCCACAAGAAGGCTCGACCGACTGGCCCCGCCATACAATCCATTGCGGGGCGATCCGCCGTGCTGGAGCGACCCGCCACCCTGGCGCGACCTTGACGTCACTGACGTTGTTTTCTGCATGTCTTCTTGTCCGTCTGCTGGCGCTTACGCCACCCTTCGCCAAGGCCGAACGTGTTTGTCGTCAGCCGCCGAGATAAATGTCGAGCGCCGCGCGCAATTTCGCGAGGTCGCTCTGGGAGTCGCCGAGATCGTTGCGGAACCCGTGCAGGGTCGTTCGGCTGACGCCGGTCAGCTGCGCCGCCTTGGAGACATTGCCGTTCGTCCGCCCGAGCGCCGCCGCCGTCAGATAGCGCACCATCGCCTGCTTGGCTGCCTCGATGTCGTACGAACCGCAAGTCGCCGGTTCGTCGAACACGATCGCGTCAGGCGTGACGTCCTTGCCGAGCGCGAGGATCATCGCCCGGGTCATGCAATTCTTCAGCTCACGGACGTTGCCTGGCCACGCGTGCTGCTTCAGGAGGTCCGCAGCCGCGGGCGTCAGCTTGACCGACGCGCCCGTGCGCTCGCATCGCTTGGCGATGAAGTGTTCGGCAAGCTCAACGATGTCGTCCCCCCGCTCGCGCAAGGGCGGCACGTTGATGTTGAGCACATTGATCCGGTAGTGGAGATCGCGACGAAACCTGCCGGCGTCGGCCTCGCTCGCAAGGTCCTTGTTCGTCGCGGAGATGATCCGCACGTCGACGCGCCGGGCGTCATTGCCGCCCACCGGAGTCACAAGCCCGTCTTCCAGCACCCGCAGGAAGTTCGCCTGAAGGTCGACTGGCATGTCGCCGATCTCGTCGAGGTGCAGCGTGCCGCCGTCCGCTTGCTCGAACAGGCCGATGCGGTCGCGCTCCGCGCCGGTGAACGCGCCGCGCACATGGCCAAAGAACTGCGAGCCCGTGAGTTCGCTGTCGACGCGGGCCGCGTTATGAACGACCAGTGGACCGTCGGCGCGTTCGCTGGCGGCATGCAGCCCTGCCGCGACGGCTTCCTTGCCGACGCCGGTTTCGCCGGTGATGAGCACAGAGTCGGGGTGCGGTCCGTAGGCGGAAATTAACTCGCGAACCTGGCGGATGGCGCGGCTGGAGCCGATGATCTCGGGCGGCTCTTGCCGCGCCGGCGATGTCGGACGCACGCGGGCTCGCCGCCGTGCGGTGGCGCCGTTGACCGTCTCGAGCCGGGTGACGACGCCATCATAGTTCGCGGACGTGCTGACGGAGAGCGAGGTCCCGTCGCTTTGCGATATACGGTCGTCGCCGCCCCTAAGCGAGGCGTTACTGGTATCGTCGCGCATTCTCTCCCCCAATAAAGAGCGTGCACATTTGTTGATGTTGACCCGAAGAAGCAGATCTTCAGGCCGTTGTGTCGTCTAGCCCACGATGCGCATCGGCGTTGCCTTGGCTCCTGACGAACATTCGCCCGGTCCTCAGACGCGGCCACTACGCTTTCCACAGCGCGAGATTCGGCTGCACTGCGGCGCGAGTCTTCTCTACTCTCGATCGGACGATTCTCGCCCGAGGACAGCAGACGCAAGACGCGTTCCGTATGGACACGGGTCACCCCTCCCAGACGACGCGCCGCCTGCGACGCTCGCGTTGCGTTTTTTTAACACTTGCGCATCGCGGTCGGTCAAGTTTCAGCAGTCCAAAATGGAAAAACTTTTTGTGACGCAGCGGTAAGGCCATAACTTAACCTCCGTGGCGAGCGGAATTCCCCTCAGGGTTGCGCGAGACGCCCTGCGATTCTCCTGTCCGTCAAACTGCATCATGATGACAGGTTCGCTTTTCCGGGCCCCTCGGTTTCAGTTGTCGCCCGGTGGACGGAATTGCCAATGCGGGACTAGGACGATGCGCACGGAGTCCGGGAAGGGGGCCCGACCCGGCGCAATGATGAGGCGAGCTGATGAAATTCCGGAACCGGCATTTGGCGACGGACACCGCAACGACCTGGTCGGGCGGCTGCGTCATGGGTTCTGTTATTGTCCCGCTCTTCATTGGCCTGCTTTTGGCCTCGCCCGTTGGGGCTCAGAAGCCGGCGGCGGGCGCCGTGATCGAGGACGCCGCCCCCGAAAGCGCCCCCGAAAGCGCACCTGAAGGCGCTCCGGATGGCGACCGGAACAGCGACCAGGACAAGGGTCCCGATGGCGCTGAACCGGTCGACATCGACGCTGTTGCGGCGGCGTTCGATGCCGTTGCGACCGACCTCGCTGAGATTGACGCTGACTTCCGTGCGGAGGAGTCGGCGAACCTCGTCTCTATCGCCGCTGAGCTTTTGACATTGCGTGATGGCGTGCTGGCCGAGAACGCGAGACTTGACGCGAGGATTGCCTTTCTCCGCCAGGCCTTTGGTGACGCCGCCGCGGAAGCCCAGGCGAACAACGGGCGGAGCGGAGGGGTTCAGGCGTTTCCATCCGGGCCGGCGCCGGCGAGCGCGGATGGCGCCGCGGCGCCGGCGACGGAAACGCGGCCGGCCCAGCTCAGCGAGGAGCAGCGCGCGCGACTCGCGGCCCTGCGCGACTCCCGTTCCCGTGGCGCGGCTCTGCTCGGAGCGATCGATTCCCTTTCGGCCGACGTCGCCGAGCGCCGTCGCCTCAATGAGTTCCGTCGCGGCGTCGACGCCCGCCGCGCCGAAATCTCGGAAATCCAGCAGTTGCTGGCGAGTGGCGACGGCGTGAACTTCGTCGCAATCCGCGAGCGGCTGCGGGGGCTCAAGACCGAAGCCGCGGAGTCGATACGGCCGCTGCAGGAGACGCGCAGCGCCCTTGACGCGGATTTGCAGCGGCTTGGTCCTGCGCCTGTTGAAGGGGGCGCGCCCGAGGCGCCCGAGATTGCGACCCAGCGCGAAAAACTTACCGCTTCGCTGGTCCGTGAGGATGCGGTCGTCCGACAGTCAGACCTGAATGTTGGCGAAATAGATCGCATGCTTGCCGAAATCGACGAGTTGCGTCGTGACCAGTTCTACGAGGAGGTGCTGCGCCGAAGCCCCAGCCCCGTCATGCCGAACATGCTTGCCGGCGCGGCCGAAGCTTTCGGCGCCGGCGTCAACGCGTTCCTTGCCGCGGCGCGCCAGTGGCGCAACGAGCGCGCCGCCGAAGGGGTCCTGTGGAACGCCTACGGCATGACGGCCCTCGGCCTGTTGATCGGCGTCGTCCTCTTCGGCCCGACGCGGCGCTGGGCGAATCGCCAGGTCATCACGCGGCTCGAAGAGCGCGAGCCGACCGCCGGCCGTCGCGCAGGTGCGGCGCTTGTCCGCGTTTTCGCGCGCGCCGTGCCGGGTTTCATCGGCGGGGCGATCGTCTTTCAGGCGTTGCGCTCCCAGGGCGTCATTACGCCCGAGGTTGCGCCGTTCGCCCGCTGCCTGTGGTTCGGGTTTCTGGCGCTCCTCGTGGTCGATGCCGGGACGGTCGCGGCGTTCGCGCCCGGCACGCCGGGCTGGCGACTCGTGCCGCTCGCCACGCGGGGCGTCGGCATTGCGCGCGGCGCCTTTACGCTTGTGACCTTCCTGTTCTTTGCTGACCGCGCGCTGACGGCCGGCGCCAGCGCATTTGGCGCTGACGATCGGCTCGCCCTCGTGCAGAGCGCCCTCGTCGCGATCCTCATGGGCTTCATATTCCTTGGGCTGTCCCACAAATCCGTTTGGCGGCTTGCCGAGGGCAGGGAGGAAGCGACGCCGCAGGATTCGTTCCGCATCGGGCGCAATGTCAGGCTGCTAGTCCGTTTCGTCGCCCTTGCCGCCATCCTCGCAACCGTCTCCGGTTATGTGTCGCTCGGGCATTACCTCTCTACACGGACGTTCATGCTGGGCGGCCTCGCCGCCGGCGCGCTGTTCGTGCGGCTAATCGCGCAACAGGGGCTTCAGGCCCTTGGCCGGACCGTGTCGACGGCGTCGGCCGAGGGCGAAAACCAGGAGCGGCTGATCTTTTTCTGGATTGGCGCGGTCCTCGATCTCCTCATTGTCCTTTCCCTTGCGCCGGTGATCGCGCTGATCCTCGGTGCGGAATGGGAGGACGTCAGGGGCTGGGTCAGCGACGCGTTCTTCGGATTCAAGGTCGGCGGCGTGACGATTTCGATCGCCCAGATATTCATCGCGCTTGGCATCTTCATTGGTATTCTGACGATTACGCGATTCATTCAGGGGCTGGGCGAAAAGCGCTTCCTGCCCCGGACCCGGCTTGACACGGGGTTGCAAAACTCCCTGAAGACGCTGATCGGCTATGTCGGCCTTGTCATCGCGTTTGCGGCCGCCGTCAGCGCCCTTGGCTTCAATCTTTCCAATCTCGCCATCATTGCGGGCGCCCTGTCGGTCGGCATCGGTTTTGGCCTCCAGAGCATCGTCAACAATTTCGTTTCGGGCCTGATTCTTCTTTTTGAACGTCCGATCAAGGTCGGCGACTGGGTCGTCACGTCATCGGGCGAAGGCATCGTCAAGAAAATCAGTGTGCGCTCGACAGAGATCGAAACATTCGACCGTTCTTCGGTGATCCTCCCTAATTCGGAACTGATCTCGAACGCGGTGGTCAACTGGACGCACAAGGACAAGCTTGGCCGCGTGATTATCGCGGTGGGAGTCTCGTATGATTCCGACCCTGAGGAAGTGATCAGGCTGCTCGAGGAGGTGGGGCGCGAATCGTCGGCGATGGTGAGCTATCCAGCGCCGTACGTCTATTTCGTCGGGTTCGGCGATTCCTCGCTCGACTTTGAGCTGCGCGGAATCATTCGCGACGTCAATTCCGGGCTCTCGGCCAAGACGGCGCTGCGCGTTGCGGTCTTCAAGAAGCTGAAGGGCGCGGGGATCGAAATTCCCTTCCCTCAGCGCGATCTCAATATCCGCTCCGGTCTTTATCCGGTTCCGGAGGGCATGCCGCCAGGCGATGGGCAGGGCAATGCCGCAGACGCAAGTCCGGCGGCGGCGAGGTCCGGACCGGCGTCAAGGAGCGCCGGTTGATCGCCGGCGGGCGACTACTTGCAGCAGGTGCTGAAGACGCCGCCGACATTGCCGCTGCAGTCGCAGTTTTCCCGCGTATTGACCCCATAGCCGCGGCCCCGTCCGCGCCGTGTGGCAATTGCCGCGGCTCTTGCCTTTTCCACTTCGGCGTCGATCCGGCGCAGCTCAACCGTCAGGTCGGAGAATTCCTCCCGCGACCTGCGCCATTCCGCTCTCGACGAGGCGCAGGCGGCCTCCTGATAGGCGTTCATCTCCATGCACCGGGCATGGGCGCGGCAGCTTGACGATATTGCGCGGTACTGAACGTCAGTTTGCGCATCGAAGCGGTTCAACTTGTCGCGCAGGGCGTAAACGCGCTCGGTGAGGCCGTCGTCCGCGCCGTCGAGTCCTGCGAAGTCCTGCCCGCCCAGTATCCCCCGGCTGCGCGCGCTCCGGTCCTTCAGGGCCACCAGCTGGGAGTCAAGACCCGCCCCGTCGCAGATTGCGCCCGTCTCGCGATAGGGGCTAGGCGCGCCGCCGTAGCCGACGACGACAGGATCTCCGCCAGTGGTTTGACATGCGCCGAGGGCCGAGATGATCGCCGCGGTCATTGCCAGTTTCTTCAACATCGCCTTCACCTTGTTCAATCCGCCATCGTTGAGCGTGCGCCGCGGCCCTAGAGGACAGGCGCTTCAGTTCGGCCGGCAACCTTCGCCGACAGGCTCAAGTCGCGCCGCGTAGAATTCGTTGAGCTCAAGCTCTTCCTTGATTTTCTCCCAGCGCTCGCTCGGCGGCAGGGGGCCAAACAGTTCGATCAAACGCTGCGCCGGGCGGTTGCCTGCGTTCGCGGCCTCCGTCAGGTAAGCGTCCGCTTGCTGAATGTTCTCAACGAGGTCGCACAGCCGATAGCTCGAAATCACGGTGCCCGTGCCATAGATCAGCGCCAGGTTGAATTTTGCGTCTGCGTCGCCGCGCTGGGCCGCGAATTTCAGAAACCGGATGCCCGCGTCTGTATTCTGCACGACCCCGAGGCCGGCGATGTACATGACGCCAAGCAGGTTCATCGATTTCGGGTCGGCGTTCACCTGCGCGGCCGAGCAGATGAGGTACACAGTCTCGATCGGCGTCAGGTCGCCGGTTTCGCTGAACCCGATCTCTCGCTGGAAGAGCCGCGTCGCGTCGCGCGTGCCCGGCCCGTAGCGCCCGTCAATGTCGCCTTCGTAATAACCCTTCGACGCCAGCGCGCGCTGGCGCGAGGCGAGGTCGATGAGCGCGCCGCCATCGGCGCTCGCGTCATAGTCGCGCGAGATGCGGGCAAGGCTTTCGGGCGAGTATTCGCAGGTCAGGTTGAGCGCCGCCAGGCGCTTGCCGGCAAGTTCGGCGTACTCGGACTGGCAGGCGCGACCAACCGCCAGTGCGCGATTGAACTTGGATCGCGCCCGCGCGACGCGGCCCACGGCCATGTCGGCTTCGCCGCGCTTGAAGTGGTACTTTGACAGGTCAGCGCAGGTCAGCGCCGGCTCGCGCTCGCTGCACTCCTCGCCGGCGTCGAGGTCGATGCAGTCGTCGGGCAGGCCGTCCGGCGCCCGCGGCGCGATGTTCTCGACCGACGCAGCGCCCGGCGCGTTGCGATAGGCCTGCGAGCCGGAGCCGCCTCGCCCGCGCCCCGGTTCAATCCGGCGGCCTGGAAAGACCCGCTTTCGGTCGACATAGACGCCAACGATGCGATCAATCAGTTCACCGAACGTCGGCAGGTTCGCAGCCGAGCCGAAGTATCCGGACCGGATCACCGCATCGAATTCGTCGCATTCCTCGTCGGTGAATTCCGCGACGCCAAGCTCGCACGGGTTTTCCCGTCCGTCCCATCCGCTGAGCTCGGCTTCATAGCGCACGACGGCGCGCGACCGGTACTCATCGCGAATCTGCTCGATCGCCTCGGACAGCAGCGTGCGGCCGCAATAGGCGTCCTGATCGCCGCCGAAGCGGTCGGCAAGCTGTTTCAGCTGAGCGTTCGCCCGCTGTCGAAGCGCGTTTTCCCGTTGCTGCGTGAATTTGTAGTAGTTCGCTGTCTCGGCGCGCCATTCGTACCCGGATGTCAGGCCGCACAGCGATGACATGTGAAAATATGTATAGGCGAGGTTCTGGGCGTCATTCTGTTGCGGCCAGAGATAGTCGTTCGGTTCGTCATAGCGCAGGCGGCTGCGCATGCGTCGCGCCAGCCGGAAGGCGTCCGCCCCGAGATAGTACTGTCCCAGCCGCAACAGGCCGAGATCGCCGTTCATTTCGTGCAGCGCGATGAACTGCTGATAGAGTTCCTCATAGTCCTCGGTCGGAATATTGAGGTCCTTGTAAAGGCGCGTGGCGTCTGGATGTCCATTGCTGGCGGCGAGATAGAAATGCAGGCCGGCCTCGCGCTTTCGATTGGTTCGGTCCCGCTCGTAAAGGCCAAGCAGGATGTGGTCGGCGGGGTCGCCAATGACCGAATCCGCCATCGCGACGGAGCCCGTCTTGCGGTCGACGACGTGGATGAGCTTGGTGTTGACGGTCCAGTCGCGAGCGACGGCGTCCGGCAGGATTACCGACGAGGTGGCGCTGATGCGCGCGCCCTCAAGCGCCTGATAGTCATTCTCGTTGTAGCGTTGGCCCATCCGGAATGTCTGGGAGAGGATGCCATAGGACAGCGCAAACGCAGCGACCGCGACAACGATAAAGAAAGTCGCGGCCTGGAGGAATTCGACCGTCTTGCGAAGGAACGACTTGTTCGAACCGCTGCCGCCGCCTGAACCATCGCTTGCCGCCGCGGCGGCGGCAGCCGCTGCGCCGCCGAAGCGAGCGCGCGTTCTTTCCCCGGAACTCCTGATCCCCACGAAACTCCCCACGCTCATCCCCGTCGTTAACTATAACGACGAAGCGCGTCGCCTCAAGCGGGAAGTCGTTGGGAGGTTGTGCTTGGCGGCAGGTATCTGGTCAGGGGTCAACCGGCCCGATGCGGTCGTCGTGACCGCTGCGATCGGAATGAAACACGAGCGCCATCAGGCCGACGGCGACGCCAATGGTTCCCGCAACGCCGAGAAACATCGCGAACCGGACGTGGAAACCTGCGCCGAACGCTTCGAACCGCGCCAGCAGGGCGATCAGGAGCAAGGCGATTGTCACGCCGAGGGTCGTCAGAACGGCAAAAACAGCGGTTGGCGTCCGCGAACCCGGCCCGGGCGTTGCCCCTGGCGGTCCGTCTTCTTCCTTGGCGTCCGGCGTTTCTAGCGTGGGCATCTCGTCCTGCGGTCGTGGCGTCCGGTCGGGAATTGGCGTTGCGGCGCCGGTTTGGCAACCGGCGTTCACGGGATTGCGCACGCGCGTCAGAATGTGAAATCGGGGATCCAGCCCCTTACAAGCGTCGATTTCTCGACAAGTTCCGCCGTTGCGTCTTCGAACGTCCGGCTGAGCAGGCGCACCGTGGCGCCCGGCCGGAGTTGGCCGATCAGGTGGCGGTCGCAGCGCGCAATGCTGGCGATCCTGGGATAGCCGCCCGTAGTCTGCGCGTCGGCGCCAAGGATGATCGGCGCGCCATCCTCCGGGCACTGGACGAGGCCCGGAAACGCTGCGGCGCTCTTCATGCGGCCGTCCGACCGGAGCTCGAGCGTCACGCCGTCGAGGCGGACGCCGGTCCGGTCAACCTGGCGACTGACGCGAAAATCGCTGGCGAAAAGCGCCTCACGGCTGCTCGGCGCGAGGCGCGAGGTTTCCGCTGATGGCGTCGCGCGCAACGCCGCGGCCTTCTGCGGCGCAAGCCGCAGCGCCGCCGGTGTCTCAAGGGCCGCCTGGGATTCAAGGGCCGGCAGCAGCGCGGCCCTGGCGCGAAACTTCAGGACGTCGCCCGGCTGCAGTGACCGGCCGTGAAGGCCGCCTATCCGCGCCGGCAGGTAGGTCGACGCCGACCCGAATGCGGCGGCGGCAATCATGCCGCCTTCGACGGCAAGGTACGTGCGCATGCCTGTCTCCGGCGGCGGCAGGACAAGCGTTGCGCCAGCTGCGGCCCGGTGGCTGCGATGAAGCCGGACCGGCGAGCCGTCGAGTGTCGCGGCGCACGGCGCCCCGGCGAGCGCAAAAATAGCGTCGACGTCAAAGCGCGCCTCAAAACCGCCGAGCGTGATTTCGACGCCGAGCGCCGCCGCCGGCAAGCCGACAAGCCGGTTCGCGAGGGCGAGGGAGAGCGGGTCCGCCGGCCCGGCCCAGGGAAGTCCCTGGTGCCGCGCGCCGCGGCGCGGCGCGCCCTGGAGCGTCGACTGAAGGCCGGCCGAAACGATGGTCAACATGGCGCGCGAAGGAAACGGACGCGATCGCCGGGCGCCAGCCGGAACGGATTGTCTGCATCTGGATCAAATAGCGTCTCGTCAATGCGGCCGATGATCGGCCAGCCGCCTGGCGAGGCGATGGCGTAGAGCCCCGTGAATGCGCCGCTGACGCCGATTGATCCGGCGGGAAGTCGCGGGCGAGGCGTTTTCAGGCGAGGCGCCTCAAGCGCCGGGTCGAGCCCGGACAGGTAAGCGAATCCCGGCATGAAGCCGATCATCTCAACGCGATGAATCCGCTTCGTATGCAGTTCGATGAACGCATCCGGCGAGAGGTTCGCCGCTGCGGCCAGGCGATCAAGGTCCGGGCCGTCGTCCCCGCCATAGCGCGCCCGCAGCTCAATGACCTCGTTGTCCGGCCAGTCGGCGGTTTCGATCGCTTGCGCCGCATCGGCCAGGAGCCGGCGCGCCGCCCCGGCGTCGAGCCGCAACGGATCGAACAGGACGCCAACGCTGTCGAGGCCGGGCGTTACTTCGTCAAAGACCCCCGTTGCGCGCAGTCGCGCGGCAAGGGCATGCGCCGCCACCGCAGATGGCGTCCGTATGCTGATTGCATCTTCTGCAATAGCTGATGCCTCGGCGAGTGTCATGACGCGGCCCGGACCGCGACGCCTGCCTGTACGAGCGCGTCGCGTATGAGCCGGGCGCTAGCGACGGCGCCCGGCGTGTCGCCATGGAGACAGATCGTGCGGGCCGGCAGGACGATCGTCTCGCCATTGGTCGTCCGAACCTGTCTGTCGCGAGCGATGTTCAGCGCCTGCGAGACGCGCGCGGCATCGGATTCGAGAATGGCGCCGCCAAGACGCCTGTCGCGCAGTTGACCGTCCGCCTCGTAGGCGCGGTCGGCGAACCCTTCGCCCACAAACGAGACGCCGAATCGTTCCGCCTGCGCTTGAAGGCGCGAGCTAGGCGGCCCGAACGCGCGCGCGCCCGGCGCCGCCGCTGTCGACGCCTCCAGCACGATGCGGGCCAGCTCGTCGTCAATGGCCGCAGCGTTGTAGAGCGCGCCGTGGGGTTTCACATGGGCGACCGCAACGCCGACGTCCACAGCTATGACGGCGAGAGCGCGGATCTGCTCAATCAGGCTGTTGCGCAAATCATCCGGGTCCATTTCGATCTTTGTGCGGCCGAAATTCTCCCGATCCGGATATGACGGATGCGCCCCGGCAGCAACGCCGTTCGCTTTTGCGCTGACAAGGGCCGTGCGCATCGACGCCGCATCGCCGGCATGGCCGCCGCAGGCGATGTTGCAGCTCGTCACGATCGCAAGCAGCGCGTCGTCGTCGCATCCCTCGCCAATGTCGGCGTTAAGGTCGATGGTCGCGTGGGTCATGGGGCAAGCCCCATGGCCCGGAGCACGCTGCGCGCGCCAAGGCCGAACGCAACAAGCACAACGGCCGCGCCAGCGATATTCGCCAGGGGTCCGTTCGCCCAATCGCCAAGTCGCTGTCGGTCGTTCATGGCGAAGACAAGGAAACCGGCGACAACAGGCAGAAGCAACCCGTTTGCATACTGAGCCACAAGGATGAGGGAGACCGGCCGCAAGTCCAGAAGCGCCACAAAGGTCCCGACAAGGAGCGTCGCGAGCGCTGTCGCCCTGAACAACAGCCGCGCGCGCCCGTCGCCGCCGCCAAACAGTTCGGCGGCGACGAACCCGGTCGCCATTGGCGCGGTGATCGCCGAGGTCAGGCCGGCCGCGGCGAGGCCGGCTCCGATCACATAGCGCGCCGCCGGCCCGAAGGTGGGTTCGATCGCCAGCGCCATGTCGCCTGCGCCGCCAACGGCGACGCCCGACTGGTACAGGCTTGTCGCCGCTGTCGACAGGATGAGGATCGATACCACGCCGCCAAGGCCGATAGCCGTCGCCGAGTCGAGGCGCGCGGCGGCGACGTCGTCGCTCGATCGCCATTTCCGCCTTGCCGCGGCCGCATGCAAAAAGAGATTGTAAGGCACGATCGTCGTGCCGATCAGCGCAATCGCGGTGATCAGTCCGCCGTCCGGAATGCGCGGAGCGAGGCCGGCCGCGAAGGCCCCGAGGTCCGGGCGGACAATCGCGGCGCTGGCCGCGAAGGCGAGGGCCATGCACGCCACGAGAGTCAGCAGCAGCCTTTCAAGGAGTTTGTACTCCCCATGCAGCAGCGCCGCGCCGGCGATGGCGGCCAGCGCCACCACCACGACCTTTCGACCGGGCGAAGCGTCGCCGGCGATCGCCTCAAGACCAAGCGCGCCGCCCGCGAGATTGCCCGCCTCATAGGCGGCATTCCCGACGCCGAGGGCCACGAGGATAAGGGAGGTCGCTGCGATCCGGCGGGCCGGCGATGACCCGAACCGCGCCAGCGCTTCGCCGAGGCCAAGCCGCGCGCCGACGCCCAGCCTGGCGGACATGTCCTGAAGCACGATTGTCGCGACCGTCGCGAATGCGAGCGCCCAGACAAGCGAAAAGCCGAAAGATGCTCCCGCCAGCGTGCAGGTCGTGACGGTGCCGGGGCCGATGAACGCGGCCGCCACGAGGGCGCCCGGGCCAAAGCGCGGCCGTCTCGCGGGGCCATCCGCCGGCGTTCCGGCGTCGATTGTTGGCCTCAATCTTTGATCTTGCGTCATATTTCGCGATTATGGCTCGACCATTGGCACAGAAGGGCGCTTTTTCGGTTCATGTACGTCCACCTGACCGTCGACACCGAATTCTCCGCCGGCGGCCACTGGGACAATCCCGCGCTTCCGCCGGTGACGCAACGCAATGTCTGGTGCGAGGTCGACGGCGTCAGCCATGGCCTCGGTTTCATCCTCGACGCCTTTGCCTGCCGCGGCCTCAAGGCGACGTATTTCGTCGAGGCGGTTCACACGGCGATGCTCGGCGTCGACGACATGCGGCCGGCGGTGGAGGCGATCTGCGCGGCCGGGCAGGGCCTCGAAATCCACGCCCATCCAATGTGGCTAGCCGGGATGGACGGCGGGCGCCCGGCGGCGGCGCCAAACGACGAGTGCGCCGCCTGCACGGGTGCTGAACTCGACCGGATGCTGGAAATCTCCTTTGCCGCGTTCGCGGCGTGGGGCGCGCCGGCCCCGACGGCGTTCCGGTCCGGCGGGCTGTCGGCGGCGCGGAACGTGTACGCCGCGCTGCGGCGCGCCGGCATCGGCGTCGCGTCAAATGTCGGCCTTGGGGTCAAGCCGCCAGCCGACGCGTCATTGCAGCGGTCGACGGGCCGCCTGCTCGTCGATGGGGTCGTCGAACAGCCGGTGACGACATATGCGACCATTGATCCGCGTCCGAACGTTGGCCAACGGATCGTCACGACGACGGCGACGGGCTTCCGCGAGATGACCGCGTTGATGGAGCAGGCCGAAGCGGCGGGCCTTGAGGACTTCGTCATCCTCACGCATCCGTTCGAATTCGTGAAAGCCGATAACGCACAGATGACCGGGATGAAGCCTAACGCGCGCATCCAGAAGCGGCTGGCGCGTCTGGCGGAATGGCTGGCCGATCGCCGCGACAGGTTTCCGACGACGACCTTCGCGGCGCGCGCGGACGCCTGGCGGCAAACGCCCGAGACTCCCGAGATTCGGCTGGCGGCGCCGCCCGGCGCGGCGATCGTCCGGGCCGTCGAAAACGCGATCGACGGCCGGAACGGACGGACGGTGATCCCGCCTGCCTAGTCGCCGTTGAGCCCGAGTTTGTCCGCGGCGAGGCGCGCTGCCTTTCTTGCCGCCTGCGCCATGTCGCCGATGAAGGGGCCGGGGTCCTCGAACGACCAGATGTAGTATCGCGTCTTCGGCGAGACATATCGAGCGACATACTCAACCGCCTCGCGCAGCGGGTTTGGCCGCGGCGCGGCGGGCGTCCAGTAGCCGCCTTCCGGATTATTCATCAATATACCAATCAGGCGTCGGGTTTCGGGAATCCAGAACCGCGCGACGATGTCGTCCCGGGCATCGGGCGGCGGCGGCGTCTCGCCGAGACCAAGAACGCTATAGGTCCACCAGCCGAAGTGCCTGCCGCAATGATAGGCCAGCGGCTGGCTCCCCCAGAAGCGCGGATTGATCTCCAGCCATGTCGCCCGGCCGGAAGCTTCGTCCCAGCGGAACTCGACGCAGGCCGGCCCTTCGTAGCCGAGGTTCGCCAGCAGTCGTTCCGCGCCGGCGCGCAGTTCCGCATGCGCTGACAACGGAACGGCCTTCACGACGCAGTCAATGCCCTGTTCCGGCGGCCACATGGCGACTTCCAGTTCCTGCTGGGCGAGCACGGCCTTGCCGCCCGCCATCAGGAGATTGATCCCGAGATAGGCGCCGGGCGCAAAGCCCTGGATCATCGGGAACCGTCCGATCGGCGCGTACCTGACGAGCAGGCCTTTCAGTTCGGCCATGTCGCCCGCGTACGCCGACTTGATCAGCGGCAGGCCGGCGGCCTCCAGGATTGGCCAGATCTCGCCTTTTTCGGGCCATTTCACGATGGCGGGAAAAGCGAAGCCCGGCGGCGGCGCGTCCAGCTCCGAAAGTGACTGGATTGTCCATGCGGTCGGCGGCGAGAGGCCGGCGTCGCGGGCGGCCGTCGCCGACGCGAGCTTGTCCATCGCGGCGTCGAACGCCTCGCGGGACGGCACGAGCGGCGTTGCGCTCAATCGTCCCTCGTCGCGCGCCCGGATCAGGAACCGTACGAAATCCTCCGAGGTCGCCAGAATGAACCGCGCGCTCACGGCCCTTGTCAGCCGTTCAAGCTGGGCGATCTGGTTTTCGTATCCCCAGTCAATCAGTTCCCACCGCATCGCATGCTTCGAGAAGCGACCGACCCCTTCGGCGCGCCGTTGCAGGACCGTTACGTCGACGCCGCGCTGGCCAAGCTCCCGGATGATCGGCAGGCCAACGGACGTGTCGCCGCCATAGACAATTGCTGGTGGGAAGCGCCTGGCCACATCCGGATCCTGCTGGTTCGCCTTGCGAGCGGCGGTAGCGGCGTTTGCGCCTATTGGCGAGCCTCGATGAACGCGACCCGTTCGCCGTCGACCTCGGCGCGCACGCCGTATACATCCCCGAGCCGCGCCGCCGAGAGCGTTGCCGACGTCGGCCCGTCGGCGACAATGCCGCCTTCTTTCATCCAGATCAGCCGGTCGGCGTAGCGCGCTGCGAGGGCAACGTCGTGGACCACCACGAGGGCGCCGCCGCCAGCCGCTACATAGGCGCGGAGGAGATCCATGATCTGAAACGCCCGGCGCGGATCGAGCGCGGCGGTCGGTTCGTCGGCGACGATGAGCGGCGTTTCCGCCGCCAGGACGCGCGCGCAATGAACCCGCGCCAGCTCGCCGCCCGAAAGGGTTAGGCAGGAACGATCCGCTAACGGATGCAAGTCGCAGGCCTGCAGGGCGCATTCGACGGCGGCGCGATCGGCGGCGCCAAGGCGCCCGATCCGCCCGCCCCAGGCGTACCGCCCGAGCGCGACGACGTCGCGAACCGGCGCCGGCCAGGCGAGGGGGCGGGCCTGGGGCAGGTAGGCGACGCGGCGGGCGCGCGCCGCGGGCGACAGGGCGGCGGCGGCGTCCTCGCCAATGCGCGCCATGCCTTCCGTATACGGTGCGAGTCCGAGCAGTCCGCGCAACAGGCTAGTCTTGCCGGCGCCGTTCGGCCCGAGAATGACGACGAATTCGCCGGGGCGCAGCGTGACGGACGCTTTGACGACAACAGGCTGTCCGCGGGGCGGCGGAGAGGCGTAAACGCTGAGAGCTTCGGCGCTGAGGCTAGTCATGGCGCGGCCTAGTGCGGATGGCGATGGCGATGAACGCCGGCGCGCCGACAAGCGCGGCGACCACGCCGAGCCGCAATTCATTCGCGGTCGGCAGCAGGCGGACGATAATGTCGGCGGCGACGAGCGCCGCCCCGCCAAGGAGTCCCGCCGGCAACAGCGTCCGGGCGGGGTCCTGGTCCACAAGCGGCCGGACCAGGTGCGGCGCCACGACTCCGATGAAGCCGATCGCGCCGGCGAGCGCGACGGCGCCGCCTGCGGCAAGGCCGGCGCCTAGGGCAATGAGCGCCCGCAGCCGACCTAGGTCGACGCCGAGACTCGCGGCGGCCTCCTCGCCGAGCGACAACGCCGACAGTCCGCGCGATGACGCGAACAGCACCCCAAGGCCGCCGCCAATGAACGGCATGGCGAAGGCGATGTCGACGAAGCTGCGGTTTGCGACCGAGCCGAGCATCCACGTCACCATTTCGGCGAGCGTGAACGGGTTCGGCGCGAGGTTCATGAGAAGCGACATGACTGAACCGGCAAAGCTGGAAACGCCAACCCCGATTAGAATGAGCGTCACGGCAGACCGTACACGGATGGCTGCGGCGACAATGAGCGCTGTTGCGGCGACGGCGCCGATGATCGCGCCGATCGGCATCATGAATGGCGACAGGCCGGCGAGCCCGTAATAGAGCACGAAGGTTGCGCCGAGGGAGGCGCTGGCCGAGACGCCGATGATGCCTGGCTCAGCAAGCGGGTTTCTCAGGAGGCCCTGGAGCGCCGCGCCCGACGCAGCCAGCGCAAATCCGACGACGTAGGCGGCGAGCGCGCGCGACAGGCGAATGTCGAGAACGATGATGCGCTCGCTCTCTGTGCCGGCGCCGACGAGCGCCGCAAATGTCCGCACGGGGCTGAGCGGCGTCGATCCGATGAGGCACGCGGCAAAAATCAGAACGACGCCAGCCGCCGCAAGGGAGGCGATGGCGAAATCGGCGGCCCCGATGTTCAATGCGCGCGGATTGCCGGCGGACGCGCTCATGACGGGCCGTTTCCGCTGTCTGCGCCGGCGAGCGCTTCAATGGCGTCAATCACGAACCAGCCGCCGCAGGCCGTCCAGGCGCCGTCGAGCCGCACGGTCGGGACCTCGTCAACGAGCCGGCGGGCGATCGGGTGCCGGGCGGCGCTCCAGGCGCTGAGGTGCAGGTCTGGCGTATCAAAAAAGCCCGCCGCGACGGCATCGGGCGGCGAACCGGCCAAGTCCTCCAAGGGGATAGACCGCCAGCCGGGAGTCCTCATGTAGTTCGCATGCCCTGATCGCGCGATGATATCATGAATCAGCGAGCCCGGCCCGGTCGTCACGCCGCCGGTTGTCAGATAGAGGATCTTGCGACGCTCGGGATCTTCGCTCGCCAGGGCGTCATCAATGGCGTCGAGGCGAGCCTGCGTTTCGTCGACAACCGCCTCGCCAGCCGTCGTCGCGCCGAGACCTGCGGCGACGTCCATCGTCACTCTCAGCGTCGAAGCGACATCCGGCGCCCATCCGACGTTCAACACCGGCGTGCCGGCGCGCTCGAAGAAGGCCGTCGCGCGCGGCCCGCCGCCATAGGACCGGACGATCAGATCCGGCTTCAGGGCCAGAACATCCTCCGCATTCGGTCGAACCTTGCGAAGGCCTTGCGCGGCTTCGCGCATGTAGGAAAACTTCGCATCGGCGTCGGGCGATACGGCGAGAATGCGGTCGCGCTCGACCAGCCGCAGGAGGAACTGATCGGCGCAGAAGTCGATGCTGACGATGCGTTGCGCAGGGCGCTGCGGCAGGCGCTGCCGCGGGCCATCGCTTTGGGCGGTCACTCCCGCTGGCCGGTCGCATGCGGCAAGCGCGGCCGCGACGAGCAATATGGCGACTGCGGCCTTCACCTAGATTCGCGCCCTTACGCCAATATACCAGGCAGCCGGCGCCGTTCCGTAACCCAAGTTGTCTTGATAATCCGTATCAAGTGCGTTTTCGACGCGACCGAAGACGGCGAATGTTTTGTTCGCCTGATACTCGGCGCGGAAGTCGACGAGCGTGAATGGCTCCAGCGTTGTCGCCCCTGATCGCTCGCGGCCGTTATAGCTGATCCCGGCCGACAGCGTCAGTCGATCCGTCGGCGTCGCCCGCACCTGCGCATTGACCCTGTGGTCAGGCTGGTTGCCGGCGATCACGCTTGTCGAGACATTGGTTGCGTCCACATAGGCGTACGCCCCTTCGACGGACAGCCACGAAGCGGCCTGCGCAGCAATGCTGACCTCAATGCCCTCTGTGTCGAACTCATCGAGGTTCGCAAACACGCCAAAATTCGGCGCGCCCGCCACAAACAGGAACGTCAGCAGGTCGTCCACCTGCTGGTTGAAATAGACCGCCTGCAAAAGGAACCGGCCATCGCCGGATCGGTACTCCGCCCCGACGTCAAAACCGCGGCTGCGCTCCGCTTCCGGCGTCAGGTTGAGCGATGGATCAAAGGCGAAAGTCGCCGTCTGTGCGAGATTGAAGTTCAGTTCACCGGATGATGGCGCCTGAAAGCCCTCCGCATACGATCCGAAAATACGGAACGGCGAACCCGGAATCCGCACAGAGCCGGATCCGGAGAATGTCGTCTCCGAGCCGAACGCCGAGTTGTTGTCAACGCGCAGGCCCGCATCAAGCGTGATCCAGTCGGTTGGCCTCGCCTGCGCGAGCGCGAAGCCGCTCGTCGTTGAGATCGAGAGCGTCGTCAACGTCGAGTTGGTGTTCGCTCTTTCCCGCTCAAATTCGAAGCCGCCGGCGAATGTCACTGCGTCGATCGGCCTGACGGTCGCCTGATAGTCGTAGGACAGGCGTGAGCCATCCGCGTCGAAGGTCACAAAGCCGCCGGAACGGTTCTCAATTGCGCTGTCATAGTAGGTGATCCGGACGCGGTTCTCCAGCCGTCCGTCGAAGGCGAAATGCGTCGCCGATCCGGCGAGCGACAGATCGCGCGCGTCGCCTTCGTCGTCGGTGTCGGCAAGCGAGAAAGCCGGCGGTGGGAAGCCGTCGAATTCGTTGGCGCTGTCGGCGTAGCGGGCGACGCCTTCAAGCTCAAAGCTGTCGATCGGCCGGGCACGGAGTTTCGTGGATAGCGTAATGTTGCGATATCCGTCGTCTTCCGTGTTGCCATTCGCCTCGTCAGCGGCCGAAAAGCCGCCTGTCCGGACGCCGGTTACCGTGAGGCGGCCGGACGCCGTCTCATCGCCGGCTGTCAACGTGGCCGCGCCCCGCGCAGTTCCGAACGAGCCGCCCTCCACGAAGGCGTCGAGGCCAAAGCCGTCGCGGCCGTCCCTTGTGACGACATTGATGACGCCCGCGATCGCGTCGGAGCCGTAGAGCGTCGATTGCGCGCCGCGCAGCACTTCCACCTGCGCGATGTCGGCGGCGTCGAAATTGGCGAAGTCGAACGTGTTGCCGAAAAAAGCGGGGTTGTTGGCGACGATGCCGTCCTGCACAAGGAGCGTCTGGTCGCTTGGCAGCCCGCGGATCGAGACGCTCGAAAGGCCGCCGAAGCTCCCTGAACGGATTACCTGCACGCCGGGCGCCGCCTGCAGCGCATCATAAAGGAAACGCTGCTGGCGGATTTCGATCGCCTCGGCGTCGATGACCGTGACGGATCTTCCGACCTCGGCGATCGGGGTCGGGACGCGAACGCCGTCGACGACGATGACATCAGCGGCGGGCGGGGCGGTCATAGAATCCGTCGGCGCCTCGACGGCATTGGCATTGGCATTGGCATTGGCATTGGCGAGGACCGCAATTCCCGCCGCGCAACTTTTCAAGGGGCGAAACATGTCTGGGCGTCTTCCTTCGCCGCGCCTTCCGTCACGACGGCGCCGGCATGAATACGACATCGGACCCCGCCGGAGATCCGGCGCGGACGGGCGGGTCATTTGAGTGCCGTTTCGAAGGAAAGCCCGTGACGCCCTGACGACGCCGCAATTGCGTTCCTGCCAGCTGGGACTGTTCCCGGTCCCCGGGCGAACGACGCGATGGCAGGTTTCCTGACTTGCCGATCCTCGCTCCGACGCCGCCTTCCCGGATGGCCGCCAATATGGCGAGCGTTCCAGTGGCTTTATTGGCGCCGGCGCTCCCGGCTTACAGTTGCGGGCACAGTCCCGGATTTGCACCGGGTTCCCTCTTAGCCCCCGACGTGGAGGCACCATCTGCGTTGACGATGCTGCGAGGTCGCGGGCGAGTCAACCGCGGGCCGGCATTCAGCCTTGCAACGCCGCGTCTCACTTGCGGTCCAGCGCGAGCGTTTGCCCGTCGACCAGCACGAGCGCGATGATCGGCAGGTTCAGTAACAACAATGGCTGGGTTCCGCACGGCGGGCCAAATCATCGCCATTCGCGCCGGCGCCCCCGCGTCGATCCGGTCGGCCAATAGATCCGTCGCGTTGAAATGAAACAGGATTTCCAATAGTCGACGAATTTTCATCTTGCCTGTGCTTGCGCTTTGTTGCGTCGGTATTCGCGAGTTGATCGCGCCGCATAACGCCCATTGGGCCCGCCAAGGCGGCTGTCCGCGCCTGTGCATGCGCTGGCTGAAAAAGCAGCAAAAGGAAAAAGAGCAGAATGATCAGGAAGTATCAGCCGGCGGACGCCGACACGCTCGTATCGGTCTGGCAGGCGGCGAGCCGCATTGCGCATCCGTTTCTGGAGGCGGGCTTCATGGCGCAGGAAGCCGAGAACATGCGCAGGCTATATCTTCCCAACGCCGAGACATGGGTGACGGAAGAAAACCGGGTAGCCGTCGGGTTCATCTCGCTGATCGGCAATTCAATCGGCGGGCTTTTTCTGGATCCGTCTCATCACGGCAGGGGAATGGGCAAGGCGATGGTGGACTATGCCGTCCACCTGAAAGGGGCGCTGGACGTGGAAGTCTTTAAACGGAACGATATTGGCCGGCGGTTTTATGCGCGATGCGGCTTTGTCGAATTTGAGCGATATCTACACAAACCGACCGGCGAAGTGACGCTGAAGCTTCAATTGCCGGATCACTAGCCGGCGCTCAGTCCGCCTGCGGATGGTATACAAAAGGGGATTGTCGCCGTTCGCAAGGAGAGCGCCAATGGCAAGCGACGGCCGGCCCTCGCCCAAAGGGTAACGCTGCCCGAATAAGCGCTGTGAAAGCATGCCAATTGATAGAATGACGCGCGAAGCGATAAAACCGCGCCCGGCAAAACGCAGTTTTCGGATGCTGTGGATCGCGGCTCGCTGATAAAGTTTATCGGCTCTTTGCAAAAATTCTGGAAGGGCAAAGAGAATGGCGAAATCATCGTGAAAGCGGAAATATTGAAGACCCTGGACAAAAAGGACGGGAATTCGACGATTTTGGGCAATTCGAATTGAACGCATCTTGGGTAAACTCGATGCGCAGAATTTGAGATTCGCGGCCTGCGCTATAGACTTCGGCCATGGGTCAAATCACATCACTCTTCGTGCACAAGGTTACTGCCCAAGCCAGCGCTGGCGTGCGAACCCGTGACCTTGTTGAGGGCCTTGGCATCGATCCAGACGCTCCGGTCGATCCGTCGCGGATGGTGGCGTCCTCCGACTATTATGAATTCTTCGCAGAGCTGGCGAAACGTGATCCCGACGGAGCGACCTTGCCCCTTAGGACTGGCGCTTCCATGCGCACCAATGAGTACGGCGCGTTTGGCTTTGCCTGGAAGTCCGCGCCAAACCTGCACGGCTCATTCGTTCGCGCCGAACGGTATGCCCAGGTACTGACGAATGTGACCCGCTATGAAATTGAAACCACAAGTGACGGAGTCCTCTTCCGTTTACGCAGATCCGGCGAACGGCAACTTGGCCTGCGCCTCTCCAATGAAGCCAGCATCGCAAGCGTTGTCGCAATCAGCGATGAGGTCTGCACCGCGCCGTTCGCGCCCGACGCGGTGTACTTCAGGCATCCCGCGCCGGGGTCGATCGAAGCCCACGTGGCGCACTTTGGCTGTCCGGTGATTTTTGCTTCCGACAAAGACGCAATCCTGGTGTCAGGAGAGGCGCTAGCTTCGCCGAACCGGCTGGGAGATGCCGGCATTTCGGCGTTTTTCGATCAACACTTGCAGGCTGAGCTAGCTGCTCTAGCCGACGACAACGGGTTGGAGAAACAGGTCAAGATCGCCGTCGCGCAGACCCTGAGCGACGGCGTTCCAACCGTCTCGCTGATTGCTGCGAAACTCGGCGCCAGCGGGCGCACGTTGCAACGCAGGTTATCGGATAAAGGACTATCCTTTCAGATACTAGGTCCTGTTGACAAAGTGATTGATCCATAGACGGATCGATGCGATGTGCAGGAAGCCTGTGTAGCTATCGGCGGTTTTATCATACCTTGTCGCGACGCGTCGTGAGTTTTTCAGCTTGTTGAAACAGCGCTCGACG
>WGLS01000027.1 GCA_016125455.1 Alphaproteobacteria bacterium
CAGCCAGCGCCCGAACTCTCAGATCAATCGAAAGCGGCTTCCCCATGACAGGCTGGCCTCCTTCACCAGCCCAAAGAGTGAATCAGGATCCGCATGCCTTGGGAATCCCTAACGATTCAGGTCCCTCGGAAAACGCCCTAAAGCGCCCCGACCCGCCCAAGCACAGCGTCGAACCTGTCGAGGCGCGCGTCCCAGCCAAAAGAGCAAACGACAAGCTCACGGGCGGCGTCGGCGATCTTGCGCGACGCGCCGCCGTCGCCAAGCAGTCCGACCACGGCGTCAGCAAAGTCTTTCGGCTCGTCAGCAGACAGATAATGCCGCCCTGCCTCTGCGTCGAGCCCTTCCGCCGCATCCGTCGTTGCGACGACCGGAACGCCCGCGGCCATCGCTTCCAGCACCTTGTTCTGTACGCCCCGCGCAACGCGCAAAGGCGCCACCGCCGCCTTCGCGCGCAGCAGATAGGGTCGCACGTCGTCGACGCGGCCAGTGACAATGACGCCCGGAACGGCCGCCAGCGCCTCGACTGCGAGCGTCGGGCGCGCGCCCACGATCGCGAACGTGGCGTCGGGGCGCCGGGCGCGCACAAGCGGCCAGGCCTCGCGCGCAAACCACGAGACGGCGTCGACGTTCGCCCAGTAGTCCATCGCCCCTGTAAAGACGACGTCGCCGCCCGCGTCGGCAGGTCGCGCGCCGCCGGGCGTGAAATAGTCCGTGTCGACGCCATTGCCGACCCAGTCGACGACCCGCGCGACTGCGTCAATGCTTTGCAACACCGCCGCCTCCGCCGGGCTGACCGCGAACGCCGCATCCGCTGCATTGATGATGTCACGTTCGGCGCACGCCAGGAGCCGGCCTTCCCGTTCGTAAACGGACGACATGGGAAAGCTCTTTCGCCGGGCGTAGGATCGCCATTTCTCGCTGTCTGCATCGCACAAATCGACGACGCGCGGCGCGCTCGCCGTTCCATGCGGCAGGCCAAGATACTGAGCCATGGTCGAGGAGAACGCGACTTCCACCGCCAGGGGCCGCGCCCGCAGCGCCGCGACCCGCGAGCGCATATCCCGATCTCGGTAATAGCCGAGCGACAGCGCCTCGCCGGTGATGAATCCCCCAGCGCTGCGCGCCGTCGCGAACCGCCGGTCGAGCCGCGCGAGCGTGACGCTGGCGGCGACCCCCTCGAGAACCGCCCGATGCCTGAAATCGTCCGGATCGTCGACGAACGCCGCGACGTGCACGTCGAAATGTCGCGCCAGTCGCTGCAGGAGCCGCCAGGAGCGTATCTTGTCGCCCTTGTCAGGCGGGTAGGGCATCCGGTGAGCGAGGAACAGCGCTTCGCGACGCTCTCTCATGAGACTGTCCTAGGCCAGTTCGCGCGCGACAAGCGGCCCAATGACGTTCGCCAGCGGCAAAGGGATGCGTCGCCAGGCGTTCGTCAACAGCCGGAATTTCGGATTGCTTGGATTGACGTTCGGGGTCTGCCTGGCCCGCGCGAGGAAGTAGCGGTAGGTGATGGGCGTCGGCTCAAATCCCCAGCTTTTCTTGTAGTAGGCGTGAGGCGACCCTACCTTGGAACGGCCGAAATCGAATGCGGCCATCCCGCGGCGCCGCGCCTCGTTCATGATCTCGAAATAGCCGAAGTCGGCCGCCTTCGCGGCGCGCGCGAGCGGCGTCACGCCGGCGTAGTATGGCATGACGACGCCGCGATGAAGAAAGCTCATGACACTGAACGCCGGAACGCCATCGACGCTGACGATCGTAAAGAACGCGCGATCGCCCAACGCATTCGCAAGCTCTGCGACGAAACGCAAGGGTGGCGTCGGCGTGCCGAGATCCCTTAGCGAACGGGCATAGAGCGCGTGAAAATCCGCCGCCGACGCTTCATGCGTGATGCTCATGCGACCCTCGCTCGCGGCGGCGAGGCCCTTGCGGACTTCGGCCCGGCGCTTGCGCGGAACCGCGCCTAGCTCAGCTTCCGGATCGCTGGCGAGAGGTCGCGCATACCCCGCATAAACGCCATCTTTGGCAATCCAGCCAGCGGCTGCGGCGTCGCTGCGCAACTCCACATAGCCGGCGCCCCTGGCATTGGCGGCGGCTTCGGCCGTCGCGCAGAGCGCGTCGCGCGTCGCCTCGTCCACCGCAAGCACGCCGCCGCCGACCGTGAAGGCCGTCGAGATGAGATTGCGGCCGAACAGCGCTCCCCGAACATCCGTGAGCGGCAGAATGCCGACAACGGCGGTCCCGCGGCGGGCGATCAACCGCAAGGGTTGATGTCCGTAGGCTCTTTCGGCCACCTCGCCCCACGCCGGGTCATGGAAAATGGTCGCCTCGGGCCGCGCTGCGGCGAAGGCGCGCCATGCGTCGATATCCGCGGGCCGCGCTTCGGCGACGTCGACCGGCGCGAGGGCCGCCTCGAACGCGTGATGTCGGGGCGAATGGGTCACGCGACGCGCCTGGCCGCTGCGGCGTCGGCGGGGGCAAGGCCGAGCGCGACGTCAAGTCGGCCCCAGCCGGCGCCGCCGTGCACGCCCCTGTCGCGAAGAAGGCGCTCCAGTTTCGTCTGCATACAGCCAAGATTCAGATAATGGCGCAGCCGCGATTTCGCCGGCGCCGACGTTATCCGTGGCTGTTCCGGATCAATCTCCCAGGGATGGAAGTAGAACACGACCGGACCTTCAAGCTGCCGCGCCGCGGTCGCCAGAAGCCGCCTTGCCGCCGGATATGGGCTCGCGCGAAACCAGCCGCCGCCGGCCGCGCTCAACCTGCGTCCCATGATGCTGGCGGTTGCGACGGGCGCCTCCAGGACGCCGTCGCGCCGGAACGGACTGCGCGGCGCCGTTGGATCGCCATAGTGATCATGGGCGATGGGATGCAGGCTGGAGGAGTAGGCGTAACCCGCGGCGGCGAGCGCTTCGTAGGCGAAGGGCGTGCGAGCGTCGAACGAGAACCCCGGCGCGCGATAGCCGTTGACGGCGGCGCCGGACGCGTCCTCGATGATGCTCTTCGCTTTCTTGACGTCGGCGCGAAACTCATCCGCTGTCTGATCGAAGGCCTTGGCGTGGTCATAGCCATGGCTGGCGAGCTCGTGGCCGCGCTCGACAATCTCGCGCATCAGGCGCGGCTCGCGTTCCGCGACCCAACCCAGCGCGAAAAAGGTGGCCTTTGCGCCTGCGGCGTCAAACATGTCGAGCGCGCGCCGCGTCGTATCGCCAACCCGGCGGGCGAACCCGTCCCAGGAGCTGCGAGCGATGACGCCGGAGAACGCCCAAACCTGAAAATAATCCTCGACATCTACGGTCATCGCGAAGCGACGATCGCCAAGCGCCGTCGTGCCGCCCGTCGTGCCGCCTGTCAGTTCATCCGGCGCATCCGGCGTCGAGGCGCCGCGGGAACTGGCGCCCGTCGGCGCCTCAGCGCCAGGCATCCCGCAGCTCCGTCAGGATTCCCTCCGCGCGATCAAGACGCTCGGTGATTTCCTCCTCGGACTTCCGACGGGTCTGTTCGGCGTCGGCGATCTTCCGTCGCAGGCGCGAGATCTGATCGTGCGCAGTCTGAAGATCAGCCTGGGTCGCGGTCATCGTGCGCCCGAGAGCTTCGCGCCAGCGTTTTGACATCTGCGCCTTGTCGCCGGTCACGGTCTCCGAAAGAGCCGCCAGCGTTTCCTCGGCCCCCGCATCAGTGGGCGCTTCGGGTTCAAGCATTGCATCAACGTCCGGCGCCGGGTCGTCAGCGGCTTCCGCCGCGCGTCCGCTTTCGGCTTCGATTGCCGACGCGACATCGTGCAGCGTGGCCGTCCGTCGCCCGCCCCCGGCCCCAGCTTTCCTGGCGCGCAGCCGGTCGAGCACGCTTACCGGTCCGTCGGACGCAATCGGTGCAGGTTCGCTCATGGCAGCCTCCGAATTCGACGCGGCGGCGCCAGCCGCGACGGGTGAACCGTGATCCGGAATTTCTTCGCCGGTCGCAACGCGCGCGTCGTCTTCGACGACCTTCTCAACTGTCTCTCCTGAAGATGCTTCGACCTTGGCCGGCGCGGCGTCGCTCTCCTTGCGCTTACCGCCCGTGAAGCCAAGAGCAGCGAATACGCCGGCGACCCCGCGAGGGCCGGCGACGTCAGCCGAGCTGTTATCCACGTCGTCATTCACGTGGCTATCTACACCGTCACTCACGTCGTCCGCGGCCGCCGCTGCAACGCCGGGATCCTCCGCCCCCTGCGACTCCGGCGCCGGTTCGTAATCAGTGGATGTGGCGGCCGACCCAGTTTCAGCATCCGCCAGGCCGGCATCCGCTTCATCCGCAGGCTCGTCCATGGCGGCGCCGCGTCCGTCAGAAACTGGCGGGCCATCTTCGAGATCGTCAAAGGAGAATGGGTCTGCTTCCCTTCCCTCGTTGGATACAAGTCGCAAAGAGACTTTCTCGGACGCATTCTCGGACGTGTTTCGCTCAGGTCCCGCAGCCGGTTCGCCCGCCGACCCGCCTACCGACTCGCCCGTCGCCGCGACCGTCGCCGCGACCGTCTCAATGGCAGGCGCCGCATCGGCAGAGGGCGGGGCGCCGACCGGCATGTCGAGCCCTTCGACGTCCGTCGCGCGGCCGTTGGCGTGCGGCGCCGCCGACGCGGCATCGCTCAGGGTCATGTTTTCCTCGGACATATCTTCCACTACCGCTCGAACGACATCCTCGGTGACCGCATGCAGTCCCTCAAGCTGGCAATAAAGAAGGATCCGGTTGAACAATTTGTTGATCCGCCGCGGCAGGCCCGCCGTCGCCTCATGGACCCGCTCAAAGGCGGCCGGCTCGATCGCGGGATCGCCATTCCAACCGACCACCGACAGCCGGTGCTCGACATATGCCCTGACGTCGTCGAGGGACAGGGGTTCAAGATGATAGGACGCGATGATGCGCTGTCGCAGCTGCTCCATGCCGTCGGCCGCAATGATCGGCCGGAAATCGGGCTGGCCTATCAGGAACACCTGAAACAACGGCGTCCCGTCATAGTCGAGGTTCGACAGCACACGGAGCTCTTCAAGAGTCTCACGCGGCAAGTTTTGCGCTTCATCGACGATCAGCAGCACCCGTCGCCCGCGGTTCATCTGGTCGAACAGAAAGTCTTCGAACGCCTCGATCTCCGCGGCGGGGCCTTCGTTCGCCGGTTCGATCCGGAAAGCTGACAGGATATGCGCAAGCAGTTCGTCCGACTTCAGATTTGGCGTGATGAGATCCGCCGCGACGACGTTTGTCCGGTCCACCTGATCGAGCAGATGAGTGATCAGCATCGACTTGCCAGCGCCTATCTCGCCAGTGATGACGATAAAGCCGTCCCCCTGTCGCAACCCATAGTGCAGGTACGCCATCGCCTTGTTGTGGCTGCGGCTCCCGAAAAAAAAGCGCGGATCGGGCGTCAGCTTGAAGGGTTCGCCGGAAAGGCCGAAGTGCTCGAGGTACATTCTAGAAATCCAGGACGATCCCCGCCTGAACAAAGTTTTCGACGAACTCAAGCTGCGGACGCGGCGAGAACCGGTTCGTGTACGAATACTCAGCAAAGGCGGAAAGGTTCTTGTAGAGCTGGTATCGGCCGCCAAGTGTCGCGCCGACCGTGTTCGTTTCGCCGTTCGACAGGGCGAAGTTGAGGCAGGCGGCGGCCGGCGTAAGGCCGGGCGTCGCGGGATTGAAGCCGAAAAGCTGCGGATTGGCGACGCACTGGCCGATGTCGATTGAGGTGTCCGCGAAGCGATAGAAGACATCGCCATAAAGCGTGATCCGGCGCGCCAGCTGATGCTGGACGTTCATCGACCCGCCGATGGTTTCGATGGCGCGGAAGCTGAAATCGTCATCGGAGTAAATTGCCGATACGCCGACGGTCGTCCGGCCGAACTCGCCGAACAGCGAAGCGGTATAAGTGTTCGACGTGCCGACGCCGATCGTCTGCGCGCCGCCGCCAAAGCGGTCGACGACATCTGTTGCGGCGCGAATGATGCCGTTCGGCGACTGGCCTTCGCCGGAGTTCCGGAGGTTTTCCGCGAAATCGAGCACGCGCCGCTGGGACAGCGCGAACTGGCTGTTGATCGCCTGGGCGCGGGTCTGGAAGAAGCGCGATCCGCTTGCGGCGAACTGCAGCCGCTCGGAAATCACGTAGCTGAAGCTGGCGTTGATATAGTCGTCGCCGAAACGGTCGCCGTACTGGAGGAGTATGTCCGTTCGCCGGTTCGGCCGGTACCGGAAGCCGGCCAGCCAGTTGATGCCCGAAAGCTGGGCCGCAGGGATGAGCTCCGGCGGGGCGTTGCTGTCGATTTCGTCGTATCCGACGGCGCCGGTGAGCGCAAAACGCGGCGTCAGGGCGTATTCCAGCTCGGCAAGCAGAGTGCCCTGCTCGTACTCGAACTCCGGGACGAGCGTCGAGCCGTATTCATTCGTACGGGCGCCGTACGCCGTGAGCTTTACGTTCAGGTCGTCAAAGATCTCGCCCGTGTCGTACCCGACGGCGACCTCGTGGCTGCGGGAATCGTTGAAGAACGCGCCGGCGAGGTCGTTGTCCACGAACACCTGGCTGAACCTGTAGCGCACTTCCGCGGCCGAACCGTCATTGAAGCGGGTATTGAGATAAGGGCTCAGCGCAAAGTTATGAACGTTCGTACGTTGATTGCGCCCCGCATTCACGTTGGGCGAGAAGCGGGCGTTATCCCCCAGCAGCTGGCGCGAGGTCGATCCGCTGACGTCGAAATAGAGAAGATTTTCCGACAGGGTCAGCGTGCCGACGCCGGCGATCTGCTGGCTGACATTAAAGTCGCCATCGTCCGGCAGATACGAAACGTCTAGATCGCCCTGGATGAGGCCAGTAAAGGCCTTTCTTGAATAAATCGCGTTGCCGCTGAACAGGTTTGAAAGAATTGCGGCGCCGTCCTCGAAACCGTCCGGCGCAAGATTTATGTTGTCAGAATAGGCGATACGCGGGCTGACGCTCGCAGCATAGCCAAGATAGTCCGTATCAAACGTAAGCGTCGGCGACAGGTCGTTGTTGACAGTGCCGCCGCGCTGCGCCGATGCGCTGGTCGCCGCCGCGACGGCGAACGCCGCGACGAGCGCTGCGCGCTGCGCGGTTCGGCGCTTCACGTTCAGGAATGTTCTTTCCCCCATTGCGTTCCCCATTGTCGCCTGCCCATCCCTCATGATTTTTCGTTCCCCGTCGGCCGGCGGTCCGCGCCATAGGTGTAATAGTCTTCATAGGAGCCGTAGTGAGACCCGCCGCCCGGCACCAGACACCGATTCAGAACGAGGCTGACGTTCTGGTTGACCTCGAGCAGTTCATCGAGCGCCAGCGTCACGGCGGGCTGCGGCGTCGCATCGGCCTGCACGACGAATACAGTTTCATCCGCATGGCGCGCCAGCGCGAAGGCATCGGTGGTCGCGAGCATCGGCGGCGCGTCTACGATCACGAGGCGGTTCGGCGCAGCGGTCGACACGCCGGCGAAGAACGATCGCGCCACGTCCGACGAATAGAGGTCGGTCGCGGCGCCTTGGCGCGTGCCTTCGCCCAAAACGGCGAGCGGGGCCGCGTTAGCCCGCCAGGCGAGCGTGGCCAGCGACAGGCTCGGCGTCGCGAGCCGGTCGGTGAACCCGGGGCCCTCGGGCAGATCGAAATAGCCGCGCACTTTCGGGCGCATGGCGTCGCCGTCGATCAGGAGCACTGACAGGCGCTCCTCTATCGCGAAGCTGAGGGCGAGGTTAACCGCCATGAAGGTCTTGCCTTCGCCTGGACGCGTCGACGTCACCACGACGAGATTGCGCCTGCGCCCGCCGGACCGGAGCGATTCGCGATTGCGGCCGCCGCCGTGAAGAAGGCCAAGGCGCTTCAGCAGGGCGCGCTTGATGGCGCGCAACTCCTGGGTCGGCGCCTTGCCGAACCGGTCGGGCGTAAAGGCGCCCCTTTTCGCCAGCGCGTCGAAATCGAGGTCAAAGGTCGGCCCGCCGATGCTCGGCGGCTCCTGGCGCGCGATGTCGCTTGAATCAGCGAATTCCTGCGCAACGACCCTTTCGATCAGTCCCATTCCAAGACACCCTTCGATCCGCCGGCGACGCTGCGATCAGGACCGCCGGAGACCGATGCACTTTGCGGGCCGGCGGCGGCGGTCGACGGCAACCGGTAAACCTCCCAGTAGACATACGCCCCCGCGATCGCCAGTAAGGCCGCGAGCGCGCCGCCGAGCCTCAACACGTCCCAGAACCGCCGCGCACGCACGTCGGCCGAACCGATCTCGCTGAGACCACCGAGCACCGGCAGCCCAAACGCCTTCTTCAGTTCGCCGGTCTGGGTGAAGCTGCGTTCCAGGAACGTGACGCCAAGGGCGACTGCGCCGCCGGCCCCGAACGCGGCGGCGAGCGCGCCAATGATCATTATGAACCGCGGCGGCGACACGGGCTTTATGGCCATCTGCGGGCGCTCATAGACATGATATTCGACGCCCTTGCGCCCTGCGCCGAGGCTCTCGGTGAGGTTCAGGCGTTCGCTGCGCGCGAGCAGCTCCTCATAGCTCTTGCGGGTCTGCTCATAGTCGCGCTCAATCCGCTTCAGGTCCGCCTGGATCGCCGGCGCCTGGCTGGTCTGGAAAGCAAGCGTTTCACGTTCCGCGATGAGTTGTTGTTCGCGTTCCTCAAGCGTGGCGACAAGATCGCCCGCCGCGCGAACCTCGTTGCGCAACCGGCGGTATTCCGGATTGTCCGGCAATCCCTGCGCGCCGCCCTGCAGTTCGTCGATCCGCGCCTGCAGATTCTGGATATCGGGATGGGTGTCTTCGTACTGGCTTCGCAAGGCCGCAAGCTCGACCATCAGCTTGTCGAGTTCCGAGCCGGACGTCGTGGTCGGCGTCGAAGACAGCATCGTGTTCAGGGTGCGCAGGCTGCGCCGCGCCAGGGCGAGTTCGTCGCCAGCGCGGGCGATCGCATTGTCGATGGTGTCGAGCCGACGCTCGCGCCCTTCGATGATCGCCAGTTCCTCGGCGTTTACCCGACGAAACTCGGCGATTTCCTGCTCCTTTGCCGTCAGCCGGTTGTCATAGCTTTCGATTTCCTGGCTCAGGCGCCGGCGCGCGTCTTCGCTCTCCGACAGGCTCGCGCCGAGATCCTGTTCGATCAGCATGTTGACGACTTCGTCGACGACGTCTCGGGCGATATCGGGCTGCCCGAAGCGATATCGTATGATGAAGTACATCTCCTGCGGGCTGTCGATCCGGATCGATCCGGCGACCCAGTCGACAAGGCCCTGCATCGCCGCCTGCCGCGCAACCGGATTCTCGTCCTCTACCAGGTCCTTCAGTCCCGTATTGTAGATGATTTTCTCGACGTTCGGCCGGGTCAGGAGCTGGTTGCGCATCACCTCGACACGCCGCTCGTAGTTCGGCCGCGCCGTCACGCCGTTCAAGACCGGGCCAAGGATCGTTTCGGTCTGGACGTAAACCTGCGCGCGGGATTCATAGCGATCCGGCACCAGCCACACGAGGAACCAGCCGCCAAGGGCGACCAGCCAGGTGACGGCCGCAACGATCCACCGTCGGCGCCAGAGGCCGACGCCATACTTCACAACCGGCTGAGGCAAGCTCGACAGGTCGAACACGGATCGTTTCCCACTCTACCGTCCGGCGGAGACGTCTCCGCCGGTCCGCGCCGAGGCTTCTGGCGCCCGGAGTTCGGGCCCTAAAGGCTTTCGGCGCTATGTCGTCCGGCGTCGGATCGCTCCGGCGCCGAACGAGTCTTCAAGAACGTCCGGCAGCGGAAAATCCCGCCGCCGCCCCGGTCAGAACAGGCTTTCCGGGATGAGGATCACGTCGCCCGGCAACACCGCGACGTTGGCGTTGATCTCGCCCTTGCGAAGCAGGTCGTCGAGCTTGAGTCGGTAGGACTGGCGCTCCTCGCCCTTGCCGCGGATCAGGACCGCCTTGTTGCCCGCAGCGAATTCAGTCAGGCCGCCGACTTCGACCATCACGTCAAGCACTGTCATGCCGGACTGATAGGGCAGCGCGATCGGCCGCTGCGCCTCGCCAAGGACGCGGACCTGTTGTTCCGGCGTCGAGGTGAAGTTCGAAACGATCACCGTCACCTGCGGCGTCTTCACGTACTTCGCAAGGCTGCGTTCGAGATCCTTCGCCAGGACCGTTGGCGTCTTGCCGGCGGCGACCATGTCCTCCACGAGCGGCGTTGAAATCCGTCCATCCGGGCGAACCGTCACCTTCGTCGAGAGCTCGGGCGCCCGCCAGACGAACACTTCAAGCTGATCGAGCGGGCCGACCAGATACTCCGGCGCCGAAGCGGCGGCGGCCTCGAGGTCAGCGCCGTTCGCCTGCAGTTCACGCGCGTCGCGCAGATTGCCTGAGGCGCACGCCGCCAGCGTCGCCGCAAGAATTCCAATTAGTAGTCGAACCATCATGCCATCAGGCCCCTTTTTCGCGTCTTTAGCCCACGTTACGCCCGCATGGCGGACGTGGCGCATTCACCATTTGCGCCCCGCGCCGGACGGTCCAGACAACCGTACCGTCAGGGCAAGAAGCTTGCCACCGCAACGCAGCGAAAAGCCCCTTTCGTTTCCGTAACGGCATACACCAGCCGTCCGCCCGCGGTCACCAAGCGCGGACACGGCCTGTCTGGGCCGAGTCTCGATGATTGCCGCTATCCGTTTCGAGCGACGCTTCGCCGTCCGCCTGCCCGCGCAATTCGGGCGGATCATAAGGCGAAGGCGTTACCATTCCTTCCAATCGGCCGCCATTCGCGGGCGACCGCGCGGGCGCAAGCCGCGACAGGAACCGTTCCGCCGCCTTGCGTCGGCCAAGAGCCGTCATTGCCGACAGATAACCGGCCGCCGCAGCGCCGTCGCCGGGATTGCGTCCGAGCGCGGCGCGATAGGCGTTCGCAGCCAATTCCGGCGCGCCCCCCGCCGCAAATCCCGTCGCCGCGAGCATCGGATCGCCGGAAAGGTCGACCGCACGGGCAAAGTCCACTAGCGCTGCCGATTTACCGGCGGCTGCGAGGAGCTCGATATACGTCGCCGCGGCGTCCGGGCGCTGCGCGACGTCCGCCGCCACTGGCGACAGCGCGAGAACGGCGCCGTCGATGTCCGACAGCGCTTCAAGCGCCGATGCAAGATCAAGCCGGACGTCGACGTTCGCAGGATTTAGCCGCGCCGCCCGCCGCAGGGCGGGCAACGCCGCCTCTGGCTGGCCCGCGGCGCTTGCCGCCCGCCAGACGCCACGGGCCGCCGATGCGGCGCCCGGATCCCGGTCGGCGCTGAGACTGAAGAGCCTGACCGCTGCGGCGGCCTTGCCGGCGCGTAACAAGGCTTCCGCTCGAATCGCGAGATCCACCGCAGACCCGACGATTTCGCCTGCCAATGCAGTCGGTTCAATCCGTGCCGCCGCCTCGCCGGCGTCGACGAGGCGACGTACCGCGGCCAGGTCTTCAGCCTTCGGCCACAGCGGATCATCGATGCCCTGCGGGGCGCCTTCGCCCAGCAGAAACGCGATGGCCGTTTCCGGCGCATCGACGCTTGGCCCCTCGCCAGTTTCGGCGTCCGCCGCTGCCCGCATCCATTCGAAAGCGGCCCAGTCATCGCCTTCGGCGCGCGCGAGCGCGATGCGTCGCGTTGCGCCAAGGCGTGGCGCGACGGCCGACAGGGCGGTCAGTGTTTCTTCGAGCGGCGTGCGGCCCGCGGCGGGGTCGGACAGCCATCGCGCAGCGGCAAGGAGGACCGCCACGTCCCGTGCAACCCAGTCGGCTGGCGCGCGGCGCAAGGAATTGTCCAGAAGACGCGCCGCAGTTGCCCGGTCCGACCCGGCAAGCTTTGCCAGGGCGCGCAGAAGATCGCCCCTCGGCGTCTGTTCAAGCGCAAAAGCGATGGAATCGAACGCCTGCGCCGCGTCGCGCGGGCGCCCCTGTTTCAACGCGACAAGGCCCGAGAGCCGCCGCGCATCAATGTCGATATCGCCGGCCGCGCCTGTTCGCTGGCCAAGCATGGAGAGGGCGGCGTCGAGACGTCCGGCGCGAATGTCCGCTTCGATGGCGATGGCGTCGACACGCGCCTCGCTGGCCCCGGCGTCTTTCGCCCGGCGCGCAGCAGCGCGAGCAAAGTCTTCTTCACCTTCATCAAGAGCGATCCGCGCACGCAGCAGCCACGCTTCCCGCTCGACGGCGGCGCCGCCGCCGAACGCTGGTCGCAGCCGTTCCGCCGCCGCCGCGCCTTGCCCGGCGTCCGCTGCATAGATCAGTCGCGCATCGACAAGCGCCGCATAGGCCGCATAGGGCCCTTCGGCGAGTGCCGCGGCCCGCGCCTTCGCGGCGGCGACATCGCCGATGCGGAACTCCGCCTCAAGCATCAGCGCCTCGCGGGCCCCGTCATCGAGGACGGCGCTTCTTTCGGCCGTCAGGAAGCGCCGGACATCGTCGTTCCGCCCCGCCGCCATAAGCGCGTTCGCATAGGCAAGCGCCGTGCGTTCCCCAGGAGCGGCCTCGTAGGCCGCCTCCGCGCGAAACAACGCGAGACGACGCGCCTCCATGCTTTCATCAATTGATGGCGCGACGCGGGCGCCGCCCTGCGCGGTCGAAGTTTCGCGCTGGCCGTTGGCAGCGGCGCGCAGGCCGACAATGGTTGCAGCGCCGAGGCATGCGCCAATCGCCGCAACGGCCAGCGGCCATCGCAGGTTGCGGGTCCATCGCAGGCGAGGCCCCTGCGCCGGTGGTGGCGATTTGGTCGACATTTCAGCCTTGCGTCGTCGCATCCCTGTCCCCGGACGCCAATCCGGGCCGGTCGGGAAACGTCCGGCGACCGCTGCGCCGCGCCCGATGCTAGCGGGCTCCGAGCCCGAACAGGGCGACCCGGACGGTCAGCAACACGATCCCCAGGTCCATGAGTGGCCCATTATTCTTAAGATAAAAGAGATCAAAGCGATGCTTTTCGACTGCATCTTCTATGGAAGCGCCATACTGGTGCTTGACCTGCGCCCAGCCCGTGATTCCCGGTTTCACGCTGTGGCGAAGGTCATAGTGCGGGATCGCTTCGCGCAGAAGACCGACAAACTCCGGACGCTCCGGGCGCGGCCCAACAAAGCTCATGTCGCCGGCGAGGACGTTAAAGGCCTGCGGGATTTCATCAATCCGGAAGTGCCTGATCAACCGCCCGATCCGCGTGACGCGGTCGTCGTTGACCGCCGCCCATCGCGCGCCGCCGGCTTCGGCATCCTGTCGCATCGACCGAAACTTCACGATCCGGAACACCCGGCCGCCGGCGCCGACCCGTTCTTGTCGGTAGAAAACCGGACCGGCGGATTCGAGCGGAACAAGGATGGCGACAACCGCCAGCAATGGCGCCGACGCCAGCAAAAGCAACGACGCAAGCATGATGTCGAAGAAGCGTTTGGCCATCCGGAAGGCCGGGCTTGACGCCCTGGCAAGTCCGGCGCTCAGGTCGGCCGGCGCGAATGCGGCGAGGTCAATCCGGTCCGACTGCGGCGGCGAAAGCCACCGCCCGCCCCGCGAACCGCCGCGGCGACCTGCGGGCTGGAGCAGCCCATAGGTAACGGCGCCGAACAGCGCGGCCGCGCCGCCAACAGCCGTGGGCAACATGACTTCCATTCCGGTCCCCCAAACTCACCGTCGCGCGCGGCGTGTCCCGCACTTGCGATGTCCCGCACTGGCGATCCTCCGGCACGAGCGAGCAAGAAGCGCGCCGCTCTCGGGAAAGGCGAATGCGAGACACGAATGATTAATTCATCTTAATCATTTCGATGAAAAAAATATGGAGCGTCAGCAGCGATCGCGGGAAAAGTGAGCCATGGATGCAACAAATGCCCGTCTGACGCACCTTCCTAACGGGATTGCAACCAGGGATTGGCAAGATAGCTGCCAATCGGGTTGCTGGCCGGGCGGACGGAAACCGCGATTTAACGGCGGATTAAACCGGGGCGGCGATCCTCGATCCTCGGCGCGCGACGTCACCGGCGAGCGAGACTCAAAAGAACGGGCGCGATGCGCATCCTGACAATCACGACCCTGTTTCCCAACGCGGCCGCGCCGAACCATGGCGTGTTCGTCGAAAGCCGGCTTGCCGACCTGCGCGCGCGCCATGACGTCGATCTTCGGGTCATCGCGCCTGTGCCCTGGTTCCCGTTCGACCACGCCGCGTTCGGCAAGTACGCCGAATTCGCAAGGGCCCCGGCTCAGGAAGTCCGCCGCGGCGTCACCGTGCGCCATCCGCGCTATGCGATCCCGCCAAAGATCGGGATGACCTACGCCGCCTTCAGCCTTGAGCGGCGATTGCGCCGGGCCATCGCGGAGGTCTGCGCCGACGGCTGGGACTTCGACCTCATTGACGCCCACTACCTTTATCCCGACGGCGTCGCGGCGACGCGCGTAGCGGCGGATATTGGCAAGCCGATCATCCTGACGGCGCGCGGCTCGGACGTCAGCGAGATTCCCGCTCACCCTCTCCAGCGGCGGATGATCTTGTCTTCGGTCGCGCTTGCGGACTGCGTCGTATGCGTCGCCGACGCCTTGCGCGAGGAACTGATCTCCATCGGCGCCCCCGCAGAAAAACTACGTACATTGCGAAATGGCGTTGACCTCGATCGTTTCAGGCCCGTCGACGGTTCGACCGTACGCAAACGCTTTGGGCTCAGCGGCGACCTGATCGTCAGCGTCGGTCACCTGATCCCGCGCAAGGGACACGACCTCGTCATTGACGCTGTTGCGGCCCTCGCCCATCGCGGGGCAGACGTATCGCTTCTGATAATCGGGGACGGTCCGGAGCGACAGCCGCTCGAGGCCAAGGCGCGGCAGGCGAACCTCGCCGACCGCGTCAGGTTCGCCGGCGCCGTGCCAAATGAAGAGCTGTCCGAGTATTATTCCGCGGCGGACGTTCTGGCGCTCGGATCGACGCGGGAAGGCTGGCCCAACGTTCTCCTTGAAGCCATGGCCTGCGGCGTCCCCGCCGTGGCGCCGCCTGTATGGGGGTGCGCAGAGGTTATCGCTGCGCCGGAAGCCGGCCGGATTGCCGCCGAGCGCTCGGCGCCGGCTCTCGCCGAAGCCTTGAGCGATATACTGACGAATGAACCGGACCGTGCGGCGACCCGCGCCTATGCGGAGCGCTTTTCATGGGAAGAGACGTCGGACGCGCTCTTTGACATATTCTCGACGGCGATCGCCCGCGCCGACCTTGCCAGCCGCACGGCGATCAGTCCGACGGCCACGCCCCTGCCGGCGATCGCAGCGCAACGTCCCCAGCCGAGGCTTCTCATCACGGTCGATACGGAGGAAATATTCGACTGGCTGACGTTTGAGCCCGACGCGTTCCGCATTGCCGATCCCGCCGACCTCAACCCCTTTCAGGCTCTGTGCGCCGACCGCGGCGCGCGCCCGCTCTATTTCCTCAGCTACCCAATCATCGAGGACGCGCGTTCTGTCGCCTATTTCAGCGAACTGAGGCAGCGGAATGCCGCAGACCTTGGCCTGCACCTGCATCAGTGGGTAACGCCGCGCGACCATTCCTACAAGAGCGAGTTCCATTCGTGGCAGATGAACCTGCCCGATGAAGTCCATCGCGAAAAACTTGAAGTGATGGCGAGCGCGTTCGAAGCCGCGTTCGGCGCGCGAGCGACTGCGCACCGGGCGGGACGGTACGGCATTGCGCCTCACTGCTACCCCGCCCTCGCCGATATCGGCGTCACCCACGACTTCAGCCCGTCGCCCGCTTTCGACAAGAGCGACAAAGGCGGGCCGGATTTCTCGGCAATGTCGAACCGGCCCTTTGCGCTCACGATCGATGGCGAACGGACAATGTGGGTGACGCCCGTTTCCGGCGCCCATGGCCGCCGCGGCGGCGCGATTTTCGCCGGCGCCGCCGGACCAGCCGGCTTTCAGCGGCGGCGCATCGGCGCAAAGCCGCTTCTGTCGTCGGCCCTGAGGCTCTCGCCAGAGGGGCCGAACCTCGCCGAAATGATCGCGCTTGCGCGCCACCTGATCGCAAACGACATTTCAATCCTGACGTTCAGCATTCACTCAACGTCGTTTACGCCGGGCGCCAACCAGTACGCCGCCCGTCAATCGGATATCGATGCGACGCTGGAAAAGACGGACGCCTTCCTCGCCGCCTTCGCTGCCGACTTCGGGGGCGCGTTCATCGGCCTCGATGAGCTCGCCCGCATCTATCGAGACGCGGAGAGACCCGACGCCAGCGCCGGCGTCGCGGTTAATCGCCCATTAAGCGTCCAAGGATAATTCGAAGGGCGTCATTAAGGAGACGCCCATGGCCGCCGCAGAAATCGCCCGCATCGTTTTCGCGCTGTCCACCGTATTGCTGATGATCAGCATCGGAGCCTATGCGGCGAAGAAGCTTGGACTTGCCCAAGGCGGGCCACTCGCCCGCCGCAAGCGCCTCTCCCTGGTCGAAACGCTGCCCATCGATCAGAAGCGCCGCGCCGCGATCATCTCGTGCGACGGGCGCGAGCACCTCGTCGTCATCAATCCGAACAGCGTGACGGTCGTTGCGCGCGACGTCTCGTCGCCGGATGCGCCCGGATCAGCGACGTCAAAGCCTGACGCGTCAGGATCGGCAAACTCGACAGCGCCGCGCGCCGCGTCATCCGCAGCGGCCGCGCCAGAGCCCGAGACCGCAGCCGACGCAGATGTCGAAGCTGATCTGACCTGGCCAGTCAAGCGCCCGACCGCAGCGCAGGAGTCGACCAGCGCCGTTGGCGGCGCGTTTTCGACCGTCTACAAATTATCGGCGATTCCGATGCAAACGCCGCAATCCCGCCCGGCGCAATCGCTCAATCCCGCACAGGCCCCCGCACAGGCCCCCGCACAGGCCCCCGCACAGGCCAATGCGTCGGCCGCCAATCCATTCGTCCGGGCGCGGCCTTCCGTCCCGGCGCCAGCGCCCTCGACGGAGAAACCCGTCGCCCAGCAAGACAGGCCGACCTCAGCCGCCGCCCAGGCTGGGCGACCCATGGAAACCCTGTTGAAAGCGCGCGAGGCGTTTCTCGCGGCGTACCGCAAAGTCGCCTAGAACATTCCCGGGCGCGTCCCGGTTACGCGTTGGGATCCGCGGCCGCCAAAGGATCCCCAGCAAGTTCGCGGGTCAGGTTGAGTCGTTGAAATCGAACGCGCTCTAGCTCGACCTGGCGGCTTTTCGCCTGACTGTTCGGCGCCTGACTATTGGGCGCTTGACGGCCTTTTGCGCCGAAGTCGCCGGCGCCTTCGTGTTCTTTCCGCTTACTGATTTCTTCTTCGGTTTCGGACCACGGGTCGCGGCGGCAAGGGCGAGGCCCGTCCAGCGTCGCAACGCTTCGGCATCGTCAAGAATGTCGTCCGGCGGGGCGTAGTAATTCATGACGCCCTTCTCGCCGTCTTTTGTTTCGTAGGTGAAGGGCGGCAGGCCCGCCGCGAGGAATGCGCTGCGCGTCTCCTCGTCAGTCTTGAACCAGAGGTCGTCGTCGCCGATAATCGCAAAAATCCGGCCGTCGCAGTATACGCCGGCGCCGCCGAACATCCGCCGGACCGTGATCTCTCCGAACGGCGCGAAGAGGTCCTTAACGAAGTCGATATAGCCGGCGGAGACCGTCACCCGGCCCCTATGCGTCCGCCGCCGCCGGGACGATCGTCACGCTTTCGCCGCAGCCGCAGGCGTCGGTCTGGTTCGGGTTGTTGAACACGAACCGCTGCGACAGCTTCTCGGTGACGAAATCGATCTGCGTCCCAAGAAGAAAGAGGATCGCTTTCGGATCGATCAGCACCTTGACGCCGTTCTCCTCTACGACCTCGTCCAGGGGCGCGGCTTCGGTCGCGTACTCCATCGCGTATTCCATGCCGGCGCAGCCGCCATTCTTCACGCCGATCCTGACGCCGATGTAACCGGCCTCCGCATCGGACATGATCTCCTGCATGCGGGCCGCGGCGGCGTCGGTGAGAGTCACTACTTTCGGTCTTGGTCTCGGCATAGCCAAACAGCCTCTACTCGCCTTTCACTTCCGCCCACGGATCATAGCTCCCGAAATTCCAGAGATGGCCTTCGGGGTCTATGCAGCCGAACGACCGCCCGCCATGGGGCGGGCTTTCGGGCCCGTAGGCGATTTTCGCGTCGGCGGCCGTCGCCCGATCGGCGAGGCCGTCGACATCGTCGACGATGATATAGGCGCTCTGCGTCGTCCCGCCGAGGGCCATCGGCGTCCTCTGCAGGACGCCGAAACCATCGTCCCGCGCCGAGCCTAGCATGATCATCACCGGGCCAAGCGTCAGCTGCGCGTGCCTGACGCCGCCGTCGCCGTCGTCGACGACGAGATGCGGCTCGAACCCGAAGGCTTCGCCGAGCCAGCGGATCATCGCCGGCGCGTCTTCGTAGGTCATGGTGGGGATGATCCTGCCGCCCATCACATCCACCCTAGTTCGAGTTTCGCTTCATCGCTCATGCGGTCCGGCGTCCAGGGCGGCTCGAACACCATGTTCACCTTCACGTCGTCGACGCCGTCGACGCCGCGCACTGCGCCCTCCACCCAGCCGGGCATTTCGCCAGCGACGGGACAGCCGGGCGCCGTCAGGGTCATGTCGACAGTGAGCAGGCGGTCGTCTGAAAGATCGACCTTGTAGATCAGCCCGAGCTCATAAATATCGACCGGAATTTCCGGGTCATAAACTGACTTCAGGCCTTTCACGACATCTGCGGTGATGCGGTCGAGTTCGGCCTGCGGGATCGCGCCTTCGTCCGTCTTTGCAGATGCATCAGCGCCGCCGTCAGCCGCTTCTTGGGCCGCGTGCGAGACAGGCGCGGCCGCGTCATCAAGCGCAGGAGACGTTAACGCGCCGGTCGCCAGGCCGTTTGCGCCGGACGGCGGCGTTGCAGCGGCGGCGTCGAGGCGCGCGGGGGCTCGCTCCGTTCGTCCGAGATCGATTACGTCACGCACTTTTTCCATGAACCGTTCCAGCATCCTGTCACCCGAGAAGATCGTGGGTCTTTTGCAGTCCTTCAACCAGCGCAGCGACGTCGTCTTCGCTGTTGTAGGCGCCGAACGACGCCCGACACGTCGCCGTCACGCCAAGTCGCTTCATCAGGGGCTGGGCGCAATGGTGACCAGCCCGGATTGCAACGCCCGCGCGATCGACGATTGATGAAACGTCATGGGGGTGCGCGCCGGCGACATTGAAGCAGATTATTGGGGCCTTGTTCGCTGCACGGCCATAGATCGTCACGAAGTCGAGAGCGCCAAGCTCGACCAGAGCTTTCTCCGCCAGGATCGCCTCATGGGCAGCGATCGCTTCAACGCCGACGTTCATCATCCACTCAACCGCTGCGCCGAAACCGATCGCCTCGACAATCGGCGGCGTGCCGGCTTCGAACCGGTGCGGCGGATCATTGTACGTTACCCTGTCCTTTTCGACGATGTCGATCATCTCGCCGCCGCCGCGAAAAGGCGGCATGGCCGCGAGGGCGTCACTCTTGCCGTAGAGCGCGCCGACCCCGGAGGGGCCATAGAGCTTGTGCGCCGTCAAAACGTAAAAATCGGCGTCAATCGCCTGCACGTCGATCTTGCCGTGCACGCCTGCCTGGCAGCCGTCAAACAGGATTTTCGCGCCGTGCGCATGGGCGATTCGGGCAAGTTCCCTTGCGTCCGTTGGCGCGCCCATGACGTTCGACATGTGCGTGACGGCGGCGAGCTTCGTGCGCGGCGAAAACGCCGCTTCAAACGCATCCGGGTCAATGAGGCCGTCATCCGTGGCGTCAATCCACCTCAGGACGACACCCATCCGTTCACGGAGAATATGCCAGGGCACGATATTTGAATGGTGTTCCATCACCGACAGCACAATCTCGTCGCCCGGACCAATGCCGGCGGCGCCAAGCGAATAGGCGACAAGGTTGAACGCGTCGGTGCCGCCGGACGTGAAGACAATCTCGTCCGGGCTTGGCGCATTAACGAACCGCGCAACGGACCGGCGCGCCTCTTCGAACGCCGCCGTCGCCTCGTTCGACAGGCAATGCAGCCCACGGTGCACATTTGCATAGGATCGCGTCATCGCGTCCGTCATGCGGTCGATCACGGCGCGGGGTTTCTGCGCGGACGCCGCATTGTCCAGATAGACAAGCGGCTTGCCGTAAACCCGCCGCCGCAGGATCGGAAACTGTTCCCTGATCGCGTCCACATCGTACGCTGGCGAAGCATTCATTGCAGCCGCGTTCATGCCGTCCTCTCGCGAAGCCACTCGCCGACGAGCTCCGCCGCCGCCGGCCGGGCGGCCGCGTCCATATCGCCGATCAATTCCCCAACAAACGCCTCAATCAACAGCGCCCTCGCCGCCCCCTCGTCGAGGCCGCGCTGGCGCAGATAGAACAGCGCGTCGTCGTCAAGCGCGCCCGATGTCGATCCGTGAGCGCATTGAACGTCATCGGCGTAGATTTCCAGCTCAGGTTTGTGATTCGCCTGCGCTCGATCAGACAACAGAAGCGCATTCGCCTGCATTTCCGCGTCAGTTTTCTGTGCGCTTCGACCGACAAGAAACTTGCCCTGGAACACGGCGCGACCGTTGCCGTCGACGACGCCCTTGTGCCGCTGGCGCGTTATGGCGCGCGCCTCGTCATGCGCGACGTGGCTCGTAAAGTCGGCGTGCCTGTCGCGATCGACCAACGCGACGGAATCGATGCGCACCCTTGCGTCCTCATCAACCAGCCAGGGAACAGTCTCGTGTCGCGCAAACCTCCCGCCCAACGACACCGACGACTGCTCGAATGCGCCGCCGACGCCAATGATCGCCCCGAAACTGCTGTGCAGCACGACCGACTGCTCAGTCGACTGCAACATCGTCCGCGCAATCGACGCGTTCTTGCCTGTTCGCGCAATCGCCGCATGGGAAACAAACGGCGCGCGCCCCTCGAAGGTCTCGATGACATTCAGGGTCGCGCAATTCCCGACCCGCATTGCAATGGACACAAAGACGTCCTCGCGGCTGTCAAATATGTGCCGCAACCAGACAGCCCCGGCCGCGCCGTCGATCATTTCCACACGGATCTGTCGAACCGCCGCAGCGGTGTTGAGGTCGACAAGGCCCGAAAACCGGTCCCGCCAGTCGCATGGGTCGAGCGTATCATCCCACTCGTCCACTTCGACGACGCCAAGCGCCGCCGCAGCCTGCGCATCCGCAATCCGGCCATTCACGATATTGACGCTCGGCGCGCCGATCTGGTCGAAGGCCGCTGAGCGCCCGGACGAAGCGGCGCCATTCGCCGCGCGCAGCGCCGCCGGCAGGTCGGACCATCGCCAACCCTCCACTCGACGATGCGGCGGGCCAACCTTCGAAAATCGCGCGAATGCCGCGCGTTTTTCATCGTTCGCCGGCAGGCTCTCAGCCGCCGGACGAAACCGCTCCACCAGATCATCGGCTATTTTTTGGTACACGGACATTATCGCTTACGCCGCCTCGATAAACTGGTCGTACCCGGACGCCTCGAGCTCCGCGGCAAGCTCAGGCCCGCCTGACTTAACGATCCGTCCGCCGGCGAGCACATGCACGCGATCCGGCCGGATATGCTCCAGCAAGCGCTGGTAGTGGGTAATGACCAAAAAGCCGCGCGATCCGTCGCGCAGGGCGTTGACCACTTCGCCGACCATTTTCAGCGCATCAATGTCAAGACCGGAGTCGGTCTCGTCCATTATGCAGAAGCGCGGCTCGAAAGTGGCCATCTGCAACATTTCCATGCGCTTTTTTTCGCCGCCCGAAAAGCCGACGTTGAACGGACGCTTCAGCTTTTCATCGGAAAGGCCGACCAGCTTCGCCTTCCCGCGGATCGCCTTGAGAAAGTCAGCGGCAGAGATCTCGCCTTCACCCCGCGCCTTTTTCTGCGCATTCAGCGCGGTGCGGATGAAGTTCATCGTCGCAACGCCCGGAATCTCCATCGGGTTCTGGAAGGACAGGAAGATTCCTTTCGCGGCGCGTTCTTCCGGCGCGAGCCCGAGCAGGTCCTCGCCGTCAAACGTCACCGTGCCGCTCGTCACCGTATAGTCCTCCCGGCCGGCAATGACATGAGAGAGCGTCGACTTGCCGGAGCCGTTCGGGCCCATGATGACGTGCACCTCTCCGGCGGGCGCGTCGAGCGTAACGCCCTTCAGGATGTCCGCGCCGCCATCCTCGCCTGAAACCGACGCGTGGAGGTTCTGAATCTTCAGCATGCCTATTCTTCCTTCGCTCGCCTGACAGCGAGGCATTCGATCTCGAGCGCCGCGCCGAGCGCGAGCCCGTCGACGCCGAATGTCGAGCGGGCCGGCTTCTCATTTGGGAAAAACGTCACATAGGCGGCGTTCATTTCAGAGAACTTCGCCATGTCGTCGAGAAACACCGTGCACTTTACGATGTCGTCGAGGCTCGCGCCGTGACGTGCGAGCGTCGCCTTGTAGTTCTCGAAAATCTGCCGCGTTTCGGCGCCGACGCCGCCTTCGACGAGCCTGGTCGTGCCGGGCTCGCGACCAATCTCGCCAGAAAGAAAAATCATGTCGCCGACGATGACCGCCGATGAAAACGGCAAATTGCCGAGCGACGGATCGCGATCGTAAGCGCGCGGCGCCGGTTCAGCCCCCGTCCCGGCCCAAGCCCCCGCGATCCCGAAGGCGGTCGCCGCGAGGATAGCGCAAAGCCCCCGCCGGTGCATTTCCAGGATTTTCATTGCCTCGCCCCTTTTGGTTCTATGATGACGTAGCTCGTCGTTGTCGCGCCGATATTGACAGCCTCGTGCCAGTTAACGCCGTCGGACGACCAGCTCGCGCCGGCAGGCGTCTCCTGTTCCCGCACGCCCGTTTCGTCCGTGATGCGCATGACGCCGCCTTCGATAATGTAGCCGACGTGGGGCGGATGATAGTGCCGCTCATGCCCCTCGCCGGGCGCGAAGACGCATTTGAACATGCGCATCTCCTCCGTGCCCTGAAGGAGCTCGCAAGTCTTCTCGCCGTTCCATCCGGCGTCGAGAGCATGCGGCAGTATTTCCACGTCGTCGGGCTCCGCGTAGCGGATGGCGCCGCCAAACGTCGCGACGGCATCGCCATTCCCGGCGACGGATCCGGGCGGTTGCGCGACCTGAGCGAGAATACCTGCTGCGCCGGCGAGCATCAAAATCACCCGACGCTCCCTTCAAGGCTCACCGCGACGAGCTTCTGCGCTTCGACGGCGAACTCCATCGGCAGCTCCTGAAGGACTTCCTTGCAGAAACCATTGACGAGAAGCGCGACGGCCGCCTCCTCATCGAGCCCGCGCTGGCGACAATAGAATAGCTGGTCCTCCGAAAGGCGCGATGTCGTCGCTTCGTGCTCGAGGACCGCGCCTGGGTTCGCGCTCTCGATATAGGGCACGGTATGGGCGCCGCACTCGCTCCCGATCAGCAATGAATCGCACTGCGTGAAATTCCGCGCGCCCGTCGCGTTGCGATGCACGCTGACAAGCCCGCGATAGGTCGAGTTTGACTTCCCCGCAGAGATGCCCTTGGCGATGATGCGGGACTTCGTGTTCTTGCCAAGATGAATCATCTTGGTGCCAGTATCCGCCTGCTGATGATTATTGGTTATGGCGATTGAGTAGAACTCGCCCTGCGACCCCTCGCCTTTGAGCACGCATGACGGATACTTCCACGTGACGGCCGAACCGGTCTCGACCTGCGTCCATGAAACTTTCGAATTGCGGCCGCGGCAGTCCGCCCGCTTGGTCACAAAATTGTAGATCCCGCCCTTGCCGTTCTTGTCGCCGGGGTACCAGTTCTGGACGGTCGAGTACTTAATCTCCGCCTCGTCCTCGACGACGAGCTCAACCACCGCCGCATGCAGCTGGTTCTCGTCTCGCATCGGCGCGGTGCAACCTTCGAGGTAGGAAACGTACGCGCCCGGCGCCGCGACGATCAGCGTTCGTTCGAACTGGCCGGTGTTCGCCTCGTTGATCCTGAAATACGTCGACAGCTCCATCGGGCAGCGCACTCCCGCCGGCACGTAAACGAACGTGCCATCGGAGAAAACAGCTGAATTCAGCGTCGCAAAGAAATTATCCGATGACGGGACGACGCTGCCGAGATACTTCCTGACCAGTTCGGGATGTTCTCGCACCGCCTCCGAAATTGACATGAAGATGACGCCCGACTTTTCGAGCTCCTTCTTGAACGTCGTCGCCACAGAGACGCTGTCGAACACGGCGTCGACGGCCACCTTTGACCGATCGGCGTTTCGCCCTTCGGCGGCGGAATCGGCTGCGCCCTTGACGCCGAGCAGCACCTCCGCCTCGCGCAACGGTATGCCGAGCTTTTCGAAATCGGCGAGAATCTCCGGCGGCACGTCATCGATCGACTCGTACTTCGCGCCCGCCTTGGGTTCCGAATAATAATAGTGATCCTGATAATCGATGCTTGGATAATGCACCATCGCCCAGGTCGGCTCGTCCATTGTCAGCCATCGGCGAAACGCCGCCAGCCGCCATTCGAGCAGCCACTCCGGTTCGCCCTTCTTGGCGGAAATGAAGCGGACGGTATCTTCGTTGAGGCCTTTCGGGGCCTTGACGGACTCAATGTCGGTGGTGAAGCCGTATTTGTACGTCTCAAGCGAGCGGGCCGCATCCACGGTCGCCTGATCGATGCCTTGCTTGTAGGCGGTCTCTGACATATCGCCTTCCAATCCTGGTGAACGTCCTGGGCCTTACGCCGCCTGGCTTTTGGCCCGCTCATACGCCGCCGGCCATTCGCGGCAGAACGCATCCGCATCTTCTTCGGTCGACGACCAGCCGAGGGAAATCCGTACGCCACATTTCGCTTCGGCCTCGTCGCAGCCCATTGCGCCCAGCACGTGGCTTGGCTTGGCCTTTCCCGACGAGCAGGCCGATCCGGACGAGATCGCGATGCCGGCGAGGTCCATCGCCATCAACTGGGTTTCGCCAGTGAACCCCGGCGCGGTAAGGCAAAGCGTCCCGGGCAGCCGGTCGACCTCCGCGCCCCACGCCCGCGCGCCGGCTGCGACCGCAGCCGCCTGCATCCTGTCCCGCAAGGTCGCAATCTCGCGCGCCCGTTCAAGCGACCGCGCTGCGAGGTCGCAGGCAACGCCAAGGCCGACAATCGCCGGCACGTTGTGCGTGCCGGCCCGGCGGTTCATTTCGTGGCCGCCCCCGCGCATCACGGGCGCAAGCGGCAGGTTCGGACCTACGATGAGCGCGCCGACGCCGACCGGACCGCCGAACTTGTGGCCCGTCATCGCCATGAAGTCCGCGCCCAACATGACGTAGTTCGTCGGGATCTTGCCGACCGCCTGCGCCGCATCGACGAAGACAAAGCCGCCGGCGTCGTGGACGATGTCCGCCGCTTCGCGCACCGGCTGTATGGCCCCTGTCTCGTTGTTGGCGAGCATCAGGCAAAACAGGAACGGCTCTGTTTCCTTTGCAGCCATCGATTTCAGCGCTTCCAGGTCGACGAGCCCGTTCGGCCGTGCCGGGACCTTTTCGACGGGCAACCCGGTCGTTGACGCGTTCGCCGGCACCGCCGCATGCTCGATTGTCGATACAAAGATCTTTTTTACCGCGCCATTGAGGGCGGCGCCGTGGAGCGCGTAATGGATCGCCTCGGTGCCGCCGCTTGTAAAGATCACGCCGTTCACCGGGGCGTTGACCAGCCGCCGCACCTTTTCCCGAGCGTCTTCAACCCGGGCGCGGGCGGCGCGTCCTTCTTCGTGTACGGAGGATGAATTTCCGTCGTATCGCATTGCATCGGCCACGGCCTCGACGACTTCGGGTCGGACCGGCGAAGTTGCATTGTGATCAAGATAGTGTCGCGTCATTTCCGTTCAGTATGCCCCGTCTTATTTCGTTTCAGTCGGCTCGGTTCGTTAGGCCTTTTTTGGCTCTGCGACGCTGCGTCGTCGACGTCCAAGGCTTCAGTCGGCGAGCGCAGCAAGCGACTTTCCTTCCGTTACCGGACGGTTTACCGACGCCGATCCCAGTACGCGCCGCTCCACGACGTCCTCAAGGCTGATGGCGTTCAGGAAAATTTCGATCTGGCGGCCGAGCTCATCCCACAGATCGTGGGTGATGCACCGCGCCGACACGCCGCGACAACCGACCTCCGCGCCCGGAGCGCAGGCGGTCGTCTTGATTTCCTCGTCAACCGCCGCAACGACATCGGCGATGCGAATGTCGCGCGGCGCCAGGGCAAGCGCATAGCCGCCGCCGGCCCCACGGACGGCGACGACCAGACCGGCGCGGCGAAGCTTGGACAGGATCTGGTCCAGGTAGTCCGGAGATATGCCCTGGCGCAGCGCTATTTCGTGGGCGGGCGTCGGCGACGCGCCGCCGAACGCGGCGATGTCCGCCATCGCCTGCACCGCATATCGTCCTCGCGTCGTGAGCTTCATCGGACCTCGCCGCCATAGCGAATGTTGCTGAAATGGCACGGTCAGGGGAAACCCCGTCGCGCCCCGCTCAGGACGTGCTATCGCCCCGGCAACTGCATTTCCTGTCGATCTATGAAAACTGACCTTCCTAGTCAACTTTAATCGAACCGCCGCCACGGAACGCCTTGCACGTGGCGAAATCGCCGATTTGCTAGCTGACGTAGCTGGTCAGGAATGAGGTGTTGCAATGCCAGAAGTCGTATTCGCCGGCCCGGAAGGCCGCCTTGAGGGCCACTACCAGAAGGGCCGCGGCGACAACCCGCCGGTCGCTCTTGTCCTGCATCCGCATCCGCTGTTTGGCGGCACGATGAACAATCGCATCTGCTATGAGATGTATAACCTCTTCGCGCGGCGCGGATTTTCCGTGATGCGGTTCAATTTCCGCGGCGTCGGGCGCAGCCAGGGCGAATACGACCAGGGACAGGGCGAACTCGCCGACGCCGCGACCGCGCTCGATTACGTCCAGCAGCTTAATCCGAACGCGCCGTTCGCCTGGGTCGGCGGGTTTTCATTCGGATCGTGGATCGGGATGCAGCTCCTGATGCGTCGGCCCGAGATCGTCGGGTTCATTTGCGCGTCGACGGCGGCAAACCTTTACGACTTCACGTTTCTGGCGCCGTGCCCGTCTTCCGGGGTGATTATTCACGGCGCTAACGACCGGATATGTCCGCCGGACGAAACCCGGCTGATGGTCGATCGCACCCGGACCCAGAAGGGGCGAAAAATCGAGTTCCAGATCCTCGAGGGCGCGGATCATTTCATGGAAGGCAATGTCGATGGCTTTCTGGCGATGGCGGAAGCGTATCTCGAAGAACGCCTCGCCTATCCCGCGCCCGAAGGACCGCACATCCAGAGCTGAGCTCGCCCGGCATTGGCGCCGCGGGAGCGCCACTGGGAGATGGCGTCAGGCCGGCTCGACGACGAGGCGTCGATAGATGATCGCCCCGAAAGCGGCCTGGGCGCCAAAGGCGAAAAACTGAAGGCCAGCCTGCGCCAAGGCCGAGATCGCGTTCAGCAAAACGCCGGCCCCGCCAAGCGTCTGGCCGACAAGGTCCAGAATGCCGAACGCCATGCCGAGGACGAGACTGAGCAGCCCCAGAGCTGCGCTGAGGAGTAGCAGCGCCGCTAGGATTGACCACGCGTGGCCCCTTGTGACCCGGAAAGACTTCAGCGGAATGAGTCGATCTTCAACGGCAGTTCCTGCCGGAAATGGCGCTAGCTTGGTTGAGAGGTAGAGGCCGGGAACCACGGACAACAACGCCGTCGTCAGGAAAAGGCTGACAGAGGCGACGACGCCATCGACGATCTCCACCGGCGGCTGGCCGGCCGCGCCGCCCGCGGCGGCGGTCCACCGGATGAGCTTGAAATAGTTGCTGATCGCCTCGCCCACGCCGACCCCCGTAACCGACTGCGCGACAAGCGCCGCGACAACGGTCAAGACAAGGTTCAGCAGGATCATCATCGTGAAGGCGGCGGCGGTCCGGAAAGCCGGTCCGTCAAGCCTTACGTTGACAAACCTGCCGGCGTCCTCGCCGGTCGCCACAAGACGAAAAATATCCGTGTAGACGCCGCCCAGAACGATGCACCACAGCGCCGAAAGGACGAGGCCCGCGATGCCGACAATCCAGCCCGGCGCCCGCATGACCGACCAGGGGTCGCCGACGGCAACGCCATCCACAGCGCCCTCCGCCGCAACGCCCGCCGGGTCGAAAAGGACGCCTAATGCGCCGACAGTGACCATCGAGGCGAACAGCATCGGCGCCCATGCGAAACGCAGGACCGCGGGCAGGCGTCGCCAGCCAAATTCTACGGCTTCAGCGACGACCGCGCCCGCCTTGATGCTAACAGACATCTAGAGTTCCTCCGGCGTCCTGTGGCCCGCGCGCCAGCGCGCCTTAGGACGTTTCGACGCTCTGTCGATATAGGCGGCCGAAAAAGCCTGCCCAGACGCCATAGGTGAAAAACAGCCACAAAAACTTGTAGCCGATCAGGATGGCCGTCCAGATCCACACGAAAGCGACCAGGATTCCACTGTCCGCTTCGCCGCCGTTTTGGAGTTTCGAAAGGGACTCGCTCGCCTGGAAGAGCGAGACCACGGTCGCGGACAAGACCGGCAGGATAAGCCCCTCGACCGCGATCTGCACAAGCAGAATCACCAGCGCGACGAGCGCGAATGCGCCAGCGAGCCGAAACAGGTTCCAACCCCGGCTGAGACCGAACAGGCCGCCAAGGCCCATCGATCGGCTGCAGACCGCGAGGCCCGCATAGGGCGCGAACCGGAGGCTGACATAGATCAGCATCACATAGAACGTCGCCAGGAACGCCGAAAGCGCGAGCCGGCCGCCGCTGACAGCGCCTGAGACCCGCCCGAGAAGCAACCAGGCAATCGCCGCGAGCAGAACCGCCGTCAGGATCGCGAGGACGCTTGTGCGCGCGATGGCGTTGCCGGCGCCAGCCGCCGGACGGTTCCGCGGATGGAAATGAAAAAGGCCGAGGAGAAAAACAACGGCGACGCCAGCCGCCGCGAGCGCGCCGAGATAACCGTACGAAAACAGCCAGAGTTCGCCGCGCAAGGCGAGCGCCTCCTGAGCCGGCACAAGATCGATCGTGTGCAGACTGTCGGCATTTGGAAAGCTGGCGTAGGTCTTGCTGAGCGCCGCGTCGATCGCCCTGGCGATGAATGCGAACGCCGCCCAGGCCGGCGCGACGGCCACTGCAGCCAGGACAATCAGGCTGAGGCCTTGCGCCGCCACGTATCGGGCCTGATCCGGCCCGAACGGCGCGCGCACGAGACCCGGCGCGGGCTTCTCGCCAAGCCCGGCGTACCGGATCAACGGCGCCATGAACGACGCGACCAGAATGACGTTCACCGCAACAGAGGCGGCCGCAATGGCAAGGATGGGAATGTGGCCCTCAACCAGCGCCTGGCCGACGAACCGATGGGCGACGCTCGCCGCCGTCGCAAAGGTTGCGCCCTTCGGCAGGTCGGCAAAGCTGATCAGGCCGCCATTCGCCGTCGACAAGACGCCGAAAACGGCGGCCATGTCCAGGGTCAGCATGAGGGCGATAGGCACGACGCAGACGCGCGCAATGGTCTCGAGACGCTGGGCGGCGAAGCCGAGACCGCCGCCGGCGACGCCAAAGACGTCAAGCCTGGAATACCTGTTGACGGCCATTACGCGCCCCTGCCCGAACCCCGGATCGCAGCATGGCGGCGGCCCCGGATGAAGGCAAGGCGGCGGTTCGCGCGCGTCGGCTGCGCCGCCCGGAAGTCAGCATGGACGCCTCAACAGTCCCTCAGGATAGGTTCGCCAGAAACCGCTTCGCGTCAGGGTCGGCGAGAAAGTCGCTCGTCGGGGTCAGTCCATGCCGCGCGATGAGCAGCGCGGCGAGGTGCAGGACAAACTTTTCCGACTGGAAATAGGCGTTGTGTATGAGCTCCGATTTCTCGAACTTCATCGCCGTCGACAGCGGGTCCGCGCCGCCGAGGGTCGACAGGTCCGCGTCGGCGAGCAGCATCCGGAGCCGCGTGATCGCCGCCGGGGCGTCCGCCTCGGAGTTCGCGACCATCTCCGCCTCGACTTCCGGCGGGATCGTGCCAACCTTGTCGACCGCGAAATCCAGGCTTGGGCGCACGTCACTGACTTGCTCCCCGAACCCGTCATTTCCGTACGCGGTGGATTTCAGCGTGCCGGTAAGCACGCCCTGGAAAATTGGCGTGAGGATGAATCCGAGCGCCGTCGCGGCGATGGCGGAAAAAACCAAGAAAATCACGACAAACACCAGTTTGCCGACCAGCGACCTGTCCATTTCGTCGAAAAACTCGACCGACATTCGGTCAATGTTCACTGAAGGGTCCAGCCACGAGATCAACAGAATCGGGACCTGCGCCGCCTGGCGCAGCCAGTCACTCGACGATTCGATGAAAAGGACGCGCCACTTGTAGATTGAAAAGTTCAGGAAATACTCCTTGAACGGTTCATCCACTTTCATCACGATGCTGCACGCTGGCAGCGTATCAAACGTTTCGCCAATTCCCTGCCAGTTCGGATTGCACAGTTTCGCGGTCAGGCCGTCCAGCCGTCGCAAATAGAGCGGCGACATGACGGAAAGCGGGCGCGCAGCGCCAGGATCTGCGGCATTGCCCCTATCCGTTGCGCCGCGATCGATGATCCAGGTGCGAACTGCCGCCGTGGGCCGCGGCATGCCTTCAAATACCTGCGGCGAAACGATGCCTTCGAGCGTGCCGGCGCCGAAAAGGTAGTAAGGGTCGGCGATGTCCTGGTCGCGGAACGACTCCTCCTCAAAGCTCAAGAACAAGTCTTCATACCGGGCCCCCGTTTCCCTCATGTAAGCCGACAGGGGCGCGAAGAGCTCAAGATAGGCGGCGAGGTCCGCGCCGATCCGCTCCACCATCTCGTCGTCCGCGACGCCGGGCCCGCCGCCGTTTTCAGCGGGTGCGTAGAGGATCGTCCCCTTCGCGCGGTACTCGAACATCTGCATCCACCAGTTGTCGGGACGCCGGATCACTTCCTCGACCGCCCTCGTCCGCCAAACGTCGTAGAAATTTGCGGCCACAAACGACGACGACGTCCGCACCTTCCCGGCAAGCAGGTAGTGGTGAGCGGGACGGCGGCGCGAAGCTTCCGAGTCGAGGAGCGCGGCGCTCGGGTCTGCGGCCGCGAACATGATCGGCAGGGGCGGCCCGATGACCCGATCCTCGCCATAGAAATGCCGGTCAGAAACGACAGCGCCGGTGGTCTGGCTGAACAGCTCCATGAAGATAAACCCGAACGCGAACAGCGAGAACAGCCCGCCGAACAGCGTGCGGAACTGCACCACTTTCGGTTTGAGGTCCTTGCCGCGGGACAGCGCACGGATCGCCTCGTCCTGCGTGTGGCTCAGCGCCTCGTACCTGCCGTCAAAGATGCGCGACAGGCGCCTGGAGCGGAACAGCTTCTGGCGCAGGCCATTCCTTCGTCCGTACCAGTACAAAAGGCCCATGGCGCCAAGCGCGACCCAGGGCTGCGCTGAGCGGAAGAAATACGCGACATGGTTCACGACATTGTGCGGAAAGGGCTGGCGGAACTGCTTGGGGTCGAAGATCGTCGCCAGCGCCTCGACCGTATAGACGGCGCCGATCCCGATCGCGAGCAGCAGGAGAATGCGTCCGTAGAGATTGTACCGCGTGAACGGATTGCGGTTCGACCGGAACAGGATCATCGGCGTACCGATTGTCACGAATGCCCGGATCGCCTCCGCCGCGGCGTCCCTGCGGCGCAGGACCATCAGGGCGAGCGCATGGATGCCAACGCTCCCGCCATGGCTGTGGCCGATAACGATTGGCCGCTCGGCCCCGCCGATTGCGGCCGCAAGTCTTGTCGCCGCCCGCCGGCGGTCAGTTTCGGAATTTTTGCCGGACCAGTGGAAAGGCCGGATGCGAAGCGGCTCCTCGACGCAGGCCTGCAACCGCTCGAGGAATTCCGACCCCCGCTGCCACCATTTCTCGCCTGCATCCGCGGCGTCGCCGGCGAACGTGCCGTGAACGGTGATGAGATCCACCGGCTCATTCTTCATTGGACAAGGCCCCCGCCCCCGATGGCCGCCCCGACGGCCTGGCGCGATTGTGCCGCCATGGGGCGGCAATGTCATCCCGGCAGGGGGCGCCGACCCGGCTTAACAAGTCTGTCGCAGCGTCCTAAACCGGCGCGCTATGACATCCGAACCGATTCACATCATCGGCGGCGGCCTCGCTGGCTCCGAAGCGGCATGGCAAGCCGCCGAAGCCGGCGCACAGGTCGTCCTGCACGAAATGCGGCCCGTACGCGGCACGGACGCCCACCAGACCGACGGTCTCGCCGAGCTTGTCTGTTCCAACTCGTTCCGGTCCGACGACCCCTACGGCAATGCGGTCGGGCTCCTGCACGAGGAAATGCGGCGCGCCGGCTCGCTCATTTTAAGGTCGGGCGACGCTCACAAGTTGCCTGCCGGCGGGGCGCTCGCCGTCGATCGCGACGCCTTCTCCGCCGAGGTCACCAAGGCGATCGAAGGCCACGCGCGCATCGAAATCCGGCGGGAGGAAATTGCCGGTCTCCCGCCCGCCGACTGGTCGAACGTCGTCATTGCTACCGGGCCACTGACATCGCCTGCCCTCGCTGAGGCGATCCGAACGGAGACAGGCGAGGACGCCCTCGCCTTCTTCGATGCGATCGCGCCGATCGTCACCAGGGAGTCCATCGACTTCGACGTCGCGTGGATGCAATCGCGCTATGACAAGGCCGGTCCTGGCGGCGACGGCGCCGACTACGTCAACTGCCCGATGGATGAGGCACAGTACAATGCCTTCTTCGACGCGCTGCTCGGCGGCGAGATGACCGAGTTCAAGGAGTGGGAGAAATCGACGCCCTATTTTGAGGGCTGCCTGCCGATCGAGGTCATGGCCTCGCGCGGCCGCGAGACCCTTCGCTTCGGGCCGATGAAGCCTGTCGGCCTTACCGACCCGCGCACCGGCAGGCGCCCTCACGCCGTAGTTCAGTTGCGCCAGGACAACGCCCTCGGCACGCTCTACAACATGGTCGGCTTCCAGACGAAGCTTAAGTATGGTGCTCAGAAGTCTGTTTTTTCAATGATTCCTGGTCTTGAGCAGGCAGACTTCGTAAGACTGGGCGGCATCCACCGGAACACGTTCATCAATTCCCCGAAACTTCTGGATCAAAGTCTTCGACTTAAAGTCCGCCCGGCGCTTCGCTTCGCCGGCCAGGTCACCGGGGTCGAAGGTTATGTGGAAAGCGCCGCCATCGGCTTGCTGGCGGGCCGCGCAGCCGCCGCGGACGCTCTGGGCGCGACTTTCGCGCCGCCGCCGGCGACAACGGCCCTTGGCGCGCTCCTCGCCCACGTCACGGGCGGCCATTTGTCTGACGGCGCCGGCGCAAAAGGCGCGTTCCAGCCGATGAACGTGAATTTCGGCCTATTTCCCGACATCAGCGGCCCGTTCAAGGGACCGAACGGAGAGCGGCTGCGCGGCAAGGACAAGGGACGCGCCAAAAAGCGCGCCGTAGCCGAACGGGCGCTCAATGACCTGGGCCGATGGATCACAGCGGCCTGTGAGCCTATGCAGGCTGCGGAATGAGGATGCAAGAAAATGTAAGGCCGCGACGACCGAAGCCGCCGCGGCCTCCCTTGCGTGCTTGCTGGGGGAGAATAGCCGCACGGTCGGGACCTGAATGCAATCAAGGGTTTAAGTTGACAGCGACGACCACTTACAGCCGAGGGGCGCGGCATGCCGCCGGGTGTGTCGAGGATATGACAACGACCGGTGTCTTGGTCAACAGTCCTAGAATGAAGATTGTGATAATATCACTTTTGACCGAGGGGGACGTCTGAGTGGATGCGACAGAGGACCGGCTCAAGGCGGTCGACGAACATCTGCGGGCGCTCAGTCGGATGCGCCCAAGCCATGGCTATGCCGGCACCCATTCGGCGAAGGGCGCGCGGACTGTCCAGACAATACTCAAAGCCGCCGAAGAGGTCTTCACCGAAGTCGGCCATGCCGGCCTTTCCCTGCGTCAGGTTGCGTCGCGGTCAGGCGTGACCGTCGGCAACCTGAACTACTATTTCCCTTCAAAGCGCGCCCTACTCGACGCCATGCTGCGGGAGTCCCTCGCCGACTATGTCGACGCACATATCGCGCCGGTCCTGGCGGAGGATATTACCCCGATGGAGGCGTTCCTGAGGGTCGTCGAATTCTACGTCACCAACGGACGCGAGCGGCACCGGCTCTTCTTCCAGATATGGGGGTTTGCGGCGTCGGACGATGACGCCAAGGATCTTGTCGCCGAACTTTATCGCGCCGTCGGCCGCTTCATGAGGCGACTGATCAAGGCCGCGAACCCGAACCTTTCTGATGACGAGGCGCGGCGCGCAGTCGTCTCGATTTTCTCAATCGAGGAAGGCATGAAGCTGTTCATTGGCCTTGGGCCGGAAGGCGACCAGTCCCTTCACTACGCCGAAGAGGAGATCAGGCGACTGGCGCAGCGTATCGTGTCGGGCGACATCGCACGAGCCTGACCGCAGCCGCCGCATTAACGCCGATCGAACTGGCAAGGGAGCGTCGACAAGCATGAATGACCGCACCGGACTGCCCGATAGCGTCGACCTGTTGATCGAGCCACGCTCCCGCGATCTTGGCGGCTTTACCGTGGGACGGGTCCTCCCGTACGCCAAACGCCGGCTTGTCGGCCCGTTCATTTTTTTCGACGTGATGGGCCCATCGCGCTTTGCGCCCGGCGAAGGCGTCGACGTTCGGCCACACCCTCACATCGGCCTTGCAACCGTCACCTACCTTTTCGAGGGCGAACTACGGCATCGGGACAATCTCGGCTGCGATCAGGTGATCCGGCCGGGCGACGTCAACTGGATGACCGCGGGACGCGGCATCGTTCATTCCGAGCGAACTGATGATGCGCCGCGGGCGGCCGGGCAGAGGCTTTATGGCATCCAGACCTGGGTGGCGCTTCCGGCCTCGGACGAGGAAACAGCGCCATCGTTCCACCATCATCCCGCGGCCGACCTGCCGACGATCGAACGCGACGGCGCGACGTATACGCTTATCGCCGGCGCGGCGTTCGGCGCCGTCTCGCCCGTCCGAACGTTCTCGCCAATATACTACGCGGCAGTCGACGCCGACGCCGGCGCGCCGATCGATCCCGTCGCGGAGCATGTGGAACGCGCGATCTACGTGGTTGACGGCCCCGTCGAAATCGACGGGACGCGCATTCCCGAAAATACGATGGCGGTCCTGAAATCCGGCGCCTCGCCGAAGATTCGCGCGACGGAGATGAGCCGCCTGATGTTGCTTGGCGGCGCGAATATTGGTGAACGGAAAATATGGTGGAACCTTGTCGCGACGGATGAGGCTAAAATCAACGCCGCCCGAAAACGCTGGGCTGACGCGGCAGCCTCAGGCTTCGAGGAAGCCGGCGATTTCGCCCTGCCGCCGGGCGAGACCGAGCATATTCCGCTGCCTGACGGCCCGTAGACTGACGGTCCATAGTTCGCCGGTCCATAGTCCGCCGGCCCATAGAAGGAAAGCAATCCTTGCCACGCATGGCGATCTATCCCGCCCCTGATGCGCCGACGCCGCAACTTGACGGCGCCTATGCCCTCGTCACCGGCGCTTCTCGCGGCATCGGCCAGGCGATGGCGATTGCGCTCGCCGGCGCCGGCGCTCATGTACTCGCCCTCGCCCGCACCGTCGGCGGGCTGGAGGAACTCGACGACAAGATAAGGGCCCGCAAGGGCAAATGCTCACTCATTCCGGGAGACGTCACGGATCCCGAAGCAATCGAACGCCTTGGCGCGGTGATCCTCGAGCGCTTCGGCCGGCTCGACATCCTGCTCGCAAACGCCGGCGACCTTGGCGAACTCGCGCCCCTGCCCGACGTCGATCCGAAAATCTGGAGCCGCACATTCGACGTCAATGTTCATGCAAACTGGCGGCTACTGAAGGCGCTTGACCCTGCGCTCAGGGCGAGCGCGGCCGGCCGCGCAATATTCCTGACATCACGCGTCGGCGGCCAGGAGGCGCGGGCGTTCTGGGGAGCCTACGCCGCCTCGAAAGCGGCGCTGGAAATGCTCGCAAAGACGTATGCGGAAGAAACTGCATCGACCGAGGTGCGCGTTGCGCTGATCGACCCTGGCGCCATGCGCACGAAGATGCGCGCGCAGGCGATGCCTGGCGAAGACGCCGCGACGCTGCCCAACCCTTCCGAGCTTGCGCCGCTGGTTCTTTATGCGGCTTCGGAGGACTATGACGGCCGCGCCGAACGGCTGTCCTTCAGGGAATGGAAGGCGGCGCACGCATGAAAGCCTCATTGCAATTCCTGATCGCCGCGGTCGCGTTGGCTGCCTCAGGCGCTGGCGCGGCGGCGCGGACGGAGCAACTCGCATCGCAACAAGGCGCATCGCAATACGACACATCCGAAGACCTCACATTGACCGACGGCGTGGCGACGGCCGGCCCGACGTCCAACGCGGCGACTTCGACCGGATGGCCCGAGCCGGACCCGCGTGAGTTGCCGGACGGTCCGGACAAGGAGCAAATTCTGTACGGTGAGCGGCTGATCCGTGAGACGTATGGCGTCATCGGCCCCGAAGTCGCGAACTCATCCATGCGCTACGCCGGCAACAACCTTGCGTGCGGCGCTTGTCATCTCGACGGCGGCAGACGTCAGGGCGGACTGTCGTTGATTGGCGTCCATGACGCCTATCCGGCGAACATGGCTCGCGAGAATGAACTGCGCAGCCTGACGCAACGCATAAATGGCTGCATGGAGCGGAGCATGAACGGCCGGGCATTGCCCGAAGACTCCAACGAAATCGCCGCCATGATCGCGTACATTCGTTTCCTGAGCGACGCCGCGCCGGCTAATCTCGATGGCAGGGGCGCGCCGGGACTTGAGTATCTTGAGCGCGCCGCGGATCCGGCCAAAGGCGCGGTCGTTTTCGAGTCCCACTGCGCGTCGTGCCACGGCGCCGATGGGCTAGGCGTCCGCAATGGCGAGATCGGGGACGCCGCAGGCTATCTTTATCCGCCCTTGTGGGGTCCCGACAGCTTCAATGACGGCGCGGGAATGCACCGCATCACCAAGGCCGCCGCATTCATACGCTCGAACATGCCCTTTGGCGTAACCTTCGATGCGCCGATCCTGACGCCGGAAGAAGCATACGACGTCGCAGCGTATATCAACGTTCAGAACCGTCCCCACAAGGATGGGCTTGATCGCGATTACCCCGATCGGTCAAGAAAGCCTGTCGACGCGCCTTTCGAGCCCTTCGCCGACGATTTTCCGCTTGCGCAACACAAGTTCGGTCCGTGGAAGCCGATCGCGGAAGCCCGCAAGAAAAACTAGTGCGGTCCATTCTCGTCGGCGGCTGGCGCGGACGCCGACGCAACGTCAATCCTTATCCGCAAACGGATTTTCGGGCCGCTCCAGCAACAGCCGGATCGGCACAGCCGGCAAGTCGAACGCTGCCCGCAGGGAATTGACGAGATACCGCTTGTAGCTCTCCGGCACATCCTCCGCCCTCGTGCATTTCGCGACGAAGGTAGGCGGCCGCGTCTTCACCTGAGCGATGTAACGCAGCTTGATGCGCTGGCCGGAAACCGCTGGCGGCGGGTGCCGCGCAATCGCGTCCTGAAGCCACCTATTGAGGTCCGGCGTCTTGATGCGCGCATTCCAGTCGACATAGACCTTCGTCACCGCGGGCATCAGCTTCTCGACGGAGCGCCCGGTAAGGCCTGACAGGAAGACGAGCGGCGCGTCCGGCGCCTGGGGCAGGAGACGCGCAGCCATTTCCTTCAGTCGCGGGGCCTCTGCATTCTTGTCCTCGACAAGGTCCCACTTATTGACGCCGATGACGAGCGCCCGCCCTTCTCGCAGCGCGAAATCGGCGATCTGGAGGTCCTGCTTCTCAAACGGCGTCTCTGCGTCAATCAACAGCACGACGACTTCTGCGAATCGAACGGCCCGCAATGCGTCGAACACGGACATCTTTTCCAGTTTCGACTGAACCTTGGCCTTCTTGCGCATGCCCGCCGTGTCGAAGAGCTTGATCGGCCAGTCGCGATCGGGCCCCTGCCAGCGAAGCTCGACAGAGATTGAGTCGCGCGTGATGCCAGCCTCCGGGCCGGTGAGAAGCCGATCCTTGCCGATCAGTCGGTTTGCAAGGGTCGACTTGCCGGCATTTGGCCGGCCAACGATCGCGACGCGCAGGGGCTTGCGCGGGTCGTCCCAGTCGATCTCTTCCTCAGAATCAGCGGCGGCCTCATGGGCGGCGATGATCGGCTCCAGCGCCGTGAACAGTTCGGCGAGCCCTTGCCCGTGTTCAGCGGAGAAGGCGATCGGTTCGCCAAGGCCAAGCTCCCACGCCTCGGTGAGGCCGGGGTCGGCGGCCGAGCTTTCAGCCTTGTTGCCAAGCAACAGGACAGGCTTGCCGCTCGCCCGGGCCAGCGTCGCAAATGACCGGTCGAGGCTGGTCAGGCCCGCCCGGGCATCAATGACGAAGATGATCGCAGTCGCTTCGGCAATGGCCGCTTCGGACTGGGCGCGCATCCGACCTTCGAGCGCGCCGGCGGGTGCGTCTTCGAGGCCCGGCGTGTCGACAGCCACGAATCTCAGGTCGCCCACGCTCGCATCGCCTTCGCGTCGGTCGCGCGTGACCCCCGGCGTATCGTCGACGATGGCAAGCTTGCGGCCGACGAGCCGGTTGAAGAGCGTCGACTTGCCCACATTTGGCCGTCCGACGATGGCAATTTTCGCCAGGCCCGGTTCCACCGTCCCGCTCCAGAAATAAGACGCATGCGGCCTACCGCAGGGGCGGGCGACGCCGCCCTGAAGCTCAAGGCCGCCGGGGTCAGTTGAATGCGTAGAGTTTGCCCTCTTCGCTCAGCACGAAGAATTTCTCGTCAGCAACGATCGGCGGCACAATCGAACCGCCGTCAAATTTTTTGGTTTCGACAATCTCGCCGTCGCGCGCCTGCACCTTGGCGATCTCGCCCTCGGTCGACACGAGCATCAGATGGTCGCCGGCGAGCACTGGCCCAGCCCAGGCGATCCGCCCCTTCTTCTTTTTTTCGTTCTGGTATCGCTGCAGCTGGGTGATCCAGATAATCGCGCCCTCGGTGCGCGAAAGGCAAACGAGTTCGCCGTCAATCGAGACGACAAACAGGTACTCGCCGGCGACCCAGGGCATCTGAAGGCCGGCGATCGGCGATTCCCATACCCGGCCGCCAGTGCGGATATCGATGGCGGTCAGCCTGCCTGCGTGGCTAACGACGTAGACAAGCCCGCGGTCGATCACCGGGCTGCCGGCAATATCGTTCAGCGTCGCCAGCGCGGTCAGGTTCGCCGAACGCGACAACGTGTCGTTCCACACCGGACGCCCTGAATTCGACAGGAAAGCGACGACCTCTCCGGAGGAGAATGGCGCAACGACAAGATCGCCGGCCGCCGCCGGGCTCGCCGAAGAAAGAATTCGCGCCGTTTCCTCAAATGACTGGAAGCCCCAGAGACGCTCGCCGGTCGCTTCGTCCAGCGCAAGCAGCTCATTGGTGATCGTGACGAGAAACACCGCGCCGCGGTGAGCCGTTGGAGGCGTGCGGACCGGCGCCGTTGTTTCGTATTTCCAGGCGAGCTCGCCCGTTTCGGCGTCCAGCGCGGCAACAAATCCAAACCCGGACGTTACAAAGACCCGACCATTGTCATAGGCGACGCCGCCGCCGAAACCGATCTCGGCGGGATTTGGCCGCGACAGAATATCCCTGATACGGAATTTCTCGTTGATCTCTGGCGTCAGCTCGTTTTCCCAGAGTCTTTCGCCTGTATTGATGTCGAGCGCCGATACGACCGCTTCGGCGTCGGTGACGAAAATCCGTCCGTCAGCTGCGACCGGCGGCGAGGTAAGGCGCGCGCGCCGCGGCGAAGCTTCCCCAATGTCGGCAGTCCACAGGCGCTTCATCGTCAGGCCGGCGCTGAGATGGTGCAGCGTGTGGTCCGCCTCGCCGCCGGGTTGCGGCCAGGAAAGGTTTGTGTACGACGGCGGCACCTCGACCGTTAGGCCGGCGTAGCGGGGATCGGCCTGCAATGTTTCCTCGAAGGTCAGGATCGAAAGCCGGTCCTCGTCCTTCGCCGCTTCTTCGGTCTGTTCCTCATCGTCGTCGCCATCGCCGCCGAACACCCCGGCGACAGCGCCGAGCGGTCCTGATGAACAGGCGCCAAGGCCAAGCGCCGCAACCGCGACCGTCCCGGCGCGAATGCCGACGAACCAATTCAAGACGTCGCTTAGGCGCATGGGACTATCGCTCCTCTTCGGCCGGCGCATCTTCGCCCGGCGCTTCGTCGCTTTCGCCCCCGGTATCGTCCGAGTCCACGGCCGCCGCCCCATCTTCGCCCGTCATTGCGTCAGCAGGGGCGTCATCGCCCCCCTGATCGGCGCTTTCATGTGCGTCGGCGTCATCCTCAGCGTGATCGTGGCCTTCATGGTCCTGTTCGGTTGCCGGCGCATCGTCGAAAGCGGACGTAAGATCCGCTCCGATCGACCGGACGACGTCGGCGGCGGACTGAGGCGCGGGCCATGTCAGGCCTTCGCCTGCCGCCGCCGCGTTGGCGAGCGCCCCGAATTCGCGCGCGCGCGTGCGCACCCCTTCGGGCGTTCGCGGGTTCGTCACCGCATCGGCAAACAGCGACCCGGCCGTCTGATAATCCCCGTCCTTCAGGGCAGCGAGCGCCAGGGCCTCGCGCGCGAAAAATCCAAGCGGCGTTTCATCCGTTTCCAGTTCGCCGACTTCTGCGATGACTGCATCGCGGCCGTCATCGAGCGCCAGGTGGGCGGCTCGGATCCGCGCAAGGTCGCGCAACCGCGCCGGCACGGCGCGATCCGCGTAGATGTCGCTATACAGCTTGCGCGCGGCGTCGCTCTGGCCTGAAGACGCTAGCCCCGCGGCGATTCGGAACTGGGCGAGCCCGGCATAGCCGTCAGGCGCGTCTTCGGCGAACCGCTGAAGGCGGACCGTGCGTTCGGCCGGCGACGCCGCTTCATCCGACAGCACATCCTGATAGCGACGCGACGCGTCGTTCGCCGCGTTCTGACGGTTCGTGTCGTAGAACTGATACCCGGCGACCCCAAGGACGATCGCTGCGGCGCCGCCAAGGATCAGCGGCATCCGCTTCTCTATGGATCGCCGGAAATCGTCTTCGGCGAGCCCTTCATCGACCTCTCTCAGCAAGCCTTCGTCGTTCGACACTGGTCTATCGTCTCTTGTTGTCTTTCGCCGACTAATGACGGCGCGCGGATCACGGGAAACCGCGTGGTACCGGCCTTTAAGCCGTGGCGCAACGATCCGTAATCATCGCGCGGCGCAGGATCAGCCCGCTTGCTTGGCGGCATCGAACCGGTAGAGCTGCGCCGCGCCAGGAAAGCGCCTTGCGCGAACGTCGTCAGCATAGGCCGCGACCGCCCGGTCGATGTCCGCGCGCAGGTCGGCGTACCGCTTGACGAATTTGGGCGTCCATTCGAACAGGCCGAGCATATCTTCGGTGACAAGTATCTGGCCGTCGCAATGGGGCGACGCGCCAATGCCGATGGTCGGCGGTGCGATCCGGTCAGTAATCTCCCGCGCCAGCTCTTCGGCGACGCCCTCCACCACAACGGCGAACGCGCCGGCTTCGGCAGTCGCGACCGCCTCGGCGATGATCGCTGAGCGCTCTTCTTCGGTCCGACCCTTCGCCTTGAAGCCTGACAGGTGCACGGCCTGCGGCCTGAGGCCGACATGGCCCATGACCGGGACGCCGCGCTGAACCAGGAACGCTACGGCCGCCGCCGCGTGCACCCCGCTTTCCAGCTTGACCGCCTGGGCGCCGGTTTCCTGCAGGACGCGTGAGGCCGTTTCAAATGCCTGCTGGGGACTAGCTTCATATGATCCGAACGGCAGGTCGACGACGACCAGCGCCGACCGCGCGGTCCGCATGACCGCCTTGCCATGCATGATCATCATGTCCACCGTCACTCCGACTGTTGACGGCAGACCGTGGACCACCATGCCGACGGAGTCCCCGACCAGCAGGAGGTCGCAGTGGTGGTCGAGGATCGCCGCCATTGGCGCGTCGTACGCCGTCAGGCAGACGACCGGGTCCCCGCCCTTGCGCGCAGCTATGTCGGCCGCCGTAACGCGTCCCTGACGCTTGGGCGGCGAGGCGGGCGCAGGGTTTGGGTCGCCTGCCGGCAAGTTGGCGGGTTCCTGGCGCGACATTGGCGGCTCCCGTTTGCGGACCTGAGGCGTGGATATAGGGGTTAGGAGGCCCCGACGCCAGCGCCGGCAAAACCTCGGGCGGCCGCTCTTCCTAGCCCCCGCGCGTCAGCGCAGCGCGACGCCGGCAATATAGGGATGAAGGAACATGTAGACGGCAAACCAGCCGACAACGCCGACAATGACCGCAATTGCGTCATTCCTGAACGGCCCGGCCGCCGGCGTCGGCTCGCCGCGCCGCTTTACCGCAATCCGGTCGGCGACGGCGTAGGCGAGGAATGCCCCGAAAAGCAGGACAGACCGTACGTCGCCGTTCGCCAGAAGGTGGCCAAAGGCCCAAAGCTTCACGCCGGCAAGCATGGGATGCTTCAGCGCCGCCTTGATGCGGCCAGCCGGCAAATAAGCCGAAGCAAGGCTGATGAACGCGAGCAGGACCAGCAGATAGGCGACATGGCGCAGCCAGTAGGGCGGCGAATAAAGCGGCGTCGTCGGCGCGGCGGACCAGCCGATGACGATCAACGCAAAGCCGGCGAGCGACGCAAGCGAGTAAATCCCCTTGTAGCCAGCTTCGCCGAACCGCTTGAGGAGACCCGCCCGCGCGCCCCGGGCGAAAGCGGTAAGGCCGTGAACGCCGAAGAATATAATCAGTCCAAGGATAAAAATCATGGGGGACGGCTCCGGTCGTGATGCGCCCTCAGGCGCCTTCAAAGGCCATCAGGGAGGCGACCGAATGCCCGAGACCGCGCAGCAAGTCGGCGCCGCCAAGGTCCGGCAGGTCGATCACGAACGAACACAGGACGATCTCGCCGCCCACTTTCTCAATAAGCCGGACGCCTGCAGCGGCGGTGCCGCCTGTTGCAATCAGGTCGTCAACAAGAAGAACCTTGTCGCCCGCCTCGATTGCATCGACGTGGATTTCAACCTCGTCCTCGCCATATTCCAGGATATACTTCTCTCCGATCGTCGCGGAGGGCAACTTGCCTTTCTTCCGCATGGGAACAAAGCCGACGGAAAGCTGGTGGGCGACCGCGCCGCCGAGGATAAAGCCTCGCGCTTCGATGCCGACGACCTTGTCGATCTTCTCGCCCGCGAGAGGCTGCACCATTTCGTCAACCACGCGCCGGAATGCGCGCGCATCCGCCAGCAAGGTGGTAATATCGCGGAACATGATCCCCTTCTTGGGGTAGTCTGGGATCGTCCGTACAGTTGCTTTAAGGTCCATGGGCCTCGCCGATCGGTCGGTCGCGAGACCATCGCCCATTCGCGCGGACCGCACAAGCCGGCGCCGAACGGCCTACTTGGTCAACGAGATTTCCTGAAGGTACATGGTGATGCTGGCAAATGCATCGGCCAGGCGGTCGGCGTCTGTCGCATCGAAATAGCTGTCGGCGTTGGCGGCGCAGCGCCGCAGCATGTCGCGCGTAGCAGTATCGGAGACCTCGAACGCGATCGTGAAGAGCATGATGCCCTCTTTCTTGATGTTGTCGCACGCTTCGTCGACCAGATCGTTGGACAGCGAGGCGTTAGACCCCCGGTGTTCAGGGTAGTCTGGCGATCTCGTGTTCTCGCCGTCGGTCATCAGGACGATCGCCTTGACGCCACGCGCGCTTAGGCCTGTGCCGAAATCTTCGCCCTCGCTGAAGGGCGCCTGCATTGAAACAAGGCGGTGGCCCCAGGCGAGGCCAGCGGGAATATAGGTGCTGCCGTCCGCGGACAGGTTGCTTATGGCGGATTGCACCTGGCCGTGGTTGGCGGTCAGCGGCGTAAGCTCCGGGCCGCAGGTAACGTTCATGAGGCCCGGCGCCGGCGTCACGTCGAAATCCTTGTCCTCGACATTCAGGGGATGGTCGCGCGATCCGACGCAGCCATGGAACTTGAAGTCGGTATAGGCGATCTCGCATTGCTCAACCGGCGCGCCGCGATTTTCGTCGCAAACTTCCCGTTGGCATTGGTACTCGCGAGTGGACTCGTCGCAGACGCGCGTGGTGCAGGAATAGCTCGAAGTTACGCCGTCAGTCGTGCGCGAGCATGTTCGCGTCTGATTCCGGCAGTTGGTGCGTTCGGTCTCGGTGCACGTATCCGTCACTGTCCGACAGTTCGTGCGCGTCGCGTTCGGATAGGTCGTGCGGCAGACGTTGCGCGGCTCGCGGTAGTCGGCCGGCACGTTCATCCAAGGTTCGTTGCGCCGGGAAACGCCGACATTGACGTACTGGGCGAAGGGCACGACGCCGACCTTGGCGTTGGCGTTCGGGCCGGTCATGAGATCGCGGGCCATATCCCTCGCCGCATCCTTGAGGGCGGATAGCTTGGCGCCTTCCATCGAACCGGTGGTGTCGAGAACGAGCGCAACCTCCAGCGGACGCGGCGGCTGGGCGTTTGCTTCCGAGTAGGTATTGATGGGCAAGGTCTTCTTGCCGATCACACCAAGGAACATGGTCGGCATGTCGGCGCCCGCGGTAACGGAGAACTTTGATTGCCCGCCATCGAGCTGGAAATCGAACGAGACAACAGCAACGCCATAGTCGTCGCCGAGGTGGGCGTCGAAGTATCGACGCGCGATCGCTTCCGCTTCCGTTTCGGTCAGGGATGGGTCAACCATCATGGCGCGCCCGCCGGCAAGGACGGCGGCGTCGGCCGCTTCATTCATCATGGTGCGGGCGAAGTAGGCCCGGCCGCCGTCGATCGCCATGCCGGTCACCAGCAAAAGGGGCACAAGCGCGATCGCGAACATCATCGCAACGTTGCCTTCACGGCTGCAGCAGAATTGGCCTACCACCACGGCATCCTTTCACGCGTTTTTCCGAAATTGCTCGCAAATGTTTAAGAACAAACAAAATCAATCAGTTAAGATAGCATTTACCATCGGCGCGATGGTCCTGTTGGCCGGCTGCGGCGATGCCCCGACCGAGGGGCGCGATGCCGACAACGCCGATGGCGTGACATTGGCGGCTGGCCGGACGCCCGGCATTGATGTCGGAACAATCAATCGCGCCATCCGGCCCGGCGAGGATTTTGCCGCCCATGCAAATGGCCGGCGCGCGGCCGGCCCGTCGCCATTCGGGATGGCGCGCCAGGCGGCGGTCGCAACGACAATCAGTTCGCTCGAAGAAGCGGCCGGCGGCGATGCGACAACGCCTGCGGCCGTCGCGGCGGCGAGAGTCAGCGCGTGCATGGCGTTGGCTGCGATCGACGCAAGCGGATTCGCGCCATTCGCCGCGCCGCTGGCCGAATTGCGCGCCATCTCAACAATGGAAGACCTCGCGCGGGTATTTGCGGATCCTGGACTCGCGCCCCTCGCGCCATTCGCATTCTACATCGCGGACGCGCCAGCTTCGGGCCCGGAGGCGGCGATCGCCCCGCGGCTCCATATCGCCCAGAACGGTCTCGGCCTCTCGGATCGCATGGCGTATCTCGATCCGGCTCGCTTTGAGGAACGAACGCGTTACGGCGACTATCTGACGACGCTACTCGAAATGGCGGCTGCGCCTGACGCGGCCGCCGCCGCAGAGGCAGTGCTTGATCTCGAGACCGCGATCGCAACGCGGCACTGGACCGAAGCAAAGGCTGCGTCCCGAGACCTGTCGCATCGACCGGCGACGCTGGCGTCGTTGGCAGCGATTGCGCCGGGGTTCGCCTGGCGGGCGTGGACGGACGCGCTCGGCGTGTCAGAAGTCAACGACGTCGTACTGCGCGAGGACACCGCCCTTGCCGCGCTCGCAATGCTGGTCGCTGAAACGCCGGTTGAAACATGGCGCGCGTACCTGGTCGCCCATTTTCTTGACGCCTATGCAGGCATCGGACCCCAGGCCCTGCGCGCGGCGAGCGCCGAATTCGCAGGCCGGTCCCTGGATGACCTTGAAGCGCCGGCGGCGCGGGCCGACGCCTGCCTTGAACGCAACCGTGATCTCGTTGTCGCCACGGCTGGCGATTTGATCAGTTGGCGGATCGCTCCAACGGACGTGCGCGCCGCGTCGGATACTCTTGCCTGGGACGTGCGCGCGGCCGTCGAAGACCGGCTGTCCGCGTCCGACCAGCTGACGGAAACCGCCAGGGTCGAAGCGACGAGAAAACTTGCGGCGCTTACGATACTGGTTGGCGACATGCCAGAACCAGGTCAGGGCGGCCCACGGTCGACGCTGGCCAGCGCGCCAGGCCAGAGCCTGCTCGTGGACGCAATCGAAACCAGTCGCTGGGCATGGCGACAGGCCGCAACGCGGCTGGAAGCGAGCGGCGACCGGCGAGCGCCGGCGTGGCGCCCGGCCCCGTGGGAACCGACGGCGGTCTACGACCCTGCAAGCAATACGGTTATGATCAGCGCGGCGCTGTTGCAGCCACCGTTCTTTGACCCGAACGCGACGCCGGCGGCGAACTTCGGCGCGCTCGGCGCGATCATCGGCCACGAAGTCGCCCACGCCTTCGATGCGCAAGGCCGTCTGGTCGATGCGGAAGGGCGAATGAATGCGTGGTGGTCGGAGGAAGACTCATCCCGATGGGCCCACGCGGCAGCGCTGATCGCGGCGTCGTCCGGCGACGCTGGCGAAGCGGTCTCGACGGAAAGCTTCAACGGCGCGAGCGAGGATTTAGCCGACCTCGCCGGACTTGCGGCGGCCCATGACGCCTGGCGGGCGCGCAGCGCCCGGGATGGCGGGCCGGACGCCGTAGCGGGCATCGACGGCGCGCAGGTCTTTTTCCTGGCGTGGGCCCAACTCTGGCGCGGTGGCGGCGATCAGTTTACTCGCGCGTCGCTGGCGCCGCGTCACCTTTCGGCATGGTATGACGCCTTCAGCATAGACGATTCCGACGGTGAGTACGTTCCGCCGACTGAACGGGCAAAGGCTTGGTAGAGGCGGCAAAAAGTGCGCAATTTACGGGCAATGTGTGGCGAATTGGTCCCATCCGCCGCGATTTCCGTTTGAACCCATGGCAGCGGCCCTGCGTTCGTTTGACTTGACAATTCGATCGGCCTACCCCGCCGTCGATCGAGCGCGTTCGCTCGATCTGCTTTCGCACGTCGCCACGGCAATCTTCCCGGCGATCGAGGAGCAACCGCTGCGTAAGGCCATTGCCCGGACGCGGCGCGATACGAACACGAGATGACGGCGCCGGAACGAATGGCGCTGACAATGCCTCGACCGAGGGCGGTCGGGGCGCGCGCGGCGGGCGACCTTCGCGCACTGTACGCCAATCGTAAGCAGACGTCGGCGCCGCGAAGCCGACATGAAACCGGCCAGGAACCGAATGAAGTTCAGCGATCTCGGACTCGATCCGAAAGTACTCCAAGCCCTCACCGACGCGGGCTATGACACGCCAACGCCGATTCAGGAAAAAGCTATTCCGGAAGCCCTGCAGGGCCGGGACGTCCTTGGGATCGCGCAGACCGGCACCGGCAAGACGGCGTCATTCACCCTGCCGATGATCCACCGACTTGCCCGAGGACGCGCCCGCGCCCGGATGCCTCGATCGCTCGTCCTTGCGCCAACGCGGGAGCTGGCCGCGCAGGTGGCGGACAGCTTCGAGAAGTATGGCAAGAACCACAAGCTTTCGATGGCGCTGCTGATCGGCGGCGTTTCGTTTGCCGATCAGGATGCGAAGCTGACCCGCGGCGTCGATGTGTTGATCGCGACTCCCGGCCGCCTGCTCGACCACTTCGAGCGCGGACGACTTCTGCTGAATGGCATTGAGGTCATGGTCGTCGACGAAGCTGACCGGATGCTCGACATGGGCTTCATTCCGGACATCGAGCGCATCTTCAAACTCACGCCGATCACCCGGCAAACGCTGTTCTTTTCTGCGACGATGCCGCCGGAGATCAAGCGCATTACCGATCAGTTTCTGAGCGCGCCGGCGCGGATCGAGGTTGCAAAGCCAGCGACGACGGCGGAAACCATCAAGCAGCGGCTTGTACGCGTGCCGAAGTCGGACGACGCGCTGAAACGACATACCCTTCGGTCCCTGCTATCCCGTGACGACGTCAAGAACGGCATCGTGTTCTGCAATCGGAAATCGTCCGTAGACGTTGTAGCGAAGTCGCTGCAAAAGCATGGCTTCAATGCCAGGCCGATTCACGGCGACCTTGCGCAAGCGTTTAGGACCGAGACGCTAGACAAGTTTCGTTCGGGCGAACTCCAGTTCCTGATCGCTTCCGACGTCGCCGCCCGCGGCCTCGACATTCCGGCCGTCAGCCACGTGTTCAACTATGACGTCCCGATCAATGCCGACGATTACGTCCACCGGATCGGCCGCACCGGACGAGCAGGCCGTCAGGGCGCGACGTTCATGCTGGTGACGCCTAAGGACGAAAAGGCGCTGCAGGCGATCCTCAAGGCGACCAGCATTGAGAAAATCGCGGATGAGGAGCTGGCGCCCGACTTTTTTGACGACGCCCCGGAATCCGCCAAGCGGCGGGATGCGGGCGGCCGAGGACGGCGCGGATCGGAATCCCGGGAGAAGTCCTCAAGAGGCCGAGACGATCGAAAACGCCAGGACCGGCCCCGCCGCGGTCACGAGGCCGAAAACGAGCCACGGGACGAAGCGTCGGCAATCGCCGATGCGCCGGCGGACACCGCGTCGCCAGGGACAAACGAAAACTCGCGGCAGCGGCCGCGGCGCGACGCGGGGCAGCCTTCAACCGAAACGACCTCTCCGGCACGCGGCGCTGACGGTAGTTCCGGGAGCAATCCCGGCAACGGTCCTGACAGGGGCGGAGAACGTCGCCGGCGGCCGTCGCGAAGCCGCGACGCACATGACGAGGGGCACGCGCCGCTGGGTTTCGGCGACTCGCCGCCTGCTTTCATTCTTCGTTAAGCGTCCCTGCGGCCACTGTCCTTAACGCGGTTAGCGTCCGGTTATCCATTCCTTTACGCCCGAGGCGTACGGTTTTCGGTGAACATCCGACCGCGCACGAGAGTTGACCACAATGACGGAAGATCTGGATCGCTCATATGGCGTCGCCGAAGAAGCGTTGAAAGCCTTGAGGGCTCTGCATCTTGCGGCGACTCCCAGAAACCTCGAGCTTCTGATTTTCCACCTGGGTCGTTCCAACGGTGAACTGTCCCGCGACCTGAAAGCCAGCATCGGCCCCGACGGCGCTATGAGCCAGGAACAGGCCGACCGCCTCTACGAAGTCCATATTCTGCGCGTCGACCTTGCTTCAGAAATCGCTGAAATGCTGCAGCGGTTTGAAACGGAAGTCGGAAAGGTCGCCGGGGCGGTGGCCGAGAGCGGCCGCGATTCGAAAGACCACGCCGAAGCGCTCAGCAATTTGTCCGGCGCCCTGACCGACAAGCTTGGGACCTCGAACGCCGACGTCTCCCGACTGGTCGATGGCGTCCTTACTGTCGTCAAGGCGGTCACCGAAACAAACAGTCGTCTTGAGACGCAACTTGCGGACTCGTCCGAGGAGATCACGTTCCTCAAGGAGAGCATTGCGGTCATCCAGCTTGAAGCGATGACCGATCCCCTCACCGGCGTAAAGAACCGCAAGACCTTCGATGACGCCATCGAACGGACGGTCGACAAATCCCGCCAGGACCATGTCCCGATGTCGCTAATTCTGGCGGACGTCGACCACTTCAAGCGCTTCAACGATCGCTGGGGCCATCAGACCGGCGACCAGGTGCTGCGCCTCGTTGCGGACATGATGAAAGCGAACGTAAAGGGCCAGGACGTATTGGCGCGCTATGGCGGCGAGGAGTTCGCGATCATCCTGCCACAGACGACCCGCGACAATGGGATCCTGCTGGCCGACAGGATCCGGGAAGCCGTCGGCGCGCGCGCGTTGAAGAAGCGCCGCACCAACGAAAACATGGGCAATGTTACTCTTTCGATGGGCGTTGCGACGCTTCGGGAAGACGATACTGTCGAAACAATCATTGAACGCGCCGACCGTTGCCTGTACGCGGCGAAAGCCAATGGGCGAAATCAGGTGGTCTGCGATGCGACCGAACCCGCAGCGCTGTCAGGCAAAGCGTCAGCGGACGGCGCTGCGGCCTGACGGCCCGCATCCTGGGCGGCCCGCAACCTGGGCAGCGCCGGCCGGCCGCGCCTCGCACGCGCCGTTTTCGCATGCTTCGTCCCGGAAGATAAGACGCGCGGTATGGTGAACAACCGGCCGCATGACCAGAAATGCGCGATAGGCCACTTCCGCGATCCCAAGCAAAGGTTGTCGACCGAACAGGCGCCCTAGCCAGAAGAGCCCCGGCGTTTGGCGCCACAGCGCGGCGAACGCCGCCGCGCCATCGATCATCACGCCAGAAGCGGTGCGAACGTGAAATCGCGCGAGAGCGTTTTCATGCGACAGTCCACTGACCGATTGCAGGTCGGCCGTCGAGACGTCAATGAATTCTACGCCGCGGCTTCTGTTGCGATAAAAACTGATTTCCCGTCGGCAAAGCGGACACGCGCCGTCGAAGAAGACGGTCAAGGCCGCGGGCGGGCGCCCTTCCCCCTCGGCGATATCTGCGATGGATAAACTTGACATGCTGGGTCTACGCACGGCGTAGGCCGCACCGATCAGTCCGGCCGGCAAGAGTTGCGGCGCTCAGGGTCGAATCTGGCCGCACAGGGCGTTTCGTGCCGGGTAACTCAAGGAGGGCAAACGCGCGAGATCAGTCGTCGCGGTGAACCCGCTCGTCGCGCTCATGACGCTCCTGCGCTTCCAGCGACAGGGTTGCGATCGGCCGGGCCTCGAGCCGCCTCAGGCCAATCGGCTCGCCTGTTTCCTCGCAGTAGCCGTATTCGCCGGTTTCGATCCGCCGTAGCGCCGCTTCTATCTTGGAGATAAGCTTGCGCTGGCGATCCCGGGTGCGCAGTTCAAGGGCCTTGTCGGTCTCGCTTGACGCCCGGTCCGCAATGTCCGCCAGGTGGAGGCTTTCAGCCTGGAGCCCGTCGAGCGTGCCCTTGCTTTCGCGCAGGATCTCGTTCTTCCAGTCGAGAAGCTTCTTTTTGAAGTACTCTTTCTGCCGATCGCACATAAACGGCTCATCATCGGCTGGCCGATAGTCTTCAAGTTCAATCGCTGACATCGGTTCGCTCCCAACAACCTACTGACGCGCTAGCCCGAACGTTCTTGCGACGCTCTTTACAAAGCGCTGGCTCTATAGCGACGCCCCCCGGCCCGCTCAAGTCGTAAAGCGAGCCTGCGACGACAGACATCGGATGCCGATAGACGATGATTCTGACAATTTTGTTGCCGAGGCCGACGGAATTCGCGGTCTCTTGCATCGAACTTTGTCGCGACGCCCGATAGACCTGGATTGCTGCAGCGCAACAACACGTCCCGGACCGCATTCGCCGGTCGAATGGCCGTGTTTTCGTCAGCTAGCGGACGCTTAGTCGAGGGGGGAATTCGCGAAATCGAAGGACACGCCGGTTGCGTTATCGATCGCAATTTCGATTTCCAGATCCCGGGCCGCTTTGGCGCCAACCGCCACGATCGCTGATGATTCGTCCGAAGATGACGCGCCAACCGCGCTGTCGATCTTCCCCTTGAGCGACGGCGTGCGGTTGAATGAAACGGCGATGCCCGCGGCGGACCGTGAGGAAACGAACTTTCCCATGTCGTGCAGGAACAGCGCCACCTGCAACTTGAAATTGTCTCGACCGACGCCGCCTGGCATGACGATATTCCGCCCAAAGATTAAAAGCTGCTGGGAGGCGTCATAAACAACGCGGGTGACCGTCGACTCGCCGTTAAATCGATTGAGATCGTCATAGGCGACGCCGGAGCTTGACTGGGCCGTGGTGATCGTCGCCTGGCTGCAACCCGCCGCCTGGGCAGGATTGGCGCATTTCAGGAAACTCACCAGAAAACGCCCGCCTCCGCCGGTTTCCGCCAGCAGGACAGGCGTCGCGGCGCCGGAAGGCGCTGCGCGCATTTCGCTCGAGATCTCGAACTCCGTCAGCATCTGCGCGACGTCCGCGGCGCTGATCGTCTGAAGGTTGGCGTTCAGAGCATTCGCCGTCTGCGCAGCCGCCCCGGACAGTCCAAAACCGATCCCGAGGCCGACTGCGGCGGCCGCGCAAGCCGCCATGCCGGCTATTGGTTTCTTGGCTATTGGTTTCTTGATTAGGCCCTTCGCGAACGCCATGCCAGCACCCCTAGTCTTTTCCGGCGAACCCCGCCTGATCGCAAAACACTAACACAACGGCGTCGCGCGCCTAGACCGGCTGCGCTGAATTCTCGACCCAAAGTGGCCTCGTTCGCCGGTAGAGGCGCCACGACAACAGGGCCGCCGCAACGCCAAGCGACGTCAGAAGCCCCCACCAGACGCCTTCGGCGCCGACTGGCGTGCCAAGGCCCAGATACGCGGCAAGCGGGAATCCGACGCCCCAATACGCCACTCCGGTGATCACCATCGGCGCGCGCACGTCCTTGAGCCCTCGCAGCGCCTGATGCGCGGCGACCTGTATCGCATCAAAGATCATGAAGAGGGCGGCAATGCGCAGGAACGACGCCACGAGCGGCAGGACGGCCGCATTTTGGGGGTCTTCGACTCTCAGATAGAGCGCTCCGATCGCAGCCGGGGCGAAAAACACGACGCCAGCGAAACCGGCGATCGCCACAACGGAGAAAGCGACCGAGAGCGCCGCTGCGCGGCGAACCCCGTCGCGATCCCCCGCGCCTTCATGCAGGCCGACACGAACGCCGCCGGCAATGGCGAAGCCGAACGCCGACATGAACGCCATCGCCGCAACATTCAGCGCCACCTGGTAGGCCGCCATCTCGTCAACGCCGATCCGGCCCATCAGCAAGATGCACGCGTTGAACAGAAGGCCCTCAAATGCGGTCGCAACCGCAATCGGCCAGCCGAGCGCGACGACGACCTTGAGTCGCGCCCAGTCCGGCAAGAAAGCTTCCTGCAAAATTCCATAGGGTCGGGCGCGTTCATCAACCCGGCAAAAAAGCGCGAGCGCGGCAAACCCCGCAATGTTCGAAAGGGACGAAGCTATGCCTGCGCCGAGCAGGCCGAGTTTCGGCGCGCCAAACGCCCCGAAGATCAGCAGCCAGTTCAGGAATGCGTTCAGCAACGTCGTGCAGACGACAACGAACAACGGAAAGCGCGTCCGTTCGATCGCTGCCAGAAAATTTCGCAGGATCAGGATGCCGACAGCGAAGGGCCAACCCGGCGCAAGCGCGATGATGTATGGCCCCGCCATGTCGGCAAGTTCAGCCGGTTGACCAAGCGCGCGGCACAATTGCGGCGCAACCGCATAGGCGGCGAACACGAACGGAAAGAGCATCGCCACGGACCAAAGGCCCATCCTCACGGACCGGCGCACGTCATCCGCGGTCGCTTCATCCGCGCCGCCCTTGCCCGCCGCAGCGCCGATCGACTGCGAGACGAGGGGCGAAATCGCCATCGCCGGCCCAAAACCGACAAGCCAGGCCGAAAAAAAGAACAATAGACCGAGCGACGCCGCCGCCAGGGCGTCGGGCCCCAACCGACCGATCATAAGGACGTCGATCGCGTTGATTGAAAACTGGACGATCTGGGTCAGCGCCATCGGCGCGCCAAGCAGAAAAAGTGCGCGCGCCTCCGCGCCCCACGATCCGTCTACGGATGGCGTGAACCGCCGCCGCGGCCGGGCCGCGACCCCTTGGGATACTTGTCCATCGTTGGCCATCGAAACGCGTCGGCGCCCTTCTCCGCCACCGGTCCCCGGACAGGACCCCGAAGCGGCCGTCGGCGCTAGCACGAAAGAACCGCGACGGCGATGGCGGAACGCTGAAAATTCACTGCCGGACCAGATCCGCCACCCGGCCGCGGATTTCGGGCAACAATTCTTCCGCGAACCATGGGTTTTTCCGTAGCCAGGCATTGTTGCGCCAGGACGGATGCGGCAACGGCACAAATAGCGGACCGACATCACGCCACTGCCGGACCCGTTCCGTCATCGTTCGCGCGGCTGTCCGCCCGAGATGCCATTCCTGCGCGTAGGACCCGACCAAAAGCGCCAGCTTGAGCCCCGGCAGCGCCGCCAGAAGGCGCCGGCGCCAAGTCTTCGCGCAAATCCGGGGCGGCGGCTTGTCGCCGCCCTTCGCGTCATAGCCCGGAAAGCAGAACGCCATCGGCGCAATCGCGAATGCTTGAGGATCGTAGAATATGGCTTCATCGACGCCCAACCACTCGCGAAGCCGCACGCCCGAAGGGTCCTGGAACGGCCGTCCCTTCTGGTGGGCGAGGTTGCCGGGCGCCTGACTGTAAATCGCGATGCGCGGACTGGGCCCGACCTGCAGAATCGGCTTCGGCTCATGGTCGAACTGCGCTGCGCAGATCCGGCAGGCGCGAATCGCGGCGGCGACGTCTTCGACAGTCTCGACGCCACCTGTCGGCGATCGCCGCGCCAGCCGGACCGGTCCGACCGCCGCCTTCGGATCGACGGGCTTGCCGCGCTGGCGCATCTCGATTTCGCCTTTGTCGACGAGTTCCTCCGCGACGGAGCGGACCAGCGGCATCAGCCGGCGCCAGTCCTCGCCGCCAATCCGGCGCGCGGCCTCTGACGGGCAGATGGACTTGCCGGCCCCGCGTCGCGAGACAAGATCCATGATCGCCGCGGTCGCCGCCGGTTTGCCCTTATGGTCGAAATCCGTCATTTCCTCTTCACGCTTTGCGGGCATGGCTCGCCGGCGTCACTATAGGAAAAGGTCGCCAATGTCGCATATCCTGCCGCGCCCCGCCCCCGATCTTCTGGCGAACACGATCGACTACGAGACAACGCCTCTCGTAAAGCCGACCGGCTTTCGCGAGTACGACGCCCGCTGGCTCTTCCGCAAGGAGATCAACCTCCTTGGCGTGCAGGCGCTTGGGCAAGGACTCGGCACGTTGATCCGCGAGATGGACGTCGCGCCGCGGATCGTCGTCGGGCACGACTTCCGGGAGTACTCGATCTCGATCAAGCAGGCGCTCACGGTCGGCCTCATGACGGCGGGCATCGAAGTGAACGACATTGGCCTCGCCCTGTCGCCGGTCGCCTATTTCGCGCAGTTCGAGCTCGATATTCCCTGCGTCGCCATGGTGACGGCAAGCCATAACGAAAACGGCTGGACCGGCGTGAAAATGGGCGCGGGACGCCCGCTCACCTTCGGGCCTGACGAAATGGGCCGCCTCAAGGACATTGTCCTTGCCGGCGCCTACCGGTCATTCGAAGGCGGGTCATACCGGGCCGTATCCGGCCTAAGGGAGCGATACCTCGCGGACCTTGTCAAAGACGTCAGAATTGACCGCAAGCTGAAGGTAATTGCGGCGTGCGGCAACGGCACGGCGGGCGCATTCGCGCCGGAGGCTCTTTCACGCCTTGGCGTCGAGGTTATCCCGATGGATGCGGAACTCGACTTCACGTTTCCGAAATACAATCCTAACCCGGAAGACATGGAGATGCTCCACGCGATGCGCGACGCCGTTCAGATGCACGGCGCCGACCTCGCCCTCGGGTTCGATGGAGACGGCGACCGATGCGGCGTCGTCGACGATGAGGGCGAAGAGATTTTCGCCGACAAGATCGGCGTCATGCTGGCGCGCGACCTGTCGTCAATCAACGCGAACGCCAGATTTGTCGTCGACGTGAAGTCAACCGGCCTTTTCATGACGGACCCTGTACTGATCGAAAACGGGGCCGAGACGACCTACTGGAAAACAGGCCATTCCTACATCAAGCGCAAGAGCCATGAAATGAACGCTCTCGCCGGCTTTGAAAAATCCGGGCACTTCTTTTTCCGCGGCGATGTCGGGCGCGGTTACGACGACGGACTTGTGGCGGCGATCGCCATCCTGAAAATGCTCGACCGTAGTCCAGGCAAGAAGCTTTCCGATTTGCGCAAGGCCCTGCCGCGAACCTGGCAGTCGCCGACAATGTCGCCAAAGTGCGCCGACGAAGTGAAGTACGATGTCGTCAAAAGGGTCGTGAAAGCGATTGAATCCAGGGCCGCCAGCGGCGAAAAGATCATTGGCCAGACGATCCGTGACGTCGTCACGGTGAATGGCGTACGGGTAACTGTCGAGGACGGCACCTGGGGTCTTGTGCGAGCCTCATCCAACAAGCCGGAACTCGTCGTCGTCGTCGAAAGTCCGTCGTCTGAGCAGGCGATGAAGGCGATGTTCGGGGAGCTCGACGCAATTCTTTCCGCGCAGCCGGAAGTCGGCGCCTACAACCAGAAGATCTAAGCTGATGGAACGCCTATCCGCCAAGACGCTTGCCGCCGCCCTTCTTGCCGGCGGCTTAGCCCTTTTCGCGACAGTTTCTCTCGCACAGGACAGCGGCACGATCCGCTTCAGGCCAACCGACCAGATCGTCCAGGATCGAACCGGCGCGCCGCCGCGACGGAACGCGCCCGCGCTCTGGCGCGTCAGCCGGAACGAAGGAACGAACGTTTACCTCTTCGGCACGCTCCACGTATTGCCCGAGGGCGTCGCCTGGCGAACGCCTGTCTATGATGCGGCGATGGCGGACGCTGAGGTAACCGCAATTGAAACGGACTCCGAAAGCCCCGCGGCCCAGGAGCGCCTTCAGGCGCTGGTCCAGCGCTACGGCGTCCGCAAGAAGGGGCTTCTATCTGATCTTCTGGGTCCGGAACGCTGGCGCGCCTTCGAAGACCGCGCCCGAGCGGTCGGCGTCGACCCGGACGGCCTGCAACGCGCCGAGCCATGGCTCGCCATCCTCAGCGTCACGATGGCGGCCTTCGAGAAGGAGGGCTTTGGTGGAGGCGAAGGCGTCGACGACGCCGTGCTCGACCAGGCGCGCCTGGAGGCGGACGTGATCGCCTTCCTCGAACCGGTCGATGCCCAGATCAAGGCGATGGCGAGCCTTGACGCAGATGGCGACCTCGCCAGCTTCGACGCCTCGCTTGAGGAACTGACGAATTTTCGTCAGCAGACGGAGACGATGCTGACGGCATGGTCGAGCGGCGACCTTGAGGGCCTTGAGGCGGTCGCCCTGACCGACCTGCGCCGGATTGCGCCGGCCGCTTATGAGGCGCTGTTCGTTGACCGCAATGCGGCGTGGCTTGGAAAGATCGACGCATACCTTGGCGGCGACCAGGACGTCTTCGTAGCGGTCGGCGCCGGGCACCTGGTGGGACCGGACGGACTGGTGGCGAAATTGAAAGCCCGCGGCGTCAGCGTCGAGAGGCTGCAATAGGTTGGCGACTAGCAGGCGGCAACAAGCCGCTCATCAAGCGCCGCCGCCGTCGAGGACGCCGCTTCAATCGCCGCACGGAGCGAGGCATGAGCGCGCGCCAGCGCGCCGACGTCCGTGGCGGCGCCCTTTTCCGTCAGCATGCGTCGCCACGCGCGCGCGCCTGGCAGCCCGTGGGCCAGGCCTTGCATATGTCGCAAGACATGGTGCGGCCTGACGCCGTCGCTCGAAACGCGCCGAATGTAGGCCTCCATCTCAACGACGATTTCTTCGATCCGCCGCGCTGGCCCCTCGTCGCCGAAAATCTCGCGATCGACGTCAAGGAGGAGCCGAGGCGTCTGGTATGCGGCCCGGCCGAGCATGGCGCCGTCGACCGCGCCAAGATGCGACTTCGCTTCCTCGACTGTCTTCAGTCCGCCGTTCAGGATAACGCGCAGGCGCGGCCGTTCCTCCTTAAGCCGCTTCACGAGGCCGTAGTCGAGCGGCGGCACATCCCGGTTCTGCTTCGGACTAAGCCCTTGCAGCCAGGCTTTTCGGGCGTGGACGATGAACGTCTCCACGCCCGCCGCAGCGCAATTGTCGACGAGGGAAAACAGGCTTTCCTCCGGATCCTGATCGTCGACGCCGATGCGGCACTTTACCGTAATGGGAACCGATGCCGCGCGCGCCATGGCCGCGACGCATTCGGCGACCAGTTCCGGGGTTCGCATCAGGCAGGCCCCAAAGGTTCCCGATTGCACCCTGTCGGATGGGCATCCGACATTGAGATTGATTTCGTCATAACCAAACCCTTCGCCGATCCGCGCGGCTTCGGCCAGCTTGCCGGGTTCCGCGCCGCCGAGTTGCAGCGCAACAGGCCCCTCCGACGGGTCAGAACCCATCAGCATGTTGCGATCCCCGTGGATCGCCGCGTCGGCGACGACCATTTCAGTATAGAGACGGGCGCGCGCCGTCATTCGCCGGTGAAAGTACCGACAGTGACGGTCCGTCCAGTCCATCATTGGCGCGACGGAAAAGGCGTGGTCGTTCAGCATCATCGCGCCGAGCCTATAGCCGCCGCCGCTAAAAAGCGCAAAACCCGCCGAAGTCGGATCAAAGAACGCCAATGCGCTGGAAAACGAGCGCGCCAAGGAAAATGAGAGCGCCTTCGGCGAATACCAGCGGGCCAACCTTGTTCAACATGAATCGGGACAGCCCGGCGACCCTATCCCTGTCGCGCTCAAGGCGATCCTGGCGATTGCGGCTCGCTTTCGGGAAGAAGAACATCGCGATGACAACCGCGGACTGCAGCACCATCGTGTCGAATACGACAAGATAAACACTGAGACTCATTGCGGCGGCCGCGATCGGCCCGATCCAGGATGCCCCCTCAGGGATGCGCCGTCGGGGTTTTGCCCCGTCCCCATCATGCGGGCCACTGACAAGGTCAATCAGCGTTCGCCGGAAGCAACGGTCTGCGCGGCCAATGTCCTTCGGACGCAGGCAGACCAATGCGAGCAACGCTGCGAACGCCGTCATGTCGCCCACGTGCCTGTCCGCCAGCGCCTGGATCGCGCCCTGTTCGAACGATGGCACGCACGCCGCCAGCGTCGCTAAGGCCGCCGCAAAATGCCAATGCGCGACGGCGGCGGCTTCCCCAAGTGGCGACGTTGCTCCGGCGGCTTCCGCTACGCGGAAAAGAAAGATCATTGCCAGGGCGTTGATTGTCGCGAGGGTCACGACGCCGACCTGCCGCGTCCGCGCAACAATCGTGGGCGTCGGCGAGCGACGCCGGCGAAAACGTCGTGATCTTTCCGCCCCGAAAAAGGCCGTCATGCCCTGCGCGCCGCAGGTCGGGCAGATTGCTTCCGCTTCGATTGCGCTCAGCGTGGCCGCGCGCTCGGCCAGCCGGTCCAGTTCCGCCCGCGAGATTGGCGTTTCGGAGCCGCAGGATCGGCACGACAGCACAAGCGCGCTGTTTGTCGACAACAAGTCGCGGGCGGTAAGGCGTTCAGCGACGATCCGGATCGGTCGCCACAAGACCGGTCGGCAATCCGCATCGGAGAATGAGCACGTGAGCGACATCGCTCAGCATGTCCCCCGAATCCGTGAAATTCGTCTAAAATTGTTCAGTTAACGGCGGACTTACGTTTACGAAGTTGCCGGTTACAGATCGTCAGGGACGCATGCGAGCGCTTGCCGCGATTTGTCTCCGGGACTGTAGACTTTGGCCGCTCCCGCGCCGTCATTGCCTGCTCGGATGCTGCCGACCCGGAGATCCGGAGATTCCGAATGAGGCGTTCGCCTGCCGGGCGACGTCCCTTGCTGCCCCGCCTCGCCGGCCACCGGCATCGAACAATTCTTTATCGGTCATTGAAAAATTGGGTGCGGGGAGAGGATTTGAACCTCTGACCTTCAGGTTATGAGCCTGACGAGCTACCGGGCTGCTCCACCCCGCGACGCCGATCAAAAAGGGCGTCCTTTGGGCCGCCGCCGTTCGAAGACCGCGGTTATAGCGACCCTTAACTGGGGTTGCAAGCCTTATTCGCCGCGTTTTTGGGGTTTGCGAAACTCGATCATGAAAAAATCGTCGAGCCCCTCGACTTCCAGTTCCTGTTCGAAACGGAATCCGAAACTCTCGATCTCACTGATCATTTGCTCCTTGCCAAAGCGGATATGATCACGGGACGGATCATTGGCGCGGGCTGGGTCGTACTTGTGGTCGAGAACGTAAAAGCGGCCATCGTCCGCCAGCGCATCGCGGATGCTGCCGACGGTCGCTTCGGGATCCGCGAAATAATGGTAGGTGTCCGCCACGAAGGCGACGTCGGCGCTATTGCGCGGCAAAGTCACGTCATCTTCCCGGCTCAGGACGGCGATGACGTTGTCGATATCGGCGTCCGCGACGCGCTGTGTCACCAGCGACAGGAAACGCGGTTCGATATCGACCGCGTAGACGACGCCGTCCGGACCGACCGCAGGCGCGAAAAGCAGCGAATAAAGGCCTGTGCCGGCGCCGATATCCGCGATCCTCTCGCCTGGGCGCAATCTGAGCGCATCGATCACCGCGTCGCGCGCGGCGTAAAGTTCCCGGCTGGAAATCTCCATCGTGTCGAGCCACAGATCGACATTCGCGTTTTCGTCCTCGCCATAGGGCGGCGGGGGCAAAGGATCGGCCTGGTCATCGTCCCCGCCAGCGCAGGCCGCGAGGGCGAGAACCGCCGCGCAGGCCGCGCCCCGGCGACGCGCGCGCCGCGCTGTCCTTCGCCACAAGTCTATTCTCATGTCGCGCCTGTCGCCCCGTTCCTCGCGCCAATTCCCCCGGTTGGCGGCGCACCCTAGGGCGCCAGCTTCGTCTCGCCAATCCTGGCAAAGCGCCATTTCGCGCCGCTTCCGATTGGCCGCGGGCCAAATTCGCGGTTTCGCTTGCAACGGGAAGACGCCGCCTCGCCTTCGCCCGTCGCGGTACGGTGATTGCAACAGCGTCGTCGCAAAGAACGTGGGCAACCGTCGATTTTCGTCGACGAGCCAATATGGGACAGTCGGAGCGCGTCGGGACTGGCCCCCGACGCGAGGAGATCCAGAGCAGCCAATGCGCGACCTACTCATTCTGCTGGTCGTATTCGCAAGCGTCGCCGCCACGCTGCGGTATCCGTTCGTCGGCATTCTGGCCTGGGCGTGGTTTACGCTGATGACGCCGAACCAGCTTGGCTATGGCGCCTTTGGCGTGCCGCTCAACCTCGTGATCGCCGCGGCGACCATGGGCTCCATCGTCATCAATGGCGGCCTGAAGAACTTCAGAGCCGATCCGGTGACGCTTGCGCTGGTCTTGTTCGCCGGCTGGCTGACAATCAGCCAGTGGTTCTCGCTCGACGCAGATCAGTCCGCACAATATTATGATCGCTTTATCAAGACGATCGTCTTTATACTGCTCGCCATCCAGATGACGACCACGCGCCTGCGCGCCCATGCCTTGCTCTGGATGCTGGTGATCAGTGTCGGTTATTTTGGCGCAAAAGGCGGCCTCTTCACGCTGGCGACGCTCGGCCAGTATCGGGTTCAGGGAATCGAAGACACGGTTTTGGCCGACAACAACCATCTCGGCATCGCGATGGCGACGATGCTGCCGCTTGTCGCGTATCTGCGCGAGCAATCGGCGCGCGCGATCGTCCGTCGGGGACTTGAAGGCCTGTTCGTCCTGATGCTGATCGCCGTCATCGGCACCCAGTCGCGCGGAGCGTTCATTTCCCTAGTGGTGTTCGCGGCGTTCTACTGGCTCTATTCGAAGCACAAGCTGGCCATTATCGCCGCTTTCGTCGCAATCGCGACGCCGACGCTTTTCATGATGCCGTCAAAATGGTTCGATCGCATGGCGACCATCGGCACGGCGACCGAAGACGAATCGTTCATGGGCAGGGTGAACGCCTGGCGGATAAATTTCCGCTTCGCTCAGGAAAATCCGGTGACCGGTGCGGGCCTTCGCGTCCCTTACGACGCCGACATGGTGCGAACGATCGAGCCTGGCCTCGCGGAAGGCGCCAAGGCGGCCCACAGCATCTATTTTGAAATGTTGGGCGGGACCGGTTTTGTCGGCCTGCTCATCTTTCTCACGACGCTGGCCGTCGCCATTCTGACGGCGATGGCGACCGCTCGTCGCGACAAGGGCGCTAATCCTGACGTCGCGACCTGGAAAGGTCGATTTGCCTATTATGCGCAGATCTCGCTGATCACTTTTTGCGTCGGCGGCGCTTCGGTCTCGCTTGAAATGTGGGACGGATACTGGATCGTTATTGCCCTGATCGCGGCGGCCGCTCGCGCCCCCGCTGAAGGGGCGGCGGAGTCCCGCGCAAAAGGCCAACAGCGTGCGCCCTACGCCGGCGAAACCTTTCGGCGCGCGCGGCTCGCGGACCGAAAGCGCGTCCTGCCGCCTGTCGTCGACGCCTGAGACCGCCATGGGCCGCCCCTTGCCAGAGGGGGGAAGCCCAGGGCAAAGGGCGTTAGTCGAGCATCCGTTTCACGAGCATCCGTCGTTTGTAGGCAAGATTGTCGCGGGCGACATTCAGGTCGCTTCTGGCCTTCGACAACTCTTTCATCGCGCTCTCGATGTCGCTGCCCCTGATCCAGGCAGCAAGGACGTCAAGGTCGTCGACATTATCAGACGCCAGATTGGCGCGCTCGCCTTCCAGGATATCGAAGCGATGGCCGCAGAATTCGCCGCGCCGCGCTTGCCCGCAGGTGCATGACGCCTTCAGATTGCTGGAATTGTTTGCGTCCCGACTGATCGTAACCTCAAATACGTCATCGTTTTCGCCAATGACGGAAAATTTCAGGCTTTGAACCATTTCAGCTCCCTCCACTCCGGCGCGCCATTCCTCGCCGCCGCCCTGCGCCATCGCTGCGATACACGACTATTGGGCGCGGCGCTAAACGCAATCATCAGCGGGACGCAATAGCCCCGTGTTCGGCATCAGCGGCCCCATCAGACGGCTTATCGGCCTCGTCGCAATCTTTCTTGCCTTTGTGGCGTCCGGCGTCGCGTCGTTCCAGGTCCTGGGCGGCAGTTTCGGCTCGCCGGCCTTTGACGCCTATAAGGTTCTCCAACTTTTCGTGTTGAGCGGCGACTGGGTCTTTGGACCGAACTCGAACTGGTTTGTGCGGCGACAGGCGTTCATTGCGCCCGTCTTCACGGTCATCGGGATCATCGAGATCTTCACGGCCCAGTTCTTTTTTCGAATCTGGCAGGCCTCGAAGCTCGCGCGAATGGACAATCACGCCGTCATCGCCGGCCTGACGCGCGAAACGATGTTCCTTCTCGCGTCCCTGCGGCACGCGAAGGAACGGGTGGACGTGGCGATTGTCGACGCCCGTTTCGACGATGACATGAGGGCGATGGCGAGACGACTTGGCGCCGTGACTATTGAAGGCGACGCCGCGTCGCCCGCGGCGCTAAAGGTCGCCCGCATCGACCGGGCGCAGATTGCGATTTCATTTCTGCCCGAAGCGGTCGACAGCCTTCAGTTCGTGCTCTCCGCCAACAGCCTTATTGAGGACAGCCGAAAGGCTGGCGCGCCTCGGAACCCGGGCGGCGACGCGCGCAGCGTTGATCTCTGGGTCCGGTTGCAGGACGCGGGCCTTGGCAGCCGGCTCGGCACCTATTTCAAGTTCGCCGGACTGTCCGCCGCCGCGCATCCGCGATTCTTCAGCATTGACGAGATCGCCGCCCGCAGGCTGATCCGCGCGCACCCGCCGGACCTTTACGCCGACGCGCTCGGCCAGACACGGGTTCACCTGGTCCTGTTCGGCCACAACGCACTGTCAATCCAGGTCATCGCGGAGTGCCTTCGCCAGACGACCGTGGCCGGAGACGCTAACGTGACGGTCCTGACAGCCGACCCTGAAGTCGCCGAACGCGAGCTGCGGGCTATCTTTCCTTCGATCGACGACATGGTGAACCTTGAGGTCCGCCTGCTGACAGTTCATGCGAGCGGCATATCGCAGGCGGACTATCTTTCGCTGCCGACCGACGCGTCCATGAACGTGATCTGCTTCGAAAAGCCCGAAGCCTCCGTGAACGCGGCCCTGTCGCTTCGGCGAATGCTGCTTGTGCCTCCTGACATTGGCGATGCAACGGTCGAACGGCGCACCAATGCGCCAATCCTCGTCCGCCTTTCGAATACGCGCGGGATTGGCGAACTGCTTCGCTCGAACGTCGACAAGAAAACCCAGCGCGGCGCGGGCGCAAGCGACGCCGAGAGCGAAATTCCCGACGGCATATTTGCGTTTGGCGCAATAGAAGACCTGCTGACCGGCGATGCCGAAGACCTGTTCGTGCCGACGCTGATCGATCCGATGCGCGAACGGCTCGCCCGCGCGCTGCACGAATCCTATGTCGAGAACCGCAGCGCGAATGACGCCGCAGCGGCCGGCGTCCGGACTGCGCCGTCGTGGGAAGTTCTCTCCCAGGATTTCCGGGAATCAAGTCGGCAGGCCGCGGATCATATCTGGGCGAAGGCGCGCGCTCTTCGCCTGAGGCTTGTCGACGGCGTCGCCGGCGCGTCGAGCCTGAACCTGTCAGATGAGGAAAATCAGAGGCTGGCCGAGCTGGAACACAATCGCTGGGTGAATGAACGGCTGCTCAATGGCTGGTCGAGAGGGGCGAAAAGAGTTGACGCCGCAAGAAGGCACAATCTCCTGCGACCGTGGTCGGAACTATCCGCAAGCGAACGAATGGTCGATGAGCGCCTTGCCGGACGGCTTGAAGCGACCGTACGCTCCGTCGGCAAGACGCTGCAGCGCGAGCTTGTTGTCGGCGTTGTCGGACATCGGCCGACGCCGGGACGCGAGTTCGACGAGCGCCACGTGGCGCTGACCATCAGGGCGAAGCTCGAAAAACTGGTTCGCGATCACCCCGATCGGGCGGTCGTGCTTGTCACCTGCCTTGCTGAAGGCGCGGACACCATCGCCGCGGAAGTCGCGATCGGTCTCGGCATTCCCTACTGGGTGCCATTGCCGATGCCGTACGAGGCCTACAGTCAGGATTTCATGGCGGGGCGGACGGTCAGCGACGCCGATGGGGGCGCTGCGCTGAGACGCTTCCGGCGCCTCGTTGCATTGAGTGAACGGTACCTAGAGCTGCCGCTGAAATTCGGCGACCTTACTGAAATCAGCCTGTCCCAGGGCGACTATGTCTCGCCGAGGGCGCGCGACCATCAGTACGCCCTCGCGGGCGCCTACATCGTCGAAAGATCGGACGTCGTGCTGGCGGTCTGGGACGGACGCCCGAGCCAGGGCGTTGGCGGCACGGGCGACGTTGTTGCCTGGCGGGCCGCCGGGGAGGCGCCGCGGGAATTCGCGACGCCGGCGGCGTTTCGCATGCGTCCGGCGATCACGCCGGCCGTCATTATACGGCCGACCGCGGACTAACGTGAAGCCAGATGCTTCCTTCGTCCACCGGCGCGAAGCTTTGCGTCAGCCGAGTTCGCGCACAATGCGGAAGCCTGTGTCGTAGTCGTGCGCTTTGGCGCCGGCGGGCTTTCGGTGGGCCGCTCTGGTCCGCCATGCGCCGCCGTTGAATGCGCCGCCCTTCAGGACCCGTTGGGCGCATGCGCCAGCAACCGGACGTCCGTCGCCGGGATTGCCCGCATGATTCGCTCGCCAGCAATCTTCCGTCCACTCCCAGGTATTGCCGTGCACGTCATAAAGACCGAACCCATTCGCCTTGTAGCTGCCGACCGGCATCGTCTTGCCGGCGGACTTCTCCTTCGACGCGCCGGCGTAAGGGTACTGGCCATTGAAATTCGCCTGGCTGGTTGAAATCGCATTCCCGAACCAGAAAGGCGTCTTTGCGCCAGCGCGGGCGGCGTACTCCCATTCGGCTTCCGTCGGCAGGCGGTAGCGCTTGCCGGTTTTGGCGGAGATCCACGCGAGATAGGCCTGCGCGTCTTCATACGAAATGTTGATGGCCGGTCGCTTGCCGCCGCCCCAGCCCTGATTGTTCGGGTCGTAACCGTTGCAGCCGCCGTCCTTTCGGCACTTGGCCCAGTCGTCAAAGGTCACTTCGTAGCGACCGATCGCGAACGAATAGCCGATCTCCGTCGGCACCTGCGGGGTCTCGGCGACTTCGCGGCTGGCCTCATCGTCAGGCGCGCCGAGTAGAAAGCTCCCCGGCGCGACAACAACGAGTTCCGGACATTCCTCGCAATCCTTGATGACATCGCCCGGGGCATAGCCCGACGCGGCCAGGCCGTCCGCGGCGTTCGCAACGATCTCGCCGCCTTTCGCCACAAGATCGCCTCCCTTGGCGAACAGATCCTTGCCAGCCGGCGTGGCGAAAGCGACGTACGCCCCGCCGCCAATCAGCGCCGCAAGCGCGAGCACGGCGACCGCCGGGCCGAGGGCGCCTGCCCCCTTCCCGCCACTGCGGCCGGATGGCGCCGCGCTTGCCGCCGCCGTCGCGTTCTTCCCAGCGCCAGTCGCGCTCGACTTCGCGACCTTCACCTTTGATGGCGCCTTTGATGGCGCCTTTGACGGCCCCCTGGCGTGAGCAGATGCGCCCGCGCCCCTCGCGGGCGCAACAAGCCGCCGGATTTCATCGACAACCCGCCGCCATTCCGGCGCATTCCTGTCGCCGCGCCAGCTGGTCAGATCCGCCGTCTGAACCCGCTTGAATCCGCGAGGCAATTCGATCGGATCAATCATGACGGGTATCAGGCGCCCCGACTGCATCCCGTCGTCGGCTTCCTCCTGCACCCAGTTTGATCGCACCGAGGACATCGACCATACGACGAGGACGCAGTCCGATTCCTTCAGCCGTGCGTCAATCACTTCCGAAAACGTGCTGCCGGGCGGAATTTCGGTATCCCACCAGACATTGAAACCTTCGCCCGCCAGCGCGGCGGCCATTTTCGACACGATATCGCGATCGTTGCGCGAATAGCTGATGAAGATATCGGTCACGTCTCTCTCCCACCCCGGATAGTCGAAACGCCAGTTATTTCCGAATATTAACCTTCTTCAAGCGAAATCGCCAGCGCCGCCGCAAGGCCGCCGCCGGAGACCACGGTCCGATTTGTTGAAGCCGGCAGTCGTCAGGAACGTCTGCGACGGGCGGGACCAAATTTTTGGAAGCTTGCATGACCGAGCCGGCCTGTCGTCGCGCGCACTGCGGCGTCGCACGAAAAAGGGCGCCGCTGGCCCGCAGCGGCGCCCCTCTCAATTCAATGTCAGCCTTCAGCCGACGAGGCTGGCATACCCGTAAACCGGCGCGGCGAAGGACAGGGCGATGCCCGTCAGTATCGTCAGTACGGGCATGACCCGTTGCGACAGGCCAATCGTCCGCTGGCTGAACAGTGAAAAATGCGATTGCATGATATCTCTCCCAATCTCGTTACAATCATCATGTAGGCGCGCGCGACGACGACAGGAGATGTGGCGAAACCGGACTGGCGATGGCGGGCAACCGTTCGTCGCATTTCGGCGCCCCCGGGGGCCGGCCACGACCAAGCGGCCTGCGCCGCCCGGGCTTGGAGACACAGCCCCCCGGAGAAAAGCAGCCACTTAACAGCGACTTGCATTACCCGCCGGCGGGCGTCGCTTTCACGGCGCGAACTGCCGAGGGCCGGAAGCTCAATGCCCATCGCCGCGGTCCTTGGCGGTCAATTTGTCCGGCGCTGAACGCCGGCGCCGGACGGCGTTCTCTGGTTGGGGCTTCTGGCGACGCGTGGCGCGGATGGCATTCCTCTTGGCCGCGCAAACGTCAGAGAAACTGCGCCTATCTCTTTCGAGCATGCCGGCGAGCTCTGAAGGGCGGCGGCGTCCTGTCCCACCGGCGGCGTAGGCCAAGCGACCTGCAAGGAGAATTTGAAAATGGTGGAGGGGGGTGGATTCGAACCACCGTACGCCGAAGCGGGCAGATTTACAGTCTGCTGGATTTAACCACTCTCCCACCCCTCCAAACCGGACGGTAGATGACAAGCCAGTCTGCTCGCCAAACCAACCGTGGACGACGAGCCATGAAAGGACCGTCGCCAATGGGAGCGAGCCCTATAGCGACCCCGCTGCGGGCTCGCAACAGCATCCGCGGCGCGAACTTCCGAATTCTGCGCCAGTCAATCTCGCTGGGGACGGATGCTGCCAACTGGGCGTGAATTGTCCGTGCGCGCGACGCGAAGTCGCGCTAAAGCCAGCGGCGATGGATCGAATGACCAAGTCCCAGGGCAAGCCAAGGAACGACGCGCGTGCGCGGCAGCCCGCCTCGACTGCCGCGCACGCGTCTCGCAAGCCAGCGGCGAGCGGCGGCGGCTACAAGCCTCAACGCAGCAAGCCGGCCGAAGACGAAAACGCGCCCGTCTGGATTTATGGTCGCCATGCCGTCGCGGCGGCGCTCGCAAACCCGCAGCGGCGCTTGATCCGCCTTCTGGCCACGAAGAATGCCGCCGACTGGCTCGTCACGCTTGGCGGCCCGGCCAAGGCCGCCATTGGCAAGGCAGAAGATGCGCGGCCCGAACATATCGACAAGGCGTTGCCGCCAGGCGCCGTCCATCAGGGACTTGCTACGCTCGTTGGGCCCCTGCCACGCGTGCGCCTGAAGGACGCCTGCGCGGACGCGACGCCGTCTCGGCCCGTGATCGTACTCGACCAGGTGACAGATCCTCAGAACATCGGCGCCATCATGCGGTCGGGCGCAGCGCTCGGCGCGTGCGCCATTGTCGTGCAGGACAGACGCACCCCACCCCTTTCCGGCGCTCTGGCGAAGGCGGCAGCGGGCGCCGTCGAGCTTCTGCCCTGCGTCCGGGTCGTCAACATTGCGCGCTCGCTGGAGGCGCTGGGCGAGTTGGGATATTTCAGGGCGGCGCTTGCCGGCGAGGGCGCTGCGCCGATTGACGACCTGCCGAAGGACCGGCCGATCGCGCTGGTTCTCGGCGCAGAGGGGACCGGCCTCCGGCCGCTTGTCGCCGCAACGTGCGACGGACGGTTTCGCATTGAAATCGGATCGGCCATGGAAAGCCTGAATGTTTCGACGGCAGCCGCAATCGCGCTTTACGAAGCGACCCGTCGCTCATCGGCAAACCGCATGGACGCTTAATGACGGCAGCCGCCAATTGGCGATCGGTGGAGATAAAGATGACCGACCTTACGCTTTACCACTGTCCGCATACTCGATCGGCCACCGCGTTCTGGATGAACGAGGAAGTCGGCGCGCCCGCGCGGATCGAAGTCGTCAATCTAAAGACGGGCGCGCATAAATCACCCGCTCACCTCGCGCGGAATCCGATGGGCAAGGTGCCGGCCTTGCTCGACGGCGAAACAATAATAACGGAAACGGCGGCGATCTGCGCTCACCTCGCCGACCGATTCCCGTCGGCCGGATTGGCGCCGGCGCCCGGCACGCCCGCCCGCGGCGCCTATTATCGGTGGCTCTTCTTTGCGCCTTCGGTCATTGAACCGATGATGCTCGACCGGCTGAGCGGCGCCGAGCGCCAGAACCCGGGCTCTGCCGGTCACGGCTCGCCGGACTCGGTGCTGTCGACCCTGCGCGGCGCTCTTGCTGACCGCGACTATCTCATAGACGACAGTTTCACCGCTGCCGACCTTGTCCTCGGGTCGACCCTGCGCTTCGCCATGATGTTCGGGGCGATTGAAAAAGAACCCGCATTCGAAGCTTACGTGAACAGGCTTGCCGCACGCCCGGCCGCCGAAGCAGCGTCGAAGAAGGACGCGGAACTCGCCGAGCGGCTCGCCTCCGCGTAAGTTTTTCGTTGCCTTCGCGCAAGACGCGGACTGATCCGCAGCCTCCCGCGCTCGTATCAGGGTCACCCGTCCATCCCCAACCGAAAGCGCCCCTGCAACATGAATGACGTCTCCAGAGCCCGCGTCGCGGTCGTTACCGGCGCATCAAGCGGCATCGGCCGCGCGATCGCCAAGCGCCTGATCGACGCCGACTGGCGCGTGTTCGGCAGCGTACGGAAGGAAGACGACGCCGAGGCGGCGCGCGTAGCGCTGGGCCCCGGCTTTACGCCGCTGATTTTTGATGTCACAAACGACGCCGCCGTTCGAGACGCCGCGCGCGCCGTGGGCGACGAATTGGGCGGCCGCACGCTCTCCGCGCTTGTAAACAATGCCGGAATCGCCGTCTCAGGGCCGGCGCGCTACGTGCCCCTGGAAGATGTCCAGCGACAGTTCGACGTGAATGTGTTTGGCGTCCTTCGGGTGACCCAGGCGTTCCTGCCGCTGCTCGGCGCGTCCCCTGACGTCAAGGGCCGTCCTGGCAAGATCGTCAACATGAGCTCCGTCGCCGGACAGATCGCGACGCCGTTCTTTGCGCCCTATGCAATGTCGAAGCACGCCCTAGAAGCCCTGTCGGCGGCGTTGCGGCGGGAGCTGATGGCGCATGGCATTGACGTACTCGTCGTCGGGCCCGGCGCAGTCAGGACGCCCATCTGGGAAAAAGGCGAAAAAGCCGACTATTCTGCATACGAAGCGACGGAGTATGGCCCGGCCCTGCGGGGCGTCATTGACCATCTGTCGGGCCTCGGCGAATCCGGAATCGCTCCCGAAGCGGTAGGCGACCTTGTGCACGACATGCTGACGGGGTCCGGCGGCGCGCCGCGACGGGCGATCCTCAACAACCGGCTTGTCAATTGGGTCCTCCCCCGCCTGATGCCGACCCGCCTCCTCGACCGGATCCTCGCGAACCGGTTTGGCGTCGGAAAAAAAGCGGAGCGCAGCTGACATGACCCCCGAAGCTGTGATCTTTGACTTTGGCGGGGTCTTCACCACATCCCCCGTCGAAAACTTCGCGGCGTATGAACGCGACAATCGGCTGCCGGACCGGTTCATAGGATCCGTCATTAAACGGAACATCAATGGCAACGCCTGGGCGCGGTACGAGCGCGGCGAAATCGACCTTGACGCCTTTGATAGCCTGTTTGCGGACGAAACCCGCGACGCGGGGCGCGAAATTTCCGGTCGCACGCTAGTCGGTCTTTTGTCGCTGACATTCCGTCCGGCGATGATCGATGCGCTCGTCGCCATCAAGACCGCCGGCTTCAAGACGGGCTGCATCACCAACAATCTGCCGGAGTTCGATTCAAAGGCTATGTTGGCTGACCCGCGAGACGCGGCGACAGTGGAAAAGATTTACGCCCACTTTGACCATGTGATCGAGTCCTCCAAGGCGGGCGTCAGGAAACCCGAACCGCGAATCTATGAGATGATGTGCGAAGCGCTTGGCGTCGCGCCTGCGGCCTGCGTCTTTGTCGACGACCTTGGCGTCAACCTTAAGCCAGCGCGGGAAATGGGGATGCGGACGATCAAGGCGCCATTTGGCGACCCCGCGCCAGCGATCGCCGAGCTTGCCGATGCGACAGGGCTTCCATTGCGCGCCTGACGGCGGCCGGTCGGTCGCCGCAGCGTCTGGGGACAGGCAGGCGGAAACGGGCGCGCCGCGAGTGCGAGGGCCAAAATTCCACTTGAAATTCGTCGCGACCTGACGATTTGATTTTTTTGCCGGCGAGCTGGTCGCCGAGCGGGGCCGCCGTCCCGTCTTCGGCGCTGGAATCGCATCCCGATGCTTCTCGTTCATACCTATGCCGGCCCGAGCCTTGTCGAAGGCGTTGGCGTCTTCGCCGCTGAGCCCATTGCCAAAGGCGCCCTTATCTGGCGCTTTGAGCCGACGTTTGACCGCCTCGCACCGGCGGAGCTCATGGAAACTGGCGAACCAGCCGTTCAGGAGTTCCTTAGGAAGTACGCCTACCCCGCCGCGCATGCGCCCGGCATGCTGATCGTCGAACTGGACAACGGTCGGCTGATGAACCACTCGGACGAGCCGAACACAGACTTTTCCTCGCCCCTCGGCGGCTATGCCTTGCGGGACATCGCCGCTGGCGAGGAGCTGTTGTGCAACTACGGCGAGTTCGCGCCGGAGTTTGAGCTCCTGCCCTCCCTTGCGGCGGCCCATTCCATTGGCGACGTCCGACCGAACGGCGCGGCGGCGGAATAGGACGACCTAGTCCGTCTCGTCGGGGTCGCGCACCTCCGCGACCGCGAAGTCGTAGCACGTCGGTCCGGCGCCGATCGGCAGTTCGATTGATCGTTCGCCTTGAAGGCTGCCCCTCCAGTCGCGCAATTCCATGCGTTGGCTGTCGTCGGGACCGCGTCCGCGCGGCCAGCCTCTCTCGAACGTCGCGCAGACCTCGAAGGTCTGCGCGCCGGTGGACCTGAAAACATAGGGCTCGCCCGTGACCGGGTCTTCGGGCGGCGACAGGGCGCAGTTAGGCGCAATCGGCTGGGACGAGGCGCGCTCGCCAAGCCGATCGGCTGCCGCCTGGAGTGTTTCCGGCGCCCCGCCGAAATAGCTCGCATGGCAGTCGACAAGGCGAACGATCGACTGAATGTCCGCAAGACGGCGTTCGTCGGCGCGCTCCGCCCGAGCGGCTGACGGCGAGCGGACGATCGTGAACGCCCAGGCGACCAGCAATGCAACGATGACGCTTGTTGCGATTGCTATCACCCGGCCGAGATAGTCAACGCCGGCGACGCGTCGTTCCGCGTCGCGGGAGTAGACGAACAGAATCGCGCCGGCGATGGCGGCGACCACCCCGGCCTTAGACAGGAAGCGGGCCGAAAGCTCCCCGTCGAGAAACTGGAACACCACCGCCACGAAGTCGCCGATCAGGGCGAGCGCCGCGAATACAAGCGTAACGTAGGTCAACCACGCCTTGACGCGGGATGCGCGGCGGTTCGGGTCCTTGCGTCGCGCGGCGGCGAGGCGGGCGCCGGAAAAGATGAAGATCGGATAGCCGACGATCAGCCACGCGACCTGCCACCTCAGCCCGGACGCCGACCGCGATGACGCCGAAAGGGCGTCCGACAACGCAAGGTCGACCGCTGCGAAGGCGATCGCCCCGACGCTCGTTGCGACGGCGCCAAGCAGCGCGAAATGAACGATGTACAAAAACGCTTCGCGGGCGGAGCCATCGGCCTGCGGCCTTGGTACAGGAATGGGAAAGTCGGCCTCCGCGAAACGCGCGAGCGCGTCGTCCGCCTGGTCATCTGGCCAGCCGGCGCCGATCAATACCTTGCGGATATCCGCCCGCGACGCGCCAGCCGATAGCGACTCGCGCACGAACTGCATCAGTGTTGGGTCCGCCAAGACGTCAAACTCCCCTCTGGCGCGCGATCGCCGGCGCGAAATGCCCGTTTCGCCCGATCCGGCGCGCAATATCCGGACTGGCGAACACTCTATAACGCGGGCGACCTCGCATGCGAGGCCTGTCGATGCCATCGACTGGCGCTTCATCCGCAGTCGCGAACAGCGTTAGTATGTGAGTCGGATATTTCAGGAGCGACCGCCCATGCCATCGCACAACCCGCGCGCCGCGCTTCAAACTCACGACGTGACGAACCAGCCGCCGCCGTTCGTGGACGTAAACGCATTCGCCAACGACGCCGCGCTGATTGACGCGATCGAGCGCAATGGCGGCGCGGCCCATGCCAACCGTCTCAGCGACTTCGGCGACCGGGTCGGTTCCGCCGAGGCGCAGGAGTGGGCCGACCAGGCAAACAGAAACCCGCCAAAACTGAAATCATTCGACCGCTACGGCCACCGCCTCGACGAAGTGGAGTTCCATCCAGCTTACCACATGCTGATGGACCTCGGCCTGTCAGGCGGCGTCGCGGCTGCGGCATGGCGGACCGACATTGCCGGGCATGTACTCCACTCGGGCCTGTTGTTCCTGATGGGACAGGCCGATGGCGGCGTATGTTGCCCAATGTCGATGACATATGCGGCCGTCCCGGCGCTTCGGCACGCCCCCGACGTCGCGGAAACATGGGTTCCCCGCGCGACCACTGAAGACTACGACGCGCGATTTCTGCCCGCCGAAATGAAACGCGCGGCGACCATCGGCATGGCGATGACCGAAAAACAGGGTGGGTCCGACGTCCGCGCAAACACAACGCGTGCGGAACAAACCACTGACGGGTGGGCGCTGACCGGACACAAATGGTTCTGCTCCGCGCCAATGTGCGACGCGTTCCTGACGCTCGCCCAGACCGAGGAAGGCGTTACGTGTTTTCTCGTCCCGCGCTGGAAACCCGATGGGTCGAGAAATGCGATCCATATCATGCGGCTGAAGGACAAGCTCGGCGACCGTTCGAACGCGTCTTCCGAAATTGAGTACCATGGCGCCTACGCAATCAAGCTCGGCCAGCAGGGCAAGGGCGTCAGAACCATCATCGACATGGTCCAGCACACCCGGCTCGATTGCGTGGTCGGCTCAGCTGGCGGGATGCGCGTCGCGCTTGCCAACGCATTGTGGCATACGGAGCATCGTCGCGCCTTCCAGAAAAAGTTGATCGATCAACCGGCGATGCAGCGCGTTCTCGCGGACCTGATCCTTGAAAGCGAAGGCGCAACGGCCCTGGCGTTTCGCCTGGCGCGCGCCTTCGACCGCGCCGGCGAAGATGAAGCCGAAGCGGGCTTCATGCGCCTCGCCACGCCGATTGCGAAGTACTGGATATGCAAGCGCCAGCCAGGCTTCGTCTACGAAGCGCTCGAGTGCCATGGGGGCGCCGGGTTCGTGGAGGAAAGTACCATGCCGCGGTATTTTCGCGCCTCACCCCTGAACGCAATCTGGGAGGGCTCCGGCAACGTCATCGCTCTCGACATCCTGCGCGCGGTGCAGCGCGACCCGCAAACGCTCGAGGCGGTCGTCTCTGACGTTGTTAAGGCCCGCGGGCGCAACGCCAAATTTGACGCGCATGCAAAGCGCCTCATGGGCTGGCTCGATCCGGGGGCGCTCAACGAAGGCACGGCCCGGGCGTTCGCCGAAGACATGGGGCTGGCGCTCGCCGGCGCGGCCCTTGCCGATTCAACCGAAAATGGCGGCGCGCCCGAGTTCGTCTTCGACGGATATTGCGCCGCCCGCCTCGATCCCGACACCCGCGGCTATGGCTATGGCGCATCCGACGCCCTTGTCGACGAGCACTCGCTCATCATGCGCGCCGCACCGTTCTAGGCCAACAAAATGCGCGGACCGCTGGCGGTCTCCGAACGGTCTGGCATGCTGCAGGATCAATCAGGAGCCGCGCGATGACCGACGCAAGCCCGAATGTCGCCGACCCGCCGAACGGCGCCCCATCGACTGGCGCTACGCCAACCGAGGCGGCGACGCGCATTGGGGCGCTTGACGCCCTGCGCGGGATCGCCGTGCTCGGGATTTTCGCCGTCAACATCATCGGCTTCGCCCTGCCCGGACCCGGTTTCGCATTCCCCCGCATCACTGGCGGCGATGGCCTCTTGAACTATGGCCTTTGGACCTTTGTCGAATTCTACATGGAAGGCTCGATGCGCGGGCTGTTCTCGCTCCTGTTTGGCGCGAGCGTCATCTTGTTCACAGAGCGCCGACCGCCCGACGGCGCGACGGCCGGGATAGCGACGCTATATTACCGCCGCACGTCATCATTGATCCTCTTTGGACTGATCCACGCCTACGTCCTTCTGATGCCCGGCGACATTCTTCTGATCTACGGGATTGCCGGCCTTTTCATGTTCCCGATACGCAACGCCTCGCCGCGCAGTCTCATGATTGCGGCGGCGGCAATTGCCGCGGCGTTCATGGCTTTCTCGGCAATTGAGGAAATTCCGGAGATTTCGGAGACACGCGAAATCACGGAACTTGAGTCCCGTCTCGCAGGCGGCGCGACCCTGAACGAGGATGAACAGGCGAGGATTGATGCCTGGCGCGAGGATAGGGAATGGAGGTCGCCGGCCGCCCAGCAACGCGAAATCGCTGAGCGGACGGGCGACATCGCGACCTTGTACATGTCAAATGCGGCATTCGTCGGCGACAACAGTTCCATCAGCGGCCTGATATGGTGGGCGATCGACGCCGCGATGATGATGATGCTCGGCATGGCGTTGTTCAGGACAGGGGTGCTGACCGGCGACCGGTCGCGTGAATTCTACGTTCGGCTCATGATTGCTGGCTATGCCGTTGGCCTGTCATTACGCGCGTTCGGCCTGTGGGAACGTTGGGATGCTGACTTCTCACCGCTCGTTGCGACGCCATGGATCCTGCAACAGCCGGCGCGCATCGCCCTCACGCTTGGCCATGTCGGGCTATTCTTCCTGCTTTGGCGCGCCTTTCACGCCAAATTGCCTTTTCGCGCGCTCGGCGCTGCAGGGCGAATGGCGTTTTCGAACTATATCGGCCAGACAGTGATCGCCAATCTCATCTTCACAAGCGTCGGGCTGGGCTTGTTCGGGTCGTTAGTGCGTTGGCAGATCTATCTGCTTATGGCGAGCATATGGATTGCCCAGTTGGCTTTCAGCATGTTGTGGCTCGCCCGCTTTCGCTTCGGTCCCCTCGAATGGGCGTGGCGGTCGCTTATCTACTGGCGTCGCCCAACATTGCGGCGCGCCCCCGCCTAGCGCCCTCGCCAGCGGCGCATCAGCCGGACGTCGACGTGCGGACGAGCATCGCGGAGACTTTCTTCAGCGCCCGTCGTTCCGCGGCGTAAACCTCCCGATAGTAGCCGATAACCGCCTCGGCGATCACATCGCCGTCCCGACTTTCGAGTTCGCGCCGAAGATCGCTGTCGCTCCGTTGCAGCCCTTCGGCGGTTCGTTCGAGGGTCTCAACTGCGTCTGCGCCCATCAACGGCGCGAAAACGAGCCCGGCAATGCGATCGGAATAGACCGGCTCCCTGGACGACATCGCATCTTCAATAAGCCCGACCATGCGACGGCGGCCCTCGGCGGTCAGGGAATAGGCGAGCCGCGGCGGCCCTTTCTCGCTCGCCGTGCGCTTGCCGGCCACGGCTCCTTCGCGTTCCAGTTCCTTCAGCGTCTTGTAAATCGTCGACATGCCTATCTTCGCCCATAGGCGCATGTTCGTCCGCGCGACGAATTCCTCCATTTCAAAGCCGTACCTCAGCCCAATGCCGACAAGACCGAGAACGACCATTTTTGGGTCCTGCAATTTGCCGTAGCCCTCCGTTGACATCTATTCTATAGTAGAATACTGATTTGTTCCTAGCGCCAATGACCGCCACGGAGATCTTCGGTGAGATTTGTCCGCATCGCCGTCATCATTCTGCTCGCCGCGGCGTTTATCTTTGCTGGCGGTTCGAAGCTCGCTGCGACACAGCAGATGCAGGCGTAGTTCGCGCACTTCAACTTGCCGCATTGGTTCATGTTGTTGACCGGCGCTATTGAGGCCACCAGCGGCGCGGCCCTCCTCGTTCCAACAGCAATCACGCGCAGGAGCGGAGCGCTGTTGCTGATTTTGACGATGCTGGGCGCGACAGGATTTCACCTCGTCCATGACCACCCGTCGGCTTCGGCTCCCGCCCTCTTGCTCCTTGGCTTGAGCGCGTTCGTTTTCGTGTCGCCAACCGACGAAATTCGGCGCCGCCATGTTTGAAAGCGCGCAATCCTATTTTGCAACCTGGACTGATGGATGGGTAGGCGAAAGCCACCTGATCGCCGGGGTCAGCGCGCTGATCTCCGGCGCGCTCATACTCTTGATCCGTAAGGGAACGCCTCCCCATGTCCTGCTCGGATACGGTTACCTCGCATCAATGATCGCCCTCAACGCCACCGCGTTGATCAAGTATGACTTGACCGGATCGCCGAACCTGTTCCACGCGGCCGCAATCGTGAGCGGCCTGACGCTAATGGCCGCCTACGCCTCTGCAATCGTCTTCCGGCTGACGGCAAGGCCCGGCGCTGCGGCCATGCACGGCATTTTCATGATCTGGTCCTATTTCGGACTTGTCGCGGCGTTCGTGGCGGAAATCGTCACGCGTCAATTCCCGTTCATGCTGCATGGCGACGGCGGGTGGTGGCGATTTACGAGCGCGCTTGCTCTCTTTATGGCGGCGACGGCATTGGTTACGCACCGCTACGCGAAGGCGGAGGTCGCGCGGACGCTGTCGCACTAGCGCCCCTGCGCACCGGCGGATAGGCACGGCTCGCGTCGAAGAGACGGCTGGTCAGATCGCTGGCGACGCGGAAGGCGGGTTGCCCATGCCGCCTGAATTGCGGGGATGCAGGGGGACGAACTTGCAGCAAGTTGATTGTCCTTCCGCTCGCGCGGCCTCGACTATCGCCGCGGTCAACCCGTCACATAAGCCATTTACGGTCGACGAGACGCTCGCTCTCCGCCCAAAGACGTTTTCCGATATGCTCTTCCCTGGCGCGCGGCAGAACGTCTGCATCGCCGACCGGGCCGCCGAGACCGAACAAGCCGGTCGGACCATAGTAGCCGCCGGAGACTGCCTCGTCGCCCGCCGCGGCAAGTACGGTTGGAATTGCGCCCTGATCCGCTGACTGAGCAAATATTGCGTTGGAAAATCTGTACGCGATGGCAAGGAGCGCGCCAGGCCCCGCGCTTTGAAGATTGGTATTGGCGTACCCCGGATGGCAGGCGACCGACATCGCGGGCGACGCCGCGGCTTTCAGTCGACGCGCCAGCTCCATTGCAAAGACAAGATTGGCGAATTTTGACTGGCAATAGGCGACAGTAGGGTCGTATCGCGCCGAAAGCATCAGATCGTCGAAGCGCAGCCTGCCATATTTGTGCGCGATAGATGAGACCGTAACGACGCGTCCGCCAACCGCTTCGACGAGATCGAACAAGAGCGCCGTCCACAGGAAATGGCCCAGATGGTTCGTGCCGAACTGCAATTCGAAACCATCTTTCGTCAACCGGCGCGGCGTCTGCATGACGCCGGCATTGTTGATCAGTCCATCAATCTTGACGGTCCGACCGCGCAGGTCGGCCGCCGCGCCATGTACGGATGAAAGGTCGGCGAGATCGAGCCTCAGAGTCGATTTCCGGCCGGCGCCGAGGGGCGCAAGCGCGTCGGCCGCGGCTCTGGATTTCGCTTCGTTCCGCGATGCGATGATGACGTCGGCATTTCGACGGGCGAGCTTCTTGGCAGCTTCGAGGCCAATGCCTGAATTGCCGCCGGTGACGACGTAAAGCCGGCCTTCGAGATCGTGCAGCCGGTCCGGCGTCCAGTTGGCGACGCGCATATCGCCGGCGGTCGCGATCGCTCGCCTCAATCTGCGACGCGGAACAAAACGATTTTTGTCGGCGCGCGCGGCGGCTCGCCCCGCGCGGCGGCGTCGACATTTTCCATGCCGTCGGTAACCCGACCCCAGGCTGTATACTGACCATCCAGAAATGAAGCGTCGTCAAAGCAGATGAAGAACTGGCAATCGCCCGAGTTCGGATCGGCGGCGCGCGCCATTGAAACGACCCCGCGTTGATGGCTGACGTCATTGAACTCGGATTTCAGCTTCTTGCCCGAGCCGCCAGTGCCGTTTCCTTTCGGACAGCCCATTTGCGCCATGAAGCCGTCGATGACCCGGTGCAGGGTGAGCCCGTCGTAGAATCCGTCGCCGGCCAATTCCTTGATCCGCGCCACATGGACGGGCGCCTTCTCCGGCATCAGTTCGATGGTGACAGGGCCGGTTTCCAGTTCGAGGATCATCTTTTCGGTCATAGTTCGATCTTTCCTTTCACTCGGCGCGGCGCCTTGATGTCGCAAACGTCCCGGACGAGGCCGTCTTCGCTGACGAGTCCCGCGGCCGTCAGGTAATTCGAGAATGTCTCGCTCGACGTACGCAGGATTTCAACCTGGGGACGTTCTTCTTCCGGAATATCGACGCCGAGACGCACACGAATGATCGGCGTCGGCCTCTCCGGCGGTTCACCGCGATTGATGCGCCGGGCGTTCTCGTACCCGTCGACGATCACGCCCCAGACCGAATAGCGCTGATCGAGGCTCGATCGCGCGTCGCCGATCATCAGAAAGAACTGGCTGTTGGCGCTGTCGGGCGCTGTCGCGCGCGCCATCGACATGACGCCGGGGCAATGGGTCGGCCACGCAAGGACGCGATGGTCGGCGCGGAACGAGCGCAGGGATTCCGGCTCGGCGGCGATCGGCAGCCCCCGAGTGAAGCCGATGCGAGCGGCGATGCGGTCGCGACCGACGATCGTCAGATTGTCGATCTCCGAGGAATCGCGAACGAATTCGCCCGGAATATCCGGCAGGTCAGAGCCGCCGGTGCCATCGCCTTTCGGGTCGCCGCCCTGAGCCATGAAGCCTTCGATGACCCGGTGGAACCTGAGGCCATCGTAGAAGCCCTGGCGTACGAGTGTCTTGATCTGTTCGATGTGCTTCGGCGCAAGGTCAGGCCGCATCTCGATGACAATCTCGCCCGAGGGCAGGTCCATCACCAGCATGTTCTCGGGATCGAGCCGGCGCCACGCCGTTTCCGGCGCATCTCCGACGATCTGGAATGGCGTCCTGGCAGGCGCTTTCTCGTCGTCGTCCTCAGCGGCCACGGGAAACGCGACCAGCGCCATGGCGCCAACGAGTGCGAGCCTCAGCGTACGAGAAACAAACATATCGATGACACTCCACTGGGATTGGCGCTAGCTCGTGCGCCGACACGTAGCCGGCGACGCGCCGAAACGCAAAGCGCGCGTAATTGCCGAGGGGCCTCACTCACCGACGGTGAACTTCGCCTCCAGAGCGTTGACCACCGACGCCGGCACGAAACCGCTGACATTGCCGCCAAGGCGCGCGATTTCCTTCACGAGACGCGACGCAATCGACTGATAGCGGGCGTCGGCCATCAGAAAGACCGTTTCGATGTCATCGTTCAGGGCCTGATTCATGCCGACCATCTGAAACTCGTACTCGAAGTCAGACACTGCTCGAAGGCCACGGATGATGATGTCGGCATTCACCTGCTCAGCATACTTCATCAACAGCTTGTCGAACGGCTCGACGCGGATCGTCACGCCGCTCTTGCCGGCCACTGTCTCCATCTGGCCGCGAACCATCGCGACACGCTCTTCAAGGCTGAAGAGCGGCCGTTTGTCCTCATTGATGGCGACCCCGACGACAAGCTCGTCGACGAGCTTCACCGCGCGCTCGATGATATCTACATGCCCGAGGGTGATCGGGTCGAACGTGCCGGGATAGAGGCCTATGCGCTTTCCCAAGATCTATTCCTCGGCTGGCGATGCGTCCTCGCCATCTTCGCCGATGTCCTCGATCCGTTCAACGGAGACGACCTTCTCGTCCTCCCGCGTCTTGAAAATCGTGACCCCTTGCGTATTCCGCCCGGCGATGCGGATGCCGTCGACCGGGGTGCGGATCAATTGGCCGCCATTTGTGACCAGCATGATCTGGTCGGAATCCTCCGCCGGGAAGGACGCGCGAACGCGACCGTTCCGCTCGTTCACGGTGATGGCGATGATTCCTTTGCCGCCCCGGCCGGAGGTCCGGTATTCGTACGACGACGACCGCTTGCCGTAACCGTTTTCAGTGACCGTGAGCACGAATTGCTCGGCCGCGCCAAGCTCCGCAATGCGCTCAGGCGAGATGGCCGCCGCTGGCGCGTCATCGCCGTCGCCCGCCTCGCCGTCTTCTTCGCCCGCAGCGCGACGCATGGCGGCGGCGTGCTTCATGTAGGCGCGCGCCTCCTCGGTCGTCACGTCAACGCCGCTGAGGATCGCCATGGAAATGACTTCGTCGCCCTCGTCGAGCCTGATCCCGCGCACCCCCGTCGACGTGCGCCCGGCGAACACGCGAACGTCATCAACGGGGAAACGAATGCACATGCCCACGGCCGTCGTCAGGAGCACGTTGTCGCTTGGCTGGCAAATCTGGACGCCGACGATCGCATCTTCGCCCAGCCCCTTTGCGGCGCCGGCCCACTCGTCCTCAAGCTTCATCGCGATCTTGCCATTGCGGTTGATCCGCTGGAAATCGGAGAGCTTGTTACGCCGGACATTCCCCGATCGCGTCGCAAACATGATCTGGAGGCTGTCCCACGCGCCTTCATCTTCCGGCAGCGGAAGGATGTTCGTGACGCGTTCGCCTTGCGCCAGCGGCAGGAGATTGACGAACGCCTTGCCGCGAGAGGAAGGCGCGCCCTCCGGAAGGCGCCAGAGCTTCAGGTTGTAGCACATGCCGGTTGACGTAAAAAACAGAAGCGGCGTGTGCGTATTGCCGACGAAGAGCTGAGAGACGAAGTCCTCGTCCTTGAATTTCATGCCGGCGCGGCCCTTGCCGCCCCGCTTTTGCGCGCGATAGGCGTTCAGCGGCGTGCGCTTGACGTACCCGGAATGAGTGACCGTGACGACCATCTCCTCCTGGGCGATCAGGTCCTCGTCCTCCACCTCGCCGTCAAAGTCGACGATCTCGGTTAGCCGCGGCGTCGCGAACGCCTCCCTCACTTCGGCAAGTTCCGTTTTGATGATCTCGAGGACGCGATCGCGCCGCCGCAGGATATCCAGATAGTCCTCGATTTTCTCCGCCAGGCCTTTCAGCTCGTCGCCAATTTCATCGCGGCCGAGCGCCGTGAGCCGCTGCAGGCGCAAGTCGAGAATCGCTTTTGCCTGGTCCTCCGACAGCCTAAGCCGCTCCCCGTCTATCATCAGGTGGCGAGGATCAGCGACCAGCAGTACAAGCGGCGCAAGGTCCTTCGCCGGCCATTCCCGCGACATCAGGCGCTCTCGCGCCGTCGCGGGGTCGGGCGCTTCGCGGATCAACTTGACGATATCGTCGATGTTGGCGACGGCAATCGCAAGGCCGACCAGAACGTGGGCCCTATCGCGCGCCTTCGTCAGGTCGAACTTCGTCCGTCGCGTAATCACTTCCTCGCGGAAACGAACGAAGTTCTTGAGGATGTCGCGCAAGGTAAGTTGTTGCGGACGGCCGCCATTCAGGGCGAGCATATTGACGCTGAAAGACGTCTGAAGCTGCGAGTGGCGGTATAGCTGGTTCAGCACGACATCCGGGGCGGCGTCACGGCGCAATTCAACGACGACGCGAATGCCGTGACGATTTGATTCATCGCGAATATCGGCGATGCCCTCGATCTTCTTCTCACGGACGAGGCCCGCGATTCGCTCGATCATGAGCGCCTTGTTCACCTGATACGGAATTTCCGTGATCACGATAGCGTAGCGATCCTTGCGTATCTCCTCGATCGTTGCGCGCCCGCGCATGACCACCGACCCGCGCCCCAGCAACAGACCGGCGCGAGCGCCCTGCCGTCCCAGAATCATGCCGGAGGTCGGGAAATCAGGTCCGGGAACGATCTGGAGAAGCCGTTCATCCGACAGTTCCGGCTCATCAATCAGCGCGACGGTTGCGTCGATGATTTCACCAAGATTGTGCGGCGGTATGTTCGTCGCCATGCCGACGGCGATGCCGCCAGCGCCATTGACGAGCAGGTTCGGAAACCGGGCGGGCAAAACGACCGGCTCGTGTTCCTGGCCGTCATAGTTGACCTGATAGTCAACAGTCTCCTTTTCGATATCGGCGAGCAGCGCCTCAGCGGACCGGTCCATGCGAACTTCCGTGTACCGCATGGCGGCAGGCGGATCGCCGTCAATCGAGCCAAAATTCCCCTGCCCGTCGAGAAGCGGCAGGCGCATTGAAAAATCCTGCGCCATGCGGACAAGCGCGTCGTAAACCGCCTGATCCCCATGGGGATGATACTTACCGATCACGTCCCCGACGACGCGGGCGGATTTCCTGTAGGGTTTGTTGTGGGTGTAGCCGTTCTCGTGCATCGACCAAAGGATGCGCCGGTGAACGGGTTTCAGCCCGTCGCGCGCGTCCGGGATCGCCCGGGAAACGATCACGCTCATCGCATAGTCGAGGTACGACTTTCGCATCTCGTCTTCGATGGTGATCGAGGGGCCTGCGTCGCCGCCGTCCTTGCGACCATCGTCGCCCGAGCCGCCTTCGCCGCCGCTGTTGCCGCCAGTTGCCGGCGCGTCGTTGTCTTCTGGCGTGTTGTCGTCGTCGCTCGTCACTGAAACCTAAATTCCTGAGAAAAAAGGACACCGCGCAGATCGACTGACTGCGCGGCGTCGGTTCGTACGCAACCTAGTCCGGCGCGGCCGAGTCGGCAACTCGCGCTCGCGAACGGGAAACACCCTGTCGGGCGTACTCATTGCGCCTGCTGGCGTAAAGTCCCGCGACGCCTTCCGTCAATGATTGACAAAACATTAACGGCGGCGCCAAACGATCTCATATCAAGGGGTTGCGTCAGATATCCGACCGTGACGCCAAAGTGTTTTCCGGGGGCGTCAATGAAGCATTCGATCAGCCGTCACTTTCTTGCTTGCTTCGCGAGCGCCGCGGCGCTTGTCACGGCGCTGTCGGCCGGTCCCGCTGCGGCGCAGTGCGCGCCGGCCACCCCCGGCGTTGGCGACACAGTCACCTGCGCCGGCTTCGACGCCAACGGCTTCTCAAGCAGCGCCGACAATATCACGGTTGACGTGAATGGCGGCGCGACCGTCCAGAATCCCGGCGGCGACGCGGTTAACGTCGACGGACTCGCCGACACGATTGACAATCGCGGATTCATGGACGGCGACGACGAAGGGATTCAGATCGGGGGCGCCGACAGCTTTGTTTTCAACCGCAACGGCGCAACGATCGAGGGCGGCGACAATGGCGTCCAGATCGAGGGCGACCGCACCGAGTTGACGAACTTCAATGGCGGTCGGATTGAGGGCGGCGATCGCGGCATTGAAGCCGAGGACGCATCTGGCGTCGTCATCATCAATGCCGGCGAAATCTTGGGGCTGTCGAGCGACGGCATTCGCACGTGCGATGGCGCGACAATTTCGAATACGGTCAATGGTTCGATCATCGGCGGCGACGATGGCGTACAGGTCGGGTCAAACGTGACGATCACGAACCGGGGCTCGATTACCGCAACGGCCGATCAGATGGGCGGCGGCTCCAGCGAAGCAATTACCGGCGGCGACGACGTCTCGCTCAGGAATTTTGGCGCGATAACGGCGCGGGACGACGTCTTTCAGACTGGCCTGAATGCCGATGTGGTCAATTCCGGCGTGCTGTAATCCCTTCAGAACGACGGCATAGACATAGACAGCGGTCGCGTCGTCAATTCCGGCACGATACGGTCGCTTTCCGCGGTGGAGGACGGCGTCGATTTCGATCCCGGCGTTGCAGCGGATGTCCTGTCGGACGTGATCAACCAGGCCGGGGGGCTGATCGTCGGCGCACACGGGATCAACGTCGACGCCAATGACATTGCGCGCCAGCGGGTTCGCAATGGCGGCGTCATTCGCGGCAATAGCGGCGCCGCCGTTTTCTTGGGCGCAGGCCGCGATATCGTTGTCGTTGACGAAGGCGGGATTTTCGACGGCTTGGTCGACCTTGGCGCCGACAACGACGTGCTGCGGATCGTCGGCATGCAGCCGGACCCGATCATCGGCGGCGCAACCGCCTTTTTCGACGGCGGCGCGGGCGTCAATGTGCTGACATTCGACTCTGTCGCGCTGACTGATCTCATATCGTTCGCGACATTCAAGAGCGGTTACGAACTCGGCTGGCGGAACGCCGATGCCTCGGAAAGCCTTCTCCGGTTCGTCAACTTCGACCTTTTCGACTTCACGAACGGACGCGTGACATTCGACCAGCTCGTCGCCGCCGTGCCGTTGCCGGCAGCGATCTGGCTGTTCGGCGGCGCAATCGGGTTGTTCGCAGCCGCTCGCCGCGGAGCTCGGCGGGCCGCCTGAAGTCGGCGACCAGGGGTTGATTTCAGGGCGAGGTTGGTTCGACCATCCCCCCGCAATCGAAACCGTCAAACGGAGGCGAGCGACCCTGTGCGCGCAATAGTCGTGGTAACCGCTGCGATCGCCGTCCTGGCGACCGCTTGCGATCAATTGCAGACCGAGACCGTCGACCCAGCCTTGGCCCCCGCGGGCTGGGCGACAAAGTCAGCCGCGTTTGTCGGCGTCGACGGGGCCGAAACAGGTCGCGCCGCGTTCGCCGAGGCGCCTGGCGGCGTTATAATTCGCGTCGACATTACCGGCCTCACGACGGGATGGCACGGCTTGCATATCCACGAGACGGCGGACTGCAGCGACGGAGCGGATGGCTTCCAGGCGTCGGGCGGACACGTGAACCCCGACGGCTTTATCCATGGCCTCCTGAATGAAAATGGCGCCCATGCCGCGGACCTGACGAATGTCCACGCTGGCGAGGACGGTCGGGCAATTGCGGAGATTTTCCGGTCCGGCGTCGATCTTGCCGAGACCGAGGCGGGCGCAAGCCAGGGGCATGCGACGCTCCTCGACCGGGACGGCTTTGCGCTGATCGTGCACGAGGGCCCGGACGACCATGTTGCGCAACCGATCGGCGGCGCCGGGGCGCGCGTCGCCTGCGCTGCGGTCCGGGCATGAACGCCAGGACGCCGACGCGCCGGGAGGCCATCGCCGGCCTTGCGTCAGTGCTCCCTGTTTCCTGCGCGCCATGGCCAGCCGGCGCGAAGGCCGGGACCACTCCGCAGGAGGGCGAATGGCGGCCATGCGCGGACATGCCGTTCGCGGCGCAGGAAATCTACCCGACGCTTTTTGAACGCGCCGGGCGGCCGCTCATCGTAAATGCCGGCGGCCTCGCGCTGGGCTTGACGCGGCCGATCAAGGCAGCAACGACGATCTATGATCCTGAAGCGGATGAATGGTCGGAAGGCGTCGATCTGCCTGAGGAGCGCCACCACCTTGCGCTGGCGGCGGCGGGCGGCGGCGTGCACGCAATCGGCGGGTTCACGCGCAGGGGCCTGAAGACCTGGGTCATGCAGGCGCAAAACTGGCGAATTGAAGATCCGACGCGCGGCGTATGGGAAGCCCTGCGGCCTTTGCCCAAGCCGCAAGCCGAGGCCGTCACGCTGGTCCATGGCGGCAGGATCCACGTCATAGGCGGCCGCAGCCCGATCGCCGACGCAAATGGCGACTGGGGCGACCATGGCGACGTCGGCGATCATTGGTCATATGATCCTGAAACGGATGAATGGAGCCGCCGGGCGCCTCTGCCGCAAGGCCGCAACTCGGCGGCTGGCGCAGCCACTGGCGATGAAATCTTCGTCGTCAGCGGGCGCACTGTCGCCGCAGGCAATACGCCTGCCTGCCACGCCTATAACGCAAACGCCGACGCCTGGCGCGAGATCGCCGCTTTGCCGGCGCCAATCAGGCAGCCAAGCCCGCGCGGCCAGGGCGGCATCGCCTGCGCCGCCTACAAGGGACAGCTCTTCGTGTTTGGCGGCGAATGGTTCGCCGGCCAGGGTTTCGGCGGTGGCGGCGTGTACGCCGACGTCTGGGTGTATGATCCGCCAACGAATGAATGGCGGGCGCTCGCGCCGATGGCGCGGCCCCGCCATGGCCTCGGCGGCGTCGCGATCGAGGGGCGCGGGTCCATTGATGGCGTCTACGCTATCGGCGGCGCGCTGCAACGCGGCGGGGCCGGCGTGACGGCGTACGTCGACCGGTTCTCGGTTTGAAAATTGCGCGGCGTCCATGGCGACGGCTCGCCGCTTGAGCTGGTCGGTCCGTCGCAAAGCTGATCCACGAACAAGGTCCGGCCGGATACCGTTCTCCGGAAAAAGTCGGGCGGCAGTTGGGAAAACCTGCATCACGCGCGTGGCTGATCCTTGAGCCGGTCGTCTTGCTTGTGGGGCTTGGGCTCCTTGCCCGCGTGTTGACGCCCTATGCGGGCGTTGAACCTGGAGCGGCCGATGTCGCCGTGCTTGCGTCGCCGCCGGATTGGCCAACGCTCGCCGGTCTCGAGGCGAAAAGCCTCGCCATCAAGTGGGGCCTGCTCATGCTTGCCGCGGCGGCCCTTGCGGCGGTCAGGGGCTACTCGCTGATCCGGCCGATGGGACCGGGACGGGTGCGACTGCCCGCCCCGCAACTGATTCTATTTGGTCTCGCGGTTGCGATTCCATTGAGCCTCTTCGCGCTGGCGCCGCGCTAGTATCATTTTACCTTTGAGCCGCTGGGGCGTACGCCGCCCTTCTGGGATATTCTTTATACAACCGATTGGACGCGTGCATTCTGGGCGTTCATGGCGGTCTCTAGCTTTGGCCTCGTGCCGATTGTCGAGGATTTGTTCTTTCGAGGGTACCACGTTGGCGCCCTTGCGACCCGGTACTCCAGGGCGGCGACCATTTTCATTTCGGCGTCGGTTTTCGCCCTTGTCCACCTTCAGTATCTCCGCCTTGACCTGTTTGCGATCCTCAACGTCGCAAGCGTGTTCGTCACCGCCGCCGGGCTCGCGTGGACGGTCATCGCGACCCGTTCGTTGCTCCCGGCGATGGTCGCCCACGCCTATGCGAACACGCCAAGACCGCTGGAGCGGGCGCCTTATGAGATTTGACTGCTGCTGCCAGCGATGGCGGTTCTGGCCTGGTTGCTGCTAAAGCTGAAGGCGCAGCAACCGGGTTAACTCAGGCCGCATGTTCAGGATCGCATCCGTCGTACGCGCAACGCTCGCCTTGGCGGCGGCGCTGGTCGCTCAGGTCAACGGCGCGTTCGCCGCCGACGCCTACCTTATCAACAACGCGCGCATATTCGACGGCGTCGACATCGTCACGGAGCGCGGCGCGGTGCGGGTCGACAATGGCCTTATCACGGCGGTGTCGAAAACGCCGCTGGCATCGAAGCCTGGCGAGACGGTCATCGACGCCGCAGGGCGGTTCCTCATGCCGGGGATGATCGACGCCCATGTGCACGTTTCCTCCAACCTCCCCTTCGACCTCCTCTCAATCGCGAACGAGTCGCTGATCGGCGCTTCCGCCGCGCCGAATGCGAAGGCGATGCTGATGCGCGGCTTCACGACCGTGCGGGACACCGGCGGCACTGACTGGGGCGTCGCGACGGCGATTGACCGCGGCATTATCGAGGGCCCCCGGATCATTTTCGCCGGGCGCGTCCTGACCCAGACCGGCGGCCACGGCGACAATCGCGGACAGGGCGCGCCATCGGACCTGCACCAGCGCTTTCAATTCGGCAGCGTCGTTGCGGACGGAACGCCCGAGGTGCTCCAGGGCGCGCGCGAGGAACTTCGCCGAGGCTCGCATTTCCTCAAGATCATGGCCGGCGGCGGCGTCGCCAGCCCGCGCGATCCATTGCATTCCATTCAGTACACGCCGGAAGAGATGGCGGCGGCCGTCACGACCGCGAAGAACTGGGGCACCTACGTCGCGGCCCACGCCTACACGCCAGGCGCGATCAAGCGGGCGCTGAACGCCGGCGTCATGACGATCGAGCATGGCAACCTTATCGACAGGGAAGCTGCGGAACTTGCCGCATCGAAGGGCGCGTGGGTGAATCCGAATCTCGTGACCTACTGGGCGATGGACCAGTCGCCGGATTTGCCCGCCTATCTCAAGGAAAAGAATAAGGTTACGCTCGACGCGATGACCAAAGCGCTGGACATTCTGAAGGCGGCGGGAACAAATATCGGCTTTGGCACGGACCTGATCGCGCAATTCCAGGCGCACCAATCCTACGAGTTCGTGCTGCGGAGCGAGGCGTTTAGCGGCCTCGAGATCCTGCGCCAGGCGACGTCAGGCAATGCAGGGATCATCGCCCTGTCCGGCCCTCTCAATCCGTATGGAGAGCTTGGCGCAATCGCCCCTGGCCTTCGCGCCGATCTCCTCCTGATCGACGGCGATCCGACCGCCGATATAAAGATCATGGCGACGCCTGACGAGGTTATCGACCTCATCATGAAGGATGGCCGAATCGTCAAAGGGCCGGTCGAACGGTAGGCCGCAAGGCAGGTCCCCGGATAGGTCGCAAGAACGCCAACCAGTCAGAAGGAGGCCGCGCCGTGCAAACTGTTCTCGCTTTCTTGTTGTTGGCATGCGCCATCGCAACGGGCGGCTGGATGTCGCTTCGGGTGCTGAAGAAAGCCGGCGCGCCGGGCTCGGTCGCGCTCGCGCATTTCATGTTCGCCGGCATCGGCATTGCGGTCGCGGTCGCCGCAATCGCCGCCGGCGATGAACGCCGCCTTGCATTGATCGCATTCGCGGCGGCCGCGCTCGGCGGCGGCGTCCTCCTCGGGTTCCGCCTGATGGAAGAGTGGCCGCCGGCATTCGTGGTGATCGGCCACGGACTTGCTGGCGTCGCAGCGGTCGGGCTGCTGCTGTACGCCGCGCTTGGGTGACGCGACCTACTCGATCATGTCGCAACTGACTTCATTGTCGGCGTTCGCAACGACTTTTTCGAAGAAGGACATTGAGTCTGGATTGGCGAGGATGTCGTCGTCCGTGACCTCCGCGTCAGTCGCAAAGCGATCGAGCAAGTCGAGATAGCGCGGCAGGTCGGCCATAAGTCCGTCGCAGGACGTCCTGCCAACGAGCGCATTCCTCGGATTGCCCTTGAACGCGACGCCGCGGGCGCAGGAGTCCCGCGTTGCGAACCGGAGCTCCCCCGGACGGCCGACCGCAGGGAGCGAAAAGCCGGAGCCAGTGGCCCAGGCGAACGCCGCTCGTCGGGCCGGCGGCATTTCAGCCAGCTTCAGATCGGCGACGAACCGCGCCTGCGCATAGTTCTGATGGCTCTTGTTCTCGCGATCCGAAATCGCGTAAAGCCAGTCGTGAAGGAGGGCGGCCGCCCATTCGCGTTCCGGCGTCGTCTCGCCTTCCGGAAAGATGATCCGTACGCCCTGCGAGACCGACATGAAGTCGGTTATGAAGCCGGCCGGAATCAGAAACAGCTCGTCATTGACGCACGATAGCAGGTCCCGGCCGATGACAAAGTTCGGTCGCTCCTCCTCGCGAAACGCGAGTTGCATGACGCCATTGAAATCAAGGGTATTGTCGGCGAGCAGGCGGAACGGAATCATCCGTTCGAACATCTCGACGTAGGCGTCGCCAATGCGGTCTTCGACGCGCAGGAGCTCGCCGCGGTCGTCGACGCGCACTATATGCCTGAAGTTTTCCTCGAACGGCGCGGCCCAGACGAGGATCTCGCCGTCCACGTCCTTCATGCGACCATAAAGGCTGTTCGGCGCGCCATCGTACGTGCTGAACGTCAGATCGATGTCAAGTCGTTCCAGTAGCTGCGGAACGACGACCAGCGTTTCGAGGCATCCGAGGTCGTCGAGCGCGCACGTGGGCGGCGACGGCGGCTGAGGCAGGTCCGCAGACTCATCCGTTCCCGGCTCAAAGCCCAGAATCTCAATCGGCCCGCCGCGGTCGATCGCCGCGCGCTCCGCTGCCTGAACGGCGCCGATGATGCGCCGATAGGCGCCTCGATCGCGTCTCTCGACGTCGTCGAACCACTTGGCAAGTAATTTTCGATAGGAGGCTATCGCCGAAATCTCGGCCCGGCGGAGCGCGACCCTTGACTGCAGCGAGATGTCTTCGCTTTCCCTAAGGAGGTCGACGGCGCCGCCGTTCATGTCCTCAAGCGCCTTGTTGACGAGAGCCGTTCGTTCGGCCCCGTCGATATCCGTATACGCATCGAACCAGGCTACCCGCCAGTCGCGGCCAAACCCATATCCGGCGATCCTGACATGCACGTCGAAAAGATTGGCGTAAGGCGTAGCCGCGATGCGTTGGTCGCCCTTGAAGATGACGAGCACCGGCGCGCCGGCGTCACGGGTGAAAACGGTGTTGAACCGATAGGGCCCCGACTCGACGGCGTTCATGGCGGCGACTTGCGGCGCTCCGATGTGCGACGCCAGGCAAGCGGCCATCCTGTCGCCGGACTTTCCCGGGCAATGCCGGGCGCCCAAACGCTCAAAGGTTGCAATAGCGCGCGCATCGCGTTTCGTCCGCGCCTCACGCACGAACTCCACGAATGCCGGCTCGTACGCGCTTCGAAACGACTGCAACGCCGTCGCCGGCTCAAGCGTCTCGATCGTGAGTTTCGGTTCGACAATCGGCGGCGTCACTTTCCGGACGGTCGCTTCGGGCAGCCGCCGGACCACCTGCGCGTCAGCACGAACCGCGGGCGCGCCCGCCATGGCGATGGCGGCGAGCAATGTCGATATGACTTTCCGCATCGCAATTCTCCCCGCTTGCGATTGGCGCGCTATCGCGCGTGCGCCGGATGCTTCCTTCCGGCGATCGCCAATAGCTTAGCCGACGCGCGCTGGCGAATGCACGACATAACCGTGACAATCGCCCGCTGCGGCGACGCCTTGCCTAGCGTCCCGCGACGCAACATGCTGCGAAACGATGACCGAACCATACGACATCCTGATCCGCGGTGCGCGCGTGTTCGATGGCGACGGCGGCGCGCCCGAAACTACCGACATCGCCGTCCGCGACGGCCGCATCGCCGCGCGCGGCAAGCTGGCGGGCGCGCAAGCGACCGAAACGATCGACGCCCACGGCCTCTGGCTGATGCCGGGGCTGCTCGACATTCACACCCACTATGACCTTGAGGTCGAACTCGCGCCCGGCCTGCCCGAAGCGGTGCGCCATGGCACGACCACGGTTGTCGTGTCGAACTGCTCGCTCGGCCTCGCATTCGGCGCGTTGCGGCGGGACGGGGAAGATCCAATCGTCGATTGTTTCGCCCGCGTCGAAAACATTCCCAAGCCGGTGCTGGCCCGCGTCGCCGATCGGGTCACATGGAATCGATCCGACGAGTATCTCGACCACCTGAATGAATTGAAGCTGGGGCCGAACATCGTTCCGATGATCCCCTACTCGATGCTGCGCATCGCCGCGATGGGCACAAACGCGTCGGTTAGCCGAAATCCGACGGACGCCGAGATGGCCGAGATGGAGCGCCTTCTGGAGAAAGGCATGGCCGAAGGCTATGTCGGCTTTTCTTCGGATGCGTTGCCGTTTCACTATCTTTCGAACAATCCAAACCGCGAAAAGCGTATTCCCTCCCAGTACGGAGGGTTTGACGAACTCAAACGGTTGACCGACATCGTGCGACGGTTCGGACGCGTATGGCAGGCGACGCCGCCTGTGGAGAGCCCGCTCAAAGTCCTCCGCACGTTCCTCCTCACCAGCGCGCGCCTTTATGGCAAGGCGCTCAAGATCACGGCCGTCGCGGCCATGGATGTGCGATCAGACCGAAATATTGTCCGCAGCGCATTTACCCTGGCGCGCATCCTCAACTCGAAAATCGTCGGCGGCGACTTTCGGCTACAGTCCCTGGCGGCCCCGTTCAAAGTGTGGTCGGACGGCCCCGTGACGCCCCTTTCGGAGGAAATCCCGGAGCTCCGACAGCTGATGATGCTGGATCTGGAAGACGACGCCGGCCGGGCCGCGCTGTACACCGATCCAGCCTTTGAAGAGGCGTTCAAGAAAATGTGGCGCGCCGGCAAGGAAGGCTTCGGATTGGCCCGCATACGCCGGATCCTGCGCATGGAGGAACTGGCGCTTCGCCGGGCGATCGACGAAATGTACGTCGACAACGCGCCCGTCGCCGCCTGGCGCGGCGAAAGATTCGACAGGATTTTCGAACGGCTCAGGGCTTTTCAGTCGACGGGCGACGGCGCGAAGAGCGAGGATGAGCGCACTGCGTTTGAAAGCTTCCCTCCCTGCCGGGATGATGCCGACTTCATGTTCCACATGCTGAAGGCCTATGACCGCGACCTTTACTGGCACACCGTCAGCGCCAATGCGGATGACGGCGTGGTCCGCAAGATGACGATGTCGCCGCTTTTCCTGCCCGGTTTTTCCGATTCCGGCGCGCATCTGACGAACCTCGCATTTTATGACGTTAACTTGCGCGCCTTGAAGATTGCGATGGAGGAGCGCGGCGAAGAAGGCGTTGCCTGGATGGTGCGGCGACTCACCCGCGATCCAGCGGACTTTTTCGACATTGCCGCCGGTTCAATTGAGATCGGCCGGCAAGCGGACCTCACGCTGGTCGATCCGGACGCCCTTGCCGCCCACGATGGCGTGAAGAACACGAAGCGCGTTTACCGCGAGACCCTGGGCAGCGACCAGCTCGTCAACAGGTCCGATGGCGTTGTGCCGCTGACGATGATCGCCGGCCGGATCGTCTGGCGAGACGGCGAGTTCACCGACGTCTTCGAATCGGAGAAATGCGGCCAGGTATTGCTCGCCAACAGGCAAACCGCCAACAACGCAACGGCGACAGCAATAGCGGCGGAATAGCCGGACGAGAATAACGCGGCGCATCAGACTCTCTGGCGCAGCCGGGGGCGGACAGTGCCCGAACGGAGCAAGAGCGATGAGAAAGCTGACAGTGTGCGCCGCCAGTTTGCTGTTGTCAGCGGGTTGCGCGGACGCGACCGGGAACGGCTCGCCTGTCGACGAGTTGTCGTCCGAGGGCGCAACGGCCGCCGCGCCGGCGTCCGAAGATGCAGCCTACGCAGAACGCGCGCTTCGCTTCGCTGTCATGACATTCGCCCACGAAACCTGCACCTTCTGCCCCGGCGGCGACACGACGATTGACGACTGGACGCGCATCCGTCCCGTTCTCGAAGGCGATGAAGTGTTCGAGGGCGGACCCTATATGCGCGGCTTCGTCGCGGCAGTGCGCGAGTACAAGGAAGTTGAACTGATCGGCCTGCCCTCGCCTGTTGGCGTATATGGCGGATCGTCCACAAGCTGGAATACCGAGGAAAGTTTCGATTATTTCGTCGGCGCGATGCTTGAAGCCCTTAAGGCCGCGGGTCCTGTCGACGGGGTCTATCTCGCGCTACACGGGGCAATGGCGACCCGGAACATCCCAAAACCGGAAGCTGAAATCGCCAAACGCTTTCGCGACGTCGTCGGCCCCGACACGCCAATTGTCGGCACATTTGATCTGCACGGGAACGAAGACGGCGACTTCCTCAAGTACGCCAACATGGCTTTCATCACAAAACGCTACCCACACTATGACGCGAGGCTGCAGGGCGAGCGTGCGGCCCGTTTGCTGATGCGCCTCGCCCGAGGCGGCTATCGCGCGACGACCGCGAGCCGCAAACCAGGCGTCATCACGCCGACCGTGGTGCAATGGACCGGCGCCTCGCCGTCAATGGATATCATGGAGCGCGCGAGGCGATGGGAGGCGCGTGAGAAAGACGCTTTCGTCAGCGTCGCCTACGGCTTCCCGTGGTCGGACGTCCCCGACGTCGGCGCAGCGGTGCACGTCATGACGAACGACGACCCCGCCCTCGCCAACAGGATTGCCGACGACATGGCCGACTTCATCTGGCGCAAGCGAGAAGAGTTCGTGCGCGGACCAGGCATCATCATGCCGGCCGAGGCGGCGGCGCGCGCAAAGCGGGCTGCTGCTGCGGGCGAAACGCCGATTGTGCTTGCGGACTATTCCGACCGGTCCGGCGACTCGACCTTCATTCTCAAAGAGGTCATCGATCAGAATCTGTCCGGGGTGCTGATAGGGACAGTTCGCGACGAACGCGCCCTGGTCGCCATTCGAGATCGCGGGCTATCCGTAGGCGATGCGTTCGGCATGGAGATTGGCGGGTTTATGGGTCCGGCGAGCGGCGCGCCGGTCCGCGTTGACGGCGTTTTGTCCTTTGTCGGACCGGGGCTCGATTTCGATGAGATCGCCATTGTCAGCTTTGGCGATGGCAACGCGCTGATCATTACGCCGACCCTCCGCCAGGTGACGGATCCGGAACAGCTGCGCGTCGGGCCGATTGATCCCGCCAATTTCGAAACGTTCGTCGTGAAGTCGCGCGTTCACTTCCGCCGAGGATTTGATGAGACCGGCTTCGCGGACACCATCCTCATTGTCGATGCGCCCGGCTCCTTTATTGGGACGACGCGCCTTGAAGCTTTGCCCTATGAGAATGTCGATCTGAAGACCATGTACCCCTACGGCGCGCCGGCTGGGCGGAAATAGCGTTCATGCGGTGGCGTTCGGCCGCGGCGATTCTGGCGTGCGCCGCCTGCGGATGCGCCGGCGGCCCCGCAAGGCCGGTCGCAGGTTTCGTCGACGCGAGTGACGCCACGCCCGGCCTGGTCATCGACATGCGGTACGCGAGCTCCGATAATTTCGTCGGACGTCCGATCAATGGCTATGGCGCGCCCCGCTGCCTGCTGACGCCGCTTGCGGCCGAAGCGCTGGCCGGGGCGCAAGCGCGCCTCGCGCCATTCGGGCTGGGGTTGAAGGCGTTCGACTGTTATCGGCCGCAGCGCGCAGTCGATGAATTCGTTGCGTGGGCAAACGACCCTTCCGATACGAGCGGCAAGGACGACTACTACCCCGGCGTCGACAAGAGCGCCCTGTTTGACGAAGGCTATATCGCCGCTCGGTCCGGGCACTCCCGCGGCTCAACGGTCGACATTGCCCTCGTCGACCTTGAGACCGGCGCGCCGCTCGACATGGGCGGCGACTGGGACTTCTTTGATCCGGTTTCCTGGCCTTCCGCGACAGGCATTCCGGCCAGCGCAAGGGCCCATCGGCTGCTTCTGAGAGCCGTCATGATCGAAGCGGGATTTCGTCCGTATGAAAAGGAATGGTGGCATTTCACGCTCGAGAACGAACCGTTCCCCGATACGTATTTCGACATTCCTCTTGGCCCGCGATAACGTCTATTTCTTCCGGAAATGGAGAATGCCCCAGACGAGAAGGCCGTGCGCCGCGCCGTCCACCCAATGCTTCAGGCCCGCAATCATGCGATCCACGAAGGCGTCCGAGACGGCCTTGTTCAATTCGTCGCGGCGCATGGCGAGATCATCCCGCACGCGCGCGTAGTGCGCGCCCAGCTCCTCGGTCATGATGGCCACGTCAACCTCTTCGAAACCGAGCGCCGAAAGCTCCCTGCGATAGAAGCCAACCGACGCGAGGTCCGGCAGGTGAATTCTGTCGTAGATCGGCCGCAGTCGCTCCGCATCCGCAAGATCGTCCGTCTGCATAGGATCGGTGAAAATGAAATCGCCGCCCGGCCTGATGACGCGGGCGACCTCCGCAAGCACGGCGCGACGGTCCGGCGCGTGCAGAATGGCGTCCTGCGACCACACGACGTCGAATGACGCATCCGGCTCCGGAATAGCGTCGAACGAGCCATCGACGACGCTGATGAGGTCGCTGAGGCCCGCTGCGGATGTCAGCCGGCGATTGCGCTCGTTCTCGACGGTGGAGAGATTGAGACAGGTGACGTGAGCGCCAAACTCCCGCGCGAGGGCGCGCGCGGCGCCGCCATACCCTGCGCCTATATCCAGCACCTTCGCGCCCGGCGACAGTCTTGCCGGCCTGCGCGCCATGGCGGCGACCGTCTTGCGGCTCGCGTCCTTGATCGACATGCCGGGATCGCCGCCATAGAGACCGACATGGATATCTTCCCCGCCCCAGATCGTCTGGTAGAAGGCGTCCGCGTCCGCGCTGTCATAGTAATCGCGCGCGACGCTGCGGCCATCGAGCGCAGGCCCGTCCGTTTCCTTGGCCATCACCCGCGCTCTTCCGGTTGCAGCTTTTCAGCGACGTGAATGAAAAAGTCCGGTTCGTGATCCGCATACGTCTCCTGAAAGTCGCCATACGTCGTCACCTTCTCAAACGAAACTTCCTTGAGGAGACGATGCATGTACGCCTTTCGCAATGGGAACATGTTGAGATGGAAGACCGACCCGTCCGGAAAGTCATACCGGAACCGCGCAAGACTGTCATCGACATGTTCCGGCGCGGCGGAGACCCGGTCCCCGCAATAATAATATTTGTGGGCGCTGTCGTAGCCAATATCGAGAATTGCGTCATAGTTCCGCTGGTCGAGGATCAGGAGACCATCGTGCTTGAGAGCGGCGTAAAACTCGGCAAGCGCGCGGCGACGGTCCTGTTCTCGAAAAAGGTGAGTGAACGAATTGCCGAGGCAGATCACGGCGTCGAACTTTCCCGCGATATCCTTGTTTAGCCATCGCCAATCCGCCTGCGCCGTCTTGAGCACAAGGCCGCGATCGCGCCCGTTCTCGAACGCCTTGGTCAGCATCTCGGCGGAACCGTCGGCGCTGACGACGTCAAATCCCGCCTTCAGAAGTTGTATTGAGTGAAACCCCGTGCCGGTCGCAGCGTCGAGGATCCGCTCTTTTCCCCGTGCACGGAGAATGTCAATGAAGAACTGGCCTTCGCTCTCGCCCCTTGCTTCCCAGTCGATGAGCTCGTCCCATTTTTCCACGAAGCTCTGGACGTACTCTTTCTGGTAGTGATCGGTTTCACGCGTCGCGACGGGATCTGCGCCAAAATCCTGTTTAGCGGATGCATCCAGACCGGTCATGTCGGCTCCTTGTCTTGCGTTCACGAGTTGTCTTGCGTTCACGAGCCGCCTTGCCTGGCCCTCGGCGGCCTTGGCTTGGGCGGAGCGATGTCAGGCGCGCAATACGGCGTATACGCTGGAAAGCGAGCAAGGCCGTACAGTCATATGAGCGTAGGTCCTGTATAGCGCCTCACTTTCGCAATGCAACAGCGCGCGGACAATCGCGCTCCCGCCAGATTGCGTGCGATAAACGTTGCGGCCCGGCCCTGCCAAACCGCTCCGCCATGCGGCGAATTCTCAAACAGCCAGCAATATCAGCAATTTCGAGTAGCCATCGCGGCGGGGCGCAACTCGCCAGCGCCGCCGCGGGCGCAAGCGCGATGACGCTTGAATGACGGCTCAAGACAACTTGTCAGCGCGCCAGCGTCTGCCGGGCGAAAGCGTTCCCGCTATGTTTCACGTCAAAGGGCGGCAAAATCGATGTTTGCGTTCTTGTCCAGGCTCTTTGACTTGTCTGGCATGGGGTACTTCAGGCCGATCGCGCAATTGTAGAGCACCACGCGATCGGTCTTCGCCACCCGCCCGTCCGCCAGAGCCGCGCGATATGCGGCCAGCGTCGCGCCACCCTCTGGACACAGAAGAAAACCATCCTTACGCGCCGCATCGTCGACGGCGGATAGCGTCTTGTCGTCGGGCACGGCAATCGCAAATCCGCCGCTTTCGCGAACGGCGTCGAGGATGAGGAAATCGCCTACGGCAGCCGGCACGCGAATGCCCGCTGCGACTGTCGCGGCGTTCTCCCAGCGGGCGGCGTGCCGCTCGCCGGCGTCGAACGCCCTGACGATCGGCGCGCAACCGCTTGCCTGAACGGCGATCATCTTTGGCCGCTTCGATCCGATGAAGCCGATTTTCTCGAGTTCGTCGAATGCCTTCCACATCCCGATGAGGCCTGTCCCGCCGCCGGTCGGGTAGAAGATAAAGTCAGGCACGTCCCAACCAAGCTGTTGGGCGAGTTCGAGTCCCATCGTCTTCTTGCCTTCGATCCGGTAGGGCTCCTTCAGAGTCGACAGGTTGAACCATCCGTTCGCCTCGCATCCCTTGCCCACAATGGCGCCGCATTCATCAATGAGCCCATTGACGCGATAAACGCGCGCGCCCTGCGCGGCGATCTCGCGCACGTTGATTTCCGGCGTATCCTCCGGACACAGGACGATCGCTTCGAGCCCGGCGCGACTGCAATAGGCGGCGAGCGCAGCGCCGGCATTGCCGTTCGTCGGCATCGCCAGGGTCTTCAGGCCGAGTTCCCTGGCCATCGAGACCGCCATCACAAGGCCTCGCGCCTTGAAAGAGCCCGTCGGCAGGCGTCCTTCGTCCTTGACGATCAGGTTGTCCGGCGAAATTCCCATCTCGCGCGCAACATTCGCAAGCGGCACGAGGGGCGTCTCGATTTCGCCAAGGCTGACGACATTCTCGGTTCGGCGCACCGGCAACAGTTCGCGATAGCGCCACATGTCCCTTCGGCGCGCGTCCCACTCGTCGCGGGAGACATGCGCCTTGACGGCCGCAAGGTCGTATCGAACCAGATAAGGACGTCCTGCCGGCGACAGGCCATGAACCCTGTCCGCTTCGGCGCGCTCGCCTGTCAGGCCGCATTCAAGATGCGAGGTGAATGTTCGCCGGTCCGCTTCAAGATTGATGTTCGATCCGATTGGCATCGCCGGCGCTCCCGTGTTGATTTCCAGGGCCTCGGTATCATCCCTTCGATGCCGCGATGCAACGGCGCGCCGACCGGAACGTTCGTGCGCTCGCGCTGCGGCGCAAAAAGACAACGCGCCGGGAACAGGTCCCGACGCGTTGAGGTCAAGCTGGTCTTCCTGGGGAGTTTTTCGGCCTTGCTCGAGTGAGACGCCGCAACGCTTAAATTTCGCGCGCGCGGCGTCTCATACGTCCGCAAGGTGGGCTTGATCCATCGCCGCATCTTCGCGTCCACGCCCGCGGGTCACGTGTGTTTCAGAGAAACGCGGGATGGGCGATGGCGCCCTTCCATCATGGCCGCGGAGACGCAACAAACGGCCGAGATGGATCAAATCAATCCTTGTTAGCCGCGGGCTTTGCGAGCCGTCGTGCGACGGGTCGTCTTGCGGGCCGTTTTCCTGGCGACCGCCTTGCGTGCGGTCTTGCGGGCCGCCGGCTTGCGGGTCGTCTTGCGAGCCGTTTTCTTGGCGGTCGTCTTGCGCTTCGCGGCCGCCTTGCGAACGGTCTTTTTCGCAGCTGTCTTACGCTTCGCGGTCGTCTTGCGAGCGGTCTTCTTCGCCGCTGTCTTTTTCGCGGCGGTCTTTTTCACGCCGGTCTTTTTCGCGGCGGTCTTCTTCGCGGCGGGCTTGCGCTTCGCCGTCGTCTTCTTGGCCGTCGTCTTCTTCGCTTTGGCCGTCGTCTTCTTCGCTGCCTTGCGCGCGGTCGTCGCCTTGCGCGTCTTGGCCGTCTTGCTGGCCGAAGCCTTCCGGCGCGATGAGGACGCGCGGGTCGAGGTGGTCTTGCGAGCCGTCGTCTTGCGAGCGGCCGTGGTCTTCGTGGATTTGCGTTTTACCGCCATTGTGTACGTCTCCTGCGATTTGCTTGCGGGCGACGAACACATTACGGCGATTTACTAATAAAATATTCAAAGACGCGCGTACGGAGCGTCCGTACAGGCGCTTTTTTGCGCTGAAGGCGCCAAAAAAATCACTTTTTTTCGTCGATCGACCCGATTCGCCGATTCGAAAATGCGATTTCGGTTCGATCTGCGCTCGCAGCGAGCCGCGTGATTCGCGCCATCGACGCGCGCCGACGGCGCCTGAGCATCAAAATGGAATGTCGTCATCGAGTTCGAACGACTTGCCGCCGCCGCCTGAAGAAGATCCGCCGCCAAAGTCGTCGCCGCCGAAACCGCCACCGCCGCCGCCGGCGGAGTCCCGACGTCCGTCGAGCATGGTCAGCGTTGAGTTGAAGCCCTGCAGCACAATTTCGGTCGAGTATTTCTCGACGCCGTCCTTGTCCTGCCATTTGCGCGTCTGCAGCTGGCCCTCGATGTACACCTTCGAGCCTTTGCGCAGATATTGCTCCGCGACGCGCGCCAGGCCTTCGGAGAAAATCACGACGCGGTGCCACTCCGTGCGTTCGCGACGCTCGCCGGTGTTCTTGTCCTTCCACTGTTCGGATGTCGCAACCGCGAGATTGACGATCGGCCGACCGTCCTGGGTCTGGCGCACTTCGGGATCGCGTCCGAGGTTTCCGATGAGAATGACTTTGTTGACACTGCCGGCCATTGGCTTCTCCAATATCTTTCGAACGATTGTATGCGCAGGTTGTCGCCTGAAAATCCGCGGATTCGCAGATGCGTTACCCGCGTCATTTTCCCCACGCGCATGCCGCGATCGGATCTGCCGCCAACCACGCAATCAACCCCGGGGCCAGAATGGACGTTCGCGTCTTGTTCTGCAAGCTGCGGGCGCGTACATCACTGAAGATCCCATCAGTCGAAGGAGACACGCGTGCCCAAGGGCTACTGGATCGTCGCGGTCGACGTGACGGACGCAGAACGTTATCCGGCCTATCAGGCCAAGGTCGGCGAAGCGTTTTCGGCGTACAAGTATGCGCCGAGGTTTCTTGTTCGCGGCGGCCGATGCGAAATCGTTGAGGGCGAATCGAGGCCGCGCCGCGTCGTAGTTGAGTTCGACAGTTATGATGACGCCGTCGAGTGCTACTACGGCGACGCCTATCAGGCGGCGGCCAACTTGCGGCGGCAATTCGGCGCGACCGATTTCGTCATCGTAGAGGGCATCTGAACGCCGCCGCAGCGATGACGCCGGCGAACTCATCCTTTGCCTGTCGCAAACAGGATCTGAAGATTGCGTCGCGCCGTCGACTTCGCCGGCATCGTCGGTGAAACAATGGAAAAACTGACGCCGTCCGGCCAAAACTCGAAACTGCTTCCATCCGCCCACCACCAACCCGTGTAAATCACCCAATGTCCTCAAAATTCATCCGCGTCGTCGGCGCCCGCGAGCACAATCTGAAAAACGTCACGCTGGAGATGCCGCGCGACAAGCTCATCGTGATGACGGGCCTTTCCGGCTCCGGCAAATCGTCGCTCGCGTTCGACACCATCTACGCCGAAGGCCAGCGCCGCTACGTCGAGTCTCTTTCTGCGTATGCGCGCCAGTTCCTTGAGATGATGCAAAAGCCGGACGTCGACCAGATCGACGGCCTCAGCCCGGCGATCTCGATCGAACAGAAAACGACGAGCCGCAATCCGCGCTCCACCGTGGGCACCGTCACCGAAATCTACGACTATATGCGCCTATTGTGGGCGCGCATCGGCGTTCCCTATTCGCCGGCGACCGGCGAACCGATTTCATCACAGACCGTCACGGAAATGGTCGACCGGCTTATGACGGAGCCGGAGGGCGCGCGGTTCTATCTCCTTGCGCCGATGGTTCGCGGCCGGAAGGGCGAATACCGCAAGGAACTCGCCGACCTTCAGAAGAAGGGTTTCCAGCGCGTGAAAATAGACGGCGAGTTTTTCGATATCGCCGACGCGCCGAAGCTTAACAAGAAGCTGAAGCACGACATCGACGTCGTCGTTGACCGCATCATCATAAAGAAGGGGATTGAATCGCGTCTCGCGGAGTCCTTTGAACAGGCCCTCGGACTCGCTGACGGCATCGCGATCGCGGAAAGCGCGGACCCGTCGAGACGCGCCGCAGGCGGCGCTCCCCAGGTTGAAGGCGCCGCCTCGAAAAGCGATGACCAAAAGGAAGGCCCGGCCCGCATCGTCTTTTCCGAAAAATTCGCCTGCCCCGTCTCCGGTTTCACCATCGACGAGATCGAGCCGCGGCTGTTCTCGTTCAATGCGCCGGCGGGCGCGTGCCCGCAGTGCGACGGCCTCGGCACGCAGATGATCTTCGACGAGGATCTCGTCATCCCCGACGCCTCGCTCGCGCTGAACAAAGGCGCCATTGCGCCATGGTCGAAGGGAACCTCGCCCTATTACGCCCAGACGATCGAGGCGCTGGGGCGGCACTACAAGTTCAAGACGACGGAGAAATGGGCGGACCTCAGCCACGAACAGAAATTCGCGATCCTCTACGGCACGGGCAACGAAGACATTTCGTTCGTCTACAAGGACGGGGCGCGCAAGTTCGAGACCGTGAAGCCGTTCGAAGGGGTCATCCCGAACCTTGAACGCCGGTTCCGCGAAACCGACTCGGCCTGGGTGCGCGAGGAGCTGTCGCGGTTCCAGTCGATCACCCATTGCGACGCCTGCAACGGCCTCCGCCTGAAGCCGGAGGCGCTCGCCGTGAAGATCGACGGCCTCAACATCTCCGAGGCGACGGAGAAATCGATCCGCGCGGCGGGCGCCTGGTTCGACGGCCTCGAAGACAAGCTCAGCGCCAATGAGAAGACGATCGCCGTCAGGATCCTGAAGGAAATCCGCGAACGGCTGATGTTCCTCAACAAGGTCGGGCTCGACTATCTCACCCTGTCGCGCGCGAGCGGCACGCTATCCGGCGGGGAATCCCAGCGCATCCGCCTCGCCTCGCAGATCGGCTCCGGCCTCACCGGCGTCCTCTACGTGCTCGACGAGCCGTCAATCGGCCTGCACCAGCGCGACAATGGCCGCCTGCTCGAAACGCTGCAGCGATTGCGCGACCTCGGAAATTCCGTCCTCGTCGTTGAGCATGACGAGGACGCGATCCGCATCGCCGACCATGTCGTCGACATCGGCCCTGGCGCCGGCGTGCACGGCGGCGAGATCATCGCGCAGGGCGCCGTCAAGGACATCATCGCGACGAAAGGCTCGATCACCGGCGACTATCTCGCCGGGCGCCGCGAAGTGCCCGTGCCGGAGGAACGCCGCGTCCATGACCCCGCCCACAAGGTGCGCATCGTTGGCGCGCGCGCGAACAACCTCCAGGACGTCACCGCGGAGATTCCCGTCGGCCTCATGACCTGCGTCACCGGCGTCTCCGGCGGCGGCAAGTCAACGCTCGTCATCGAGACATTGTACAAGGCCGCGGCGCGCCTTCTCTACAATTCGAAGGACGCGCCCGGCGCGCACGACCGCATCGAAGGCCTGGACGAGTTCGACAAGGTCATCGACATCGACCAGTCGCCGATCGGCCGCACGCCGCGCTCGAACCCCGCGACCTACACCGGGGCCTTCACGCCGATCCGCGACTGGTTCGCGGGCCTGCCGGAATCAAAGGCGCGCGGCTACGCGCCGGGGCGCTTCTCGTTCAACGTGAAGGGCGGGCGCTGCGAGGCGTGCCAGGGCGACGGCGTCATCAAGATCGAGATGCACTTCCTGCCCGACGTCTACGTCACCTGCGACGTCTGCAAGGGCAAGCGCTACAATCGCGAGACCCTCGACGTGACGTTCAAGGACAAGTCGATCGCCGACGTGCTCGACATGACGGTCGAGGACGGCTGCGATTTCTTCAAGGCGGTGCCGGCGATCCGCGACAAGCTGGAGACGCTCGCGCGCGTCGGCCTCACCTACGTCAAGATCGGCCAGCAGGCGACGACGCTCTCGGGGGGCGAGGCGCAGCGCGTGAAGCTCGCCAAGGAGCTGTCGAAGCGCGCGACGGGCCGCACGCTCTATATTCTCGACGAGCCGACCACGGGCCTCCACTTCGAGGACGTCCGCAAGCTGATGGAAGTGATCCAGGAGCTGACGGACGGCGGCAACACCGTCGTCATCATCGAGCACAATCTCGACGTCATCAAGCAGGCCGACTGGATCATCGACTTAGGTCCCGAAGGCGGCGACGGCGGCGGCAGGATCGTCGCGACGGGCACGCCCGAAGACGTCGCCGCGACGGAAGGATCGTATACGGGCGACTTCCTGCGCCCGATCCTCGAACGCGCCGGCGTCGAAATCGCCGCGCCGAAGCGGCCGAAAGCGAAGGCCGCGCCCGCGAAGAAGAAGACGGCGGCGAAGAAGGCGGGTAAGAAGCGGACAAGCAGGAAGGTGGCTTGAGGTGTTACGAGGAAGAAATTTTCCAGTTCACATCTATCAGCTTCTGCTCAGCAACTTCTTGCATTGTCTTGAATGTTGAGAGATCGAGGTTTGCATCATACATTTGCCTGTGCTCCCCGCACAGAGTTTCAAATTTCTTCATCGCCGCATCGTATTCATCTTTAAGGGACAATACTGCGCCTCGATTTTTTTCGATAACGAATAAAGCCAGCTCTTGCGTAAGAGCGATCCGTTCAACAAATTTACAAAATTCCGAATAGTAAATATTAACTACTTCTTGAAGAGAAAACCCCTTTAGTCGGTCATCGTTTGGCAGGTCATGTATCGATGGTTTATGTAATTCTAACTGGTTTGGCGTCCGTTGACCTTGCCCCGTCATTCGCCCTCAGTTTGAGGTAAGGTCCGTTCCGATAAGGAGACGGATGAATGAGGAAGAGCAGGTTTACCGAAGAGCAGATCATCGGGATCTTGAAGGAGCATCAGGCTGGCATGTCGGCGGC
>WGLS01000029.1 GCA_016125455.1 Alphaproteobacteria bacterium
CGTCGAGCGCTGTTTCAACAAGCTGAAAAACTCACGACGCGTCGCGACAAGGTATGATAAAACCGCCGATAGCTACACAGGCTTCCTGCACATCGCATCGATCCGTCTATGGATCAATCACTTTGTCAACAGGACCTAGTTTTCCGGAAATCAATTTTATTGAACTCTTGGTGGGTCTTGACGACTTGCAGCAAAGCATAGCGTCTAGGATAGCGGATCTAGAGTTTCGCAAGAAGCTAGATGTTCATCGAATGAATATTGGATGGTTAACCCATCTAGACGAAGAAGATATCGAAAATAGTCAACTTGAACGATTAAATGACTTGAAAAAAGAGTCTGGTTCACTTGCAAGCGTAGTCAGAGAAAAATACGGTTGGCCAAAATTTCAAGATTATTGATGCGGTATTTTACCGGAGTCCAACATTAGAAACTCAAGAAAGTTGCCTTTTAGGGAATGCTTCATGTTCAAGCGCCGCCGGCCAAGCGTTTGGTTCGCTTCCATCATTTGCATTATGTTGATTGCGCCCGCCGTCGCGGAGGATGCCGGCGTCCATATCTCCCGCACCCGTCCGGAGACGGTCTATCTTGAGCGTCGCGGCGACCATGTGCGGCTGAACTTTGACATCGAACTCGCCAACCCGTCGGCCCGCGATGCCGTCGTCAACTATATTGAGCTGAAGGCGTTCGACGCCGAAGGCCGCATCCTCACGCGGCGGCAGATGGGCGGTAACGGCTTGCCTGGGCCGATCGAGATGCTCCCGAGCCGGATCATCCCCGCCGGCGGCGAACTCTATCTCTTCAATCCGTTCCCGGACCTGAGCGTCGACGGCGTCATCACCCGCGTCACCCTCGACATCTTTCATGACGCCGGCCGCGTCCGCGCCGAGGTCACGCCCGCGCCGGTTCCGGGGCCGACGCTCGCCCGGCCGCCGCTTGACGGCGCGGCGTTCGTCTATTCCGGCAATGACCTGCTCGCGCACCACCGGCGCGTCGCGCTCAATTCCGAGCCGGCCAAGGCGCTCGGCATGGAGCGCGTGACCCAGCGCTTCGCCCTCGACTTCACAATGCTCGACCCGGCGACCGGCGATCTCTATTCCGCCTCGCCTGCCGACCTCGCAAGGTATCCGGCGTTCGGCGCGGCGCTGTCGGCGCCGGTCGACGGCGAGGTGGTCGCGGTCCGCGCCGACATGCCGGACAACACGCTCAACGCGAACGGCGCGGCGGTGAAGCCGGCGCGCTACGCCTCGTTCGGCGATGACGCGAGCCTCGGCAATTACATCGTCATTCGCGCGGGCGAGGCGTTCATCGTCATGTCGCACTTCGCCGAAGGCTCAATCCGGGTCGCGGTCGGGGACCGCGTGCGCGCAGGCGACCCGATCGGGCGTCTAGGATTCTCGGGGGATACGGCGTATCCCCACCTCCACGTCCAGATGCAGGACGGACCGGACGCCCTTTCCGCGCGGCCGCTGCCGATCGTTTTCGACTGCGTTCGCCTTGGACAGGAGGGCGGCGTGAAGGCGAAGGGCGCAGCGGTCGACAGCGGCGATTTCGTCCGGCCATGCGAGACGAAGAAGGCCCAATGACCACGCCGACCATGACGACGCCGACCATAACGCCAGTCACGACGCCAATGACAACGACAGGGACCACACGCCCCAATGACACGCGGACGACCATCGTCCAGCTCCTGTCGAACATGTCCGATGGGAAGGAGATCCGCGCCTACCTCCAGCGCTTCTCCGCGGTCGGAGAAACCCGCTTCGCGGTCATCAAGATCGGCGGGGCGATCCTCCGCGACCAGCTGGAGGAGACGGCGGGCGCGATCGCCTTTCTGCACACGGTGGGCCTGACGCCGATCGTCATCCATGGCGGCGGACCGCAGCTTGATGTCGCCCTCGCCGAGCGCGACATCGCCACGCCGAAGGTTGACGGCCTGCGCGTCACAAGCCCCGAAGCGATGGACGTCGCGCGCGACGTTTTCATTGGCGAGAACATTCGCCTTGTCGAAGCGGTGCGCGCGCAAGGGGTGGAGGCTGACGGCCTGGTGTGCGGCGTCATCGAGGCCGATTATCTCGACAAGGACAAATACGGCCTTGTAGGGGAGCCGACGAACGTGCGCCGCGGGATGCTGGAATCGGCGGTGAAGTCGGGCGCGGTGCCGATTCTCACCTGCATGGGCGTTGCGCCGGGCGGCCAGCTCCTGAACGTCAATGGCGATTCGGCGACCCGCGCCGTCGTGGCGGCGCTGCAACCGATGAAAGTGATTTTCCTCACCGGCGTCGGCGGCCTCCTCGACAAGCGGGGCGCGGTCATGCACTCGATCAACCTCGCGACCGACTATGAGCGGCTGATGGCGGCGCCCTGGGTCGAGGGCGGGATGCGGCTGAAGCTGCAGGAGATCAAGCGGCTGCTAGACGCATTGCCGCTGTCGTCATCGGTGTCGCTGACGAGCCCGTCCGGCCTGATCCGCGAGCTCTTCACCCATGGAGGCTCCGGCACCCTTGTGCGCATGGGCGAAGCGATCCGGACCGTCGGCGACAAGGCCGAGCTCGACGCGGCCCGGGTCGGCGCGCTCGTCGAAAACGCCTTCGCCCGCAAGCTGAAAGCCGACTGGTGGGCCGGCGTCGACCTGCATGAGGCTTGCGTCTCGGAGGGCTATCGCGCCGGCGCAATTCTCTCGCGCATCGATGACTTTATCTATCTCGACAAGTTTGCAGTGACCGAGGACGCGCGCGGCGAGGGCCTGTCGCGGACCGTGTGGCGCGAGATCACCAGGCGAAATCCGGCATTTTACTGGCGCTCCCGGACGGCGAACGGCTTTAACGCTTTTTACCATGAAGTCGCCACAGGATCGGTGAAGCGTGGCGTCTGGACGGTGTTCTGGGTCGGCGTCGACGATGTCGCCGAAGCCGCCTCGAAGATCGATCGCATCGCCGGACTGCCGGATGCATTCCAACCGAGCGCGTGAACCCGTAGGTTGCCATCGTGAGCGAACCATTTCTCATCGGACTGATCGGCGCGCGAGGCCACACCGGCCGCGAGCTGATCCGCCTAATCGCCGGCCATCCGGAGTTGATGCTCGCCTATGCGTCGAGCCGCGAGTTCGCCGGCCGCCGGGTCGCGGAAGTCGCGCCCGAGGACAAGGACGAGTGCATCTTTGAGGACATCGGCCCGGACGAAGCCGCGAAGCGGCGTGCGGACGCCGTCTTCCTCGCCTTGCCGGACGGCGCCAGCGACGCCTATGTTGCGGCGTTCGATCAGGTTGCGCCCCAGCGCGCGCTGATTGATCTGTCTGCTGACAGACGTTTCGATCCCGGTTGGGCCTACGGCTTGCCTGAGCTCAATCGCGCTGAAATTCGCGGCGCGACCCGCATCGCCAATCCCGGATGCTATGCGACTGCGGCGCAGCTTGCCCTCGCGCCGATCGTCGATCTGCTCTCCGGCCCGCCGTCGGTGTTTGGCGTGTCCGGGTATTCCGGGGCCGGATCGACGCCGAACGCCCGAAATGACGCAGCGCGCCTTGCTGACAACCTGATGCCTTACGCCCTGGTCGGGCACAAGCATGAGCGCGAGGTGTCGCACCGCTTTGGCCGTACGGTGCGGTTCACGCCGCACGTACACCCGGCATTCCGTGGGCTGATCGCAACCGTCCACGCGCCGCTGGCCGAAAAGATCGATCGCGCCGCGGCGCTTGCGCGATATCATGCAGCTTATGCGGATGAAGCCCTTGTCGAGCTGCAGGAAGCCGCCCCTGAAATGCGCGACGGCGCTGGCCGGGCTGGCGTCGTCGTGGGCGGCGTCACGGTCTCCGAAGACGGGCGCCATCTCGTCGCCGTCGCCGCGCTGGACAATTTGCTGAAGGGCGCCGCCGTGCAGGCGATCCAGAACCTCAACCTCGCGCTGGGGCTTGAGGAAACCTGCGGGCTACTCTGAGCCGTCAGGCTGGCGCGAGGAAGAGCTGGCGCTCCAGTTCCCGACGCTCGACCAGGAAGGGCGCAATCTCGCCGCCGGCCCGATTGTGCGTCCTGAACGCGTCCGCCGCCGCCTCGATGTCGCCGGCGTTGAACGCCACGAGCACCGGCGAAGCCGTCTCGAACCGCGGCACGCCGATCGTGTAGGCGAGGGACACCATCGCCGAGAACTGGTTTTCGTTTGCGCGTCGGGTGAGCAGCCGACGCACGCCGTCCTCGATCTCGCGCAGATCCTGTCTCAGCAGGCGTTCCGCGTCGGCCTCGGTAATCGTCTCCGGGTCCCCTGGCGCCATTCTGTGGCCGTAGCCGATGTACCGCGCATCGCCTTCGCCAAATGCTTCGAGCGACAGCCCTTCGAAGCGCATGATGATTCCCCGACCGGCTTCGTTGGTCGTGAGGTTCGCGTTGCCGGGATGCGGGCCATCGGATGGGGCGTTTGATGCAATGTCGACCGGCGCTTCGCGGTTCGGCATCAGGGCGCTGGCGCGATCAATCCAGTTGCGGAGGTCGATCGCCTCAATGGCGTCGACGACGGCAATCGCCGGCGGCGGCAGCCTGTCCCGCGCGATGGCGGGCAGCCCGAATTCGGAAATGTACCCAAGGCCGCCAGCGATGATCGCAAGCAGCCCGCCCAACGTACGCCACATAACACGCCCCTGCGCCGACATCCTCGGCCCGTGACTGGGATGATACGATATAACGACTAAAATGCAAAAGCCGCCGCCGCCGCCGGCGCGCTTTCCCGGCAGTCCTGACGGCCCTGGCGCGAATTCTCGCCCATGGATTGCGCGCACGGGGTCGTCCCTCTATCGGCAGGGGCGGCGGCGGGACTGAGTGAACGGGACAGGACCATAGCGAATGGCGACGGCCGGCGAAGGCGAGTTTCTGATTGAGGCGGCGATTTATCTCGGCGCGGCGGCGATCGCCGTTCCGCTTTTCAACCGCCTGAAGCTCGGCTCGATCATCGGTTTTCTCGCCGCTGGCATCGTCATCGGCCCGTTTGGCCTCAATCTTCTTGATCAGGAGGAAGGGGTCTTTCACGTTGCCGAACTTGGCGTTGTCTTGTTCCTGTTTCTCGTTGGGCTGGAACTTTCGCTTGCGCGACTATGGGCGCTGCGGAAGGACATATTCGGCTTTGGCGCGGCGCAGATGGTGCTGACGGCTGGCGCCCTGTTCTGTATCCTGAAGTATTCCGGCATGATTGATCGCACTGGGTCCGCCGCGGTCGCCAGCGCAGCGCTCGCCTTTTCGTCGACGGCATTTGCGCTTCAGTTCATGAAGGAACGGGGCGAACTGAACGACCCGTACGGACGGCGCGCGTTCCCAATCCTCCTGTTTCAGGACCTTGCCGTCATACCCCTGCTGGCGGCTTTGCCGTTTCTTGCAGGTTCAGCCGTCGACGGCGGAGCTGACTGGATGGCGGTCGGGCGTGGCGTTGTCGTCGTCATTGCGCTTATTCTCGTCAGCCGGTTCGCGCTCGATCCTATCCTTCGATATGTCGCCTCATCGGGATCACGCGAAGCGTTTGCCGCGACCGCGCTCTTCGCTGTCGCGGCCATTGCGGCGGCCGTTGACTGGGCTGGCTTGTCGATGGCCCTCGGGGCGTTTATCGCCGGCGTCTTTCTCGCCGAGAGTAATTACCGGCACCAGGTGCAGACAGACCTCGAGCCCTTCCGGGGCTTGTTGCTCGGTCTGTTCTTCATTTCCATAGGCATGCGGATCGATATGGCGGCCATATTCGCCGCGTGGCCGATCGTCATCGGCGGGGCGGCGCTCCTGATGCTGGTCAAGTGCGGCATCATCGTCGGTCTTGCCCGATTGCTTGGCGCGCCGTTGCCCGATGCGCTGAAAACCGGCGCCGTGCTCTCCCAGGGGGGCGAATTCGCGTTTGTGGTTTTCAGCCTCGGCGTGGACGCCGCTCTTTTTGGCAGCCGCGACGCGACGATCCTTTCTGCGATCGTGACGCTCTCCATGGCGCTGACGCCCTTCGCCATGATCGCCGCAACGTCCTTTGCGCGCGATACAGAAGGGGGCGGCGACAGCGACGCCCTGGAAGGTCCGCCTGGCGCCACTGGACACGTGATCATCGCCGGGTTTGGGCGCATGGGGCAGATCATTTCACAGGTCCTGCAGCCCGCGGGCGTCGAGGTTACGGCGATCGATCGCAATCCTTCGCACATTCAGAACGCGGAGCGCTTCGGCTTCAAGATCTACTATGGCGACGCCTCGCGGCTCGACGTGCTGCTGACCGCCGGGGCCGAAGACGCCCGCGCGATCATTCTGACAATGGACGATCCCGACGCGGTGAACGAGGCGGTCGAGGCCCTTCGGGCGCGACTGCCAAACGCCGTGATCCTTGCAGTGGCCCATGACCGCCTTCACGAAATCAAGCTGCGACCTTTGAATCCGACATTCGTCGTACGGGAGACGATGGAATCAAGCCTTGTCATCGCCCGCGAGGCGCTGCGCCACGCAAGCGTCGCTGATCCGCTTATCGAGGACTTTATCGAGCAGTTTCGCGCTCGTGACCGTGAGCGACTGTTCGCCCAGATCGATTCAGGTCCAGAAGCAGGCAAGCACTTGATGCACAAGAGGTTCGAGGTCGGTTCGTCCTGAACGGCGCGTTCGGACCGGCATGGCCGGCGGCGTTCGTCAATTCAATCCGCGTCCGCCATGGCCTCAATCCTGTGCATGTCCTCGTCGGAGAGGCCGAAATGATGGCCGATCTCGTGAACGAGAACATGGCGTATCAGATCGCTCAATGTGACGTCGCCGCGCTCGCACCACTCGTACAACACGGGCAGCCGGTAAAGATGGACGTGAGCGCCAAACGCGTCGCCGCCGGCGTCAGCGTCGAACACCGTCGCGCCTTCATAGAGGCCGGTGAGTTCGAGAGGGTCCTCAATCCCGAGATCGTCGAGGACTTCATCGGTCGCCATTTCTGAAACGTGGACGAAGACGTCGCCGCAAACAGCTCGGAACGCCGCTGGCAGATCCTCAAAAGCACCAGTCGCGATGCGGTGAAACTCGTCAAGACCTGGCGCACGCCGCGCCGCCCAGATGCCGTCGTCAGTCGTCGACATTTTCCGTCGCCGGAATGTCGGTTTCCGGCGCCGAGGCGGCCCCCGCTCCTTGATATGCATCGAATATCCTGCCGAATGCCGCGTCCGCGGCCTTGATCGCCGGCATGCCGCGGGTCCGGCCAAGACGGACGAGAACGATGTCTTCGTCGGGCAGCATGACGACGTACTGGCCCTCGTGACCGGCGAAGTAAAAAGCGTTTCGCGGCAGCGATGGCATATCGGCGGGCCGGCCGTCACGGCCTTCGAAGTTGAGCCAGAATTGCGCGCCGTATTGGCGGTCTGATGCGCCGGATGGAGTCGCAACGAATTCGGCCCATCCGGCGGGCAGGATGCGTTGGCCGTTCCAGACGCCGTCCTCAAGATACAGCCGGCCCAGCTTCGCCCAGTCGCGAGCTGTTGCGTACATGTAGGATGAACCGATGAAGTCGCCTGCCGCGTCAGGCTCCAGCGTCGCGCTTGCCATGCCCAGTGGCGCGAACAAGCGGTCGCGCGCAAATGCGTGGTAATTGACGCCCGCGTCTTCGAGCGTCCGGCGCAGGGCGTGTTGCAGAAGGTTCGTCGTGCCGCTCGAATAGGACCAGTGGTTGCCTGGGGCGTGTTCAAGCGGCTGGTCGATTGCCGCCCTTGCAGCGCTCTCTTGCGCGAACAGCATCTGATTCACGTCCGACCGCGGATCGCCATAGTCTTCGCGGAAGGCGAGACCGCTCTGCATGTGCAGCAGGTCGCGCCAGCTTATTGCTTGGCGGGGATCATTGTTGGCGGACCATTCCTCAATCGGCGGCGATTCCTCGATGTCGATCAGTCCGTCCCCGACCGCGATCCCGATCATCGTAGCGGTCACGCTTTTCGCCATCGACCAGCTCAGCATCGGCGTGTCGCGGGACAACCCGTCCGCATACCGTTCCGCGACGATGGCGCCTTCACGCTCTGCGACGATGGCCCGATGGGCAGGCGCCGGATCCCCCATGATCGCGTCGAGCGCCGTCGCGAGCGCGGCAGGGTCGAAGCCCATTGCCGCGGGGTCCGCCTCGCTCAAGGCCGTCGGCGAAACGGGCGCGAGCCGCGGCAGATCGGCGAGCGGACCAGTTGCGAGCGTGCATCCGTACCCGTCACGATAAACGGCCGCCGCACGGCCAATAGGGCCGATCCCCGCGTGGGTGGATTGCCTGGCTCGATCAATCCTGAGCGGAATATAGGCGAGGGCGTCGTCAACCCCGGCGAACTCGCTCGCAAGGATGTCACCGTCCGGACGGCCGGCGACGAACGCCTCTGAACAGGCGATCTTGGCCTTGAAACCCGCGCCGACCCGAACGACCGGGTCGAGCCTTGCCGCTGCGATGATGCCGGCAATTGCGATTGCCGCAATCGCTGCTATCGCGATCCGCATCCGACGCGGACCTAGCTGATCGGCCGGAAGATAAGCGCAAGGATGACGCCAATCACGCCGAACACGGTCCAAAGCGGAAGGTCAAGGATCGCCCCAAGGCCGTCGGCGATCAACTTGGGGCCCGCCGCCGCTGCGCCCGCTGCGTCGAGACCGATTGCCGACAGCACCTCGGCCGTCGTCCGAATGACCGGCGCGCCGGTTTCAATCGACGAAACCGCATCCGCGCCAAGCAGCGCGATCGCCAGTGCGATAAGCACCCATGCAAGAAATCTGAAAGCCGCCATAACCCTTACGCCCCTGTTGCCCCTCCTTCGCTATTAGCACAAATTCCGCGCGCGAAAACGGGTTGCGGGTCCAATCCCGCCAACGGGCTGGGCGTTAACCACAAAACCCTTTGGTTGCGCTGGGCGCGGCGCGTTGTATATGACGCGCTTCCGACCCTAGGCCGGCGCTGGCTGGCGGGGTCCGCATGGTCTGGACAGGTGGCCGAGTGGTCGAAGGCGCACGCCTGGAACGCGTGTAGGCGGGCAACCGTCTCGTGGGTTCGAATCCCACCCTGTCCGCCACGCAGTCCGCTAACCAGTCTCTCCCCGGACAAGTATGTGAATTCCCCCCGATAACTCGCGCGGTTTGCCCATCGGTTCCGCCGTTTCAGGCGGGTCTCCGCAACGATCTGAGCCGTAGCGTCGGCATGTTATTGGCCGCGTCTCTGCGCGTTGGATGGTTGGGGCGGTTTCCCTGCTAACAGGGAATTTTCCCTGTTTTCGCGCGGAAAGAGGGACGTCGCAGGTCTTCCGTCGGCTGAACCCCGCGGAGCGCCTATCGTTGACGTATCCAATCGCTGGATTGCGCTACGGAATAACAGGGAATTTAGCGCGCAGTATCACGGAATTCGACAGGGCGTATCAGGGAAAGCGAGGGGCGCAGGAGATTGGCGTCTTTCGTCGATCCTCTCCGCTTATTCCAGAGGCGCGCCATAAAGCTCGATTTGCTTTGCCCACGACGCGGGCGGTCTCGACGACAACAGCTTCGATAGGGTAAGACCAGAAGGCTGGCGTCCGTCAAGAATCGCGCGCTGGAGTTCCGGCGCGAGAAACGCAAGATGGATCAGCCGTCGTTGGTAGGCGGACGCAGGGGCTTCGTTCAGGACCGCCTTTCTGTCGTTGCCTCGTTCGAGCATTGCGTGGGCCTTCTTTAGAGCCTGGACGAGTTTCCGGTCGAGCATCGCCGCGGGCGCGGCGCTTACGTTTTCGATGACCGTTCGTCCGCCGCGCGGCCGCATACGCACTGGCAGAACGATGCGCAGGAGTTCCGGATCGTTTGCGTCGAGCGCAGCGTGTTCATTCTCGCCGAGCCGGGTTGCGGCAATCGGTAGACAGCGGCTTGCCAAGAGAAGTTCGACCGTCCGCTTCCGGACTTCAATGCGGATCGCGGCTCCGAGATCGTCGCGGTCGGCGAACCGCCCTACCGCATCCTGCACAAACCCCTCGATTGCGGGCGCGGGCACGCGCCGGATCGCACCGGCGTCTCCGCCGGCATCGGGTCGATCGGCGCGGCCGTTTTGATGCAGCGGCGAGGAGACATAGTAGCGGTAAATCTTGCCTTGCTTGCCATACCCGAAGGCCGGCGTCATGGGCGCGCCATCAGCATCGAAGATCCGGCCCGTCAGCGTTGACGACGCGACATTGCGTTGTCGCCGGGGGCGTTTGCGCGATCCCTGGCGAAGCTTCTTCTGAACGGCTGCGAACAGCTCGTCGTCGACGATCGCGCGATGCAGTCCCTCGTGGACCTCGCCCTTGTGAACGATCCGTCCGCGATAGATCTCGTTACTGAGGAGATGAAAGAGCGCGCCGCGGCTAAAGGGGACGCCGCCGACCTCGCGGCCATTGCGCGTGGTCCTGCGTTTGGAACAGACGCCGCGGCGGGCGAGATGGCGGCGTAGATCATTGACCGAACCAAGCGCCAGATAGTCCCGAAAGATCGAACGCAGGGTTTCGGCCTCGGCCTCATTCACGCGAAGGATCCGTTCGCCGGGCCCAGGCGGGTCGTAACCCAACGGCGGCGATCCGCCCACCCAAAGACCTTTCGCCTTTGAGGCGGCGATCTTGTCGCGTATCCGCTCGCCGGTCATTTCGCGTTCGAACTGCGCGAAGGACAACAGGATATTGAGCGTCAATCGGCCCATGCTGGTGGTCGTGTTGAACGCCTGGGTGACGCTGACAAAAGTGACATCGCATCGATCGAAGGTCTCGACGAGACGGACGAAGTCGGCGAGCGAGCGAGACAATCGGTCGATCTTGTAGACGACGACCACATCGATCTTGCCTGCTTCGACGTCAGCGATCAGTCGCTGAAGCGCTGGACGCTCCAGGGTGCCGCCCGACCATCCGCCATCGTCATATCGCGTCTTGATCTCCCGCCAGCGTTCGCTCGCCTGGCTTTTCACGAAGGCGCTGCATGCCTCCCGTTGGGCGTCTAGGGAGTTAAAGGCCTGGTCGAGGCCTTCGTCTGTGCTCTTGCGGGTGTAAAGCGCACAGCGCTTTGTTTGTTTGCTCATACCGTCGACCGGGCGCCGTTACCGGGCGATCGCAATCCGAAAAACCTTGGGCCGTTCCATTGTGTCCCGGTCATCGCAGTGGCGACGGCGGAAAGGCTCTTGTACGTCCGCTCGCGCCATCGGAAGCCGTCGGCCTCGACCACGACAGTTTCAATCTGACCACGCCATTCGCGCTTGATCTGCGCGCCGTCGCCAAGGTCCAGACCCTCCGTCATTTGACGACCGCCCGCCTTAAGTCGTCGCCGTGTTTCCGCATCCAATCCGCCGAAGGCCGCTTCCTGCAGGCGCCAGGCGAGCAAAGCCCGTAGCAGCGACGCTGAACGAAGTATCGGCGGTTCGCCGACGTGTTCACGCCAGACGGCACGGAGCGCGTATAAGCCAAGACTCTCCAGCGCGTCGATGTTCTGTGCCGTTACTGTCGTGCAGTACTGATCGGCGCTCATGACCGCGCCTCGATGCGATAGCGGCGCACGCCATCTGTCTTCGCCGACGTGACGTGATGACCTCTTTTTTTGATTGCGCCTGCCAGCGCGCCGCGAATGCTGTGCGCTTGCCAGCCTGTTGCAAGCATCAACTCGTCGATGCTCGCGCCCTCGGATCGTTCAAGGAGATCGACGACCATTTGGATCTTGGTCGTCGTCGGCTCAGGCTTGCTGGCTTCTAACACTAGGTTTCCAATTTCATTCGCCATGTGGGTTTCCGGTTCTAAAGGAGCGGTCGCCAATCGTCCGCCCTCACCGGAAACGGCCCGGGTTTGCCGGGCCGGCCGTCACTGACGCTCCTCGTCTCAGAGAAGTCCAGTCTTGAAGTCGCTCAACATGCGCAATGGGGAAAGCGATACCACATATTGTTCCAGCAAATCAGAACGTCCCACATATTGTAAAAAGCACCTTGTGAGTCGGCGCTTGTTCTTATAGTGTTCCACTCATGAACTGTGACTCAAAACACGCCGATATCGTGATGCGCGCGCCGCAAGCGTTGCGAGCGTTCGCGCGCAACGCTCGCACGCATTCAAATAAGCAGATCCGCCAGATCGCCGACTCCATTGAGCGCTTCGGCTTCAACAACCCCGTTCTGATCAGCGACGACGATGAGATCATCGCTGGCCATGGCCGCGTCGAAGCGGCGAAGCTTCTTGGGCTTGAGACGGTTCCTACCTTGAAGCTGTCGCATCTGTCCGAGGCCGAACGCCGGGCCTACGTCATCGCGGATAACAAGCTCGCGCTCAATGCCGGCTGGGACCAGGAGACGCTGGCGATCGAGTTCGAGGCGTTGATCGATCTGGGCTTCGATGTGGAGCTGACCGGCTTCTCCACGGCTGAGATCGACTTCACCCTAGCGGCCGCCAACGACGCCGAACCTGACGGCGGCGACGACGCAGCGGACCAAATCCCGGAGCCGCAACTCGATCCAACGACCGAACCAGGCGACATCTGGGTCTTGGGTCGACATCGCCTCATCTGCGGCGACGCGCGCGACCCCAACGCCTATGCTGCGCTTCTGAAAGGCGAACGCGCCGACCTCGTGTTCACCGATCCTCCGTACAATGTGAAGATAGACGGCAATGTCTGCGGCCTCGGCTCTGTCAAGCATCGCGAGTTCGCCATGGCGTCCGGCGAAATGTCGAAAGACGCGTTCGCCGCCTTCCTGACGACGAGCTTAAGGGAAACCCGCGCCGTTTGCCGCGACGGCGCGGTCGCGTTCGTGTGTATGGATTGGCGGCATATGGGCGAGCTCCTTCATGCAGGGGAGGCGGCTTTCGACAAACTCCTCAACCTGTGCGTCTGGAACAAGACCAATGGCGGGATGGGGACATTCTATCGCTCGAAGCACGAGCTGGTATTCGCGTTCAAGGTTGGCGAGGCGCCGCACACCAACACTTTTGGCCTCGGCGAGACCGGACGGTATCGGACGAACGTTTGGGACTATGCCGGCATCTCCAGTCCGACCGCGACGCGAAACGAAGAGCTGGCGATGCATCCGACCGTCAAGCCGGTCGCGCTGGTCGCTGACGCGATCCGCGATTGCAGCCGGCGCGGAGAGATCGTCCTGGACGCGTTCGGAGGATCGGGCACGACCCTTATCGCCGCCCAGACGACGGGCCGAAACGCTCGGCTCATCGAGTACGATCCGCGGTACTGCGACGTGATCATCCGACGGTACGAGGCCTTCACAGGTAAACGAGCCACGCTCGCTTCTACGGGCGTCGCATTCGACGAGGTCGCAAGGCAGAGGGGACGCGCCAAGGAACCGGCATGAGCGAAATTAAGTACCTAGTCGGCTACGGCAAGCCGCCGGAAGCGACGCAATTCAAGAAAGGTCAATCAGGCAACCCGAGCGGCCGGCCCAAAACGTCGGTCGCCGAGAAGAAGCGAGCGGCCGCGAAGACAAGGTTCGCGGATATCGTCCTGGAAGAGACCAATCGCTCGATCACGCTCATGGAGAACGGCGGGCCCGTCGAAATGTCGATGATCCAGGCCGTTATTCGGCGGATGGGCGTCGACGCCGTCAAGGGCAATCAGAAAGCGCAACTGGCTGTCGTTTCGTTGGCGCACCAGGCCCATGAGGCATCTTTGAAGGAACTCGAAGAACGCATTGCAGTGGTCGGCGAGTATATCAGTCGATGCGAGCAAGAGATCGCATATTGCAAGCGCCACAGCCTTCCTCCGCCGGAACTCATACCCCATCCCGACGATATCAACGTCGACCTCTCGACTGGCGATGTTCAGTTCGTTGGACCGATGACGGCCAAGGAGAAGGCGGAATGGAACAACGCGCATCAACGAAAAAAGGAAGGGCTCGAAGAAGTCCAATACCTGCGAAAACAAATCGAAGAATGTCCGGAGCGTCGGGAGCGCTACGGGGTGGAACTCGCCTCCGAAATGAAGATCGTTAGGCTCATCGATGCGTTCTTTCCTGAAGAGAAGGTTAGGCGAAAAGCTGGCTTCGATCGCGAGGATTGGGTCGAGCAAACCCTTGGAAAAGACTATCTCGCTGAACTTCAGAAGAAGCGCAGAAGAGCAGAATAGTGGGTTTTATCCCCGTCCACCGAGAATAGTTCGTGCAACGAGAACCCATTTGGCGAAGTGGCACTGACAACTTGACTTAGGCCGTGTAGAAAGGATCCGAAGTTTCGTTTGGTCTTTTCGTAGCGTAGGGCGATGCGCTTGAAGCGCTTGAACTTTCCCACTGCCTGTTCGATCCGCGCTCTGCCTTTGTAGAGCAGGCTCGCGAAGCGTTTGTCCGTCGACTGGGTACTGACAGCTTAACTCTTCCGAGCCGCATTGCTCCCGGTGCAGCGTAACCTCATGCGGCTTTCGTCGCTTCTCTCCACTCAGCGTTCGCTTTAGCTCGGAGAGTTCTGAGGACGGGGCGGGATGACCTGAGCCCCGTTTGTCCCTCATTTGAAAGGTGAGTCCGTCAACCGGTGCTCCGCTCCCCAATTTGCCCTCGCCGGAGGGTAGAGTTTTCCGGCTCTTTCACGTTGGCGGGCTGGCTGCGCCCCCGTGATTGGTGAGCGTTATCGGCGGTTTGTTGCCGATCGCGCCATGCGGTCGTACCTCATTGTAGTCTTTACGCCAACTCTCCAGCTTTTCTCTGGCGTCAGCCATCGAAAGGAACCAGTGTGTGTTCAGGCACTCCGCTCGTAACCGGCCATTGAACGCTTCAATGAACGCGTTGTCCGTTGGCTTTCCGGGACGGGAGAAGTCGAGCGTCACGTCGTTCTGATATGCCCACAGATCGAGATCGCGGGAGATGAACTCCGAGCCCTGATCGACCCTTATTGTTTCAGGATAGCCAATCGCCTTGCAAACGCGCTCCAGCGTTTCAACGACGTCTTCCCCGCGATATCTGAACCGCGGGTCAATGATTGGCGAGAAGCGCGAAAAGGTGTCGACGACCGTCAAGATGCGGATTTTTCGACCGGTCGCCAGCTGATCATGAACGAAGTCCATGGCCCAGGTCTGGTGTGGTTCCGTCGCGTCTTTTCGGTCATCCCGCAGCTTCGCCTTCACGCGCCGTTTTGGCGGCTTTTTCCTAAGCTGCAGGCCCATTTCGTTATAGATCCGACGCGTTTTCTAGTGGTTGGTCTCCCAACCTTCTCGCCGAAGCATCACGTGCACGCGGCGATAGCCATATCGTACGCGCGTCTCGCAAATTTCTTTCATCCGCTGTTCAATCGCGGCCTGGTCGGGCCGACGGGATTTGTAGCGATAGCTTTTTGGATCCAGTTGAATGACGCCGCACGCTCGGCGCTGCGACACCTTCCAGATCGCCTGCATCTCGTCGACCAGCGTTCTCTTCCGAGCAGGCCTCAGAGCTTTCGCTTGATGACGTCCTGCAGCATCTCTTTGTCGAGCGCGAGATCGGCGACGATCTTCTTCAGCCGCGTATTCTCCTGCTCGAGCTCACGCATCCGTTTCATCTCGGACGGCATCATGCCTGCGTATTTCTTCTTCCAGTTGAAGTAGGTCGCCTGGCTGATTCCCGCCTTGCGACAGACCTCAGCGACCGGCGTTCCTTCCTCGCCCTTTTTGATGATGAACGCTTTCTGCGCGTCCGTGAACTTCGATGCCTTCATCGTTTCCCACTCCGTTCCCCAGCCGAAAATCGACCGGAAAACTCAACGCCGATTCGAGGGCGTTTTCGGGGAGCGGATCAAGACTTCAGTAATTTGTCCTGCGCGCAGGAAACTGAGATCTGAGCGCTGCGCCGCGCGAAGCGTTCCGGCATAGACTGGTGCGGACCGTTCGGCGCGCGACCGAACCTCGAATGTTTCAACAGACCTTGGCGAAGTATTGTTATCGGTCGTTGGTTACGAGCATCCAGACGATAGCGACAGAACTCCAATCAGAGAGAATATCAGCCGTTTCAAAGTTCAGCGCCCCACGCAACTCACGCATATCAGACTTGGAAATATCGGGGCGAATGGCGAGTTGCCATTTCGGTCAGTTGGTGATGATTTCAGTCAGACTAGACACGCGCGAGAGGTACGTAAGACAAATTCCCCATTTGGGATAGTCCGGCTGCATCCGTTATTCAAATCGTCCGGAATTCATCAGCCTTGACTGAAAGAACCACATGATTGGGGTCGGAATCAGCTCAAGGAGTATCAGCGCAATTATAGCCGGATCGGGCGGGTAATAGACAAGCGCTGCCGCCCTGACGATGCCTCCAATAAAGAGCGCAATCAGCAGAAACCGAAACAGGGCAGTCTCGGAAGGTTTCCACATGACGTAAAAGAATCCCAAGGCGGTTGAGGCCCAGATCGCCCCGATGAATCGGTGGGAATTGTCCTCCAAGGGCGCCATTACGCCGTCATATGGTTCCAAAATGACGCCAGCTCCCGTCGCGAGAGCAATGACCCCATACAGAACCAGGAAGATACGAATAAAAATCAGCATGTTTCAGCCCCTACTGGCTATTGCTCATTGTACGAATTATGGGGGATCAGGAAGCAGAATGCGGCGATAGCCATTGGGATCGCGAAGGGCACATGCATCAGGATGTAACGAATGGATGGGTCGGGCACAAACGCCCGCCATGTCAGGATGTCGATAAGAACCACCAGAATGATCGTCGCCAATTGAAAGTATCCCACCAAACGGAACTGCAATCTGTATAACGCGATCAGGACGAAAACCGCCGGCAGGACGTCGCCGACCGCCTTGAAGATTGCGGCGATGCGCGCAAACTTTTCAGCCGCTGCGGTATCAGCCTCAATCGCGAACGCGCCCTCGGAGGCGCCGGGAAGGACGACCCAGAAAACTCCAATTCCGATCAGCATGACGGAGGAGACAAGGCTGGCCCATACGCCTGTGCGTATCGACAGGGGCAGAGTAGCCTTGAGTGGATTTCCGAAGCCCAAAACCTTGCCTTTCCTAACCACGCGCTTGCCAGATCACTCTGGAGGGTGTTTACGCACGATCTACGTTGAAGGCGAACGACAGCGACCCCCCAATCTGTCTCACTCCGGCGGGAAGTTTCGAGTGGCGATTCAGGTCTTCGGGTGGCGGTTTGGGTCACGGAAGGGTTGCGGTCTCGATTCCCAGCGAAGCCCGGTGCAATGATTTGAAAAAAGTGGAGTTACGGCTTGCGCGAACATTCGACATCCATCGTCAAGGAAGCGACCTGTCCTATTCTTGACGTATCTTTTGAAGAAGCGGTCGCGAAATCGAGGCTTTCAGAAGAGGCGAAGCGAAAAGCCGAACTGAGCGTCACGAGCCATGATTTCGTCGATCTGTGGGACGCCGTTATCGATCTTGCTGGCGTGCGATTTCACCCGCTCTCGCTCGGACGCAAGATGGCGAACGGTACGTTGGCGCCGATTTTTCTGGCCTGCACCTGCGCACCCAACCTTCGGGTCGGGCTGGAGAGGGTCGCGCGTTACAAGGCCCTATTCGGACCCGTGGTCATGGTGATCTCAAACGGCAGGAAAGGCCTTAGGCTGGAGATTCGGCAAGAGAGAGATGATATCGATCTACCGGTGTCGCTCGCTGTACCGATGAGCGTCTTCGTGGTCGAGAAGGCGCGAAATCACACGGCCCGGCAGATCAATCCGGTATTCGTATCGCTGCCAGCATGCGGATTGGAGGCAGCCGAAGCGGAAGCCTATTACGGATGCCGTCCGGTAAGATCCGAAACGGTTTCGCTGGAGTTCACGGAAAAGGATGCCAACACCCGCTTCATCTCGGAGAACGACGCGCTATGGCAGGACGTTGAACGTGAACTTGAACAACTGCTGCAGGAACAGAATGCAGCGCTGCCGTTTCATGCCCAGGTGGAAGCGGCTATCCGTACACAGCTCTATTCCGGCCCAACCCATGTCGAGGCTATCTGTACCGAACTCGGCATCAGCCGGTCGACGTTACAGAGGAGACTGCGGGACGAAGGCTATACATTTCACGATATTCTGGACCTCATAAGGTTCGACCTTGCTACACGATATCTGACGAAAAGCGACTTCAGCATGAGCGAAATTTCGAAAATGATCGGGTTCATGGATCCGAAATCATTTTTCCGCGCCTTTAAACGGAAATATGGCCACACCCCTGAGGAATACAGGTTGAAGAGTTCGAGATTGAAGTGAACTGAAAGTTGCGCGGGACTTCTCGATTGGCGCATTTATGATCGCTGTCGCTGTAACTTCTCCGATTTCAGACATGTGATGTCTCCTTTTTGATGATTAAACAAATCGACCGTTGCCGAACGATATTTGGGGTTGGCGTCAGATGAAAAGAAAGGCGAAGGGAAGAGCCGCGAACAGGCCATAGAGCCCCGCCCGCGCACCCAGTGAGAATGCTCTCTTGCGCGTGAAAACAAAGACGCAGAGCGCCCCAAGAGCGGCTTCAAAGGTGAGCGCTGCAGGAAGGTTCAGATGATACCAGTCCGTACCAAGAGGATAGCTGTCCGCACCAAAAACGAAGTGCCCATAGCCGGCAACCAAGTCGCCCAACCAATGGCCCAATGACAGCGCCATCGCGATCAACGCGAAGAGGCCGCGACGCGCCACCACGAAAGCAATCAACCCGGCCAGTAACGTCCAGCCGATCTGGGGGACCAGATCGTGACTGAACGTCATCTCGACGGTTGCATTCGAAAGCGTCGGTCCGTCCGCACCCGTCGGTTCCATGGTCTCAATACCAAGACCGACAAATGTGAACATCGCGATATCGATGAGAAAGGCGCTCACAAACAGAAGCCACCAGGGCATTTCCGGCGATGCGCGTCTGGCAACCAGGGTTGTTGCAGCGTGGCCCAGGATCATCCGGCATGCTCTCCGGCCAGCTGCTGTACCAGTTCTGCGGTGGTGAGAATGGCGTGCGCATAGGTCGGGCCGTTAATCTCGTGGGCTGCGTGCATTGCTTCTGCCGACATTGCGGCCGTTGCATCACGCACCAGCGTGACATGGTAGCCAAGTTCGGCTGCATAGCGCGCTGACGTTTCGATGCAGGTGTTGGCAATCAGACCGATGAATATGACATGGGTGATCCCGTGCTGGCGCAGTTGCACGTCGAGGTCGGTGTTGGCGAAACTCGATGCGCCCCAATGCTCCTTAACCACGATGTCGCCCGGCTCAGGACCAAAGCCCTCGTACCATTCACCGCCCCAACTGCCCTCTGCAAACAATTGGTACTCATGCGCCGCTGCCTGCGAGGGAGTGAGGTTGGCCCATCCCTGGAAATCCTCGGGACGATGACGGTGGTGGGGCAGGATGAATATCGGCCACTTGGCGCTCCTTGCCGCTGCAAGCATTTTGGCAAGGTTGGCATGAAGGCCGACCGACTTAGCTACCGCGCTGAGCGCGGGCCACATCTTGCCGTCTTTCGCGAGGAAGTCATTATAGGGATCAATGAAGAGCAGCGCCGTGCTGCCTGCTGGATAGCTGGCCTCATTCATGCGTCGTTCCTTTTTGGTTGAATTGAGTGGGGTAGCAAAGTGCTGAATGACGTCCCGTCGAAACAGCAATCTCAGGGCGACCAGTTGCAGGGCCATGAAAACGCCAATCCCTGCGTAAACCGTCGTGGGCGAGGCCATTTCCGCGGGCATCGGGCTGACATATTGCGTGATTAGGCCTTGCGAATAATCGAAGGCGCCGACCGCGTTGTAGAGGACCAACGCGCCCCAGACCCTGATCCCGCGCCGGGTCAGGAAGAGAAAAACCATGACGGGAACCAGAAAGCCGAGGATTGAGTCGCTAAGCCAGGGACCGAACCAGCCATTCGGGGCGATGCCGCCAAACATTTCAACAGTCGGCAGGAACAGAATCGTTTGTGCTCGGAACAAGGTCGCGCCCATCAACAGGGCGATCGTCCATTTCACAGTCTGTGTCATGGGGTGTCCAGCTTCTTCGTATCTTTGGGCTTTCGTGGTCGCGCTACTTCTTATCGAGAGCCGTCGCCATTCGATCGAAAAGGAATCTCGGAGCCAGACGGCTCATGAGGCGCAGTTGCTTAGATTGCCCGGAGGAGACCTCGAATTTTCCAGCCTTCAGGGCTTTGATCAGATCGTTGACCACGTCCTCGGGCGGAGACTTTTTAAAGGCCCCAGCGTTCATCTCGGCCGCCATAGGCGTGTCGGTCACTGGCGGGAGCAGTTCGAAGAGCTGAATCCCGATCGCCTTGAACTGGTGCCGCAGGCATTGAGCGACGTGGTGGACGAGCGCTTTTGTTCCTGAGTAAACGGGTGTCGGCGCGAACGCGGCATAGGCGAGGCCAGAACTGACGAACACGACGGCTGCAGCTTTGCTTTTCTGGAGCAACGGCAGGGCGAGATAGGTCAGCGTCACCGGCGCTATTGCGTTGATCTCGATCTCGGTGCGGATCTTTTCGGCGCCGTCCGGCGCATGCGGCAAGTCATACTGAAACATAACGCCCGCGCAGTTAACGAGAATGTCGAGACCGCCAAAATCACGATGAACGGTATCAAGAAGATTTTTGCAGTCCTCGAGTTTCGACACGTCGCAGCAAACCGCGGTAACACCCATGCGAGCCGCCTCGGCGGCGAGCTTGGTTTCGTCGCGCCCGCAGATGATCACCCTGCAGCCCTCAGCCTTGAATCGTTCGGCGAGCGCGGCCCCGATTCCGGAAGAGCCACCTGTTATGAGTACAATCTTGCTCTTGAAATTCATTGTGCCGCAGCCCGCCAATAATTGTTCATGATTTCGAAGACAACCGGGTGACGGCGAGGATCGCGAGGACAAAGCTCGCCAGCGCAAGCGCGACGCGGATCCAGTGTAGCGCGATCCAAAGCTGGATCGTGCTGACCATTTCTTCGGGTGAGTATTTTCCCATGAACGAAGCGATCACGACCTGAACGTGATAGCCAACGGTGATCGCGCAGTTCACCAGCCAAAGTCCGAACGCCCACAACCAGAGCCGTCGCACGGCGCTGCCCTTGGGCGCGGTAAAGCTAGCGATCGCAAGTGACGCGGTCTTGGTCAGCGCGACTGGAATGATGGTGCAGGCGATGGCGATCCAGTATTTCGGGAAGAGCTCAACGAGCTGCTCCCCCGGCATCGTGGGAACGAGATTTCCAAGCCCCAGGAAAACGGCGCCAAAGGATAGGCCAACCATAGTTCCGCCGCCGGCGAAGAGGCCTGTTGCAATAACAGCAGTAAAATTCGACCGTTTCATTGGGCGGTGCGCCTAAACGTCAAACGATCCTCGAAAACATCCATGAACGTAGGCTATTCCTCCGGCAGGAAGGTTGCGTCAGCGCTGACGGGAAAATAGACGTAGATCACGCAGGTCTCTGGCCCGAGACAAGCGTCGTAATGTGGTGCGCCCCCGCCCTGAAAAAATGTAGATCCGCCCGTCATCACGGGCCCCTGGTCAGGCTCGCCGTCTTCCCAATGCTGATAGTTTCCGGAGATCACGACCGCGTAGTAGTCATTTGAATGAATGTGTTTGGGGAATGACACACCCGCGTCCAGGCGCGCCACCTGCGCGGTGGGGACGTTCTTATCGATGCCTCCATAGATGTAGTGAAGCTCTGCGCCCGGGATGAACGGTGTGAACGCGGTATCTTCAATTGGCGTGCGCACAAGGCTCGCCTCAGGAGGGGCGATCGCGGAGGCGGCCATGTGCGGCTTGTGGGCGCAAGCGGCGAACGCAAGACTGGTCGACGCCAATGCCAGGAATGGGAGGAAGGATTTCCGGGCTGCGTTCATGGCTGTACTCCTAGGTCTTACGCCTTTGTGTCCGGCAACATTATCGGGCCGAATGAAGCATGCCGTCGCGTTGCCAATTCAGTCATCTGGTGGCCATATCGGTCAGGCAACTGACGATGCAGGGGTTGTTTTTCGAACGAAATAGAAGAGGAAGAAGAGCATGCCCCAGTAGACGACCATCAAATTGGGGATGGTCGCGAGAAAGACCGAGTTGATCTCAGGCAGGCCCAGGCGTTCGCCCCAGGACATCGTTGCAGCGCTGAGCATGAAGACGATGTTGAAAACGAAGAGGCCGATTATAGCCGCCATGTTGCCAGGTTTTCTCAGAATGCCTCGGCGACGTTCGGTCCTGAAAAAGATAAACAGCAGTATGGTCGTGAACACGGCTTCGTAGGCGACGGCCAAAAGCGGGACAGTTTTGTACGCAGCGTATCCCACAGACGGCGTGTCTGGTCCAAACACGTGATGCGGATATCCCCCACCATAATCGGCGAGATTGTGGAGCAGAAAGAGAAAGGCAGCGATCAATCCGACCTTGTGGCTCTTAAAACCCAAGCGGCCGATGCCAAAAAGAAGGATCATCCAGCCAAATGTTGGAATGAGGTCATGATCGTACCTCATATCCGGGCTTAGATTCTTCAGGGTCATTTCCAGGATATTTGTCGGCGTCGTCTCCTCAAAACCGATGAGCGTGAAGACGTGCCAGAGAAGATCGGGCAACATGCTGGCGACCAGAAGGAAAAAGAGTGTCTTCTTGCTCGTATGCTGATCAGCGACAAGCGCTGTTGCGTAGTGACCTGCTAGCATCTTAAAAATCCCTGTACCGACGAATCTAGCTCAACTGGACGCTACGGTTCTTACTAGCTCTTGTTGGGAGAAAGGCTTACGGCGACGCCGAGGCAGATCAATGCGACCAGCGCGCCTGCGGCGCCAATCCAGCCAATGCCGGACACAGCAGTGACCGACCCGCCCAGCGTGGCACCAAGGCCCTGGCCGAAATAGACCATCGAGCTGTTGAGTGCGAAGGCGATTGTGGCGGCGGGACCGGCCGATTTTGCAAGTTCCGACTGGATGACCGGGTTGGACGCGAAGAGCGCGCCAGAGCCGAGCGCCATTACCAAAATGATCAACGGCACGGCAAGCGCGCCGGTGTCTACCAGCATGCCGAATGAGAAGAGCGCCTGCGTGGCAAGAGTGATCAACATCAGCACCGAAAGGGAGGCACGAAGCGGCAAGCGTGCAAGCATCGCCCCGGCTGGCAGTCCGAGCAGGCTGCCGACGCCGGTCGCTATCTGAATCGCGCCGATCGCTGCGCCGGCGAGGCCCGTGAAGTCGGTGATGACCGGCCCGATGAAGCTCACAGTCGTGAAGGTCGCGGAAAATCCGATCAGGGTTATGAGCAACAGGCGGACATTGTTGCCGCGAAGCGCAGACTTGAAGTTCGCTCCAGCAATTGTGGGTGCCTGCACGCCTGCCGGAGCGCCGAGCGCAATTACGCCCAGAGCGACGATCGAGATCGCCCCTGCAAACCAGAAGGCGGCTCGCCAGCCATATGCATCACCCAGCAATGTGGCGACGGGCATGCCGATGAGGAATGCGAGCGTATAACCCGCGAACACTGTCGCAATGGCCGCCGGGCGCTGGGCTTCCGACGCCATGTTGACGCCTATTGTGGCGGCGAGGGGCAGCGTCAGCGCCGCAAAGACTCCGCCAGCTATTCGAACGCCGGCGATCGCAGCAAAGTTGGGGGCGAGGGCCGAAGCGATGTTCATCGCAATGAGGATAACGATCACGAACAGGAGCAGCCGCTTGCGATCCCGGCCCGCAAGCACCCTGGCGAGGATGGGTCCGCCAATCCCGCAGGCGACAGCAAACACCGTTTGTAGCTGTCCGGCCAGCGGCACGCCAATACCCAGTCCCTCGGCCATCGGATCAATCAGGCCGACAAAAGCAAACCCGCTCGTGCCGAAGGCGAAAGGCGCGAAGACAAGGCTGATAAGACGGAGGTTCATCGGCGGTTCTCCGGCATTGATGTGAGCCGGTTGATGAAGTCCATCAGTTCCGGGATGACGATGTCGTGCGCATCTTCCTGAATGAAGTGGCCGGACTGCTCGACCCGCCTAACGTCTGCGTGCGGGAAAAACCTAATCCACATGTTTTCAAGCGTTTCTAGCGAGAAGGCGACATCCTTCATCGGCCAGACGATCTTGACGGGCTTTTCGGCGAAATTCGCCGTAAGCTTTGCGCCTTCAATGGCGACAAAGTCACTGATTGGCCCTTTGGGTCCGGACGGGATCTGACGCGGAAAGGCGAGAATACCGGTCCTGGACGACCAGGTCGGGTGCGGCGCGAGATAGGCGGTCTTGTCGGTCTCGCTGAGACAGCCCGGGTCGTTTAGTCCCGCCTGGAACAGGAAACGCCTGACGAAGGCATGCGCGCCTTTGACTAGCAATTCTCCAACAATGGGGGTTCGGAAGGCATGCAGGACAAGTGGAAGCGGCACCTTCGAGGTCGGGCGCTGGAAGAAGGTGTTCAAAATGAATAGTCCCGCGACACGTTCGGCATGACGTGCTGCCCAGGTCAGACCAATCGGTCCGCCCCAGTCCTGCATGACGACCACCGCATCATTGAGATCGAGCGACTCCAGAAGCGCTTCGCACCGGTCGGCATGGGATGGGATGGAGTATGCAGATTTGCGCGTCGGCTTGTCGGAGCGGCCAAAACCGAGATGGTCCATGACGATTGCGCGGAAGCCTTGCGCGGTCACTGCCTTGATGAACCGGCGATAGAGGTAACCCCAGGTCGGGTTACCATGCACCATGACGATGGGAACGCCATCACGTGGGCCTTCGTCGATATAGTGGATCCGGCCCTCGGCCGTGTCGAACCGCTTGGGTGCGAAGGGCCATGCGCCATCGAATGTCCAGTCGGTTTTTGCCCGGCTCAAGCTGGCAACGTTTCGAGCAGCAGCCCGATGCCGCCAAGAATGGCAATGAGTGTCCATGGGTAAGGCGCGGGGGTTCGCCAAAGGGCGCGATTGTCAAACAGGGCGAGCGAAATGCCGAGCGCGGCAAATCCAACACTCATAGCCGTCGCGACGGCTGCGAAGGCAAGCCCACCTGGCTGCCAAATTGCGAGCAGAAAGAGCGCAATCATCGCCAGAACGGCAACAGAGCCGACATGCCAGGAAAAGTGGTGCAGCCAGACGATGCCGTCCGGAAGCTTGGACGACTTGAGCGGGCCACGCACCTTTGCCGAGCCAAAGATTTCATGGGCAAGAACGCCGAGGCATGCGAGGACAGCGGACGTCAGAAACAGCAAGTCGGAAACCTCGACCACGGCTCACCAGACTTCCTTGAACGGGCGCAGATCGAGTTCATGGGTCCATGCGGAGCGATGCTGGTTGTGCACCATTAGAAAGGTCTCTGCGATCGCGTGAGGATCGAGAGACCCATCCGTACCAAGATCTTTGAGATTGTCGCCAAAAAGCGATTGCGCCCGCTCTCCATCCACGACCCCGTCGATGACGATGTGCGCAACATGTACGCCGCGGGGGCCGTATTCGCGAGCGAGGGCCTGGGCGAGATTTCTGAGCGCCCCTTTTGCAGCTGAAAAGTGGGCGAAGTTTGGCTTGCCTCGAATCGACGCCGAGGCCCCGGTGAACAGCATCGAACCAGAGCCCTGCCGAGCCAACACGGACATCGCGCGTTTGGCAGTATGGAAACCGCCCATAAAACCGACCTGCCAAAAGGCCTCGAACTGCGCGCTTGTGATGTCTTCAAAAGAGATGGGCGCGTTGCCTCCCGCATTGTAGATCACCGAAGCGACGGGCTCACCGATTTCCTCTACGTGCTTGAACACGCGATTGACGTCCGCCTCCTTCGTTACATCGCACGCCAAGGCGTCAGCCTTGCCACCTACACTCCGGATAGCGATTGCTGTCTGGTCAATCTTCTCTTGCGTCCGGCCGGTGACCACCACGCGATGGCCGACTGCGGCAAACCTTGCAGAGATGGCTCCGCCGATACCGTTCGGCGTGCCTGCACCAAAAACAAGTACGGTTCCTGTCATGCGGTTAATTCCGGTCGTTGCTGCCATGGTTGAACCGCTTTTCAATGCTTGTTCACGTCACCTTATTATGGAACATTCATTCCAAAACACAATAGAAAAGTTGGTCAATGGATCCTCGGCGTTTCGAATCAGGGGTTGCAGAAAATTCTGGAAGCCATTTGGAATCGGCGGTGACATGGAAGTTGCAGCGAGTACGGAACTCTTGTGTCGTTCAGAAGGAGTGTTCAATGGCCAGACCACGATCAGAGTCGCGGGATGATCTCGTGGTCAGTGCCATGAGCGTTTTCTGGAAGAACGGCTTTGCGTCGACGTCGGTCGATGATCTTGTGAAAGCCACCGGCGTTAGTCGAGGTGGAATTTATACAGACTTTCGCGACAAGGAAGATCTGCTTCTCGGATGTCTTGATGCCCATAGAGACAAGTATGTCGATCCCGCACTATCGATTTTGCGCTCGGACAGAGACGGCCTAAAGGGCATTGATGCCTATTTCTCCCATTTCATTCAGTTGCATAAGCAACACGGAATGCCGGGTCCGGGATGTTTTCTTGCGAATGTCATGACCGAACTTGCGCCTCATGATCAAGCTGTACGAGCCATTGTGGCGAAGCATATGGCGGATCTTCGCAATGCGTTCCGTGGGGCCGTTGAAAAATCCGCGAAGTGAGCCGGTGCGGACCTGCCAAACGTGGAACTAAGTGAGATCGCCGGCTTCCTGGCGACTGCAAGTCAGGGCCTTTGGTCCTATGGGCGCAGCATTGCCGACATTGGCGAACTTGAGCGCTGCAAGGACGTGCTGCTTCAATTGCTGAAAGCGCGGCTGAATATGTTCACTTCGTCCTGATCGAAAGGATTCTGTTCATGACCTGAGCCCCGTCTGGCCCCGCATTTGAAATGGGAGTCCGCTCAACAAGGAGACGGACTTATGAGGAAGAGCAGGTTCAGCGAGGAGCAGATCATCTCGATCCTGCGAGAGCAGGAACAGGGACGGCCAACGCCGGAGGTCTGCCGCGCTCACGGCATCAGCGCGAACACCTTCTATCGCTGGAAGTCGAAGTATGGCGGCATGGAGGTGTCGGACGCTCGCCGGCTCAAGCAGCTTGAGGACGAGAACGCGCGGCTGAAGCGGCTTCTGGCCGAGCAGGTTCTGGACAACACCATGCTCAAGGACTTGCTGGGAAAGAACTGACGACGCCCCGGCGGCGGCGCGGTGCGGCCCTGACGCTGATGGAGCGCTACCAGGTCTCCCAGCGTCGAGCCTGCCGGCTGGTGAGCGTCGATCCCAAGACCGTTCGCCGGGAGCGGCCGTCGGACAACCCGGAGGTCCGCGAGCGCATGCGCGAGATCGCGGCGGAATGCCGCCGGTTCGGCTACCGGCGGTTCGGCATCATGCTGGAGCGTGAAGGCATCACCATGAACCACAAGAAGCTGAGGCGGCTCTATCGTGAAGAAGGCCTGGCGGTGAAGCGCCGCCGCGGGCGAAAGCGCGCGACCGGATCGCGCCGGCCGATGCTCGCGCCATCCGGGCCGTGCGAGCGGTGGAGCCTGGACTTCCTGGCGGATGTGTTCGGTGCGGCCCGCCGCTTCCGCATCCTGGCGGTGATCGACGACTTCTCACGCGAGTGCCTGGCGCTGGTATGCGACACCTCGCTCTCGGGCCAACGGGTCGCGCGTGAGCTGGACGCCCTCATCAGGATCTACGGCAAGCCGGCGATGATCGTCTCCGACAACGGCACGGAGCTGACCAGCCGGGCGATCCTGCGCTGGCAGCAGGAGGCTGGTGTTGAGTGGCACTACATCGCTCCGGGCAAGCCGCAGCAGAACGGCTTCGTGGAGTCCTTCAATGGCCGGCTACGCGACGAGCTGCTCAACGAGGAGGTCTTCGAGAGCCTGTCCCATGCCCGCCGCGTCAGCGCGCGTTGGCGGCGCGACTACAACAATGTCCGGCCGCACTCGGCGCTGGGCGGCCATACGCCGGCGTCCGTGCGCCGATCGCCCGAGCTCTTGAGGGGCTCGGCTCACGGCGCACTCGATCAAACCGAACAGATGGACTATCAACCCGCGGCGCTCCCATAAAAAGTGAGGGCGGCAAAGGGCTCAGGTCAAAAGACCGCATATCGGATGACATCCGGTGGAAACCGATGCCGCTCGAAGGAAATCCCGTCCGCAATGCAGCGTCTCCCGCTCTCACCGGAGACAAGTTAGCATTAGCCTGTCAGCATCCTTCCGGCGCATCACAACCAGCTATGAAAGGCTCGCCCGCAACTTCCTCGCCGCCGTGCAACTCACAGCGACCGTGTGCTACTGGTGTTGGGTCTTGGCCCTAGACGTCTTCGCGACGGCGGAGGAAATAGCGCTGATAGGCGTCGCCGAGTTCCGCGGCATCGTCAGCCCACGCCCAAAGGCCGTTTTCTGCGTGTCGAAGATGCCGCGCAGGATAATAATTGAATTTACGCAGGTCCAGCGCCAGCTTGTAATAGCGTCGATCGGCGATCCGCCCGTGCCACAAATGCAGGAGCGCACCCTTCACGGCCCCCAGCCGCCCTTCGATCTCGGCGTAAAAACGCCGCGCCCAGGCGCGCGCCTCCTCAGCATAAGGACCATGCAATCCGACGAGTCGCCGACAGCAGGGCGTCGACCAGTCGCCAACCATGGCGTGGGCCATCAGATGATCTGCGTGGCCATTTGGATCGACGTCCCGGAGGCCGATGCTCTCAAACAGCGTGCGGCGCGCCGCCCATGCGAATCCGACATGACCGTGCAGGTCGTACCGGCCGGTCGTAAACAGACTTGGTGCCTGGTTGTAGACGGCCGCGAACCCAGGCCAGGCCTTACCACAGCCGGAATAGCGCGCAGCGCCCCGCGGTAGTCGGACAGACAATGAAAACGGCTGAACGACGATGTCGCGTTCAAGCGCTGCTGACGTCGCGATTGCCCAGTCTTCGCGGGCAAAAAGTACGTCGGCGTCAAGCCAGGCGACATGCCGGATATGCTCCGGCAAGTGGCGCGCCGCGATGTTCAAAAGGCGCTCCTTCTGAAACATGACGCCAGCTCCTTCGCCGCGGATGCGGAGCACATCGCCAGATTTGGGCAGATCAAAAGGGGTGTCTTCAAAAGCGCACTCAACAAAGACGCGGGTAAGGCCGCCAGCACGGATGGGCGCCGCGAACATTTCAAAGTTCTCCCGCTTCGTCCGGAAGCGGCCGGGGTTGAAATAGCACGCCACGACCCCAAGGCCCTCCGCATTGAGATAGCGCGGCGCGGGTTCGATCGTCGCTAGGCCATTCTTTTCGGCGTTGACTTCTCCGTCCGTATTCATGCTGATTTTATTCCTGGGCCCTTTCAAGCGCGATGTCGCGACACAAGCGGAAGAAGGGCGTCATTTCCGGAAATGACGCCAGGAACGAACTCCCGCGCCGGCGATCGAATTCGTTGAAAAATAGATAGAAGTCCGCGCGCGCTTGATCGCGGTCCGGATCGTTGGCCGATTTTTCCAGTACCGCCAGAATACGCGAAAGTTGCGCGGACTCCATAGGGCCCGCGTTGGGAGAAGCCTCAACAAGGGATCGCGCCGCATTGATCCGGTCAAGGTAAGACGCAGGCAGAATTCTCACGCTTTGGTGCGCTGGGTCTCTCAAATAGGGAAGGTCGACCTTCAGCCGCGAACCCGCCTGCGCACCTAAGTTTTTGCGGATCGTCTCGACATCATGATACAGCCTTGTGAAACTGCTGACTGACAGGGCGTTGAAGGCGCACATGATGACGGCCTGTGCACTAGGCAATTCCTCGAGAAACCGGCAAAGATTCTGCCGCCAGACGCCGTAATCCATCCCGGTGCGCATGTATTCGGCGCGCGCGCCATAAGCGTCGACGCTCGTGAAGAGATCCAGCGCCGCGACGGCCCCGGCGTTGACGATTTCCTTGGCCAGGCGGAAAAAGCGCTCCACGAGCTGTGCCGGGACGCAAAGATTAGTGTTGATCGCCAGACGTAATTCCGGATGCGGATGAGCCTTGATCCATTCAAGGACCCTGAACGTGTGCGACGTCAGGAGCGGTTCGCCGCCCGTTATGCGGAAGGTGTGCAGCGACGGATAAAGCTCCGGCCACCACTCCCAGAACGCTTCGACATAAGGGTTTTCTTCGCGCTCCGGGATCGGTAGTCGTCCGGTTTCCTCTTGATAGGCGATGCCGTTGAAATGGGTCGAAGTCGGGTACGGCCCTTCGCGCCTCGCTTCCTCCACCCATTTCGAGGACGCCCACGGTCCGCAATAGCTGCAAGCAAAATTGCAGACATTGGAAAAGCTGACCTCGACATAGGTCGGCGTCACATCGTCCTCTCCGCCCGCCGCTCTGGCGCGGTCTAAATGTGGCGCAGCCCAGGGGTCGGCCGACTTCACGAAACGATCGGAGATCGCCGCATCAGAACTATCCTCTACAGTCCAACAATAAGCGCACTCCGAAGGGCGCTCGCCGCGCATCATCTGCGCGCGAAGCTCCTTCTTTAGGCTGGTGTTGTGAAGCGCGTCTACGGACCGTTTCAACTCTGCCAACGGCGTTCTGTGCGTGCCGGGATGATGGCAGGAGTGATTATGCCCATTCTGGAGGTGTAAGGTGACTTGATACCATTTGGCGAGGCAGAAGGAGGGCGACACCTCGTTCAGACGGTCGCGGATGTCGAAGAGCCTTGCGTTCATGACAGGACACGAGCCAGCTGCGGAACGACGTCGCTAGCGCGCTGGTCCCGATTGCGGTCGAACACTTCGTTCATGCGCCGAAAATCCGGCAGGCGATCGGAATGATCCGCTGACAACATGTGTTCGACCAGGCCCATCACCTGAGCGGCGAAGCCCGCCGCGTCGTGCGAGCCGTCGGTTGCTTCCGGCTCGTTCAGATACGCCTCCAGCGAGGCCGCCGCTTCGGCCTTAAGCGACGCCGGCAGTACCCTTATGTCAAACGCCTCAGGGTGGGTGACCAGTCCGATCTGGGGATATCGGGAAATAAACCTAAATGCGCGCAGTTCGCGGAAGAAATCCGGGAGCGAAAATACGTTGTAGATCTGCGCCGTTGTGTGGATGGAGGCGCTGGAAACGCTTAGCGACGCCGGGTCTTCTTCGACCCTGCGCAAATTGCGTTCGAACGTGTCAGAATCGATCGGATGTCGGATGAACTCGTTAATCCGCCTGATGCCGTCGACGGAAATGAAAAGGTGCACTGATCGGAAAGCCGACCATATCTCGGCAGCCCATTTTGGAATCGCCGTCAGGTTGGTATTGTAGGCGAGGTCGATATGCTCCGCCCGTCCACTGTCAATCAGCCGCCTTAGATAATCCCAGCTTTTCTTGATCAAGAGCGGCTCGCCGCCGGCAAGATGCAATCGCGTTAAGGCGCGCGAATGCGCCGCCAGATCTTCCCAAAAGACGTCGCTTTCAAACCAGCGCAGATTTGCAAGATCCTCCCAAAAGTCATCGTTAGCATCCTGAAGCTCTCGATACTCCGGGATCATTGTTTTCGACGAGTAAGGGACGCACATTCGGCACTTCAGATTGCAGAAATTGCCGAGCCTTAGGTCGATAAAGGATATCTCCGCCGGGGCATCGGCGCTCAGCCCCGTTATGCCTGGAATGCTCATTCGGAGAGCCTGTTCGCGGTAGCTCTGGCCTCGACGATCCTCCGCCTTCCAGCACGCCGCGCAGACGGCGGGCCTCCGTCCAGCGAGCATGTCCTCGCGAACGCCGCGCATTCTGGGCGAGCGCAGGTGCCTGTCGATTGCGCGGCGCTGTCCTGCTTTGATCGTCACGCCTAGCTCGTCTTGAGAAGGCATTGGATCGCCCATGCAGCAGGTAGTCGGTGCGCCCACTGGGTCAATGTACAGGTGCGACCACGGCAACGGGCAGTACGACTCGCTTGGCAGCTTATCGTTTAGTTCGTCTGACGACATTGGAAAAACCAGCCTTCATGGTCGACGCTTTTCACGCCCGTCGCCAGCCTTCTGTTCGGCGTAGAAAAGTCAACCGGCTTGATGGCCCGGGCGCGCGGCCGCTTAAGCAGTGGACGCGGCGACAATGGACACCCTGGCGGTTAGCCACTACTATCCAAACATCTTGATGGTGACATCTCGCGTTGCACCAGCGACTTCACCGTCCTGTTGCGCGACAGTCGTGGGGGCGACTTTAATGATTAAAGATTTGGAATTTCGGGTTAGATTCGACGCATATGCCGTCGATAGTTTCTTTCTTCCAGACGCCCGGGCCCATAGGTCCTTTTACGGCGCGGCCGCGCAGTCCCACTCCAAGCACAATGCGATAGAGTTTGCTGGTCAGGCGCCAGCCAATCAAGTGGTGGACAGCAAAGCTCAGGGCAAGGCCCTTCGAAAGGCGAACCCTAACTTTCACAGCGCCATTCAAGAGCTTGCCAACCTCGCTGCGTGCACCCGCGAAAACATTGTCAAGCTCAGTGCGGAAGGGTCGGACGCGGCGGCCTTCGAACGCGGACTCCAGCTGATTTATCTCAGATTCCGGAAAAGTTTTGACAACCTCTTGTTCCCCAGCCTCGTGCACGACGCGATGTCCCAGCTATACATCGATCTACGCGGCCGGCGGCGCGAAGCGTTGAAAGAGGTAGACTACGACCTTCGCCAGCTGACGACTATCATGCGCGACGTGAATATGCGCCTCGAAGCGGCGCTCGCCAGCATGAACGTGGCGGTGGACGCGCATTTTCGAGGCGACGATCCGGAAGCCTTCGACGAGGCAATCGGCACTTTCGGCTCTTGGCTGGCGGACGCAGAGAAAGACTGCGGCAAGGCGGTCCAGTCTGTTGCCCGTGTTATGAAGTCGTTGAACTAAAGGAGCGTTTCGGATTTGGAAACCTCGGGCCGTCGCGTGAGCTTTTGCGGCATCTGGGCGAAGCGGCTCCCTGAACAGCGCGTTCGCGGGTCTGCGACATTAGGGGCGCTGGCGGAGAATAGCCGGCACATTGACCTACTGCGCGGCGCGCAAGCCAGAATTTCACCGGACGCGCGGTTGGACAAGTAACCGGACAACGACTGCGAAAGGAAGAGATAAAGTGAGCGATTCAGGTTCCACGATCCGAGGCGCCAAGGCGGCCGCCAATGCCTACGCGGCGATTTCGAGACACTTCGGTGCCAGCGGTCCGCCGAACGACGAAACGCTACTTCGCCGTCAATTGGCCCGCGTCCCAGGTCGGAGCCGCAATCTTGCCGACGCAGTCTCAGCTTTTGTCGACGCAAACGGCGTCGACGCACTGATGACGGCAATCACCTCAGATTGTCGACAACCGGCGGTCGACGCGCCGTCCAAACAGGACCGGGTCGACATTGGGCTTGTTTCCCGCGCAATCCCCGACGAGGAAACGGAAACAGACCTTAAGCTTTCCCAAGCCGGGTTCTATTAATCAGCCCGCACTAGACTGACCGCTTTGAGTCAGGTGTCTTCTCCATGGCCCACCTTCGTATCCTGAACTACGCCATCAACGGGAATGGGGCGGGCGACGTCTATCGACAGATTTCCGTTCACCGGTGGCTAAGACGGTATGCGGATCATGCCGGGCATGGTCTCGAAGCGCTGTTCCTAACATCGTCCGAAACGCAGCCCATCGACCTTTCAGAGGCGGTGGCTTCGGTAAGCCTGCCAACGACGCGCGCGGCCAGACGGGCGAGTGTCGAGACGCGCGCCCATCGCGCGATTGCGAAACAGGTTGTCTGGCAGACAGTCGGCTCGTTCCACCCCGATCTACTAATCGTCGATGGCTGGCCGCGAGGCGCCTTCGGCGAACTCGTTAGCGTGTTCGATCTATGCCGAACGTCTGCTCTACTCTGGGGGCCAGAATTGGCTGATCTCGTGGACGAACGAGAGCTAGCTGCGATATCAAGGCTGTTCGACACGGTCATCCTGATGGGGACGGACTCGCCGTTCGGGCCAGCGGACGCCGGATCGGTCCCCTCGATCGTACACGTCGATTCGCTTGGTCCGCGGGAGAACATCGAACGCCTAGACCGTTGGGAGGCACGCGAACGTCTCGGCGTGTTCAACCGGCATGCGCGGATCGTCCTCGTCGCCTTTGACGGGCACGACTCCGGTTCGCGGGAGGCGCTGCTTACCTGCTGCGCCGCGGTGGTCGACAGACCAGACACGCACATTATAGCATACTGCGGCGCCATCGGGAACGGCCAGATGCTTGCGGCTCCGAACGTTTCATGGCTGAGCGGTTCGCCGAGCGAACTTCTCTTCGGGGTCGACGCGGCGATTTGTGACATGAAATGTCATGCGCTGGCCGACTGCTTGATCGCGGGAACGCCTGTCGTCGCCGCGCTTGACGAGAATAGTTTGCCGGAGGCGTCAAAGCACTGGCGGGCGATGGTCTGCGAGGCCAGCGGCGAGCTGCTGGACATCGGCGACTTGCGAACGTCGAACATCGAGGCGGCGCTCGACCGTCTTCCCGCCCGGACGCAGGCCTATGGAAGCGCCGCTAGACGAAGCGATAACGGTGCGCGCCGCGCCGCCGCTGCTCTTCTTTGTCTTGTTACAGACAAAAACGACGTCCACAGCGCCTGCGACGCGATTGACGACAGCGTATTGAGGATCGATGCGGAACTTTCCATACCTGTCAACGCGACGGTACGGATCGCCAGACTACTTTCGGGAAAAACCGCGCCGGATAAGGACGCCATCGCGGCAGCGGCGATCCTGGCGGAGCAGTTGTTCCTACACATATTAATGCCGCCATATGGGTTCAAGCTAGTCGTTCCCCTGTGCGAAACCTTGCCGGAAGGGGACGCGGGGCCGCGCGGTGACGCTTTGAGAGCCATTCTCGATGCATTGGCTTGTTACGAAGACTGGGACCAAGCGATCGTTTTCGCCGCCGGCCTGGTCCGAGACCCTTCGGCTTCACTTAGCGAGTATGCCCGGGCGCTATGCCGCCTTCTGTCAAGGTGCGGCGATTATGGACTTGGACTTGAAGACATCGCCGAGGCGCTTGACGCCGTTCGCCGGCGACCGTCAGTCGACGGCGAGATGGCGGCGATGTGCGTCCTGACCGACACGCTTTGTGACTCTACGCCCATGCAACGACCGGCGACCGCTGACACAGGTCCGTGAGGGTCCGCCATGCTCGTATTCGCGAACGGTTGCTCTATGACCATGGGGGCTGAGCTCGTCTCGCCGGAGACGGACGCCTGGCCGGCGATCCTAGCGGAACGGATGAATGCTCCGTTGCGCAATGTTGCACTTGGCGGCGCCGGCAATGACCGTATTGTGCGAACAACTATGACGTTCGTGGCCGAATATCTTGGTTCAGGCGGCGCAACAAACGATTTGTTCGTGCTGATCGGATGGACGTCCCCCGACCGCCGTGAAGTCGCCTTCTCGCAAGAGGAAGGAACAGCGGACCCAGACCAGTTCTGGATTAGTCTACAAATGCACTTTCCCCCGCAAGATGCGCCAGAAGACCTTGTCGCCCTACGTCGGGTCATTCGGCGCTCTTTTTGGTCGGATCGCGAGAGCCTGACCCGCTACCTGACCAGCGTCATCTCACTACAGTCATTTCTCGCCGCGGAGGGCGTGAGGCATCTGTTTACCCAGGCATTGCCTATAGCGCAGCCTCATCCTGAACTGACCATGCTTCGGAAGCGCGTCCGGCGTGACCGGTTTGCGGGATTTGACGACCCCTCAGGCGATTTCCTGACTTTCGTTAGAGCCGGCGGCTTTCCCTCCGGTCCCGACGGCCATCCGCTTCGGGCGGGGCATCGGGCATGGGCGGAGCGGCTCGCCAAACACGTCGAGCTGCGCTGGAGGAGATGAATATATTGAACCCGATCAAAATTCTCGTCCGCGCGATCTTGCGACTGTTCAGACGACGACGTGCTGAACGCGCCGCCGACCGTCGCAGCGATGCATCGAGGAAGCGTGATCCGTTTGTTTACTGACGGCCTCGCATGGGGGATCAGCGCCGGAGATCATGATGCCGCTCTGGCCGTTGTCGACGGGCGAGACATCCTGTTCGCCGCACACGCGGAAAGATATAGCCGCGTCAAAAATGATCCCCATCTAAATGAGGATCTCATCGCTGACGCGCTTCAGTTCGGTTCCCCAAGTCAAGTGGTCTTACATGAACGTCCGCTCCTGAAGGCGACGCGAAAATGGCTTTCAGGGCAGGCGTTCGAAAGCCCGACGCGGGCCAGAAAGGCCACTTCCGACTTGGCGCGTATGCTCCGGAAGCTCGGTGTCGAGGCGCCCATCCGGCTTGTCGGACACCATCGTTCGCATGCGGCGGCCGCGTATCTGCTATCCGACTTGCCAAGCGCCGCCATTGTGGTGGTCGACGCCATCGGCGAGTGGACGACGACGAGTGTCTGGCATGGCGAAGGTGACCAGATACGCCTCGTCTGGACGCAGAATTATCCGCACAGCGTCGGACTTTTCTATTCGGCCTTCACGCGGCGTTGCGGCTTTCGTCCTAATGAAGAGGAGTTTTTCTTGATGGCGCTCGCCGCCTATGGCGAGCCGTCGCTGACCGATGAGATCAAAGCGGATTTCGTCGCGACCGACGTCGCGCCCCGCTTTGAACTGAAGATGAACGTCCACCGTGGCGTCGACTGGTGGCGGCCAGACATCGATAGGACGGAAGACATTGCGGCGAGCGTGCAGAGGATTACTGAGGACTATTTGGTCGACCTCTGCCGATGGGCGCGCAAGAAAACAAGCGAGACGCGACTGGCGCTCTGCGGCGGCGTCGCGCTGAACTGCAAGGCCAATTCACGCATCGCAGAAGCGTCTGGATTCGACGAAGTGGTAGTTCCTGCAAACCCGGGTGACGCTGGGTCCAGCCTAGGCGCGATCGCTGCTTTCGGATCCCGTCGCCTTGCCTTCCGTTCGCCTTTTCTCGGTCACACCATTGGAGGTGCGCCGGACGTCGATGCCGTCGTTGCGGCGCTTGTCGAAGGTGAGATAGTTGGCCTCGCCCATGGTCGGGCCGAGTTCGGCCCGCGGGCGCTCGGCGGGCGCTCCCTCCTGTGCGATCCGCGGAAGCCGGATGCGCAGGCGCGGGTCAACGCCGTGAAGCGCCGGGACCGGTTCAGGCCGTTCGCACCTGCCGTTCTTCAGGAGCACTTTCACGACCTGTTCGACGGCCCAGCGCCGTATACGCCCTATATGCAGTTTGTCGCGCACGTAAGGAACCCGCGCGCCTATCCGGGCGTGACGCACGTCGATGGGACTGCGCGGGTTCAGACCGTGGCGGCGGATCAGGGTGTCTTCAGACGCGTCCTGGAGGGTTTTCACCAGCGCACAGGTTGTCCAGCTCTTCTGAACACAAGCCTCAACGTAAAGGGCGAGCCGCTGGTCAATACGCGCGAAGATTGCCGCCGGTTCGAGGAGACCCATGGCGTTCGCGTTTTCTGACGGGCGACCACCGCCGATAGACGAGATGTACTCCGCCAATCAACTAAAAATTTGGCGGTAGCGGAATGCCGCGACGCGCAACTTCATGTTATATTTGAGGTAGGCCGTGTGGACGGATTTAACGAGCAGGAATGCGGCGACGAGGGCTGTGAAGGATCCGAAGTTTCGTTTCGCCTTTCGCCAGGCGTATCTCGACCTCTCGAAGATGCCCGATGATCTCCTCAGCCGCCCGTCTCTTCCGTCCCATTCCTCAGCTCCTTCATTGGAGCCAAGTCTAACATATCACCCGGATCACTTTTCGGGTGGCAGGCCATGCGTCAACGTTTTGGCCGCTCACTGACTTTTCCAATCTCATCGCGCGATCTGTGAAGCCCTTGCTTTCCGCTAGAAGTTCCCGCCACTTCGGCTCGAAGTGTCGATAATAGCTTCTGAGCATCTTTGCATCGCTGCGGGTGAAGCCATCGCCCAAGCCAGCGAGGGCGTCACTTATCGATGCTGAAGCGAAAAAATATGCAGCAAAGGGATCGGTGCTCGGCTGCGCTGAACTCAGTCTTGCAAATATGTCATCCCGCGTTGTCGAGGTGTCTTGTTCCGCCTACCTATAAGCCTAGCACGTACGATTTCAAAATTTAGCATGATGATCAGTTCACGCCTGATCTTCCTTGTTCCAACCAAAACGTTTTTCCCAGTATGTGCGCTATTCCTCGTCGGAAATCCCGTCCGGTGACCAGAAGGACGCCTCGTCCATTAGGACAAAAAGGTCTGCCGATCCAGAGTATCCAGCTGTGACGCGCAGTTGAGCTGTGGCGGAGCTTGGGGTGCGGCCACATATAAGAAGAGCTCCAGCAGCCGCCCAAACCACTCGCCATATCCACGCCGAATCTTGACCAGGACCCGGCGTTCTAGGTCCTGTTGACAAAGTGATTGATCCATAGACGGATCGATGCGATGTGCAGGAAGCCTGTGTAGCTATCGGCGGTTTTATCATACCTTGTCGCGACGCGTCGTGAGTTTTTCAGCTTGTTGAAACAGCGCTCGACGC